>CAWGHF010000010.1:0-473291 GCA_963822305.1 uncultured Actinomycetota bacterium | reverse complement strand
TGTCTATTATCGCGACGAACTCCTTTGGCGGAGAACATCGCCCTCTATCTTGGGTGCACCGCTGCCGCGCTTGAGTCGGGCGCATCGGCCAATCGCGTGCGCAATCTCAGCGTGGCCCGAAATGACGGGCAGCGATTCTGGGTGCAAGCAGACACCTACGTCCTGGCATGCGGCGGGCTCGAGAATGTACAGCTGCTGCTTTCGTCCGATGTGGCGCGTCCGGGTGCCGTTGGAAATCGGCACGACAACGTCGGCCGCTACGTAACGGACCACCCAGAGTTCGTCATGGATTCATGTTCCCGCAGGATAAGGATGTCTACGGCAGCCTTGGCCTGTACGACATCCGATGGGTCGATGGTCACATGGTGAGCGGATTCCGACGCTCTCGGACGAAGTCAAAGATTCCGAGAAACTGCTCAACATGAGCGTTGCGCTCTCACCTCGTGGCCGCGGCTTCGGGACGGACGCGCATAGCGCCATTATGGATTTGGCAGGCCTCAGACAGGGCGAGCGCCCGTCCCGGCCGCTCGCCGATATGGGCTCGATTCTGCGCTCTCCCGCCGACGCGTACGCATTCTTGCGCAACTTCAGGTCATTGGACTTCGCCGAGTATCGCGGGGGATGGTCGCAAGCCGCCGCGGATTCGAGAAAGTTCCGGGCGCTTGAACTCTGGGCTGCATTCGAGCAGACACCACATCGGGACAACAGGATTACGCTTGCTGACGACCGCGATCACCTCGGTCGCAGAAGAGTGCGATTCGAGCACCTTTGGTCAGACACCGATCGAAGCAATATTCGGCGGTCGATCGAAATCTTCACGGCTCAGATCAATTCGGCCGGACTCGGCCAACTACGACCTTGGTACGACTGGAATCGGTCGTTCCGGCCTGTGTTCTACGGCTTTCACCACCCCATGGGGGGAACGCGGATGCACGTCGATCCGAAGTTCGGTGCGGTAGACTAAAACAGTCGCGTTCACGGACTCACCAACGTCTACGTTGCCGGAAGCTCGGTGTTCTCGACCGGGATCGGCTACGCAAATCCGACGTGAGCCTGTTGGCGCTCACCGATCGCCTCGCTGACCACCTCAAGGGTCAGCTCGAAGTGGTCAGCACTCAGGTCGGTGTCAGCTCCACGCCTGCCAGCGCCACCGCGTTGTCGCGGTCCGGCGCGGTCACGATCGCCGGAGTGCCCGCTTCCTTCCAGACGCTGGCCTTGAGCGTCTCGCCGGGGAAGACGACGCCGGCGAACCGGGCGCCGTAGCTTCCGATTCGGGCGGTGTCACCGTCGAGCACGCGTCGACCAGCGCCTTGCAGGTCATGCCGTAGGTGCACAGGCCATGCAGAATCGGCTTGGGAAAGCCTGCGGCGGAAGCGAATTCGGCATCAGAGTGCAGCGGGTTGCGGTCACCGCACATGCTGGTGCAGCAGCGCCTGCTGCGGCGATACCGCGATCGACAGTTCGAAGTCCGCGGCGCGCTGCGGTGGCTCAGATGAGGTCGACGCTCCGCGTTCTCCGCCGAACCCACCCTCGCCGCGCGCGAAGATCGACCTCTTCTTGCGTCCACAGCGGTTTGCCGTCCGGCGTGGTGACCGTTGTCTGCGACCACATAGATACCGCGGACGGCACCGTCCTCGACGTACAGATCCCTCAACGCGGTATTCAACTGGACGGGCACGCCTGCCTTCTGAAGGCCGATGCGCAGCGGGGCGATCAAGGCGCGACCCATGCCGACCAGGTTCTTGCCCGTCGCCTTGGCCCACATCGTGCGCGCGCCGACCTTCAGGCTGCGCAGCACCCCGCGCGGATGCCGCTTGAGCACGTTCAGCCGGACGTAATCCTGTTGCATCACCACGACGTTCAGCGGAACCTTGCCGTATGCCGGCTCGAGGCCGTCCTCGCTCGCCCCGGACAATTCAATTGTCCACGCCGTGGACGTCACCGCAGGCACCGCAGTGCCGACGTCGGCGCGAAAGGCGCGTCGATAACGCGGTCAAACAGCTGGCGGGCACGGGCCGGGAGGCTCCACGCCGGGCTGTCGGTTCCGGCGCGGCTCGAACACGACCTTGCCCAAGACGATGTGGACGATGAATGGGGTGACCGTGGGTGCCGAGGCAGAGGAGTTGCGTGATGTAGTCCGCCGAGAAGCCCGTTGGCCCGAACTGGGAACCCAGCCGCGGTGGAACTGCCCGAGGTGCCGATGCTTCTGCCGAGCCAAGATGCGATGACCGCGACGATCGCTGGACGCCGCCGGCCAGTGCCACTACAAACGGACGGCGCCGCTCATCCCGAGCATTCGGGCACCGATACCACCGGAGTGACGTTGTCCAGCAATGGCTGAATCGGAACACGAGGTGCACCCGGAGACGTCGGTTCGGTGAGTAAGTACCTCAATTCGACTGTGCGCCGCGCGGTATGGGCACCTGTGCTTCGAAGATCGGGTGGCCGCGTTCGGTGCCAGTGAATACCGGCAGCTTGCTCACCATCGACAGTGGCTCTCGCCAGTTTCGCATTCGTCGTCGCGAGAAGAGAAACCCGAGGCCACATTGGTGCCGCTGGGCAATTTGATCGGAAGTTGGGCAGCCACTGTTGAACCGGCGACGTAATCCGGCAACGGTCCGCAGTGGGCACAGTGTTTGTCAACCGAACAGTGACCGTCGATTTCCTCGTTTCGCCATCACACCCATCGGCCGAGTACTCGATCTCTCGCCGTCAGATAGTAATCGAGCTTGTTTCCGCCGAGGTTGTTGATCACCACCCCGGCATACGGCGCTGGATCGTCCGGAACCACATGTGCTAGCGGAGTCTCCTCGAGAAGCTGCTGTTCGGCCGGCGATGAACTCCACACCGCGATGCGGCCTTCGCTGACCGCCTTCCGAGGGCATCGAGCAGCTGGCGCGGCGACTGCACCTCGTCCTGTCATTTTCTTCACGACTTCGCTGGCGATATCCTGAAGATATTGCTTGCGCGCATCGTTGTCCGTCGGAAACCGGCTGTAGGCAGTCGATTCCGTCAGCTCGACTACGTTGTCCTTCGTTATCGTCTCACCGTCCGGCATCGTTACCGGTCCGACCGCACCCAGGATGTAACTCAGATGCGACCGGGTCGATCGCGATGACTCCGTCGACGTTCGATCCCGGACTGCTGCGCCCACATGGACTTCCAGATTTGGGCGGCGTATGGGAAGTGGGAGCTCAAATTGCTGTTGCGGAAATCGGTTATAGGATTGGTGAATCCGTACTGCTTGGCGAATTCCGGGCCGAGATCGATGGGAAGTAGAATGCCTTGTCAGTTCGGTGTTCGGCCCTAAGGTCTCCACGTCGGAGTGCCGTTGTCGAAGCGAAGTACTCCAAATCCGCCGAGCAGTCCCACCGGTGCCGCGGGCTTCAGCATTGGTCTGGAAAGCCATGAAATAGGTGCGGGGGCCGTCCGCGCCCATCATCGATGGTGCGAGACGTGCGGCCAGAGCCGTGTTCTCGAGCAACCCGGTGACATTCAGACGTCTGCGCCTGAAGTTGCGTGCGAGCGTCGCGCAGCAGCGAGAAGATACGTCGGGTCCGAAATCGCGCTGGCCTGCGTCATCCAGTTTCGCGGCAGCTGCTCGATATCTCGCTCAGCTTCGGTTCCTGCGTCGCGAAGGAGTTGCACGTCTACCCGGCCGCCTTCGAGCAACCGGTCCGGCGACGATCGCTGCCGCGACATCTGCCGAAGGCTGCAATACATCGGCTACCAGGCCGTGGCACGACATCGGATATCTGTTGACCTGTCTTGAATGGGCCTCCCAGCCACGGCACGGCCGACGCGATGTTCCACGGCAGCGAATGCGTCGCGTCCCGTGCCGTCTGGGCATGGGAATGCGCTTCGTCTACCCATTTCGCGGCGTCCTCGATATCCCCCTTCAACAGCGCTTCTTTCGCCTGTTGAGCGCTGTTGCGCGCTTCTTCGAGGTTCGACTTCGCTTGAAAGGCTCGAACGCCAGCCAACCAACACGAAAGCTACGGCTACCAATAGCATACCCTGAATGTAGCGCGACGCCGAACTTCGGGCCTGAGTCGAAGTCTTTTCGCAGGGCCGTCGCTATCCGCAGGGCCGTCGCTATCCTTTTGCGCAGAACCGTCGTCTTCACCGTCCGACGACGTCTAAACGAAGGCCGCGAGAAAATTCCCACTCAGGCGGATCCCGTACCCGCCTGAGGTCCGTGGTTCGAGAGCCAAGGATCACAGGAACTACCTCATATCCACGCGTCGAACGACCGATAACGGACGGGTATGATATAACGGACGAGTACGAGGCTAGCAACCGTCGCTGCCGAAGCGGCCCCATCCATTCAGAGCGAAGCCCGCACGGCCCGATTCTGCCATTCAGCCCCCCGATGCACGCTACGTAGTTAATACCTGCGAAAAACTGAAGGACTCCCCCAATAATAGGTAAACCCAAAAGCGTTTGTAATAAAGCCGGGTTCGACGCAAAATAGTTAACCGGCACCCAAGCTATATATGGTGGTACCGGGGGATGATTCCGGAGTAGGCGGGCCGAAATACCACCAATCCTCCGCAAGAAGCTGCGACACCGGTGTGGTTGGCATTGGCAGAGCGGGCGCAGCCTGAGCGGCCGGCACTAGCGTCGCAGCGGCTGCGATCGCGCATGCTGCGGTGCCGATTTGAAGCTTTGTAGCCATCGTAGCCATCGTGTTCATGTGCCCCACCTAAGCCTTTCCCCTGAGGATCGTTTGTGAGCATTCCAGACTTCTACCAACCTGTCAATCACGACGTGGCGGGGGATTTCAGCCAACCGCCCGGCCATCGCCGCCAACCCTCAGCCAGCTGGGAGAGACGCGATCTGAACTGGTGTTTTATGTGCTGGTATCTGGTCGCGTCGCAAACACAATGCGTCCCCTCGCACAGTCCGAACCACGCTGTTCACAAAAATCAACGTGAGCGTAGGCAGCAACGTTGCTACGGCTCCCGGCCCGACCGCTCCGGTGTTTGCTCATATTTCACCGGTATTTTTTGCAAATGTGCCTCGTTGCGGTTATCCGTCACGCTATGCTGGCGCCCCCGCGTTGCTTGGTCCCCGACCGCAGGTGTGATTTCTTCATCACGGGTCGTCCAGACCGATGAAACAGACGGACGCGACCACCAGGTTTGTCGAGTTGGCAAGGGCCTTTTAGACGGTGCGCGGACGGCAATGAGTCTTTCGCCCTTACAGGTAGAGAGTCAAGGCACCCAGCTGGACTTGACAGCGATGCCTGCATGGATAGTCGAAGCGCGGGACTTCTTCACTCGCCCTCAAGTCTCTCGGGCGTTTTGTTGACCGCTCGGTGCAGCAAATCCTTGGCCGCCCGGACATCTTTGTCTCCAACGTACTGGCGGTTGGGTTTGCCGGCTGCGTCGGTCGACGCCCCGGTTGGGTCGAGTTCGAACCTGTGTCCATAGCAAGCAGCTGAAAGAACGGGCCAGGGAGCTCGGCGAGGCCTACATCCACGGCATAGAGGGGATCGCCTGTCTACCAAAAGCATTGGCCTGTATGACATCCGCCGTGTCGGCGGGCAAATGGTGAGCGGATTTCTGACGCTTTCAGACGAGGTCAAGGATTCCGAGAATCTGCTCAATATGAGTGTTGCGTTCTCGCCCCGTGGACGCGGCTTCGGGGACCGACGCGCATCACGCCATCGTGGACTTGGCCGTCCTCTAGTGCCAGCGACCGTCCCGGCCGTTTGCTGACACGATCTCAGTTCTGCGGTCTCCGCTCGATGCATTTGCGTTCTTACGCACCTACCGGAATGTAGATTTCGCAGAATATCGCGGAGGGTGGTCGCAGGCCGCGGCGGATTCAAGCAAGTTCCGGGCCCTTGAACTTTGGCCCGCATTCGAGCAAACGCCGCATCGGGACAAAGACCACGCTGATCCATGACCGAGATCGACTCGGCCGCAAAAGGGTTCAATTCGATCATCTTTGGTCGGAGAGCGATCGTCAACAACATCCGGCGGTCGATCGAGATTTTGACGACGCAAATCAATGCAGCGGGGCTCGGCCACCTCCGACCCTGGTACGACTGGGAGCGATCTTTCCGGCCTCAGTTCTACGGCTTGCATCATCCGATGGGGGGAACGCGGATGCACGTCGATCCGGAGTTTGGTGTGGTAGATGAAAGCTGCCGCGTGCACGGGCTCGACAACGTCTATGTTGCAGGAAGCTCGGTATTCCCTACGGGGATCGGGTATGCAAATCCGACGCTGACTCTGCTGGCGCTTACTGCACGACTTGCCGAGCACCTGAAGGGTCAGCTTTGAGTGTGACTCGCCACTAAGCCGGGATCAACGGCCAGCGCAACCGCGTCGTCGCGCTCGGGTGCGGTGACGACCGCACGGAAGCCGTCGCCTTCCTTCCAGACGCTCGCCTTCAGCGTCTCGCCGGGGAACACCACGCCGGCGAACCGGGCGCCGTAGCTGCCGACGCGTGCGGTGTCGCCGTCGAGCAGCGCGTCCACCATCGCCTTGCACGTCATCCCGTAGGTGCACAGGCCGTGCAGGATCGGCCTGGGAAAGCCTGCGGCCGCAGCGAATTCGGGATCGGAGTGCAGCGGGTTGCGGTCCCCGCACATCCGGTAGAGCAGCGCCTGCTGCGGCGACACCGCGATGGACAGTTCGAAGTCCGGCGCGCGCTCGCGGCGGCTCGGACGACGTCGACGGTCCGCGCTCGCCGCCGAACCCGCCCTCGCCGCGGGCGAAGATCGACCGCTTCTGCGTCCACAGCGGCGTGCCGTCCGGGCGTGGTGACCGTCGTCTCCGACCAGATCACCGCGGCCTTGCCCTTGTCCCAGATGTCGGTGAACCTGGTGACCGCGCGACCGGTGCCCGACGGCGGGATCGGCGCGGGCGCCGACACCGCCTCGCTGGCGTGCAGCACCTTGCTCAGCTCGATGTCGATGCCGGGGAACTGCACCGTCGGCGGCTCGGTCATGTGGAAGCTCTGCGCGACATTGCCGAACGTCGGCAGTACCTGCGGGGTGTCGTCGACGAGATAGCGCAGCTCGCGCTTGTCCATCGGATCCTGACCCGCGCCCAGACCGAGATGGTAGAGCTGGATATCGCTACTGGTCCAAGAGAATTCGACCGGATCGAGCTGCGCGCCGAGCGCCTCGTCGAGGTTGATCGGCATCTCAGGCCTTCCCGGCCAGGTGCAGGGCCGCAAGGTAGCCGAACGCCATCGCCGGCCCGATCGTGCCGCCGGGGCCAGGATAGGTGTGGCCCATCACCGGTGCGCTGACATTGCCTGCGGCATAGAGACCGTCGATCACCGAACCGTCGTCGCGCAGCGCGCGGCCGTGCACGTCGGTGACGGATGCCGCCCTTGGTGCCGAGGTCGCCCGGCACCATCTTGGCCGCGTAGTACGGCCCATGGCTGATCTCGCCGAGGTTGGGATTCGGCTTGTTGGTCGGATCGCCGTAATAGCGGTCGTAGGCGCTCTCGCCGCGATGGAAGTCCTCGTCGGTGCCCGAGCGCGCGAAGCCGTTGAACCGCTCCACCGTCGCGGCCAAGGGCCTGCTGCGGGCAGCCCCGCCTTGGCGGCCAGCTCCTCCACCGTGTCGGCCGTGACGATGACGCCGGACTCCAGCCACTTCTTCGGAATGCGCTGTCCCGGTTGCAGTCCCGCGAAGATGTAGCGGTCGCGGTACTGCTGGTCGAAGATCAGCCACGCCGGGATGTTCTCGCCGGGGCCGGGGCCCTGGCCGTACTCGCCGCCGTACATGTGGTGGCACGCCTCGACGTACGGCATCGACTCGTTCATGAACCGCTTGCCCGACATGTTCACGATGATCGAGCCGGGCGAGTTGCGTTCCGACAGCGCGAACCAGGGTGCGCCGACCAGCGGCACCGTCGGCCCCCACCAGGCGTCCTCCATGACGTCCAGTGCGGCGCCGAGCTTTTCACCCGCGATGATGCCGTCACCGGTGTTGGCCTTGGCGCCGACCGTCCACTCGGTGGTGATCGGGGCGCGCTGGTACTTCACCCGCATCTGCTCGTTGTGCTCGAAACCTCCCGAGCCGAGGATCACGCCGCGGCGTGCCCGGATCAGTTCGGGCTCAGCGGATTCGGGCGAGTTCGTATCGCGGACATAGATACCGCGCCACCACGCCGTCCTCGACGTACAGGTCAGTGAACGCCGTGTTGAGCCGCACCGGCACCCCGGCCTTCTGCAGGCCGACCCGCAGCGGAGCGATGAGCGCGCGCCCCATACCGACGAGGTTCTTGCCAGTTGCTTTGGCCCACATGGTGCGGGCACCGACCCTGAGGCTGCGCAGCACCCCGCGCGGATGGCGCTTGAGCATGTTGAGCCGCACGTAGTCCTGCTGCATCACAACGACATTGAGCGGAACCTTGCCGTAAGGGGGCTCCAGACCCGCTTCGTCGGCGCCGAGTTTCTTGGCGTTGAACGGCTTGGGTTCGATCGAACGACCGCCGGACCTGCCGCCTGCGGACTCCGGGTAGTAGTCGGAGTAACCGGGCACCCAGCACATCTTCAGCGGTGTGTGCTTCAACACGAAGGACAGCATCTCCGGGCCCCGGTCGAGATAGGTGTCGATGCGTTCCGGCTCGACGACGTCGCCGATGATGCCGTGCAGGTATGTCCGCGCCGCGTCAGCCGTATCGGAGACGCCGTCCCGCTTGAGGACTTCGTTGTTCGGGATCCATACCCCACCGCCCGATCGGGCGGTGGATCCGCCATAGTGTGCGGCCTTTTCTACGACTAATGTTGAAAGGCCCTGATGGGCGGCGGTGAGGGCAGCGACCATGCCGGCGGCGCCGCTTCCGACCACGACGACGTCGTACTCCTGTCCTGTCATGTAGAACACGTTATAGAATTGCCCCGCCTGGGAACAACTGGCCCGGTCGGAAGATACGAGGGGACTTCGCGAAAATGCTCACTGTCGAGGTTCGTGACGAGCTGGCCGCCGACCTGGCGGAGGCCGAACGCAGCCGCGTCCCGATCGCCCCGCTGACCACCGCTAACCCCGACATCGACGTGGTCGACGCCTACGAGATCCAGCTGATCAACATCCGGCAGCGGGTGGCGGAGGGCGCCAGGGTGATCGGCCACAAAGTGGGGCTGTCGAGCAAGGCGATGCAGGAGATGATGGGCGTCGACGAGCCCGACTACGGGCACCTGCTCGACGAGATGGCTGTCTTCGAGGACCGGCCGGTACCCGCCGGGAGGTATCTCTACCCGCGGGTCGAGGTCGAGGTCGGATTCGTGTTGGCCGACGACCTGCCGGGGGAGGGCTGCACCGAGGACGACGTGCTGGCCGCCACCGCCGCGTTCGCCCCGGCCATCGAGTTGATCGACACCCGTATCAGGGACTGGAAGATCAAGCTGTGCGACACGATCGCCGACAACGCGTCGTCGGCCGGCTGGGTCCTCGGTGAAGCGCGGGTTTCCCCCAAGGACATCGACATTACGAGCATCGACGCGGTGTTGACCCGCAACGGTGAGGTCGTCGCCAAGGGCCGCAGTGACGCCGTGCTGGGAAATCCGGTGACGGCGGTGGCGTGGCTGGCTCGCAAGGTGGACAGCTTCGGCGTCCGGCTGAAGGCTGGGGACATCGTGTTACCCGGGTCGTGCACCAAGGCGTTCGACGCCAACCCCGGGGATGATTTCGTCGCCGACTTCGACGGGCTGGGTTCGGTCCACCTGTCGTTCGAGTAAGGAGCACATATGCCCTCAAAGGCATCAGCCGCGATCGTCGGATCCGGCAACATCAGCACCGACCTGTTGTACAAGCTGCTGCGGTCGGAGTGGTTGGAGCCGCGCTGGATGGTCGGGATCGACCCCGACAGCGAGGGTCTCGCGCGGGCCCGCAAGCTGGGCTTGGAGACCAGCGCCGAGGGTGCCGACTGGCTATTGAGCCTCGACGAGAAGCCGGACCTGTTGTTCGAGGCCACCAGCGCCTACGTGCACCGCGATGCAGCGCCGCGCTACGCCGAGGCGGGCATTAGGGCCATCGACCTGACGCCCGCGGCCGTCGGGCCCGCGGTGATTCCTCCGGCGAACCTGCGCGAGCATCTGGACGCGCCGAACGTCAACATGATCACCTGCGGCGGGCAGGCCACGATCCCGATCGTGTACGCGGTGTCACGCGTCGTCGAGGTGCCCTATGCCGAGATCGTCGCGTCGGTGGCATCGGTGTCGGCGGGGCCGGGGACGCGCGCCAACATCGACGAGTTCACCAAGACCACCAGCAAGGGAGTGGAGACGATCGGCGGCGCCAAGCGCGGCAAGGCCATCATCATCCTCAACCCCGCCGATCCGCCGATGATCATGCGCGACACCATCTTCTGCGCCATCCCAGAGGACGCCGACCGCGACGCGATCGCCCAGTCGATCCGCGATGTCGTCGCCGAGGTGCAGACCTACGTGCCGGGCTACCGACTGCTCAACGAGCCGCAGTTCGACGATCCGTCGATCAACTCCGGCGGGCAGGCGCTGGTCACCACGTTCATCGAAGTGGAGGGTGCGGGCGACTACCTGCCGCCCTACGCTGGAAACCTGGACATCATGACCGCGGCGGCCACCAAGGTCGGCGAGGAGATCGCCAAGGAAAGTCTCTGTCGGCCGCCGGCCGGAGGAGGCCAAGCATGAGCATCGACGACATCTACTTCAACCCCATGTGGGACATCCGGATGACGGATACCTCGCTGCGGGACGGGTCGCACCACAAGCGCCACCAGTTCACCAAGGACGAGGTGGGCGCGATCGTCGCAGCGCTCGACGCGGCAGGCGTCCCGGTCATCGAGGTCACGCACGGCGACGGCCTCGGCGGGTCGAGCTTCAACTACGGCTTCTCCAAGACGCCCGAGCAGGAGCTGATCAAGCTCGCGGCCGAGACCGCCAAGGAATCCAAGATCGCGTTCCTGATGCTGCCGGGTGTCGGCACCAAGGAGGACATCAAGGAGGCGCAGAACAACGGCGGCTCGATCTGCCGGATCGCGACCCACTGCACCGAGGCCGACGTGTCGATCCAGCACTTCGGGCTGGCCCGCGAGCTCGGCCTGGAGACGGTCGGCTTCCTGATGATGAGCCACACCATCGCGCCGGAGAAGCTGGCCGCGCAGGCCCGCATCATGGCCGACGGCGGCTGCCAGTGCGTGTACGTCGTCGACTCCGCGGGCGCGCTGGTGCTGGAGGGCGTGGCCGACCGCGTCGCCGCGCTGGTGGCCGAACTCGGTGACGACGCGCAGGTCGGCTTCCACGGCCACGAGAACCTCGGCCTCGGGGTCGCCAACAGCATCGAGGCGGTGCGGGCAGGCGCGAAACAGATCGACGGATCGTGCCGGCGGTTCGGCGCAGGTGCGGGCAACGCGCCCGTCGAGGCGCTGATCGGGGTGTTCGACAAGATCGGCGTCAAGACCGGCATCGACTTCTTCGACATCGCCGATGCCGCCGAGGAGGTCGTCGCGCCCGCGATGCCCGCCGAATGCCTGCTCGACCGCAACGCGCTGATCATGGGCTATTCCGGGGTCTACTCGAGCTTCCTCAAGCACGCCATCCGGCAATCAGAGCGCTATGGCGTGCCCGCGCACAAGCTGCTGCATCGCGCCGGTCAGCGCAAGCTCATCGGCGGCCAGGAGGACCAACTCATCGACATCGCGCTGGAGATCAAACGCGAGCAGGACGCGGCGCCCGCCGGAACCTGACTCGGTCGCCGCGGCTCGTCGGACCGAGTAGGCACGATGGGAGCCATGGCGACTGCGACCCGGGATGACGCGCAAACCATCCTCGAACAACTGGCCGGGTCGGATGCGCTGCTGCGCGACGACCAATGGCGGGCCATCGAAGCCTTGGTGGTTCACCGCAGGCAGGCGCTCGTCGTGCAGCGCACCGGCTGGGGCAAGTCAGCGGTCTACTTCATCGCCGCCAAGCTCCTGCGGACGGGAGGGCGCGGCCCGACGGTGATCGTGTCGCCACTGCTGGCGCTGATGCGCAACCAGGTGGCCGCGGCCGAGCGTGCCGGGGTGCGAGCGGCCACCATCAACTCGAGCAACATCGCAGACTGGGAGGACGTGCACCGCGCGGTGGGCGCGGGCGATCTCGACGTCCTACTGGTCAGCCCGGAACGGCTCAACAATCCGGATTTCCGCGACGGTGTGCTGCCCGCGCTGGCTCGTGACGCCGGGCTCGTCGTCGTCGACGAGGCGCATTGCGTGTCCGATTGGGGCCACGACTTCCGCCCCGACTACCGGCGCATCCGGACGCTGATCGCCGAACTCGGCGAGGGCATCCCGGTGCTGGCGACCACCGCCACCGCCAACGACCGGGTCGTCGCCGACATCAGCAGCCAACTGGGTGTCGGCGGCCGCGAGACCGTCGTGCTGCGCGGCGGGCTGGACCGGCAGTCGCTGCGGCTGTCGGTGGTGAATGCGGGTAACACCACCCTGCGCGCGGCCTGGCTCGCCGCGAACGTCGAATCGTTACCGGGCTCCGGCATCGTCTACACCTTGACCGTGGCGCAGGCCAACGACGTCGCGAGCATGCTGCGCGAGCGGGGCCACGAGGTGGCGGCCTACACCGGCGCCACCGAGGCCGCCGAGCGTGAGCAACTCGAACTCGACCTGCTCGCGAACCGGGTCAAGGCGCTGGTCGCGACATCCGCGCTCGGCATGGGTTTCGACAAACCCGACCTCGGCTTCGTCGTTCACCTCGGCGCCCCGCCGTCACCGATCGCCTACTACCAGCAGGTCGGTCGCGCGGGCCGGTCCACCGAACGCGCCGAGGTGGTGCTGCTGCCCGGGAAGGAGGACCGTGACGTCTGGCGCTTCTTCGCGTCGGTGGCGTTTCCCTCCGAAGCCATGGTGCGCAACGTGATTCGGGCACTCGAGCCCGAGCGCGCACAGTCGACACCGGCCCTGGAGACGATGGTCGACATGGGCCGGACGCGATTGGAGATGGTGCTCAAGGTCCTCGACGTCGACGGTGCGGTCCGGCGCGTCAAGGGCGGCTGGATCAGCACCGGTCAGGACTGGGTCTACGACGAGGAGCGCTACCGCAGGCTCGACGAAGCGCGTACCCGCGAGCAGCAGGCGATGCTCGACTACGTCGACACCGCCGACTGCCGAATGACCTATCTGCGCACGCAACTCAACGACCCCGATCTGGCCGACGGCGAGCGGTGTGGGCGGTGTGACAACTGCACCGGCGCCCGGTACGACGCCAGCGTCGACGAAGCGGCTGCCGAGGACACCCGGGCTCGGCTGATGCGGCCCGGGGTCGAGGTCACGCCGCGCAAACAGTGGCCGTCGGGATTGAAGAACCTCGGAATCACGCTGAGCGGCCGTATTTCCGACGGTCCCGCAGCGGGCCGGGTCATCGGCAGGCTGACGGATCTGGGTTGGGGTGCGCGTCTGCGTGCGGTCCTCGACGAGCCCGACGGTGACGTGCCCGAAGACGTGGTGCGCGCGGCGGTAGATGTGCTGGCGGCCTGGGAGTGGGAGACACGGCCGACGGTGGTCATGGCGCTGGACTCCGAACGCCGCCCGCAGTTCGTCGCGTCATTCGCGCGTCGGCTCGCCGAACTGGGCCGGCTCCGGGATCTCGGTACGTTGCGCTACCGGGCGGATCGCCGTCCCGCGACGGCGGCGAACTCCGCGTACCGGGTTGCTGCGCTGGACGGGTCGTGGGAGGCACCTGAGCTGCCGCCCATCGACGGTCCGCTGTTGCTGGTCGACGACATCACCGATACCGGCTGGACACTGACGATGGCGGCCCGCGTGCTGCGGCAGGCCGGCGCGCCGGTGGTGCTGCCCTTCGCAGTGGCGAGCGTCAGCTAGCGCGAGCTGGACAGCGGCGAAACGGTCGCCCGCTAGGGCGGCTAACCAACTTTTTTCTGCTTTCTGTTATCTGCCGCTGTCCAGGCGTGACGGCGCGTGCCTGCGGCCCGCCGCGCGGCCGTGGCCGTTTAGCGGTGCTGGTATTCGGATAGGCCTCGGTGTGCGACCAACAATCGCAGACCGATAGGAGTGTGTTTTCTGATGAAGATGTCCGAAATGACCGTTCGACGCGGCCTGTACGGCATGTTCGCAGGCGGCCTGCTTGGTGGCGTCGCATCTGCGGCGATGATCATGCCGACCGCCAATGCTGAGCCGGTTACCCCCACAACGCCAGATACCTGCACGTTCAGTGGGGCTGCCAACACGTCGAGCACGGTTTCGGCGCAGATGAGCACGTATCTCACTGCCCATCCCGAGGCCAACGAGGACTTGACGGAGATCGCGAAGCAGCCGATGGATGAGGCTCAGATCGCGTATCGCGCGTACTTCGCGGATAACCCGCAGGTCGAGACCGAGCTGAAGGCCATCAACAAGCCTGCTGCCGACCTGGCCAGCCAGTGCGGCATCGTGGTCCGGCCAACGCCGATCTCAGAGGCCCTGCAGGGCGTCTAATCGTCTAACGACACCACTCATCGCGTCGGCACTCTCCGCCGGCGCGATGAGTGCTTACTCAGCCCGTCTCGCCTGCAACATTGGTAACACCTACCTCGTCGCCGGCGAACTTACTGTCAGTGGCCTGAACAAAGGAGCAATCTCATGACCCCAGCGGTGACGCGTGCCCGGCGGACTCTATTCGGAGCACTTGCAGCAGGCGCGGCCTGCGCCACGCTTGCCATTCCAGCAGCCAGCGCAGACCCGGAAGACACGCCGGCGCCCGCCCCGGCCGCGACCGACGACTGCAACGCCGCCACTCTGGCGTCGACCATCAGCACGGTGACCACGCAGCTATCGACGTATTTCGCGGCTCATCCCGACGCCAACCAGGCGCTGATCGATGCCACGCGCCAGCCGGCCTTCATCGCGGTCGGGCAGTTCGAGGACTACACCGATGCACACCCTGATCAGGCAGACGAGATTCGCGCCATTCAAGCGCCCCTCACCGCGTTCAAGGATCGCTGCGGAATGCAGGTGTCGCCGACTGACGCGCTCACGGTGCTCGCGGACCTCTAAAGATCGAAAGCCGGCTTGGTCCCACCGAGCCGGCTGGTGAGCACATCGGCAGTGGCCGTCAGCGCTCGCGCGCGCTTGGCGATCTCCGTGTCGGTGATGGCCCGGCCGATCTGAAGCGACACCACCATGGCCTGGCGCTGATGGTGGTCGAACACGGGTGCCGAGATCACGCTGATGTCATGGCGTTGACGGCCACCGGGCGGGTTCTGACTTCGTAGGTGAACTCGTTCGCCGATGTCGGCAACCAGCTCGCCCAGCAGCGCCTGTAGCTCGTCGGGCAGCCTGTTCGACATTCCCGACATCAGCGCGTACAGCCGTCGTCCGCCAGGCGTGAGGCGCTCGACGAGGTATCCCGTTTGGCGGCATTCGGCGACGACGCGGTCCATTCGCTCGCCGTCGGTGCGCAGCGGGATCGTGGGCTCCTTGGCCAGCCAGTCGCGCAGTGCGACGTCGTCCCACAGCACGAACATCAGCCCAACCGGCGGAGCGAACGGATAACTCTGCCCGACCCGCACACCGACGTCGGCGCCCGGCGGCCCGACGAGTTCCAGCACGGTGATGCGGTCGTCGATCACCGCGGACAGCGCAGCGGTGGTGCCGGAGATCGTCGACAGCCTGCGCAACTCCGCCCTCGCGGCGGGGTCCACTCGCAGCGATTCCTGCGCGGTGTGACCCAGGGAGATCAGTGCCGGCCCCAGTCGATAGGTCTTGTCCTTCGAGTCGCGCACCAAGTAATCGGAATCGGTCAGCGTGGTGACGATGCCGAGACAGGTCGGCTTGCTCAGGCCGAGTCGACGGGCCAGCTCCGACACCCCGAAACGGTCGTGCGGGTGGCGGGCGAGGAAGTCGAGAACGGCGACCACGCGTTCGGTCGGCGGGGACGCCCGGCCGGACGACTGGCGGATCGGCATGTCAGAAATGTACCTTGCTGTTCCAAATATCGAACAGAAAGTCGCGGCCGCACGTTGACGAGAATGAGAACACGTTCTAGTTTCTAGGGGTGTACTCCCAGCCACTTACCGACGCGATCGCCGAGGCCGAGCGATTGGTCGCCGCCGCTCCCTTCATCGAATCCGAGGCCGATCTGCTGGAAGGCCTGCAGTATCTGGCCGGCTGCATCGCCGGCTGCACCCACCTGGCTTTCGACTACGACCGCGACCACCCCTTCATGCAGTCGGGCACCGGCCCGTTCACCAAAATGGGCCTCGACAACCCGGACACGCTCTACTTCGGCACCCGCGTGCTCCCCGGCCACGAATACGTCGTCACCGGCAACCGCGGCACCACAACGGATCTGAGCTTTCAGATGCTCGGCGGCGAGTACACCGACGACAACGTGCCCGTCAGTCAGGCGGCGTTCGACGACCGCGAGCTCGACATCGCAGCCGACGGCACCTTCGAGTGGCGAGTGACGCCGAACAGCCCGTCGCAGTTGCTGGTTCGCGAGGTGTACAACGACTGGTCCGCGCGGCGTGGCTACATCAGCATCGCAAGGACCGACAACGCAGGCACCGCGCCGCCACCACTGACCCGCGAACTGATCGAGAAGCGATACGCGGTCGCCGGAAAGCAACTCGTGCAACGGGTGAAGACCTGGCTGCAGTTCCCGCAGTGGTTCTACAACACGCTGCCGGTGAACACGATGGTGGCGCCCCGCCTCACCCCGGGAGGGCTGGCCACCCAGTACTCGTCGGTCGGGCACTTCGACATGACCCCGGATCAGGCCCTGATCATCACGCTGCCGGTCACCGACGCACCGTATCTCGGCTTCCAACTCGGCAGCCTCTGGTACATCTCGCTGGACTACATCAATCACCAGACGTCGCTGAACGGCACTCAGGCACAAGCGGATCCGGACGGAAAGATCCGGATCGTGGTAGCCGATACGAATCCGGGCGTCACGAACTGGGTCGAGACGCTCGGCCACCGCAAGGGGTATCTGCAGTTCCGCTGGCAGCGTCTGTCGCGTGAGCTCACCGAGGCCGACGGGCCCACCGTCGAGCTGCTCGATATCGACAAGGTGGCGGCCGCGCTACCGTACTACGAGTCGAACAAGATCTCCGATGAGGACTGGCGCGCGCGGATCGCGCTGCGTCAGAAGCAGATTGGCGACAGGATGGTTGCGTGATGCTCAAAGACAAAGTGGTGGTCATCAGCGGTGTCGGTCCGGCACTGGGGACCACACTGGCGCGGCGATGTGCGGAGGCAGGCGCGGATCTGGTGCTGGCGGCCAGGACCGTCGAGCGCCTCGACGACGTCGCCAAACAGATCACCGACATGGGTCGCCGCGCAGTTTCGATCGGTACCGACATCACCGACGAGGCACAGGTAAACAATCTTGTCGACGAGACGCTCAAGGCCTACGGCAAGGTGGACGTGCTCATCAACAACGCCTTTCGGGTGCCGTCGATGAGACCATTGGCCAACACCAGCCTTCGACCACATGCGCGACGCGATCGAGCTGACAGCATTCGGTGCACTGCGGATGATCCAGGGCTTCACCCCGGCGCTGGCGGAGGCGAACGGATCGATCGTCAACGTCAACTCGATGGTCGTGCGCCATTCGCAGGCCAAGTATGGCGCCTACAAGATGGCGAAGTCCGCCCTGCTGGCCATGTCCCAGTCACTGGCCACCGAGCTGGGTGAACAAGGGATCCGGGTGAACTCTGTTCTGCCCGGCTATATCTGGGGCGGCACGCTGCAGGGCTACTTCGAGCACCAGGCCGGCAAGTACGGCACCACGGTCGACGAGATCTACAAGGCGGCCGCAGTGAACAGCGACCTCAAGCGGCTGCCGACGGAGGACGAGGTGGCCTCGGCCATCCTCTTCATGGCCAGCGACCTGTCCAGCGGCATCACCGGCCAGGCGCTGGACGTGAACTGCGGGGAGTACAAGGCGTAATGTCTACCGCCCGCACCGATCCCGGAACCGTCGACGAGCTGCACGCCTCTGCGACCAAGGCGTGCGGGCTCGACGACTTCGGCTCCGATGACGACGACTATCGCGAGGCGCTCGGCGTGCTGCTCGAGTCCTACCGGCGCGACGCCGACCTCACCGAGATCGGCAGCAAGATGAACCGCTTCTTCGTCCGCAATGCGCTGGTCGCGCGGTTGATGTCCGAGGCGGCATGGAAGCAGTACCCGCAGCACGCGGACGTGACAATCGAACGGCCGATCTTCGTCACCGGGCTGCCGCGCACCGGAACCACGGCTTTACACCGGCTGATGAGCTCCGACCCGCGACACCAGGGCCTCGAATTGTGGCTGGCCGAGTTCCCGCAGCCGCGCCCGCCGCGCGAAACCTGGTCGGAGAACCCGGTTTTCCGTGAGCTCGATGCCCGGTTCACGCAGGCGCACAACGAGAACCCGGAGTACACCGGTCTGCACTTCATGACCGCCGACGAGGTCGAGGAGTGCTGGCAGCTGTTGCGCCAGTCGCTGCACTCGGTGTCCTACGAGACGCTGGCGCACCTGCCGACGTACTCGCAGTGGCTGGCGGGGCGTGACTGGATCAAGCCATACCAGCGACACCGCAAGAACCTTCAGCTGATCGGACTCAACGAGCCCGAGAAGCGCTGGGTGCTGAAGAACCCCAGCCACCTGTTCGCACTCGACGCGTTGATGACCGCCTACCCGGATGCGTTGGTTGTGCAGTGCCACCGGCCGGTGGAGACGATCATGGCGTCGATGTGCTCGTTGGCTCAACACACCACCGAGGGCTGGTCCAACAGCTTCAGTGGAGAATTGATCGGACAGGACGCGATGGAGACATGGTCGCGGGGTCTGGAGTTGTTCAACACCGAACGGGCCAAGCACGATCCGGCCCAGTTCTACGACATGGACTACTTTGAATTGATCGACGATCCGATCCGCACGGTCGAGAAGATCTACCGGCACTTCGGCATCGAGGTGACCGACGATGCCCGCGCCGCCATGGAAGCGAGCGATGCCGAGAGCAAGCAAGGTCCGCGCGCGCCCAAGCACACGTACTCGCTAGAGGATTACGGGCTAACCGCCGAAGCGGTCAAGGAGCGCTTCAAGGGGCTGTAACTAGCCGTCACCTGGTGACGGGGCGCTCGATCCTTCCTCAAGAACACCTTCCGCCACCGCGTGTTTGATGCTGTCGGCCAGCTTCGGGCAGGAGCGGGCGCGGGCCGGCTCGCCGCCGGACTCCCGCACCTCGGCGAAGAAGGCGCAACGTCGCGCCGCTTCGGAGTTCCACTGCACCGACGTGTGCGCGGGGCCCAGCTTCTTGACGCTGACCGACACATGGCAGAACCGGCAGTCGACGGACACCAGACCCGAGTTCAGGTAGCGCTCCCGGTCCCGCCGCGTTGCCTCGCGCACGGCGGCCGCCCGGTCGGGATCGGATGTGAAACTCGGTGCCTTGGACCAAGATCCGCCGCCCGGACCGTCGTCGCCGTGATGGTGGTCGTCGTCGTCGTGTGCGCCGTGCAGGGCCAGCATCGACCGTGCCAGGCGATCGACGTCCGGTACGTCCTGCTCGTCGCGGGAACTCATGACGATGGCTGTTTGGCTGGCTGTTCGGCCTTTTCCTTCTCTTCGGCCTGGTGCTTCAGGTTCTCTTCCACCTCGACGTGCCACTTCTCGTTGGCGGCGGTCGTGTCGACCTCGATCTCGAAGCGGTCGGTCATATCCGGTGACACGTCGGCGACGTCGACATAAAACTGCTGATACCAACGCCGCATCTGGTACACGGCGCCGTCCTCCTCGACCAGCAGCGGATTGTCGATGCGGGTCTTGTGCTTCCAGATTTCGACGTCCTGCAGGAAGCCCTTGCTGACGCCTTCGGTGAACACCCGGGCCAGCTTCTCGGTGGTCTCCTCGTCAACGCCCTTGGGCTTCTCGACGATGACGCCCCACTGCAGCACGAACGAATCCTGGCTGACCGGGTAGTGGCAGTTGATCAGGATCGACTCGGCCTTGAAACCGCCATAGTTGTTGTGCAGCCAGTTGATCATGAACGACGGCCCGAAGTAGCTGGCCTCGGAGTCCAGGTGCGCTTCGCCGTAGGAGGTGCCCAGGTCGTTGATGTCCGGACGACCGACGTTGTGCAGATACTGCGACGCGATATGGCCTTCGAAGACATTCTTGAAGTACGTCGGCAGGCCGAAGTGGATATAGAAGAAATGCGCCATGTCGGTGACGTTGTCGATGATCTCGCGGCAGTTGGAGCCCTCGATGAGCATCGTGTTCCACCGCCAGTCGGTCCACCCGTCGTCGGCGAACTCCGGGATGTCAGGGACTCGCACCTCTGGTTGGGGCGGGTTGCCCTCATGGTCGTGCCAGACGAACAGCAGCCCGCCGCGCACGTCGGTGGTCCATGCGCGGGTGCGGGCCATTCGCGGCGTGCGCTTGGCGTACGGCACCAGCTTGCACTTGCCATCACCGCCCCAGCGCCAGTCGTGGAACGGGCAGGCCACCTCGTCGCCCTTGATGGTGCCTTGCGACAGGTTTCCGCCCATGTGCCTGCAGTACCCGTCGAGGATCTTGACGTCGCCCTGCGAATCGGCGAATACCACCAGCATGGTGCCGAAGATCTCGACGCCGTGCGGCTTGCCGTCGAGGTAGTCCTTCACCGGGCCGAGGCAGTGCCAACCGCGTGCGTACCGGTCCGGCAGCGCACCCGTGTCGATTTCGCGAATGCCGCCGTGGGCTGTGTCAGCCGTCACTTCGCGCCTCCTGTCCTTGCTCTCTAACTAGAACACGTTACAGTTTTTCCCGTTCGCCGCGCAAGGTAAACGCCATCTACCTGCGGTATATCTAGACAATGCCGCTGTTCACCTTCGAGGGCCGCTCGCCGACGGTCGATCCGGGAGCATTCATCGCACCCACTGCGACGCTGGTCGGCGACGTTCGCGTCGAAGCAGGCGCCTCGGTGTGGTTCAACGCGGTACTCCGTGGCGACTTCGCCCCCATCATCGTCCGTGAGGGTGCCAACGTGCAGGACTGCTGCGTGCTGCACGCCCCGCCAGGCATTCCCGTCGACGTCGGGCCGGGGGCGACGGTCGCCCACAGCTGCGTGATCCACGGCGTGCACATCGGTGCCGAGGCGGTGATCGCCAACCACTCGACGGTGCTCGACGGCGCCGTGATCGGCTCGCGCAGCCTGATAGCCGCGCATTCTCTGGTGGTCGGCGGCACGAAGATCCCCGACGAAGTCGTCGCCGCCGGCGTGCCTGCCAAGATCAGGGGTCCGGTTGCGGGCACCGGTGCACAAATCTGGGTGGACTCCAACCCCGCGGCATATAAAGACCTGGCCCGGCGCTATGTGGACGGGTTGCGGGAGATCACCGAGCCGGGAACGCCCTAGATCTTGCGGGCGCTCTTGGTGGCGGCGTCGAGCTCCCAGTAGGCGCGCAGCGCGACGATCTGGCCGTCGTCGTTCACCCGGTAAGTGAACACCCCCTCGGCGACGACCTCGTACCCGCTCGACCGGATGACGATATTGCCGACGTTGGCTTCCTCGTCGCCGCACTGGTAGGTCTTTTCGAAGTTGAAGGTCAGCTCGCTCGGAGCGATCGCCATGTCGTAGAACTTCGCGATCGCCTCTTTGCCCCTGTGCCCCTTGCCTTCCGGGTCGAAGTGCGACGGCCCGATCGGATCTTCGACGATGGCGTCGTCGGCGAACACCGCCAGCCAGGCTTCCTTGTCGCGAGCCACCGCCGCCTCGCGCGAGCGCTTGCCCGCGAGGTGTACGCGGGCGAGTCGCGTCACTCCTGCCAGCCCGAGTGGATGTAGGTGTCGGCGAACCGCTTCATCGCGTCCTTCTTCTGCTCGAGCGGGGCGTCGAAGCCCAGCCCCTCCAACAGCCACGGAATCGTGATGTAGTCGGTGACGCCTGACTCGGCGAGTTCGCGGTGGCCCTCGACCCCGAACTTGTCGATGCACACCACCTGGTATTCGAACGGATCATCTGCCCGGCCCGCATCGGCCAGCAGCGCCTTGAGCTTCGCGATCGTCTCCGCGATCTCGCTTGCCTTTCATCATCGCGCTCGTCCAGCCGTCGCCGATCCGCACGGCCCGGCGCAGCGCCACATCAGTGTGGCCGCCGACGTAGAACGGCACCGGCTTGGACGGACCTGGACTCATCTGCAGCTTGTCGAAATCGTAGAAGTCGCCATGGAATTCGACCATGCCGCCGTCGAGGAGAAGCTTGATCACGTCGATCATCTCGTCGACGCGCTTACCCCGCTTGGGGTAGGGAACGCCGCACCACTCGAATTCCTCAGGTGCCCAGCCGATTCCGACGCCAAATCCGAATCGATTGTTGGTCAGGTTGGCAACCGAACCCACCTGGCGCGCCAGCAGCAGCGGGTTGCGGGATCCTAGCTTCATCACGTTGGTATAGAACCGCAGCGTCGAGGTCACCGCACCCATGGCGCCTGCCGCGATCAGCGGATCCACCCACTCGGTGTCGGCGTTCCACATCCGCGAACCGTCGGGGGTGTAGGGGTAGTCCGTCGACTGCTGCTCCATGTAGAAGATCGAGTCCGGCAGCGCGATCGAGTCGAACCCGAGTTCCTCGGCAGTCCTGGCGATCTCGACGAAATCGTTGATCCCGCTCATGGCCACACTGCACGTGTACTGCATCATCGATGGTTCCTCACGCAAGCGTTCGTCAGTCGACTCATGGCTTGTCTGCTCCTACCACCCACATCGAGTAATACTGCGAGCCGCCACCGTAGGCGTGACCGAGTGCCTTGCGGGCTCCCGCCACCTGGTGGTCGCCCGCCTTGCCCATCACCTGGATGGCCGCCTCCGCGAACCGGATCATGCCCGATGCGCCGATGGGGTTTGACGACAGCACGCCGCCGGACGGGTTGAACGGGATGCGCCCCCCGATCGCCGTTTCGCCGGCTTCGGTGAGCTTCCAGCCCTCGCCCTCCGGAGCGAAGCCGAGGTTCTCCAGCCACATCGGTTCGAACCAGGAGAACGGCACATAGACCTCGGCGACGTCGATCTCGTCGATCGGCGAGCTGATGCCCGCGTCGCGCCACAACGCCGCTGAAGCGTCGCGCCCGGCCTGCGGGTTGACCTGGTCGCGCCCGGAGTAGGCGAGCGGTTCGGTGCGCAGCGCGGTGGCGTGGATCCATGCGACGGGATGGCCGTCGGCCACTCGCGCGTCGGCGATTGCCTCGTTGCCGATCACCAGCGCGCAGGCGCCGTCAGATGAGGGGCAGGTCTCGTCGAAACGGATCGGGTCCCACAGCATCTGGGACTCCATCACCTTCTCCAGCGTGATGTCGGGCTGGTGCAGGTGGGCCAGCGGGTTCTTCGCACCGTTCAGCCGGTCCTTGACCGCGACCATCGCACCGATGTGCGTCGGCGCACCCGAGCGCCGGATGTAGGACCGCACGTGCGGGGCGAAGTAGCCACCCGCACCCGCACCGACCGGCTTGGTGAACGGCACCGGAATCGACAGCGCCCACATCGCATTGGACTCGGACTGCTTCTCCCACGCCATCGTCAGTACGCGCTTGTACTTGCCGGACTGCACCAGGCTGGCCGCGACGATGGCGGTCGACCCGCCGACCGAGCCTGCGGTGTGCACCCGGATCAGCGGCTTGCCGGTGGCGCCCACCGCGTCGGCCATGAACAGTTCGGGCATCATGACGCCCTCGAAGAAGTCGGGTGCCTTGCCGACCACCACGGCGTCGATGTCGTCGAACGTCTACCCGGAGTCGGCGAGCGCCTTGTCGATGGCCTCGCGCACGAGGCCGTTCATCGACACGTCCTTGCGCTTGGCGACGTACTTCGTCTGCCCGGTGCCGAGGACGGCTGCAAGTCGACATGACTCTAGGCCTGCCTTCGCACGTATCTTCCGCCTTCCATGACCGCGACCAGATTCTGTTGCAGCGCAGCCCCGCTGGTGGCGTGCGCCAGCACCCGCTGCGCGGAGCCGTCGAAGATGTGCCGGGCCGCAAAGCCGATGCGCTCCAGACCCGTCGAGAACATCGGGTTGGCGGCCAGCGCGCCACCGGATGGGTTGATCTTCGTCGAGGCACCCAGCCCGATGGCCTCGGTCAGGATCAGCTGCTGATGGGTGAACGGCGCATAGAGTTCGGCGACGTCGATCGACCCGGTGTCGCCATCCGTCGCGGCCTTGGCCGACGCCGCCGTTGACGGCGACGTGGTCAGGTCGCGCGCGCCAAGCACCGGTGTCTCGATGCGGTGTTCGATGCCGGTGATCCAGGCCGGGTTCTCCCGCAGTTCGCGGGCCCGGTCGCCCGCGGCCAGCACGATCGCCGACGCGCCGTCGGTGATCGGCGCAATGTCGTGGCGGCGCAACGGATCTGCGAAGTACGGCCGGGCGAGCAGCTCGTCAATGCTCTTAGCCGGCTTTTCCGAGTCGGTGCGCTCGGCAACCGCGAAGGAGTCCAGCGCCACCTGCGCCATCTGCTCGGCGGTCCACTTGCCTGAGTCCAGTCCGAACCGGGCCTGCAAGCCCGCCGTCGACACGGCGTCGGGCACCAGTGGCGCGACCGTGTACGGGTCGGTCTGCATCGCCAGCACGCGACGCAGCACGCCTGCGCTGGACTTGCCGAAGCCGTACACGAGTGCGGTGTCGACCGACCCGGTCAAGATCTTGATGTAGGCCTCGTAGAGCGCCCAGGCGGCGTCCATCTCCACGTGCGATTCGTTGATCGGCGGAACAGCGCCGATCGAGTCGATCGCGGACAGGAACGAGAATGCCCGCCCGGCAAGGTAATCCGAGGAACCAGAGCACCAGAACCCGATGTCGGTCTGCTTGATACCCAGATCTGCGTACAACTCGGCGAAGCATGGCATCAGCATTTCGACGCCGTTGGTGGTGCCTTCGGTGCGGCGCACATGCGGAGCATGCGCGAACCCGACTACAGCTACGTCAGTCACAAAGTTCCTTACTGGTGGTGCTTGTAGGTTTCGTAGTCGGCGTCGGGCTCGCCCGTCGGCCGGAAGTAGTCGATGTTGTCGATGCCGAGCCCCCACTCCTCGCGGGGTTTCCACACCGCCTCGACCCGCATGCCCATCCGCACATCGGCCGCGTCGATCTCGGTGACCAGGTGCAGGAACGGGATGTCCGCCCCGTCGAGCAGCACGTAGGCCGCGACATACGGCGGCTTGATGCGCTGGCCCGCGAACGGGATGTTGATGATCGCGAACGTCGTCACGGTGCCCTTGTCCGGCAGTTCGATGAACTCGTCGAGCTGTTGGCCCGTCGCGGGGTCCGCCTCCCGGGCGGGGAAGTACACCTTTGCCTCCCTTGCCGGTGCGCGCGCCGAGCAACTTGCCTTCCTCGAGCGCCCGCAGGAACGCGCTCTCGGGAAGTGACGCCGTGTGCTGGATCTCGATCGTGGTGGGGACGACGAGCATCGTCACCGGGTCGCGGTCGTCGGCCGCGTCGGGCACGTCCTCCGCCTCGTCGCCGAGCGCGAAGTAGGCGATGTCGGTGATCGCGCCTACAGGTTCGTCGACCCAATGCACGTGCACGCGGGCACCGGTGCTTATCTCCGCAGCCGAGCCCGCGTCGACCGCATGGAGCAGCGGGGTGTCGGCGCCGTCGAGCTTGACCAGCGCCCATGCGAACGGCCGATCGAGCGGCTGGCCTTCCAGCGGTGCGGGCTGCCATGACCAAGACACCACGGTCCCGACGCTGGCCACCGGTACGATCTCGGTCAGCTCGTCGTAAGTGACGGGGTCGTACTCGGCAGGCGGTACATGCACCCGACCATCCGAACCGCGCACGCCGACGATGCGTCGCCCGCGCAGGGCGGTGAAGAACTGGCTGAGGACGGGTCCCACTGAACGGGTGTAGTCGAACGACAGTCTCAGCGGCGCCGAAAGGGGCGGCTGATGCGTGTCGATCTGCACCGGGCTGCTTTGGCTGGTGGTCACAGCATCGAGTAGAACAGGTTCTAAGAATGGTTTCAAGGACGGGTCGGAAGGCGGTCTAAATGAAGCTCGGATTGCAACTGGGATATTGGGGTGCGCAGCCGCCCGCGAATGCGCCCGAACTGGTCGCCGCGGCCGAGGAGGCCGGCTTCGACACCGTGTTCACCGCCGAGGCGTGGGGCAGTGACGCCTTCACACCGCTGGCCTGGTGGGGTTCGGCGACCAGCCGGCTCCGGCTGGGCACCTCGGTGGTGCAGCTCTCCGCGCGCACCCCGACCGCCTGCGCGATGGCGTCGCTGACCTTGGATCATCTGTCGGGCGGCCGCCACATCCTCGGGCTGGGAGTGTCGGGACCGCAGGTGGTCGAGGGTTGGTACGGCCAGAAGTTCCCGAAGCCGCTGGCCCGCACCCGCGAATACGTCGACATCATCCGGCAGGTGTGGGCGCGCGAGAAGCCGGTGACGAGCGACGGCCCGCACTACCCGCTGCCGCTGGCGGGCGAGGGCACCACCGGGTTGGGCAAGCCGCTCAAGCCGATCACCCACCCCCTGCGCGCCGATATCCCGATCATGCTCGGCGCCGAGGGCCCGAAGAACGTGGCGATGGCCGCCGAGATATGCGACGGCTGGCTGCCGATCTTCTACACCCCGCGGATGGCCGACACCTACAACGAGTGGCTCGACGAGGGCTTCGCCCGTCCAGGCGCACGGCGCAGCCGCGAGGATTTCGAGATCTGCGCGACGGCCAACATCGTCATCACCGACGACCGCGCCGCCGCGTTCGCCGCGATGAAGCCGTATTTGGCGCTCTACATGGGCGGAATGGGCGCCGAGGACACCAACTTCCACGCCGACGTCTACCGCAGGATGGGCTACGCCGACGTGGTCGACGACGTGACGACGCTGTTCCGTACCGACCGCAAGGACGAAGCGGCAACGGTCATCCCCGACGAGCTCGTCGACGACGCCGCGATCGTCGGTGACCTCGACTACGTGCGCGAGCAGATCAAGGTGTGGGAGGCCGCCGGCGTCACGATGATGCTGGTGACCGGCCGCAATGCGGAGCAGCTCCGCGAACTCGCGACCTTGATCTAGCCGATCTCCCTGGCGTCGCCGAACGTCATGTCGGCGTTGGCGATCGACATGCAGGCGAACGCCTTCTTGGGCAGCCCGAGCGATTCGAGCTCCTTGGCGATCGGGTGATCGCCCAGCCTGATGGAGGCGCCTCCGATGCGGGCGCGGAATCCCGACGACAGCTGTTCGGCGGCCGTCTCGCGGGTCTTGCCGTCGAGGTTGGTGTAGGTGAGCAGCGATTGCGGACGCGACGGCATCGGCACCGGCAGCCCGCGACCGATCGCCATCTCGACGACAAGCGATCCGTCGACGCTGACGTCGAACGCGAACGGGTTGCCGTCTCGAACGGTGAAGTCCGCCAGCACCTTCGGGTAGCCCCAGATCTGTCTGCCCGCCTCCAGCGTGAAAGCCCCGTCGACAGTCATCCGGTGCACGAAGGTGCCGGCCGTGCCGAACCCTCGCAGCCCGCGGACGTCCGATCCCGGTGGCTGCACCATCACGCAGAAGGAGAACTCGTTGTACTGCCCGAGGTCACAGTCAACGAACCGGGTCAGAAGAAGATTGATCACAGCGCGGCCCGGCCGGAGCTCGAAGACCCTGAGCCCGCTGTAGTCGATGAGACGTTGCGCCGCGTCCGCGTCGACGGAGAACATCGCGCTGTGCACGTCGGCCTTGCGGACCCTGATCGGCATGGTGAGCACGGTGCCGGCGATGGTGTGCTGGGACTCAGGCATGCCCGTCACTGTAGTGCGGCTACTGCGGCAGCTGGGACCCGATCTTGCGGGCCAGGTCGACGGCCGCGTTGTCGGCGTCCTGGCCCATCAGCGCGAGAACGGCGACCTGGACGGTGTTCGAGCGCCCACCCGCGGGGAACTCGACCATGCCGCTGGCGAGTAAGCGCATTCCGTCGGGACCGGCTGTGCCGACCTCGGGGAAGCCGGGCTCGGGCGGCGGAAGAGTGCCGTTGACTGCCGTGCCGGGATTGCCGATCTCCACGGTGACCGACTCGTAGGTGTCCCGGTTCTCCCAGGTGCAGGCCGGCATCTCGGGGTCCGTGCCCAGCGGCCTGCCGTCGACCGGCTTACCGAGCAGCTTGGTGATGTCGTCGGCGCTGATCAGCTTGCACGCGTCGATGCCGGAGGCGGCGGGGGCTGCGCTGGACTGCGACGACTGCTCGGAGGCGGCGGACTTGTCGTCCGAGTTGCCGCATCCCGCGAGGGCCAGCGCCGTTGTGAGCACGGCGAGGGCGAAGGTAGCTCTGCTGGCCGCCATGCGGAATCACGGTAATGCAGATGACCCTATTGACGGGTCGTCTAGATTCCCTTATCAACCGATGGAGGCAGTCATGACCCA
The DNA here is from genome assembly GCA_963822305.1 of uncultured Actinomycetota bacterium. Lineage (GTDB taxonomy): Bacteria > Actinomycetota > Actinomycetes > Mycobacteriales > Mycobacteriaceae > Mycobacterium. Next base: position 444,972 of record CAWGHF010000010.1, on the reverse strand, counting down.
GACCAGACCAGACGTTGACCTGACCGACGGCGACTTCTATGCCGGCGACTCCCGTTCCATCTACAAGTGGATGCGCGAGAACGAGCCGGTGTTCCGGGACCGAAACGGGCTTGCCGCTGCCGCCTCGTACGCGGCCGTGATCGAGGCAGAGCGCAATCCCGAGCTGTTCTCCAACGCGGGCGGCATCCGGCCCGACCAGCCGGGCGTCGAGATGATGATCGAGATGGACGACCCGCAACACCTGCTGCGGCGTAAGCTCGTCAACTCCGGTTTCACCCGCAAGCGCGTCAAAGACCTTGAGGGATCGATCATTTCCCTGTGTGACACGTTGATCGATGCGGTGTGCGAACGCGGGGAGTGTGACTTCGTCTGGGATCTCGCCGCGCCGCTGCCGATGGCGGTCATCGGCGACATGCTCGGCGTGCGTCCCGATGAGCGCGAGATGTTCCTGCGCTGGTCCGACGACCTGGTCGGCGCGTTGAGCAGCACCGCGGATCCCGAGAAGATGCAGGTCACGATGGACGCGTTCGCGGCGTACACCGAGTACATGATGGGCATGATCACCGCGCGCAAGACCGAGCCGACCGACGATCTCGTCAGCGTCCTGGTGCACGCCGAGGTCGAGGGGGAGAAGCTCGAAGACCACCAGATCGTCACCGAGGTGCTGCTGCTCTTGATCGGCGGCGACGAGACCACCCGGCACACGCTGTCGGGTGGCACCCGTCAGCTGTTGCGCCACCCCGATCAGCACCAGCGGCTCATCGACGACCTGGATCTGCTGGCCAACGCGATCGAAGAGATGCTGCGCTGGACCGCCCCGGTGAAGAACATGGCCCGCACCATCACCGCCGACACCGAGTTCCACGGCACCCAACTAAAGGAGGGCGAGAAAATGATCTTGCTCTTCGAGTCCGCCAACTTCGACGAGAAGGTGTTCGACGAGCCGGAGCGCTTCGACATCACCCGCTTCCCCAACAACCATCTGGCGTTCGGTTTCGGCACCCATTTCTGTTTGGGCAATCAGCTGGCCCGCCTTGAGCTTTCGTTGATGCAGGAGAGGCTGCTGAAGCGGCTGCCTGACATGCGACTGGCCTCCGACGACGAATTGCCGCTGCGCCCTGCCAACTTCGTCAGCGGCCTGGAGCGGATGCCGGTGAAGTTCAGCCCGACGAAGCCGCTCAACATCTAACGCGACCGTGCGTGTCTGTCGCCCGACACGCCGCTGTACCCCAACAGTCCGCGCACGCTCGCGGCTCTCCGGCGTGCGCACACGCACGCTCGCGCGGGTGTCACTTGTCGACGAACACCACGTTCTTTTCGACGGGATTGCGCGGCACCCGAATTGTATTGCCGGGGAACGCCGGATCCGGGTACCCGATCGCAAGTCCGCACAGGATCCGCATGTCCTCGCCGATGTTCAATTGTTCACGGACGACGTCCGGGTAGCCCGCGATCGACACCTGCACGCAGGTCCCCAGACCCCGGGCCGTCAAGGCGAGCAGCAGTGTCTGAACGAACATGCCCACACCCAGCGCGTCGACGTGGTCGAGATCGCGGTGCATGCAGACGATTCCGGCCAGGGGCGCCCGGAAGAACTCCCAGTTGCGCAGGACGGCGATGCGTCGCCCTTCGGAGTCGTGGCGGGAAACGCCCATCGCCCCGTAGACCAGCGCGCCGAGATCGCGCCGCATATGCGCGAAGGCCTCCGGCAGCACCGGCACACTCGGAGATTCGACCGCAGCCACCTCGAGCAAGGCCTCGACGAGGCGGTCCCTCGCCGGGCCGGAGGCCAGCACGAGATGCCACGGCTGGATGTTCGAGTTCGACGGCGCCCGCATCGCGAGCGTCAGCGCCTCGTAGACGAGGTCTGGCGGCACAAGCTTGTCGCGCAGGAACATGCGCGTGGACCGGCGTTCGGTGATCGCCTCTTCGAGGTCGTGCATGCCATCGAGTGTGATGGACGATCGCTTACTTCATCTTGAAGTTGGGCGCGCGCTTCTCCTTGAACGCCAGCGGGCCTTCCTTGGCGTCGTCGGACACGAACACCTCGATGCCGATCTTGGTGTCGATCTTGAAGGCGTCGTTCTCGTGCATGCCTTCGGTCTCGTGAATGGTCTTCAATATCGCCTGCACCGCGAGCGGCCCGTTGTTGTTGATCACCTCGGCGATCTCCAGCGCCTTTTCCAGCGCCGAGCCGTCCGGGACGACGTATCCGACCAGTCCCATCTCCTTGGCCTCCGCCGCGGTGATGTGCCGTCCGGTCAGCAGCAGATCGCACGCCACGGTGTACGGGATCTGGCGCACCAACCGCACCGCGGAGCCGCCCATCGGGTACAGGCTCCACTTGGCCTCGGAGATGCCGAACTTGGCGCTCTCGCCTGCGACGCGGATGTCGGTGCCCTGCAGGATCTCGGTGCCACCGGCGATGGCCGGTCCCTCCACGGCCGCGATCAGCGGCTTGGTCAGCCGGCGCCCCTTCAGCAAGGCGTCGATACGTGACGGGTCGTAGCTGCCGTCCTTGAACGAGTCGCCCGGCGGTTTGGCCGTCGCCGCCTTGAGGTCCATGCCCGCGCAGAAGTAGCCGCCCGCCCCGGTCAAAATGCAGGTCCTGATCTCGGGATCGTTGTCGACGCGGTCCCAGGCCTCGACCATGATCGAGAGCATCTCGGTGGAAAGCGCATTACGCGCCTCCGGGCGGTTGAGCGTCAGGATCAGCGTGTGTCCGCGCTGCTCAATGAGGGCGTCGGGGCCTTTCTCGGGCTCGCTCACTGATATCCGCCTTCCTGCATCGATGCCACAGACTTGTCTCGAAATGTAACACGTTCTAGTTTGGTGTTCGTGGCCCTGAATATCGCAGACCTCGCCGAGCACGCCATCGATGCCGTGCCAGACCGCGTCGCCCTGATCTGCGGCGATGACCAGTTGACCTACGCGCAGCTGGAAGAGAAGGCCAACCGGCTCGCGCACTACCTGATCGACCAGGGTGTGAAGAAGGACGACAAGGTCGGGCTGTACTGCCGCAACCGCATCGAGATCGTCATCGCGATGCTCGGCATCGTCAAGGCAGGCGCCATCCTGGTCAACGTCAACTTCCGCTACGTCGAGGGCGAACTGAAGTATCTGTTCGAGAACTCCGACATGGTTGCGTTGGTGCACGAACGCCGGTACGCCGACCGGGTCGCCAACGTGCTGCCCGAGACACCGAACGTGAGAACGATCCTGTCGGTCGAAGACGGCAGCGACGACGACTATCAGCGCTACGGCGGCGTCGAGTTCTATGCGGCGCTCGAGGAAGGCTCGCCCGAACGCGACTTCGGCGAGCGCAGCGCCGACGACATCTACCTCCTGTACACCGGCGGCACCACCGGCTTCCCCAAGGGCGTGATGTGGCGCCACGAGGACATCTACCGGGTGCTGTTCGGCGGCACCGATTTCGCGACTGGTGAATTCGTCTCCGGCGAGCACGACCTCGCCAAGGCTGCCGCGGAGAACCCACCGATGATCCGGTATCCGATACCGCCGATGATCCATGGTGCCACCCAGTCGGCCACCTGGATGTCTGTCTTCTCCGGCCAAACCACCGTGCTGGCACCGGAATTCGACGCCGACGAGGTGTGGCGAACGATCGAAAAACACAAGGTGAACTTGCTGTTCTTCACCGGAGATGCGATGGCCCGTCCGTTGCTTGACGCGTTGACCACGTTGCACGATGCCGGCCACAAGCCCGACCTTTCGAGCTTGTTCCTGTTGGCGAGTACGGCCGCGTTGTTCTCCACGAGCATCAAGGAGAAGTTCCTCGAACTGCTGCCGGAGCGGATCATCACCGATTCCATCGGGTCCTCCGAAACCGGTTTCGGGGGCACCAGCATCGTGGCCAAAGGTCAGTCGCACACCGGCGGCCCGCGTGTGACGATCGACCACCGCACAGTTGTTCTCGACGAGGATGGCAATGAGGTCAAACCCGGCTCCGGTGTTCGCGGGCTGATCGCGAAGAAGGGCAACATCCCGGTCGGCTATTACAAGGACGAGAAGAAGACCGCCGAGACCTTCAAGACCTTCAACGGTGTCCGCTATGCGATCCCCGGCGACTACGCCGAAGTCGACGCGGACGGCAGTGTCACGATGCTTGGCCGCGGGTCGCAGTCGATCAACAGCGGTGGCGAGAAGATCTACCCCGAGGAAGTCGAGGCCGCGCTCAAGGGCCACCCCGACGTCTTCGACGCGCTGGTGGTCGGCGTGCCAGACGAGCGCTACGGCAACTGCGTCGCCGCGGTAGTGCACCGCCGTCCGGGCACCAATCCGACGCTGGCAGAGCTCGACACGTTCGTGCGTCAGGAGATCGCGGGTTACAAAGTGCCGCGCAAGGTTTGGTGGGTCGACGAGATCCATCGCACTCCGGCCGGCAAGCCCGACTACCGCTGGGCCAAGGACACCACCGAGGAGCGTCCGGCCGACGACGCGCACGCCAAACACGCTGGGGCACCGTCCTGATGCACACCGAACTGTGTGACCGCTTCGGCATCACCTACCCGATCTTCGTCTTCACCCCGTCGGAGAAGGTGGCAGCCGCGGTCAGCAAGGCGGGCGGTCTCGGCGTGCTCGGCTGTGTACGGTTCAACGACCCCGACGACCTCGAGCGCGTCCTGAACTGGATGGACGAGAACACCGACGGCAAGCCCTACGGTGTCGACGTCGTCATGCCCGCCAAGATTCCGACCGAGGGCACGTCCGCCGATATCAACAAGCTGATCCCGCAGGCGCATCGCGAGTTCGTCGACAAGACGCTCGCCGACCTCGGGGTGCCGCCGTTGCCCGACGACGAGGAGCGCTCCGCGGGCGTGCTCGGCTGGCTGCATTCGGTGGCCCGGTCACACGTCGAGGTGGCACTCAAGCATCCGATCAAGTTGATCGCCAATGCGCTCGGCTCGCCGCCGAAGGATGTCATCGACCAGGTCCATGGGGCAGGCGTCCCGGTTGCCGCGCTGGCGGGCAGCGCCAAACACGCGCAGCGCCACGTCGACAACGGCGTGGACATCGTCGTCGCGCAGGGACACGAGGCAGGCGGGCACACGGGTGAGATCGGCTCGATGGTGCTGTGGCCGGAAATCGTTGACGCCCTTGATGGTCGGGCCCCGGTGCTCGCCGCGGGCGGAATCGGAACCGGGCGCCAGGTCGCGGCCGCGCTCGCGCTCGGCGCTCAGGGCGTATGGATGGGATCGGCGTTCCTGACCTCGGCGGAGTACGACCTCGGCGTCCGCACCGCTGCCGGCACGTCGGTGATCCAGCAGGCGCTGCTTTCCGCGACATCGAGTGACACCGTGCGTCGGCGCATTTACACCGGCAAGCCCGCGCGGCTGCTGAAGAGCCGGTGGACAGATGCCTGGGATGCGCCGGATGCGCCCGAGCCGTTGCCGATGCCGCTGCAGAACATCCTCGTCAGCGAGGCGCACCAGCGCATGAGCGAGTCGACGGACCCGACGGCCGTCGCCATGCCGGTCGGCCAGATCGTCGGCCGGATGAACGAGATCCGGCCGGTCGCCGACATCATCGCCGAGTTGGTTCAAGGGTTCGAGGAAGCAACCCGCAAACTGGACGACATCCGGGAAAGTTAGCGCCGTCGCTCGACCGTGCTGGTGGCTCCCTCGTTCCACGCCTCAAACCCGGGCAGGTTGTTCATCTCCACGACCGCAAGCTAACTTCGATAGGCGGACAAGTTTGCCCCCGATCAGCTGGTGGCCGTGTCCGATTTGTTCATGACGCGGCAGGGCCGGCCGACCTACCGTGCAGATATGGACATTCGAGTCACATCGACAGTCGTGGAGATCGCGACCAAAGACCTGCATCGCGCGCTCGACTTCTACCGGCTACTGGGCCTTGACGTTCCCGAACCGGACGGCCCCCATGTCGAGGTCGAGCTGCCCGGGGGCAACAAGCTGGCCTTCGACGACGAAGAGATCATCGCGGGCATGCACCCGGGTTGGACTCCGCCGACGCAACAGGGCCGACTGGCAATCGCGTTCGGGGTGAGCGACCCGGCGGACGTCGACGCGCTGTTCGAGAAGATCACGGCCGCCGGGCATTCCGGCGCGCTGAAGCCTTTCGACGCCCCGTGGGGTCAGCGCTACGCGACCGTCACCGATCCCGACGGCACATCGGTCGACCTCTTCTGCCCGCTGCCCTGACGCAGCGTCGCGAGGGATATACCGGCGAGGTCACGGACTTCGCGGTGCAGGTGAGGCTGGTCGGCGTAGCCGGCCGTCGCCGCCACGTCCGCCGTTGGTGTGCCATCGTCCAGGAGCCGGACCGCACGGCGGAATCGCAGGATGCGCCGCAGCGTCGCGGGCCCGTAACCGTACACCGCAGTGCACTGACGCTGTAGGGTGCGGCTCGACCAACCGACGCGGTGTGCCACTTCGGTTACGGCGGAACCATTTTCGAGGCTGGCGGTGATGTGGCTCAGCTGCCGAAGCGACCACGGCGCCGTCTCCTTCGCCGGATCGTCGGATGCCAGGGCGGTGGCCAGCTCGACCAGCGAGCGGTCCCGCGGACACATGACGCCAAGATCCGTCAGAGGCACGCGGTCGTTGCGCAGCTCAGCTGCGGGAACGCCGAGCAGCCGGGGCAGGGCACCCGGCCGAAACCGCAAGCCGGCGAACGCTTCTCGACCTCGTGGACTGACGAACGCGGTGGTGTCCGGACCGGCGACGACGATGCGGCCCGACATTCTGATGAGGTCCATGCAGCCATCGGGGATAACACGGACCGGTTCAGGCGGTCCGTCCACCACCCACGCGCATTCGACGAGTTCGCGCAGGTGCGGCGGAGGTGGGAAGTCGCGGTAGCCCACTCAACCGACGTTACCGCCGAATGGGCCACACCGCGTCTTCGCAGGTGGTCCCCTGCGCCGCGAGCTGGCGTTTGATGACCTTGAACGATTCGGTCCGTGGCAGCTCGGCGGCAATCCGCACGAACGCGGGCCATTGTTTGGGACCGAGGTCCGGCTGCTCGGTCAGGAACTCGCGGAACGCGTCGACATCGAAGGTGGCGCCGTCCGCCAGCAGCAGCGCCGCCATGATCTGATCGCCGACGTCGGGCGCCGGGATCCCATACACCGCCACCTCGACCACATCGGGATGGCGCAGCAGCACCCGCTCGATGGGCGCCGAGCCGAGGTTCTCACCGTCGACCCGCATCCAGTCGCCCAGCCGGCCGGCGAAGTACACGTAGCCGTTCTCGTCGCGGTATCCCAGGTCGCCGCTGTGGTACACGCCGCCACGCATGCGTTCCGCATCGGCATCGGGGTCTTTGTAGTAACCCTCGAAACGTCCAGCCCCCGTTGTGTTCACGATCTCACCCGTGACACCGGGCGGACACGGCTCGCCGGTGTCCACGTCGACGATCTCGGTCCCCTCTGGCAGCGGGCCCAACGCGCCAGCCGGGGTGTCCGGCGTCCGACCGATCGCGACCCCGCCCTCGGTGGAGCCGAATCCGTCGACGACGAGGGTGTTGAACCTGTGCGCGAACCGGTCGACGTCGGCCGGCGCGCCCTCGTTCCCGTACACCGCCCTCAGCGGGTTGTCGCCGTCATCGGGACGTTCCGGTGTTGCGAGCACATACGACAGCGGCTTCCCGACGTAGTTGGCGTAGGTCGCCCCGTAGCGCCGGACATCGGGGAGGAACTGCGACGCAGAGAACTTGCGCCGCAACACCATCGAGCCCTGACAGGCCAGTGACACCGCCCAGCCCACCAGCACCGCGTTCGAGTGGAACAACGGCATCGACACGTAGCAGATGTCGTCGGCGCCGAGGCCGAACCGTTCGGTCATCATCACGCCGGCGATCGCGACTTTGCCGTGGCTGCAGATCACCGCCTTGGGGTCACCGCTGGTGCCCGACGTGTAGATCAGCATGAACGTGTCGGAGGGGTCGGCCATACGCGCCGTCACCGGGACATCATGATGTGTCCGCAACCTCGGCCGCCCAGGCCGGTGAGTCCACGTCGATGTGGTCGATGTCGCCCACCACGGCGGCCGACGCCGAATCGGCAAGAACGACTTGGCAATCCGCGTGCCGGATATCGCGCTCCAGTGCCGCGCCGCGGCGGATGGGGTTGAGGCCCACCGGCACGATCCCCGTCAGGCCCGCGGCGACGAGCAACGACGAGAAGAACGGCGTGTTCTGCAGCAACACGCCCACATGCGGCGGCCGCTCGGGGTCCATCCGCGCGCGAAGGGCCGCAGCCACCGCAGCGCTCTGCTGGATGTGGTCGCGCCACGAGGTGAACGACTCTTCGAAGTGCACACCGCGATCGTCGACGTCGATCAGCGGTGTGATCAGCGAGGTTACGGTGGGAAGCTCACTCCCGGTCGCCGGATTCAAGCTGGTGCGTCAGCCAGTTCCCGACCGATGTGCAACAGCTGCCCGGTGGCGCCGCCGACCGCGAACTCGGTCTGCTTGGCCGCCAGGAAGTAGCGGTGCACGGGATGGTCGGTGTCGATGCCCACGCCTCCGTGCACGTGCACCGTCGTGTGTGCGACGCGGTGGCCCGCCTCGGCCGCCCAGAACGCCGCCGTGTTCACATCCACCTCGGCGGGCAGATCCTCCGACAGCCGCCATGCCGCCTGCGTCACGGTCAGCCGCAGGCCCTTGATGTCGATGTAGCCGTCGGCCAACCGAGATGAGACCGCCTGGAAGCTGCCGATCGGCCGGTCGAACTGCTCGCGTTCGCGCGCATACTCGGCGGTCAGCTCCAGCGCCCGTTCGACCACACCGAGCTGAAATGCACTGCGGCCCAACGTGGCGTGCGTGGTCAACCACGAGACGACCTCGTCGCCCCCGATGACCCTGTCGGCCCCGAGTTCGACGCCGTGGCATTCCAGGTGCCCGACACTGCCGTGGCCGGTGGTGTCGAGCGACGAGACCGTTGCGCCTGCGTCGTCCTTCGCCACCACGAAGATCTTGGTGCCCGAATCGGTTTCGGCGGGCACCAGGAACGCGTCGGCGATCGGTCCGTAGAACACCTGCGTCCTGGTCCCGGTGAGCCGGTAGCCGTCACCGTTGGCAGTCGCCTGGACGGGACCCTCACCCATTTCGCCGTCGAGTGCCACCGCGACGATCTTGTCGCCGTTGACCGCAGGCACCGCCCATGTCTTCTGCTGTTCGTCGGCGCCGAACTTCGCGAGAGCACCCGCGGCGAGCACGGCTGACTCGAGATAGGGCACCGCGGCCATCTGCCTGCCGAGCGCGACGAGCACCGCGACCTGCTCCAGCACGCCGAAACCCCCGCCGCCCAGCGACTCTGGCGCCGTAGTGGACAGGATGTCGGCGTCCTTGAGCTTGGTCCACAGCTCGCTGTCGAAGCGTTCGTCCAGCTCGTCGAGCTGACGCTGGCGTTCCGGCGTGCACACCGACTCGGTGATGGTGCGCACCAGCCCGCCGAGGTCGTCGGCGGCTTCGGTCGTCGTGAAATCCATGTCGAACGTCCTTACCGGTTCACTCGGGGCAGGCCGAGCGCGACCATGCCGATGATGTCGCGCTGAATCTCGTTGGTGCCGCCGCCGAACGTGAGGATCAGACACGACCGGTGCATCCGCTCGATGCGGCCGCGCAGCAGGGCGCCGGGGGAGTCGGTGCGCACCGTTGCGGCGGTGCCGAGCACCTCCATCAGCAGCCGGTAGGCCTCGGTGGCCAGCTCGGTGCCGTACACCTTCGCCGCGGACGCATCGGCCGGCGACGGTGCGGCGTCCTCGGTGGAGGCCAGTTCCCAGTTGATCAGCTTGAGCACCTCCGCCTTGGCGTGCACGCGAGCGAGGTTGAGCTGCACCCATTCGGAGTCGATGAGCCGGTTGCCGTGCACGTCCTTGGTGTTCTGCGCCCACTCGCGAACACCGTTGAGCGCTGCGAAGATCGGCTGTGCCGAGACGAGCGCGACGCGTTCATGGTTGAGTTGGTTGGTCACCAGCTTCCAGCCGGCATTCTCCTCGCCGACAAGGCTGGAGGCGGGCACGCGGACGTCTTGGTAATAGGTGGCGCTGGTGTCGACGCCCGACATCGTGTGCACCGGCGTCCACGAGAAGCCTTCGGCGGTGGTCGGCACGATGAGCATCGAGATGCCCCGGTGCTTCTTGGCCTCGGGGTTGGTGCGCACCGCCAGCCATACGTAGTCGGCGTAGGCGATCAGGCTGGTCCACATCTTCTGGCCGTTGATGACGTAGTCGTCGCCGTCGCGAACCGCGGTGGTGCGCAGGGCGGCCAGGTCGGTGCCCGCACCGGGCTCCGAGTAGCCGATCGAGAAGTGCAGTTCACCCGCGGCGATCTTGGGCAGGAAGAACTTCTTCTGCTCGTCGGTGCCGAACGCCATGATCGTCGGCGCCACGCTGTTGATCGTCAGGAACGGAACCGGCACGTTCGCGATCGAGGCCTCGTCGTTGAAGATCAGGCCGTCCATCGGCTTGCGTGCCTGACCACCGAACTCCTTGGGCCACGACAGGGTGAGCCAGCCGTCCTTGCCCATCTGCGCGACGGTGTCGCGGTAGACGGTGCCGCGCCCCATCTCACCGTCGTTGGACGCGAGTGCCTCGGCACGCTCGGGTGTCATGAGCTTGGTGAAGTAGGCGCGCAGCTCGCGGCGCAACTCCTCTTGCTCGGGGGTGTAGCCGATCCGCATCGCTTCGTCCTTAACGTCGCAAACATCTGAAGAAGCAGACCCAATCTGCCACCCCGGTTGTAACACGTTCTAGTCTTGGGGTCCAGCGACGGTTCCCGCCAGCAGCTTGTCGACCTGGTCGTATTGTGGTTGCTGCCCGGGAACAGCCCGTCGGAGCTGAGTGCAAGGAGGTTGTCGTGCGAGTTGAAGTCGACCGCGATCGGTGTGAAGGTAACGCCGTCTGCGTGGGAATCGCACCTGACCTATTCGATCTGGACGACGAGGATTACGCGGTGGTGAAGCAGGATCCGGTGGCCGCCGACCAGGAGGACCTGGCCGAGCAGTCGATTGCCGAATGCCCGCGTGCCGCGTTGCTTCGCAAGGACTAGAGGTATTCATTAAGTGAGCGCACAACAGGACGACCTGACCGATCTTTCCGGCCGAGTCGCGGTGGTGACCGGCGCGGCCGCAGGCCTGGGCCGGGCGGAGGCGATCGGCCTCGCCCGTTCGGGCGCCACGATCGTGGTCAACGACATGGCCGCGGCGCTGGACCGCTCCGACGTCTTCGACGAGATCGTCGCGGCCGGTTCGAAGGCCGTCGCGGTCGCCGGTGACATCAGTGCCGCGCGCCACCGCCGACGAGCTCGTCGCCACCGCCGAAGGTCTCGGTGGGCTCGACATCGTGGTCAACAACGCGGGCATCACCCGCGACAAGATGCTGTTCAACATGTCCGACGAGGACTGGGACGCCGTCATCGCGGTGCACCTGCGCGGGCACTTCCTGTTGACCCGCAACGCGGCGACCTACTGGCGCGCCAAGGCCAAGGAGGGCGACGGTTCGGTCTACGGGCGAATCATCAACACGTCGTCGGAAGCCGGACTGGTGGGTCCGGTGGGGCAGGCCAACTACGGCGCGGCGAAGGCGGGCATCACCGCACTGACGTTGACGGCCGCCCGTGCTCTCGAGCGCTACGGGGTGCGGGCGAACGCCATCTGTCCGCGGGCCAGGACCGCCATGACGGCCGACGTGTTCGGGGACGCACCGGAACTGGCCGAGGGTGAGACCGACAGCCTTTCGCCGGAGCACGTGGTCTCGCTCGTTCGCTTCCTCGCGTCGCCCGCGTCCGACGGCGTCAGCGGTCAGGTGTTCATCGTGTACGGACCGACGGTGACGCTGGTGGCGGCGCCGACCGTCGAGCAGCAATTCACGGCGGACGGCAGCGCATGGGTGCCTGCCGAGCTGAGCGGGACGCTGCGTGAGTTCTTTGCTGGCCGTGACCTCGAGCGGGGATTCTCAGCCACCGGCCTGATGGGAAATTCCTAAGAGGCCGCTGTGGGCAACGGGCTGTACACAGCTAGAACACGTTTCAGAATGACCTGGGTCACACCCTGTCTGACCTGGACATAAGCTGCATTATTGTCTCAATACGCGGCCTTTGACAGTGCGAACATGTTCTAGTTAGTATGATCCGGCTCACTAAGAGTTGTGCGCGACGCAGGGGTGGAAAAGTCGCCATGGCAAGCGGTTTCTGAAGCTTCGCCATGGCGGACAATCTCGTGAAACCCCCGCCCCCGAGAACGGAGCCGAGGTTGTTCGAACAGCTTGCGGTCCCGGCGCGGGCCGTGGGCGGGTTCGTGGAAATGTCCATCGACACGTTCGTCAAGATCTTCCGCCGGCCGTTTCAGTTCCGCGAATTCCTCGACCAGACGTGGATGATCGCGCGGGTTTCGCTGATCCCGACCCTGCTCGTCGCCATTCCGTTCACCGTTCTGGTGGCCTTCACCCTCAACATTCTTCTGCGTGAGATCGGTGCGGCCGACCTGTCCGGGGCGGGCACGGCTTTCGGCACCATCACCCAGCTCGGTCCCGTCGTGACGGTGCTGGTGGTGGCGGGAGCGGGCGCGACCGCGATCTGCGCGGACCTCGGCGCCCGCACCATCCGCGAGGAGATCGACGCGATGCGGGTGCTGGGCATCGACCCGATCCAGCGGCTCGTCGTGCCGCGCGTGCTGGCGTCCACCGTCGTCGCGCTGCTGCTGAACGGTCTTGTGTGCGCGATCGGACTGGCCGGCGGCTACGTCTTCTCGGTGTTCCTGCAGGGCGTCAATCCCGGCGCCTTCATCAACGGCCTGACCGTGCTCACCGGCCTCGGCGAGTTGGTGCTCGCGGAGGTGAAGGCTTTGCTGTTCGGTGTGGTGGCCGGGCTGGTCGGCTGCTACCGCGGCCTGACCGTGCAGGGCGGGCCGAAGGGTGTCGGCACCGCCGTCAACGAAACCGTCGTCTACGCCTTCATCTGTCTGTTCGTCATCAACGTCATCATGACCGCGGTCGGCGTGAGAGTGCTGGTCCGCTGATGAGCGCTTGCGCGAAGAAGAGACAGTCGATGAGCTACGACGTCACACTCCGCTTCCGCCGATTCTTCCGCGGGGTGCCACGGGCCGTCGACACCATCGGCGAGCAGGCGCTGTTCTACGGCGAGACATTCCGGTACATCCCCAACGCGCTCACCCGCTACCGCAAGGAGACGATCCGGAACATCGCCGAAATGACGATGGGCACCGGGGCGCTGGTGATGATCGGCGGCACCGTCGGCGTCGCCGCGTTCCTGACCCTGGCCTCCGGCGGCGTCATCGCCGTGCAGGGCTACTCGTCGCTGGGCAACATCGGCATCGAGGCGCTGACCGGTTTCCTTTCGGCCTTCTTGAATGTGCGCATCGTCGCGCCGGTCATCGCGGGCATCGCGTTGGCCGCCACCATCGGCGCAGGCACCACCGCACAGCTCGGCGCGATGCGGGTCGCCGAGGAGATCGACGCCGTGGAAGCGATGGCCGTGCACTCGGTGTCGTACCTGGTTTCCACCCGGCTGATGGCCGGAATGGTCGCGATCATTCCGCTGTACTCGCTGTCGGTGTTGGCGGCGTTCTTCGCTGCGCGGTTCACCACGGTCTTCATCAACGACCAGTCGGCCGGCCTGTACGACCACTACTTCAATACGTTCCTGGTGCCGACCGACCTCTTGTGGTCGTTTCTGCAGGCCATCGTCATGTCGATAGCGGTGATGCTGGTGCACACCTACTACGGCTACAACGCTTCCGGCGGCCCGGTCGGCGTCGGCATCGCGGTCGGTCAGGCCGTCCGCACGTCGCTGATCGTGGTCGTCACCATCACCCTGTTCATCTCACTCGCCGTCTACGGCGCGTCCGGTAACTTCAACCTTTCCGGATAGGTGGGGGACCATGTCTGACGGAGACGCCAAGCGCAGCCACGTAAGGATCGCTGCCGCGATCCTCGCGGCTCTGCTCGTCGCCGCCGTCGTGTTCACCTACCTGGCCTACACGGCGGCGTTCACGTCGACCGACACGGTCACCGTCACCTCGCCCAGAGCCGGTCTGGTCATGGACCGCGATGCCAAGGTGAAGTACCGCGGTATCCAGATCGGCGAGGTCGAATCGATCGAGTACGCGGGCGATCAAGCGAAGTTGACGCTCGCGATCAACAGCAACGAGCTGCGTTTCATCCCGTCAAATGCGGTGGTCCGCATCGCCAGCACAACGGTTTTCGGTGCCAAGTCGGTCGAGTTCGTGCCGCCCGAGAAGCCTCGGGCAGCGCACTGCGGTCAGGCGCCCAGGTGCAGGCGTCCGCTGTTCAGCTCGAGGTCAACACGCTCTTTCAGACGTTGACCGATGTGCTGCACAAGATCGACCCGGTGCACCTCAACGGGACGCTGAGCGCACTCGCGGAGGGTCTGCGCGGTCACGGCGACGATCTCGGCGCCCTGCTCGCCGGGCTGAACTACTATCTGCAGCAATTGAATCCGAAGCTTCCAACGCTTCAGCAGGATTTCCAGAAGACCGGTGTGGTTGCGAACATCTACGGGGACGCAGGCCCGGATCTGGCTCGGATCCTCGACAACGTGCCCGCGATCAGCGACACCATCGTCGACGAGCAGGACAATCTGAATGCGACGCTGCTCGCGGCGACCGGCCTGGCCAACAACGGCACCGAGACGCTCGAACCGGCGGAGAACGATTACATCGCCGCCGTCAACCGGCTGCGTGCGCCGTTGAAGGTGGCCGGCGACTACTCGCCCGAGTTCGGCTGCATCCTGGAAGGCACGGGTCAGGCCGTGGACTTCTTCGCGCCGATCATCGGCGGCACCCGGCCAGGTCTGTTCGTGTCGTCGAACTTCCTGCCCGGCTCGCCTGCGTACACCTACCCGGAGAGCCTGCCGATCGTGAACGCCTCCGGTGGTCCCAATTGCCGTGGCCTGCCCAACGTTCCGACCAAGCAGCTGGGCGGGTCCTGGTACAAGTCGCCATTCCTGGTCACCGATAACGCGTATGTCCCTTACCAGCCGAACACCGAATTGCAGTTCGATGCACCGTCGACCGCGCAGTTCCTGTTCAACGGCGCCTTCGCGGAAAGGGATGAGTACTGATGAAGCGTGACCGGACCGTGCTCAACGTCGGCATCTTCACCGTCGCGATGCTTCTGGTCGCGGCGATGCTGGTGGTGGTGTTCGGTGAGTTCCGGTTCGCGGCGGAGACCAAGTACCACGCGACGTTCACCGACGCGGCACGGCTGAAGGCCGGACAGGATGTGCGCATTTCCGGCGTTCCGGTGGGATCGGTCGGCGCGGTGACGCTGAACCCGGACAACACCGTCGATGTGGCCTTCGACGTCGACAAGCGCTATCAGCTCTACACCTCGACGCGCGCGGCCGTCCGTTACGAGAACCTCGTCGGCGACCGCTATCTCGAGATCACCGCAGGCCCAGGCGAATTGCGCAAGATCCCGCCGGGAAGCACCATCCCGAGGGAGAACACACAGCCCGCGCTCGACCTGGATGCCCTCCTCGGCGGACTGAAGCCAGTCCTCAAGGGCCTCGACGGTGCCAAGATCAACGAGGTCAGCAGCGCAGTCATGGAGTTGTTGCAGGGCCAGGGCGGCGCGCTGTCCAGTCTCCTGTCGACCACCGGCGCCTTCACCCAGAATCTCGCGGCGCGCGACCAGCTCATCGGCGAGGTGATCAACAACCTCAACACCGTGCTCGGCACCGTCGACGAGAAGGGCGCTCAGTTCGACGCCAGCGTGGACCAGCTTCAGAAGCTGCTCACCGGCCTGGCCGAGAATCGCGATCCCATCGCCGGCGCCATCCCGCCGCTGGCGTCCGCCGAGAACGACCTGACCGACATGCTGCAGCAGTCACGTCGACCGATCCAGGGCGTGATCGAGAACGTCCGGCCGATGGCGGACCGGATGGATGTGCGGAAGGCGGACATCAACAAGGTCATCGAGCCGCTCGCCGAAAACTATCTGCGCCTCAACGCACTCGGTGCGTACGGATCGTTCTTCAACATCTTCTACTGCTCGACGCGGTTGAAGATCAACGGTCCCGCGGGCAGCGACATTCTGGTTCCCTTCGGTGGGCCACCGGATCCGTCCAAGGGGAGGTGCTCGGAGGATGGCTAGGCCCGACGACGGAAACCCGCTGCGCACAGGCGTTTTCGGTATCATCCTGGTGGCGTGCCTGGTGCTGGTGTCGTTCGGCTACACCAGCCTGCCGTTCTGGCCGCAGGGTAAGCCGTTCGAGGCGTATTTCACCGACGCAGGCGGTATCTCGCCCGGCAACGACGTCAATGTGTCGGGTATCAACGTGGGCAAGGTCACCGGGGTGGCGCTCGCCGGTGACACGGCGAAGGTGACGTTCACCGTGAACCGTGACGTCAAGGTCGGCGACCAGTCTCTTGTCGCCATCAAGACCGACACGGTGCTCGGCGAGAAGTCGCTGGCGGTCACGCCGCGCGGCGGCGGGCACTCCACCGTTATCCCGGTAGGCCGCACCACGACTCCGTACACCCTCAATACGGCGCTGCAGGACCTCGGCCAGAACGCCAGCGAGTTGGACAAGCCGCGCTTCGAACAGGCGCTGCAGACGCTCACCGACTCGCTGCGCGACTCGACGCCGCAGCTGCGCAATGCGCTCGACGGAGTCACCGCGCTGTCGCGCAGCATCAACAAGCGTGACGAGGCGCTGGAACAGCTGCTGGTGCATGCCAAGAAGGTGTCGGACACGCTGGCGCAGCGCGCAGGCCAGGTGAACCAGTTGGTGCTCGACGGCAACCTGCTGTTCGCCGCACTCGACGAGCGCCGTCAAGCGCTGAGCAACCTCATCGCGGGTATCGACGATGTGTCCGAGCAGCTTTCGGGCTTCGTCGCCGACAACCGCAAAGAGTTCAAACCCGCACTGGAGAAGCTGAACCTGGTACTGGACAACCTTCTCGAGCGCCGCGAGCACATCGGCGAGGCGCTCAAGCGGCTGCCGCCGTATGCGACGGCGCTCGGCGAGGTTGTCGGCTCGGGTCCCGGCTTCCAGATCAACCTGTACGGCCTGCCGCCTGCGCCGATCGCAGAAGTCTTGTTCGACACGTACTTCCAGCCGGGCAAGCTGCCCGACAGCCTCTCCGACATGCTCAAGGGCTACATCTCCGAGCGACTGATCATCAGGCCGAAGTCACCATGACCTACGCGAATCCGTCCCCGGACCGCAGCCGCTGGCTGCGGGTGGCGCTGGCCGCCGTGCTGGTCGTAGTGCTGGCCGTCGGCGTTTACCTGGTGTGGCCGTCGCGGACCGGCAACAAGGTCGTCGGCTACTTCACGTCGGCGGTGGGCCTTTATCCGGGTGACGATGTCCGCATCGTCGGTGTGCCGGTCGGAAAGATCGACTCGATCGAACCTCGCGCGAGCGATGTGAAGGTCACCATGACTTTGCACGACGGGGTGAAGGTGCCCGCCGATGCGAAGGCGCTCGTCATCTCGCCGAACCTGGTGTCCGCCCGCTTCATTCAGCTGGCGCCCGCCTACACCGGCGGGCCTGCGCTGTCCGACGGCGCGAGCATCGGGCTGGATCGCACCGCGGTGCCGGTGGAATGGGACGAGGTCAAGGAGCAGCTGTCGGCGCTGAGCCGGGAACTCGGGCCACAGCAGGGCGGTTTGCAGGGCCCGCTGAGCTCGTTCGTGAACCAGGCCGCCGACACCTTCGACGGAAACGGCGACTCGTTCCGGGAGGCACTGCGGGAGCTGTCGCAGACAGCGGGCCGGTTGGGCGACTCGCGCACCGATCTGTTCGGCACCATCCGTAACCTGCAGGTGCTCATCAACGCCCTGTCGAACAGCAATGAGCAGATTGTGCAGTTCACCGGGCACGTCGCGTCGGTCTCGCAGGTGCTGGCCGACAGCACAACGGATCTCGACAACACATTGGGCACGCTCAATCAGGCCCTTGGCGATGTGAAGGGCTTCCTCAACGAGAGCAACGAGGCGCTGATCGGCCAGGTGAACAAGCTGACCGATTTCACCAGCATCCTCACCGAACACAGCGAAGACATCGAGCAGATCCTGCACATCACGCCCAACGGTCTCGCGAACTTCTACAACATCTACAACCCCGCGCAGGGCACCGTCGGTGGCCTGCTCACGTTGCCGAACTTCGGTAACCCTGTGCAGTTCATCTGCGGCGGTGTGTTCGACGCCGGCACGTCGACCGACAACTACAAGCGCGCCGAGCTATGCCGGCAACGAATGGGTCCGGTGCTGCGCCGCATCACCATGAACTTCCCGCCGCTGCTGTTCCATCCGATCAACAGCATCACCGCCTATAAGGGCCAGATCATCTACGACACACCGCAAACCGAGGCGAAGGCGGAGACGCCGGTGCCCTATCTGCAGTGGCAATCCGCGCCCGGAGTGACAGCGCCGAAGCCATCGGCCGCAACCGACCTGAGTTCACTCATGGTGCCGCCAGAACGGTCGACGTCACATGCGGGTGGCCCCGAGGCGGCTCCGGCACCCGCGCCAGGACCGGCCGACCCGAATGCACCGGCTGCGCCGCCGCCTGCCGGACCGCTTCCGGCCGAGGGAGGTGGGTGATGCGCAACCTGCTGCACACCTTGACATCTCGCGCCGCTGCGCGGACGGTGGCGATCTCGGCCGGTGCCACGCTGCTCGCCGGTTGTTCGTTCGGCGGGCTGAACTCGCTCAACATGCCGGGTACGGCCGGGCATGGACCGGGTTCATACAAGATCACGGTTGCGCTTCCCGACGTCGCGACGCTGCCGCAGAACTCACCGGTGATGGTCGACGACGTCACCGTCGGGAGTGTGTCGGGCATCGAAGCGATGCAGCGTCAGGACGGCACCTTCTATGCGGCCGTGCAACTGTCGCTGGACGAGAACGTCAACCTGCCGGAGAACGCGACCGCCAGGGTTGCGCAGACCTCACTGCTGGGCTCCCAGCACATCGAGCTTTCCCCGCCGGCCGACGAGAAGGGAGTCGGTCAGCTCAAGGAGGGCTCACAGATCCCGCTGGACCGTACCGGGCGCTACCCGACCACCGAGGAAGTGCTGTCTTCGCTGGGCGTCGTGGTGAACAAGGGCAATCTCGGTGCGCTGCAGGACATCACCGACGAGGCATATAACGCCGTCGTCGGCCGCCAAGACAGTTTCACCGATCTGGTGCCGCGGCTGGCAGAGCTGACGTCGTCGCTTGATCAGCAGACAGGTGACATCATCGCCGCGGCAGAAGGGCTGAACCGGTTCTCCGGGATCCTGGCACGCAGCAAGGACAGCCTCGGCCGCACCCTTGACACGCTGCCCGCTGCGCTGGACGTGCTGAACAAGAACCGCGGCAACATCGTCGACGCGTTCGCCGCGCTGCAGCGTTTCGCCGTAGTGGCCAGCAACATCCTGCAGAAGACGAAGGACGACTTCGCTGCCGACTTCAAGGACCTGTTCCCGGTCATCAAGTCGCTGAACGACAACGTCGACTACCTGATCAAGGACCTGGAGTTCCTGCCGACCTTCCCGTTCCATTACAAGTACCTGCGGCGAGCGGTGCGCGGTGACTACCTGAACGTGTACACCACCTTCGACCTGACGTTGCGCCGTCTCGGTGAGTCGGTGTTCACCACCTCGTGGGGGCTGGACACGAACATGGCCCACATGAGCGAGATCATCAATCCGCCCGACTTCCTCACCGGGGCCCTTGCCAACCTGTCGGGCCAGGCGGCGGATCCTTTCAAGATCCCGCCGGGTAGCGCGACCCAGCACGACGGGGGGCCGTGATGCTGGACCGGCTGACCCGTGTTCAACTGACGATCTTCGCGATCGTCACGGTGCTCACCGTCGGCGCCATATCGATCTTCTATCTGCACCTGCCCGCCGCGGTCGGCATCGGCGCGTACAAGGTGGACGCGAATTTCGTTGCGGGCGGAGGCATCTACCAGAACGCGAATGTCACCTTCCGCGGCGTGACGGTCGGCCGGGTGGAGTCGGTCGGCCTGACGAACGACGGCATCGTCGCGCACATGCGGCTCAACAGCGGCACCCCGGTGCCCGACAACGTCACCGCGACGGTGAAGAGCGTTTCCGCGGTCGGCGAGCAGTACATCGACCTGGTGCCGCCGGAGAACCCCTCCTCGGCAAAGCTGCGAAACGGCGCGAGCATCGGTCAGGACCGCACTGCGATCGGTCAGGACATCTCCGGTCTGCTGGATGAGGCCGACAGGTTGGTCGCCAGCGTCGGTGACACCCGAATAAAGGATCTGTTGCGCGAAACGTTCAAGGCGTTCAACGGATCCGGCCCCGAGCTGGCGCGGCTGATCGAGTCGTCGCGGATGCTGGTCGACGAGGCGAACGCGAATTACGGGCAGGTGTCGCAGCTGATCGATCAGGCCGGTCCGTTCCTTGACGCGCAGATCCGCGGCGGCGATGACATCAAGTCGTTGTCCGAGGGACTGGCCCGGCTCACCGAGCAGGTAGCCAACGCGGACCCGCAGTTGCGATCGACCCTGCAGACGGTTCCCGGCGCCACCCAGGCGGCGAACGAGACGTTCAGCGGTATCCGGCCGTCCTTCCCGGTGCTGGCCGCGAACCTGGCCAACTTCGGCCGGATCGGCGTGATCTACAGCAAGTCGCTGGAACAGGCGCTGGTGATCTTCCCCGCGCTGATGGCCGCGTTGGGCACCGTCGCCGGTGGTGTGCCCGCAGATGAGGGCGGCAAGCTGGACTTCAAGATCCACCTGCAGGATCCGCCTCCCTGCACGACCGGCTTCATTCCGCCCTCGCTGATCCGGTCTCCGGCCGACACCACGCTGCGTGACATTCCGCCCGACCTGTACTGCAAGACCGCGCAGAACGACCCCGCCGTGGTCCGCGGCGCACGCAACTATCCGTGCCAGGAGTTCCCCGGCAAGAGGGCACCCACGGTCCAGCTCTGCCGGGATCCGAAGGGCTACGTGCCGCTGGGCAGCAATCCGTGGCGTGGTCCGCCGATTCCGTACGGCAGCGAGCCGATCAACGATCCGCGGATGATTCTGCCGCAGAACAAGTTTCCGTTCATTCCACCGCAGGTGGATCCGGATCCGGGCGCACCGGTGGTGCAGCTGCCGCCGGGCGTCGCGCCCGGACCAGGCCCGGCACCGCACGGGCCATACCCGCTGCCAGTGCCGCCGAACGAGCCCGGTCCGCTGCCGTCGCCGTTCCCGTTCTACGCTCCGCCCGATCAGGTGGTGCCCCCGTACGGGCGGCCGCCGCCGCCTCCGCCTGCAGGTGAGCCGTTGCCGCTGCCAGGGCAACCGCCCGCCGACGCACCACCGCCTGCCGACACGCCACCGCTGCCTGCCGAGGCGCCGCCGGTCGCAAGCGGCCAGAGCTTCGCTACGTACGACCAGAGCGGGACTTTCGTCGACCCAGCCGGGGGAACTGGCGTGTTCGCGGGTGGAGCTGACAAACTGGCGCCCGCGGAAAACTGGGTTGATCTGATGATGGCTCCGAGGCAGGCGTAGATGAGCGAAGACACGGCTTCGACGCAACCATCGCCGAAGCCGGCGGGAAGGCGTCGTGCGTCGCGGGCGGCCGGTCCGACCAGCGGTGCGGTGGCCACGTCGACCGGCGTTCCTGTCGAGCCGCCGAAGACCGTCAAGGTCCGGCTGTCCAAGCCGGCCGGCCCGCCGCCGCGCAGGCAACCCCACCGGGCGCGGGTGGCGCTGGTGGCACTGGTGACGGTGGTCGTGGCGTTGGCCGGTCTTGGGGCGGCTGTCTTTCTGACGGCACGCCACCAACACCTTGAGGAAGCCCAGGAAGCGCAGAACCAGCTCTTCGTCGACACCGCATCGCAGTTCGTGGTGAACATGTTCAGCTACACCCAGCAGACGATCGACGAGGACGTCGACCGGTTCGTCGACAACACCAGCGGACCCCTGCGCGACATGATGAGCCAGGGCCAGAACACCGAGAACCTCAAGCTGCTGTTCCGTGACACCAATGCCAGCGCCGAGGCCGTCATCAACGGCGCCGCGCTGGAGAAGGTCGACAAGGTCGCCGACCGGGCCGACGTCCTCGTGGCGGTGCGGGTCACGGTCACCGACCTTGACGGAAACAACGCGCCCTCCAAGCCCTATCGCCTTCGGGTCACCGTGGCCGAGGACGACAACGGACACATGTCCTTCTACGATCTCAAGTACCCCGACGGGGGCAACTGATGTCCTCACGGGCCGCCAAACTCGTTGGCGCGCTGTCCATCCTGCTGGCATGCGGCTTCGTCGCGCTTGCCGGTGCCGGTGGCTGGTACTACTGGAGCGGCGTCGAGATCCAGGGTGAGAACGATGCGCGCGCCGTCCTGGTCGACAAGGCCAAGGAGCAGATCCCGAAGATTTTCGGCTACGACTATCAGACGGTCGAGCGGAGCCTCAACGACATCTACCCGTTACTGACACCCAGCTACCGCCAAGAGTTCAGGGACCGCGCGAACAAGGACATCATCCCGCAGGCGCGGGAGCGGCAGCTGGTCAGCCAGGCCAATACCGTCGGCGTGGGAGTGCTGGCCGCGCAGCGGAATTCGGGCTCGGTCATGGTGTATCTGAACCGCACGGTGACCGACAAATCCAAGCAGCCGGTGTACGACGGCAGTCGACTGAAGGTGGACTACGTCAAGGTCGACGGCCAGTGGCTGATCAACTACATCACCCCGATCTGACGTCGTCACCCGTCCGCGTCGACGCCAGCGCGTCGAGGAATGACCGCGCCCAGCGGTCGACATCGTGGACGAGGACCTGCCTGCGAAGGGCGCGCATCCGGCGTCTGCCCTCTTCCGGTGCCTGATTCAGCGCTTCGGAGATCGCGTCCTTGACACCGTCGAGGTGGTGGGGGTTGGTCAGGTACGCCTGACGGAGTTCCGCTGCGGCTCCGGTGAATTCGCTGAGCACGAGGGCGCCGCCGAGATCGCTGCGGCAGGCGACGTACTCCTTGGCCACCAGATTCATGCCATCCCGCAGGGGCGTCACCAGCATGACATCGGCCGCCCTGAAAAACGCGATCAGTTCATCGCGGGGGACCGGCCGGTGGATGTAGTGCACGAGCGGATGGCCGACCTCACCGAACTCGCCGTTGATGTGGCCGACCTGCCGCTCGATGTCCTGGCGCATCTCGATGTAGCTTTCGACGCGCTCGCGGCTCGGTGTCGCGAGCTGCACCAGCACTGTGTCGTCACGTTTGACCCGGCCTTCGGTGAGCAACTCCGAAAATGCCTTCAGCCGAACGTCAATACCCTTGGTGTAGTCGAGCCGGTCGACGCCGAGCAGAACTTTTCGCGGATTGCCGAGCTCGCTGCGAATCTCCCGCGCGCGCTGGCGGACGCTTCTCTCCTTGGCCCTGGCATCGAGCGCCCCCGAGTCGATGGAGATGGGGAACGCGCCCACCTTGACCGTACGGAAACCGACCTGGACCTCGCCGAAGCGGGACCGGACACCGATCGACGCGCGTGATGTGTTGGCGCCCACCAGCCGTCGGGACAAGATCAGGAAGTTCTGTGCACCGCCAGGCAGATGGAAGCCGACCAGGTCGGCGCCAAGGAGCCCTTCGATGATCTCCGTCCGCCACGGCATCTGCATGAACAGCTCCACCGGCGGAAACGGAATATGGAGGAAGAATCCGATGGTGAGATCCGGACGCAGCATCCGCAGCATCTTGGGGACCAGCTGGAGCTGATAGTCCTGGATCCAAACAGTTGCGCCTTCTGCGGCGGCGCGCGAGGTGGCTTCGGCGAACCGTCGGTTCACCTCTACGTAGCGGTCCCACCACTCGCGGTGGTAGATCGGCTTGACGATGACGTCGTGGTAGAGCGGCCACAACGTGGCGTTGGAGAAGCCCTCGTAGTACAGCGCGACGTCTTCGGCCGACAACCGCACCGGCCAGAGCCGAAGATCCTCTTCGTCGATCGGTTCTTCGTCGCTGTCCGGAATGCCCGGCCAACCGATCCACGCGCCCTTCTGGCGCCGTAACAACGGCTCGAGGGCAGTGACCAACCCACCGGGACTGCGCTTCCACTGCGTCGTGCCGTCGGGCAACCGTTCCATGTCGATCGGCAGCCGGTTGGCCACCACGACGAAGTCAGAGTTGCCGGGGCCGCCTTTCTGGCCGCTCCCCGGACTCACTACGCCTCGAGTTTCGCCGGTCCAATGCCGAGCATCGACAGGAAGACCCGACATTCGTCGGCATCGGTCGCATAGGCGGCGACAACGCGCCGGGCCTGGCTGGCGGTGCTGTCGGCTAGCGGTTCGACGTCGCCGAGCTCGGCGGGATCAGATTTTGTAGCCATCACACCACCATATAGGTGGCCCGCGACTTTGCAGGTGTCCCGCCCGGTACTAGCCGCCGATCGTCCCTTCGGAGCCGGTGACCGTCGGGCTGCTGCCGACCGTCGACCTCGGCACCGCCGCCGGCCCCTCGGAGGCCGCCTCTTCTTCACAGGCCGATGCACTGTCCGGAGTTATGGCCGGTGCAGGGGATGGCCCCGCCGCCGCCGGGAATGTTCACCGCGGCCAGGTCAGGGTTGCCGCGGATCGTCGAATACGGCTGTCCGGCGTTCGGCACCAGATGCGGAACGCACATGGAGGTGTAGAGGTCGTGCTCCTCGCCACCAGGGCACTGGGCCAGCGGGGTGGCCGCGGGTGTGGGCATCGCGACGAAGGCGATCGCAGGCGCTGCCGCTACTGCGACGGCGAATCCACCTGCAATGATCAGTCGTCGTGCTGGGAATTTCATGATCGCCATCGTCACGCTTTCTGTAGATCTCCTGACAATTCTCGTCGGGGCGATTGTATGGAAACTGGACGCAATCTGCATGCATTCGCACAGTTTCCTGTCAATATCGCCTACCGATTTGCGCAGGCCAAGCGGACAAATTGAGGCTGTCAACGCAGAAGGGCCGGACACGAAACCGTGTCCGGCCCTGCCGCTGGGGGGCTGCGGCGCCGGTCTGGCACCTCAGCCGATCAATGCGCCGTCTACGGGCTCGAGCTGACCGACGAGTGCGGCACCGCGATGGGGCCCGCGGCGTTCTCTTCCTCGCCGAGCCCGATGCACTCACCGGAGTTGTGGCCGGTGCACGGGATGCCATCGATCTCGGGAAGGCCGCCGACAGGGGCAGTGCTGCTGAATTCGGGCGAATTGGGCACGATGTCGGGCACACAGATATTGGTGAACTGGTCTTCGGTTTCACCGCCTGCGCATGCCGAAATCGACGGCGCCGAGCCGCCGCTCGTCGGAACGGCGAACATTGCGACCGCTGGCGCAGCAGCGATCGCGACAGCGAATCCCCCCGCAAGGATCAGTCGTCGAGTTGGAAGCTGGAAGGTCGCCATCGTCACGCTTTCTCTAGTTTGCTGGCCGTGTCAACCAGGAAACGGAGATTTGCTGTCAGCGACCTGACCGCAGTCGTCCGGTTCCCTGCCGATGCCTTCATCCGAAGTTGTAGCAGGAGTTGGCATCTGCTAGCGCAAGCGTACTCTCGGCCGTTGGATCACACCTGCTGATACCCAGTAAATACGGTTCCCCGAGCCATCTCTGTGAGGTGTCTGTCAGGTTGCTGTGGCACGGCTGGACGGCTGCCTGTGACGGCGCGTCGTCGCGCCGGAGATCCCGGCGGTGGGGACCCCCGGGCGTGGAAGTAGGGTGCATTACATCTGACGCATCGAACGTAACGAGGTGTGCACCTTGGCTAGCCCGGACCTGACCAACGCCGAATCGGTTCCGCAGGAACCGGCCCAGCAGGTGACCTACGAGACCTTGGACGAGGGCCGCATCGCCCGCATCTGGCTGAACCGGCCCGACGCCCAGAATGCGCAATCGCGCACGCTGCTCGTGCAATTGGATGAGGCGTTCGGCAGGG
Organism: uncultured Actinomycetota bacterium; assembly: GCA_963822305.1. Classification (GTDB taxonomy): domain Bacteria; phylum Actinomycetota; class Actinomycetes; order Mycobacteriales; family Mycobacteriaceae; genus Mycobacterium. Next base: position 419,101 of record CAWGHF010000010.1, on the reverse strand, counting down.
CCGAAGCCGACGACACTGTGCGGGTGGTGATCCTGGCCGGGCGCGGGAAGAACTTCTCCGCGGGACACGACCTGGGTTCGGAGGCGGCACTCCTCGAGCGCAAACCGGGGCCCGACCAGCACCCGACCTTCCGCTCGCACGGTTCGACCAGGAGCGGCATTGCGGAGAGAACGTATCTGCAGGAATGGCACTACTTCTTCGAGAACACCCGCAGGTGGCGGGACCTGCGCAAGATCACCGTCGCGCAGGTCCAGGGGAATGCCATCTCGGCCGGTCTGATGCTCATCTGGGCGTGCGACTTGATCGTCGCCGCCGACGACGCGAAGTTCAGTGACGTCGTCGCGGTCCGGATGGGTATGCCGGGCGTCGAGTACTACGCGCACCCGTGGGAATTCGGTGCACGCAAGGCCAAAGAGCTTCTGCTGACCGGTGATTCGATCGACGCCGACGAGGCATACCGCCTCGGCATGGTGTCGAAGGTCTTTCCCCGCGCCGATCTCGAGGACAAGACTGTGGAATTCGCGCGTCGCATCGCCGAGCGGCCGACGATGGCGGCCCTGCTGGTGAAGGATTCGGTCAACGCCGCCAGCGATGCGATGGGCTTCACCGAGGCGCTGCGGCACGCGTTCCACATACACGAACTCGGTCATGCGCACTGGGCGGCGGCCAACGAGAACAGGTATCCCGTCGGTCTGCCGCCCGACGTTCCGGACTGGCGCACGCTGGGTGCGCCGACGCCGTCGCGTCGTGACACCCCTTGACGTGCGTGGTTGGTATAACTAGAACCTGTTTCAGTTCTTCGAAGGGGTAACGGTGCAGCTCTCGTTGGCGGATAAGACAGTCCTGGTCACCGGGGGTGGCAGCGGAATCGGCAAGGGAGTCGCCGCGGCGGCCGCCTCGGCAGGCGCGAAGGTGATGATCGTTGGCCGCAACGCCGACAAGCTGGCGGCCGCCGCCGATCAGATCAAGGCCGCGGCTGCCGATGGCGGTGATGTGCTCTACGAGCCGGCCGATGTCACCAACGAGGACGAGGTGGGCCGCGTCGTCGAGGCGGCCACCGCGTGGACCGGCACGCTGCACGGGGTTGTGCACTGCGCAGGTGGCAGCGAGACGATCGGCCCCGTCACCCAGATCGACTCCGAGGCGTGGCGGCGCACCGTCGACCTGAACATCAACGGCACCATGTACGTGCTCAAGCACGCCGCGCGGGAGATGGTCCGTGGCGGCGGCGGATCCTTCGTCGGGATTTCGTCGATCGCGGCCAGCAACACGCACCGCTGGTTCGGCGCCTACGGGGTGTCCAAGGCGGGCATCGACCACCTGATGCAGTTGGCCGCCGATGAGCTCGGGCCGTCCTGGGTGCGGGTCAACTGCATCCGTCCAGGCCTCATCAAGACCGAACTTGTTGCACCGGTGCTGGATTCGCCGGAACTGAGCGCCGACTACGCAGCCTGCACGCCGCTGCCGCGGCCGGGCGAGGTCACCGACATCGCCAGTGCGGCGCTCTTCCTGCTCAGCGACGCCGCCAGCTACATCACGGGTCAGATCATCAACGTCGACGGCGGCGTCCTGCTGCGGCGCGGCCCGGACTACTCGGCGATGCTCGAGCCCGTATTCGGCGCTGACGGGCTGCGTGGCGTCGTCCCTAACTAGTGCCCGTCGGATCGGCCGCACCGGCCTCCCAGGCGGCCAGCGCGCCGATCGCCGACCAGTCGAGGTCAGCGCCGCCGCGGGCCAGCAGGGTCAGGAAGCGGTCACGGATCAGGCTCGCCACCGGCATCGGCACCCGCAGTTCTTCGGCGGCTGACAACACGAGGCGGATGTCCTTCTGCCCGAGTGACGCGGCGAATCCGGCGGGCTCGAACTGCTCACCTGCGATCAGCGCCCCGTACGTCTTGTAGATCGGGGCGCCGAACAGCGTCGAGGTGAGGATGTCGAGGTACTGGTGCTTGTCGACCCCGGCCTTGCCGACCAACGCCATCGCTTCGCCCAGCGACTCGATCACCGACGTGATGAGGAAGTTGCCGCTCAGCTTGACCAAATTGGCGGTCTTCGGCTCGTCGGATACGACGAACGTCCGTTGGCTGACGGCGTCGAACACCGCCGCTAACGCCTGAAGCGTCGCGGGTTGACCCGCGGCGACGACGAACAGCTTGGCCGCCTGCGCTGCCTCCGGCCTGCCGAACACCGGTGCGGCGACGAACTGCTGGTCCGCCTCGGCGTGCGCGGCGGTCATCCGTTCCGAGAGCGAGACGCTGATGGTCGACGAGGACACGTGGGTGGCACCCTGCGCGAGCGAGGCCGTGATGCCGCCCTCGCCGAAGGTCACCCCGGCGACGGCGTCGTCGTTGGCAAGCATCGACATCACGACGTCCCCGTCGCACGCCTCGGCTACCGAGCTCGCCGGCCTCGCGCCCTCGGCCGCCAGCGCGTCGACCTTGCCCCGCGACCGGTTGTAGACGGTGACGTCGTGGCCCGCCTTGACGAGGTTCCCGGCCATGGCCGACCCCATGTTGCCCAGGCCGATGAAGCCGATCCTCATCGCCGCGGCCTAGACGTTGATCGACGTCGGAAGGCGCGGCCCCCAGAAGTTCAGGTGATTCGCGGAGTGTCGCAGCGCCGTCCACCCCGGGATGATGTCCCAGACGCCGTACTTGTCATGTGGGTAGTCGCGCAGGAAGACGCCGAGGTCGAATCCGGTCTTGACGGCCCGGAAGATGCTCAGCGGACCCAGCTCGCCGGACTGGAGCCAGCCCACAAGGTTCGCCGCGATCTGGGCGATCATCGCGAACGGGTCCATCAGCGACAGCGGGGTCACGAGGTCGTAGCCCTGCTTCAGATAGGTCCCACGGATATCGGCGTTGCCGTAGATGTCGCCGGGCAGGCAGTAGTCGAACCAGTCGATGGCGCCGGTGTTGACGATGTTGTCACCGGAGATCCCCTCGTAGGCCAACTGGTTGCCCAGATGGAAGGTGCGGCCCCGGCCGCGGTGCGGGGAGGCGATCGCGTGAACCCACCGGCAGTCGCGCTGCCGAGCGGTCAGGGATCCAGACACCAGGTCACGCCCGACCAGGGAGACCACCGCGCCACCCTGGCTGTAGCCCAGCAGGCCGAACGACCCCTGATGCTCGCCGATCAGCCGCTTCACCTCGGCGACGCCCATATCGCGCGACTTCAGATAGGACGGGTTGCCGAGAGCATCCAGCAGGTCCTCTCCGCCACCGGGGATCGGACCGAAGCTCGCCGGGTAGTTCACATAGACGATGTCGAACACGTTGCGGTTAAGGAAGTCGGTGATGCCGCGCAGCATGCCGATCTCGGCGCCGGGAGTGATTCCGCCGGGATCGCCATTCGCTGCCGCCACCGCTTCCCACGTTCCTGGTACGCAAAACAGTTTGTGCTTGGCCATCAGCCGAGTATGCGCCTGCCGAGCGCCTCTCGAACCCGTGTCCAGTCAAATCCACAGGGGCTGAGAAGTTTTCACTCGTTCTGTGGTAAGCCGGACGTGTGAAGTTCTCGACAACGATGTTCCAGGACGGCAACAACACGGGCATCGAAGTTCCCGCAGATGTCGTGGAGGCGCTCGGAGCCGGCAAACGTCCGCCGGTGGTGGTCAACGTGAACGGCTTCGAGTACCGCTCGACGGTCGCGCCGATGGGCGGCAGGTACCTGCTCCCGTTCAGTGCGGCCAGACGAAACGAGTCAGGCATCAAGGGCGGCGACGCGATCGACGTCGAACTGACCCTCGACACGGCGCCGCGGACCGTCGACGTGCCAGACGATCTGCGGGCTGCGCTGGACGCATTGCCGACGGCGGCGGCCGGGTGGGAGAAGCTGTCCAACAGCAACCGGAAGGCGCAGGTCGAGTCGGTGCAGGGCGCCAAAGCCGCCGAAACCCGGGCCCGTCGCATCGCGGCGATCGTCGCCAAGCTGGGGTAGATCTTTGGGGGCGAAATCTGCCATGACGTCCGGCTCGGGGCCTACCCTCGTCGATATGTCTTTATCTCCCGATGACGCGCACCGAGTGCCGATCGAAAGCGTCCGTTGCGGTGATCCGATCTACGACGCCGATGGCGGATGTCAGCACTACAAGGTCCTCGAGGCCAGGCCGATCCCCGGTGGCGGCGTCGTCATGGAGCTGGAGTGCCTGCACAACAATCAGTGTCAGGTGATCGAGAAGTCGTTCCCGGAGGGCTACCTGGTCGGTAGATCGACCCGCCACTTCCTGTAGTACCCGGAGACTCAGCGCGCCTGTTGCAGGTAAACGCTCAGGCGGCGGATCTTCTTGTTCGCATCGAATTCGAAAACGCTCAGCGAGTTCACGACGGTGATCTCTTCGCCCCGAAAGTGCCGCTCCTCGGCCGCGAAGTACACAAGGCCGGGCAGTTCGGAAACCCGCTGCACAGTGGTTTCGAATCTCTCGATGGCGCCGGCCCACTGCGTCAACAGCTGCGTGTACTCGCGCCAGTTCTGAACTTCGCGGCGCGTGCCGATCCGCTCGAACTCATCGACCGCCACAAGAGATGCCAGCGGAGCCCAATCCTCGCTCGCTTTGACCGTCGGCACCAACTGTTTCATCACGTCCTGGTACTCCAGGACCTTTCGCGCCAGTGGTCCGTGTTCATCCATGGCGGTGGTCCCTTTCTGCGAAGGATGCGGTGGCGTTGAACGAGGGAGCAACCGAGGATAGCCGTTCGTCTAGTCTCATCGTGTGGGATCAGCGCAACAGCCGGTGGCCGACGGCCAGCTCAGCATCACCGAGTACAGCGCCCCGCGCACGCGCGTGCTGGATGCCGCGTGGGACTTGTTCGCCGACCATGGTGTCAGTGGCACGTCGCTGCAGATGATCGCCGATGCGGTCGGCATCACGAAAGCCGCCGTGTATCACCAGTTCCGGACGAAGGATCACATCGTGATCGCCGTGACGGAGCGCGAACTCGGCAGGCTGGTGCCCGCGCTGGAGGAGGCCGAGGCGCACAGCGACGGGTCGCAGGCGCGCGAGTCGCTTCTGGTGGGCGTGATCGATATGGCGGTGCGTGACCGCAGGTTGGTGCGGACCCTGCAGTTCGATCCCGTCGTCGTGCGACTGTTGGGCGAACACGAACCATTCCAGCGGTTCATGTCGCGGCTGTACCGGGTGCTGCTCGACGACGGCGACGCGGACAACCTCATTGCGGTGGCGATGTTGTCGGGCGCGATCAGCAGTGCGGTCATGCATCCGCTGGTCGGCGACATCGACGATGAGACGCTGAGATCCAAGCTCACCGACTTCAGTCGGCGCCTGATCGATCTCCCTAACGGCTGACTCGATGGAGGACCACTTGGACCGAGACATCGGATTCATTGGACTGGGGCACATGGGCTTTCCGATGGCGACACGCTTATTGGAAGCGGGCAACCGGCTGGTCGTCTACGACACCCGCGACAACGTCATGCAGAGAATCGTGGCATCGGGCGCGCAGGCGGCGTCCGCGCCCAAAGAAGTCGCCGACCGTGTCGAGACGGTCCTCGCCAGCCTGCCGTCGGTCCAGGCGTCAGTCGATGTCGCCGCCGGCTCAGACGGGGTGATCGCCGGCTCGAAGGTAGAACGATTCGTCGATCTCTCAACGACCGGAAGCCCTACTGCACAACAAATTTCGGAACAATTGCGGGAGCGCGGAATCGAGATGCTCGACTGTCCGGTCAGCGGCGGGGTTCATGGCGCCACCGGCGGCACATTGGCCATGATGGTGTCTGGTCCGCGGCCGGCGTTCGACGCAGTCAGCGGCATTCTGGAGACACTCGGTCGACCGATATTCGTCAGCGAGAAGCCGGGCGCCGCCCAGACGATGAAGCTGGTGAACAACATGATGGCGGCGACGGCCCTGGCGGCGACTGCGGAGGCAGTCGTGATGGGTGTGAAGGGCGGCCTGGACGCCCAGGTGATGATCGACGTCCTCAACGCCGGATCGGGCGGCACCCACGCCAGCCGAGACAAGTTCCCGCGTGCAGTGCTTCCGCGCACGTTCGACTACGGGTTCGCCACCGGCCTGATGGTCAAGGACGTGCGGCTCTACCTCGAGGAAGCCAGGGCGCTCGGTCTGCCGACGCACATCGCCGACGCGGTCGCCGCGTTGTGGGAGAACACCCTGGAGGCCGAAGGGCCCGAATCCGACTTCACGTCGGTGATCAAACCGATCGAAGCCGCAGCAGGCGTGATCGTGAAAGGCGATTCGGGGGACGTGCCGCTCACCTAGAGTAAGTGGCCGTGCTGACCTGGCTCGCACCGATCATCATTGTGGTTGTGGTTGTGGCGGCGATCGCCGCCAAGCTCCTCGTACGCCGTCGCGCGCCTGTGGGTGGCTGGTTCACCGACCCTCCGCGGAGCGCAGGATCGCTCTCCGTGATCGGAACCATGTTCGCGGTGATGCTCGCGTTCGTGATTCTCTTCTCGCTACAGAGCTACCAGCGTGCTCGGGAAGGCGCCAACATAGAGGCCGTCTCCGTGACCGAACTCAACGCTGTTGCAAGCGTTTTCGGATCGCCGACTAGTGATCGCCTGCGCGGAGGCTTGGTTTGCTACGGGCGCGCCGTCATCTATGACGAGTGGCCTGCCATGCAAGACGGTCATTCCAGCGCACTGGTGGAGTCCTGGGTCGACAGGTTGCACGACGACTTCACGGCGGCCGCTCCCCGCGAGGCGCGACAGGAAGCGGCATACGCACAGTGGTTCGACGAGGTGGCGCAGCGCCGCGATGGTCGGCGTGAACGGCTCGCCGAGGCGTCTCCGTTTATGCCTATGCCGCTGTGGTTAGCGTTGGGAATCGGGGCCACGCTCACCCTCGGGTACATGGTCGCCCAGGCCGACCGTCGCGAGGGCGTCGTCATCCAGGCGATACCGATCGGGTTCGTCGCCGCTCTCGTGACCGCGGGCCTGCTCGTGGTCGTCTTCCTCGACAACCCGTACACGGGTGGCAACGGCAGCATCAAGCCAACCGAGATGTCCCGCACGCTCACGCGCATCGACAGGGGCGTCGATGCGCCCTGCGACGAGCGCGGCAACCCTACCTAGCGGTTTCCTCCGTCTTGGGCGTGCTCGACGGAGACCTTCTGCGCGACGAAGTCGGCGGCCTGGTCCGTCAGGCCGTTGGCAGGGTAGAGGTTGTGCGCATTGCTGTCGCCGCCGCCGGGTGAGCAGATCGGGTCGTCGGGAATGCACATGTCGGTGGTCTTACCCGCGTAGAGATGTCCGACCGTGATCGGCGGCGCGGTGTTGGCGATCATCTGCAGGAATCCGCTCGACGGCTTGCCGAACAGCGCTACCGCGGCGACGTGGTCGGCGACGGTGGGAGGCATCGGCCCGGTCAGGCCGGCGGGCATCGCGAAGCCTGCGGGTACGGAGTCCGCGGTGAGGTAACCGGCGACCGCTGCTCCCTGGGAGAAACCGCCGAGCACGATCTTGGTTTCCGGGCACTCCGCGGCGACAGCCTGGACCTTGTTGCTGGCGTCGATGACGCCGTCAGCGGCCGTCTGGAAGTCCAGCGACGCCGGGTAATCCACCGGATAGACGTCCAGGGATTTGCTTCCCAGCTTCGAGCGCAGGGACTCGACGAACGCCTCTCCGGTGCCACCGACACCAGGTGGCTCGAAGGTGCCGCGCGCGAACACCAACTCGACGTCGGGGCATGGCGCAGCTGACGCAATGGGAATCGCAATGAGTGGGCTCAACAGCGCGGACGCGATGACTCCCGTAGCAGCGAATAAACGACTGATGACGATCAACTCGGCCCACCGCCTCTTAAAGTGCTCTGTCCTGACGCCCTGGCAGGGTCACATCGCGCACCGCGCACGGCGCTTACTCGGCACCGCCCAGTTCAAAACCACTGCGCACCATGGCTTGCGGCCCCCCACCAGCCTTCTCATCCTGCGCCATAACTTCCCGGGCGCGCAACCGGTAGCGCGTCGATTTGGTGTCCGCCGATATGCGTCGGTCTTTGCGGGCGTTGCTGTCCTGACCGACGAGCCGCGAGGTCACGGCTGCCTGACGGGCATCGACAAGGCAGAATGCTCACAGCAAGTACCAAGTGCCGGGCAACCAAGGAACGAGGACTCGTACTCATGGCGTACTTATCGGTCTCAGGTCGACGGCTGTTCCCCGCCGCTGTACTGGCGCTGGCAGTTGTCGGCGCTCCCGTGGTGGCTGTGATGGCGATGCCCGTCGCGGCGATTTCCACCCCGCTCGCAGCGTGCACCGGCGGCGAGGAGGAGGACGTTTACACCACGTCCTGCGTACCCTTACTGGTGCCCAACTCGCCTGATGGTTTCACCACGAACGCGGCCAATCCCGACATCCCTGAGATCGACGGCGTTCCATGTACCGGCCACGACAGCGGTGCCTGCATCGGGTTGGCCGAGGAGCAGCAGGCGGAAGGGCCGCAGCCGGTACCGCGCTCGACCATCAGCTCCAGCCCCTAGTCCGACGCATGAGCTGTTGGCGGTGTTGAGCCAGCTCACAGCCACGCCGGGGTTTGGAACGGCCCTCCCGAGGTACTCCCCCTAGAGGCTCGGCTTTCGAGCTGCACCCCAGACCACGAAGGGATCGCACATGGGCACCGGAGACAAGGCCAGCAATAAGATCGACGACCTGGGCGGCAAGGCCAAAGAGGCTGCCGGCAAGGTGACCGGCGACAAGAGCACTGAAAACGAGGGCAGGGCCGACCAAGCGAAGTCGAGCTTGAAGGATGCAGGCGAGAAGGTAAAAGACGCATTCAAGAAGTAGCAACTAGCTCAGACCAGATTCTCGGCCCGTCACCCTCACGGTGGCGGGCCGAGCGTCGTCTGAGCCGCCGATCGCGACTAGTACAACTGCGCCGAAAGCGGCGAGATTGCAGTAGTGCGACTACCGAGATCGTCGCACCGCACGCGGGCGACGATTGCGGCCGTGGCCAATCCGTGCGAAACATCGACGCCGATCAGGTTGAGCCCGCCGCAAGTGCGTTTACCCAAGCTCGTGCAGGGTGTTGGATTCGCTTTCTTTCGACGCAAGGCGATGCGGAGTTGGATCAAGCGGCACGGGCGCATCTTCGAGATCAACGTGCCCATTCTTTGGTCGATCTGTCGTCGTTTCTGACCCGGCTCTGGTGAGGTCGGTGTGCACCGCGAGCGCCGAACATCTGAGTCAACGTGCAGCCGAATCTCGGCAATTTGTTCGGGCCCGGTTCGGTATTTGCGACTTGACGACGGTAGCGCATCGCGATCGGCGCCGGCTGCTCGCGCCGGCATTTCACGGTCAGAGCCTCAAAAGCTACGAAAAGGCCATCGTGGACGAGACACTGCGTGAATGCCGCGAATTGGCCTGAGGACCAAGAATTCCGGACGCTCGAGCCGATGAACAGGATCACCTTGAACGTGATCTTGCGAACCATCTTCGGCGCTGAAGGGGCCGAACTCGAGGAACTACGTGAGCTCTTTCCGCCCTATATGAAACTCGGATCGCTCGATGGCATTCGTGCCGCGCGCCGCCACTCCGGACCGGACGCCCCAGCCCGTGGGGCCAAGCTGGACAAGCTCCGACGGCTATCGACTGGATCATCTCGCACGCTGATCGACAAGGCCGAGGCCGATCCAACTCTGGGTGAGCGGCCGGACGTCCTGGCACTGTTGCTGCGCAGTCGAGGCACGACGACGGAACCGCGATATCCGCGGATGGACATCATGCGACGAACTGCTGACCCTCATTGGTGCGGGCCACGAATCCACGGCAGGCGGCGTTGAGCTGGATGTTTGAGCGGCTGCGGCGCCATCCAGACGTGCTGGCCGAACTGGCCAGGGAGGTCGACGAGGGCGGCAGCGAATTCCGCCGGGCCACAATTTCGGAGTCGCTGCGCGCGCGCACCGTCATCGATGCCGGCCGGCCGCCGGGTCAGGGCGCCGAACTTCGACCTCGGCGAGTGGCGGATTCCGCAGGGCCACACGGTGATCGTGCGCATCGCCGATATCCACGAGAACCCGGAGATCTACCCACACCCCGAACGATTCGATCCGAATCGCTTCCTGCGGCACCAAGCCCGCGCGCACAGACATGGCTGCCGTTCGGTGTCGGATGCACGGCGGTGCGTCGGCGCTGAGTTCGCCTCCGCCGAAATGGACATCGTGCTGCGGACGGTGCTGCAGAATTTCCGGATCCAGACCGATGCCGCCGCCCGATGAGAAGGCGCATTTCCGGGGAGTCACCCACACGCCGAAACTCGGCGGCCTCGTAGTCATGAACCGGCGAAGGTAGCCCACGTGCCGACCCAGACTGATCAAACCAACGCAGGTGCAACGGCTCGACATCCGCTGCAATGCCGGCGACGCCATTGTCGCGAACTTGGCGGTCCACGTTGTGTTCTTCTTCGAGCGGCATCTCGATGTGAAGGATGCTCGCAGGCGCATTCGCGCAAGCGCTCACGAAGCTTCCAATCTTCGCGGGGCGAATGGCCTTGGACGGCAGGAGGATGCGAATCCGATGTGTGGGGCAGGGTGTGCCCTTCACGGCTGTGTCGTCGGATCGCACGCTGTGTGAGGCGATCCGTTCGACGTCGGAGGACGGCGGGACTATGGCTCGTCGACCCGGTGAACGGCGCCACCGCACGATGGGGGTTGGGCCCGGTGTGCAAGGTGCGTGTCACCCATCTTGCGGACGACGCGACCGCGATCGGCTTTTCCTGGCACCACGCGATCGGCGACATGCAGACGTTGATGCACCTCATGAACGCATGGACCGCCGCCGCTGCGGGCAAGCCAATCGCCGAGCCGTTGATCGTCGAAAACCGCGCCGCCTACCTCGACGAGCATCTTCCCGCCGACGGTGCTTGCAGAGCCAGGGGTGCGTTTCCTCGGGCTCGCAGAGTTTGCACGTAGCGCGCTGTACCTGGCGAAGGATGCGCGAAAGCAGCGAACCCTGAGTATCTACTTCGCCGATGACGAAATCGCCCGCATGCGCGACGCCTACGGAAACCGGATGCGCCTGTCCGCCAATGACGTTGTGTGCGCGCATGTTTCCGAAGCGCTCATGACGGCGGATCCCGCGATGCGATCGTCGCACCCTCGCGATCGCCGTGAATGCGCGGAATCGTTGCGGCCTCGATCCGATGCTGATCGGCAATATCGTCACGACGCTGAACTTCGACCTGCGACGCGGAGAGGCTGCCAGTTCGATTGCCGAACGCATCCGCCACAACGTGGACCACTTCGCCGACGAACACTGCGACATGCGCATCAACCAACAGTTCCTGGACGCCGCCGGCGCGTGGCGGGCCGCTCGCTGTGTGACCGCTGCCTTCGATCCGGCCCGGTGGAACCCGCTTGTTACGAACTGGAGCGGCTTCGGCCTCTATCAGCATCCACTTCGAAGACACCTTCCCGTCCTACTGCACGCCGTTGATGAAATCGCCCGTTGCGGGACTCGGCGCCCTGGTGGAGGGGGCAGAGGGCTGCGGGCTGGTCTTTCAGATGTCACTTGCCGCCCAGGGACTTCCAGGCCATGTCGAGCCCCGCGATTCGGGAACACCTACACCGGTTTCGGCACGCAGGCGACGACATTCCACGATTGCACCGTCGAGGTTCACGCCTGAGCGCGTGTCAACTGGTTCGCAGCTCCTCGACCGTCTCCAGCCGCCGCGCATGGAATACGGGATACACCGCAGCGCTCAGGACGAGTATGAACACGGCTGCCACTCCGGTCCGCAGCGGCAGGCTGCAGCACACCCCATTCGATCTTGATGCCGTAGAACACCGCTGAGCCGAGTGACCAGAGATACGTGAGGCCCATACCTCCAAGCACAGCGAGTCCCGCGACGAGCAAGCCGAGCAGGCCGGCGTTGGCGATGATGACGGCCTGTTCCTGCCCGGTGGTCACCCCGATCGCCCGTAACGCGGCTCGCTCACGCTTGCGTTGCACAAGCCCCAGCACGAACACGTTCAGCACGCTGAGGCCTGCCGCTGCCATCACTACGTAGCCCGCGAAAGTGATCGGCTGCAAGAAGCGGGTGATCCCGATGGTGGCCACCGAGCGCCACTGCTCGTTGTCGTACACGAACAATCCGGCGTCGAGGTTGAGGAAATCGGTCCGGTGGGCGGTCGCGTCGGCGGAAGACGGATAGGCCACCGCGACCTGGTCGCGCACGGCCGCCCAATCAGCACGTGCCAATCTTTCGGAGACCAGCACGATGTCGCCCACTGCGGCGTCATTGACCATCTGCGGACGGAAGATTCCAGCCACCCGGTAGTGCTTCGGCCCTTCGACGGTGGGCAGTTCGACGGTGTCGCCCGCGGCAACGCCGAGCCGGCTCGCGGCAATCTCGGTAAGGCCGACCTCGCCGTCCCGCAAACCCTGCCAGAACCTGTCAGCGCACAGTCTGTCGGCTGATAGAGGGCTTGGCTGTACCAATCGCCCGGCGTGACGCCGACGACCTCTCGCGACAACGTCCCTGACGAGATCGTCGACTGCCAACGCGACGACACGCTCCGCCCGTCAGCGGCGCTCGGTCACCAACTCGAATGTGGCGTCGGAAATCCGGCCGTCGCGCTGATCGAGCACCGATTGCGCGCTGATCAACAAGGCGGCGGGCAGTCGGTCGGCCTTCTCCGCGGCGATCTGCTCGGTGCCGAGCAGTTGCATGCTGTTCGAGCCGATGGCCAAGCTGGTGCTCTCGGCGAGCAGCGCGGCCGAGAAATGCGAACAGCAGCGTGTAGCGCCGGATGTCGGCACCCAGCAGCCGCCCGACGGCGGGCCGCACTTTCGTCAGCAACCCGCTCGACAGCCCGGCAGCGCGCGGGGCGATCCATACCGTCACCAACACCACGCCGCACAGCCCTACCGTCAAGCCGTTGATGCCCATGCTCAGCGGCAGTGACCCGCGCTCGAATATCTTCAGCAGGACGACGGCGGCGGCCAGCAACCCTGCCCCGACGATCAGCGGCCACATCGGGATCTTCCTGGCGCGCTGCACTCCGCCGGCGCTCGCCATCGACGCCAACGGTCCCGTCGCGGACCAACCTGAGGCGGCGGCCCGATCATCGCGAGGATTCCGCAGACGATCCCCGCGGCAGCGCCCATCACGATCAGGTTGGGCGTGAAGTGCGCTGCGATGCTGCCGCCGGACCCGGCCAACATGGATCGCCCGAATCTGTCCACCAGATATGTCCCGAGCAGGAAACCGCTTGGCACGCCCAGCAATCCACCGAGGAGACCCACCACGGCGCCTTCGCCGAGCATCCCGCCGAACAACCCGACCGGTTTGGCGCCTATCGCGCCGATCGTCCCCATCACCGCTCGCCGGTCCTCCACGGCCAGCAGGATGGTGTTCACGGCGATGAGGATGCCGACGATGATGCCGGCCAGCGCGGTGAGGTTGAGACTCTGCGTGCTGTTCGCGAATACGGCAGGCAGGTGCGGCCTGGGCGGGCCCGCCGTTGCGACGCCTGCGATGACGCGGTCGACGTCGGCTGTGACGTCAACGCCCTGCCTCGGAAGGACGAACGCGGCGGTGACGTAACCGGGCGCCGAGAGCAGCGTTCGCGGCGACGTCCGCCGACGGGGCGATCAGCACATAGCCGTCGTTGATCCCCTCGACGCGGTCGAACTCCGGGAACGTCCAACCGAGGTGCGCCGACCCTGGAGGCAGGCCGGGGATCCGCAATTCGTCGCCGAGCGCTACGCCGTGCCGCTGGGCGATGGCCGCGGGCATCTGCAGTGGCACGCCGGGACCGTCTGCGGGCTTGAGTCGCGGGCGCGCTGCTCGCAGTTGAACGAGCCGACCAGAAGCTCGATCTGGCACGACCCGCCGAGCAGAAAGAACCCGTGGCTGCCGCCTGCGACGTCCACGGGCGTCAAGCCGGCGACGATCGGGATGACCGCCTGCGCCCCGGCCACCTCCGCGTGCAGCCGGTTGACCGTCTCGATCGGCAATCGGCCGCTGACGTTCGGCGTCACCTCGACCACCCCGATGTCGGCGGCATGGGTGAGCGACGGGCCGAATGAGTCGAACGGGCGGGAAAGCTCGGATTTGAGAACCAGGACACCGAGGACCACCGTCACTCCGAGCGCGACGCCGATCACGCTGAGCAGTGTCCGGCGCCAGTCGGCGATCAACGCGGCGAGGTGGATGCGCCGGAACGACATCCATCCGGCGCGCAGCCTTTGCATCACCGCTCCGCGATGGGCACGGCGATGTCGACGGCGTAGGCACGCCCGTCGACGAGGTGTAACTCGCGGGAGCCGTAGCATGCCGCGGCCTCGTCGTGGGTCACCATGACGACCGCCGCGCCGTCTTCGTCTGACAGCGAGCGCAGGAGATCCAAGACCTCGGTCGACGAATGGCTGTCCAGGTTTCCGGTCGGCTCGTCGGCGAGAATGATGGACGGCCGGGCCACCAGCGCGCGCGCCACCGCCACCCGTTGCATCTGTCCGCCCGACAGTTCGGCAGGCCGGTGCCGCGCGCGGTCGCCTAGCCCGACCCGTTCCAGTAGCTCCTCGGCACGTGCGTCGGCTGACCGGGCAGGCACACCGTCTAGAACGAGCGGCAACGACACGTTCTCCACAGCGGTCAGCATTGGCACCAAGTTGAAGAACTGGAACACGAATCCGAGGTTGCGCCGCCGGAACGCCGCGCGCGCGCCGGCGCTCATCGACCACACGTCCTGGCCGGCCACCGCCACGTTGCCGCTGTCCGGTGCGTCCAACCCGCCGGCGACGTGCAGGAGGGTCGACTTGCCGGCTCCCGATGGTCCGGTCACGACGACGAATTCGCCTGCTTCCAACGTGAAGTCAAAGTCGACGAGTACGCGCACCTGCTCGTCACCCCTGCGGTACGTCTTGCCGACGCCCCTGAGCTGCAGTACGGGTGTCACGCCATCAAGCGTGAGTTGCGTGGGCCGCTGGGGATGCAGTAGCGCGCTACTGCAATTTCGGCCGATCTCGGCGCGGGTACTTACGGTCTCGGCGCAACCGCAACGTCGGCAGAATGCAAGCGGCTGGAAAGGCCTCTGAAGGCTGCCGCCTATGCCATCCTCGTGATCAAGGATCGAGGGGACACACATGATCGCGAGGTTCGTTGGGCGACTGGGCGGTGTGCTCGCGTGCGCCGTGGTTGCCGCGTGCAGCGCGTCGCAACCCGCCGCCCCGTCCAACACAGGGCCGGAGGAACTGAAGTACTCCCGACAGATGCCAACCATCGCCGCCGGCGACTTGGCCGCCCGTGGCACCGTGACGAGTTCATCGGACCAGACGCCGTTCGATTTCAGCGAGCTGCCTGCCGGCTCAACGGCACACACGATGGTGTACCGATCGATATCCGGCATCACTGGTTCGCCCGCCGTGGTGTCCGGCGCGGTATTCACACCTCCGGGCGACCCACCGCCCGGAGGATGGCCTGTCATCGGCTACGCCCATGGAACCGTTGGGGTAACCCCCGACTGCGGGCCAACCGCGGATTCCCGCCTGCTCGGCGACATCACTTCGGTGGCGATACAGCTGAAGCTCGGCTACGCGGTGGCATACACCGACTACGCGGGTCTGGGCAAGCCCGCCGGGTCAAGCCAGGACGGGACGACGCACATGCTTATCTGGAGCCAAAGTCGGCCGCGTTCAACCTCATCGACGCGGTAAGAGCCGCTCGCACGGTGGTGCCGCAGCTGTCGTCGCGCTGGGTGGCATTGGGATCGTCGCAGGGCGGCGAGACCGCCTGGGCGGCCGCCGAATATTTTGCGGCCTACGGGCAGGGCACCGATCTGCTCGGCGCCGCGGTGCTGGTTCCCACCCTCGACATGTCTGGATTGGTGCAGCGGGCCGAATCCTCGACATTGACCGCCGACCAGACGTATCTGTACCCGAATGTGATCGAGGGTCTCGCCGCGGTCGACAAGTCCATCGATCCGAACGATTACCTGCACGGCGTTCTACGCGACGACGAAAAGACGTTGCTTGCCTGCCTGCCGCCGGCTTCCCAGGGCAAGGAGGCGTTGGCGAGTAAGTTCAATGGCTCGGACGCCAAGCCGTCCTCGGCGGAGGCGGCCGACCGGCTGCGGGAGCGACTCACCTCCTACGCGCTGCCACAACAGCCGACCAAAATCCCACTACTGGCGATCTATGGTGGAGCCGACCAGACCGTTCCCCCGGAATGGACCGAGGTCGCCATGGGCCGGGCCTGTGCGCGCGGCGACACCATAATGCGGGTGCGCATGGAAGGGCAAGGGCACAAACTGGATCCGGGCGCGCTGTTGGGCCAATGGATCGCCGATCGCTTCGCCGGCGTCCCCGCCGTCGGCAACTGCTGACTTCCGATCAGCCGCGTTACCAGGACGCCAGCGCGGCCTTGGCCGCAGCGGTGGTTGCGGCCGAAGTCGTGAGCCGCCAGTCGGGCGCATCCGGGTTGCCGTCGACCTCGAACCAGCTCAGTCCGCGGACGTCGGTGCCGGCAAGCCAGCTGATGAAATCGGAGATCCAGCGGGACTTGTCGCCGCCTTGGTCACCGCAGCCGACCTCGTTGATCCACACCGGTTTGCCCTGCGCGAGTTGGGCGAGAAGAGCCAATGTGTTGCCGAAGAGTTCAGCCGGCTGGGTCCATTGATGGCCTGGCCGATCGCCGAAGTTGTAGCCGTCGGCGCCGACGATGTCGACGAAGTTGTCGCCGGGATAGCACCGTGTAATCGCGTCGGCGTTGCCGTTGACGATGACGTTCGGGCACCACACCCACTCCACGCGCTTGGCCCCCGCGTCGTCGAATATGCCGCGGACTCTGCGGTAGGCCGCAACGTAATCCTGCGGCGAGCCGCCCGGTGCTCCCACCGCCCAGGGGTACCAGTCCCCGTTCATTTCGTGTGCGAACCGAAGCCTGAACGGCTTGTCATAGGAGGCTGCCTGCTTGGCCCAGGTGCCCACATAGGTGTCGTATCGACCGCCTGCGATCTGTCCGGCCGTGTAAGCCTCCTGGTGCTTGCCTGCGCGGGGGTCCCAGGGTTCCCAAGTCAACTCCGGGGTGCAGCCGGCGGCCGCGGCGGCATCAAGAAACGTGGTGGGCAGCGAACGCTCCCAGACGAATGCCTCGTAGACGGTCAGCACGTCCAGCCGCCTGCCCAATTGCTGCGCGGCTGCCTGTGACCGCTGCACCGTCGCGTCGTCGAGACCGGTTGCCGCCAGCCCGAACTGGCGTGACTGGCGAGGTTGGCCTGGTTGACTTGGTTCGGTCCTCTGGCATCCGCCAGCGGCCATCATGGTGAATGCCGCCAGGGGGATCGACGCGAGCAGCCTGCGACGCGACACCCACGCCGCCTGTTTGCTGGGCAACGACACCTCCTGGCCGTGATGTGTCCGGCAGAGACACACCCTACGGGACGGCCGAGCGGTCGCCCCGCAGACGTCAGCGGCCGCTCAGGTCGATTGCCTTTTCACGGATCTGCGCTTGGACAGCCGGCAGCAGTGCCTTGACCGCGGTTGCTGTCAGGTGGGAGTCGTCGCGGTAGAGCAACGTGCCGTTGCGCACCGCGCGGCACTTGTTGTCCTCGCACAGGTATGCGTTGAGGTCGAGCACCGGGATGTCGACGTTCTGGCCCCGAACCTGGTCTGTGACAATGGGTTCGGTCCGGGGGGTGTTGTTCAGATCGAAGTCGCACGCGGACCAGTCGTCGGTGGCGCCCGAGATGCATTCGGGCATGTTCTTGTTCGGATACGGCGTATCCCGCAAGTAGATGATCTTCGCGCCGGTCGCCCGCAGTTGGCTCAGCGTTTGATCCCAAGCGGTCTTGAACTCCTGGTAGTCGGGCACGTACGTGGACAGCGAGCTGATCACGATGTACTTGGGTTTCAGCGCCACGATCGCCTTGACGCTGTCCTCGCGCCAGCCGAGGCAGTCTGATTTGGTGAACGGGTCTGTGCGACCGTCCCTGGGTTGCAGGGCCGCGACCGGGCATGCCGCCTTGGTGAATTGGTTGAGCCGCCAATTATTTTCCTTGGCGATGGCCTGAACCACCGGGAGCCACTGCTGTGCGTGGCTGTCGCCGAACACCACCGCTGGCACGCCGTCTGGTGGGCCGTCCACGCAGGTGTCCGGTTGCTCGCGCTCGCCAAGCGGAACCAGGCACTCGTCGCGGTCGGGCCGGTCATCGAAGGCCTTGAACGGGTTGGGTGTGACCGGACCCGACTTCGCGCCGGTGTCGGCGCCGAAAACGGATTCGAAGCTCACCGAGGGATTGGACGAAGCCGCCCCGCTGGCCATGTTGACCGCCAGGACGCCGAGGGTCATCGTCACCGCGGCGGCCGCAATGGTGCCGGTGAAACCGACCGACAGCGAGGCCTGCAGGTTGCGCTTCAGTTCCTTCGAGGACATGATCGGGCGTTCCAGCAGCGAGGTGGAGATCCACGCCAGCACCAGTGCCCCCATGGTCACGCCCACCAGCGTCGGCCAACTGTTGTTGTGGGTGTAGCTCTTGAACAGCACCAGAGCGGGCCAGTGCCACAAATACCAGCCGTACGAGACCTTGCCCAGCCACCGCAACGGGCGCACCGAGAGAAACCATCCGACGGCGGGCCTGCTGCTGGCGGCCACCTGTCCGGCCACAATGATCGCGGCGGCACCGACGGTCGGTACCAACGCGGCCACACCCGGATAGGGCGTGGTGTGGTCGTAGGCCACCGTCGTCACCAGCACCGCCGACAGTCCAGCCCAACCGAGCACCCACATCGCTATTTGCACACCCAACTTCGTCATCAGGCCGGTCAGCAGCGGCCCCACCACCGCGACGAGTGCGCCGACGCCGAATTGCCATGCGCGCGTGTGGGTCGCCATATAAGACAGGGTGGGGTCGCTGGCCGTAAAGAGCAGCGACCCGAACAAGGAGGCGGCGGTGACCACGGCGATTCCCCAGCCGACGACCATGCGCATGGACCACCGCATGCGCTTGGCCAGCACGGCCAACCCGACCAGCAGAAGGGGCCAGACGAAGTAGAACTGTTCCTCGATGGAAAGCGACCAGAAGTGCGTGGCAACGCTGTCGTCTGACGCCCCGGCGAGGTAGTCCTTGCCCGCGGCGATGAAGCGCCAGTTGGCGATGTTCATCGCCGCGGCCAGCAGGTCGAGTGCCTGGCGGAACACCGAGAGCAGGGGCATTAGGAACCATACGGCGATCGACGTCGCCACGATGGCCACGGCCGCCGGGGGGATGATGCGGCGTGCGCGGCGAGCGTAGAAGCCCCTGAACGAGACCCGCCCGTTGCGCTCGTACTCGCGCAGCAGCAGGCCGGTGATCAGGAAGCCCGAGATGACGAAGAACACGTCGACGCCCACAAAGCCGCCGGCCATGTGCGGCACCCCCGCGTGAAACAGCACGACCAGCGCGACGGCGATACCTCGCAGGCCTTCGACATCGTTGAAGAAGCGGTTTTCCGATTTCTTGGTCTCGGCCTTGGGCTTGGTTTCGGTCTTGAGCTTGACCTCCTTGGCCTTGGCCTTGGTTTTGGACGGCTGTGTCGGGACGACGACAGTGGTTGGATGCCGGTCTACGGGGGGGTGCGCTGGTACTGGGGTAGCGGCGGTACGCGACATCCGCGGCAGCCGCATCCTCTCGGTCTGGTCCGTCGCCCACGTCAGCCTCGGGCCATACCTCACGGTCGGTTCTTCGCGATACCTCACGGTCGGTTCTTCCCAGTACGTAGTCATGAGGAAATCGTCGCGTTTTCGCAGTACGGGCCGTAATCGCCGGCAAGCCAGATTCCACTGCTCGAAGGGAAGAGTTTCCTATCTCCCTGGTAAGCGGGTCCGGGGTGCCCGACGCATGAAGCCGGCCACCTGTCGGCCGGCTTCAGCGCGGGGTAACGAGTCCTCGACAGCTATGTGTTGGCGTCCTGCACTGGCCTGTCGAGGCATCACCCGAACCTGTTCTGTCACAAAGGGTTCGGTTCGGCGGATGCCGTGATCGTCAAACTCAGGAGCTCCACGGAATCATCAGGTCGAACCACCCGGACGCGACGGCTGCCGCCAGAGCCAGTGCCAGCGTGTAGCAGACCGCCTCATAGGCGGAGATCCGATGTGGATTGCGCCGCTTTGGCGCAGGGTCGGCGTTGCTTGCCGGCGCAGCTGCGCCGTCCGTCCGGGATCCGAGGAATTTGCCGAGGGATGGCCACAGGATCTTGACGAACTCGCCGAGCAACGGCAGGGCGAGATAGGTGTAGAGGCCGACGAACATCGCCATCAGCCAGTACTGGCGCACCCCATAGGCGTGGATGTCGTAGATGACCACGCCCCAGAACGGCACCAGAGAAAGCATGATCGCAATGGCGCCCAAGCGGCTGATGCTGCGGGCCAGGGGATTGGGGCGACTCACCGCGCCGGTGGGAACCCATCCCGCTGAGCGGCCCCGCAGTTTGTGCACGATCGCGATGAGGTGGGCGTAGCTATAGGCCATCTGCAGGCGCAGGACCTCAAACCGCCAGCGGCTCTTGGACACCACCGGTATCACGACCAGATACACCCAAAGTCCGGCGAGGAAGGGCACAAACTGTGCGGGCTGTACTTGGGTCGGGAAGAACGCGGCCATGATCATGCCGGGCAGGTAGAGCGCGAGCACGTTGACAGCGGTGGTGATGTAGTAGAACAAGCCCGCCCAGAAGCAGAGCCGTTGCCGCAGGGTCATTTTCACCCGGGAGCCGTCAAGCTTCGCGTTGTGCAGCTTGACCAGCGACCCGTTGCACCACCGGTATTGCTGGTTGAGGAAGCCCGCCATGTCCCCCGGGCACAAGCCGCGTGAGACCACGATGGGGACGTAGCGGGTCTGGAAGCCGGCCTGCATCAAATGCAGCCCGGTGTGAATGTCTTCGCTGTGCTCGATCTGCGCGAATCCGCCGGTGGCTTCGAGGGCCTTGCGTCGGTAAAGCGCGCAGGTGCCGACGCAGATCGCAGCGTTGAACCGGTCCCGCGACGGCAGGATCCAGCGGTAGAACAACT
Organism: uncultured Actinomycetota bacterium; assembly: GCA_963822305.1. Lineage (GTDB taxonomy): Bacteria > Actinomycetota > Actinomycetes > Mycobacteriales > Mycobacteriaceae > Mycobacterium. The sequence goes on along the minus strand of CAWGHF010000010.1, from coordinate 398,144 downwards.
CTTGAGTCGAGCCCGCCGTGCGCTGAATCCAGTTCAGATTCTCGCCGCTGTCGAAGCACTGCGGGCTCTGCACGATGCCGACGGCCGGGTCATCCATGTACGGCACCAAGTGACGCAGGAAATCGGGCCGTGGGCAGAAGTCGGCGTCGAGAATCACGATGTGGTCGCCCGACGTGCGGGCGAACGCGTACTGAAGGTTGCCGGCTTTCTTCAGGTGCCCACGATTCGGACGCACGACGTAGTCGAACCCGAACTGTGCGGCCAGGTCCCGGACCTCGCCGCGATCGCCGTCGTCGAGGACGTGAACCTCGACCGTGCCCGCCCACTCCATCGCCTTGACATGCGTGTAGGTGTTGCGAAGAACCGCCACGTCCTCTCCGTACGTTGGCAGAAAGACATCGATGCTCGGCATGGGGCCTGACGGAGCCCAGCCCTCGACAAGCGCGCGGTGTGTCTTCGCTGACACCCGCCTGGTGTTGAAGCTGGTCAGCGACGACAGTATGGTGCCAATCACGTTGAGCCCCAGAATGATCAGCATGGGCCATAAAACTTTGATCGACGCGAGTGCGAAATGCAGCAGACTCCATCCGGCGAGCACGTAGGCGGCCAACAACAGGACCTGCACCCATCGCATCTGCGCTCCGAAGTAGGAGTAGACCTCGCTGTCAGCCGGCGGGGCGACCAGACCTTCTGCTTCGACTTCGACGGCTCGTTCGGCGAGCTGACGGTTGTCCAGCACCGCCACATCACTGCGAACTATCCGCTCCGTGACGGGCTCCTTCAGCGCTATCCGCTCCGTGACGGGCTCGTGGAGCACCTTGGTGCGCCCGGTCCACATCCCCTCGGCGCCACGATGGTCGGGGCGCCGGTCGTGTCGACGCGGGTCGTGTCGATGAAAGTCATGGCGCGGGTCTGGCCGGTGCACATGGCGGCGCGGGTCGGACCGGTTCAGGTCGTGGCGACCCGGTGTGCGGCTACGCGACGCGCGGGGCTTCTGGGCGACCGGCATGGCGCCAACCGAGACCGTGTCTCGGGTCAGGTCAGGGCGAAGTCTCGTCGTCTCGTCCAAGTACGTAGTCATGAGCAAATTTTCGTAATCGGGGAGTGCTTCCGTAATCGCCGGGAAGCCAGAGTCCGCTCCTGAAGGGGAAGGATTTTCTATCCGTCTGGTAAGCAATTGGGATTCGATGAGCCGCGGAGCCAACGATTCGAATGGTTCCTCAGCTTGGCAGTGGTGGGGCTGTAGTTCGTAGCACAAGGTCGCCGGCGACAGCTTTCAGGATTTCGAATTGCCGTTGGGCGACGATGAACAGCGCTACGCACCGAAGCGCAGCGTGATATCTCAGCCCGGTCAACACGGAGACCCGCCGACGGCTCTGCGTAATGACCCCGGGTGCTGCGGATCATCAGCAGCACCCGGGGCTCTGGTTCGAGCGCAGCCAGCGGCGGCGTCAGCGCTCGGAGTTGCTCTTGAATAAGTGCGGGAAGTCGAGCGCGTAGGCGTTGAGCACGGTCGCTGTCGCCGCACCCCGCCGCCGCGCGAGTTCGGCAGTCATTGTGCCGATACGGTGATCTTGGGTAGCAATTGTTTGGCGTGCGGTGCCGAGTTGGCGTTCGCGATCGGCGAGTTTGAGTTCGGCGGCCTGGCGGCGCTGCTCCGACTCGCGAAGTAGATGGCGCAGTTCATCGATTTGTGCGCCCGCCGTGAGTGGCATCATGACGTCATTCCTTCTTTCCTATGTTGTGGTGTCGTACTTTCGCCAGCAGGCCGCTCAGGTTCCACCCGTACGCCGTCGGCCTCATCAGCGGCTCGATGATGATCGCGCCCGTAATCGCGCGATCCTGCTTCGCGGTAGGGATCAGGTAGCGCCCGGACTGCCATGCGCTCCCGCGACCGCTCCGATGCCGGCGCCTCCGGCTCTGTTGCATCAGCTCCACGTTCATTTCGGCTACTCCTTTTCCATCCAGCTCGGGTCCACCGGCCGCTGTGCCTCGCTGGGCAGAGGCAGATATACATGGCCGCAGTCCAAAAGCCATGGGCCAGAACCAGATACGCGCACTAAACGGAATCGGTTGCAATACCGACAGTGTGTCATCGCCCAATTCCTTTCATGCGTAACGTCGCTCCTGCTGAGTCATCGGCCCGCCAATTGGGTTGCGGTTCTTCCCAGGACGTAGCCATGAGATAAATAGTCATGATCAAGTGGTGGTTCCGTAATTCCTGGGAAGCCAGATTCCAGCCGTGAAAGGGAAGGGTTTCCTATCCGACTGGTAAGCAGCCCGGAATTGCCTGCCACTTCGACCGCACCTCGGATGATCGCCTCGCACCGTCGCCGCTGTGCGGTGGTGATGCCTAACAGCCCGCACAGCGCGCCCAGCTTGCGGATCGCGTACAGGTTGCGCTCGCCGTAGTAGAAGAATTCGTGGGCGGGGTGACTCGTCGACTTCACGGGGTCATGTAGGGCAGCTGGTTGTAGCCGTCGAGGTGGACGCGGAAGTGTTTGTCGCCAGCCTGATAACCGTCAAGGAGCTGTTCCTTGACGTTCGGCACTCCGGCGGCGGCCATGATCGTGGGCACGATGTCTTCCAGAGACACGATGCCGTTGAGCACCTGACCGCCGGGGATCTTGCCGGGCCAGCGGATCAGGAACGGTGCGCGGAAGCCGCGTTCCCAGCCGAGGCCTTTCTCACCACGGAACGGGCTCTCCCTCGCGGCGCCATCGTCAGTGATCGCTGAACGTCGGTCGCTTTCTACGACAGCCAACTTCCTGGGCGGAAATGGGACATTCTGGACACGTGGGCGAGGATTCCGCCGACGCGCGACTGACCGGCTGGCAGCGGCTGGCGTCGCGCAGCCTGGCCAAACACGCGGGGAAGCGACCCGGCGAGCCACTGGCGCCGGAAGACTGGATGGCCTATTTCGAGTTCTCCGCCACGAAAACCTCGCGGGTCGCCCAGCGCCTGATGCGTTCGCTACCAGCCAGTCCTCGTTGCGGAATGTGCGGCGCACCGTTCGCCGGCATCGGTAGCCGGCTGGTTCGACCACTCGGCTATCGGCCCTCACGGAAGAACCCGACCCTGTGTGCGACGTGTGTCGAGCTGGCGCCGCCAGGCGGCATCACGACCGAGGTCGGAGTGTTGTTCGCAGACCTGCGTGGCTTCACCGCGCGTTCGGAGTCGATCACGCCCCAGGAGGCGAGTGCCGTCTTGCGACTTTTCTACGCCGTCGCCGAGGAGGTGCTCTTCCCGAAAGCCATGATCGACAAGCTCATTGGCGACGAGGTGATGGCGCTGTACCTGCCGATCTACGTCGCCGGCTGCTCATGGTCGCCCGACGACGTCGACCGCCGCACGGTGGCGACCCTCATGCTCGACCATGCCCGCCGGCTGCTCGAAGGCCTCGGTTATGGGGGCTCCAACGGCCCGGTGCTGGAGCTCGGCATAGGCCTCGACTATGGCGAAGCGTTCGTCGGCAACATCGGGGGCAAGGACACGGTGAGCGACTTCACGGCTGTCGGTGATGTCGTGAACACCACGTCGCGGCTGCAAGCGTGCGCACGCAGCGGCGAAGTAATGGTGTCCGAACGCCTTGCGCGGTTCCTCGATGAACCGGCAGGACCACTCGAGCATGTGACGGTGAAGGGCAAGCACGAACCGGTCGCAGCCCAACGGGCGCGCTGGTTCGATCCCTAGCTGCGGCTGAAGGGACAAATTCGACCGATACGTCGGGGTAGCGTCGCCGACAAACCGCGAGGAGGCGCGCCATGGCCGCACCCACCCAACGACCGGACCTACAAGAACGACGTCCTCCGCGAGTGGACTGCGGCGGCAACGGGCTGGCGTAAGTGGATAGACACCCTTGAAGGGGACTGTGCGGGTCGGGTGGTGACGCACGCTCTGCTGGAGCAGGCTGGCGTGCGCCGCGGCGATCACGTGCTCGACGTCGGATCGGGCTACGGTGAGCCGGGACTCAGCGCAGCTCTGGCGGTCGGGCCCACAGGACATGTCACATGCCTGGACATCTCGGCCGCGATGTTGGCCTTCGGCGAGGAACGAAGCCGCAGTTATGGCCTGGCGAATGTCACCTTCGTTGAAGGCGACATAGAAACCACACAACTGGAGCCCGCAGGCTTCGATGTCGTACTAAGCCGTGCCACTTTGATGTACGCCGCCGACCCGCTGGCTACGCTGCGGCTATTGAAAGCCGCGCTGCGGCCGGGCGGCCGCCTCGCCGTCGCCGTGTGGGCGACGCCGGACAAGGTCGCCTTCGCGACTCCCGTACCGGTCATGGTCGACATGCTCGGCATCGACCCCCCGGCCGGTGGCCCGGGCCCGTTCGCCCTTGGCGGCGATGGCGTTCTGGAGTCGCTGGTGCGCGAGGCTGGCTTTACCGACGTGGTGTCGGGAACGACGGTCGCCACGTACGTGATGCCGAGCGCGGAAGCCTGTACCGAGTGGGTGCGTGATGTCGCTCCGCCGATCACGGACCTGATCGCCGACCAGCCCGCGTCGGTCCAGGAGCGGGTGTGGGAACGCGTCACGCAGGCATGGGCACCGTTCCAAGGTCCCGATGGCGCCGTGCAACTTCCGTGCACTGCTGTCCTCGTCAGCGCGACCCGGCTGTAGAAGAATGCCTTGATCCGCACGAACTGTGACCCGGTATATGCCATACGCGTGTTCGCGATTGGGGGACTGTTTCGTCGGATTGCCTCTCGGTGCATCCTTCAGGCCGAGAAATGTACGACTGATACACCCTTGGTGGGCGCTGGTTCACACTAAGAATTGCCGGTAAATTCTTGTGCTTCCAGCGGAGACGCGGATCATCGAGGAATGGCCGATGAGCCCGCCAAGGTCAATCGTGACGACATCGCTGCCGACTTGGAGCGGGCGCGCGCCGAGTTCCACCGACTACTGGGTGCAGCTGGACCCGACGATTGGGATAGGCCGACGCGCGGTACACGCTGGACCAACGAGCAGCTGCTGTTTCATATGGTGTTCGGCTATATGGTCGTCAAGCGCCTCCTTGTCCTGGTGCGGGTGTTCAGCCGGCTGCCCGACTCCGTTAGCGGCACGTTCGCTGGCGTCCTGGACGCCGCGAGCACCCCGTTTCACATCGTCAACTATTACGGCTCATGCGCGGCCGCCCTGGTCTACAACCGCCGCAGGATGGGCGCCAAGCTCGACCGGGTGATCGCCTCGCTACAAAAGAGACTCACGCGTGAGGCCGACGCCGACTTCGCTCGCGGCATGTATTACCCGCCCGGTTGGGACCCGTTCTTTGAGAACTACATGACGTTGGAAGCCGTCTACCGCTACCCCAGCCGCCACTTCGACTTCCACGCCCGCCAACTCACCCTCAGCGGCGACGACTGATCGATCTGCCGCTGATCGACGTGAGTGGTTGCTCGGCGCAGACTCCCTTTCGCAGGAACGCTGATGACCCCGATTCGTTCCTTCTCGCGCTTGCACTCATCACTGCGCTATATCCAGACGCCGCAACCCACGCCGACGACGTTGTCGTTCCCCACCAGCACTCTGCCCACGATGAAGACCAAAGGAGTTCGCCGTGACCGATAGCCCCGTTACCCATCAGTTGCGCCGCGACCTCTCCATCGATCAGCAGCACGCGTTGAAGACCGCCGCGACGCTGCTGCAGCGCGACTTCGACGGCTCCTTCGGAGTGGAGACCATTGAACGCTTCCTGCACTCTTCTTATGACCAATTCGCAGGAAGGGCAACGGTTCCCAACTTCCTACCGCTTCTAGCCGAACGCTTCGCCCGACAACGCCTCAACGCGTTAGCGCGGGTGGAAGGCAAGATCAGCGACGGCAAACCCACCGTGCTATTTCTGTGCACGCATAATGCTGGCCGTTCGCAGATGGCTCTCGGCTTCTTCACCTGCTCGCTGGAGACAATGCGGTCGCTTGGTCGGGCGGATCGGAGCCAAAGACACGAGATCAACCCATCCGCTATCGAGGCAATGGCAGAAGTCGGTATCGACATCACCGGCGAATTTCCGAAGCCCTGGACCGATGAAATCGTGCAAGCCGCAGACGTCGTGATCACCACGGGATGCGGCGACGCCTGCCCAATCTTCCCGGGAAACGCTACGAGAACTGGGAACTAACCGACCCGGCCGGGCAATCAGTCGAGACCGTCCGTCCAATCCGCGACGAGATCGAAGAGCGGGTCCGCCGCCTACTTGATGAGCTATGCGTCCAACGCAACGCGTAAACCTCTCAGTCGCGACCGCAACCCCGGTGAGCCTGCTCGACGATCACCTGCAGCCGCAGGTGTTGTCAGGATCGTCCGGGGAGCTATTGTGCTGGCAAGGAGCGCGTGGCGTGTATTCCAGCGGCTGCCCACGCGCGTCCAAGGTCAGCGCACAGCATTGAGTGAGAAGTTCAGCGAGCTGCTTTCTGGCGCGTTGAACCCGAGATTTCATGCCCGAGAAGCTGATTCCCTCTTGTTCGGCCGCCACAGCTTGCGTGACACCGTCTAGGTCAGTCATCTGCAGCGCTCGCCGATAGGCAGGTGAAAGGTCATCAAGCATCGGGCGTAGGCAGTTCGCCAACTCGCGCTGCACGGTATCGGCATCATCCAAGCCGCCGATTTGATTGGCGAGGTGGTCACCGGGAGCGGCCTCGAGTACTTCGCGGTTGTCAGCAGCGCGGCGGTATTCGTCGATGATCGCGTTGCGAGCGATACGAAACAACCACGCCGCGAGCCGGTCGCGGTCATCGAGCGTGCCCAGGTTCTTGTGCACTCGCAGCAAGATGTCGGCGACGACGTCATCGGCCCGGTGCGGATCGGAGATTCGGCGGCGGACGAAGGAACGGAGTTCTGTACCGAAGCGTCGCCAGACATCCTCGACCGCCACCTCCCCGCTGGTCGCCAACCGATTAGCCGTCATCTCAGCCTCCCTCGGTGGAGCCGTGGCGCTGCAGGTATCGCGACCTCCACCGCTCCAGGCCGCCGCCCTACCAGAATGCACCGGCGCAGCCGTTTGCGTCCATCTGCGCCCTCGCCCGTCAGAACAAGCAGGAACCAAGAGAAAGGAACAGACACCATGTTTACCCACCACCCAGTTGCCGTTCTCGGAGCCGGCCCAGTCGGTCTGGCCGCGGCGGCGCACCTCGCCGAACGCAACGTTCCGTTCATCGTCTTCGAAGCCGGGCCATCCGTCGGCGCCAGCATGCAGAGCTGGGGCCATGTGCGCCTGTTCTCGCCGTGGCGCACCAACATGGATCGCGCCGCGCAACGCCTCTTGAAGGCCCACGGGTGGAGCTCGCCGGATCCGGCCGCTTACCCGACCGGAGCCGACATCGTCGAGCAGTATCTGACGCCGCTGGCTCAGTTGGACACGATTGCGCAGCATGTGCGGCTCAACCACCAGGTTATCGGCGTCACCCGCCAGGGTGTGGACAAGCTGCGCGACGACGACCGTAGCGATCGGCCGTTCATCGTCACCACCGACGGCCCGGCGGGCGTCACGCGGACACCGGTGCGCGCTGTCATTGACGCGACCGGGACCTGGCTGGCCCCGAATCCGGTTGGCGCCGAAGGCATACCCGCGATTGGCGAGGAACGCGTCGCCCAGGCAGATCAATTACGGAATCCCAGATGTGCTCGACGCCGAACGCGACCGCTACGCCGGCAGGCGGGTGGCAGTCGTCGGAAGTGGACATTCGGCCAAGCACGTCGATTCGAGAGCTGTCACTGTTGGCCGAGCAGGCCCCCGACACCACGGTCACATGGATCGTGCGCAGGGGCGAGGACGAGCGGGTGTACGGAAATGAGGTCGACCCCCGCCTGCCCGAGCGTGGCAAGCTCGGCGCTGACGCGCACCAATTGGTTTCTTCGGGCCGGGTCCGGCTCGAAACGGGCTTCCGCATCGAACGAATCAATGCCAACGAGTCGGGCATCGTCGCTGGTGTCTCCCGAGAGCCGGGAAACCGGGCCGTTCGACGAGATTATCGCGGCGACCGGGTTCCGTCCCGACTTCAGTTTCTTGCGGGAGGTGCGCCTCGACCTTGATCCGTGGGTGGAGAGCACCAAGACGCTGGCCCCGCTGATCGATCCCAACGTTCACTCGTGTGGTTCGGTGCCGCCGCACGGCGCCGCCGAGCTCGCCCATCCCGAGCAAGGCTTCTACGCGATCGGCGCCAAGAGTTACGGTCGTGCGCCCAACCTGCTGTTGGCGACTGGCTACGAGCAGGCCCGCTCGGTGGTCGCCGAACTCGCCGGCGACCACGAGGCCGCCGCCCGGGTGGAGCTGGTCCTTCCGACAGCCGGATCGAGCTGCGGCCACAAGGCCCAACCGGAACCGGAGGCACCCGAACCCGAGCTGGCGACAAGTGCCTGCTGCGGCTGAAACCCTACGGTCGGGCCCGCCGGAACTTCGGCGGGCAACGATCGCGCTTGCGATCACTCAGCTGGTGTCCTGGGGAGTGCTCTACTACACCTTCCCCGTAGTGGCACCAGCCATGGTCCGCGAGTCAGGGTGGAGCGTCACGCAGGTCAGCGGCGCGTTTTCGGCGGGTCTTCTCGTCTCTGGTCTATCCGCACCCAGTGTGGCCGCGATGTTGGGGCGGCACGGACCCCGGACGGTGATGACTGCCGGCTCCATCCTGACCGTGCTCTCCATGATGCTCTGGGCGTCGGCGCCCTCGGTCGTCACGCTTTATGCGGCGTGGATGCTGATCGGCATCGCGATGGCCGGCACCCTTTACGAACCGGCGATTATCGTTCTCACGCAGCTGGATTCACAACACATGCGTCGCACCATCAGCATCGTCATGGTGGCTGGCGGGCTCGCCAGCACCATCTTCGTCCCACTAACCGAGTACCTTGTCGAAATCCTCGACTGGCGTGTCGCCGTCGCGGTGCTTGGTGGCAGTGGCGGAGCAATCGCGGCGGCTCTGCACAGCCGATACCTACCCCGGCACACCGGGGCGGACAGTGACTCGGTGCCATTGCCGCATACGGTGACCCGCCCGATGCATCGCTTGCATATCGCCTACGTGCTCGAACAGGGAAGCACAGTCGCCGGGACGGCACTAATCGTCACCATGCTGATCGACCGAGGCGTCGATCCACACGTGGCGGCGTTAGTGCTCGCCGTGATGGGTGGCGGAAAGGTTGGCGGACGGCTCCTCCTGGCCGGTCGGATCGGCCAAACGCCACCGCAGCTCCTCGCCGCGCGCGCGGCAGGCTTGCACGCGACGGTCGCCGTCGGAACGCTCGCGACCACTTCGACGGCGTTGCTAATCATTGCCGCGCTTGCTTCTGGTGTTGTGACTGGAACCAGCAGTGTCCTAAGGCCGCTCATCGTCGCCGAGCATGTTCCACTGCACACCTTCGCGTCGGCCAGTGCCAGGCTGCAGACCTCGACGACACTGGCCCGCGCAGCTGGACCGGTGATCGTTGCAGGCGCCGCCCCCTATGCCGGATGGACCGCGGCGTGGGCGCTTGTCGCCGGCGGCCTCGCAGCTGCCGCAGGCACATTCGCGGCTCTCGGAAAATCGTGCCGGAAAGCGAAGTACGAACATTCCCAATAGGTGGGTGGGAAAAAATGAAAGAGGGGGCGGCTGCCTATGCCTTGAGGTGCGTCAAAACGCGGTGTGAGCCAAGCAGGTCAAGCGCAAGCTAGCACTATCTAGCTGCGCAAACCCTCTGCAACATCGTGGAGCCCCCTGCCAGGTTTGAACTGACAACCGGACGGCCTCCTAATACGATTGGCCGTTCGCGTATCGCTGTCGGCGGTAGGCGCGCCCGTTCCCACGGTTCCGACTCTTGTACGTCGGAAGCTGTGAGTCACAGTTCGGACAGACCAGCCGCAGGTTTTCCCGTCGATTGTTCGTCGGGTCCCCGTCGATGTGGTCCAACACCAAAGCGAGGGGCAAGCCCAGCCACACGCTGGCTCCGCCGCAAATCGCGCAGCAGCCCGACTGGGCGTCGACGAGATACTGCCGAATGTAGTGACCGTGGCGGCTGTCCGATCCACGCCTCGCCGGATTCGAGCCACACGTTTCGTACTCGCTTGCGCCGGACCGACGCCTGACATGCATTGCCGCAGTAGATCTTTCTGGCTGCGCTTCGAGAGTGCAGAGCCACAGCCGCGACACTGTCTCACGCGCGCGACGCTACGACCTGCTACCGACAACCAGCCGCCGCCGGATCCAGCCTCGAACGGAGCCTCCTATCGGGATTGAACTGATGACATTCCGCTTACAAGGCGAACGCTCTACCACTGAGCTAAGGAGGCCTGCGGGCCTGAGTTTATCGGGTCAGATGATCGGGTCGTCTTGCGGCCGCAACAGGCGAAGCCATCGGTAGCCGTAGGGTTCGAGGTCCATCTCGATCCTGCCTTTTGCGTCGAGCTCGTGCTCCGACAGGCCGCCGAGCAGGTCGACAAGCTTGGATCCTGGCGGCGCGTCCTCCAGCTCGATGGGCACCATGCAGCTGTCTGAGCCGAAGTTGTGCAGCGCGACCATGGCCCAGCCGGACTCCTCCAGGCACACGTGGGCTAGCACCGCACGGTTGGGCTGCTTCAGCACATCGGCGGTCGACCATCCGATCTCGGGCTGCGACCGGTAGGTGTAGATGAGGTTGCGCATGAACCACCAGAAGGATTCGTGGTCGTGTCGCTGGTCGGCGGCGTTGACCCGCTGCGGTCCGTAGAGGCCTTCGGGCACGGGACGGCAGAGCCGTCGCTTCGACGCCTTCGAGAAGCCTCCGTTGGGGCCGCCTGTCCACTGCATCGGCGTGCGCACCGCCAACCGGCCAGGAATATCGAGGTTTTCGGCCATCCCGATCTCTTCGCCGTAGAAGAGGACGGGCGTTCCAGGCAGCGAGAACGCCAGCGAGTAGACCATTTTCATGCGCTGCTCGTCGCCGCCAAGCATGGACGGCAGCCTTCGGCGCAGTCCGCGACCGTAGAGCTGCATGTCTTTATCGGGGCCGAACGCGTCGAAAACCTCTTGGCGCTCATCGTCGCTCAACTTGTCGAGGGTGAGTTCATCATGGTTACGCACGAAGTTGGCCCACTGGCTCGTCACGTCCAGACGCGGTCGCTGCTTCAGGGCCTTGGCGATCGGGCGCGCATCACCGCGGGCGAGCGATAGGTAGATGTTCTGCATCCCGATGAAGTCGAACTGCATGTTGAGCCCGTCGCCGTCGGGCCCGCCGAAGAACGTCAGCTGGTCCTTGTACGGCAAATTCACCTCGCCGAGCAGCACGGCGTCTCCGACGCGGCGGGTGACGAAATTTCGGACGTCGCCGAGGTATTGACTGGGGTCGAACATGTCCGGGCTTCCCGGCACGGCGTCCTTCGCGAAAAGGAACGGGACAGCGTCGACCCTGAAGCCGGAGACTCCGAGCTCGAGCCAGAACCCGAGTGTGCGTGAGATCTCTTCCTGCACTTTGGGATTCTCGATATTGAGATCGGGTTGATGCTTGTAGAAGTGGTGCAGATACCACTCGTTCGTCTTGGGGTCGCGTTCCCAGAGGCTGTCCTCCTGGTCGGGGAAGACAACGTCCTTCGCGCTCGACTTGGGCTTGGTCGCGCTCCACACGTAATAGTCCCGATACGGGTCGTCCTTGCTGCGCCGGGCGGATTTGAACCACGGATGACGGTCCGACGTGTGGTTCATGACGAAGTCGATGATCACCCGAATGCCACTTGCCCGAGCTGTGCGTACAAGTTCGACGAAGTCGCCATGGGTTCCGAGGCTCGGGTCGACGCCGAAGAAATCGGTGATGTCGTAGCCGTCGTCCTTACGGGCGGTCGGATAGAACGGCATCAGCCACAGGCATGTCACGCCGAGGTCGTAGAGGTACTCGATGCGCTCCGTCATGCCGCGGATGTCCCCCGTGCCATCCCCGTTCCAGTCGTAAAAGGTCTCGACGTCCGCGCAGTAGAAGACCGCGTTCTTCCACCACAGGTCGCTGGTGTCGGCCGGTCTCATGCGATCGTCGCTTGTCGCTGGGGGGCGGACGGCGACAGCTGGGGGAGCACGTGTTCACCGAACGCGTCGATGAAGGCCGCCTGTTTCTGACCCACGAAGTGCAGATACAACTCTTCCCACCCCTGGTCGACGTACTCCTGTAACCAGGCGGCGTGCCGGCCGAGGTCGCTCGATACGTTTACCGACTTCCGGACCTGGTCGGGCGAGACGTCCTCGCTGATCACGTCGAAAGCCTCGACGGTCTCCACGTCCCAGCACGCCGGTGGGGCGAAGACGTTGCTTCGCCACTGGTCGTGGGCGATCGCCAGCGCTTCGTCGTCGGTTTGCGCCCAGCTGAGGTGGATCTGCAGCCGGGCCGGTCCGCGTCCACCGGCCTCTCGGTAGGAGTCCAGGACCTTCCGCAACGTCTCCTTGGGCTGGTTCACGGTGACAAGTGCGTCCGCCCAGGCGGCGTGACGCGCCGCTGTCTGCGGGGTGACGGCCGGACCGACGAGGTCTGGGACGGTGTCGGGCAGCGTCCACAACCGAGCGCGGTTGACGTGCACGAGGCCCTCGTGGCTGACCTCCTCACCGGACAGCAGCCGCCGGATGACGTCCACGCATTCGGTGAGGCGTTGATCGCGAATTTCTTTGCGCGGCCAGACGTCTCCGGTCACCCGCTCGTTCGATGCCTCGCCCGATCCGAGCGCCGCCCAGAACCGACCCGGGAACATCTGCGCAAGCGTCGCGATGGCCTGGGCGATGATCGCCGGGTGATACCGCTGCCCCGGCGCATTGACAACGCCGAATGGAATGTTCGTCGTCGCGAGGGCGGCGCCGAGGAAGGACCAGGCGAAGCCCGACTCGCCCTGACGTTCACTCCACGGGCTGAAGTGGTCCGAGGACATGCCGGCGGTGAAGCCGGCCTGCTCAGCTTTCTGGACGTCCTTCAACAGTTGAGCCGGACTGATCTGCTCGTGCGAACAGTGAAAGCCGATGACCGTCATGGCCAAGGGCATACCCGTTCTGGGAACTGCTTACGTCAGCGTCAAGAATTCGGGCGTGTTCGAGGCCACGGTCAATCGGCGTCGAGCATGTTCGATGCGGTGCGGCGCGCGAGCGCCATCGTCGACACCATCGGGTTGACCCCCGAACAGCTTGGCATTCCGCTGGCATCGGCGATCCAGACACCCGCCACGTCGTGCAGCTCACCAGTCGGTTTCGCGACGGACGTCTGCGGGTTGTTGCCGAGCTTCGCACTGCACATCTGGTGTGCACTGAACACCGGCGTGCCACCCGGGCCGATCGGGACCTCGTTCACCTTTGCGATGAAGGCTTCGAGGTCCTCGCCGCGCGTCCACGGTGCGAAGGGTTGGCCCGCGAGGAAGATCTGTTCCGCGCCTGCCGCCTCGTGCATACGTATCGACGTCACCGCCGCTTCGCGGAAATGACGACGGTCGAGCTCGTCGGAGAACGGATACCAGAAGGTGGATCGACCGTTCTCGTCGAGGGTCACGCTTCCGGCGCCGCGGTCTTTGACGAGGAACACCCAGTCGGCGCGGTACCGGTACTTGCGAGTGAGTTCCTTGTGCTGAGCACCGTCGAGCCACGGGACGACGGTGGTGAACAGGCCCGGCAGGTGCTGCACGCATTCGACGAGGTACCCGAAGCCCCCGTTCACTTCGGCGAACTCATTCATGATCCCGGCCATCGCCGGGCCGTACCACGGGTCTTGAGGCTCGTCGTAGATACCGCTGACCAGGCTCGCGGGGTGCAGCCGTAGTTCGGACCCGACGGCGGGTCCACCGATGCCCGACCGCAGGAGCAGACCCGGGGTTTCCAAAGCGCCGGCGGCAGCCACCACCGATGGTGCGTTGATGACGACGCGTGAAGTCTCACGCGTCCGGGGGTCGGTGTATGTCGCATCGACTCCGATGGCCATGCCGTTCTCGGTGCGGATTCGGTTGACCCAGGTATTGGGCAGCAGTTTCGCTCCTGCGTCGGATGCGTCCTGGAGATAGGTCCGCATCGTGCCTTGTTTGGCGCCGGTTTGATCGCCCATCCCGCTGTACCCGATCAGGTTGGGGTCGTAGTTGGTCGGGTCGATGTTCAGCGTGGCGACCCGATACGAGCACCCGAACTTGGCCGCCCCCGCCCGCAGCCTGTTGTGCGGGCCATTCTGAGTGGCGACTTTGTCGTTGCATTTGATCCGGTCGAATACCGCCTGGAGGTGTTCATCGAACGCCGGTGTGTCGACGTCCTCGAGGCCGAAGTCGGTAGCCCATTTGCGTCTCACGGTGTTGGGCGTGAGCAGCGAGTTGGACCAGTTCACGGTGCTGCCACCGCCGACGGTGCTGCCAGCGGCGATACTGACCATGCCGTCGGCCGAGGGAAAGAAGCCACCCCGCAGGAACAGGTTCTGATATGCCGCCAGTTCCGACTGCTCGAAGTCGGATTCGTTGTGGTAACCGCCCGCCTCGAGGATGATCACTCGCTTGCCGGCTTCTGCCAGCAGCGCGGCGGCCACTCCGCCGCCGCTGCCGGAGCCGACGACAACGACATCCGCCTGGAGGGTTGTTTCACCAGCCGGCGTGATGACCTCCAGCGTCTTGCGGACATCCAACGGCGGGGACTGGGCCGGCCCCGGATACTCCATGCCGACCCATAGCGGATTGCGACCATCCGGCCCGGGCAGGGAATAGGCGAACAACACCGCAAGCTGCTTCAACGCGGCGATCGCCCCGGCCGCCTCGGGCGACACGCCTGAGAGGTTGGCGACGATCTCCTCGCGCCCGACCTGGGTCTGATCCTTGAAGCCGAAGAGGCCCGCAGCATCGATCAGCTGCAGCATGCCGGCGAGCTGTTCCTCGGGAAGGTGCGTGAGGAGGTACTGCTCGATTGCCACATCGGCACCAACGTCGCTGCCCTTAGTCGCGTAGAAGCCGTCCGGGTCGTCTTCGCGCGCAACGGATGCGACGAAGGTATCGACGACCGCGGTCAGCGTCTCCCGTTGTGGTGTAGTGAATTCGATGGGCATGGCATGACCTTTCGGACTTGTCGTGGGGGTAATCAGGCGGGGCGGGGGACGGGGCGCGAGAAGCCGAGGGCTCGGGCGACGCGACGGACGCCTGCGGCCGCCAGAGGAGCCACGGTGACGGCGACAGGAATGAAGAGCGGGGACAGGACAAGCAGCAGAATTGCAATGCCGGTGATGTAGTCGTTCATTGCTGACTCACTTTCTCTGGATAGGGAGGTCGGTTTTCGATCGAGTCGGCACGCTGTGTGCCGAGGTCACCTAAGAATCGAGGAGTCGCGCGCGTGTAGCGACGTCGCCGGGTGACTAAGTCGTGGTGGGTTGTTGTCCCGGGGAGACAAATCGGTCGCAGCGATCACCTCGACGAGAAGTCGTGGAGGTTTATCGTCTGATCATGGCGGTACTGGGCCAGGAAGATGCCGCGGTCGTCGCGGAGTCTGCGGCGGCCATCGTCGGTCGGCTGGATCAGCGAATGGCCGAGCTGACCGCCTCGATTCAGCAGATTGTGGTCACAGAGATTGCCGAACTGCGGGGAGATGCGCAACTGGTCCAGCTGTTGCGTGACAGCATCGACGGAAACGTCGCCACAGTGTTCTCCGCGATCCGGCACGCCATTCCGATCGAGAAAGTTGAACTGCCGACCGCCGCCGTCGAACACGCACGGCGCCTGGCGCAGAGGGGGACGACGGTCAATGCGTTGGTGCGCGCCTATCGGCTCGGCCACAAGGCGGTGCTCGACGAGGTGCTGGACGAGATAGGCGCATCCGACCTGGAGCCGCCGCTGAGTTTCGCCGTCTTCAGCCAGATCTCAGAAGTCACGTTTGGTTACATCGATTGGATCACCCAACAAGTGGTGAGCACCTATCAATGTGAGCGCGACCGCTGGATGGAGAACCAGAACAGCATGCGCACGGTGCGTGTCCGCGAACTGCTCGACGGGGCCGACGTCGACATCGATGCGGTGACGAATGCGATCCGCTATCCACTTCGGCGGACCCATCTAGCAGTCGTGGTCTGGCGCCACGCCGACGACGGCGGCGATGTCGTGCCGATGGAGCGCTTCGTGCATCAACTCGCTGACTCGGCTGGTGCTGAAAGTTCGTTATTCATTTCGGTGGACCGCATGACCGGGTGGGCCTGGATACCACTGATGGCTGACGACGCGCCGGATGCGATCGCTCGCGTGAGCGCGTTCGCCGCTACGCAAAAGGATGCCCCTCTAATCGCGGTCGGTAATCCGCTGCCGAACGTGGATGGCTTTCGGCGTTCGCATGAGCAGGCGCTAAGCGCCCGTACGGTCGCAATCGCGTCGGGCTGCAATGCACGCCGGGTCACCGTCGCCGGTGATCCCGGAGTGGTGGCCGCGGCACTGCTGGGCAACGACCTGGTCGCCGCGCAAAGATGGGTCGCCGAGGTGCTCGGACCGCTCGCGTCGTGCACCGAGAACGACGAACGGTTGCGCGAAACACTCGCAGTTTTTCTCCGCGCCGGCTCCAGCTTCAAGGCCGCCGCCGAGGAACTGCACCTTCATTCCAATTCAGTCAAATATCGCGTGCATCGCGCGATCGAACGCCGCGGGCGGCCGATCAACGGTGACCGCCTGGACATCGAAATCGCGTTGCTCCTGTGCCACTGGTATGGCAACGCTGTTCTCACCAATTCGGCCTGACGTCGGGTAGCGAACGCAACCAGATGACACTGCAGCTGCCGCGGTGAATCTCACTCGTCGGCGTCGACGACGCGCTGCGACGTCACGGACCGCGACGACGAGCGGCTGCCGCGCGGCCGACGGCCAGGAAACGGGATGCGGTCGGCGATGTTGCTCAGCGGGTTGACGACCTGGCTCAGCACGATGACTGCCTCGCGCAACGCCTCGATCGTGGGCTCAAGCGCCTCGAGCCCCGGCGTAAGCCGGTTGAGGGTGTCGGCCACGTCGGCCAGCTGCTCGAGCGGCCCGTGTCTGGCGGTCAGCTTGTCGATCAGCCCGCCCTCGGCGAGCAGTCGATCCGCCAGGCCGTCCTCGGCGAGCAGTCGCTCGACCAGACCGTCCTCGTCGAGCAACTGGTCGACCAGGCCACCCGGTTCGATCGCGCGCATCAGGCCGCCGTCGTCCTGCGTCAGCCGGTCCAGCA
The DNA here is from genome assembly GCA_963822305.1 of uncultured Actinomycetota bacterium. Taxonomy (GTDB): domain Bacteria; phylum Actinomycetota; class Actinomycetes; order Mycobacteriales; family Mycobacteriaceae; genus Mycobacterium. Next base: position 381,030 of record CAWGHF010000010.1, on the reverse strand, counting down.
CGCCGCCCTCCATGGTGAGCTTGTCCACCACGCCGCCGGGCGAAAGAAGCCGGTCGATCGGGCCGCCCGGCGTCAGCGCCCGACCCAGCGGCTGATCCTCGTCCATGAGCCTGGCCAGCCGGTTCGCCCGTTCGACCGCCTCGTCGATGCCGAGCATGTGGGCGACCGAACCCGTCCCGCCCTTGGCCCTCGAGTTCGCCTGACCCAGGGTTCGCTGCGCCAACCCCAACGCGCCATTGGCGACGTCAAGGCCGGTTTCGGCGGCAGCAAGCCCGACTCGGACCGGGGCGGTGGCGAGATCGACCAGGTTCTTGCCGAGATTCATCACCTCAGTGTATGGGGCCAGCTACCCGCTACCGCCGGTGCCACTGGAAGGAGGACAATCAGACTCACAGGAAGTTGACAGGTGCCCTGCAGCTTCGTTCCCAGGAAGTTGGGAGACATTTGGGCGATGGCCATGGCTGCACTCCCAGAAAACGTCCCGGAGGCCCGAGTTCTCGTCGTCGACGATGAGACCAACATCGTCGAGCTGCTCTCGGTGAGCCTGAAGTTCCAGGGTTTCGAGGTCTATACCGCCTCCAACGGCCCCGCCGCGCTCGACAAGGCCCGCGAAGTGCGTCCTGACGCGGTCATCCTCGACGTCATGATGCCCGGGATGGACGGCTTCGGCGTGCTGCGCCGGCTGCGTGCCGACGGCATCGACGCGCCCGCGCTGTTCCTCACCGCCCGCGACACCCTTCAGGACAAAATCGCTGGTCTGACGCTCGGCGGCGACGACTACGTCACCAAGCCGTTCAGCCTGGAAGAGGTGGTCGCGCGGTTGCGGGTCGTCCTGCGACGGACCGGCAAGGGCATCGAGGAGCCGCGAAGCGCCCGGCTGACCTTCGCCGACATCGAGCTCGACGAGGACACCCACGAGGTGTGGAAGGCCGGCGAGCCCGTCTCGCTGTCGCCGACGGAGTTCACGCTGCTGCGGTACTTCATCATCAACGCGGGCACGGTGCTGTCCAAGCCGAAGATTCTCGACCACGTCTGGCGCTACGACTTCGGCGGCGACGTCAACGTCGTCGAGTCCTACGTCTCCTACCTGCGCCGCAAGATCGACACCGGCGAGAAGCGGCTTCTGCACACGCTGCGGGGTGTTGGCTACGTTCTGCGGGAACCGCGCTAGTTTCTGGCGAACAATAGAGGTGTGAACGGTCTGCGCGGACGAGGTGTGCCGCTGCGGGTCGGGCTGGTGGCCGCGACCCTGGTGCTGGTGGCGTTCGGCTTATTGGCTTCCGGCATCGCCGTCACCTCGATCCTGCGGCACAGCCTGACCAACCGCGTCGACGAGACGCTGCTCGACGCGTCCCGCAGCTGGGCGCAGGCCCCCCGCAGAATGCCGATGCCTCCGATGGAAGGGCCCAATCCGGCCCGCCCGCCGTCGGACTTCTATGTCCGCGGCGTCGACGCCGACGGCCGCATCTGGATGGCCGTCAACGATCGCGCCGCCGAACCCGACCTACCCGCGAACAACGACGTCGGTCCGGAACCGGTGACCGTCGGCTCGATCGACAACTCGCACGTGCAGTGGCGGGCCATGTCGGTGCACGGTCCCCACGACGAACTGACGACGGTGGCCATCGATCTGTCCGACGTCCAGTCCACGGTCCGTGCGTTGATCTGGTCGCAGGCCGGCATCGGCGCGGCCGTGCTGTTGGTGCTCGGCGTCGCCGGTTTCTGGGTGGTACATCGCAGCCTTCGTCCATTGGCCGAAGTCGAGCAGACCGCCGCCGACATCGCCGCCGGACAGCTGGATCGTCGTATCCCGCAACGTGATCCGCGCACCGAAGTGGGCCGGTTGTCGTTGGCGCTCAACGGTATGCTGGCGCAGATCCAACGCGCCGTCGCATCGTCGGAATCGTCGGCCGAGCATGCCCGTCGATCCGAAGAGCGGATGCGCCGCTTCATCACCGACGCCAGCCACGAGCTGCGCACGCCGCTGACCACAATCCGCGGCTTCGCCGAGTTGTATCGCCAAGGCGCCGCCCGCGATGTCGAGATGCTGATGTCGCGCATCGAGAGCGAATCGCGCCGGATGGGGCTGCTCGTGGAGGATCTTCTGCTGCTGGCCCGCCTCGACGCGCAGCGGCCGCTGGACCGCCATCGCGTGGATCTGCTGGCGCTGGCCAGCGACTCGGTGCACGATGCCCGGTCGATCGCCCCGCAGCGCCCGGTCACCATGGAGGTCATCGACGGCCCCGGAACGCCGGAGGTGCTCGGCGACGAAGCGCGCCTGCGTCAGGTGCTGGGGAACCTGGTCGCCAACGCGCTGCAGCACACGCCGGAAACCGCCCGGGTCACCGTGCGGGTCGGCACCGACGACGACAACGCCGTGCTCGAGGTCGCCGACGAGGGCCCGGGCATGAGCGCCGATGACGCGCACCGCATCTTCGAGCGGTTCTACCGCACCGATTCATCGCGTGACCGCGCCAGCGGCGGCACCGGCCTGGGCCTGTCGATCGTCGACTCGCTGGTCTACGCCCACGGCGGCACGGTCAGTGTCACCACGGCGCCGGGCATGGGCTGCCGGTTCACCGTCAAACTGCCGCGGATCGCGGATGTCGCTGCGCATGCAGGCCAGCGTGCACACGTCGGCTAGGACAGGTCGGCGAGCGCCGCCTTGATCTTGGCCTGCGCCTCGTCGAGTGACTCCGGAGACGGATTGGGTCGACGTTGGCGAACCCGAAGTCGGTGAGGTTGTAGGCGGGAAAGACGTGCACGTGCAGGTGCGGAACCTCCAACCCGGCGATGATCACGCCCGCGCGCTCGGCGTCGAACGCCTTGCACACCGCCTTGCCGATCAGCTGGGAGACCTGCATGACTCTGCCGAAGGCAGCGGAGTCCACGTCCTGCCACTGATCGATCTCCTCGCGCGGGACGACGAGCGTGTGCCCATGCGTCATGGGCTGGATCGTCAGGAACGCCACGATGTCGTCGTCCTCGTAGACGAACCGGCCTGGCAGATCCCCGTTGATGATCTGGGTGAAGACGGTAGCCATACCCGCGAGCATTCCAGCAAGCTCTCAGTGGCGTGGCAGTGGGGTGGCAGCTTGCTCGGAGACGGTTGTCGATATGACGGACCTGGCGGAATTACGCGCGCCGGACTACGTGCTCGACATCGTCATACCCGTCCACAACGAGGAACACAAGCTTCCCGGCTGTGTCCGCCGCCTGCATGACTACGTCCGTAGCTTCGTGCCGTACTCGACGCGGATCACGTTGGCCGACAACGCAAGTACCGACGCCACGCTTACGGTTGCGCATCTCCTCGCCGACGAGCTACCCGACGTCGACGTGATCCATATCGACATCAAGGGCCGCGGTGGCGCCCTGCACACGGCGTGGATGAAATCGCCTGCCGACGTGGTCGCGTACATGGACGTCGACCTGTCCACCGACCTGTCGGCGTTGATGCCCCTGGTGGCGCCGGTGATCTCGGGCCACTCCGACGTCGCGATCGGCTCGCGGTTGGCCCCGTCCTCGCGGGTCGTCAGGAACACGAAGCGTGAATTCGTCTCCCGCAGTTACAACTTGCTGCTGCGCGGTGCGCTTGGCGCGCGGTTCTCCGATGCCCAGTGCGGCTTCAAGGCGGTGCGCGCCGACGTCGCCCGCGAACTGCTTCCCTTTATCGCCGACACCGGTTGGTTCTTCGACACCGAGCTGTTGGTCATCGCCGAACGAGTCGGGTTGCGGATCCACGAGGTACCCGTCGATTGGATCGACGACCCGGACTCGCGGGTCGACATCGTGCCGACTGCGCTCGGTGACCTGAAGGGATGCTGGCGACTCGGCCGGGCGCTGGCAACAGGTGCGCTGCCGATTCGGGAACTGCGGAAAAGCCTTGGCCGGCAGAGGCTTGTTCCAACTGGCGTGATGCCGTGTAATTGCATTCGGCAGGAGCGTCGCCAGGTGCACTACCGGCACCAGTTTCGCCGTCTTGGACAGCTCCGCGACGAGGTCTGGCGGGAAGAGGTCGTCCGGGTCGACTGTGCAGCCGGGAGTGTCACTGGTGCCCTCGACGGTGGCCTGATTGGCGACCACGTACATGACGACGGAGCTTGCCGGCTTGTGGGTGGCGGTGCAGTCGGCTCTGTCGCATTCGCACGCAAGGCAGTCGGCGCCTGCGTTCAACGCGTTGAACGCGTCCGCGCGCCGTTGCGCATGGGAGCGGAGGTCGTTGCGGCAGACGGTGGCGGCCAGGGCGTCGAGACGTGCATCCAGCACTCGACCGTCCATCACTCGAAGGAAGCCGCGGATCTCGCTCACTCCGTCCCCGCTGTCCCAGATATCGATCCAGCGGTCGTCACGCTTGTTCTTGCGTCGCCGCTTTGCGTCACGGTCATGGCGAGCCACGATGCGGCTACCGGTCGATCATCGCGTGGAGTTCGTCGACCGACCACGGCGGCGAGTCCTGATGGTCGCGGTAGCCGATGATGCCCGTCTTCTGACGTGCGAATTCACCGACGAATCCGCCCGCGGCGATGAAGATCCTGCCGGTGATGTCGCGCGCCAGGTCACTGGCGAGGTAGCCGTAGATCGGTGCCGCGTACTCGGGCGCGGGCGCGTCGAGTGCCGCCTGCGTGCTTACGTCGTTCAACTGGCCCCTGCGGTTCAACCCGACGATGTGGTCCTCGTACTCCTTACCGGTCGACAGCCGTGTCTTTGCGCCGGGGCAGACCACATTCGCCCGCACGCCGTGTTCCCTGAGGTCGCCTGCGATGGCCAGCGTCAACCCGTTGACCCCGCCCTTTCCGGCCGGATAGGCGGTCCCGCCGTAGTCGCCGCGGAACGCGAACGAGCTGGTGTTGATGATCGCGCCGCCGCCCGCCTCCACCATCTTCGGTGCCGCGGCCCGGCACGTCTCGAACGTCGTGACGAGATGGCCGTCGAGTAGGTCGTGGAACTGTGCACTGGTGACATGCGAGGATCGACTCGCCGGCCAGACCCGCGGTGCCCGCGCAGTTCACCAGGATGTCTATCCGGCCGAATTCGCTTGTGCACCTGTCGATCAGCGCGTCGGCGACTGCGGGGTCCGCCGGTGAACCGGAGTGCGCGACAGCGCCGTCGATGCTTTCCGCGGCTTCGGCCGCCGTGCCGGCGTCACGTCCGTTGACGACGACGCCTGCGCCCAGCTCGGCGAGTAATGCGGCCACTGCCAGCCCGATACCGCGTGTTCCGCCGACCACGACTGCGCCACGGCCGGTCAGCGGTGCGCTAATCGCTCTTGCCGTCCTTGACGGGCTTCATCATGTCCATGTTCCAGTAGCCGCGCAGGTTGGTCAGCAGGCCGGCGTCGTTGACCTTGTAGGTGAAGATGCCGCGCACGCCGCTCGCCGATCCGTTGTCGAACGTGAACGTCAGCTGCAGGATGTGAGCGATTTCGTCCGGCGAGCTAGACGGAAAGGTCTCCTCACAGTTGATCGTGATGGTGGCCAGGCCAACGCTCTTCTCCCACCAGTCCGACACACCGTCCTTGCCGACGACGCCGGTGCCGTCGGGGTTCGTGTAGGACGGACCGATCGGGTCTTCGATGACCACGTCGTCGGTCATCAGCGCCAGCCAACCGGCCTTGTCCTTGGCTTGCACGCAGCGCCACGAGGCCCGTGACGCCGCCAGCGCCGGAGACTGCTCAATTGTTTCCTGAGACATGGTGTTTCGGCTACCGGTCGTCGTCGGTGTAGCGGATCACACCGCGAATATTGCGGCCCTGCAGCATGTCGTCATAGCCCTCGTTGACCTGCTCCAGCTTGTACTGCCGGGTGATCATGTCATCGATGTTGAGCTTGCCTGCCTTGTACATCGACAGCAGCTGGGGGATGTCGAAGTGCGGGTTGCCGCCGCCGAAGATGGTGCCCTGCAGGTTTTTCTGCATCAGCGTCAGCATCGCGAGGTTCAGCGACACCTCGGTGTCGAGCATGCTTCCGATCGCCGTGACCACGCAGGTGCCGCCCTTGGAGGTCAGGTTCATGTACGTGTCGACATCCTTGCCCTCGAGCTCGCCGACGGCGACGATGACCTTCTTGGCCATCAGGCCCGCGGTAACCTCGGCGATACCGGCGAACGCCGACTCGTTGTCCGGGTACGCATGGGTGGCACCGAATTTCAGCGCAGCGTCGCGCTTCCACTCGACTGGCTCGATCACGAAGATATTGCGCGCACCCGCATTGACTGCGCCCTGCAATGCCGACATACCCACTCCGCCGACACCGACGACCGCGACGTCGTCGCCGGGGCGGACGTCACCGCTGCGGACCGCCGACCCATAACCCGTCGTCACGCCGCAGCCCACCAGGCAGGCCACTTCGAACGGGATCGACGGATCGATCTTCACCACCGAACTCTTGTGCACCACCATGTAGGGGCTGAAGGTGCCCAGCAGCGTCATCGGGAAGACCGGCTGCCCCTTGGCGTGAATGCGGTGGGTTCCGTCCGACACGGCCGTCCCGGTGAGGAGATACATGCCCAGATCGCAGAGGTTGCGCATCCCCGCCTGACAGGAAGGACACGTGCCGCAGGATGGGATGAAAGACAGGACGACGTGGTCGCCCGGCTCGAGGCCTTCGACGCCCGGGCCGACCTCGGTGACGATGCCTGCACCCTCGTGGCCGCCGAGCACCGGGAAGCCGCCCATCGGGATGCTGCCCGTGACCAGATGGTGGTCGGAGTGACACATTCCCGACGCTTCCATCTGGATCTTGACTTCGTCGCGGACGGGATCGCCGATCTCGATCTCCTCGATCGACCACGGCTGGTTGAACTCCCAGATCAGAGCACCTTTGGTCTTCATCTGTACCTGCTTTCGATTGAGCGTCTAGACAAGACTAGAGGGTCTAGTTAGCCACATCGCACGGCCCCCAAGCAACCGCTTGGGTGGGAGCTACCAGATGGCCACTGGTGCTTCGCCGAGCGGGTAATAACCAGGGACTTTCTCGCCGGCGATCGCCCGCTCGATCCGCTTTTGCATGCCGGCGCTGAGATCGCCCGACTGGATCAGCTGGCCGAACATCTTGGACACGTGGCCGAAGTCGAAGAAGTCTCGCTGCCACTCGATCTTGAGGTTGCCGTTCAGCCGAAACCAGCTGCCGCCGATGCCGTAGATCTCGTCGCGCGTGCCGTCGGTCTTGTTGACGATCTGCTTCCAGAAACCGACGATCTCGCCGAGTTTCTCGTCGATCAGCACCTTCTGGTACTCGTAATTCCAGTTCTCCAGGCCCTCCATCTCGAGGCCCAACGCGACGTCCCGGATTTCGTCGCGGCCCACGCACATGACGTCTTCCTTCGGGCCGATGTTCCAGCCATAGGTGGCGTCGTCGGTGTAGAAGTCCGCAAGCGGCTTCCAGTCACCCTTCTCTTCGCAGACGCGGTTGGCTTCCAGCCATTCGTCGACCCATTTGTCGAGGTCTTCGCGGGGCAGTGACGACATTGACGTGTCCCTTTCTCAATCCTGATCCGTTATGGACAGTGCTTGCGTGGGACAGGCCCACACGGCTTGTTCGACCTCGGCCCGATCCTCCTCGGGCGCAGTGTCGTTGAGGATCTCGACCTTCCCGCGTTTGGGCACCTTGAAGTAGTCCGGCGCCTCGAGCTCGCACATGGCGTGGCCCTGGCACAAGTCCAGGTCGACTTCTATCTTGATGCCCATGATCGTCGCTCCTAGGAGGTGCGCTTGCGGTAGCGGACCTTTGCGGGACGGGCCAGCTGGACAACCATCTTCGAGTGGTCGTTCTGGTAGCTGTCGGCCGGCTGCGCCATCTCGAACTCGTACTCGCGCAACAGAACCGAGAAGATCGCCTTGATCTGCATGGTGGCGAACGCGGCGCCGACGCAGCGGTGCCTGCCCGCGCCGAACGGTATCCACGTCCAGCGGTTGGCCATATCGGCTTGCTCTGGTTTGTTGTAGCGGTCCGGGATGAACGCGTCGGGGTCGTGGAAGTCTTCGGGAATGCGATTGCTGATCGCAGGCGAGGCGGCGACGAAGTCACCCTTGTGGATCGGGAAGCCCTCGACCTCGAACTCGCCTTGAGCCACCCGCATCAGAATGATCAGTGGCGGATGCAGCCGGAGAGTCTCCTTGACCACGTTGTCCAGCAACGGAATCTGGCGCAACGCGTGGAAGCTCACCTCCTGCCCATCGGCGTACAGATCCTCGAGTTCGGCGACGATGTCGCGGTAGACGTCGGGGTTGCGGAGCAATTCGATGAGCGTCCACGACGACGTACCGGAACTGGTGTGGTGCCCGGCGAACATCAGCGAGATGAACATCCCCGTGATCTCGTCGGCGGAGAAGCGCGGATTGCCCTCCTCGTCCTTGATGGACACCAGTACGTCGAGCATGTCGCGGTCACTCTTGTCCGCTGGCGGATTCGCGATGCGCCCGCTCATGATCTCCTGTACTAGCGCAACGAGTTTCACGCGGGCCTCGTCGCGGCGCTGGAAGCTCTCGATCGGCAGGTACGGGTCGACGTAGCACAGCGGGTCGGTGCCACGCTCCAATTCGTGGTAATAGTGCGCGAATCGACTGTCAAGCTGCTCGCGGAACTTCAGCCCGATGAGACACGCCGTGGAGGTGTAGATGGTCAATTCGGAGAAGAAGTCGAGCAGCTCGATCTCGCCCTCGTCGCCCCAGTCGGCGATGATCTTCTTGACCTCGCCCTCGATGGTGGCAGCGTGACCCTTCATCTGCTCACCGCGCAGCGCCGAGTTGTGCAGCATCTCGGCGCGCCGCTCAGGGCTGGCGTCGAACACCACGCCCTCACCGAAGATCGGCGTCATGAACGGATACGCCTCGGCCTGGTCGAGATCGGTGTCGGCCGAACGGAAGAAGAACTCGTTGGCCTTGGCGCCGGACAGCAAGATGACGTGCTTGTCGACGAGCTGGAACCAGCCGACGTCGCCGCATTCGTCACGGATCCGCTTCATCAACCCGATGGGGTCGGTGCGGAACTCTTCGAGGTGGCCGTGCTCTTCTTCGCCACCCGATACGCGTGGAACGATGGCTGTGGTCATGTGTTCAGGTTCTCCTCGTTCAGCTTCAGTTGCTGACGTTCCTGCGGTGCGTTGGCAAGCGGTGCTTCGGGCTGAAGTTCCATGTTCGCGATGAAGCCGCCTCGCGGTGTCTCGGCGACGAAGGTGATGGCGCGCGCGAGATCCGATGCGCGCAGGAAGTAGTCGTGCCGCGCCTGACCCCATTTGGCCCAGTCCTCGAGCGCGGGTCCGATCTGCTCGGCGGGCAGGCTCCAGCCCATCGAGGTCTTCGTCGGTCCCGGGTGCACGATCGACGCGCGCACCCCGGTGCCTTCCAGTTCCATCTGGTAGTTGGTCACCATGGCCACCAGCGCGGCCTTGGCGGCGCCATATGCACCCATGTGTGGTCGTTGCCGCAGTGCTACGTCCGACCCGACGAAGATCAGGTCACCGCGCTGTCGTTCGATCATGCCCGGCAGCACCGCGCTGGCCAGCCGGTTGGCGCCGACCAGGTGGATCTGCAGCTGCGAGTTGAAATCCTCGGTGCTGATCTCGGCCAGCTTGCCGAAGTAGGTATCCCCGGCGCCGGCCACCAGGATCTCGATCTCACCGAGCGAGTCAACGGCGTTGGCCACGAATGACTTCACCGAGTTGGGATCCGTGACGTCGAGGTGGAAGCCGACGGCTTCACCCCCGTCGGCGTTGATCTTCCCGACCAGGTCGTCGAGCTTCTCGACACGGCGGGCGCCGAGGGCGACAGGGAACCCGCGGGCGGCGAGTTCGATGGCGGTGGCCTCCCCGATACCGGCTGAGGCACCGGCCACGATGGCGGGTCGACGGTCGGGCAGTGGTGCGAAACGTGGCATTACACGACCTCCACCGTCATGGGTAGGTTGGCGAATCCGCGGACGCTACTGGAGTGGACGCGGACGGCGTTGGCCTCGTCCACCTCGAAGCCGCGGATTCGCTTGAAGAGCTCGGCCAGCGCGATGCGGGCTTCCATCCTGGCCAGGTGGGCGCCAAGGCAGAAGTGGGCGCCGCTGCCGAAACTCAGGAGGTTCGAACCGCTTTCACGGCCGATCACAAAAGCGTCGGGATCGTCGAACACCCGCTCGTCGCGATGCGCCGACCCCGGCAACAGGAGCAGCACATCGCCGTCGGGAATCGTCGTGTCGTACAGATTCAGCTCGCCGGAGACCACGCGCGCCAAGAGCTGACTGGACGTGTCGTAGCGCAACGTCTCCTCCACCCACAGCGGTATCCGCTCCGGATCGGAATAGACCGGGGTCAGCTGGTCGGGGTTCTTGTGGCCCCAGAAGGCCGCGTTGGCAAGGAGTTTGGTGGTGGTCTCGTTGCCGGCGATCACCATCAGGAACAAGAAGCCCAGCACCTCTTCGTCTGTCAGCCGGTCGCCATCGATCTCGGCCTCCAACAGCGCAGACGTGAGGTCGTCGGACAGCCTCTTGCGGCGTTCGGCGATCATGTCCTGGTAGTAGACCATCAGGTTGATCGACGCCTCGATCGCCGATTTCGGCACGTCGTTGACACCGTCCTCTCGGTGCATCACCCCGTCGGCCATCGCCCGGATGCGGTCGCGATCCTCGACGGGCACGCCCATCAATTCCGAGATGACGTCCATCGGCAGCTTGCCCGCGAATTCAGCGACAAAGTCGACGGTTCCGTCGTCCGCCTTCGCCAGCATCGTGTCGAGATGCTCGACGGTGAGTTCGGTGACCCGTGGCTCGAGCTCACGGATCCGGCGCGGCGTGAAGCCTTTGGACACCAGGGTGCGAAGGCGGAGATGGGCCGGGTCGTCCATCGCCAGGAAGGACATCGTCTTGCTGGCGTGCGGTCCGCGGGAGATGGGATCGAGGGATACGCCGTCGCGGTTGGACAGTGTCGTGCTGTTGCGGAAACCTTCCCGCACATCCTGGTGGCGCGACAGCGCCCAGAAGCCGATCTCCTCGTTGCGGTAGAGCGGGGCTTCGTCGCGCAGCCGCTTGTAGTACGGGTACGGATCCTCGTGGAAGTCGTAGTCATACGGGTCGAGGATCACGTCGCTGGTTGGAACGGTCACTGTTGGTCTCCCAAAATGAGGCCTACCACGTAAGTCAGTCGATCGGCGATATCGCGATAGCTGACATAGCCACTGCCTGCGTGCACCAATGCACCGAAGTACGTCATCTCGAGCGCAGACACCGTGCGCGGGTCGGCGTCGGGGCCCATCGCCGAGCGGATGCGGCGGTGAATCTCGGCGCCGATGCGGTCGCGCACAGTGCGCACAGCCGCGTCGCCGTTGCTCAGCAGCGCCGTCGTGCAGGCGGCGGCGACCTCCGGCTCGTCGGCGATCATCAGAGTCATTGCCCGCAGCGCCTGCTCGACCCGGGCCGGGGTGCTGTCGTTGACGTCGGTGAAGTAGGGCACCTGGCGCATCAGGTCCAGATAGACCTCGGCGATCAGATGGTTCTTCGACGAGAAGTAGGTATAGGCGGTCGCGGGCGCGACCTTGGCGCGCGCGGCGACGGCGCGCACGGTCAGATCGGCGTAGGACGACTCCCGCAGCATCTCCACGCCTGCGGTGAGGACCTTGCGGAACGTCTCTTCCTGCCGACGGTTGCGAGGGGTTCCCCCGTCTTCGTCGGCGACGGTCGCGACGGCATCACTGGACACATGTCCAAGTTATCGGAACGAGACGCCGCCAAGCAAGTACGTTGATCAAATATGCAGCTCAAAGTCGCTATTTGCGAAGGCCTCCGCCATCTTGAGGTGGGCAACCTTGCTTCTCGCGCCGGTCTGCGGCTATCGTTCGAGTGAAGATATTCGGACAAGTGTCCAGCGATCAAACGGGAGTCGGAATGGGGATGCTGGCCGATCGCCAGAGTCAACTGCTCATTGACGGGAAGCTCGAGGCGGGCAGCGCGGGCACGTTCCCCACGCTCAACCCGGCCACCGAGGAGGTGCTGGGCGTCGCCGCCGATGCGAGCGCAGACGATATGGACCGCGCGATCGAGGCCGCCCGCCGCGCATTCGACGACACCGAGTGGTCGACCGACACCGCGCTGCGGGTGCGCTGCATCAGGCAGCTGCAGGAGGTGCTGACCAAACACGTCGAAGACCTGCGCGAGATCACGATCGCGGAGGTGGGCGCGCCGGTGATGCTGACGTCCATGGCGCAGCTGGAGGGCCCGATCGCCGACCTCAGCTTCTGCGCGGATACCGCGGAGTCCTACCAGTGGACCACCGATGCGGGTATCGCCTCGCCGATGGGCATCAAGACCCACCGCACGATCGCGAAGGAAGCGGTCGGCGTCGTCGGCGCGATCACCCCGTGGAACTTCCCGCACCAGATCAACCTCGCCAAGCTCGGACCGGCGTTGGCCGCAGGTAACACCGTCGTGCTGAAACCCGCACCGGACACCCCGTGGTGCGCCGCCGCCGTCGGCCAACTGATCGCCGAGCACACCGACATTCCGCCGGGCGTCATCAACATCGTCACCTCCAGCGACCACGCCGTCGGCGCGCTGCTGTCCAAAGACCCACGGGTGGACATGGTTTCGTTCACCGGGTCGACGGCGACGGGTCGGGCCGTGATGGCCGACGGCGCGGCGACGCTGAAGAAGGTCTTCCTCGAGCTCGGCGGCAAGTCGGCGTTCCTCGTTCTCGACGACGCCGATCTCGCTGGTGCATGCTCGATGTCGGCGTTCACCGCGTCGATGCACGCCGGACAGGGTTGTGCGATCACCACCCGGCTGGTGGTGCCGCGTGCGCGCTATGACGAGGCCGTCGAGGCGGCGGCGGCGACCATGGGTTCCATCAAGCCGGGCGACCCCACTGACGCGGGCACCGTATGCGGACCGCTGATCTCCGCCCGGCAGCGCGATCGCGTGCAGAGCTACCTCGATTCGGCGATCGACGAGGGAGGCAAGTTCGCTTGCGGCGGAGGACGTCCCGCCGACCGGGACACCGGATTCTTCATCGAGCCCACCGTCATCGCCGGCCTCGACAACAACGCCAGGGTCGCCCGCGAGGAGATCTTCGGGCCGGTGCTGACGGTGATCGCCCACGACGGTGACGACGACGCGGTGCGCATCGCCAACGATTCGCCCTACGGCCTGTCGGGCACGGTGTTCAGCTCGGACCCGGAGCGGGCTTCGGGAGTGGCCGCGCGGATGCGTGTCGGCACCGTGAACGTCAACGGCGGCGTCTGGTATTCGGCCGACATGCCGTTCGGCGGTTACAAGCAGTCCGGCATCGGCCGGGAGATGGGCCTCGCCGGTTTCGAGGAATACCTCGAAACCAAAGCGATTGCCACCGGAGTCAACTAGAAAGAGCGGAGGGCCTGTGCGTGGGTCTTTATGGTGATCAGTTCAAGGAGAAGGTGGCGATCGTCACCGGTGCCGGCGGCGGTATCGGCCAGGCGTACGCGGAGGCGCTCGCCCGTGAGGGCGCGGCCGTCGTCGTCGCCGACATCAACACCGAAGGTGCCCAGAAGGTCGCCGACGGCATCAAGGGCGAAGGCGGCAACGCGCTCGCCGTGCGGGTCGACGTGTCCGATCCCGACTCCGCCAAGGAGATGGCGGCGCAGGCATTGTCGGAGTTCGACGGAATCGACTACCTGGTCAACAACGCGGCCATTTTCGGCGGTATGAAACTCGACTTCCTCATCACCGTCGACTGGGACTATTACAAGAAGTTCATGAGCGTGAACATGGACGGCGCGCTGGTGTGCACCCGCGCGGTCTACCGCAAGATGGCCAAGCGGGGCGGCGGCGCGATCGTCAACCAGTCGTCGACCGCGGCGTGGCTGTACGCGAACTACTACGGCCTGGCCAAGGTCGGGATCAACGGCCTGACCCAGCAGCTGGCCACTGAACTCGGCGGCCAGAACATCCGGGTGAACGCCATCGCGCCAGGACCCATCGACACCGAGGCCAACCGGTCGACGACTCCCAAGGAGATCGTCGACGACATCGTGAAGCGAATCCCGCTGTCCCGCATGGGCGAAGTGGACGATCTCGTCGGTATGTGTCTGTTCCTGCTGTCGGACCAGGCCAAGTGGATCACCGGCCAGATCTTCAACGTCGACGGCGGCCAGATCATCAGGTCCTGAGAGGTTTCCAATGAGTGACAGCGACGTCAAGCTCGGCTACATCGGCCTGGGCAACATGGGCGCGCCGATGGCGAAGAGGTTGGTCGAATGGCCCGGTGGCTTGACCGTTTTCGACGTGCGCCTGGAGGCGATGACACCGCTCGCCGAGGCGGGTGCCAGTCTGGCCGACAGCGTCGCTGATGTCGCGAAGGCCGACATCATCAGCGTGACGGTCCTCAACGATCAACAGGTGCGCGATGTGGTCGGCGAACTCGCTGCCAACGCGAAGGCCGGCACGGTTATCGCCATTCACTCGACGATCAGCCCCGACACCGCTATCCAGCTGGCCGAACAGCTTGCGCCGCAGGACATTCACATCGTGGACGCGCCGGTGAGTGGCGGTGGAACGGCGGCCCAGAACGGTGAGCTGGCCGTCATGGTCGGCGCCGAACGCGACGTGTACGAACGCATCAAGCCGGCGTTCAAGCAGTTTGCGTCGGTGGTGGTGCACGCAGGCAATGTCGGCGCAGGCACGCGAATGAAGCTGGCGCGCAACATGTTGACGTTCGTCTCCTATGCGGCGGGCTGCGAGGCGATGAAGCTTGCCGAGGCCGCAGGAATCGATCTTCAGCAGCTGGGCCGGGTGGTCCGGCACACCGATGCGCAGAGCGGGGGGCCGGGCGCGATCATCGTTCGGGAGAACATGGCGGCGCTGGAGCCGGACAATTTCCTGTACGGCCCGTTGGCGCACGCCCGCGATCTGGGTGAGAAGGATTTGAGTTTGGCACTCGCGCTTGGCGAGACCGTCGGTGTCGATCTGCCGATGGCGGAGATGGCGTTGAAGAACCTGGCGACTGGCCTCGGCGTGCCACACACCGCCTCCACTGCGAAGGAGTAAAGGCTATGGACGAGTTGCGCAAGAAGGGCCTCGAGAAGATGAACGAGGTCTACGGCTGGGAGATGCCGGATATGCCGGGCGAGTACTTCGCGCTCACCGTCGACCACCTCTTCGGCACCATCTGGAGCCGGCCTGGGCTGTCCATGCGTGACCGGCGAATGATGCTGATCGGCGTGCTGGCCGCCCAAGGCATGGAGGAGCTGCTGGAAGTTCAGGGCAACGCGATCCTGCACAACGAGGAGATGACGCGCGAGGAGCTGCGCGAGATCGCGATCTTCGTCACCCACTACGTCGGCTTCCCACTTGGCTCGAAGGTCGACGGTGCATTCAAACGCGTTGTCGCCAAACGCAAGAAGGCCGAGGAGAAGGGCAGCGCCAGAGATAGCAAGGACAACGTCAACGACGCGGTCCAGATGCACGTCGGCAGGAACATCCATGACAAGTAGGTTCTCGAGCCTCTCGCGTGAGCAGCTCGCCACTCTCGTGCCCGAACTGTTGCTGATAGGTCAGTTGATCGACCGGTCCGGAATGGGTTGGTGTATTAAACCTTTCGGTCATCCGGGCATGCTGGAGATTGCGATCGAGGAGTGGATGGGTGCCAGCCCGATCTACACCAGGCGGATGCAGAAGGCGCTGAACTTCGAGGGCGTCGACGTGATCACGATCTTCAAGGGCCTGCAGCTCGACATCGGCGCCCCACCGCAGTTCATGGACTTCCGCTACACGGTGCACGACCGCTGGCACGGCGAGTTCCATTTGGACCACTGCGGTGCGTTGATGGACGTCGAGCCGATGGGCGAGGACTACGTCCGCGGCATGTGCCACGACATCGAGGATCCCACCTTCGACGCGACGGCGGTCGCCACCAATCGCAGGGCGCAGATCCGTCCCGATCCACCGCCCGCCGCGGGCCCCCGCCGACCGGCATCCGCATTGCGCGTGGACCGTCATCATCGACGAGTCCCACCCCGAAGTCGAAGACCATCCGGTGCTCGACGTCGTGCGCCGAACCCGCGCCGCCAGAACGGAACTCGACCCGATCGACGTCGATGACGAAGGGCAGTCGGACTACTCGGGTGAGTTGGTGTCCGACGTCGACTTCGCGAAGTTCTCGCACTCGGCCCTGGTGCGCATCGCCGACGAAATCTGCGTGCAGATGCACCTGTTGAACCTGTCGTTCGTCATTGCAGTCGGCAAGCGGGCAGGCACCGACACCGAACTCTCCACCAAGATCTGCACCAATCAGCTGACCGGCATCGCGGGCATCGCGGCCGAACGCATCCATCGTGCACTCGGACTGCCAGGTGGCGTCGAGGGCGCGATCCGCACGCTCGAACTACACCCGCTGTTCAACCCCGCGGCGTATGTGACCGCCGAGTTCGGTCCGGACACTGTGATGTGCACCGCTCGCCTGCCCATGAGGACGGTGCGTGGATCTCGCTTGTCGGGCCTTCATCGACGAGGCCATTGCACGCAGCGGTGGCCGCCGTAGACCCGCACCTCGATGTGGAGATCACAGGAAGCGATACGGAGTGGACGGCTCGGATCGTCGAGACCGATACGGCCGCGGAGGAACTTGTCGAGGTGTCGGTCGTGCGTGTCAGCGGCGGCTCGTCGTGGGTGTTCGCTCCGCGGAAGTCGCTGCCGCTGACGGTGGTATAGCGGCGCCGACCCATCGGCGAAGATAGTCGCGCAGTTCCTCGCCGGTGCGGGGCGGACGGCCTGGGTCGGTGACGAACGACTGGATGATCCGCAGAAGATGCTCGGCGAGCTCGTGCAGATCGTCATCGCGCAAGCCGAGGCCTGCCCAGTCGACGTCGAACCTGCGCACCATCGAGTAGCCGAAGTCGAGCGCGACGTCGCCCGTCACCGACTCGATATGCGGGTTCGGCCGCCCTGGCACGATCAGCAGACCGAGGTGCTTGTCTTTCGGCAGCCACTCGAGCGCCGTGGCGATCCCTTCGGCGACGGCTTCGACGGGGTCGTTGATGCCGCGCAGGTGTGTCTCGAGGCGGTCCTGGAATTCGTCGGCCGCGTGTACGGCGGCCGCAAGGAGCAGAGCGTCGGTGCTGGGGAAGTACCGGTAGACCGTCTGGCGGGTGACACCGAGCGTGCGGGCGACGTCGGCGATGGAGAAGTCTGCGCCGCGGGCGTCGATCGCCTTGCTCGCCGCCTCTAGGATTCGCGCGATGGCTTCGTCGTCGCTGGCGGGTGCCGCGCCAGACCAACCGTGGGTGCGCACGCCGAAATACTACTGCTATCCCTGGTAGGAGACAGCGAGTCGCTTGACGCCGTTGAGCCACCCCGACCGAAGTCGTTGCGGCTCTGACAATTTCGAGATATCGGGAATCTGGTCGGCGATCTCGTTGAAGATCAGCTTGATCTCCATGCGGGCCAGGTTGGCACCGATACAGAAGTGGGCGCCGTTTCCGCCGAAGCCGAGATGCGGATTCGGGTCACGCAGGATGTTGAACTCGAACGGCCGGTCGAAGACGGCGTCGTCGTAGTTGGCTGAGCTGTAGAACAATCCGGCGCGCTGGCCCTCGCGGATGGTTACCCCACCCAGCTCGGTGTCAGCCTGCGCGGTGCGCTGGAAGCAGTGCACCGGCGTGGCCCAGCGGACGATCTCGTCGGCGGCCGTCTCGGGGCGCTCGCGCTTGAACAGCTCCCACTGCTCCGGATTCTCGAAGAACGCATTCATGCCGTGGGTCATCGCGTTGCGCGTCGTCTCGTTGCCCGCGACGGCCAGCAGGATCACGAAGAAGGCGAACTCGACGTCTTCCATCCATTCGCCGTCGACGTCGGCCTGTACCAACTTCGTCACGATGTCGTCGGCGGGACAGCGGCGCCGCTCCTCGGCCATGGTGTACGCGTAGCCCATCAGCTCGGCGTTGGCCGCGACGTAATCCGACTCGAAATCGGGGTCTTCGGTGTTCATGATCGAGTTCGTCCAGTGCGAACAGCTTTTCGCGATCGTCCTCGGGCACTCCGAGCATGTCCGCAATCGCCAGCAGCGGCAGGCGCATCGCGATGTCGTCGACGAAGTCGCCGCTGCCCTTTTCCCTTGCCGTGGCGACGATTTCGCGGGCCGCGGTTGCGAGCCTCTCCTCGAGTGTCGCCACCGCCCTCGGCGTGAACAACCGCGATACCAGCTTGCGTAAGCGGGTGTGTTCGGGCGCGTCGTGATTGATCAGCATCGCCTTGGTCAGCTCCAGCTGATCGGGCGTGGTGCCCTCGGGCAGGCGCATGACGACGCCTTTGCGGTTCGTCGACCACAGATCACCGTCGCGGGAGATGGCCTTGATGTCCTCGTGGCGGCTGATCACCCAGTACCCGCCGTCACCGAATATCGATTCGGGCTGCTCGTTCCACCACACCGGCGCCGTCTTGCGCAGTTCGGCGAACTCGGTCACCGGTATGCCCTTTTCGAGGATGTCGGGGTTGGTGAAGTCGAACCCTTGGCCGAAGGGACAGGTCTGCGTCGTTGCCATAGGTCGACCATACACTGTGAAGTCAAGTGTATGGCCTAACTAAATGGACAAGACGCACCGTTGTGCAGCGCTGCGATTAGGGTTGGCAACCGTGCGCGTCCTCGTGATTGGATCCGGTGCCCGCGAACATGCGCTGCTGCTCGCGCTGCGCAGAGACCCCGAGGTGGAGAGCCTGGCCATCGCGCCCGGCAATGCGGGCACCGCGGCGATCGCCGACCAGTACGAGGTCGACATCACCTCCCGCGACGAGGTCGTGGCGCTGGCGCAGAAGATCGGCGCGGATCTCGTCGTGATCGGTCCCGAGGTGCCCCTGGTGGTCGGTGTGGCCGACGCCGTCCGAGCCGCCGGGATCGCCTGCTTCGGGCCGACGAAGGAGGCGGCCCGGATCGAGGGATCGAAGTCGTTCGCCAAGGACGTGATGTCCGCGGCAGGCGTCCGCACCGCCAGGAGCGAGATCGTCGACAACCCCGCCCGCCTCGACGCCGCGTTGGATCGGTTCGGGCCCGGCGGGGGCGACGCGGCGTGGGTGGTCAAGGACGACGGGCTTGCCGCGGGCAAGGGCGTGGTGGTGACGGCCGACAGGGACGCCGCGAGGGCGCATGCGGCCAGCCTGCTCGACGCCGGGCACCCGGTGCTGCTCGAGTCGTTCCTCGACGGGCCCGAGGTGTCGCTTGTTCTGTGTTGTCGACGGCGAGACGGTGGTGCCGCTGCTGGCCGCCCAGGACTTCAAGAGGGTCGGCGACGGTGATACCGGGCCGAACACCGGCGGCATGGGCGCCTACGCGCCGCTGGCGTGGCTGCCCGATGAGGTGACGAACCAGATCGTCGACGACGTCGTGAAACCCGTTGCCGCAGAGCTGGTCAAGCGCGACAGCTCGTTCTCCGGGCTGCTGTACGCGGGCCTGGCGATCACATCGCAGGGGCCTGCGGTCGTCGAATTCAACTGCCGCTTCGGCGATCCGGAGACCCAGTCGGTGCTCGCATTGCTCGACTCGCCGCTCGGTCAGCTACTCCGTGCCGCGGCCACCGGCAGCCTCGCGGAGCAGCCCCCGTTGCGCTGGCGTGACGGCGCAGCGGTGACTGTCGTGTTGGCCGCCGAGAACTATCCGGGCCGGCCCAGGGTCGGCGACGTGATCGTCGGCGCCGAAGTCGACGGGGTGCTGCACGCGGGTACCACGCGACGCGACGACGGGGCCGTCGTCTCATCGGGTGGCCGGGTGCTCTCGGTGGTCGGCACCGGACCCGACCTCGTCGCCGCGCGTGACGACGCCTACGCCTTGATCAAGTCGATCCGGTTGCCCGGCAGCCACTTTCGCAGCGATATCGGACTGGCCGCAGCCGAGGGCCGGATCAAGGTTCAGTCGGCCTGAAGAGGGTCACGCCGTCAGCAGCGGGGCGATCCACTCCAATTCCGCAGGCAGCTGCGAACTCCAGAACCCACCGTCGTGTCCGCCGGGCGAGAAGCCGCCGGCAGGCGGGTTCGGCAGCTGGGCGATGAACTGCTGCGTCGCCGAGTAGAAGGGATCACTGTTGCCGCAGTCGATCCGGATCGGTATCGACCCGAGAGCGGGAAGGCCCCATACGCTGTTGGCCGCGTAGTCGTCGGCGCCGTCGAACGCCCCAGGAGCGGCCGCACCCGACGACGTCCACAACGCCGGGCTGACCGCGCAGATCGCGGCGGTACGCGCCGGGCCGAGCCGGGCACCCAAGAGCAACGCGCCGTAACCGCCCATCGACCAGCCGAGAAACGCCACGCGTGAGGTGTCCAGGCCTTGTGCGTCGAGCATCGGGATCAGTTCGTCGAGCACCATCGCGCCGGAGTCCTCGCCCGACGCGCGCTTGTGCCAGTAGCCCCCGCCGCCGTCGACGGCGACCACCGCGAAGGGCGGCAGGCCTGCGGCGACTGCCTGAGCCAGACCCTGCTCGACGCCGCCCGCCATCACCTGGGCCGCGTCGGCGCCCTTGCCGTGCAGGGCGATGACGGCTCTCAGCGGCTGGGTCTGTCCCGGCGGCCGCGCGATCGCCCAATTGGTGTCGATGCCACCCCGCGCGGCAGATACGAACGACCCGTTGACGTACGTCGGCGCCGCGGTGGGCGCGGGCTCAAGAGGGGCGGGCGGCGTCAACGGTGCGAGTGGGGTTCCGGCGCTTGTCATCTCCACCGGTGGACCCGCGGTCGACGGACCAGTTTCGCGTAGTGTGCCGAACACGAAGGCGCCTGCGGCCCCTGCGGCCGCACTGGCACCGAGTCGCATCATCGCCCGGCGGCTCAGCTGATTGCCTCGGCTCCGCACTCGCTCCGGTCCTCGCTCGTCCCTCGCTGCGATCCTCACTCGCGCTCGCCTCGGTGCTCTGGCATGCGGGCCATCATGCCATTGGATGCTGGCGCACCTTCGGGCGGCGTTTGGGCAATGCATCCAAATCGGTTGGCGTGCCGACTTCCTGAGTAAAGGCTTAGCTTTAGCCGAAAGAGCCATTTCGACCTCGCGTGACTGGCAGCATGCAAGGCGTGACGGCAGCGGTGACACCCAAGGGTGTACGCAGGCAGTACGCACTGGTGAGTGCGGCTGCCGAGCTGCTGTGCGAAGGCGGGTTCGACGCCGTACGTCATCGCGCCGTCGCACGCCGGGCCGGGCTGCCGTTGGCGGCCACGACCTATTACTTTTCGTCCCTCGACGATCTGATCGTCAAGGCCGTCGAGCATGTCGGCGCGCTCGAAGCGCAGCAGCTGCGTGAGCGGCTTGCGGGGTTGTCGCGTCGTCGTCGCGGCGCCGAGGCGACCGTGGACGTGTTGGTGGATCTGCTCGTCGGCGACGATCCCTGCGTTGGAGACAACCCCGAGACGCAGGTGAGCGAGCAGCTGATCTCGCGGTACGAGCGTTACATCGCGTGCGCACGTCAGCCGGCCCTTCGCGAGGTGCAGCGGCGAATCCTGCAGCAGCGGACGGATGCGGTCGTCAAGGTCGTGGAGCTGTGCGGCCGGTCGGTTCGTGCGGAACTCGTTCCTGCGCTGGTGTGTGCCGTCGACGGCGCGGTGGTGGCGGCGCTCGTCGATGACAGCGACGGTCCCCGCAGCGCCGCCCGCGCGACGTTGATCGACGTCATCGACGTGCTCGCCCCGATCACAGCGCCGATCTCGATACCCCTGCTCACCGCAGCTCCCGGCTGACCCCGGTTACGGCTCGCCCCTTCTTTGCTCCATTGCGGGTGCAGTGCGGTTGATGCTGGTCAATGATGGGGTATTCACAGCCGACCGACAGGGAGGGCCCCACCGTGAGCACCGAGTCATGAGCACTGCGGATACCGTCGACAAGCGGCCCGAACTCAAGCGGGTAATGGGCCCCGGCTTGCTGTTGCTGTTCGTCGTCGGCGACATCCTCGGTACCGGCGTCTACGCGCTGACGGGCGACGTCGCCGCCGAAGTGGGTGGGGCCGCATGGATTCCGTTCCTGGTCGCATTCCTCATCGCCACCATCACCGCGTTCAGCTACCTCGAGCTGGTCACCAAGTATCCGCAGGCCGCAGGCGCCGCGTTGTACGCGCACAAGGCGTTCGGCGTTCAGTTCGTGACGTTCCTGATCGCCTTCGTGGTGATGTGCTCAGGCATCACCTCCGCGTCGACGGCATCCCGGTTCTTCGCGGCCAACTTCTTCGAGGCATTGCACATCGACTGGGGTACAACGGGAATCGTCGTCGTTGCTTTGGTTTTCATGCTGCTGCTGCTCATGGTGAACCTGCGTGGGGTAGGTGAGAGTGTCAAGCTCAACGTCGGCCTCACCATCATCGAGATCACCGGCCTGATGCTGGTGATCGCGGTTGGCCTGTTCGCCTTCACCAGCGGAGGCGACGTGGATTTCTCCCGCGTCGTCGCATTCGACACCGCCAGCGACAAGCACTGGTTCATGGCCGTCACCGCCGCGACATCGCTGGCGTTCTTCGCCATGGTCGGCTTCGAGGACTCGGTGAACATGGCCGAGGAGACCAAGGATCCGGTGAAGACCTTTCCGAAGGTGCTGTTGAGTGGTCTGGGAATCGCCGGGCTGGTCTACGTCGTCGTCGCCATCGTGTCGGTCGCTCTGGTTCCGATCGGCACGCTGGAGGAGAGCGAAACCCCGCTCGTCGAGGTCGTCAAGGCCGGTGCGCCGGGACTGCCGATCGAGGACATCCTGCCGTTCATCTCGATGTTCGCGGTGTCCAATACCGCGTTGATCAACATGCTGATGGCGAGCCGGCTGATCTACGGGATGTCGCGGCAGCACGTGCTGCCGCCGGTGCTCGGCAAGATTCATCCGACCCGCCTCACGCCGTGGATCGCGATCATCTTCACCACGCTGATCGCGTTCGGGCTGATCTTCTACGTGACCGCGTTCGCGAACAGCAAGGCGATCTCGCTGCTCGGCGGAACGACGTCGCTGCTGCTGCTTGCGGTGTTCGCGGTCGTGAACGTCGCGGTGCTGGTGTTGCGCCGCGACGTGCAGGCGGCGGGGGGCCACTTCAAGACGCCGACCATCCTGCCGGTGATCGGGTGTATCACTTCGCTCTACCTCGTGACGCCGCTGTCGGGTCGGCCAGGGCAGCAGTACGTGCTGGCGGGCATTCTCATCGTGATCGGCATCGTGCTGTTCTTCATCACCATGGCGATCAACCGACGGCTCGGAGTTCAAGACGCCGGCATCAAGGATCCGACGCGTCTGGCCGAACCGCCCGACTAGCCCTTCTGGCTCACAACCGGTACAGCCGTTCGCGAATCGTTCTCGCTTCGATCTGCGCCTGCGCAAGCAGCTCCTCGAGATGTGAAAGGCGTTCGTGCAGTTCGTCGGAAGGCGGCGGCACCACACGCCGGCGCGGTGCAGGCGTCAGATCGGGCGGCAGGCTCGGCGTGACGATGTAGCCGGTTTCGAAGTCGCCGTAGATCGTGATGTCGTCGGGCCGCTGATACCAGTAGAGCGCGACGTAGGCGCACAGCACCGCATCGACGGGATCCTCGTCGCGGTCCAACTGCACCGGCTTGGTGGCGGCCTCCACCCGTTTACGAAGTTCCACCCAGGCGACGCTGCGGTTGGCCCGCAGCCGCGGTGTCGCGTCGTCCAGGCCCTCGATGAACGTCATCAACTTGAGCAGCTCGCGCTGGCGATCCCCGAAAGCGCCGCGCTTGTACTTCAGCGTCTTCTCCAGTCCGAACAGCACGACGGTCGCCGGGTGTGGATAGACCTCGATGGCCTTTCTGTTCGAACCCGATGCGGGATCCATGTCGAGGTCGAGGGCGGCCGCCAGCCGGGCGGCGCGGGGATTCTTGAGTTCGGGTTTCTCGGCGAACGCGGGACGCGCTCCGGCGTCGAATTTTGCGAAGTCGCGGTTGAACGCGGTCTCGGCGGGTCGGTGCCCGGTCTGGTTGTTCACGATGAGCGGCGCGTCGAAGGCGAGGATGCATTCGCCGGCCGTGAACGGGGCGATGGCGTCGATGATGTCGGCGTCATCCTGGGCGGCACCGACATGCAGGAGTCGACCGTCGGCGTCGATGGCCGCGACACCGGTCTGGTTTTTCTCTCCCCAAGCGAGATCGAGCCCAACGAAGTGCATGGGGCTACTGTGCCTTAAACGTGCGCCTACCCGCCGCCGTAAGCTGTGTATTTGTGGCGATTCCAAACGTGCTGGCCAGCAGGTATGCCAGCGACGAGATGGTCGCGATCTGGTCGCCGGAGGCCAAGATCGTCGGCGAGCGCCGATTGTGGCTCGCGGTGCTGCGGGCGCAGGCCGAGTTGGGTGTCAACGTTCCTGACGGCGTCATCGACGATTACGAGCGGGTGATCTCCGATGTCGATCTCGCCTCGATCGCCGAGCGCGAGCGGGTGCTGCGCCACGACGTCAAGGCGCGCATCGAAGAGTTCAACGCGCTGGCCGGCCACGAGCATGTGCACAAGGGCATGACGAGCCGGGACTTGACCGAAAACGTTGAGCAACTGCAGATCCGCCGCTCGCTCGAACTGGTTTTCAGCCACGGCGTCGCGGTGGTGGCGCGGCTGGCCGAGCGCGCGATCAGCTATCGCGACCTGGTGATGGCCGGCCGTAGCCACAACGTCGCGGCGCAGGCGACGACGTTGGGCAAGCGGTTCGCGTCGGCGGCAGAGGAGATGCTGGTCGCGCTGTCCCGGCTGCGCGAGCTGATCGACCGCTATCCGCTGCGCGGTGTCAAGGGGCCGATGGGCACCTCGCAGGACATGCTCGACCTGTTCGACGGCGACACCTCACGGCTTGCGGAGTTGGAACGCCGGGTCGCCGAATTCGTTGGCTTCACCGAGATCCTGACCAGTGTGGGCCAGGTCTACCCGCGGTCCCTCGACCACGATGTGGTGTCGGCGCTGGTGCAGGTTGGTGCGGGGCCGTCGTCGCTCGCGCACACCATTCGGTTGATGGCAGGCCATGAACTGGTGACCGAAGGTTTCGCGCCCGGTCAGGTCGGTTCGTCGGCGATGCCGCACAAGATGAACACGCGATCGTGTGAGCGCGTCAACGGGCTTCAGGTGGTACTGCGGGGCTATGCGTCGATGGCGGCCGAACTCGCTGGGGCGCAATGGAATGAGGGCGACGTGTTCTGCTCGGTGGTGCGCCGGGTCGCGCTGCCCGACGCGTTCTTCGCCATTGACGGGCAGACCGAGACGTTCCTGACGGTGCTCGACGAGTTCGGCGCTTACCCCGCGGTGATCCAGCGCGAACTCGACCGCTATCTGCCGTTCCTGGCGACAACCCGAATCCTGATCGCGGCGGTACGCGCGGGCATGGGTCGCGAGGCGGCGCACGAAGTCATCAAGGAGAACGCGGTCGCGGTCGCGTTGGCGATGCGCGAGAAAGGCGCCGAGCCTGACCTCTTGGACCGGCTGGCGGCCGACAAGCGGTTGCCGCTGGACCGGGCAGCGCTGGACGCGGCGCTCGCGGACAAGCAGGCCTTCACCGGCGCGGCAGGCGGTCAGGTCGACGCCGTCGCCGCAGCGGTGGACGAGCTGATCAGCCGCTATCCCGAGGCGGCCAAGTACACCTCGGGTGCGATCCTGTGACACTGGCGGGCCCGCTGTCCGAGGTCGACTTCACCGACCTGGACAACTTCGCCAACGGATTTCCGCACGACCTCTTCGAGGTGCATCGCCGTGAGGCGCCCGTCTATTGGCACGAGCCGACCGAGAACACACCGGATGGCGAGGGCTTCTGGTCGGTGGCCACATATACGGAAACACTTGCGGTGCTGCGTGATCCGGAGACATATTCGTCGGTGACCGGCGGCGCGCGGCCGTTTGGCGGGACGCTTCTGCAGGATCTCGCCGTCGCGGGCCAGGTGCTCAACATGATGGACGACCCGCGGCATTCACAGATCAGGCGGCTGGTCAGCTCCGGGCTGACACCGCGGATGATCCGCCGCGTCGAGGACGACCTCCGCGCCCGCGCTCGTCAGCTGCTGGATGCGGTCGAGCCGGGGGAGCCGCTCGACTTCGTGGTCGAGATTGCGGCAGAGCTGCCGATGCAGATGATCTGCATTCTGCTGGGAGTTCCCGAGTCAGAACGCCATTGGCTGTTCGAGGCGATCGAGCCGCAGTTCGACTTCGGCGGCTCGCGGAAGGCCTCCGTCGGGCAGATGACACCCGAAGAGGCCGGCACGCGGATGTACACCTACGGCCAGGAGCTGATCGCGGCGAAGCGTGCGGAGCCGACCGACGACATGCTGTCGGTCGTCGCGAACGCGACGCTGGACTCGGAAGGGCTCTCCGATCTGGAGCTGTACCTGTTCTTCAGCCTGCTGTTCAGCGCAGGCGCGGAAACCACCCGAAATGCGGTCGCGGGCGGGCTACTCGCTGTCGCCGAACATCCCGACCAGCTCGCCGCACTGCGCGCCGACCCGTCGCTGTTGCCGACCGCCGTAGAAGAGATGGTGCGGTGGACGTCGCCGTCGCCGTCGAAGCGGCGCACCGCGACACGCGACGTCGAGTTGGGCGGATGCGCTATCGAAGCCGGGCAGAAGGTGCAGATCTGGGAGGGCTCGGCCAATCGCGACGCCGCGGCGTTCGACAGCCCTGACAACTTCGATATCGGCCGGAAACCGAACCCGCACTTGGGCTTCGGACAGGGGATTCACTACTGCCTCGGTGCCAACCTCGCGCGGTTGGAGCTACGGGTGCTCTACGAGGAGCTGCTCAGCCGGTTCTCGTCGGTCCGTGTCGTCAAGCCGGTGGAATGGACTCGGAGCAACCGGCACACCGGAATTCGTCACCTCGTCGTCGAACTGGGCACATGAGCGTCGAGCAGCGCGTTGCCGAGCTGGGGCTGGAATTCCCGCCGGAACCGTTTCTGCCGAACGGTGTTCGCGTGCCCTTCGAATGGGTGCGGATCGTCGGCGAGCGGTGCGTGCTCAGCGGCCACGGTGCCCTCGGAGCCGACGGTGCCCCCGCAGGACCGTTCGGTCGGGTACCCAGCGAGGTGCCGCTGGAGGCGGCGCAGCAATCGGCGCGTGCCGCGATGCTTGCCATGTTGGGCGCATTGCGCAGCACGCTGGGGTCACTGGATCGCATCCGCGATTGGGTCAGCCTGAGCGGCTTCGTCAACGCCGATCCGGGTTATCCGCATACGACGGCAGTGCTCAATGCGGCGTCGGACCTGCTACTCGAGGTGTTCGGGGAGAACGGCAGGCACGCGCGCACGGCGATCGGGGTGGCGGCGTTGCCGCTGAACTTGCCGGTGGTGATATCGGCTGAGCTCGTTGTGACACCGTGAGACCCGACGCATTCGCGGCGGTGATGGCGACCGGCATCGTGTCCATCGCGGCTTTGGATCACGGGTTTCGGGGCATCAGCGATGTGCTGGTGGTCATCTCGGTGGCTTTGTTCGCGGTGTTGGTGATTGCGGCGATGGTTCGGCTGCGGCCTCGCTTCGACGACCTCGATGCGCTCTTCCAAATGCTCACGTTCGTCGCGGCGTGCGGGGTTGTGGGCACGCGGCTGAGTTGGTGGCCGCTTGGGGTGGTCGGGCTGCTCGGCTGGCTGCTGCTTATGCCGATGGCGCTTCGGGCGATGTGGCGGTATCCGTGGACCGGGCTTCGGGACCGTGCGCGAGGCGGCTGGGAACTGGTCAGCGTCGCGACGTCCGGCCTGGCGATAGTCGCAGCGGATGTCGGTCTCGTGGGTCCGGCGATCGGTCTGCTGGTGTTGGCGATCTGCCTCTACTGCGTGGTGACGGGCCTGGTGCTCTGGCGGGCGGTGCACGAGCCGACGGCGCCCGATCTGTTCCAGCCCGACGCGTGGATTCTGATGGGCGGGGCCGCGATCGCGACCCTGGCGGGCGATCACATTTACGAGGCCGGCGTCGAGGACATTTGGCCGGTGACGGTTGTGACGTGGATCGTCGCCAGCCTGTGGATTCCACTGCTCGTCGCGGCGACTGTGCGGATGCGCGCCGGAAACTGGTGGGCCGCAGTGTTCCCGCTGGGTATGTACTCCTCGGCGACGTTTGCGACCGCTGTCGAAACGGGCTGGCACCCGTTGACGACGATCTCGCTGATGTTCTTTTGGATCGCCCTGGCGGCATGGGCGGTTACTTCCTGCGCAGCGTTCTACGTTTTGCAGATTTTTAGTCGCACTTTCTCTGCAAAACGTCGATCGGGCGGCTAGGTGCCGCGGCGGGCGACGCCCGCGGATCTCAGCTCCAGCGCCGCAAGGCCACTGATCGCCGCCGGGTCCTCACGTCGCCACGCACCGACGGGGTCGGCGTTGATCGCCGCGAGCTTGGCCAGCGGCCGGTTCGCCAACGCCCGCAGTGCGAGCAGCTGTTCGCCGGCAGGCGTGCGCGCCAGCGTCAGCGCCACCCACTTGCGCCGGAAGAACCGCAGCCGCAGCACCAGCCACGGCCCCGCGATCGCCATGATCGGTGGCGCGGCCACCGCGAGCGCCAGCAGCCACGCCAGCCACGTCGCCGTCGAGTTCAGCTGCGCACCCGCGCCCGCGATGTCACGGGCGAAACCGCCCGCGGCCGTCAGCGGGCTGCTGAGCGCGTCACCGATCAGCGGCACCTTCTCCGCGTTCTCGCCCGCGGAATCGAGATTGCCCGCGATCCCGTTGGCCCCGTTCTCGATGTCGCCGCCGAAGTCGGCGATGGCCGCAACGGCCGAATGCACGGCCATGCCGACCAGCACCCAGATGGCAATCCAGACGCCGACGACGAAGTCGCTGATCAACTGTGCGAGGAGCCGGGCGGGGGTGGTGGCGTAGGGCACATACCTCGATGTCATGCCGTCGATCCCAACACAGATGGACCGCTAGGCTGACCCGATGCGCCCAGCTCTTTCTGACTACGAGCATCTGGCCAGCGGCAAGGTTCGCGAGCTCTACCACATCGACGACGACCACCTGCTGTTCGTCGCCAGCGACCGCATCTCGGCGTTCGACTTCATCCTCGACAACGAGATACCCGACAAGGGCCGCATCCTGACCGCGATGAGCGTGTTCTTCTTCGACTACGTGAAGACGCCCAACCACCTCGCGGGCCCGCCCGACGACCCGCGCATCCCCGCCGAGCTGCTCGGCCGCGCGCTGGTGGTGCGCAAGCTCGACATGATCCCGGTGGAGTGCGTCGCCCGCGGCTACCTGACCGGTTCGGGGTTGCTGGACTACCAGAAGACCGGTGAGGTCAGCGGCATCGCCCTGCCGCCCGGTCTGTCCGAGGCCAGCAAGTTCGACTTCCCGCTGTTCACCCCGGCCACCAAGGCCGAGCTCGGTGAACACGACGAGAACATCTCGTTCGCCCACGTCATCGACATGGTCGGCGCCGAGCGCGCCAATCAGTTGCGTGACCTCACCGTGGCGACCTACATCCGCGCCGCGGACCACGCCTTGACGAAGGGAATCATCATCGCCGACACCAAATTCGAGTTCGGCGTGGATGAGCACGGCAACCTGGTGCTGGCCGACGAGGTCTTCACCCCGGACTCGTCGCGGTACTGGGCCGTCGACACCTACAAGGAGGGCGTCGTTCAGCCCAGCTTCGACAAGCAGTTCGTCCGCAACTGGCTGTTGAGCCCGGAATCGGGCTGGGACCGCGGCGGCGACGAGCCGCCACCCCCGCTGCCGCCGACCATCGTCGACGCCACCCGCGAGCGCTATATCAATGCCTACGAACGCATCTCGGGTCTGCGGTTCGCCGACTGGATCGGCCCCGAGGCTGACCCGAAGACGAGCGCGAGTGAGGATCGCAGCGAGGTACGAGCGAGGACCGGAGCGAGTGGGAGTCGAGGCATGACTGAAGCCCTTCAGGTTCCGCCGACCGCGAAACGGGTCGAGCACCGACGCGAGCATCACGGCGACGTCTTCGTCGACCCCTACGAGTGGCTTCGCGACAAGTCCGACCCCGCGGTGATCGCATATCTGGAAGCGGAGAACGCCTACACCGAACAGGTCACCGACCACTTGGCGCCGCTGCGGCAGAAGATCTTCGACGAGATAAAGGCCCGCACCAAGGAGACCGACCTGTCGGTGCCGATCCGCCGCAACGACTGGTGGTACTACTCCAGGAGTTACGAGGGCAAGCAGTACAACGTGCATTGCCGTTGTCCGATAACCGATCCCGACGACTGGTCGCCCCCGCAGTTCGACGAGCACACCGAGATTAGCGGGGAACAGGTGCTGCTCGACGAGAACGCGGAGGCCGCCGGCCACGACTTCTTCGCGATGGGCGCCGCGTCGGTCAGTGTCGACGCCCACACGTTGGCCTACTCGGTCGACGTTCGCGGCGACGAGCGATACACGTTGCGGTTCAAGGACTTGCGGACCGGCCAGCTGTACGACGACGAGATCGTCGGCATCGCAGCAGGCGCGACCTGGGCCGCCGACAACCGGACCGTCTACTACACGACGGTCGACGACGCGTGGCGGCCGGACACCGTGTGGCGACACCGCGTCGGCGCGGGCCTGCCCGCCGAGCAGGTCTATCACGAGCCCGACGAGCGGTTCTGGCTCGCGGTGGGCCGCACCCGCAGCGACAAGTACGTCATCATCGCCGCGGGCAGCGCCGTGACGTCGGAGATCCGCTACGCCGACGCCACCGACGGGGACGCCGAGTTCGTCCCGGTGTGGCCGCGGCGCGAGCTCGTCGAGTACTCCGTCGAGCATGCCGTCGTCGGCGGCGAAGACCGGTTCCTCATCCTGCACAACGACGGCGCCGAGAACTTCACCCTCGTCGAGGCGCCGGTGAGCGACCCGACCTCCACCCGAACGCTCATCGAGCATCGCGACGACGTCCGTCTCGACGCGGTCGACGCGTTCCTCGGGCACATCGTGGTCAGCTACCGCAGCGAGGCGCTGCCGCGGATCCAGCTGTGGCCGCTCTACGCCGAGGGCACCTACGGCCGGCCAGAAGACTTCACCTTCGAATCCGAGCTGACGTCGGCGGGCCTTTCGGGCAACCCCAACTGGGATTCACCCAAACTGCGGATCGGCGCGACGTCGTTCATCACCCCGGTGCGCATCTACGACGTCGACCTCGCCACCGGTGAGCGGACGCTGCTGCGCGAACAACCGGTGCTCGGCGACTACCGGCCCGAGGACTATGTCGAACGCCGGGACTGGGCAGTCGCCGTGGACGGCGCGCGGGTGCCGGTGTCGATCATCCATCGGGCCGGTCTCCAATTCCCCGCTCCGACACTGTTGTACGGCTATGGAGCCTACGAATCGTGCGAGGACCCACGGTTCTCGATCGCGCGGCTGTCGTTGCTCGACCGCGGCATGGTGTTCGTCATCGCCCACGTGCGTGGCGGCGGCGAGTTGGGCCGCCCGTGGTACGAGCACGGCAAGCTGCTGGAGAAGGCGAACACTTTCACCGACTTCGTCGCTGTGGCAGCCCACCTCGTCAACACCGACGTGACCAGGCCGGAGAACCTCGTCGCATTGGGCGGCAGCGCGGGCGGGCTGTTGATCGGCGCGGTGGCCAACATGGCACCGCAGCTGTTCGCGGGTTTCCTTGCCCAGGTTCCGTTCGTCGATCCGCTGACAACGATCCTCGACCCGTCGCTTCCGCTCACCGTGACCGAGTGGGACGAGTGGGGAAACCCGTTGGCCGACAGCGACGTCTACTACTACATGAAGTCCTATTCGCCGTACGAGAACGTCACGGCCAAGGACTACCCGCCGATTCTGGCGATGACGTCGCTCAACGACACCAGGGTGCTTTACGTGGAGCCTGCGAAATGGGTTGCGGCGCTGCGGCACACCAAGACCGACGGCCATCCGATCCTGTTGAAGACCGAGATGAGCGCCGGCCACGGTGGGATCAGCGGCCGCTACGAGCGCTGGAAGGAGGCGGCGTTCCAGTACGCGTGGCTACTGGATGCCGCCAAGGCCAACCACGAGGGCGGCGCCTACGAAGACGACCTGCTCGACCGTGCGTAGCGGCAGCTGCGTGGTCATCGACTTCGGCGGGCTCTCCATCCGCGACGCGTAGACGTTCGCAGGGAACATCGCCATCATCATCACGCCGAGTGAGATGGCGGCCGCCACCCTGGTCGGCGGGTACAGCAGGCCGACGGCGCCGAGCAGTTCGAGCACGCCGGTGACGGTGACCAGCAGGCCGGGCGCGGGCAGTCTCGGCGGGACGATCGCGATCAGGTCCCGACGCAGGGGATTGACGAAGTGCGCGATGCCGGTGACCAGGAACATCGCCGCCAACCCGACGGCGATGGCCGCCGGCCAGCTGCCGACGTAGTCCACGCCAAGCCAGCCGACCAGCCGGGCGGCGAATGTTCCCAGCACGAGTGCGATGAGGGGGGCCATTTCCAACTCCAATCTAGACAGTGGCAAGATGCACCGTAAGCAACAATCTAGGCACTGTCAAGATTCCACGCTATGATGGCCCGATGAGCAGCAGAGACACCTACCACCACGGCGATCTGAAGGCCACCATCCTTGGTCAAGACCGCAGTCCTGGTGGCCGAGCGTGGCGCCGCCGGCCTATCGCTACGCGAGCTCGCCCGTGCGGCGGGTGTCTCCCACGCCGCGCCT
Source organism: uncultured Actinomycetota bacterium (assembly GCA_963822305.1). GTDB lineage: Bacteria > Actinomycetota > Actinomycetes > Mycobacteriales > Mycobacteriaceae > Mycobacterium. The sequence continues at coordinate 348,516 of CAWGHF010000010.1, read as the reverse complement.
GCTCATCACTTCACCGATCGCCGCGGCCTGTTCACTGCGCTGGCGACCGAAGGCTTCCGCATGCTGGCCGATGCGCTCACCGGTGCGCGGCCGGACTTCCTGGACGCGGCCCTGGCGTACGCCCGGTTCGCGATCGACCATCCCGGCCACTACGCCGTGATGTTCGACAAGTCGCTGTACGACGCGACCGACCCCGAGCTCGTCGCCGCCGAGACCGCTGCCGGTGCCGAGCTGGCCGCCGGTGTCGGGACCCTCGACGATCCGCGCGCGAAGAACGACCCGCAGGCGGCACAGCTCGCGGCATGGTCTCTGGTGCACGGCTTTTCGCTGCTGTGGCTCAACAAGGCCATCGACAACGACACCGATCCGATGGCCACCGTGCACCGGGTGGCCGGAATGCTGTTCGGGACCTAGCGACCGGTAATGTTCTGGCCATGACGGACTCGCAGCTCACCGACATCGCACTCACCACCCTCGACGGCAACCCGACCACGCTGGCCGAGCTTGCCGACGGCGCAGCGCTGGTCGTCAACGTCGCCTCGAAATGCGGTCTGACACCGCAGTACAGCGCGCTGCAGAAGCTCGCGCAGGACTACGGCGACCGGGGTCTCACGGTGATCGGCGTGCCGTGCAATCAGTTCATGGGCCAGGAGCCGGGCAGCGCCGAGGAGATCCAGACGTTCTGCTCCAGCACCTACGGTGTCACGTTCCCGCTGCTGGCCAAGACCGATGTCAACGGCCCGGACCGTCACCCGTTGTTCAACGAGCTGACGAAGGCCGCCGACGCCGAAGGGGAGGCCGGCGACGTGCAATGGAACTTCGAGAAATTCCTGCTCGCGCCGGGCGGTGAGGTGGTCAAGCGGTTCCGCCCACGCACCGAACCGGACGCCCCAGAGGTCGTCGAGGCCATCGAGACGATCCTGCCGCGATAGCGCAATAGACAACTGCTGTCAGAGTGTTGGAAACCGTTGCGACACCTGGCGTTGCGACAATGCGGGTGTGGTTGGACAACTGATCGTCTCGATCTCCGGCATCAGAGAGCAGACGCTGCCTGACGTCGCGGCGTTCTGTGCACAACTCGAAGAGCGAGCGGTACCGTCTTCATTTCTCGTCGCACCACGGCTGAAGGGCGGCTACCGACTCGACCACGACGCGTCGACGGTGGAGTGGCTGGCGGCGCGGCGAAACCGGGGCGACGCCATCGTCCTGCACGGCTTCGACGAAGCCGCGACGAAGAAACGACGCAGCGAGTTCGCCACCCTGCCCGCACACGAGGCGAACCTTCGGCTGATGGGTGCCGACAGGGTGCTCGAGCATCTCGGGCTCCGCACCCGCCTCTTCGCCGCCCCGGGCTGGACGGTGTCGCAAGGAACCATAGATGTGCTGCCGCGCAATGGGTTTCGGTTGTTGGCCGGGTTGAGCGGTATCACCGACCTGGCCCGCAGGACGACGGTTCGCGCACGGGTGCTCGGCATCGGCGAGGGGTTTCTCTCCGAGCCGTGGTGGTGCCGCACGTTGGTGATGTCGGCCGATCGCACCGCGCGGCGGGCGGGCATCGTGCGGGTCGCAGTGGCGGCACGGCACCTGCGCGTACCGGGACCTCGTCAGGCCATGCTCGACGCCATCGATCTGGCCCTGATGCATCAGTGCGTGCCCGCAATCTACGAGTGGCGGCCCAATCCCGCGCTGACGGACGCCGCCTGACCGACGGCTACATTGGCGCCCATGGCAGATGCTGATGTCATTGTCGTCGGAGCGGGCCTCGCCGGTCTCGTCGCCGCCTGTGAACTGGCCGAACGGGGACGTCGCGTCCTGATCGTCGATCAGGAGAACGCCGCCAACATCGGCGGGCAGGCGTTCTGGTCGTTCGGCGGGCTGTTCTTCGTCGACAGCCCCGAACAACGCAGGCTGGGCATTCGCGACAGCCACGAGTTGGCGCTTCAGGACTGGCTGGGCACCGCCGGATTCGACCGGCCCGAGGACCACTGGCCGCGGAGATGGGCGCACGCCTACGTCGACTTCGCGGCGGGCGAGAAGCGCAGCTGGCTGCGGGAGCGCGGGTTGCGTACCTTCCCGCTGGTCGGCTGGGCCGAGCGAGGCGGGTACGACGCACGCGGCCACGGCAACTCGGTGCCACGCTTTCACATCACGTGGGGGACCGGCCCAGCGATCGTCGAAGTATTCGCACGCCGACTCACGGGTCACGGCAACGTCACCTTCGCGCACCGCCACCGCGTCGACGAGCTGATCGTCTCCGACGGCTCGGTCGTCGGCGTGCGTGGTGCGGTGCTGGAGCCGACCGATGCAGCGCGCGGTGTCGCCACGTCACGAAACACCATCGGCGAGTTCGACTTCCGTGCGCAGGCGGTGATCGTGGCGAGCGGCGGCATCGGCGGCAACCACGACCTGGTCCGGCAGAACTGGCCGAAGCGGATGGGCCGGGTGCCCGAGCAGCTGCTCAGCGGCGTTCCCGCACACGTCGATGGCCGGATGATCGGCATCACCGAGTCGGCGGGCGCGCACGTCATCAACAGCGACCGGATGTGGCACTACACCGAGGGCATCACGAACTACGATCCCATCTGGCCCGACCACGGCATCCGCATTCTGCCCGCGCCGTCGTCGCTGTGGCTCGACGCCACCGGGAAACGGCTGCCTGCCCCGCTGTACCCGGGCTTCGACACCCTCGGCACGCTGGAACACATCGCCCGCACCGGACAGGACTACACCTGGTTCGTGCTGAACGCCCGCATCATCGCCAAGGAGTTCGCGCTCTCCGGGCAGGAGCAGAACCCCGACCTCACCGGGCGCAGCATCTCCGATGTGCTCGCCCGCGTGCGTCCCGGCGCGCCAGCCCCGGTGCAGGCGTTCGTCGACAAGGGCGTCGACTTCGTCAGTGCAACCACGTTGCGGGAGTTGGTGTCCGGAATGAACGCCGTTCCCGAAGTCACACCTCTGGATTACGCCACCGTCGAAGCGGAGGTGACCGCGCGCGACAGGGAGGTCGCCAACCGGTTCACCAAGGACACCCAGGTGACGGCGATCCGTGCCGCCCGCGGCTACCTCGGCGACCGCTTCACCCGAGTCGTAGCCCCACACCGGCTGACCGACCCGAAGGCCGGACCGCTGATCGCCGTGAAGCTGCATATCCTGACCCGGAAATCGTTGGGCGGCTTGGAGACCGACCTCGACTCACGAGTGCTGCGCGCCGACGGCGACGTGTTTACGGGACTGTACGCGGCAGGCGAGGCGGCCGGGTTCGGTGGCGGCGGCGTGCACGGCTACCGCTCGCTGGAGGGCACATTCCTCGGCGGGTGCGTTTTCTCCGGCCGCGCCGCGGGTCGCGCCGCGGCGCGCGACACCGCCTAGCTGCTCGCGCTTTAAAAGGGCGTGCCGTTCTCGGCTTCGAGCACCTGGAAGTCGGTGTCGGTCATCTCCGACAGCCTGCCGTAGTAGATGCCGCGCGCGTTGGGTTCGATGATCGCCTGGTGGATCGGGACCGCGCGGGCCGGCGCGACCGCACGCAGAAACTCAACGGCCTCAGAAATTTTCATCCACGGCGCGGCGGCGGGGGTGGCGAGCACGTCCACCGGCTCGCCCGGCGTGTACAGCGCGTCGCCGGGATGCATCAGCCGTGCCGGGTGGTCGCCGTCGCCGATCAGATACGAGATGTTGTCGATCACCGGGATCTCCGGATGGATCACCGCGTGCTTGCCGCCGACGCCGCGGACGCTCAACGAGCCCACGGTGAACTCGTCTCCGACGTTCACGGCCCGCCACGGAGCCCCGAGTTGCTCGGCTGTTTGCGGATCGGCGTACAGCGCGGCCTGCGGATTGGCGTCCACCAGCGCGGGCAGCCGCTCGGTGTCGGCGTGATCGGGATGCTGATGCGTGATCAGGATCGCGTCCAGCCCGGTGATCCCCTCGAATCCGTGCGAGAAATTTCCGGGGTCGAACAGGACCGTTGTCGTCGCGGAATCATTTTTGAACTCGGCGAGTAGGCACGAATGGCCGAAATGCGTCAACTGCATGCCTATATTGTGCGCTCAAGGGGTGGTAGGCGATGCGAACGATGGTGGCGGCGATACTGGCGGCCTGGGGGTTGGCGGTTGCGCCGGGCGTGGTCGGCCCTGCATACGCGCTTCCGATGGACTGCCCGCCGAACTGTGATCGCATCCCGAACTCCGCGTGGATCGACGCGACGGCGATCCCGCTGAATTCGACGTACCGCTGGCCTGGCCTGGCCGGAGTCGCCGTCACCGCGATCAACCCGCGCTTCCGGTTCGAGGAGGCCTGCGCATCACCGCCCGTTCCCGACGACCCCCGTGGTTACGCGGTCGCGGCGCGAGCCATGGTTCCGCAGCCGGAGGGGCAGTGGCAGCTCCAGGTCCAGGTGATGCATTGGCGGGGCGAGACCTGGCGCGGCGGCCAGCTCGCGTCGGCCGTCTTCGACAAGGCGGTGGCCGCCCTGCGCGGCTGTCAGTTGACCTCACCGCTGACATCGCCGTCGCTGACCACCGACGCCCCCAACCGGATGGCCGCGGTGGTCAGCGGGGTGCTGCCCGGGCAGGCGGTGCTGCACGAGTACCTGCTGGTCAACCCCTACAACAGCACGGTCGTCGAGGTGGCGCTGTGGGCATCTACCCCGCCACGCGTCAACTGGCCCGCGGTGGCCGATGCGCAGATCCTCGACGCCATGAACGCCCCGTTGTGCACGGCCTACATCGATTCGTGCCGGTGAGGCGGTCCGGCCCCCGCCGCCGGTAGAGTGAGCGCCGTGGCAAAGGTGGTTGTGCATGTGATGCCGAAAGCCGAAATTCTCGACCCGCAGGGGCAGGCGATCGTCGGCGCACTCGGCCGTCTCGGCTACGGCGGAGTATCAGATGTCCGGCAGGGCAAGCGGTTTGAGCTCGAAGTCGACGACAGTGTCGCCGATGAGACGGTCGCCGAGATCGCGGAATCGCTGCTGGCGAACATCGTGATCGAGGACTGGTCGGTCAGCAGGGAGCCATCGTGACCGCGCGTGTCGGGGTCATCACATTTCCCGGGACGCTCGACGACGTCGACGCCGCACGGGCGGTGCAGCGCTCCGGCGCCGAGGCCGTGAGCCTCTGGCATGCCGACGCCGACCTCAAGCGTGTCGACGCTGTCGTCGTTCCCGGCGGATTCTCCTACGGCGACTACCTGCGCTGCGGAGCCATCGCGAAGTTCGCTCCGGTGATGAAGTCCGTCATTGACGCCGCGGGCAGCGGGATGCCGGTCTTGGGCATTTGCAATGGATTTCAGGTGCTGTGCGAGGCCGGGCTGCTGCCGGGCGCGTTGACCCGTAACGCAGGTCTGCACTTCGTCTGCCGCGACCTCTGGCTGGAGGTGGCCTCCAACACCTCCGCATGGACCTCGCGCTACGAGCCAGGTGCCGATCTGCTGGTGCCGTTGAAGTCCGGCGAGGGGCGTTATGTCGCCTCGGACGCCGTGCTCGATCAGCTCGAGGGCGACGGCCGCGTGGTGTTCCGCTACCGCGACAACCCCAATGGCTCGATGCGCGATATCGCGGGCATCTCATCGGCGAACGGCCGGGTGGTCGGGTTGATGCCGCACCCGGAGCACGCGACAGAGGCACTCACCGGTCCCTCGGACGACGGGCTCGGCATGTTCTACTCCGCGATCGACGCGGTTCTCGCCAACGCCTGAGTTCTTGCGCTGTCATCACCGCGCGAACGTGCGCAGAATGTTGATTTCGCGCGGCGTGTCGGCCGCAGACACGCACGCTCGCGGGGGCCGCGGGCTCAGGGCGTCAGCGCCACCGAGGCTTCCGCGGTGTAGCACAGGAACGTCAGCGTCTCCTGCATGTAGAGCTGCACGGTTTCGGCGTCATGCGAGAGGTACCCGATCGACACATCGGTGCCCAGCTGCAGATCGAAATCGCCACCGCGGGTGGACAACACGAATGCGCCGTCAATCGCGGGCGCCCAGATGATGTCGCCGTCCACCAGCCGGTTGAGGTGCTCGCGGATCGGATAGCCGTGCTCGGTGGTTTCGCTGACCTTGGTGTACACGTCGGCCGACAACAGCACCGAATACGGGCCGTCGACGCCTGCCAGGCGCAACTCGGACAACGCCTGGGCGATGACATCGGGCATTTCCCGCGGGTCACCGGGCAACGCCAGCGCCGGGTTGGAGCTGCAGGCGCGGATGCCGCCGATCGACGCGTCCTTGTAGCCCTCGAAGATCGCCCGGTCTTCGACGAACGCCAACTTCTTCGCGGCCTCCTTGACCGGATCCCAGTCCGAGTCCTGCGATCCGCGCTCGACGTCGTCGATGTCCGTGCGCGACAACGTGAACGGGACCCGCAGCCGGACCAGCGGCTTGCTCTCGCGGAGGTGGGCTATCACACCGTCGCCGGGTGCACCCACATCGAGCAGGTGACCCGTGCTGACCGCCGCCGTGACGGGACCGCCCGGCTCGCTGACATCGACGACGCGCCGTCCGGCGATGTGCCGCTTGAACGTTCGGGTCGCCTCCATCTCGATTTCCGCCCACGCCGCTTCGGTGACCGGAGCCAGGTCGCGGTAAAGGTTGTTCATCTACTCAAGTTCCTTTCAGGCTGCCGATGCCGAGTGATCCGTCACGGCTTGCGGATAGGGCAGGGACGGCAGGAGGTTGGTCTTCCGCAGCGGCCGAATCCGCCAGCGGCGGTGGATCGTCGAGGAAGTCGACGGTCGGGGTGAAGAACATGCTTCCGGTCAAGGCTGTGGAGAAGTCGAGGATGCGGTCGGTGTTGCCCGGCGGGTCGCCGATGAACATGTTGTCCAGCATGCGTTCGGTGACGGCGGGGGTACGCGAGTAGCCGATGAAGTACGTACCGAACTCGCCCTTGCCGATTTCCCCGAACGGCATGTTGTGGCGCACGATCTTCAGCTCGTTGCCGTCGTCGTCGGTGATGACGTTGAGCGCGATGTGCGAATTGGCCGGTTTGACCGCGTCATCCATCTCGATGTCGTCGAGTTTCGTGCGCCCGATCACCCGCTCCTGCTCCTCGGTCGACAGCGAGTTCCACGAGTCCATTTCGTGCAGGTACTTCTGGACGTGCACATAGCAGCCGCCGGCGAAGTCCGGGATCCTCGTCGCCGATCTGGGTGGCGGACAACGCGATCGGGCCGTCCGGGTTCTCGGTCCCGTCGACGAAACCCATCAGGTCGCGGTTGTCGAAGAACTTGAAGCCATGCACCTCGTCGACCACGGTCACGGCCCCGGCCATCGCGTCGACGATCTTGGTGGCCAGCTCGAAGCAGACGTCCATCGACTCGGCCCGGATGTGAAACAGCAGATCGCCCGGTGTCGACGGCGCATGGTGGCGGCCGCCCTGGATCTCCATGAACGGGTGCAGCTCGGCCGGGCGTGGTCCGGAAAAAAGCCGGTCCCACGCGTCGGAGCCGATCGAGGCAATCACCGACAGCCGTTTCGTCGGGTCACGGAAGCCGATGGAGCGCACCAGTCCAGAGATGTCGCCGAGCGCGTCATGGACGGTCTCCTCGCCGTTCTCGTTGATCGTGGCCACCAGAAAAATGGCCGCGGGCGTCAGCGGCGCCAGAACCGGTTGCGGCAGGACAGCGGGCACCGTCTGACCCTAAATCAAGATCGTGGGCAAAGATGGTGAACCATGTCCGCAAGTGCACAAGGGTTGTGCGAGTTCATCGACGCGTCGCCGTCCCCGTTCCATGTGTGCGCGACCGTCGCGCAGCGCCTGCGGGACAGCGGCTTCACCGAACTGGCAGAGGGCGATGAGTGGCCGACGAAGGGGCGGTTCTTCGTCGTGCGGGCCGGTTCGCTGGTCGCCTGGGCGGCCAACGGCGAGCCGGCGGCGCCGTTCCGCATCGTCGGCGCCCACACCGACAGCCCGAATCTGCGGGTCAAGCAGCACCCCGACCGGTTCGTGTCCGGTTGGCGCGTCGTCGCACTCGCGCCATACGGCGGGGCGTGGCTGAACTCGTGGCTCGACCGCGACCTGGGCATCAGCGGCCGGTTGTCGGTGCGCGCGGGCGACCGCATCGAGCACCGCCTGGTCCGGATCGACGAGCCGGTCCTGCGGGTGCCGCAGCTGGCCATCCATCTGGCCGAGGACCGAAAGTCGGTGGCACTTGACCCGCAGCGGCACGTCAATGCGGTCTGGGGTGTCGGCAGCGGTCCGCGGTCGTTTGTGGACTACGTCGCCGAGCACGCCGGGGTGGACGCCGACGAGGTGCTCGGCATCGATCTGATGACGCACGACCTGACCCCGTCGACGCTGGCGGGTGCCGACGGCGAGCTGCTCAGCGCGCCGCGACTGGACAACCAATGCACCTGCTATGCGGGGCTCGAGGCCTTCCTGGCGGCGGAGCCCGCGGGTTACCTGCCGGTGCTCGCGCTCTTCGACCACGAGGAGGTCGGCTCGCAGTCCGATCACGGCGCGCAGTCCGAGCTGCTGCCGACGGTGTTGGAGCGCATCGCGCTCGCGGCGGGTGGCGGCCGCGAAGACTTCCTGCGCCGGCTACCCGGCTCGATGGTGGCCTCGGGCGACATGGCCCACGCCACCCACCCGAACTACCCCGAACGCCACGAGCCGTACCACCTGATCGAGGTCAACGCCGGGCCGGTGCTCAAGGTGCAGCCGAATCTGCGCTACGCCACCGACGGCCGCACCGCCGCGGCGTTCGCACTGGCATGCAGGCAGGCAGGGGTTCCGTTGCAACGCTACGAACACCGGTCCGACCTGCCGTGCGGTTCGACGATCGGACCGATGACCGCCGCGCGCACCGGCATCCCCACGGTGGACGTCGGCGCCGCGCAGCTGGCCATGCACTCGGCACGAGAGGTGATGGGCGCCGACGACGTCGCTGCATACTCGGCAGCGCTGGCGGCATTCCTTGCGCCTGGCTGATCGGCGTCAGATCGACGCCGGATCGACTTGGTCGTAGCGGATGACGTTCTCGACCACGATGCCGTCGCGGCTGCGCACCCTGTCGATACCGCGGATCGCGAACGGGCCGTCCGGTCCCGTGCCTCGTCCGACGTAGTGCAGGTAAACCAACTGCTCCCCGGAAGTGCCTCCGTCGACGGTCGCACTGTCGACCAGGTCGAGTGCCAGATCGGGAGCGGCCGTGACGAGCTCGGCGATCTTGCCGACGTAGGCCTCCTTGCCCCGCACCGGCTTCGGGTCGCCCTGCCAGTAGCCGACGATGTCGTCGGCGAGGACGTCGCCGACTCGAGACATGTCGGGGGCCGCCCAGAAGGCTGCCCACACTTCGGCGCTGAACTTTGGTTGGGTCTGGGTTTGCGTCATGGACCAAGCCTGCGTCGAGTTCCGGCGCAGCTCAATTACGTGTCAGGTAATGGCGACGGCGATCCCGCCGACTTGTCACCGGGCTGGCATAGGGTCGGCTCATGGCGCTCAAGACCGAAAACATCACGATTGACACCACCGACCCCGAGAAGCTGGCCGACTGGTGGGCCCGGGCACTCGACGGGCAGGTAAACCCTGTCGCACCACCGTTTTTCGTCGTCGTGACGGTGCCAGAAGGCCCGGGGTTGGCGTTCCAGCAGGTCGAGGACCCGACCCCGGGTAAGAACCGCGTGCACGTCGACTTCAGCACCGCCGACAGGGAGGCCGAGGTCAAGCGCCTGGTCGACCTCGGCGCCAGCGAAACCGGCAGGGGCAACTTCGGCGACTTCGAGTGGGTGGTGCTCGCCGATCCGGACGGCAACGCGTTCTGCGTGGCGGGCGGCTAGCGGAGGATCGGCGCACCGGGCACAATCGCGCCCGTGTTGGCGTCGGTCATCGCGGTTGCGCTCATCCTGGTTGCGTGGTCGCTGCTCGCCCGCCGCCTCGAGCGTTGGCGTGTCACCGCGCCGATGTTTCTGGTGCTCGCGGGCATCGCGGTCGGCATCTCGACGCAGGACGTGTTGGCCAAGTCGCTTAACACCGACACCGCGCAGCACGTCGCCGAAATCATCCTTGCTGTCCTGCTTTTCATCGACGCCACCGACATCAGAGGCGGGCTCTTCGGGAGCGAGCCGCGCGCGGCGATGCGGGTCTTGTTCATCGCGATGCCGCTGAGTTTGCGCTCGGCGCGCTGGGGCTCTGGTTGCTGCCGAGCCTCGGATGGGCGGTGCTGATCGCCATCGCCTGCGTGGTGGTACCCACCGACTTCGCGCCCGCCGCGTCGATCCTCCGCGATGAACGGGTGCCTGAGCGGGTCCGCACCACGCTCAACGCGGAGGCCGGCTACAACGACGGCATCGTCTCGCCGGTCTTCATCTTCGCCCTCGCAGTCGCCGGTGACCGGTCCCATGCCGCGACACCGATGGAGGCGCTGGGTTCGGCCGTGCCGCATGCGATCAAGGCGATCCTCGTCGGTGTCGCGGTCGGCGCGGCGCTGGCGCTGCTGACCAACGCCGCGGAGCGGCGCGGCGACATGACCGAACAGAGCAGGCGCCTGATCCTGGTGGCCGCCCCGATGCTGGCTTACGGGCTGAGTCTGGCCGTCGGCGGAAACGGCTTCGTCTCGGCGTTCGTCTGCGGTCGGATGCCGACCAGCTCTCCCATTTCCTCGTGTGTCGTGGGGATGGTGCTGTCTTCCGCCTGCTGGCGCTGACGGTGGTGCGGATATTGCCGGTGTTGGTGGCGATGCTCGGCTCGAGTTTCTCGTGGCCGGAACGGCTGCTGGTCGGATGGCTCGGCCCGCGCGGCACCACCTCGATCGTGTTCGGACTGCTGGCGTTCAACGTGCTGACCGGCGACGACGAACAGGCCGTGTTGATGAGCATGGTCATCGCCGTGCTGGCCAGCGTGGTGCTGCACGGCGTCGGCGCGCCTGCGGCCGCCCGCGCATTCCACAGGCGGCAAACTAGACTGTCCGCGTGACGTCGGAGCTCACCCACGTGGTCGACACCGTCGAGCACGCCACAGCCACTCCCGACCAGCCGCAACCTTTCCGGGAACTCGGTCTCAAGGACGACGAGTACGAGCGCATCCGCGAAATCCTCGGCCGCAGACCCACCGATGCCGAGCTGGCGATGTATTCGGTGATGTGGAGTGAGCACTGCAGCTACAAGTCCTCCAAGGTGCACCTGCGCTACTTCGGCGAGACCACCACCGAGAAGATGCGCACGGCGATGCTGGCGGGCATCGGCGAGAACGCGGGCGTCGTCGACATCGGGGACGGCTGGGCGGCCACCTTCAAGGTCGAATCGCACAACCACCCGTCCTACGTCGAGCCGTACCAGGGCGCCGCGACCGGTGTCGGTGGGATCGTCCGCGACATCATGGCGATGGGCGCCCGCCCGGTTGCGGTGATGGACCAGCTGCGGTTCGGCGCCGCCGACGCACCCGACACCCGCCGCGTCGTCGACGGTGTGGTCCGCGGTATCGGGGGATACGGAAACTCACTGGGGCTGCCCAATATTGGCGGCGAAACCATTTTCGACGCCTCCTACGCAGGCAATCCGCTGGTGAACGCGCTGTGCGTCGGGGTGTTGCGCAAAGAGGACCTGCACCTGGCGTTCGCGTCGGGCACCGGCAACAAGATCATCCTGTTCGGTGCGCGCACCGGCTTGGACGGTATCGGCGGCGTTTCGGTGCTGGCGTCGGAGACGTTCGGCGGCGACGAAGACGGCGCCGGACGCAAGAAGCTGCCGTCGGTGCAGGTCGGCGACCCGTTCATGGAGAAAGTGCTCATCGAGTGCTGCCTCGAGTTGTACGCCGCCGGCCTTGTGATCGGCATCCAGGACCTCGGTGGAGCCGGATTGTCTTGCGCGACATCCGAACTCGCTTCCGCCGGTGACGGTGGCATGGCCGTCGAACTGGACAAGGTGCCGCTGCGGGCCGCCAACATGACGCCGGCGGAGATCCTGTCCAGCGAGTCGCAGGAACGGATGTGCGCGGTCGTCGCCCCCGAGAACGTCGACGCTTTCATGGCGGTGTGCCGCAAGTGGGAAGTGCTCGCCACCGTCATCGGTGAGGTCACCGACGGCGACCGGCTGGAGATCACCTGGCACGGCGAGACGGTCGTCGACGTGCCGCCCCGCACTGTCGCGCACGAAGGCCCGGTCTACGAACGGCCGGTGCAGCGCCCGGAAACCCAGGATGCGCTCAATGCCGACACATCGGAGCGGCTGCCGCGGCCGAAATCAGGCGACGAGCTGCGAGCGACTTTGCTTGCCATGCTTGGCAGCCCGCACCTGTGCAGCCGGGCGTTCATCACCGAACAGTACGACCGCTACGTTCGTGGCAACACGGTGCTTGCCGAGAATGCAGACGGCGGTGTGCTGCGAGTCGACGAGTCCACCGGGCGTGGCATCGCGGTGTCCACCGACGCGTCGGGCCGATACACCCAATTGGACCCCTACACGGGCGCTCAGCTCGCGCTGGCCGAGGCATACCGTAACGTCGCGGTCACCGGCGCCACCCCGATCGCGGTCACGAACTGCCTGAACTTCGGCTCGCCGGAAGACCCCGGTGTGATGTGGCAGTTCTCCGAGGCCGTGCGCGGGTTGGCCGATGGCTGTGCCGCCCTTGGCATTCCGGTCACCGGCGGAAATGTGAGCTTCTACAACCAAACCGGCACCACGGCCATTCTGCCCACCCCGGTCGTCGGCGTACTGGGCGTCATCGACGACGTGAGCCGCCGCATCCCCACCGGGTTCGGCACCGAACCCGGTGAGACGCTGCTGCTTATCGGCGACACGCGCGACGAGTTCGACGGCTCGATCTGGGCGCAGGTCACCGCGGACCACCTGGGCGGGCGCCCACCCGAGGTCGACCTCGACCGGGAGCGACTGCTCGCCGATGTGCTCAGCGCGGCATCTCGCGACGGCCTGGTGTCTGCCGCCCACGATCTTTCGGAGGGCGGCTTGATCCAGGCCGTCGTCGAGGCTGCGCTGGCCGGTGAAACCGGTTGCCGCATCGTCGTTCCCGAGGATCAGGATCCATTTGTGGCCCTGTTTTCCGAATCGACGGGACGGGTGCTGGTCGCTGTTCCGCGCACCGAGGAGAGCCGGTTCCGGTCCATGTGCGAGGCCCGCGGCCTGCCGGTGACTCGCGTCGGCGTCGTGGACCAGGGCAGCGATGCCATCGAGGTGCAGGACCAGTTCACGGTATCTCTGGAGGACCTGCGTAGCACGTCGGAGGGCGTGCTGCCCGGGTTGTTCGGGTGAATGTTCCGACCCACGACATCACCGGCGAACCGGTCGCCGCAAGCCACGAGCGCAAGGAACGCCACCCCCTGCTCGTGTGGGCGTGGAGCCTGGTGCGGCTGGACTTCGTCGGGATCGCTTTCGGCGCGCTGTTCTTCTGTCTGTCGCTGACGCCATCCCTGCTTCCCCGCGACTGGCTGTTCCAGGGTCTGATCGGCGGCGTGAACGCCGCCATCGGCTACGGGATCGGGGTGTTCATCCAGAAGATGTTGCACCGCTTCGTGTTACGACGTCGGCGATGGTGGCCTCCGTCGAAGCGAGTGCTCTACTGGTGCAAGGCCGCGACCATCACGGTGGCGACAGCCGCGAGCCTGCTGATGCTGATTCCAGCGGCGGCCTGGCAGCGCCGGGTGTCCGCGGAAATGGGCATGGAGGGCCCCGCCACCCTCGGCTACTTGCGCACCCTGATCATCGCCGTGCTCGTTACGGGGCTGTGCGTCTCCGCCGCGCGCGTGATCATCGACCTCATCAAGACGATGGCCCGGTTCTTCATTCGCCGCTGGCACCTGCACGACGAGGTGGCCTTGTTCATCGGCACGGCGATCGTCGTCGTGCTGACGATCACGTTGATCAACGGCGTGCTGGTCCGCGGCTTCCTGGTCGGCGCCAACGGGTTCTTTCAACCGCAGAACACCACCACGAGGGCGTCCACTACGCAGCCGACGGACCTCGAAAAGTCTGGCAGCCCAACGTCGTTCGCGCCATGGGAGACATTGGGATATCAAGGCCGCAACTTCGTTGCCACCGGCCCGCACGCCTTCGAGTTGACCCGGCTGAACGGCAGACCTGCGAAAGAGCCGATCCGGGTGTACGCGGGATTGCAGACCGCCGACACCGACGAGGAGCGAGCCGCCATCCTCGTCCGCGAGTTGGACCGCACTCGCGCCTTCGAGCGCAAGGTTCTGGTCATCGTCCCGACGACGGGCACCGGGTGGATCAACCCGGTCGCCGCCCGCGCGCTGGAGTTGATGTACAACGGCGACACCGCAATGGTCGGATCACAGTATTCCTATCTGCCGAGCTGGATTTCGTTCCTCGGCGACCGGGAGAAGTCGATGGAGTCCGGCCGCGCGATGATCGATGCGATTCACGCGTGGTGGACGAGGCTGCCGCCCGACCGGCGGCCCAAGCTGTTGCTCTACGGCGAGAGCCTCGGCTCCATGGCCGGGCAGGGCGCGTTCAACTGGTTGCCCGACATCGCGCGGATGAATTTCTCGTCGGTGCTCTGGGTGGGCCCGCCCAACGCCAGCCCGCTCTGGAGGGGCATCACCGCACGCCGCGACCCGGGAACGCCTGAGGTCGAGCCGCGTTATGACAACGGGCGCACCGTCCGCTTCTCGCAGGCCACCGACGCCACGGAGATCGCCGCCGACACAGATGCGGCGTGGGACGGCACCCGCGTGCTGTTCCTGCAGCACGCCTCGGACCCCATCGTGTGGTGGTCCGAGGACCTGATGTTCAACCGCCCGGACTGGCTCAGGGAACCACCCGGCAGAGACCGGACACCGTTGATGCGGTGGTATCCGATCGTGACGTTCTGGCAGGTGGCCGCGGATATGACCAACGCCGGTTCGGTTCCTGGCGGGCACGGCCACAACTACGGCGAGTTCGTGCTCGACGGCTGGGCCGCGGTGGCCCCGCCCGACGGCTGGACCACCGAGGACACCGAACGAATCCGAATCGCGCTGGAGAAGACTGCGGCCGATGACGGACCCGAGTATTAGTGCGCGCCAAGCAGTTCCGCGCGATGGCGCTGGCAGCCGGGCTGGTCGGCTGGAGCGGTCTCATCGGTCCGCGGATACCTGCACGCGGACAGCCCTTGGTTCACGCGGCGCTTGCAGCAGCGCTCGCGGTCTCCGCTCGCGCACCGCTCGGCCTGCGCCCACCGCAGCTGTGGTCGGGTCTGCGGCTCGGTCTCGCAGCGGCCGCACCGGTGATCATCGGTGTCGCGGCCTCTACGGCGGTGCCGCCGGTGCGGTCGGCGATGGCCGAGCGGGACCTGCCCGTGTCGTCGTCTCGCTGGCTGGCGGTGCGCATCCCCGTCGGAACTGTCTGGTCGGAGGAGGCGGCGTTCCGCGCTGCGCTGGGCACGGTCGCGGCCGATGCGTTCGGGCCGACGGGCGGGCGGCTTCTGCAGTCACTGGCGTTCGGGCTGTCACACATCGCCGATGCCCGCGGAACCGGTGAACCCGTGATTCCCACCGTGCTCGTCACCGGTGTCGCGGGGTGGATCTTCGCGCTGCTGCGGGAGCGGTCCGGCAGCCTCGCCGCCCCGATGCTCGCTCATCTGGCCATCAACGAGGCCAGCGCAATCGCGGCGATCGGCGTGCAACGCGCAACGCCTAAGGGTTGATCGTGTTCTCGCCGACCTGTCGACCCCAGATGTAGTCCGTTGCCATCGGCGATGTGAACTCGAAGTGGTTGTACGGCGCGATGCTGTAACCGGTGTCCATCACCAGATACGGAAACGGGTACAGGTCTCTGGTCACCTTCTGCCAACAGCCGGGACGACCCTCCGGCCCGCCGTGGGCGTTCACCCGGGGCAGATTGTCCGGATAGACGAACGGATTGCCCGGCAGAAGGATGGTTCCGTACGACTTGAGCGCATAGCCGTTGTCGCCGCCCAGCACCCTGGCGAACCTCGGTCCCACCTCGGCGTAGTTGCGGATGGTGCAGAAGATCATGGCCCGGTAGTCGTCGAGCAGCTTGGTCGTCGGCAGCAGGTCCTCGGCGGCGCGGACGAAGTACGGTCCACCGCGCTCGAAGATGTCGGCGGCTGTATTGCCGAACCCGATGGCCGCCAGCAGAGCGGTATCGATGTTTCCCTGCTGGTCGTTGAGAGTGCGCGCTGTCGTCACGGCGTTCTCCAGGCCGTCCCACAGGTCGGGGGAAGCGTTCGCGTACACGTCGGCGAGATCGGCTAGGGCAGCCATGTCGGCGCGGATCTGCGGCATCCGGGGATTCAGGTCGTCCAAGATCCGGTTCGCGTTGATCAGCGAATCGCCGAACCTCTCACCCAGCCCGGTCGTGGCCTCGGTGAGCGCAGTCAGCGTGGTGTTGAGCTTGATCGGATCGACCTGCTCGGCGATCGACATGACGGTTTCAAACACGGTATTGAACTCCGTCGTCACCGAGGACGCATCGATCACATCCTGGCTCGTAATGCGCTGTGGGCTCGGATCTTTCGGTGAGCTGAACGAGATGTACTTGTTGCCGAACACCGTCGTCGCCCTGACGTCGGCGACGACGTTTTTCGGAATGAACTCGATATAGCGGGGTTCGACGTTCAGTGTCAGCTTGGCCTTGGCGGAGCCGCCGACATCCACGTAGTCGACGCCGGCCACCTTCCCGATGACGACACCGTTGTAGGTCACCTTCGAGCCCGGGTCGACCACCAGTCCCGCGCGCGGGGACAGCACTGTCAGGTGGGTTATTCGCGTGAGCTCGCCACGGAACTGTAGAAAGACGAGGCTCGCCGCGATCGCAGCGAGCACAAGAAGGACCGCCCCGGCGCCTTGTAAGGCGGCTTATGCCGGTCGACAAACACCTTGAGACACTATGGTATGCCCGCCCGTCGCACCGCCGATCCGGCCAAGACGCGTGCAGCCGTACTCGCCGTGGTCGAGTGGCTGCGCGACGAGAACCGGGCTGCGCCTGAGCGATCCGCGCTCGCCGAGGCGGTTCGGTTGACCGCCCGCACGCTCGCCGCGACTGCACCCGGTGCAAGTGTCGAAGTCCGGGTGCCCCCCTTCGTTGCGGTGCAATGCATTTCAGGCCCAAGGCATACTCGCGGCAACCCCCCGAACGTGGTCGAGACCGATCCGCGCACCTGGCTGCTGCTGGCGACCGGGCTGCGCACGGTGGCCGACGCGGCCTCCACCGGCGAGTTGGCGCTCTCGGGCGCCCGCGCCCCCGAGATCGCGACGCTCCTGCCGGTGGTGCCGCTCGACGGCTGACCGGGGTGCACTGTGTGCCGGCCGGGAATCCAAACCCGGGCCCCGATCGTTGAATCTCACGGGCGACATGAGCGCCTGCGATTCCGTTATTGACCCGTGATGACCGTAGACTGAACACGTCACCCACCGCCCCTTGGGAGCAGCCCTATCGTGACCGTCGAGCAAACGGACCCCATCGATACTCTTCGCGCAAGCGGCTCATCGGATGAACCTAAAGAAGAGTGCGGCGTTTTCGGCGTATGGGCGCCGGGCGAAGAGGTCGCCAAGCTCACTTACTACGGCCTTTACGCACTGCAGCACCGCGGTCAGGAAGCCGCAGGCATCGCCGTCGCCGACGGCTCCCAGGTGCTGGTGTTCAAGGATCTCGGGCTGGTCAGCCAGGTTTTCGACGAGCAGACGCTGGGCGCGATGGAGGGCCACGTCGCGATCGGACACTGCCGCTACTCGACGACCGGGTCCACCACCTGGGAGAACGCCCAGCCTGTGTTCCGCAACACAGCCGCAGGCACGGGCGTGGCGCTCGGACACAACGGCAACCTGGTCAACACCACCGAGCTGGCGGGCCGTGCCCGTGAGCTCGGCCTGATCAACATGCGCGGCGCCGCCGCCGCGACCACCGATTCCGACATTCTCGGCGCGCTGCTGGCGCACGGCGCCGCGGATTCAACGATCGAGCAGGCCGCACTCGAGCTGCTTCCCACCGTGCGCGGCGCGTTCTGCCTGACGTTCATGGACGAGAACACCCTGTACGCGGCCCGCGACCCGTACGGCGTACGGCCGCTGTCGCTGGGGCGCCTCGACCGGGGCTGGGTCGTCGCGTCGGAGACCGCCGCGCTGGACATCGTCGGCGCCTCGTTCGTCCGCGACATCGAACCCGGGGAGCTGCTGGCCATCGATGCCGACGGCGTGCGTTCGAGCCGGTTCGCCCCGCCGTCGCCGAAGGGCTGTGTGTTCGAGTACGTGTATCTGGCACGGCCCGACAGCACGATCAGCGGCCGGTCGGTGCACAAGACGCGGGTCGACATCGGCCGCAGGCTGGCCCAGGAAAGACCGGTGGACGCCGACCTGGTGATCGGCGTTCCGGAGTCCGGCATACCGGCCGCGGTCGGCTATGCGCAGGAGTCGGGCATCCCCTATGGGCAGGGCCTGACCAAGAATGCCTACGTCGGACGCACATTTATCCAGCCGTCACAGACCATCCGTCAGCTGGGTATCCGGTTGAAGCTCAACCCGCTGCGAGAGGTGATCCGCGGCAAGCGGCTCATCGTCGTCGACGACTCCATCGTCCGTGGCAACACCCAGCGCTCGCTCGTTCGAATGCTGCGTGAGGCCGGCGCCATCGAGGTGCATGTGCGCATCGCCTCACCGCCGGTGAAATGGCCGTGCTTCTACGGCATCGACTTCGCCACGCCCGCCGAGCTCATCGCCAACGCCGTCGAGAACGAGGAGGAGGTGGTCGAGGCGGTCCGCCACGGCATCGGCGCCGACTCCCTCGGCTACATCTCGCAGCACGGCATGATCGCGGCCACTGAACAGCCCGCGTCACGGTTGTGCAGCGCCTGCTTTGACGGCAAGTACCCGATCGAGCTGCCCGGTGAGACAGCGCTGGGCAAGAACGTCATCGAGCACATGCTCGCGACCGCCGCCCGCACCGGCATGCCGCTGCAGGCCGACAACGACAACGCGTCGGCGCTGCGTCGTCCCTGAAACCTACTGCGGCGCAGTCGGACTGAACTTCAGCAAGTGGCGCCGTCCGTCGCTGGACGCGGTGCCATCCTCGTGAAGTGCGTCTGCCACCGACGCGCGGTACCCGGTCAGGCCGCCCTCAGGCGGTGCGACGATGGAGTCGATGTCGTGCTCGAGCATCACGGCGTCGCATTCGAGGGACTCCACCAGCGGCCGCGCCAGGCCCGACGGGATCGGCGTCACCAGTCCCACCCACCAGCTGGCGATCGTGGGTGTCAGGAAGGGCAACACGATGATCAGCCGGCGCCGTAGACCGGCGACGTCGGCATAGTCCTGCATCGCGTCGCCGTACTCCATCACGTCGGGTCCGCCCACGTCCCAGGTCCGCGACGACGGCACATCGGCCGTGGCCGCTTCGGTCAGGTAGTGCAAGATATCGCCGATGGCGATCGGCTGAATCTTGTTGTGCACCCACTTCGGTGTCGTCATCGCCGGGAGGCGGTCGGTGAGGTGGCGGATCATCTCGAACGACGCCGATCCCGAGCCGATGACTATTCCCGCCTGCAGCACCACGGTCTCGATACCCGAGCCGATCAGAATCTCGCCCACCTCGGTCCGCGACGCCAGGTGTCGCGACAGTTCAACACTCTCCGGATGCAGGCCGGACAGGTACACGAGGCGCCGGACTCCGGCCGCTTGCGCCGCTTTGACCACGTTGCGTGCCGACTGTGCCTCCTCGGCGACGAAGTCCTTCGACGTGCCCATGGAATGCACCAGGTAGTAGACGACGTCGGCGCCGTCGAACGAATCGATCAGCGAATCGGGTTCGGTCAGGTCCCCGCGAACCACCTCGACATCGTCGCGCCACGGCGCGCCGGCGAGCTTGTCGGGATTGCGCGCCATCGCCCGCACGCGCAGGCCGGCGTCCAGCAGCCGCGGCACCAGCCGGCCACCGATGTAGCCGGTAGCGCCCGTAACTACGCAGCGAATTTCCTCCGTAGGCACAGCACCTCCGTCCGTCGAGACTCCTTAGTCATTCGGAGCCGATAGACGGGCGGATGTCCGTTTCCGGCATCAGGCAAACCCGCAACCCGGATCGGGCGCATCGTCGGACAGCGGCGCCCCCGCCGGATCGACGTAGAGAACCTGCAGAACCAGCGGGCCGGGGCCGACGTTGCGGCCGATATGCACGTAGTCCGGCCCGCCCTTCTCGGCGATGCTCTGGCCGGCCACGTAGAGCCCGTCCATGGTGCAATCGGCCCGGTTGTGCATCAGGACGCCCTCCTTGACCACGCCGAACAGCTGACCGTCATGCGAATGCCAGCCCGTGCTGCCGCCGGGGGCGATGGTGATCTCCCGGAACACGTAGTCCTTGCCGTCGTCGGTCATCTGCCACAGGACGGTGCCGTCGGCGTCTCGCGGCGGGGTCGCGGCCGCATTGCCGGGAAAGGCCACCGATACGACCGCGATTGCGGCGGCGGCCAGCGCAAACACGCGAACACCTGTCATGGACGGTCACGTTGTCATACCGTCGCTGATCGTGCTGGATGTCCGTCAGATGACCCACATCGACCGGCGAATACCGTGCAGTCGCGCAGCCCGGTAGATTTGGTCGCGATGACGGATCGCGCCGCACAACACGGCATCTCCTATGCATCGGCCGGGGTGGACATCGAAGCTGGTGACCGCGCCGTCGAACTCTTCAAACCGCTGGCGAGCAAGGCGACCAGGCCCGAGGTACGCGGCGGGCTCGGCGGATTCGCCGGGCTGTTCGCCCTGCGCGGCGGCTACCGCGAGCCGGTGCTGGCCAGCTCGACCGACGGCGTCGGCACCAAGCTCGCCGTGGCGCAGGCGATGGACAAGCACGACACCGTCGGCCTCGACCTCGTCGCAATGGTCGTCGACGACCTGGTGGTGTGCGGCGCCGAGCCGCTTTTCCTGCAGGACTACATAGCCGTCGGCCGGACCGTGCCCGAGCGGGTGAGCGAACTGGTCGCCGGCATCGCCAACGGCTGCGTGATCGCCGGCTGCGCATTGCTCGGCGGTGAGACCGCCGAACATCCCGGGCTGATGGCGCCCGACCATTACGACATCTCCGCTACCGGTGTGGGCATCGTGGAGGCCGACGACGTGCTCGGTCCCGACCGCGTCAAGCCAGGTGACGTGATCATCGGCATGGGCTCGACCGGGCTGCACTCCAACGGCTACTCGCTGGCCCGCAAGGTGCTGCTGGAGATCGACCGGATGAACCTGGCCGGACATGTCGAGGAGTTCGGCCGCTCGCTGGGCGAGGAGTTGCTCGAGCCCACCCGCATCTACGCCAAGGACTGCCTGGCGCTGGCCGCCGAGACCCAGGTGCGCACGTTCTGCCACGTCACGGGTGGCGGGCTGGCAGGCAACCTGGAGCGGGTCGTCCCGCAGGGGTTGTTGGGCGAGGTGGATCGCGGAACGTGGACGCCGGCACCGGTGTTCGGCATGATCGCCCAGCGCGGCCGCATCGACCGGGTCGAGATGGAGAAGACGTTCAATATGGGTGTCGGCATGATCGCAGTCGTCGCGCCCGAGGACACCGACCGCGCACTCGCGATATTGACCGCGCGGCATCTGAACTGCTGGATCCTGGGCACCGTCAAGAAGGGCAGCAAGGACGGCCCACGGGCCCAACTCGTGGGTCAGCACCCACGCTTTTAAGGAGAGGTCCCGGAAAAGGATCCCGGACTACCGACGCCAGTCGTCCTCGTCGGTCCACCGACCGTCGTTGCCGTTAAGATCGTCGTCTGGCGCAGTACTTTCCGATCCGGCCAGTTCTTGCTGAAGCCTCTCGAAATCGGTCTGCGGTGAGCTGTATTTGAGCTCACGAGCAACCTTGGTCTGCTTTGCCTTCGCCCGGCCGCGGCCCATGGGGGGACCCCCTCGCGCAATAACGGAGCGGCCCGATTTGAAGGCGGCTCCGATCTGTGTGTGTTTATTGTCCTGCCAACACTTTACCGTGCCCGTCCGCGCTGCGCTGGCAGGCCCGTCCGACCACGCATCGGGTCACCGTGCGCCACCCCGCAGCCGCTCGACCGCCAGCCGGCCCGCGCCGGTGACGTCGGCGGAAGGCATCGAGTCCGCGTCGATGACGACAGGCACCTCGACCTCGCCTCCGGTGGTCAGCGCCGCGTCGGCGGGCAGCCCGCGCTTGAGCAGCGCCAGCGCGACGGGCCCGAGGTCAACGTGGTCGACGACCGTGCCCAGCCGCCCCACCGCGCGCCCTCCCGCGAGTACCGGATCGCCGGTTGCCGGCCGGTCCGTGGACCCGTCAAGATGCAGCAGCACCAACATGCGTGGCGGTTTTCCGAGGTTGTGAACTCGCGCGACGGTTTCCTGGCCGCGGTAGCAGCCCTTGTCGAGATGCACCGCGTTGCCGATCCAGCCCACCTCATGCGGGATGGTCCGCTCGTCGGTGTCGACCCCGAGCCGCGGTCGCAGCGCGACCACGCGATATGCCTCGTAGGTCCAGACCCCGGCCCGCCGCGCACCCGCCGCGGTCAATCGGTCCAGCCAATCGGCGGCCTGCGCGCTCGGTACAACTAGGTCCAGTTCGATGCCCGGCCCGCTCATCCGGCGGACGAAACCGCCGTCCGGCAGGGGCGTCGCCGTGTTTTCAGCCGGTAGCGAATCGAGTCCGAGCGCGCCGAGCACCCGGCCATCGGCCAGCTGGGGGCCGAGAAGCGACAACACGGCCATGTCCGCCGCCTCGATTGCGACTTCGGCCCAGAACACCATCTTGCGCAGATAGGCCAACAGCGGCTCGCCTCGCTGCGATTCGGTGTCGAGATAGGTGACATCGCCGAGCTCTGTCTGAATCCAGTGATCTTCGACACGGCCCTGGCCGTCGAGGCTCAGATTCTGGGTGACCGTGCCCTCCGGCAGCTCGCTGACGTGCTGGGTGGAGATGTTGTGCAGCCAGCTTTTCCGCTCGCCGCCCGTCAGCTGGAGCACCGCCCGATGGGAGCGGTCCACCACCACCGCCCCGTCCATCGCGGCGCGCTGCTCTCCGAGCGGGTCGCCGTAGTGCCACACGGCGCCCGCGTCGGGTCCCGTTTCGGGTGCGGGAACTGCTGACATAGCTCCAATCCTACGTTCGATGCTCCTCGCACCAGTGCGCTCGTCGGCGGCGCTACGCTTCTTGCCCATGGCGAGCGAACCGGGGGTTGTGGTCACGCTCGACGGGCAGTTGCGGGATCCGAAGGCGCCATTGCTGCACGCCGACGACCTGGCCGCTGTGCGCGGGGACGGCATTTTCGAGTCGCTTCTCGTACGCGACGGGCGGCCGTGCCTGCTCGAGGCCCATCTGGGGCGGTTGACGCAGTCGGCGCGGCTGATGGACCTTCCCGAACCCGATCTCGCACGCTGGCGTGCCGCGGTGGCCAGCGCGGCGTCTGCCTGGACGGAGCAGGGCGGCGGCGAGGGTGTGCTTCGGCTGATCTACAGCCGGGGACGCGAAAGCGGGTCCGAGCCGACGACATTCGCGATGATCGGCGCGGTGGCCGGCAGGGTCGCCGCGGCACGCGCGGACGGGGTGGCGGCGGTGACGCTTGCCCGCTCGCTGCCCGCCGAGGGTGCCGCCGATATGCCGTGGCTACTTGCAGGCGCCAAGACACTGTCGTACGCGGTGAACATGGCTGCGCTTCGGCACGCCGAACGCCAGGGCGCCGGTGACGTGGTCTTCATCAGTTCCGAGGGCAACGTTCTCGAGGGGCCGCGGTCGACGGTGGTCATCGCCACCGATATCGATGGCCGCCTCGGTCTGCTCACCCCTCCGCCGTGGTATCCGATCCTGCGCGGCACCACGCAGCAGGCGCTGTTCGAGGTAGCCCGCAACAAGGGCTACGACTGCGACTACCGGGCGTTGCGGCCCGCTGATCTGTTTGCCGCACAAGGGGTTTGGCTTGTTTCGAGCATCACCCTCGCGGCCCGGGTGCACACTCTCGACGGCAAGCCACTGCCGCCGTCCCCGATCACCACTGAGGTCAGCGAGCTCGTCGACGCCGCGATCGTCAGCGATCGCTGACGCCGGCCATTTCTCACGAAGGTCGCCGGCCGGAAATCATGAGAAGCGGCAGTCCCGCGATGCGACAGACGTCCTTGTCGACGAGCTCGATTCGACTCGCGAGGTCACGCGCGTCGTCCAAGTCGAGCGAACGCCCGGCGATCCAGGTGCGGAAGAACGCGAGGTTGAGGCCGCCGAGAAAGCGTGGAGTCGCGTAGTTCGCGATCAGCCGTTCGGCGTCTTCGAAGCTCGTGCTGCGATCCGCCTCGGTGACCAGCAACGGGCCTCCGGGTTTGAGGACGCGAAAACACTCCGCGAGCCCGGCGTCCTGCGACGCCCAGTGTTTGATGGAGCCGTAGCTGATCACGCCATCGAAGGTGCAGTCCGGGAAAGCCAGCTGTGTCGCGTCGCCCAGTTCGATTCGGACCCGGTCGCCGTAGCCGCGCATGAGCTTTGAGGCGCGCGCGATCTGGGGCTTGGACAGGTCGATGCCGACGATGTGCACGTCGGGTCGCTGATCGGCGATGTACTTGGTGAACTTGCCGCCGCCACATCCCACGTCCAGGACGCGGGCCTCCTGGGGAAGGTGTGGCAGAAACCGGTCGTCGATCACGTGGCGTGACAGGTAGACGGCGGGCGCGACGATCGTCTCGTACATCCAAGCGTGAGCCGATGTGTAGATCGCGGTGATGTCGTCGAACGGCGCCAACGCCATGGGTTTGCTCCTCACCAGACCGAAGCGCCAATCATACCGACGGGGCAACGCGCATCGCAGAGCTCAATCCAATTCGCGGCCAGCAGATTCGGGTTTCCACAAAAATCGCTAGCAGCGACTTTGTGGGCGGTGGTAGCTTCGTCGGTACACAGGGAAGGAGGTGGTCCGACAAATTGATTGACTTATGGACATGTGAGGTGGCTGCGAGCTAGCAGCGCCGGGGAGTCACCCGCGCGCGCTGGCGAATTCCCCGCAGTCACCCGGCCCCCGAGCCCATTGGTTTTGTCCAACCAGAAACAGTGGCTCGGGGGCCGCACCATATCCGGACCCGGTCACCGCCGCACATCTAAGCTCTGACCTATGCGAATTTCAGGGTCCACTGTGCTGCTCACGGGTGCCTCCGGCGGTATCGGCCACGCGATCGCCAAGGCTGTCGCCGACCGTGGCGGGCGGCTCATCGTGACGGGCCGACGCGGCGACGTGCTCGACGAGCTGATCGCGAAGTACGGCGGGCGCGCCGTCATCGTCGACCTGGCGGAGCGCGACGACGTCGAACGCTTGGCCCGAGAGGCCGGCGAGGTCGACATCCTGATCGCGAACGCCGGTCTGCCCGCGTCGGGCGCGCTCGATTCCTTCACCGTGAACGAAATAGACCGTGCGCTGGACGTGAACCTTCGGGCGCCGATGATGCTCGCCAGGCAGCTCGTACCTGCGATGGTCGCCAAGCGCTGTGGCCACCTGCTGTTCGTGTCGTCGCTTTACGGCAAGGCTGCGTCGCCGGGGACTGCGGTGTACAGCGCCACCAAGTACGGCCTTCGCGGATTCGCCGCCGCACTGCGTCAAGACCTGCACGGAGCCGGTGTGGGTGTGTCCGTGGTGTTCCCAGGGGTCATCCGCGACGCGGGCATGTTCGCCGACGCCAAGGTCGACCTGCCGCGGGGTGTCGGCACCAGCTCACCCGACGAGGTCGCCAACGCAGTCGTCGCCGCAATCGAGAAGAACCGCGGCGAGGTCGATGTCGCACCGCTGCCCGTGCGGCTGGTGTCGGCGGTTTCCGGGCTGGCCCCGGAGCTCGTCGCGGGCATGCAGCGACGCCTCGGCGCGGACAGAGTGACCGCGAAGGTCGCCGAGGGGCAGCGCGACAAACGCTGAGTGCGGACGGTGTACCGGTGGCAGGGCACCGGTGTGCTGCCCGAATCGGTTGACGCGCGACCGGCGACCTCGCCGTCGACCACTGCGACGGTGGTATCGGCCACCCGGTCGGCGGCGCGCTGTGAGAACGAATCGGGCGTTCGCACTTCGACGAGTGCCGCAGGAACATGGCCCAGGTGCCCGTCGCGCCAGCCCTCCCGCCAGATCCGTGCCACCGCGTCTGCGTGGGCCGGGGTCGCGGGTCGGAGCGCAGCCTCGGACATGGCTTGACCCTATGCGCCGTGCAATGATGCGGCGCATGCCTTCGCTGTGGCGGCTCGCCCCGCTGCTGGCCGCTGTGCTGATCAGCTGCGCTCCGGCGGCGCAGCAGCCCGCCGCGGCAGGCCTGTCGCAGTGCAAAAGGGACTCGCTCGACACGCTGTACAAGGGCGTCTTCACCTACGGGACCGACCAGCCCGTCTACCCGCCGTGGTACATGGGTGACAACCCCGAGAACGGCGAGGGCTTCGAATCCGCCGTTGCCTATGCCGTCGCAGACAGGCTCGGTTACCCCCGCGAGGAGGTGCGGTGGGTGCGGGTGCCGTTCAACGCGGCGCTGGCGCCGGGAACGAAGGAGTTCGACGCCAGCCTGTCGGAATTCTCGATCACCGACCAGCGCAAGGCGTCCGTGGACTTCTCGACGCCGTACTTCGACGTCACCCAGGCGGTTGTCACTGTCAAGTCGTCGCCGGCCGCGCGCGCCCGGAACATCAACGCGCTCAAGCCGCTACGGCTCGGTGTCCAGGTCGGCACGACCAGCTACACGGCAGCCACCTCCGTGGGAGGCGTCAACCCGGTGGCCGTCTACAACACCAACGGCGACGCGAAGATGGCGTTGAGTAGCGGGGAGATCGACGCGTTGGTCGCCGACCTGCCGACCGCGTTCTCGGTGGCCGGCGAGTTGCGCGACGGCATCATCGTCGGCCAATTGCCAGCTGTCACAGACGATGTCGAGCATTTCGGGATCATTCTCAACAAGGACAGCCCGCTCACCCGATGCGTATCCTCGGCCGTCGACGCGCTTCGCGATGACGGCACGTTGGCCGCGCTGCAGAACACGTGGCTCGCCGAGGCGGGAAAGGCGCCGGTTCTCCGCTAGCCCGCATCCGGGCCGGGCGCCAGCGACGCACACGCCTGAGTGGCCTTGTGCCAGGTCGCCTCATCGGAACCGGGCGGCGGCCCCGCAACGGATCCGGGAGGAGCCGAAACGCCATGTTCTTGAAGACATCTCGCGTATGCACCGTGGCCGCCGGGCGCATGCGTCGAAGACTCCTGCGACGGGGCGTCGTTCGACGACGAGCAGCCTGCGACGATGACTGCCGCGGCGAGAACCGCGGCCAACCGAACCTTGCGCATCAGCCGACAAACCTCGTCAGCCTGGCCGACAGATGCGGCACCAGTCCGCCGTCGGCGTCAACGCGCTCCTCGACGTAAGCCAAATCGCCCCCCTCGACAATGCCGTACAACCTTTTCGCGCCACCGACGAGCATCCCGGACTTGCTGCGCGCCAACGCGTCGGTGGCCATTTCCCACGATGACTGGTTGAGCGGCCTGCCGTAAAACAGCTCGACATAGCCCGCGGAGTGCGCCAACAGCAGTTCGATCGCCTGGGATTCTGCGGGGTCGGTCGGGTCGTCGACGAACCGCCAGAAGCCCGACTCTCGCAGGCCGGGTTCGTCGTAGTCGCCGGACTCGGTCAGCCGCCACGACCGCGAATCCCAGATCAGGTAGTCGCCGCCGTCATGGGACACCACGATCTGCTGGCCGAAGCGGTAGTCGCCCTGGGCCCCCCGGCCCTCACCCTCACCGCGCCACACGCCCACCAGCGGCAGCAGCGCAAGCAGCGCGTTGTTGAGGTCGGCGCCCTCGCGCAGGTTGGCGGTGTCGGCAGGGGCAGGCAGGTCGGTGAATACCGGGATGTTGCGGGCGGCGGTCACTTTGGCCCGTTCGGCCGCGGCGGCAACCGCCCGGTCGCCCGATCCGCCGGCGACGGGGCTCTCGTCGGAAGTCACGATTCGTCGGTAATGAGCCGATACAGCGCATACAGCGCGAACCAGGTGATGACCACGACGGCCGCCACAAGTAGGAGTTCGAACAACAACACCACGGGCGAGAGTCTAGTCCGCCCTCGCCGCTACGCGACCTTGACGTCGACCTCGTGGATGCCCGCGCCCGACGGTGCGACGCTGGCGTCGCCGTTGCCCGCGGGGGACAGCGCGCGCAGGGTCCACGTGCCAGGTGCGGCGAAGAACCGGAAGTCACCGGTGGCCGACGCGACCACCTCGGCGGTGAACTCGTCAGAGCTGTCCAGCAGACGCACGAACGCGCCGCCAACGGTCTGACCCGAGCCGTCGACGACGCGACCGGTGATCACCGTTTCCTTCTCCAGGTCAACGCCTGCCGGCAGCGTCTGTCCTTGCTTGGGTGCAGAGCACATATCAACTTCCCAACTCAATCGGGGCACCCACAAGGGAGCCGTATTCCGTCCAACTGCCGTCGTAGTTCTTGACGTTTTTGTGGCCGAGGAGCTCCTGCAGCACGAACCAGGTGTGCGACGAGCGCTCACCGATGCGGCAGTACGCGATGGTCTCCTTCTCGCCGTCCAGTCCGGCCTCGGCGTACAGCGTGGCCAGGTCCTCGTCGGACTTGAAGGTGCCGTCTTCGTTGGCCGCCTTGCTCCACGGGACGTTGATTGCACCTGGGATGTGCCCCGGCCGCTGGCTCTGCTCCTGCGGGAGATGTGCCGGGGCGAGGATCTTGCCGGAGAACTCGTCCGGCGAGCGGACGTCGACAAGGTTCTTCGCGTTGATCGCGGCGATGACCTCGTCGCGGAAAGCGCGGATGCTGTTGTCCGGCTGCTTGGCGGTGTAGCTGGTGGCCGGTCGGTTCACCGTGTCGGTGGACAGCGGACGCCCGTCGAGCTCCCACTTTTTGCGGCCGCCGTCGAGCAGCTGAACCTTCTCGTGGCCATAGAGCTTGAAATACCAGTACGCGTAGGCGGCGAACCAGTTGTTGTTGCCGCCGTAGAGAATCACGGTGTCGTCGTTGCCGATGCCGCGGTCGGACAGCAGCTTCGAGAACTGCTGCGCGTCAACGAAATCGCGCTTGACGGCGTCCTGCAGGTCGGTCTTCCAGTCCAGCTTGACCGCGCCGGCGATATGTCCGCCGTCGTAGGCGGAGGTGTCTTCGTCGACCTCGACGAAGACGGTGTTCGGCGCATCGAGATTGCTCTCGGCCCAGTCAGTCGTGACCAGGACGTCGGAGCGTGCCATGGAGGAGATCCTTTCGGTTGCTTGGTGATTGAGGTACTACGCAGGGCTTGGCGAGCGACGCAGTCGCGCCACTAGCGGGTAGAGCTGACAGCCGAGACAGATGGCGAAAGCGGCGTTCAGGAAGGCGGCGACCAACGCGAATCCGGTGGCGATCAACCCGACGGTGCTGAGGCCCGCGGCGAATCCGACGGCGCCGACGACGGCGAACACGAATCCGACCAGCTGCGCGAACTTGAGCGGCGGCACCGGCTCCTTCTCGGTGACCGGTGCGAGCCGGGGGGCGACGAGCTTCGCGAAGATCAGGCCGTACGGGTGCTTGCGCGGCCCGGAGAGCGCGCCGATAGCGAACACGACGGCCTGCACGCCGAGGATCACGGCGGCGGCGCCGAGACTGAGGCTCGAGACGATCAACGTGATCACCAGGACCGCCGTCGTCACCCACGCGGCGAATCGGGGTCCACGAACGTCGACCTGGTCGACGTTGCCGGTGGTCGTGGTGGGCGATCCCATGGAAGTCACACTCCTGTTGTGTTGGATAAGGCTGGGTGAGAGCAAGCCACATCGGGCTGCTCAGAGCGAGCGCGCGGGGTATCGCGCGACTGCTCAGCAGCTACAACAACAACAACAACCCGCAACGCGGCACAGGTCGACTGCGCGGCGCTTGGTGAGCTTCACCTCGAGGCGGGCGGACACGCCGCACAGCTTACCCAATGACATGGTGATCAAGCCAACAGCGGTTCAAGCGCCGACCGCAGGTCAGCGACGGTGGGAACGCCGGCGACGCGGTAGCGCTGGCGGCCATCGGCATCGAACACGAACGTCGTCGGCAGCGACAGCACCGAAAGTCGCCGGGCGGCGGCCGGATTGGCGTCCATGTCGATCTCCACATGCGCCACCTCGGGCAGCTCGGTGCACACCTGGTTGACCACCCGGCGCACACCGGCACACGGTCCGCACCACACCGCGCTGAAATGCACGACGGTTGGCCCGGTGCCAGATAGGCCCAGGTCAGATGTGTCGAGGGGCTCTGAACCGGCTGCGTCGGTGGTGTTCTTGAGCAGCCCGGCCCGCAGGGCGATCAGCCTGTTGATCACGTAGGCCATCCCGAAAGCCGCGATGAGCACGACGACGACTATGGCGAGTGAAGGGCTCATGACTGTGTGAACTCATCCAGCGTCACGGTTACTCCCTCGGCGATGCCTTCGACGATGACATCGGATCCGCGGGCTCCTTGGCTGGTCGGGGCGATTCCGAAGGGCAACTTCAGACCCGGCAGGGTGGTGGTGAATGCCGCGAGCACGGCAGGCGTCTTGTCCTCGGGCACCTGCTGGTCGGCGGTGCCCGCCCCGGTGAGCACGCCCGTTGCGGTGAACACCAGCGTCGTGCGATCCGGGCCCGCGACGGAGAGGTCCACCGAGATGCTCACCCTCTCGTCGAAGCCGGCCGCCTTGGGCGTACCGGTGAAGACCAGGCCTTTGTTGCTTGAGATACCCGATTCGGTGGTGCCGCCGGTGGCGTTGTTGGTTTCCTTGGGCGGCGCCTCGACCAGCAGGTCGGGGATGCCCATGAAGCGACCCAGGTGGGTGGAGTCGATGATGGTGCGGCTCTCGACCTTGGCCACCGGCAGTTTGGTGCTCGCATCGATCAGCCAGGAATCCTTCGGCACGTCGATCGAATACAAGGTGGCCTCGTAGGACACCTTGCCCGCGACAGGGTGATCTACGCCATTCGCCCGGATCTCGATCTGGGTGTAGTGCCTGCCCCTCGCCTGCGAAATGAACGGAAACCCGATGATGCCGACCCACGGGTCGAAGTTCAGCTTCGCCTCGCTGCGAACCGCCCTGGCCAGGCGATATTCGGCGTAGATCGCCGCGCCGAAGTCGACGCCGACCGCCGCGATCGCCACTGCGGCCACCGCCGATATCGCCCCGATCACCAGCTTGCGCACCCGGACATTCTGGCTCACCGCAGCAAGCCCGCCCTGCTCGGCGCGGCTAATCACCATGTGTCGGGTTATCGTTAGTGCACCGGTAACGCCCAGATGTCGGCTGAGAATCTGGGAGGTATCCCGGACAGCGATGTCCGTCAATATCTGCCCGGCACGCTGGAGGGCCTGTTGGATCTACTGCTATTAACCGCCGACCCGCATCCGGAGTCGGTGCTGCCCTCGCTGTCGCTGCTTGCCCATCACGTGCGAACGGCGCCCACCGAGGTCTCCTCGTTGCTGGAGGCCGGCAGCGCGGATGTTGCGATCGTGGATGCGCGCACGGATCTGGCCGCCGCGCGGGGGCTGTGCCGACTGCTTGGCACCACCGGCACTTCGGTTCCCGTCGTGGCCGTGGTTAACGAGGGTGGCCTCGTCGCGGTCAACGTGGAATGGGGGCTCGACGAGATTCTGTTGCCGAGCACCGGACCCGCCGAGATCGATGCGCGACTGCGACTTCTGGTCGGTCGCCGCGGCGGTGCGGCGAGCCAGGAGAACGCGGGCAAGGTCAGCCTCGGCGAGCTTGTCATCGACGAGGGCACCTACACCGCACGCCTTCGGGGTCGCCCGCTCGACCTCACCTACAAGGAATTCGAGCTGCTGAAGTATCTGGCCCAGCATGCGGGCCGGGTGTTCACCCGCGCCCAGCTGCTGCAGGAAGTTTGGGGCTACGACTTCTTCGGCGGTACCCGAACCGTCGACGTCCACGTTCGCCGGTTGCGCGCCAAGCTCGGCACCGAGTACGAGTCATTGATCGGTACGGTTCGCAACGTCGGATACAAGGCCGTGCGACCGGCACGGGGTCGCACGCCCGCGGCCGGTGCGGACGCTCCCGACGACCTCGAAGAGGCCTACGACGCGCCCATCGGCCTGCCCGAAGAGCTGGCTGACCCACTACGCAGTCAGTGACGTCATATTCCTGGCGCACCGGCCTCGGCGACGAGGACCAGCGCGCAATCAGGGAACTGATCGCCGCGGCGAAGGAGGCGGACGGCGTCGCCCCCGTCGGCGACCAGGTGCTGCGCGCGCTTCCACACGACCGCACCCGGCACCTGCTGGCGATCGACGGTGACACCATCGTCGGCTACCTCGATCTCGCACCGGCGACGGACGACGACCCGGCGATGGCGGAACTCGTCGTCCATCCGCAGTCGCGCAGGCACGGCATCGGCTCGGCGATCGCGCGCGCGGCGCTGGCCGAGGGCGGCACCGGCACCCGCATCTGGGCACACGGCAACCTGGAGGCCGCCCGCGCGACGGCGAAGGCCGTCGGGCTGGAGGCCGCCCGCGAGCTGCTGCAGATGCGTCGAAAGCTCACCGACCTTCCGCCGGTGACGATCCCGGCAGGCGTGCGTATCGACACCTACCGCGGCACCGACGACGACGCCGAACTGCTGCGGGTCAACAACGCCGCGTTTGCCTGGCATCCCGAGCAGGGCGGCTGGACGGAAGCCGACATCGCCGAGCGCCGCGCCGAGCCGTGGTTCGACCCCGATGGGTTGTTCATGGCCTTCGACGAGCAGTCCGGCGAGCTGCTCGGCTTCCACTGGACGAAGGTGCACAACGAGGGTCTCGGCGAGGTGTACGTGGTCGGCGTCGACCCGGCCGCGCAGGGCCGCGGAATCGGGGCTGCCGTGACGCTGATCGGACTTCACCATCTGGCGGATCGGCTGACAGGTAACTCCCAGCCAACGGTGATGCTTTACGTCGAGGCAGATAACTCGGCGGCGGTGAACACCTATCGACGGCTGGGTTTCGAGGTGTTCGGCATCGACGTCGCCTACGCCACCGTCTAGCCGCGCTAGCTGGAAATTAGCTGAACCTGTTCACCGTTCGTTCACCTTCCATGCCACAACCGTCCACCGCGGCCGCATACGTTGCCGGAGAGTCTGAAGCCGTCAGAAGTCTGCGACTGAAAGTGGGATTAAGTGAAGCTCAACAGCATTGGCAAGGGGTTCGGCACGACGCTCTCCGCGGCGGCACTCGTCGCGTTGACGCTGTCGGCTTGCGGCAGCGATAACAACGCCGAAACGAGCACCTCCGGTGCGTCGGGGAGCGCGCAGGCCGGTTCGGCCGACTGTGCCGGCAAGAACTCCGTCACCGCCGAGGGCTCGACGGCTCAGCAGAACGCGATCGCGGAGTTCAACAAGGTGTGGGGGCAGGTCTGCTCGGGCAAGACGCTGGCGTACAACCCGACCGGTTCGGGCGCAGGCGTCGACCAGTTCATCGCCAAGCAGGTCGACTTCGCCGGCTCCGACTCGGCGCTGAAGGACGATCAGGTCGCGAAAGGTGCGGAGCGCTGCGCCGGCAACGAGGCATGGAACCTGCCATTGGTGTTCGGCCCGGTCGCGATGGCCTTCAACGTCGACGGCGTCGACACGCTCGTCGTCAACGGCGATGTGCTCGCCAAAATCTTCCAGGGTCAGATCAAGAAGTGGAACGATCCGGCCGTCGCCGCGCTGAACTCCGGCGCGACCCTGCCCGACACCGACATCAAGCCGATCTACCGTTCGGACTCCTCGGGCACCACCGACAACTTCCAGAAGTACCTCGGTGCGGCCGCGCCAGACGCGTGGACGAAGGGTGCAGGCAAGGAGTTCCAGGGCGGCGCGGGCGAAGGTGCGCAGAAGTCGTCCGGTGTCGTGCAGGCCATCCAGGCCACGCCGGGTTCCATCGGCTACGTGGAGAAGGGGTTTGCGCAGCAGGCCGGCCTGAAGATGGCCCAGATCGACAGCGGAGGCGGGGCCGTCGAGCTCACCGACGAGTCGACCCAGAAGGCCGTCGACAGCGCCAAGTTCAAGGGTGAAGGCAACGACCTGACGCTCGACCTGGACGCGCTGTACGCGAGCAAGGAAGCCGGTGTCTACCCGCTGATGCTGGCGACCTACGAGATCGTGTGCTCTAAGGGGTACGACGCGGACACCGCCGCGGCGGTGAAGTCATTCCTGACGGTCTCGGCCAACGAGGGCCAGGCCAACCTGTCGGCGGCAGGCTATGTCCCGCTGCCGGATACCTTCAAGGAGCGACTGCTGAAGTCCGTCGATGCAATTGCGTAGTTACGTAGCGCGTCTGCTCGAATACGGTGAGGATGGGTGCCGGAACCGATGACCGATAGGCTCGATGTGACGGACGCTAGCGGGCTACCAAATCCAGCCGACGCGGGATCGGGTGAAGTCATCGCGTCACCCTTTCCCGAGCCGGCGCCCATTTCGACCGACCCGTCGAAGGGCGCGAAGGTTCGGATCGGCGACCGGGTATTCCGTGGCCTCGCCGAAGGATCCGGCGTCCTCATCGTCGTCATCATCGCAGCGATCGGGGCGTTCCTGCTCTGGCGCGCGATTCCTGCGCTGACGCGCAACGAGGAGAACTTCTTCCTCTACAGCGGGAACTGGGTCACCACCGACACGTCGGCGATGCAGTTCGGCATCCTCGATCTGCTCCAGGTCACCGTCTTCGTGTCGGTGTTCGCATTGCTTCTCGCGATGCCGGTGGCGCTGGGGATCGCGATCTTCCTGACGCAGTACGCGCCGCGGCGGGTGGCGGGCCCGCTGGCCTACATGGTTGACCTACTGGCTGCGGTGCCGTCGATCATCTACGGCGTCTGGGGCCTGTATGTGCTGGCCCCAGTGATCAAGCCACTCGCCATGTGGCTCAACCAAAACCTCAGCTGGCTCTTCCTGTTTCAGACCGGCAACGCGTCCGTCGCCGGCGGCGGAACGATCTTCACCGCCGGGATTGTGCTGGCGGTGATGATTCTGCCGATCATCACCGCGGTCACCCGCGAGG
This sequence comes from uncultured Actinomycetota bacterium, assembly GCA_963822305.1. GTDB lineage: Bacteria > Actinomycetota > Actinomycetes > Mycobacteriales > Mycobacteriaceae > Mycobacterium. The sequence goes on along the minus strand of CAWGHF010000010.1, from coordinate 313,661 downwards.
TGTTCGTCCAGACGCCACGCGGGCAGATCGAGGCCGCGCTTGCGCTGGGTGCCACCCGGTGGGAGGTCGTGAAGACAACCGTGCTGCCGTTCGGGTTGTCCGGCTATATCAGCGGGGCGATGCTCGGTCTGGGCCGCGCGCTCGGCGAGACGATCGCGCTGCTGATCATCCTGCGTGGCACCCAGCAGGCATTCGGCTGGTCGCTGTTCGACGCCGGCTACACCTTCGCGAGCAAGATCGCAGCTGCCGCTTCGGAATTCAACGACCAATACAAAGCGGGCGCTTACATCGCGGCCGGCCTCGTCCTGTTCATCCTGACCTTCATCGTCAACTCGCTGGCGCGGGCGGCCGTCGCCGGAAGGAGCAAGTCATGACGGCCACACTGGACCAGCCGGTCAAGGCGCCGACGTTCCAGAAACTGAGCCTGCGTCGCAAGGTCGCCGACAACGTCGCAACGGTATTGGTGACGCTGTCCGTGGCGATCGCGATGGTGCCGTTGATCTGGGTGCTCTACACCGTGATCGTCAAGGGCATCGGTGCGGTCACGTCGAGTACGTGGTGGTTCAACTCGCAGGCAGGCATGACGGCGTTCCAGGCCGGCGGCGGCGCGTACCACGCGATCATCGGAACCCTGTTGCAGGGCTTGGTATGTGCCATCATCTCGATCCCGATCGGCGTGTTCGTCGGCATCTATCTGGTCGAGTACGGCGGCGGCACCAAGCTCGGCAGGATCACCACCTTCATGGTGGACATCCTCACCGGTGTCCCCTCGATCGTGGCGGCGTTGTTCATCTACGCGCTGTGGGTTGCGACGCTGGGTTTCCAGCGTTCGGGCTTCGCGGTGTCGCTGGCGCTGGTGCTGTTGATGATCCCGGTGATCGTGCGCTCCACCGAAGAGATGTTGCGCATCGTTCCGATGGATCTGCGCGAAGCGAGTTACGCGCTCGGTGTGCCGAAGTGGAAGACGATCTCCGCCATCGTGATTCCGACTGCGCTGTCGGGCATCGTCACGGGCATCCTGCTCGCCCTCGCCCGCGTGATGGGGGAGACGGCGCCGCTGCTGATCCTGGTCGGCTACGCGCAGGCGATGAACTTCGACATGTTCAGCGGGTTCATGGGATCGCTGCCGGGCATGATGTACGACCAGACGTCGGCGGGTGCGGGTGCCAATCCGGTTCCAACGGACCGGCTTTGGGGTGCCGCGCTCACCCTTATCGTGCTCATCGCGCTACTCAACGTCGGCGCGCGCTTCATCGCCAAGTTCTTCTCCCCCAAGAAGGTTTAGGAGTCATCTGAAATGGCCAAGCGCCTTGACCTCAAAGACGTCAACATCTACTACGGGTCGTTCCACGCCGTGGCTGATGTGTCGATGGCGGTGCCGCCGCGCAGCGTCACGGCCTTCATCGGCCCGTCGGGTTGCGGCAAGTCGACCGTGTTGCGCACGCTGAACCGGATGCACGAGGTCATTCCGGGTGCGTATGTCGAGGGCTCGGTGCTCCTCGACGGTGAAGACGTTTACGGTGCGGGGGTCGACCCGGTCGGTGTCCGCAAGACCATCGGCATGGTCTTCCAGCGGCCAAACCCGTTCCCCACCATGTCGATTCGTGACAACGTGGTGGCCGGCCTGAAGCTGCAGGGCGTGCGCAGCAAGAAGACCCTCGAGGAGGTGGCGGAGAAGTCGCTCAAGGGCGCCAATCTGTGGACCGAGGTCAAGGACCGGCTGGACAAGCCCGGCGGCGGGCTGTCGGGCGGGCAGCAGCAGCGGCTGTGCATCGCCCGCGCGATCGCCGTGCAACCCGATGTGCTGCTGATGGACGAACCGTGTTCGGCGCTGGACCCGATCTCGACGCTGGCGATCGAGGATCTGATCTCCGAGCTCAAGCAGGACTACACGATCGTGATCGTTACGCACAACATGCAGCAGGCTGCGAGGGTGAGCGATCAGACCGCGTTCTTCAACCTCGAGGCGACGGGTAAGCCCGGCAAGCTGATCGAGATCGACGACACCGAGAAGATCTTCTCCAACCCGACGGAAAAGGCGACAGAGGACTACATCTCGGGTCGCTTCGGCTAGGGAGTCAGCACCACCCTGGTCGCGCGGGACTTGAGGCTTCCGAGCTCGAGGTACTGGTCAAGGTGCTGCGCGACCTGATCGGAGCCGAAAAAGTCGGTGTTCGCATCAGCCCGGGGGAATAGCGCAGGCGCAGTGCCGTTCGTAACTGTTATGAGCAAGGCAGTGCGATTCGATGAGTATGGCGACGTAGACGTGCTCGATGTCCGTGACGTCGAGCGACCCCAGCCCAGGGCCGGCGAGGTTCTCGTCGAGGTCAAGGCCGCGGGAATCAACCCCGGCGAGGCGTCCATCCGCAAGGGGGTCATGCAGGACATATTCCCGACGACGTTCCCGTCCGGCCAGGGAAGCGATCTCGCCGGCGTCGTCGCCGAATCCGGAGCGGGGGTCGACGCATTCAGCGCGGGCGACGAGGTCATCGGGTTCACCGAGAGACGGGCGAGCCATGCCGAATTCGTCGTCGTGCCCGCCGAAAACCTGATCGCCAAACCGGCCGCGGTGCCGTGGGAGGTGGCAGGCGCACTGTATGTGGCGGGTACCTCCGCGTACGCGGCCGTGCGCGCCGTCGACCTGGCGCAGGGCGACGTGGTGGCCGTCGCGGGCGCTGCGGGCGGAGTGGGCTCGATCGCGGTGCAGCTCGCGGCCCAAACCGGTGCCATTGTTCTGGGTATCGCGGGCCCGTCGAACGATGAGTGGCTGCGCGAGCACGGCGTGATCCCGGTGAACTACGGCGACGATCTGGCCGAGCGGCTGCGGGCCGCAGCGCCCGAGGGCCGGATCGACGCGTTCCTCGACTTTTTCGGTGGCGGCTACGTCGAGCTGGCCGTCGACGAGTTGGGCGTCGCGCCCGACCGGGTGAACACCATCATCGATTTCGCCGCCGCACAACAGTTCAAGGTGCGGACTTCGGGCAATGCCGACGCCGCCAATGCCACCGTGCTGGCGGAACTCGCGACACTGGTCGCCGACGGCCGACTGGACGTGCCCATCGCCGAGGTTTACGCGCTCGACGACGTCCGGAACGCGTACCGGACGCTCGAACAACGGCACACGCGCGGGAAGCTGGTGCTCCGCCCGTAGCCGCGGCTAGCGCGGGGCGGGAAGTACCTCTTCCTCGGGGAACCTGCCGGTGGCCTGGAAGATGACGCGGCGGGCGACCTCGACGGCGTGGTCGGCGAATCGCTCGTAGAAGCGGCTGAGCAACGTCACGTCGACGGCGGCGGTGACGCCGTGCTTCCATTCCTTGTCCATCAGCACGCTGAAGAGATGACGGTGCAGGTCGTCCATCGCATCGTCTTCCTCGCTGATGCGCGACGCCTTTTCCGGGTCCTTCGTCAGCAGCACCTCCTGGGCGCTGTTGCCCAGTTCGACTGCCACCCGGCCCATTTCGGCGAAGTAGCCGTTGACCTCTTCGGGCAGCGCATGCTGCGGATGACGACGGCGGGCGATCTTGGCGACGTGCAGTGCAAGTGCCCCCATCCGGTCGACGTCAGCGACGATCTGGATGGAGCTGACGATCGCCCGCAGGTCGCCTGCCACTGGAGCCTGCAGGGCAAGCAGCACGAACGCCGCTTCCTCGGCCTTGGCGCTCATCGTCGCGATTTGCTCGTGGTCGGTGATCACCTGCTCGGCCAGCGCCAGGTCGGCCTGCAGCAGGGCCTGGGTCGCCCTCTCCATCGCGATACCTGCCAGCCCACACATCTCGCCGAGCTGGTTGGTTAGCGCGTCTAGCTGCTCGTGATACGCAGTTCGCATATGCCCAGCCTACGGGCTGATCCGGTGAATCGTCACGATGTGCGGGGTGAACGAAAGGTGAATGCCACTTGCCCAAACGCCTGCTGATGCAACCGTGCTACTCGCAGGTGGTGTCGGCGGCATTGGTGATCGAGAGGTCCTCAGGCAGTTGGGTGGGGGTGCTCCCGCTGCCGTGAAGGACATGGACCTGCACCGAGGAACCGCTCGGTTTCGGCGGGCTCACCGTGGCGAAGTCGGAACCCAGCACCACCTGAACGGTGTCCCCCTTCCCGTTGACGCGCTCGATCGTCGGCTCGGTGAACGCCGATGCCACTGTCGCCGCGGCCTCTTCATTGCCGGGCGAGAAGAACACCGTCGTCGAGTTCAACGGACCCGTCGGATAGTCGTCGGGAGTCGTGACGTTGAAGCCGTGCAGCTGCAATTCGCTTGCGGCAGTTGCCCCCAGCCCATCCTGGCCCGTCGAATTCGTCACCTGAACGGTCACGGACGTCGGGTCGGTCGTGACGGCGTCGACCAATTCGTCGGTTGGGCCGGTGGCCTCCGGTGCGGGTGCTTCGCTCGTCGGCGACTCGGGCGTCCGGTTCGTCAGCGACTCCGGTGTGCCGGGAACCGGTGAGTTGTCGGCGTTGCGCTCCTCGGGCAGCGGATCGTCGTTGATGATCGCGTCGAAGATCGCGCGGTTGTCCTCCTCGCGCAGATGCTCGTTGCCCCATTCGTCCATGTACCCGGTGGTCGGGACGGTGAGGAAGGTGATGCGTCCGGCGGCGACGTTCTGCAGCGACTGGCCGAGTTCCACCAGGTCCTTGGTGTTGATGTTGTCGACGTAGCTGTCGTCGATGAACTGGTTGACCACGTTGTTGAGCTTGCTCAGGGAGAAGAAGACTTCCTTGGAGATCATCGAGCGCAGCAGCGACGAAAGAAACAGCTGTTGGCGCTTGATACGGCCGTAGTCGCCGTTGGTCTCGGTGGTCACCTGGCGGGCGCGCACGTAATTCAGCGCGGTGTGCCCGTCGACCATCTGCCGTCCCGCGTTGGCCAGCACCGTGCCTAGCTCGTAGTCCTCCAGCGGGGTGGTGCTGCACACCTCGACACCGCCGAGCGCGTCGACCATCTTGGAGAAACCGGCGAAGTCGACGGCCATGAACCGGTTGATGGACAAGCCGGACAGCTTCTGGATGACCTTCACAAGACATTTGGGGCCGCCGAACGAGAAGGCGGAGTTCAGCTTCGTCTCGGTGTAGATCTCATCGGGACCGTAGGATTCGGTCTCTTCGTCATACAGCGGGCCGTACTCGCCGGTCTCGGGGTTCCAGGCCTCGCACTCCATCGGCTCGATGTTCAGGTCGCGCGGAAAGGACACCGCGACAACGCGTTCCCGATTGGCCGGGATGTTGACGAGCATGATGGTGTCGGAGCGCGCGCCGCCGGCAGCCTCGGTATCGCCCGCGCCCATGTCGGCGTTCTCGCCGAAGCGGCTGTCGATTCCGACGATGAGGAAGTTCTCGTCGCCGAACTGTGCGTTGGGATCGAGGATGTCGCGTGAATCTGGATCCAGTGCCGAGACCCGGTTGAGCATGTTGTTCTTCGCCGACTGCCATTGCCAGGCGCCACCGGTCATCGCGAGCGCGAGCACGGCGAACAGGGCGGCAAGGGAACGGCCCGCCAGCATGACCCGGCGCCGCGATTTGTGCGTCGTCGGCGGATCGGCCGATTCGGCGGACGGCTGGCCAATCCGCTCCGGCGCGACGCGCTCGAGTCGTGCGCGCCGCAACGCCGCCAGATCGGGGATCTCGTCGGCGTAGGACACCACCGGGATGACCTCGGTGTCCGGGTCGGACGGGTCCTCGGGCTGCGGCGGCTTTTGCCGTAGTTGCCGCGGCTGTCGCGGACGCGATGGGGGCGGCACAGGAGGCGCCGGTTCGGGTTCGGGTGCAGCGTGCCGGCTCGCCAGATCCGTCGGCGACGAGCCGGTGACCTTCGCGATGAGGTCTGCCACCGTCACACCGTCGGTGTGGCTACCCGTCGGCGGAGAAGTATCGGTGTCCTCGGGCTCAGCCGCCGGTTGGCGCTCCCACGGCGCGGCGGCGTGTGGTGGCCGAGGAGATCGGGTAAGCCACTCGTTGGCACCATTTGAGTCGGACGCGCGCGGGCGGCCAGGAGTGGCGTTATCGCCGTCACTCATGTCCCTACTGGCCTCCGACCATTTGAGCAGCGTGCGCGTCGGTGCGCATCAGCCGCTGCGCTGCCGCCCTCGTTGAAGCGGCGATATCCGTGGCCCCGCCGTCTGGAGCCAATAACGACAAGACACATATCTTACTTAGAGATCCTGAGAGACGTAATGTCGAGATGGTCTCGGTTCACCCACCGGAATGCATCACATCGGCGCCGGTCGGCACCGTGCAGTCGTCCGGGTCGGTCAGCCAGCCCTCCGGCAACGCCACCGAGGCCGGTGAGCCCTGCCGTCCACGGGGGCCGGTGGCGGCCTGGGGGAACGGCACGTCAGAGTCCAGGTTCGCGAGCAGTTCTTCGAGCTCATCGAGCGTCTTGACCAGCGCCAATGCCCGGCGGAGCTCGGCGCCGGCGGGGAATCCGTGCAGGTACCACGCAACGTGCTTGCGGATGTCGCGCATGCCCTTGTCCTCGCCGAAATGGGCGCTCAACAGCGCTCCGTGCCTGCGAATGATCGTCGCCACCTCGCCGAGTGTGGGCGGTTTCACACTGTCCCGCCCGGCGAAGGCGTCGGACAGCTCGGCGAACAGCCACGGCCTGCCCAGGCAGCCGCGGCCGATGACAACCCCGTCGCAGCCGGTGGTGGCCATCATCGCCAGCGCGTCGTCGGCGTCGAAGATGTCGCCGTTGCCGAGCACCGGAATGCTCGTGACGTGGGCTTTCAGCGCAGCGATCTGATCCCAGTCGGCGGTCCCGGAGTAGCGTTGCGCCGCAGTGCGGGCGTGCAGCGCGACGGCCGCGGCGCCCTCCTCGGCCGCGATCCGTCCGGCATCCAGGTGGGTGTGGTGGGTGTCGTCGATGCCGATCCGGAATTTCACCGTCACCGGGACGTTCGATCCCTCGGCCGCGCGCACCGCGGCGGCCACGATCTGCCCGAACAGCCTGCGCTTGAAGGGCAGCGCCGCACCGCCGCCGCGCCTGGTCACCTTCGGCACCGGGCAGCCGAAGTTCATGTCGATGTGATCGGCCATGTCCTCGTCGACGATCATCTTGGCCGCGGCGTAGGTGTTGTCCGGGTCGACGGCGTAGAGCTGCAGCGAGCGAGGTGACTCGTCCGGCCCGAACGTCGTCATGTGCATCGTCACCGGATGTCGTTCGACGAGCGCGCGGGCGGTGACCATCTCGCATACGTACAGCCCGCTGACCGTGCCGGCCCGGGCTAGCTCGAGTTCGCGGCACAGCGTGCGGAATGCGACGTTCGTGACGCCGGCCATCGGTGCCAGCACGACAGGGCTGGCCAGCGCGATCGGCCCGATCTTCAACGATTCCCCGGTCGCTTCGCTCCTGCCCGCCGGAAGCTGTGCGCGGGATTCGGTCAGGACGGAGATGACGCGAGAACCTTCTTGGCGCTCAGCCGCTCGGCCCTCTTCGCCTCCCGCTCGAGGCGCTTCTGCTTGGCGACCTCGAACTTGTCGCACGTCTCCTCGAGCTCCTCGACCAGCACGCCGAGGTCGTCACGCATCCGAGCGGCTTCGCCGGTGAAGTCCTCGCGCTCGAAGATGCGCCACTTCTTCAGCACTGGCTTGACGACGTCGTCGAGGTGGATGCGCGGGTCGTACACGCCGCCGACCGCGATGATGACGGCCTTGCGGCGGAACTCCGGAACCGTGAAACCTGGCATCTTGAAGTTGCGCAGCACGCGGTGCAGCGAGTGCATCGCCTGATCCGGTGCGATGTCGAAGCCGGCCTCGCTGACGTCGCGGTAGAAGATCATGTGCAAGTTCTCGTCGGCCGAAACGCGTTGCAGCAGTTGATCGGCGATCGTCTCGTTGCATGCCTTGCCGGTGTTGCGGTGCGAGACGCGGGTGGCCAGCTCCTGGAACGTCACATAGACGACGGAGTCGAACAGGCTCGAGGCGAACAAGTCGCCCTGCTGGTTCTGGCCCGGGCTGAAGCCGCGGGTCACCTGCTCGAGGCGCAGGGCCTCCAGGGCGACCGGATCGATCGCGCGGGTGACGATCAGATAGTCGCGCAGCGCGATGCCGTGCCGGTTCTCCTCGGCGGTCCAGCGGTTGACCCACTGGCCCCATGCACCGTCCATGCTGAAGTTCATCGCGATCTCGCGGTGATAAGACGGCAGGTTGTCCTCGGTCAGCAGGTTCTGCACCATGGCCACCTGGGCGACTTCGGAGAGCACCGATTGTCCGGGCTCCCAGTCCTGGCCACCGAGTGCGTAATAGTTCTTGCCGTCCGACCACGGGATGTAGTCGTGCGGGTTCCAGTCCTTGCGCATCGACAGGTGCCGGTTGAGGTTCTTCTCGACAACGGGTTCGAGTTCACGCAGCAGGTGCAGATCGGTCAGGTTTTCGTGCATAAGCCCTGCGTCCTCCTTGGGGGCGGGGACGTCCGTGATCTGGCCTTACGGCCCCCGCAGTTATCTGTACCTGTTGGTTGCAGTCAATATATCTGTGTAACCCGGTGACATCAAGTTAGCGCGGCGGTGTCGCGGCGTCGGAAAGATCACGATTTACGGGCCGAACGACCCGCTTATTCGTGTGACGTACACGGCGGTACTGCTCGCGGGTTGAGCTTGTCGGCGGTATTGTTTTCGCAGGCACGAACCGCGCCTAAACTCCTGGCAACCGTAGACCTCAGACATAGGTGGGCATGTGAAGAAGAACATCATTTCGGCCGGCACCGTTGGCGCCGCAGGGGTCGCGATGGGAGCGCTGGGTCTGTTCGGCGCGGGCATCGCCTCCGCCGCCCCGGACGTGGTGGGAATGACTTACGGCGACGCGGTTTCCGCGATCGAGGAAGGCGGCGGCACAGCGAAAATCGCGGTGACGGTCGGCGACCGTCAGGACGCGATGGGCGACTGCCTCGTCACCAACGCCACCGACGCTCCGTTCGTTCGCGACTCCGGGGGCGAATTCGGGCACGCCGACAGCGAGGTGCTGCTCACCTTGAATTGCAACCGGGGCGCGGCGACTGGCACCGTGCCTGGCGCCTCGGCAGCCAGCCCGGAGGGCCGCGATTTCACGGCCAAGGCCGAGGAAGCCGCCGCAGCCCAGCAGAGCGAGGAAGGCGAACTCGCAGAAGCCGGCGAGACCCCCGGCGAGACGACGCCTGAAATCCCGACCGGGTAGTTAACACCCGCCTCATCTTTTCTTCGCGATCTCACAGCGAGTGTTTGTCACGCTCGCTCAATGAAGATCATCCTTTCGGCCGGTGCCGTCGGCGCCGCTACGGCTGCGATGGGCGTGCTCGGACTGTTCGGGGCCGGCGCCGCGTCGGCGGTGCCGGACGTCGACGGCATGACGTATGAAGACGCGGTCGCCGCGATCGAGGAAGACGGCGGCATCCCCAAGATCTCGGTGACCGTCGGCTCCCGCCAGGACGCGATGGGTGCCTGCCTCGTCACCAGGGCCGTGGACGGGTCCTTCTACCGGCCCATCCCCGACGACGTGTACTTCGGCAACGACGAGGGCGAGGTCTTGCTGACCCTGAACTGCAACCGCGGTGCCGCGACGGCGACCGTGCCTGGCCCTTCGGCGGCCAGCCCGGCCGGCCGCGACTTCACAGCCAAGGCTGAGGAGGCGGCCGCAGCCGCGCAGAGCGAGGAGGCCGAACTCGCTGAGGCCGGCGAGCTTCCCGGCGTGCCCGGCCAGGTGGCCGAGTAGTCAGTAGCTCGACACCCTGCTGAGCAGCATGTCGACGCAGTAGTCGATGAACTGCTCGCGGGTGGCCGCCAGCCGGCCGTTCAAGTAGGCGGTGAACAGGGTCGTCAACGCACCGATCAGGCCGGTGGCCACCATGGCCTGCACGGCGGGGTCGGCGATGCGGGTCAGCTTGTGCTGCAGCAGTTCGATGAAGCTGGGCATCCAGTCGGCGCCCGACTGCGTCAGCACCGGCTCGACCGCCGGTGCCAGCAGCAGCACCCGGCCGCGCGTCGGGTCGTCGACCATCAGGGCGACGAACCGCTCGACCGCGTCGCGCGCAGTGGTGGACGAGGACAGCGTGGACATCGCCCTCGCGCAGACGTCGTCGTAGACGGCGCCGACGAATTCGTCGCGGTCGGAGAAGCTCTCATAGAAGTAGCGTTCGGTCAGTCCGGCTGCCCTGCACACAGCGCGCACCGTGAGGACGGGACCCCTCTCGCTGCCCAACAGGCCGACGCCCGCGGCGATCAGGTCGTCGCGGCGCAGCGCCTGACGATCCTCGAGCGGAACGCCCGACCAACGGCCCCGTCGTTGACCCCCAGCCACATCACTCCTAGAATCGTGTTGACAACGCACGTAGTCAGAATGCTATCCAACGTCGATCGAAAGCACATCAGTGACTCAAGATACGTCTGCGGTATGCCCGGCGACCACCGAAACCACTCCGGTTGCCTCGGGATGCCCCGTCTCGGCCGGCGGATATGACGCCCTGCCCGAGCCGCTCGGCCCTGACTCGTTGACGTGGAAGTACTTCGGCCAGTGGACCGGTATGTTGCAGGGCTCGTGGGCCGGCTCGATGCAGAACATGCATCCCCAGTTGGGTGCCGCCGTCAAGGATCACTCGATCTTCTTCATGGAGCGGATGCCCCGGCTGTACCGGTCGGTGTATCCGATCGGCGGGGTCGTGTTCGACGGCGACCGCGCGCCGAAGACCGGTGCGCAGGTGCGTGACTACCACATCGGCATCAAGGGTGTCGACGAGCAGGGACGCCGGTACAGCGCGCTGAACCCCGATGTCTTCTACTGGGCGCACGCCACCTTCTTCAAGTCCGTTCTGCTGGCCGCGGAACGGTTCAGGGGCGGGCTGACCGAGGATCAGAAGCGCCAGCTGTTCGACGAGCACGTCACCTGGTACCGGATGTACGGGATGAGCATGCGGCCGGTGCCAAAGACCTGGGAGGAATTCCAGCAGTACTGGGATCACATGTGTAACAACGTGTTAGAGGACAACTACGCGACGCGCGAAGTGCTCGATCTGTCCACCATGACCAAGCACCCGTCGCTCGAGTGGATCCCGGACTGGATGTGGCGGCTGAATTTGCAGGTCTTGGAGCGGTTCCTGTTGTTCGTCACCGTCGGCCTCTACGACCCGCCCGTTCGTGAACTGTTGGGCTACACCTGGTCATCTCGCCAGGAATGGCTGCATCGGCGCCTGGGCAATCTCGTGCACCTCGCCACCAAGCTGACGCCCGATCGCATGATGATGCACCCGCGCAAGCGCAGCGCATTCGACCGTGCGACGGGCAGGACCCGCTCAGATGCGCCGCTGGTGGAAACGCCGGCGCGCAACCTGCCGCCGGTCGGGCACCGCGACGACGGCATGCACTACTGCCCCAACGTGTAAGCCGTATAACCGGTCCATATCGCGCCGTCGAAATACCGCAACTGCGAACGGTTCTGCGGATCCGGAAACCAGCCCGGCTGCACCGGCGGATAGCGCCCGTAGACCCCGCGCAGATCGCCGCTGAGGTTCAACCGGTGCTCGTATTCGGCGCGCGCACGCAGCCCGGCGTCTCGCAGCGCGTTGGCCCGCGTTCGCCTCCGGATGGCCACGCCCAGCCAGGCGAGCCCGACGACGGCGACGAGCAACTGTGCTCCGCTCCACAGCAGCCAGACGATCGCCACGGCGGCGGCACCCGTCATAAGCGGGTGGCGTTGCCAGAACGGTCGTCGTAGGTGCTGGTAGAGCATCGACACGATGGTACCCATCTGCGGCGGCCCACGGTTCCGGCGCGTTGACGCTAGCGCTAACGTTGGACTGTGCAGGCGCCAGAAATGCTTGGTGGCCGCTACGAATTGCGGGGGATTCTGGGCCGCGGAGGGATGGCCGAGGTTCGCGACGGCTGGGACACCCGGTTGGACCGGCCTGTCGCAGTCAAGCTGCTGCATCCGGTATTCAGCGTGCAACCCGATAACCGCCGTCGCTTTGAGACCGAGGCGCGAGCCGCCGCTCGGCTGAACCACCCGCACATCGTCGCGGTGCACGACACCGGCGAGCACAAAGGCGCTCCATTCATCGTGATGGAGCGGCTGTCCGGACGCACGTTGGCCGACGAGGTAATGCGTGGACCGCTGATGCAGGACCGCGTGCGCGAGATTCTGGACGATGTACTGTCGGCGCTCGCCGCGGCACATGCGGCTGGGATCCTGCATCGGGACATCAAACCGGCGAACATCTTGATCACGGCTTCGGGCGACGTGAAAGTCGCGGACTTCGGCATTGCGAAAAGCGCAGAGACGCCGGCGACTATGACCGGTCAGATCGTCGGCACGATGGCCTACCTCAGCGCGGACCGCTTGATGGGCAGGCCCGCGACCGTTGCCGACGATCTGTACGCGGTCGGTGTTGTCGGCTATGAGGCGCTGACCGGGCACAAGCCGTTCCCGCAAGAGAATCTCGCCGCCCTGGCGCGAGCGATTTCCGAAGATGTACCAGCCCCGATTCGGGCGCACCGACCCGATGTGGATCCGGGTCTGGCTGCAACGATCGAAAGGGCGATGGCCCGCGATCCACAGTGGCGTTTTCCCAGTGCGGAGGCGATGCGGGCGGCTTTGTACCTTGCGCCGCAACCGAACTCGGACCGGCCTCCTACACGTGTGCTCGCCGAGCCGTTGCCGCCGCCAGGCACCATGGTCCTCCCTGCACCTTCGGCACCTAGCCGGACCCGCAGGCTCCTGGTACTCGCGGCGGTGCTGTTCGCGATCGCACTCGCAGCCGTCCTGGTTCTCTTCGAGTCTGCGTCCCCGCCGTCGGCGCCCGAACCGGCGACGTCCAGCACGTCGCTACCTCCTCCGACGCCAACTTCGTCACCCGCGCCCCCACCACCTCCGCCCGCGCAGATCGATGAGGGCCCACCCGGAAAAAAGAAAGGGCACGGCAACGGCCCCAAGAAGGGTGCTAAAGGCGACGGGTGACCCGTCAATCGGGCGAGATAGCGGGCGATATTCGGCTAGATTCCCGATCGATGTCCCGCCTGCGCGAAGGAGCGCCTCATGGACGTTCGGGATTCCGTACTGGTGACGGGCGCATACGGTCTGGTCGGCAGGCCCGTGGTGGAGCGGCTCGTGGCGGACGGATACAAGGTGATCGCCACCGCGCACCGGACCGTCAAACCATCGCTGCCCGCCACGGTCGACGTGCGGCCGGTCGATCTGACGAAGCCGGATCAGATCAGCGCGGTGCTCGCCGATGTGTCACCGTCGGCCATCGTTCACCTGGCGGCTTGCATTCCGCCGATGTGCTACGCCAACCGTGCGCTGGCCCGAGCCGTGAACGTCGACGCGACCGCATCGCTGGTGCGCGCCGCGGAGGCGATGCCGTCGCCGCCTCGCTTCGTGCACGCGTCGAGCATGGCGGTGTACGGCAGCCGCAACCCGCACCGGTTCACCGACCTGCTCACCCCCGAAACCCCGCCGTTGGCGTCGGAACTTTACGGCTGTCACAAGCTCGAAGCCGAAAACATCGTGCGCTCATCGAATTTGGAATGGTCGATCCTTCGGCTCTCAGGCGTCATCACCCTCGAACCGCTCGTCGACTATGGGGATTTCGACTCGTTCTACTTCGCCGCGATGATTGCCCGAGGACCATCGGTCTCATTCCGTCGACTCCCGTGATGTCGCCGCGGCGTTCGCTGCGGCGATCACCACCGACAGCGTGCGGGAGATCTTCATGATCGCGGGTGATGACTCCCATAAGAGGCTTTACGGCGACGTGGCGCGCGCAAACAGCGAGGCGCTCGGCACGGGCTGCTCTGCTGTTCCCCGGTCGTCCGGGCAACCCCGCCAGTGACTCTGATTGGTATCCGCTGGACTGGATGGACACCACGCCGCTCCCAGCAGGTGCTGTCCTTTCAGCGGTACTCCAGTTGGGAGGCCGACGACGAGATCCGCGCCAGGGCGGGCTGGAAGGCGAGGGCGATGCGCATGGCGGCACCGGTTTTAGCGGGCCTGATGCGGCGAAAGGCCCCCTATTACAAGCAACCCGGGCAGTACGCCGATCCGTGGGGCAGGATCCGTGACCGGTGGGGTGATCCTGCGCCGGATGCTTAACGGACTAGTCCAGGCGTCCGGCGTCGATGACGCGCAGGACCGCCGCACCCTCCTCGTCGGACGCCTCCAGGTCCACTTCCGCTTCAAAGCCCCAGTCGTGGTCGCCCGCGGGGTCGTCCAGGATCTGCCGCACCGACCACACGTCGGCCCGTCGGTCGATGATCAGTAGCGCGGGCCCGCGGGCGTCGGCGCCGATACCCACGTCGTGGTGCTCGCCGAAGTACGCGTCCCCGACCTCCTGCCAACGTTCGGCAGACCAGCCGGAGCCGGCGTCCAGTTCGCCGAGGTCGTGCCAGCGGCGCCGCGCGAACAGCTCCACCCGGCGGAACAGCGCATTGCGGACCATCGCGGTGAACGCCCGCTCGTTCCCGGTCAGCGGACGCGGGCGGGCGGGCACCGCCACCGGAGCATCCAGCGGCTGATCCGGGCTGGTGAGCTGCTCCCACTCGTCGAGCAGACTCGAATCCACCTGACGGACAAGCTCGCCGAGCCACTCGACGATGTCGATGACCTCCTCGGTCCGTGCGGCGGCGGGCACTCCGGACCGCAGCGCCTTGAAGGCGTCGGAGAGGTACCGCAGCACAGCGCCCTCGGAACGGGTAAGCCCGTAGACGCTGATGAACTCCCGGAACGTGAAGGCCCGTTCCCACATCTCGCGCACAACGGACTTCGGAGACAGCCGCGCGTCGGCGGCCCACGGGTTGCTCTGCAGGTAGACCTCGAAGGTGTGCCCGAGCAGGTCCTCGAGTGGCTTGGGATAGGTGACGTCGTCCAGCAGCTCCATCCGCTCGTCGTACTCGATGCCCTCGGCCTTCATAGCGGCCACGGCCTCGCCCCTGGCCTTGTTCAGCTGCGCGGCCAGGATCTGGCGTGGGTCCTCGAGAGTTGCCTCGATGACCGAAACCACTTCCAGCGCATAGGTTTCCGACGTCGGGTCGAGCACGTCGACTGCGGCGAGCGCGAACGTCGACAGTGGCTGGTTGAGGGCGAAGTCGGGCGGCAGGTCGACGGTCAGTCGGTAGCGCCGTCCATCGGGCTCTGGTTCGTCGAGCCGCTCGAGGACGCCGGCCTGCAGCAGTGAACGGGCGACGCCGACCGCCTCGCGGATGTGCTGAAGCTGGCGCTTGCGCGGCTCGTGGTTGTCGGTGAGCAGCCGACGCATGGCGACGAATGGGTCACCGGGACGGTCGACGACGTCGAGGATCATCGCCGTGCTCACCCGCATGTTGCTTGTCAGCGCTTCGGGGGCGGCGTCGACCAACCGGGTCATGGTCGACTCGCTCCACGGCACCATGCCCTCGGGCACCTTGCGGCGCACCAGCTTTCGACGCTTCTTCGGGTCGTCGGCCACTTTGGCGAACTGCTTGAGGTTCTCCACCTCGTGGTCGGGCGCCTGGACGACAACGGTGCCCGCCGTGTCGTAGCCGGCCCGCCCCGCGCGTCCGGCGATCTGGTGGAATTCGCGGGCGCTGAGCAGCCGGGTACGGATGCCGTCGTACTTCGACAGTGCCGAGAAGACGACGGTGCGGATCGGCACGTTGATGCCGACGCCGAGGGTGTCGGTGCCGCAGATGACCTTGAGCAGGCCGGCCTGGGCGAGCTGTTCCACCAGCCGCCGGTACTTGGGCAGCATTCCGGCGTGGTGCACGCCGATCCCGTGCCGGACCAGTCGCGACAATGTCGTGCCGAACGCGGACGAGAACCGGAACCCGCCGATCAGGTCGGCGATCGCCTTCTTCTCCTCCTTGGTGCTCACGTTGACGCTCATCAGTGCCTGAGCCCGCTCCAGTGCGGAGGCCTGGGTGAAGTGGACGACGTAGATCGGTGCCTGCTTCGTGTTGAGCAGCTCGCCGATCGTCTCGTGCATCGGCGTGGTCGCGTAGTAGTAGTGCAGCGGAACCGGGCGCTCGGCGTTGGCGACCAGCGCCGTCGGCCGGCCGGTGCGTCGGGTGAGGTCCTCGCGCAGGGACGTGACGTCGCCGAGTGTGGCCGACATCAGCAGGAACTGCGCGTTCGGCAATTCGAGAAGCGGCACCTGCCAGGCCCAGCCGCGGTCAGGGTCGCCGTAGAAATGGAACTCGTCCATCACCACGAGGCCGATCTCGGCGTGTGCGCCCTCGCGAAGGGCGATGTTGGCCAGCACCTCGGCGGTGCAGGCGATGATCGGTGCCGCGGCGTTGACCGAAGCGTCGCCGGTGAGCATGCCGACGTTCGTCGCTCCGAACACGTCGCATAGCGCGAAGAACTTCTCGCTCACCAACGCCTTGATCGGCGCGGTGTAGTAGCTGGGGGTCCCTGCTGCCAGCGCCGCGTACAGCGCGCCGGTGGCCACCAGAGACTTGCCAGAACCGGTCGGCGTCGCAAGTACGACGTTGGCGCCGCTGACCAGTTCGATCAGTGCCTCCTCCTGCGCCGGGTACAGCGTGGTGCCGCTCTCCTCGGCCCATGCGGCGAAGGAGGCGAACAGCTCGTCTGGGTCGGCGCCCTTCGCGCGCAGGGCGGCAAGGTCGCTCGGATCGTCGAGCAGGGCAGGAGCGGGGGTCATCGTGAGGAACAGCGTGCCTTAACGGCCGCCGTCATTCGCGTGGTGCCCCATCGGGGCGGTCAGCGCGCGACGAGTGCGGTGTACTGCGGGCAATAGACGCTGATGGCACCCCTGAGCAAACCCACGGACTGCCCTTTGTCGAGCCCTTTCGACCTCAGGCTGCTGATCACGCCCCGGATCGTGGGCGCAGGTTCGATCCTCCCGGCGTCCATTGCCGAGCAGATCCCCCGTCCCACTTGGATTGCGTCGTCGGATGAGGGCACCGGGATGTTGAGCTGCTTGACGATGCTGATGAATGCGTCGTCCTCAGGTGTGGCGTGCGCCGACCCGTATCCGAAGGTGATTGCGACGCTGAGGCTGGCTGCCGCGATCGTCGCGACCAATGCCCCTCTCGGGAACCGCCGGGTCAGCATTGGTGCTCCTGTGGTGAAGGTGTCGGGAATGTCGATGACGATAGGGCATCCGACCCGCCGCCGGGTGATACCTCGGTCCCGGCGGAGACCGAAACCAGCACCGTTGTGGTGCCCCCACTAGGACTCGAACCTAGGACCTGCGGATTAAAAGAGCGCATGACCTGGGCTTTTGTAATTCTGGGCAGTTGTGGGCTTCTGACGGTAATCGTGGATAAAGCCAAGTGTCACAGTCGGTTTCGCTATGGGTAATCGTGGACTGTCGGCGGGTGGTGTCGAGTGTGCTGCGGACTGCGTGCGGACTGCGAGTGTCACAGGCGTGGTCGATTTGAACTGCCCGACTATCCGTGCGCGGCCGCGGAGACCAGGGCCGAGACCTCAGGCCTGGAGTCAATTCTCTTACCTAAGTCTGGACATAGACTCGCGTTCTTGCTTACGTGGGCCGACGAATTCTCGGTGCTGGCACAGGTCCACTACTGTGGACGAGGAACGTAGCTGCACAGGAAAGCGTTCGAACGCCCCAGCCGTCTGATTCCCTCCGCCGGTGAATTCGGAAACGTTGCAGAACCGACGGGCCTCTGCCATCCACATTTGCTATCCATAGCGGCCGTCGCATAGAGCGATGCACCGCCTACACGACCAGCGCCCACCAATCCGCGACGCCTTCGCCCCCGCCAGGCCTCACCTCACGTGCGAGGACGAAGCGGAGGAACCTCTTCGACATCTGCCATTCTTGACGTTTGTCGGATCGAGCTGCGTCCGCTGCACGACGGATGCGCATGTTGACGCGTTGGCTTGGATCAGGTCCAAGACCCCTTCCTCCAGGAGCTGCCGGGAATCGAACCCGTTTCGGAGATCCTAGTCAGCGCTACTTTGACCCGCTGACCTGCCGTTTCACGTTCACCAAGATTCACCTGAATTGACCGGATTTACCTGTAACTGTGCCCAGAATGTGCCCACGCCGAGCAATCCGTAATAGTCGATTGCCAAAGCTGCTCTTCGCCTACGGAGTCAACGGTGTGCCGTCGCGCCCTATCGGGAAGCCACCCCCCAAAACCAGCCGCCACCGACGAAGAGTTGTTTGCACTCCATGAGCCCAAGCGTCCCGGGTACTACGGCGCCGGGAACCGTGCACCGGTCCATAGGCGCGGGGCCCGCGGGATTTATCTCCGATGCAGGCGGCGGGGTGTAGGGCGGCGGGGCATTTGGATTCGGAATGTCACCTGCGGTTAGGGACCATTCGTAGCCGTCGGTGAATTCGATTCGGGAGCAGTAATAGATGGCGCCGTCGGGGCCGGTCCCAATAGCTCCGCCTGGGGGTGGGCAGGCCGAGCCGAGCGCCCCGGCAGGGGGGTAGGTGGGCCGCGCTGGGGTCACCTTGGTTTGAGGCGGCGGCGGAGCGGGTGCGGGCGGCGGAGTGCTCGACGTGACAGGGGTAACGGTGGTCGGCGACGCGGTGGCGGTGGTAGTGGGCGATGCGGGCGGTGAGACGTGTTCGTGGTCCTGTTTGGTCCATGGGTGCCACAGCAGCGCGACTCCAGCACTGAGGCCAAGCCGGGCCACGACTGCGAGGATCGCCAATTTCGGCGATCCCCGGCTGCCTTCTGGTGCGGCGGCGGCCGCCACCGTCGGGACTGGCGCTTCCTGGGTTGGCGCTGAGGGAGAGTAGCCCGCACCGCTCTGCCCGGCGGCTGCTGTGATCGCACGGGCGAAGTCCTGGCAGCGAGGAAAACGGTCCTCAGGCTTCTTCGCCAACGCGCGAGCGAAAGCGGCATCGAAGGGCGCCAGCCCGACGCGGATCGTCGAAGGCGCCGGCGCCGGCCTCGCGACAAGCCGTGTCAAAAGCGTCCGTGTCGGCTTCGTTCAATGTCTTCAGCCCCAAGACGAAGCCGGCGCCGTCCACACCGACGTCCGACCCGACTGGCTCCACGCCGAGCTCGACCTCGCAAGGGCAGTCGGAAGGGCAACGAGTAACGCCGCCTAACTTCACCTATTGCTGGTCGGCGCAGCAAGCTGATGAGCTGGCGGTGTGACCCTGTTCATGTGGGCAATCGCCGACATACCCATGGCGCCGCCGATGACGCCGGCAGCGGCGACGGGTCGTGCGATAAGCCGGACTAGCCGAGGAGACATGGTTGCCTTCATATGAGTTCTCCTGTCTGAGTGGGCGTTTGGTTCGTTTCGGCATCGCCTCTGTCTATGACGAGCAGTTGGGTCGCGTGTAGTTGCCCGCGACCGAAACGACGGACGCGCAGTAGCTACGGCTCGGTTGTGCACACAACACGCACAAGCGGTGCTTCTTCGACTTTTACGCGTTGTGCTCATGCGCATCGAGCACATGGAACCCTTCATCAGCGCGCGGGCACAATGCGCAAAAGCAGCTGAATCACTCACTTCGCGACTAGTGCGCACAAGCGCGACACGCCGCCGGTGGAGCCCTAACTTCGGTCGCATCGAGTCAACGAACTCGAAATGGCAAGGAGCGCAGAAATGGTCGCACTGGGCAACATCAGCGGATGGCAGCCGTCGGATGGTCCGGTCACCACGTGGACGGCCTCACCCGCCGCGAGAGAAGCTGCGCGGGCTGCGCGACGCAGCGATCTACCTCCGACCTACCAGAGGGCTCAACACCTCGGGAAGGCGTACGACGCCAAGGCGGCAGGCACGCTGCTTCCCCGCCTGATGGTCGTCGCCTGGGACATACCCGGCGTCTGTGACATTCCGGCAATGACGGCGGCGATCAATGCGCATGTCCGTCGCCATGACGCCTACCACGATTGGTTCGAATTCGACCACGGCGCCTTTGTGCGGCGCATGATCGACAACCCCGAGGTGATCGATTTCGTCCCTGTGGATTTCGGATACATGACCGCCGAAGACATTCGCACACACGCATTGACGACCACGCCGGAGACCCTTGAGTGGGATTGCTTCACGTTCGGCATCGTGCAGCACACCGACTATTTCACGTTCTACGCCAGCGTCGACCATCTCCACATCGACGGCATCTCCGCCGGGCTGATCTTCTTCGACATTCACTTGATGTACCACCACCTGACGCACGAGCGCTGACCAAGTCGAGCCCAGCACGCTTGCGCAGGTCAGCAGCTATCGCGATTACGCCGCCCGGCAGCACGAACGCTGGCCGGTTTGACCGTGTCGTCCCCCGAGACCAGGGACTGGATCGATTTCGCGCACGACGCGGACGGCGACTGGCCGAGCTTCCCGCTGCCGCTTGGCGACACGCAGGCCGACAACAAGGGCGCTTTTGTGACGGTCGAGTTGTTGAACGGCGTCGACACCGAGGCGTTCGACACCGCATGCCGCGCCGCAGGCGCTCGATTCGTTGGCGGCGTCATGGCGTGCGCCGCTCTCGCCGAGCGTGAATTGGCGGGAACCGAAACCTTTCACGGATTCACGCCGTACGACACGCGGACACCGGGCATCGACGCGATGACCGTGGGTTGGTTCGCCAGCCTGTTTCCGGTCACCGTGCCGACCAGCGGCGGCTCGTTTCCCGAGGCGGCCCGGGCGGCGCAGATTTCGTTCGACGCCGCCAAACACCTTGCCGACGTGCCGATTGACCGGGTGCTGGAGTTGGCGGCAGCGGCTGGCATTGAGATCAAGCCGCCCACCGTCCGTCAATGATGTTGTCATTCATCGATTTTCGAAAGATCCCCGTCTCCGCTCTGTGGGAAGAGACGAACTTCGGCACCTACGGCGACAACCTGAACAACGGCGAGATCAACGTCTGGATCAACCGGCACGCCACGAGGACCACCGTGACCGTCTCGTATCCGGACAACGCCGTCGCGCGTAAGTCGGTTCATCGCTACATCGCGACATTGAGCCAGGTGTTCGCGGATGTCGCACAGACCACCGCCGGACTGGATCGAACAGCTTGCCCATCACGCGAATTCGAGCGACCTGTGCGCTGTGTGCGCCGCGACAACTGACAAGAAGGAACTTAAGAAATGAGCAACGTACTCGATCTGGTCGACCAGACCATCTTTCGCGTCGAGCGGGCGGCCGGAGTAACCAGCCTGATTCAGTGTGTCTGGGTGTATGACCGCGCGGTCGACATCGACGGTTTGCGCCGGTTCCATCACCAGCTTCAGCGGGGGCGGTTGTCGCGCCGCATCGAACGCTCACCGTTGCCGTTCGGCCGCCACCGCTGGGTCTCGCCCAGCGACCAGCCCGAGCTGGAGATCGTCGCGACGCCGCGACCGCGCGAAGAATTCGACGCCTGGCTCGGCGAGCAGGCCACCACTGCCCTGGACTGCCGAGCACGGACCCGGATGGCATCTTGCGGTGCTGCCGTTCACCGACGGCGGCACCGGGGTGAGCCTGGTCGCCTCGCATTGCCTCACCGACGGCGTCGGGCTCTGCGAGGCGTTGGCGGACGCGGCTTCGCGGCGATGACGACGCGATCGACTGGCCCGCCGCCGGGTCACGCCGGCGGTGGCGGGCGCTGCGCGAGGACGCCCGCCAAACCGCCGTGACATCCCCGCCATCGGCCGCGCCGTCGGCGCCGCAGCACGATTTGTCCGGCGCAGCCGAGACCGTCGGAGTCGCGCGCCGTTACCTTCCGCCACCTCCGCCGGCCGCCGGAGCCGACGAACCCGTCGCTCTCCCAACGGCAACGGTCTTCGTCGACGCCGACGAGTGGGACGCCCGCGCACACTCGCTCGGGGGGACCAGCAACACGCTGCTCGCGGCATTCGCGGCCCGCCTCGCCCAGGAGTGGGACGCGTCGCCGCAGACGGCTCGGTCACCTTGACGATGCCCATCAACGAGCGCACCGCCGGCGATACCCGCGCCAACGCCATCACGAACGTCGACATCACGGTCGACCCCGCACCCGCGACGACGGACCTACGCGAGATCCGGGCCGCAACCAAGCAAGCGCTGATCCGCTCTCAGGACGAGCCCGACGAACGATGGACACTACTGCCCCTGGTTCTTCTGGTGCCTGAGCGGCTCGGCAAGCGATGGGTGGGCGCGGCCACCAACAGTGCGGCCAGCGTGGGCGCATCCAACGTCGGCGTCGTCGACCCGGCCGTCAACCGGCCAGACGGCACCGAGGCCGACTACTTCGTCATGAAATCGCTCTAGCTCCGGTATGACCACGGCGATGATGCACCGGCACGGCGGCCTGCTGTCTTTGCTCTCGGGAAGAGCGCATGGACGGGTCTTCGTCTCGGTCGTTGCCTATCAGCCGGACCGCCCCAACTCGGATGACGAACTACAACAGCACATTTCGCGCGTCTGAGTGAATTCTCGCTCACCGCCACATCGGGCTGGCCATGCAATAAGCCAGTGACGCTGACCGAATTCGTCCGACCGCACGATCTGACCACGTAAGCAAACAACAAGAAAAGGAGCATTCCGAAAATGAGCAACATAATTGATTTGCGTGACCAGACATTCTTTCGCCTCGGGCAGGCGGCCGGAGTCCGGGCAGTGCGTCTGGGTGTATGACCGCCCGGTCGACATCGACGGACTGCGCAGGTTCCATCAGCATCTTGCCGAGGGGCGGTTATCCCGCCGCATCGAACGGTCGCCCTTGCCGTTCGGTCGCCATCGCTGGGTCTCGCCCGGCGATCAGCCGGAGCTGGAGATCGTCGCGACGCCGCGACCGCGCGAAGGATTCAACGCCTGGCTCGATGAGCAGGCCAACACCCTTGGATGCCGAACACGGACCCGGATGGCACCTCGCGGTGCTGCCGTTCACCGACGGCGGCACCGGGGTGAGCTTGGTCATCTCACACATTGCCTGACCGACGGCATCGGCGGGTGCCTGGCGATAGTGGAAGCGGCTTGCGGCTATGACGCCGCGATCGACTGGCCCGCTGCTGGGTCACGGCGGCGGTGGCGAGCGCTGCGCGAGGATGCGCGCCAGACCATGCGCGACATCCCGAGCTATTCGGCCGCGCCGCCGTCGCCGCCGCACGACTCGCCTGGCGAACCCGCCGCAATGCCGCAGCGGCCGCCACCGCCACCTCCGTCCGGTCGCCGGAGGCGACGAACTCATCACTCTCCCAACGGCAACGGTCTTCATCGATGCCGCCGAGTGGGACGCCCGCGCGATCCGCTCGGAGGGACAAGCAACGGCTGCTCGCGGGTTTGGCGGCCCGCCTCGCCCAGCGCATGGGACGAGTTGCCGCAGACGGCTCGGTCACCTGGCGCTGCCTGTCAACGAGCGCGCGGCCGACGACACCCGCGCCAACGCCATCACGATGTCGACATCACGGTCGACCCTGCACCCGCGACGACCGACCTGCGCGACATCCGGGCCGCGATCAAGCAAGCGCTGATCCGCCACCGGGAGGTGCCTGACGAACGGCAGGTATTGCTGCCCCTGGTGCCCCTGCTGCCGCAAGCGGCTGGCCAGGCGAATGGTCAGCGTGGCCGCAGGCGGCGCGACCAGTCGTTGTCTCATCCAACCTGGGTGAGGCCCACCGCGGCCGTCTACCGGCCGGACGGCACAGCCGCCGACCACTTCGCCATGTTGTCTCGCTGCCAAGGTGTGACCGAGGCGATGATGGACCGGCTGGGCGGGCTGCTGGTGTTGCTCTCGGGATGAACGCACGGCAGGTCTTCGTCTCGGTCCTTGCGTATCAGCCGGGCCGTTCCAACACGAATGGCGACTTGCGACAGCAACTTTCGAGCGCTCTGAACGACTTCTCGCTCACCGCCACCATCGGCTGGCCACGAGCAAATCCATCTGGGCTGTCTGCCCTGACAGCGTAGGCAAGCGGACAAGAAAAGGAACCGTAGGAAAATGAGCAACGTACTCGATCTGGACGACCAGACCTTCTTTGGCTTCGAGCGGGCGACCGGCACCAGCCTGCTGCAGTGGTCTGGGTCTACAACCGCGCGGTCGACATCGACGGTCTGCGCCGGTTTCATCACCATCTTCAGCAGGGACGGCTGTCCCGCCGCATCGAACGCTCGCCGTTGCCCTTCGGCCGCCATCGCTGGGTCTCGCAGCGGTCAGTCCGACCTCGAGATCGTCGCGACCCCGCGGCCGCGTGAAGAGTTCGATGCCTGGCTCGCCGAGCAGGCCAACCGTCCGCTGGACATCGAGCACGGGTCCCGGATGGCACCTCGCGGTGCTGCCCTTCACCGACGGCGGCGCCGGGGTGAGCTTGGTCGTGTCACATTGCCTCACCGACGGCGTGGGCTGTGCGAGGCGGTCGCGGACGCGGCTGCGGCCGCGACGACCGGATCGACTGGCCTGCTGCGGGCTCACGCCGGCGGTGGCAGGCACTGCGCGAAGACGCCCGCCAAACCGTCCGAGACATCCCCGCTATCGGCCGAGCCGTCGTCTCCGCGGCACGATTGGCCCGGCGCAACCGCGGCCGCGCGGCGGGATCGCCCCACGCCACCACCCGCAATGTCCGCCGGAGCGGACGAACCCATCACGCTGCCGACGGCGACGATCTTCGTCGACGCCGACGAGTGGGACGCCCGCGCCACTCGCTCGGAGGGACCAGCAACGCGCTGCTCGCGGGAGTGGCCGCCCGGCTCGCCCAGCGAGTCGGACGGGTCACCGCAGACGGCTCGGTCACCTTGGGTGCCCGTCAACGAGCGCACCGCCGACGACACCCGCGCCAACGCGGTCACTAATGTCGACATCACGGTCGACCCGCACCCGCGACGACGGACCTGCGCGAAATCCGGGCCGCAACGAAGCAAGCGCTGATCCGCTCTCAGGAGGTGCCCGACGAGCGGATGGCGCTGCTGCCCCTCGTTCCCCTGCTGCCGCAGTGGCTGGTCACGCGAATGGTCAGCGTGGCCACGGCCAGTGCGACCAGCGTCGTCTCATCCAACCTCGGTGCGGTCCCCCCGGCCGTCATACCGGCCAGACGGCACCGACGCCGACTACTTCGCCTTGAAGTCGGTTGCCCGGGCGTGACCAAGGCGATGATGCACCGCACCGGCGGACTTATGGGGTTGATCTCGGCAGAGGGAACGACAAGTCTTCGTCTCGGTCCTGGCGTATCAGCCGGACAGTGCCAACTCGAATGACGAGCTGCGACAGAGCCTTTCGAGCGTTCTGTACGACTTCTCGCTCCCCGCCACCATCGGCTGGCCGCGAGCGTGCGCCGGCGAATCGTCCCGTAGACGCTCCCGCTAAGCAACTAACAGAAAGGACTCAGGACAATGGGCAACGTACTCGATCTCTTTGACCAGGCCTTCTTTACCGGCGAGCGAGCGACCGGCGCCACCGGCCTGCTGCAGTGTGTCTGGATATACGACCGCGCCATCGACATCGACGGTCTCCGCCGGTTCCACCACCACCTCCAGCAGGGCCGGTTGTCCCGTCGCATCGAACGCTCACCGCTGCCGTTCGGCCGCCATCGCTGGGTTTCGCCGAACGGTCAGTCCGAGCTGGAAATCGCGGACGCCTCGCCCGCGCGACGAGTTCGACGCCTGGCTGAGCGAGCAGGCCAACACTCCCCTGGATGCCGAGCACGGACCCGGATGGCACCTCGCGGTGCTCCCGTTCACCGACGGCGGCGCCGGGGTGAGCCTGGTCATCTCCCATTGCCTCACCGACGGCGTCGGACTGTGCGAAGCGCTGTCGGCCGCGGCCTCAGGCCAACACGACCCGATCAGCTGGCCTGCCGCTGGGTCACGTCCGCGGTGGCAGGCTCTGACCGAGGACGCCCGCCAAACCGCACGCGACATCCCCGCTATCGGCCGAGCCGTCGTCGCCGCGGCACAATTCGCCCGACGTCACCGCGGCGGCGACGGAACGGCCACAACACCGCCTGTCGTGCCCGCCCGAGAGGACGAACCCATCACTCTCCCGACGGCAACGGTCTTTGTCGACGCCGACGAATGGGACGCCCGCGCACACTCGCTCGGTGGGACCAGCAACACGCTGCTCGCGGGACTGGCGGCCCGCCTCGCCCACGGAGTGGGACGGATCGCCGCAGACGGCTCGGTCGCCGTGACCTTGCCCGTCAACGAGCGGATGGCCGGCGATACCCGCGCCAATGCCATCACGAATGTCGACATCACGGTCGACCCCGGGCCCGCGACAACCGACCTGCGCGAGATCCGGACCGCAATCAAGCGAGCGCTGATCCGCTCCCAGGACGCGCAAAACGAGCGGTTTGAACTGCTGCCTCTCGTTCCGCTGTTGCCGCAGGGGCTGGTCAGGCGATCGGTCGGGGTTTCCGCCAACGGCGCGGCCAGCGTCGTCTCATCCAACCTCGGTGACGTCACCCCAGCCGCCTACCGGCCTGACGGCACAGCCGCCGACCACTTCGTCATGAAGCCTCTCGGCCCAGGGGTGACAAAAGCGATCATGCACCGGCTCGGCGGCTTGCTGGTGTTGGTCTCAGGGCGAGGACACGGACAGGTCTTTGTTTCGGTACTTGCGTATCAACCGGGCCGTGCCAACTCGAATGACGGTCTGCGACAGGATATTTCGAGCGCTCTGAGCGACTTCTCACTCACCGCCACAACGAGCTGGGAAAGCCCCGAGCCAGTGGCATCTCTAAGGAGCTGACGAAAATGAGCAATGTACTCGATCTGGTCGACCAGGCCGCGTTCGTCGGCGAGCGAGCGACCAGAGCCACCAACCTGCTGCAGTGTGTCTGGGTGTACAACCGCGCCATCGACATCGACGGTGTGCGCCGGTTCCATCACCACCTCCAGCAGGGGCGGTTGTCGCGTCGCATCGAACGCTCACCGCTGCCGTTCGGCCGCCATCGCTGGGTCTCACCGAGTGATCAATCCGAGCTGGAAGTCGCCGCGACACCGCGGCCGCGTGAACAATTCGACGCCTGGCTCGAAGAGCAGGCCGACACTTCCCTAGATGCTGAGCACGGACCAGGATGGCACCTCGCGGTGCTGCCGTTCACCGACGGCGGCACTGGGGTGAGCTTCGTTACCTCCCATTGCCTCATCGATGGCGTCGGGCTTTGCGAGGCGTTGGCGGCCGCGGCTGCCGGCTGCAGCGACTCGATCAACTGGCCTGCGGGCGGGTCACGCCGGCGGTGGCGGGCCCTGCGCGAGGACGCCCGTCAAACCGCGCGCGACATCCCCGCTATCGGCCGAGCCGTCGTCGCCGCGGCACGATTCGCTCGCCGTCACCGCGGCGGCGACGGATCTGACACCCAGCTACCCAGCGCGCCGCGTTCGCCGTACGTCGGACCTGACGAACGCGTCGCTGCCCCGAAAGCAACGATCTTCATCGACGCCGACGAGTGGGATGCGCGCGCACAGTCGCTCGGAGGAACCAGCAACGCGCTGCTCGCGGGAGTGGCGGCGCGGCTGGCGGAGCGAGCAGGACGGGTCACCGAAGACGGCTTCGTCACCCTGGCGCTTCCCGTCAACGAGCGCGCCGACGGCGATACCCGCGCCAACGCGATCACAGCCGTCGACATCACAGTCGACCCGTCGGCCGCGGCGACGGATCTGCGCGAGATCCGGGCGGCAATCAAGCAAGCCCTGATCCGCCGTCAAGAGGTCCCCGACGAGCGATGGGCACTGCTGCCCCTGACTCCGCTGTTGCCGCAGTGGCTCATCAGGGGAATGGCCGGCGTGGCCCTCGGCGGCGCGACGACCAGCGGATCATCCAATCTCGGTGCACTCAACCCGGCCGCCAACCGGCCGGACGGCACCGACGCCGACTACTTCGCCATGAGGACTTTCTACCCCGGGGTGACCGAGGCGACGTTGCACCGTACCGGTGGTCTGCTGGGGTTGCTGTCGGGAAGGGTGCACGGCCAGGTCTTCGTCTCGGTGCTTGGGTATCAGCCGGGCCGTCGCAACACCACTGACGACCTGTGGCGGGATCTTTCGAGCGCTCTGAGCGACTTCTCGCTCACCGGCACCGCGGGCTGGGGATGCCCTCAGCCGGCGGGTGCGGCCCAATAAAGCCTCGATAGGCGTCACGACGCCGCCACGTCTCCTCCGCGGTGACGTGGCGGGTGAGCACAATGCGCAAAATCGCGGAAATCGGAGCTTTCGCCGACTATCGCTAACAAGCGCGACACTGAGGAAGCGGCGCCGTAACTTCAGTCTCATTGAACAACCGACACACTCGCACGATTTGCAGCGCATAAGTAATCACGCTGGCGCGCAGAGCAATTCGCGAACAACCGTTAGGAATTCACCGTGTTAAAGAAGGCCGCTACCACTAGGACCGCGAAGGGCTTCGATGGTTTTTCCCTGTTGGGTCGCATCGTCGTGCGTGGGCCCTGGCTCGTCATCGCCGCCTGGATCGCGCTAGTCGTCGTGATGGCTATGGCCTTCACCCCATTGGCGAAGGTCGTTGATGGCCAAACGATGCAACCACTGCCGCCGCAGGCGATGGCGGCCACCCAACAGATGGCCAAAGATTTTCACGAGTCGAACCAGAACATCCTCGTCGTTGTACTCACCAACGAGCATGGCCTGAACCCGGCAGACAACGACACATACCGCGCGCTGGCCGACAAGCTGCGCAGTGACACCGCCGATGTGTCCGGCGTGCAGGACTTGATCAGCACGCCCGCGTTGCGCCAGTTGATGGTCAGCAGCGACAACAAGGCGTTCTACATGGCGGTCACTCTCAAGGCACCGCCCGGCTCGCCGCAATCTTCGCAGTCCTACCAACAGATCACTCAGATCGTCAAGCAAGCCACCGCCGGCTCGGCGCTCACAGCGCATGTGACGGGACAGGCCGCCATCGTCGGGGACATGTCGATCGTGACCGCCCACGACATGCACCTGATCGAGATCGCTACCGCGCTGTTGGTGCTGATCATCCTGCTGGTGATCTACCGGCGACCCGTCACCGTGTTGTTACCGCTGATCACCATCGGTGTATCAGTCGCAGCGGCCCAAGGTTTGGTGTCTGCACTGACTCAGATCGGGCTGAGCGTCTCGTCTTTCACGATTGTGTTGATGACGGCGATGATCGTCGGTGCCGGCACGGACTACGCTGTCTTCCTGATCAGCCGCTATCACGAATACATCCGGTCCGGCATGGACTCCGATCGGGCTGTGCAGCAAGCGCTCGGCTCCATCGGCAAAGTGATCGGCGCGTCGGCGGCCACGGTGGCCGTCACGTTCCTCGGCATGATCTTCACCCGTCTGCCTGCGTTCACGAGTGTGGGTCCGGCGCTGGCGGTTTCGATCGCGGTGGCGTTCTTCGCGGCCATCACGCTGTTGCCCGCCGTTCTGGTGCTGGCTGGCCGGCGAGGGTGGATCGCGCCGCGGCGGCCGCTGACCGACCGACTATGGCAGCGCTCGGCGATCCACATCGTTCGCCGGCCCAAGGCGCATTTGGTGGTCAGCCTGACAGTGTTGATCGCACTCGGCGCTTGCGCGCTGTTCATGCATCCGACTTACAACGACCGCATGCAGCTGCCGCAGTCGGCGGAGAGCAATGTCGGCTTCTCGGCGATGTCAGACCACTTCTCGACGAGTGCGCTTCTGCCGCAATACATCTACATCCACTCGCCGCACGATCTGCGGACATCGCAGTCGCTCGCGGACATGGACCAGATGGCGCAACGGGTGTCCCAGCTGCCCAACATCGCTGCGGTGCGCGGCGTCACGAGACCTGATGGCCACCCGCTCGATCAGGCCAAGCTCAGCTATCAAGCCGGGCAGGTCGGCGACGCCCTCCACGGCGCTTCGACACAAATCACGGACAAAACCAACGACCTCGATTCACTGACCAATGGCGCCGACAAACTGGCTTCGACCCTGGCCTCGGTCCGCGATCAGATCCACAGCGCCAGCGGGTCCATCAGCGGGATGGCCTCCACGCTGAGCCAGGTGCAGGGGCAGCTCGGCACCGCGGCCAACCTCGTTATCTCGATTCGCGGGATGGCGAACTCCAGCGCATCGACTGTTTCGCAGGCCAACGGGATGGTCGACCAGGTGCAGGCCGCGTTGAACGACCCGCAATGCGACGCAAACCCGTTGTGCAGCGCGGGGCGTTCCCAGCTCGCGCAGATCATCCCTGCTGGAAGCGCGTCAGCTCCGGCGGTGCCGAACATGCTGTCGGCGGTGCAACACTTGAGCGGCCAGTTGGAGACAGCGATCAACACTCTGCAGGCCGCGACGGGCGGTGGTGCCGCCAACATCCAAGCGGAGATTTCCCGGGTGCAGAGCGGCGCCGACCAATTGGCCGACGGCAGCGCTCGGCTGGCCGCGGGTGTGCATACACTCGTCGACCAGACCAAGAAGATGGGAACGGGTCTGAACCAGGCATCCGACCTGCTGTTGTCGATGAAACAGGGCGCATCGTCACCTTCCATGGCGGGCATGTACATCCCGAACAAGGTGCTCTCTTCGGACGATTTCAAGAAGGCAGCGAAGCTGTTCATCTCGCCCGACGGGCACTCGGCGCGCTACCTCGTCGAGACGAAGTTCGACCCCTTCAGCACGGCCGCGATGGACCAGGATCAGACGATCCTGGATACGGCGCGGGGCGCTCAGCCGAACACGACGCTGTCCGATGCGACGATAGCGATGGTCGGAACCACCCCGATGTACAGCGCCATTCGCAGCAACTACGACCATGACCTTCGACTGATCATTGTCTTGACGCTGGCCGTCGTCTTCCTCATCCTGGTCGCACTGCTCCGCGCGATCGTCGCACCGCTGTATCTCATTGCCTCGGTGGTGATCTCGTACCTGTCAGCATTGGGTCTGGGAGTCGCCTTCTTCCAGTTCCTCTGCCACCAGCAGCTGTACTGGAATGTGCCGGCGATGGCGTTCATCGTGTTGGTCGCGGTCGGTGCGGACTACAACCTGCTGTTGATCAGCCGCATACGAGAAGAGTCACGCAATGGCATCCGCTCGGGGATCATCCGTGCTGTCCATTCGACGGGCGGTGTCATCACCTCGGCTGGAATCATCTTCGCGGCCTCGATGTTCGGGCTGATGGTCGGCAGCGTGTCCACGATGGTGCAGATTGGTTTCATCATCGGCGCAGGGCTGTTGATCGACACGTTCGTGGTGCGCACGATCACCGTGCCCGCGATCGCCGCGCTCATCGGGCGGGCGAACTGGTGGCCGGCGAAGTCGCGCAAGGCCGCTCCCGGCCGCAAAGCGGCCGATGCCCATGCCGGGTAGCCGATTTGATGATCCGACCAGTTACAGAAGGGCCGCCGATCGGCGGCCTTTCTTTATGCGTCGATGCGCCGGGAGTGTGGCGCCATCTCCGTCCAGCTCAGCGAATGTTCAGCGGCTCTCGCGAGTTCCTCACGGCGCTTGGTGGTCACGAATAATCACACGAGGAATGGGCGCGACGGGGCCTACATCCAGCGTGGCGATTATGCCCATATTCAGCGCCCAACTGCGCATCCAAGCAAGTTCAATATCACGCGGAGTTGATCACGCACACATATGATCCGCAAGTGAAGTGGTGCTGTGGCAGCAACGGAGTCCATCAGGCCGCGCTGTCAACGTTCGGATCGAGGTGCAGTGACGGAGAACGCCGAAACCATTGTGGAAACCGGCCAAGATCCGTCCGCGCCGAGTCGGGGCCAGGTCTACATCCTCGTAGCGTTTCTGCTTGCCCTGTCAAATGTGCCCCTGGTGTGCATGATCTGGCTTTGGCCGGATTCAGACGACCTGAGTTCACCGCAATCGTTACCCTTTTTGAGTCCGTCGGTGACCATATCCCCCGAACAACGAATACTCCTCTTGGTGGCGTTCAGCGGGCTGCTCGGTGGCTCGATTCGGATGCTGTTGACGATTGTCGACGAGTTCAGAGAAACCCGCATGACTAGGCAACACACAGCCTGGTACTTCCTCACTCCGCCCACAGGAGCCATCCTTGCGGTTGCTTTCTATTTGGTCGTGCGTGGAGGCTTCTTCGCGAGCGGAACCTCGGCCGAAGATGTGAACGTGTTCGCATTCGCCGGAATCGGTGTTCTTGTAGGGCTGTTCGTCAATGTAGCGATAGGCCAGCTGGAAGAAGTGTTCAGGGCTGCATTTCCGGGCCAAGAATCATCGAGGTAGCAACTAAGCAGCACGGCTGCAAAGCGTGGGCGTGTCCTCGGTCGTGGCAACGAAGTCGTCGATGAGGTGTGCAACGTGCTCGGGACGTTCCGTCGGCGGATGGTGGTGGACACCTGGAATGATGTGCAGGCGACTATTCGGCAGTGTTCGGTGGGCCTCGCGTGCGTGCTCGACGGGAATGACCCCATCCTGGTCACCACTGATGATCAGTGCGGGCAGAACCCCATGAAAGCTCAAGCGATTCAGGGCGGACACCGCCTGACCGCGGAAGTCCACAACCGAGCGCAGTGTGCGCAGGAACGCCTGCCTGTGGTCCCGGTTCGACAGCGATGGACGTGCTTTGAAGCGGTCGGAGGATCCCATCAGCGCCCGCAACGCATTGCCGGCGAGGATTGCGGGGCGCGACGCGATCACCGGTAACACGAGCTCGGATCCGGGCAGGGACAGCAGGCGCAGCACGCGGCCGACGTCGCCGCCGAACCCGCCGCTGCTGATGAGCACGATCCGCTTGCAGTACTGGCGGTGCTGATGGGCGAATTGCATGGCGATTCCGCCGCCGAGGGAGTGACCGATGACCGTGACTCGTGGGACGTCGAGCGCGTCCAGTAGATCGCGAAGCAAGACGGCGAAGGCGCCCACCGAGTAATCCCCACGCGGCTTGTCGGATTCCCCATGGCCGAGCAAGTCCGGTGCGATGACACGATACTTCTTGGCGAGCAACGGTATTACGCCGCTCCAGGTATTGGAACTGCCACCCATACCGTGCACGAGCAACAGGACCTCGCCGGTGCCCTCATCGCGATACGCGACGCGGTCACCGTGCAACATCATCGTCTTGAGGTTCGTCGTGGCGTCGCTGTTGGCGGAATCCGGGTGCGCATCACGCTTGGGCAGTGAGACGACGGCTGGGGCCGCGGCTACGGCTGCGCAGGCGGCTGCGCCAACCAACAGACTCTTCATGGCATTCATAGCGTTTGCTCCGGTGTGTGCTTGACGATCACTACCGGATACGTTATGGCTTGTGTAGCAACACCTCTCGCTTGTGCGCACTACTCATAACAAGCAACGATCTCCGCGTTTTGCGCATACTGCTGACGGGCGAACTCACGACACTACGACGGCGAGTTGCGCCGCGGATGAACGGTCCCGAGACTTGCGCGTGTTCGCGGGACGGCGGGATCCGCGGCGCATCCCCATCGCGCGGCCGATCGCATTACTGACGCAGTCGGCGGCTTCTTGAAGCAGCATGTGGCCGGCAGTGGGATGGTGCAGATGCACAGCGCCTGGGATGGCGGCGGCCATGTCGCGCGAGTGGGATGCCGGAGTCAAAACGTCGGTTCCGCCGCTGACGACGAACGTCTTTGCGGAAATCGATTCAAGAGCGTGGTACGCGTCGTAGCGCTTCAGGCTCGGCAGGAAGCCGGCCGCCGTTGTCAACGACGTTGTGCGGATGGCGGTCGCCGCGACCGCCGCGACCGCGGTGCCGTCGCTGGAGAATCTGCTCAACGCGTCGCCAAGCGGCCGGATGAGCGCCCGGACGGCCTTATCCGTCGCTCGTTGCGGCATCCGGTGGACGAGTTCGAACAGCGCTTCCGTCGCGGGCGTCGCGATCAAGCGACCGATTCCTCGCGCAGCGAGGCCGCCTGCGGCGGTGCCAACCAGGACCAGGCCTCGAGGTTCCACAGGACGCTTCGACGGCGGGCGACCGAAATACGCCAGCGCCGTCATGCCGCCCATCGAGTGACCCGCCAGCGTGAGCGGACCGGTGACGTGCAAGGCGGTCAGGACCTCCGCGAGGTCGGCTGCGAGTTGCGCGATTTCGTATGTGGGCATCGGTGAGCCGGTCGACCGACCGTGGCCGCGATGGTCGTAGGTGATAACGCGAATTCTGTTGCCATACCGACGCCGCAGTTGGTGCACCTGGGGCTCCCAGCTCTCTTGCGACAGCAAAAGGCCATGAAGCAGAACGACTGTCGGCGCGTCGGCTCGATCAGAGCTGTAGTCGGACACCGCCAGGCGGACGCCGTCCTTCGTCGTCACCGTCCGCTCGACGCAGCCCTGCCCGGTCAATGCCGTGGGACGAAGCGCGGCGGGTGCCAGATCGGGCGCAACCGACATGGTGGACTCCTCGGTAGGTGCCGATGCCGGGACATTCCCGACATCCTCAGGCGCCCGAAACTACGGCTCCGTACCAGCTGTGGCTCGCTTGTGCGCACAAGCCGCGCAAGCGGCAATCTAGAGCTTTTGCGCATTCTGCGCACCCAGCTAAAAAGGCTAAAGCGGCTCTCCCGCAGCACCATTAGCGACGCGGTGAGCACAATGCGCAAAAGGCGACGAAACGGTCATTGCGCGGCTTGTGCGCACAACCGAGCCAGCGTGCCAACAACTCCATAACGTCGCGGGCAGTGACGACGAACGCGTTACTGCAAGGCGTACGAGAGGACGAGATGCCCGCGACATTGAGCGCCGATCAGCGGGTGCAGTCGCAGGACATCGGCCAGCGACTCGATCACCTTCCCGTCGGCCGCGTCCACCGCAGAGTCGTCATCGCGGTCGGGCTGGGTCTGTTCTTCGAGGTGTACGAGATCTTCTTGTCCAGCACCATCGCCACCGCGCTGAACACGCAGTACGGCCTCGGCGGCACCACGCTGCAACTGCTGCTTGCTTCGTCATTCCTCGGAATGTTCGTCGGTGCGGCGGTATTCGGCCGGATCGCCGACCGCGTCGGGCGCAGGCAGGCGTTTATGGTGAACCTGGTGTGGTTCTCCGTGTGGAGCGTCATCGCCGCCGTCGCGCCGAATCCATGGATGCTGGTGGGCGCACGATTCATGGCGGGAATCGGCATCGGCGCGGAATACCCTGTCGCCGATGCCTATCTCTCCGACGTGCTGCCGAAGGCTCATCGGGGACGGCTAGCCGCCTGGGCCTACACCTGCTCTTTCCTCGCGGTGCCAGCGCTGGGATTCCTGTCGCTGTCACTCCCGGGGCGCAGCCTGTTCGGCATGGAGGGTTGGCGAGTCCTGTTGGTGGCCGGCGCAATCGGTGCGTTGTTTGTCATCGCGCTGCGCCGCGGACTGCCGGAGTCACCGAGGTGGCTGGCAAGCGTGGGTCGCATCGCTGATGCGCGGGCCGCATTGCGCGCGTTCGAATCCGGTACGGGCCCGGCACCGGCGCACGCCGCTGACAGCGACGGGGACGATGACGCCGCGGCCGCTTCCGGGCCGACCGTGTCTGCGCTTCAGCGGCTACGGCTTTCGCCCTATCGGCAGCGGCTGATCATGCTCGTTGTGTTTCATTTGTTCCAGCCCTTCGGCTATTTCGGCTTCGGCACCCTGGCTGCGCTGGTGTTGGTCAGCCGCGGCTACGACGTCACATCATCGCTACTGTTTACCGCGGTGTCGTTCATCGGCTATCCGATCGGGTCGCTGGTTTCGATTCCGCTTCTGA
This sequence comes from uncultured Actinomycetota bacterium, assembly GCA_963822305.1. Taxonomy (GTDB): domain Bacteria; phylum Actinomycetota; class Actinomycetes; order Mycobacteriales; family Mycobacteriaceae; genus Mycobacterium. Next base: position 278,231 of record CAWGHF010000010.1, on the reverse strand, counting down.
AGAGGTTCGAACGCAAGTACCTGATCATGGTCATGGTCGCCGTGATGGCGGCGGCCGGCGTCCTTTTCGCGACCGTGAACGTCGCAGCGCTCATTGTCGTGTTCGGCCTCCTGATCACAGCGGCGAGCAACGTCTTCTCGAACGTCTACCACGTGTACCAGGCGGAGATCTTTCCCAGCGATGTGCGGGCAACCGCCGTCGGTTGGACCTATTCGGTTTCGCGGCTGTCGAGTGCCGCGCTTCCGTTCATACTCGTCCCGGTGCTCGATAACTACGGCGCCACAGCGATGTTCGCGGCCGTGCTGGTCGCGCTCGCCACCACGATCGCCGTGATCGCATCAATGGGACCCCGCACCACGGGGAAGAGCCTCGACGCCATCAACCCGACATGACCGCTCCGCAACACAACGATGTCCACATTCCGAGTTTTGCGCATTATGCTCAGGAACCCGCGTACGCTCTTTCCATGGTTCGAAGGCTGCACATTGATGTGCGGCTCGCTACCCAGGTGCTGTTGTCGCAAGTCGCCGTTGTGACACTCACGCTGGGCGTCGCTGGCGGGCTGGTTGCCTTCATGAGTCACCAGCGCCTTGCCGCCCAATACGAAACCCGGTCGTTGGACATGGCGCGTGCGATCGCATACGCACCCGCGGTCCGTGCCGACGTCACGCGCTACGACAATGCCCCGTTGACGCCGAGTCCGGCGCTCACCGAAGAGCTGGCGAACGGGCAGCTGCAGCAATTGGCCACAGAGATCCAGCAGCGTACAGGCGTGTTGTTCGTGGTGATCACCAACAACCAGGGCATCAGGCTGTCGCACCCCAACCGGGACGAACTCGGTAAACATGTCAGCACCGATCCCGGCGAGGCGCTGGCCGGCCACGAGGTGGTGACGAGAGAAACCGGCACCCTTGGAAGGTCGGTGCGCGCGAAAGTCCCAGTGCTGGCCCCAGATTCAAACCGGGTCGTGGGCGAGGTCAGCGTCGGCATCTCGACCGCCGTAGTACACCGTCAGCTGTGGACTGACGTGCGCACGGCCGCGCTTCTGGTGGGCTTGGCGCTTCTCATCGGTGTCGTGGGCTCCGTGTTTCTCGCCCGGCGGTGGCGAGGCCTGACGATGGGGCTGCAGCCCTCCGAGATGGCCGAGTTGATACGCGGTCAGGCAGCGGTGCTGCACGGCATCGACGAAGGGGTGCTGGCCGTCGACACCGATTGGAAGACGACGTTCGTCAACGACGAGGCGTGCCGCCTGCTCGATGTCAGCAATGAAGGGGGCAGGCCGGTGGAAGAGATCGGTCTGACGCCGCGGGTGCTCGAGGTGTTCAAGTCGGCGAATCCCGCGCCCACGCTTGCCACCGTGGGTGATCGGATTGTGGTGGTCTCGGCGCGGCACGTGGCGCGCGCGGGCCGGGATCTGGGAACCGTACTGGTGGTGCGCGATCGCACCGATGTCGAATCGCTGACCCGCCAACTCGATGCCGTGCAGCTGATGAGCACGGTGCTGCGCGCCCAACGCCACGAGTTCGCGAATCGGCTGCACCTGATCAACGGCCTCCTCCACAGCCGCCATACCGAGGAGGCCGCCCAATATGTGGAGGAGTTGCTGGGGTCGGGTCCGCTGGGGTCGGCGCTGCCGGGGATCGACACTGTCCGCGATGCCTTCCTGCAGGCATTTCTGGCGGCGAAGGCTGCCTCCGCCCGCGAGGCAGGTGTGACGCTGACGATCGGCGAGAACACCTGGGTCCCAGGCCGACTCGCGCTGCCCGTCGACGTGACAACCGTACTGGGCAATCTGGTCGACAACGCCATCGATGCGGCACGCACGGGCGTGAACGAGGCCAAGGTGGTGGAAGTCGAACTGCTGCAGGATGGTTCGACCCTGCACATTACGGTGGCCGACACCGGGGATGGCGTCGCACCGGAATTCGTCGACCACGTGTTCACCGAAGGCAAGTCGACGAAGCCGGAGTCCGGGATCCCCGGGGGTCGCGGCATCGGTATGGCGCTGTCTCGACAGATCAGCCGCGCACTCGGTGGTGATGTCCGGCTGTCCAGCCCGGGCAACCCCGACGCGGAGCTGTGTGGCGCAGAATTCATCGCCCGACTGCCGAGCGTGATGGTGGAGGAGGAAGCCCAATGGGTGGCTCAGAACTGACCGTACTCGTGGTCGATGACGACTTCCGGGTCGCCAACATGCACGCGGGCATCGTCAACGCGCTACCGGGCTTCACGGTGACGGAGACGGCGACGACACTGGCCGCAGCACATAAGGCCGAACCCGTCGACCTCGCATTGGTGGACGTCTACCTGCCCGACGGGTCGGGAATCGACTTTGTCCGCGAGTTACGCTGCGACAGCATCGTTTTGAGTGCAGCGACCGACGCCCCGACGATCCGTGCGGCAGTGGCCGCAGGAGCATTGAGCTACCTCGTGAAGCCGTTCGCCCCAACAGATCTCGCAGCCCGGCTGACGGGCTATGCGCGCTACCGCAAAATCCTCGCCGGAACCAATCTCGGTGGAGCCGAGGTGGACTCGGCATTGGACGCCCTGCGCCCCCGCATCGCACCTCCGCAATCCCCCACAGCGGTCGCCTCCCCCACCAAGCAGCTGGTGCTGCAGGCTCTTCGCGCGGCCGGCCAGCCGATGTCGTCGGCTGAGCTCGCCGCGGAGATCGGGGTATCGCGGGCAACCGCGCAACGCTATTTGTCGACACTGGCCAATTCCGGCGAAGTCAAAATTCAGCTCCGCTACGGCACGACCGGACGGCCCGAACAGGAATTCCTCGCCGTCGACAAGCCGCCGGCCCGTCCGCAGCGCTGACGATCGGGTCCCGTCTGCCGACCCCAACAGCCGTCCACCGCACCGATCATTCAGCAAATAGTCCTGCCGCATTATACAGCGTTTTTAGCTGTATAGCGAACTGCGGTCCTGGCTTGGATTCGTCCTTCAAGAATCCGCCAAGGATTCGCCAAGGCGTCGGGCGCAATCTTTTCGTGACCGGCCCATCTGTACGACCGTACAACATGTGCTGTACGAATGTATAACATACTGTGTTCCGGAGCACAACCCGCTCGGTCCGGTCGTCCATCTCCCTAGCCGATGGACTAACCGAATTGCGTAACACCGCCATCGACTGGGAGCGATTGCGCTGTAATATAAGCTGATTCGGCGCTCAACATGAAGACGGTCGCATAGGCGATGTCCCAAGCTGTCGCCTGCCGTCCGAGCGGCCAACGTATTTTGGTCCGCCCAGCGACAGATGCGTCGCCCAGCGGCCGAGCGGAGTGTCCACCGGTCCCGGAATGACGTGGTTCGCGCGTATGGATCAGGGCGCACCTTCAAGTGCGACGTGGCGAGTGAGCCCGAACAGGGCTGCTTTCGAGGAGTCGTATGCGGGGAAGCGCGTTCCCGCCTTCACGCCGGCGGCCGAGCCGTGAATACGAATGAGCCTCCGTCGTCGAGCAGAGGCATTGCAGCGGGGGCGACGAGAAAGTGTGAACGAACGTTGACCGCAAAAATGTCGTCCCACAACTCCGGTGAAGTTCCGGTCAGGCCACTGCCTTCTCCGTGTCCGACGTTGGCTACCACACCATCCAGGCCACCCAGTTTCTCGTGAGCTTCCTCGACGAGTTGTTCGCATGCTTCGGCATCACGGACATCAGCGACGACGGGCACCGAAGTGGTGCCCTCTCGGGCGCACATCGGCAGTGAGCTTCGCAGTCTCTCGGTTGATGTCGACGCACGCCACGCTGGCTCCGCGAGCACATAGCACCGCGATGGCGCGCCCATTGCCGACTGTTAAGTCCGGGTCCGGCGATGGGCGTGTGCCGGCGCCCACAACTACAACCCGGCGACCGATGAGCCGAGCCCGTCCGACAGCGGTGCCGGCTGATTCAGGGACGAGAGTCATAGTCCGAACGTTACACCTTTGCTATACGACTGTACAGTCAGGCGACTACCGCGGGCATGCTCTCCCATCCGCGCACCGTCGACGTGCGTGATCGGCGCGCACCGGCCATGTCGACATCCCACTCCGGCCACCGCTTCAACACCTCTTCGAGTGCCACGCGACCTTCTAAGCGGGCCAATGGGGAACCAACGCAGAAGTGCGCCCCACGGCCGAAAGTGAGATGGCTACCGGGCTTGCGATGGATGTCGAATGTGTCAGGGTTATCGAAGTGACGTTCGTCGCGGTTGGCTGAGGCAATCATCATGAGCAGCGCGCTGCCCGCAGGGATGACCTGTCCTTGAAAGGTGACATCGTCCGTGGCGACGTAGCGCGCTACATGCGGCCCCGGCGGCTCGAAGCGGAGAAGTTCCTCGATCGCCGTAGGAATCAAGCCATGATCCTCGACGAGCTCCTTGCGTTGATCGGGATGTTCGGCGAGAACTTTACCCATCCAGCCGAACATGCGGCCGGTCGTCTCGACACCGGCGCCGGCGACGACAGCCAGGAACACGATGAGTTCCTGCTTGGTCAACTTCCGCGTGGTTCCGGTTTCATCCTCGAACTCCACGTTGAGTAGTTCCGTGATCAGGTCGTCGGACGGGTTCTTCTCTCGCCACTCGACATACTCTCCGAACATCTCACCCGTAAAGTAGCGATCTTTCCTAATTGCCATGGGTTTTCCGCGTTCGTTCCGCAAGACGTTATTGGCGTGCTCGCGCACCGCAGGCTGTTCGGAGTCGGGGATCCCGGCGAGCATGCCGATCGTACGCATTGGAAGTTCAGCGCCCAGATCCTCGACGAAGTCGAACCTATCGCCGCCCACGAGCGGATCAAGACAGGCCACGCAGAAGGCGCGGATTTTGTCTTCGACGGCGCGCATCTTTTTTGGCGTGAACGCCCGGGAAACGATCGCACGATGAATGGTGTGTAACGGCGGGTCCTCGTTGATGAAAATGCCCGGTGGCATGACCGGATCGGCCATGACGACTTCGAGGATGTCGCCTTTCGCCGAACTGAGTCGTGCGGTGTCCTTCAGCGCTACATCGACGTCGGTGTAACGGCTGACACCCCAGAAGTCGTGCCGCTCATTGTGATAGACCGGGCACTCGTCGCGCAGCCGCCGGTAGGTCGGGTAGGGATCGAGATCGATGTCGAAGTCCCATGGGTCGTAGTACAGATCGCTCAACGTCGGCTCCTCGGCAGCGGTTATTCATACGCGCATGGCACGCCCGCTATACGACCGTACAACAGGGATGTTCGTCGAGCAACCATGCCCGCGCGACGTATCTATGCTATACGCTTGTACAACATCGGTAGGTGCAGCACACGCAGCTCCGCTCGCCGGACGATTCGAGGAGTGCAATGGAGAGTCGGTTCTCACTGGACGGCCGCGTCGCCGTCATCACGGGCGGAGGTACCGGAATCGGACGCGGCGCCGCACTCGTCCTGGCCGAGCATGGTGCCGATGTCGTGCTGGCCGGCCGTCGTCCTGATCCACTGGAAGAAACAGCAAACGACGCGCAATCCCTGGGCCGCCGCGCCCTGGCGCTACCTACCGATGTCACCACAGCCGATGGGTGCCGCGGCCTGGTCGAGAGAACCATCGAGACCTTTGGAAGGCTCGACATCCTGGTCAACTGCGCTGGCGGTGCCGAAACCAAGTCAATCCTAAAATGGCCGGACGACGACTTCGAGAACGTACTCGCATTGAACTTCAAGGCGGTCTGGCACCTGTCGAAGGCGGCCGCGAAACCGATGATGGCGCAGGGCAGAGGTGCGATCGTCAACATATCGTCCGGTGCGAGCCTGCTGGCCATGCCCAGGCAGCGCCGTACGGGGCGGCCAAGGCGGCGGTGAACAACCTGACCGGCTCTATGGCTGCCGCATGGGCGAAGAAGGGCATTCGGGTCAACGCCATCGCGGTCGGCGCAGTGCGGGCCGCCACCTTGACCGACGACGCCGCGCGGTACGGCCTGGACCCGGAAGCCATCGCGATGACCAACGGACTCGGACGTCTCGGCGAGCCGGACGAGATCGGCTACGGCGTCCTGTTTTTCGCCTCCGATGCGTCGAGCTTCTGCTCAGGTCAGACGCTGTATATGCACGGAGCGCCTGGGCCAGCCGGAGTGTAAACGGCACACGCAAGGACGCCCTGCCAGCGTGACCGGGTGCAGTGGGGGACGCCGTCGTCAGCGCTCCTTGTGTGACCTGTGGATTGGCTATACAGTCGTACAGCGACAGCAATGGTGGCCACGATCAAGGAGTGATGGTATGAGCCGGATTGCGGTGGTCACGGGCGGAGGATCCGGCTTGGGGCGGTCCATAAGTCTCAAACTTGCCGCTGATGGTCACCGCGTCGCCGTGGTAGACGTCAATGCCGAGAATGCCGAGAAGGTCGCCGCTGAGATCCATGCAGCGGGAAGCACGGCCATCGCCCTTGGTGTTGACGTGTCCGATGAAGAGTCGGTGGAAGCTGGATTCGCCAATGTACGTGACCAATTCGGCCCTGTTGAGATCCTTGTGACCAGTGCGGCAATCGCGGGTTTCACGCGGTTCGACCAGATCACCCTCGATGAGTGGAACCGGTACCTCGCGATCAACCTCACCGGTACGTTTCTGTGCGTCCGTGCGGTGCTGTCAGACATGGTTACCGCGAAGTGGGGGCGCATCGTGACCATTTCGTCAGCTGCTGGCCAGCAGGGCGCTCCCAAACAAGCGCACTACTCGGCTACCAAGGGCGGAGTTATCGCGATGACCAAGACAATCGCGCTGGACTACGCCCGCAAGGGCATCACGGCCAACACCGTGCCGCCATTCGTCATTGACTCGCCGATGCTTCGACAACAGCAGGAACAGGGCAAGCTTCCTGCGACGGAAGTGCTCACACAGGCAATCCCGGCCGGCCGGCTCGGAGTGGGGGAAGAAGTGGCGGCTGTGTGTTCCTTTCTGTGTTCCGACGGCGCGGGCTACGTGAATGGTCAGGTGATCGGCGTCAACGGCGGAGCCGTCGTCTGAACCCTCCCCACAACAAGTGTTCTGCAACAGGTTCTTTGGAGGTAAATGTGCGAGTGAGTGTCGATTCATCACGAGGACTATCAGTGTGTGGAAGAGGGGACCGTGCACTACGACAGCATCGGCGTGATTCAGGGCATGCGCCATCTACCGGCCATGTTCACCCCAGGTCGAAAATCGGGTCCGGGTGTGGACGAGACCGTTGAACGGTTACAGCGGATCTGCGACGAACAAGGCCTAGCGCGACCCATCACTGAACTCAAAGCGTCCGCGAAAATCCAAGTCTGAGCCGCATGATGTTTGACTACGCCAAAGACAAGAGGAGCGCATCGATGGCCAACGACAACAGAATTGCCGTGGTGACAGGCGCCAGCCGCGGCGCGGGCGCAGGGATAGCACGCGCGCTCGGTAGCCACGGCTGCACTGTCTATGTGACCGGTCGCACCCGCAGCGGCGCCGGGACTCATCGGGCGAGGCACCATCGACGAGACGGCCGCCCAGGTGACCGCCGCGGGCGGTGAGGGCATTGCCGTGGGCGTCGACCACGGCGACGACGATCAGGTCAAGGCCCTGTTCGAACAGGTTCGCGAAAGAGATGGCCGACTCGACATCCTTGTCAACAATGCCGCGATCATCCGCGACGAGATGATGGGGCGGACAAAGTTCTGGGAGGAACCCCTCAGCGTTGTCGACACTTTCGACGTCGGTCTACGTAGCAGTTATGTCGCCACCGTCTACGCCGCACCCTTGATGCTTCCGCAACGCAAGGGTTGGTGGCGTTCTCGTCGTCTTCTGGTGCCGTGCACTACGCGTTCGGTCCCGCCTATGGGGTCCCGAAGGCAGGTACCGACAAAATGGCCGCCGACATGGCGTTTGACTTCCGCGAATTCGGCATCGCCGCCGTCTCGATCTGGATGGGATCCCTTCTGACCGAACGGGTCCGCAAGATCATCGCCAGCAGCCCCGAGAAATACGGACACATCCTCGACTCCGCCGAGACGCCCGAACTGACGGGGCATGTTATTTGGGCGCTCTACAACGACCCTGACCTGATGGCTTTGAGTGGCCAGACGCTCATAGGCGCCGAACTAGCGGTGAAATACCGAATCACCGACGAAGGAGGGCGCAAACCACCGTCCTACCGCGACCTGTTCGATGTCCATCCCCACCAGCAGTGCGCCCACGTGATGCGGTGACGGGAACGGACGGCCAACGCTGCGCATCGGACTCAGCAGGTCGCGAACCACGATCGACGACATCGTGCGACAGGCGCGACGCGCTGAAGCCGAGACACCTCAGTGCTCGTGATTCCCGGCGATCCCTTGGCGGCCATGGCCATTGCTGGTGCGCTACATCAGCCGTTGACTGGGCACGCCGCGTTGCGCGCCTTCCGTGTGACATCCGATGGTGCAAGCCAGAGTTCAGGCCTTTGTGGCTTCAAGGAAGCCCGGCCAGTCCGGAAACAGTTCACGGTCGACGATCTCGATGCGGACGCCGGCGGCGTCGGTGTAGTAGGCGAAGAAGGTAAGCGTGTCACCGCTGGGGCGGGCTTCCTGCCGGAAACCAGCGGCCTCGAGTCGACTGGCGGCAAAGCTGAGGTCATCCACCCAGTAGCCGAGGTGGTGGGTGGCGGTGTCGGGTGACGCTGTCCAGATGGTACCGGGTGATTCTCGGATCAGCTCGAGATGCGGCGGCTGGAGGGAATACACGAACTCGAAGGCGACATCGTGCTCACCGGCGTCGGTAGTGACGTGCAATGCCGCCTGCACTGGCTTGGTCCACTAGTAGCCGGCCGCTGTCGTCAAACGCTGAGCGGCACTGGCGATGTCGGGAACGATGATCCCGACGTGGTACAAGTCCCTGGGCTCCAACAGTGCGCCCGGCGTCACGCTGGCCCTTCAAACTCGATGTCGAAGGTGTCGAGGTAGTCGGCAAACACCGGCATGAGCATGTCGATAGACAGGCCATACTCGTCGAGATTGTACTTGTTGGGCGCGAAGCGGTTCTGCGGGTGCTCGGACAGCCAGTGCTGCATGCGAGCCGCGGTGTCGGCAGTAAAAGGGTCACCAGCCCAGTCGTAAATACGGCGCATGACATGCATGGGGTCGGCCATCATCTCGTGGTAGTACATGTCGAAAAACCGGTCGGCGCCGATGCGATTGCGAACTCGTAGAGCTGGCTGCAGGTGCGCCTGCAGTTGCTCGATGATGTTGCTGCCCCACGTGGTGGGGTCGATCGCCTCGGGTCTGAGCACTGTGCTCTTGGGTAGCTTCCACAGATTGCCGAGCGATCCGGACACCTTGTAGGGATCGCGGTGAGCCCAGATCAGGCGTGCGTCAGGAAACACCTTCAGCAGTGTTTCGATGTGCATTGAATGTGACGGCATCTTCAGGTTCCAGGTGCCGGGAGCGTGGTGCTGCAGCACTTGCAGGTAGCGCTTCTGATACTCATAGGTGCTGGTCATATCAGCATCGTGGATGAGCCACTGTGCGTAGCGCGGCGTTGCCATATATGCATCCCAGGACAGCGCTTTGAAGTCTTGGTTGTGGATGAACATGCATTCGGTGGGACCGTCGGCATCCTCCCAGTGCGGCAACGCCATGTTGGCTGCGGTCACCAGCTCAAGCATCTGCCGTTGCTCCTCGAGCATGGCCAAACAGCGTGGGTCGCTACGCATTGTGTCGGTGGCGGGCGGGGGCACGGGTTGCATGCACTCCCAGTGCAGCAGCGAGCGGCGGGCGGGGTCTTGGTCGAGCATGTTGCTGATGACCGTGGTGCCGGTGCGGGGCATGCCAAGGATGAACAGGGGCCGTTCGATTGGAGTGTCGAGGACTTCGGGATGGGCCCGGGTGTAGTTGTGGATGCGCAGCCGGCGCCGAGACAGTTGATGGTGTCGTCGATGACCTGGCTGCGGCCTTGTCGGGTGAAGGCCGGTTCGCGAGTTGACTGCGTCGAGGATGATGGCCAGGCCTTCGCGCCAGGAGTCGGAGTCGATGTCCGTCAGTCCGGTCCGTTGTTGGGCCAGTTTGAAAACGTCGTCGGGGGCGGTGACGTGGTCGAGTTCATTCACTTTCGTTTCCTTCCATGAATTTCAGGGTTAGACGGTGAGGTAGCCGCCGTCCACGGCGATGCTGGTACCGGTGATGTATGAGGCGGAGTCGGTGCAGAGAAACAGCACCGCGCCCGCACAATCTTCGGGAGTGCCCGCACGCCCGAGCGGAGTGTGGAAGCCGATCTCGACATCCATCACCTCTGGAATGCTCATTGCGGGATGGGTCATCCGGGTGTCGATGAGGCCGGGGGCGACAGCGTTGACTCGGATCCCGTCGGCCGCCCAGCGACGCGACAGGTTCATGGTCAACGCGATTAACCCCATCTTTGACGACGCGTAGCCTGGGACGAAAACAGCAGAGCGGAACGCCGACATGGACACGATGTTGACCACACTGGCTCCGCCGGGGCGTTACTGGATTTCAATCTGTCGTAGCACTTCATGGTCAGCCGCATCGGGCCGAACATGTTCTGAGTCACCGACGCGATGTATCCTTCGGGGTCGTATTCGTCGCCAGCGGGGTACGGTCCGCCGGCATTGTTCACCAGGATGTCCAGCTCACCAAGTGAAGTCGCCAGTGCATCAATCGATTCCGGGTCCCGAATCTGACACTGCGCGTAGGCAAAAGCACTGAGGTCGTCGTCGTAATCGGCCGCCGAGGACCGGGTGCCGGTAATGGTGACCGAGGCGCCGGCGCAGGCGAAGGCGGAGGCGATGCCGTTGCCGATGCCCGCGGTACCACCGGTCACCAGAACGTTGGAACCGCTGAAATCGAAGTTGAGGGTGTTCATTGGATGGTCCTCAAGTCGTTGATGGTCTTGCTGAGCCAAGCTTTCTCCCAGAAGTTTTCGGTGTCGGCCAGCAGTGCTTCGTGTGCGTTGATCGCGGTGGTTCGGGCCGCCGAGTGCGAGGCGTCGGCGCCAAGCACGATGTCGGTGAGGTGGAGGGCATGTACCGGGCGGCCTGCGGCGATGTACATCTGCGCCGCTGCGATGAGAGCGTCGGCACCGGCGGCATCGACGAGATCGGGGTACACCGAGGATGGGGCTGCGCCGTAGAGTTCGGTGGTCGAGCGGTGCTGAAACCAGCCGGTGTACATCTCCCAAATTGCGCGCACGTTCCATGGCGTCCTGCCGTAACCTTCCCCCAGGTCGAGGTACTTTCGGGAATGGTGACTTCACGCATTGCGCTGTAGACGTCGGCGCCGGAGTTCATTAGTTCGACGGTGTGGTCGTGTACGGCTTGCATCGCATCGCGCATCGCGGTGACTTCCTCGGCGATCGATCGGCGCCCTCGATGGGATCGAAATGACCGGTGATCAGCCGCCGGGACCGTAAGACCAGACCGTGTTGAGGGATTCGATGTAAAGGATCGGGTCACGGTACCGGTCACCGCGGATCGTCATTAGATTGGGAACATGGCCGAAGAGCGGACCGAAGAGGTTGCCGGTGAACAAAATCCGATCCTCGGGAAGCCACGACGACCAGCGAGTCAGTGGTCTCACCACCCGGTGTCCACGCCAGCTCGAAGGCGCGGTCCCCGATAATGAATTCGTGGCTGGTGGTCGAATGTGATGGTCGGTTCAGGGAAGCTGAAGTCGATAGTCGCCGGATCGACATCCTTGAGGGCCCCGTGATGGCGTCAGTGAACTTCTGGAATGCAAAAGACGCCTTCGGAGCGCGGTAGGCGCCCAAGCGCTCGGTGTCATCGCGCCAATAACGGTAATTGGCGTGCATGAATACCTCGGTGTCGGCCTCGCGCAAGGCGTACACGCCGCCGAAATGATCGGCGTGACCCTGGGTGACGATGATGGCGCGGGTAGGCCCGGCTATGTCGGCGAAAGCCTTGTGGCGTAAGGGCCTTCGAAGAACATTCCGCCGTTGACGATGACCCTGCCGTCGCCGGTGCCGATTGCGTAGGAGTTTGATACCCCGGCCGACATCCACACGTCGTCGCCGAGCGCGACCGCCGGTTCCCCGGTCGCTGCTGCGAGATCCTCTGCTCCTGGTCGTTCCCGGAAAATCCCGGCCATGAGTCCCTTCCGCTCGATACTCTGATAATCTTAGAGGAATACTATACGACTGTACAGCAGGAGTGAAATGCCGCTGCAGACTTGGTCTCGGTACGGCGATCACCAAAGACAGGTGGGAGAGGGAGTGGCCCTGCGGGGATTGGCCGGCCGGGTTGCGGTCGTGGCCGGTGGTGCGACCGGTATCGGCGCAACTACGGCCGCTCGGCTCGGCGCCGAAGGTTGCCACGTCGTCGTCGGCGATATCGCCATCGACGGCAGCACGACGCACCGCTGAGAGCATCTGTGATGCGGGCGGATCCGCGCATCCGGTGGCCTTCGACCTGGCCGAACCTGAATCGTCGCGGTACTTGTAGACTCTGCCGGGGACACTTTCGGCGGCGTGGACTTTCTGTTCACCGTCGGAGCGGACATGGGCGCGCTGCGGTCAGACACCGATGTATCGACATCGACTTGGACGTCTGGGATCGCGTGATGGCAGTCAACCTTCGCGGCTACGTCGCCGCGATGAAATACGTCATCCCGAAACTTCTGGACCGCGGCGGCGGCGCCATCGTCAACATGTCCTCGGCCGCGGCTTTCCAAGGTGAACCTATGCGGCCTGCTTACGCCACCGCCAAGGCCGGGATCGGGGCGTTGACTCGACACGTTGCGTCTCGGTGGGGGAAGGAAGGAATTCGCTGCAACGCAGTCGCTCCGGGATTCACCGCCACCGAGGCGATCCGCGCCGCCCCGCAGTGGGCCGAACTCGAGGCCAGCGCGCTGAGTCGCATTCGTGGTCCACGGGTGGGGAGACCGCAGATGTGGCAGCGCTGGTCGCCTTCCTGCTGTCGGAAGAGGGCGCGTGGATCAACGGGCAGGTGATCAACATCGATGGCGGGACCGTTCTCCGCTGAGGATCTCAGCAGCGACCACCCGTGACGCGACCACGCTGAAACCACGAACTCGCACGCCGGCGACCAGCGACGGCACCGCCCACCCCATGAACTCGTCGCCCGCGACCGTCATCCCCGCTTACGTGTCCACAGAGCTGCCGTTCGGCTACCGTCGCTAAGCCCAGACGGAAGTGGGCGCGTGTAACGACGCAACGGCTTGATCAGAGACGAGCACATTGTTGCCGGGCGTCATTAGGCCCCATGGCAGTCGGCGCCGGCGGCCGATCCTCGAACGCCAATCCGGCTTGAGCACAGTCAAGACAGCACATCTCGGTTGTGGTGTCGGCGACTCAATGTCGGACAACACCTCGCTGACGCTCCATCGAGCGGCGTAAGTTAGCGGTCTAACTGTTGAAAGTCGCCGGCTCCTAGCGAGTCCGCGCCGTCGCGCGTCGGCGAGTGCTCGCCTTCCGCTTGGGTGGTTCGGCCCGCGGCTCCACGGAGCCGATGTACCGCTCGAAGGCCTTCGTGACCTCATCATGTGCCGACTTCACCCCGATGCCCTCTTCGAGGTTGAGGAACTTCGGAAGACCCGACATCAACAGCTGTAGCGCTGGAAGCGACAGGTCGCCGATCGGTCGAGCGTTCTTGCCATACTTCGCGACGAGTGCGTCCAGTTGCATCCTGCGCACGCTCTCGGTCACCGCGGCGATCTCGGTGCGAACGGACTTGCGATGATTGCCAAGCGCCATGAACTCGGTGATCAGCGCGCCCGTCGCCTCCTCCCAGGAGTACTCCCACACAGCGCGCAGCGGGTCGTCGGCACGACGCTCCAGCGCCTCAGCAAGATACTTCAAACCGCGTTCGGAGTAACGCTTGATGGCAGCAACGAAGATGTCATCGAGACTGGGGAAGTAGTACTGCACCAGACTGGGTGTGACGCCCGCCTTGGTCGCGAGCGCCCGATAGGTGACGCTCGGATAGCCCTCTTCCAGCATCATCTTCTCGACGCAGTCGAGAAGCGCGTCTCGAGTCTTGGACGTTTCGGCGCCAACACGCCGCGGGGATGTCGTCATGGGCTCCCAATCTGTCGATTAGTCGTATTGTCACACCCGACCGATGCTGTACAGTCGTATAGTGCCACCGGACGTCGACACGCGTCGACATCTACCGACGCGAGAGGCAGGACGACGATGACCATGTACGTGCGGCATGACACCCTTCGACAAGACGTTCGCTACCTGATGGATCGCACGCAGATCCTCGACTGCATCTCGCGCCATGCCCGCGGCTGCGACCGTCACGACATCGACCTCATCACGGCGGCTTACCACAGTGACGGAGTCGACGAGCACGGCCACGCCCTCAACTCAGGGCCCGACTACGGCGAATGGGCGAACAAAGCTCACGCCGAGACCTCGCGCGTGCATACACATAACATCACCACCCACACTTGCGACATCCATGGGGACACTGCGCACGCCGAAAGCTATGTCATCGTGGTGCTCATTGGGCCCGACGCGAAAAGTGCCCAGTTCATCACTGGCCGCTACATTGACCGCTTGGATCGACGGGAAAGCTTGTGGCGCATCACTGTTCGCCGATCGACAGTCGAAGGAATGTTCTTGGCCGATGCCCGGGTTCTGCAGTCCCCTTTCTTCACTGACAAGGGATACCTCGTGGGCACACGAGATCGCAGCGATCTGTCCTATGAACGACCGCTATCGATGGACACACCGGCGCCCGCGCGTTGGTAGAAGTCTGTATCCGACAGATGATGAGCGGCGTCTTTGATGCGTCCGCACGGCACCCAGCGGGCATGACGCCGAACAGCTTCGACTCAGTAACGGCGAAAAAAGTTGACACGCAGTTCAAGTCCTGGGTATCGCCTCGATACATGAGGTCAACGACGTGCGGGTGAGCGAAGCAGTCAAAGCGGTTATCCCAGGAACGGAAAACGGCGTTGTTGTCCCAATTCGTCAAGCGCCTCCTGCATCATTGAGCGGACGTGCTCGTCAACCGCATCGACATCCGGATGCTCACCGAACTGGCGGACGATGTCGATCGGCTCCAACACCTGCGTGACAATCTTCGCCGGAAGCGGGACATTGGGTGGGACGAAGACGCTCAGGCCGAACGGAAACCCGATACTGAGCGGCAAGATCCCAACCCGTAAGCGCCCGAGTCCCAATCGCTTCGCTAAACCCGTACCTTGCGTCAGGAACAGCTGAGTCTCCTGGCCGCCGATCGATACCATCGGCACAATCGGCACACCGGCCGCAAGTGCGGTGCTGACGTAGCCTTTTCGCCCGCCGAAGTCGACGACGTTCGCCCTTCGAGTCGGCCGATACGCGTCATAATCCCCACCGGGCAAGACGAGGACAGCTGCGCCAGACCGCAAAGCCCGACTAGCGCCGGACGATGTCGTGACGACGGGAAGGGCTGAGCAGGCTGGTGACCTGGGAAACGAGGGGTGACGTACAGCTCGGTAGTCCAAAGGTGAGTGACGCAATGCGCCGCGAGCCTCCAGCAAGGGCAGTGCAACGGCCGCGCACAAGCTGTCTAGCCACAACCTCCACGCAGGTATGTCACAGTCGCGCATCCGCGTGAAGCGATCAGCGCTGACACTCGCCTGTTTGGCGACCCTGCGACTTTGCTTGTAACCGGCAGCTGAAGCATTGAGGGTAGGGCGGAGGGACGTTTGACCAGGTCAGAGGCGTAAGCGAATAACTTTGGGACGGAATTTTGCACTAGGGGGATGCGGCGCTGTTGCCTGAGTGTCCGGCGAAGTCCTGGAACGGGTACGCCCCCAGGCAAACATGATATGTCGTTCGGCGTGACACGTGCGTCGTCGGAGTGCCACCTTCACCGAGAAAGTTACGTCGCCATGACACAGGGTTCCAGAAGATAGGAGCTGATTAACGCCGACTCAATGTCAGGGTGAGGTGCCCCATGTTGCGGTGGTTGGACCCTGATCATCTGGTGCCTGGCTCGTAACGCAGGTGCCGCTTCGAGTTGGTGTGCATGTGGTTTTTCGGCATCAGGTGTGAAGGACCGGACGGCGCGAATTGAAGAGAGGGTGTGAGGATTTCGTACTGACATCGAGCGCTCGCCGATCGACCCTCCATCAACCGCGCACCGTGACACTCACTCTGTCGGGCGACTTAGCGCTTCCGCGAGCTGGGCCTCGACGTTTCGGGCTGCGGCTTTCCGATTGCCGCCGCACTGTTGCACGACCACTGGGCCACCATGCCGTTGAGAGAATAACGACGCGCTCGACGAGATCGAGACCGCCCTGATTCTCGATGTCCTCTAGCACGTCGCCCACGGCGTCGGGTCCGTGAGTTGCGCGAGCACCAGCCGCCACGCGTCCCGCCCCCCTAGGTAAACGCTCTGGCGGTAAGCCAGCGCGACTTTTCGGGCCGCGGTTGTCGGTCGTCGCCGCACAAACGGCGGCGCCGTCCGCCGCGACCGCGCTGAGCAGGACGGCGACGCCCCACAGGAAACCGGGGCCGCACGTCGGATGTCGTCTAAGCACGATGCTTAGGTGGTCCACGTCATGGCGTAGTTGCGCCAGGACCAACCGCAGAGTGAACGTTTCGAGCGCCCCGCAGTGATCGTTGATTGCTTTTCTCCACGGGTGTTCATGTCGTCACTTGTCATGGTCCTGTTCCTTCTTCTGTGCGGATGTGTCGGTGTCGGTTGGCGATGGGATTTGCGCGGAGCAACCGGTGCCGCGAGGGAAGAGCGGTGCTCACTCGATCAGACCCGAGTATTGCGGTTCGGCACACGTCGCTACGCTAGCGAATGTCCTTTCCACGGATGTGCGGTTCAAAATGTCTCCTGTTCCGCGATCCACTCTTCGGCGTGCTCGGCGCAGCGATAGATGTCGCCGTAATACCAGTGCCCATAGGCTGTTTGGCCGCAGCCCGTACCTACAATGCCTCGCATTGGGTGTTTCGGTCGGCCGATGTTCCGCCTTCGGCGGGCCTAGATGGGAGAAAGGGAGATCCTGTCGCACATCGGGGATGTCACCAAACGTAGTTTCCGGCTGTGAAGGTGAGTGCCAACTCTGCAGGGATTCTAAATTCCTTGTCACAGTGTCACGGTCGGTGTGTTCGCCCTGGCTACGAGGTGATTCAGACTGTGACATCCGTTGTGACATTTCGTGTTGCGTTGTCACGCGGTCCCTCGGTGTAGTGACGGTGTGACAGTCCGACAGTGAGTTGTCACGCCCAGTTATCAGGCCTGAGGTGGCCATTTCGCATGACTGTGACTGTGTGACAGGGACATACACACCATGAGAAAACCGCTTGATTCGGCCCTCCTGAGTAAGCCGGGAGAGTGTTTGGCGTGCCGCCTCTGGTGTAATATCCAGGTTCTCAACGACATGCGCCGTTCTAGTCAGCGGTCGCGAGTTGACGAACTGCAGCACAAGCCGCTTGGTGTGCCCAAGCTGATTCTCGTTCGCTCGCTGTGCGGCTTCCTCCAGGCCGTTGCCGTCTGCGCTCCACTTTCCGCACTCGAAGATCAGCGAATAGCTGGCTTCTTCTACGTCCCGGCCTGTTATGTGCAAAACGCCGTTGCGTTCGTTGTCTTTTCGATCCAGGACCATGACGAAGTCCGCGGCGCCGGCGATCCCGTGAGTACCCGATACGGCGTCGAGAAAGCTTCCCTCGCTGTCGGCCTTACGAGTGTGGTGCACGACGAGGACGGTGATCCCCGGCTTCGCCAGAGCTTTCAATCTGCGAATGAAGCCGTAGTCTTTAGCGTAAGCGTCATCTCGGGCGCGTCGTTCCGGTTTCACCACCGCGAGTGTGTCGAGAATGATCAGGCCGGTGTCGTTCATGGCGACAAATGCTTCGGCTTGCTCGATAGCATCCTTGGCGTCAATCATGAACTCAATTGCAGCCGGAAACTCTTCGCAGTCGCCCAGCATGTTGCGGCACCTGTCGCCAAGCCGCCGCCAACCATCCTCCAGCGCGAGGTAGAGCACTGGACGCTGCTCAACCTCAACGCCAAGAACTGACTTGCCCGCAGCCACAGCCAACCCGATGCCGAGAGCGAGGCAACTCTTTCCCGCTTTCGGTCGCGCAGCCAAGATTCCCAAACCTTCAGGCAAGAGACCGCTGATAGTCCACACCAGCGGAGGAATCGATGCGGCCTGTAGCTGAGTTCCTGTGACTACGCCTGACAGAGCAGTCGATTGGCGCTCAACCGTCACGTCGGTGACTTCACATCGCTTGGCACCGGATACGACGCTCATCGCCCGTCTCCCACAGCGGAACTGCACTCACCCATACCATCCAGTGCGTCTGCTGCGTCCATCAATATGGCCGCAAGTTCCCTTGCCTGAACGGAGTTCATTCGACTGTCGGAGTCGAGACAGACTACGCGCATCGATGCGGCCTGACTCTTCCTGCACGCCCACAATGCAGACGCAGACTTCGCCAAAGGAGGGGCAATGCTTGGACGACTCTGTGACGAGGAACCACTCGTTTGTGATGAAGGAACGGCGGCAGTGCCCGTCCTCGTGCCAGTAGTCGAACTCCATAGCCCCGAGCGGGTGCGGAAATGTCCGCGAACGTCGTCCTCTGGACTCCAGCGGCCGGCTCCTCACTTCACCACCCTTCGCGTGCTCGGCAGCATCGATGATGCTCTCTGCCAACCCGATTGCTCGTCAGGACTGGACTCCAGCCAGAAGTTTCTACGCTCCTGTTCGGGTCCGACCACGATGAGTGACGTTCCTGGCGTGCACCGTTCCGCTGCCATCGTTGGCGCCGACGAAGCCACTGAAACCGCCGGGAGTGTCGAAGGCTCTGCCGTGATAAGTGAACGAGACCCACCGATTCACTTCACACCGCCGACAGCCGTCTTGGACTCTTGGGACGCAAGCCAGTCCAGGCAGTCGCTGCGCCAGTACCGCACGCGGCGACCGACCTTAAACGACTTAGGCCCCACCGCCGTGGCCCTGTACCAACGAAGGGTTGCGGGTGGAATGCCGAGAAGTTCGGACGCTTCCTGGATGCCGAGTAGTGAGCGCTCGCCTTGAGTCATAGTTGTGGTCACGTGGACGACGCTATGCCACGTTTTGAGGATCGCAGATTTTGCTGGCGGCACTCTGACCTGGGATGGAGCAAATGAGGGGTTAGCTAGTGATACGACCAGCGGAAATAGCTGCCTCACATCAACGTAAAACACATAATGCCTGGTCAGGAGGTTGGCTCCGGTACCTTAACCCCCCAATTAATGTCAGTAGAGCGCTGTTTGATTGCGAGGATGTGATTTTGACCTGCGAGGATGTGATGAACTTCACAAAAACTGCGGCTAGAGATCGAACCCGCTAGCCTCATCCGCTGTCCTTTCCGACGCACTAGCCCCGGTGTAGCGGTCGATCATGTCGTCGGAGGGTCCACCTGCCATTTAGACATCAATCCCGCCCTCGGAGCCACTGCCACGAAGCCATCGTTAGCGAAGGTGTGCCGTCTCTTATGTGGATGGAAGCCCGATCAGCTCTCCACCTGACCTGCGACGATGCTCCCCGCCGCGCGTGCTGCTGTGTCCATTGCAGCGGCCAGGTTGTCGAAGTCGTCCGGGAGCTGATGGGCGTAGACATTCATGGTCGTTATGGGGGACTGGTGACCTAGGAGCTTCTGACACGGTCACCACGGACGCACCCGAGGCAACGGCAAGGATCCCGCAGTGTGCCGCAGGACGTGAGGAGTCACGCCAATCAAACCGACAGTGCTGCTGGCCTTGTCGAGTCTCAAGGCGAACCAGTCGCGGGGAATCCAACTGCCGTCGTTGTGGGGAAACACCAACTCATCCGGTGACCGGCCCTTGATCTGCTCCGCAACGAGGTCCATGACGAACGCAGGCAACGGGACAGAACGGGTCTGGTGAGTCTTGGTGGTTCCCTCCACCATGCCCATCTTCGCCACGTCGGTCACTGACCGCGACACCGTGAGGCGCCGTCGCCTCACGTCAACGTCTCCGACTCGGAGTGCCGCAAGCTCCCCATACCGCAAACCGCCGTAGCCCAGGACATAGACCATGCCGTCCGCAAATCCCCAGCGGCGTCGGCGATCTGGCGTACCTGCTCATGTGTGAGCGGTGTTTTCTCCGGGACCACCTTGCGGGGAAGCTGTACGTCGGCAGCAGGATTCAGACTGATATACCGTGCCCGCACGGCGAATCTGAGCACCTGGTCTAGCACTTGGTATGCCTGCACCACCCTTGCCGCTGACAGTCCCTTGTGGTCGTCCTCCGCCGGTTGTTTGGATGCCTTCCGCTGCCGTGCGTCCGGGTCCGTGGCGAGCTTGTGCACCCATGACTGAACGTCGGCGTGGGTGATGTCTCGGAGCGGAGTCTCGCCCCAGCGAGGCAGCACGACGACATCAAGTAGCGAGCGGTACCCGGCGCGCGTCTTGGCCTTCAATCCGCTCTTGGAGTCAAACCAAGGTTCAGCGATGGTGCCGAACGTGACCGCCCCTCGTCGGGGGTCAGCGTAGGTGCCGGTGGTCAGTTGGGTGGTGACCTCAACCCTGTGACGCTCGGCGTCGGCTTTGCGGTCGAACGCCTTGGTTCGCTCTTGGCCGTCGTGGTCTACCCATCGGGCCATCCATCGCTTGCCCTGCCGGTGGCGCGCAGTCGTCACCAGAGTGCCAGCGGTGGCGTGCTTAGGGTCCATGCACCAATGACCGGGTCCGGGGTGATCGGCCGGGTACGGCAGCTGTTCGCCGCGTCGGGGTGGTCGGTGCCACCGGTCCTCAACACCTGCCCGTGAACTGCGCTTGAGCATGCCCCCAGCTTACTCCCTGCGGACTGGCTGCGGACTGATGCAGCGTGTCAACTGATTAAGGTGGCTAGATACTGCCGCTGAACTAGTCTTTCTGGTGCCCCCACTAGGACTCGAACCTAGGACCTGCGGATTAAAAGTCCGTAGCTCTACCAACTGAGCTATAGGGGCAGTGTGGATCTGGACCTCAGAAAGGATACTGCCTCGGGTCAGGCATCTCGTTTGAGGATTGGGGCGCCGGTACCCTAAGCTATCGAGGCTCCCAGCATGATTTGCGTTGCGAGTACCCCGGAGAGATTCGGCAGTGGCCCCCTTCGTCTAGCGGCCTAGGACGCCGCCCTTTCAAGGCGGTAGCGCGGGTTCGAATCCCGTAGGGGGTACCCGCTTCGCGGGCACGCGAGAGAAGATGTAGTAGCAAGGCCCTGTGGCGCAGTTGGTTAGCGCGCCGCCCTGTCACGGCGGAGGTCGCGGGTTCGAGTCCCGTCAGGGTCGCCACGGCGGCGAGGCACAGCGGTGCCGTCGGGCCAGGTAGCTCAGTTGGTATGAGCGTCCGCCTGAAAAGCGGAAGGTCGCCGGTTCGATCCCGGCCCTGGCCACAAGTATTAACGCAGCTCAGACGGCATTCCGCCGCAGAACTCAATCGCAGAACCTTTGGGTTCGGTCCGGTTAATGGGGCCAAAATGGGGCCAATATGAACTGACGCAGCTGGCCTGCCCGGGCTTGCGTCCCGAGTCAGGTCGTCGAGCGAGTCGAGAGCCGCGGCGATGTTGTCGAGTTCGTCATCAAAAAGATCGGCGTGGTCAGCAGGATCCACGATGAGGTCATCGAAGCCGACGGCAGCCGGTGGTAACCAGCGTCATCACCATGCTTGGCGGATCGCCCCACCAGGCTGGCGACTATAGCGCCGCAATCGCCGCCGGCTATTGCGTCGATGTGGGTCGGCGCATAATCTCGCGCCATGGCGTCGGTGCCTAGGGGTGGGGAAAGGACCGGCCTGAGACCGGATTTCGAGAACGTCCAGGCTCATTACGACCTGTCCGATGAGTTCTTCCGGCTCTTCCTCGATCCGACCCAGACCTACAGCTGCGCCTACTTCGAGCGCGACGACATGACCCTGGAGCAGGCCCAAATCGCCAAAATCGACCTGGCCTTGGACAAGCTAGGGCTGCAGCCTGGCATGACGCTGCTCGACGTTGGCTGCGGCTGGGGCGCCACGCTGCGGCGTGCCGTGCAGAAATACGACGTCAACGTCGTCGGCCTGACCTTGAGCAGAAACCAGGCCATCGCCGTTGACCGGTTGTTCCGTGCGATGGACAGTACGCGAAGCCGGCGGGTGTACTTGGCCGGCTGGGAGGAGTTTCGCGAACCGGTAGACCGGATCGTGTCGATCGGCGCGTTCGAGCACTTCGGCAAAGCTCGCTACGACGACTTCTTCACCATGGCCCACTCCGTGCTTCCCCCCGATGGCGTGATGCTGCTGCATACGATCGTCAGAGCGAGCATGGAAGAGGTCCAGAAGCGGGGGCTGAAGCTACCGGCGAAACTGCTGAAGTTCATCTTGTTCATCATGGATGAGATTTTTCCCGGCGGAGAGCTGCCCTTGGTCGCCCAAGTCCAGCAACACGCGGTAAAAGCCGGTTTTCGAGTGGCCCGCGTCCAGCCGCTGCAGCTTCACTACGCTCGCACGCTGGACATCTGGGCGGCAACGCTGCAGAGCCACCGCGAGCAGGCGATTGCGGTTCAATCCGAAGAGGTCTACCAGCGCTACATGAAGTACCTCACCGGTTGCGCCGACCTGTTCCGTGACGGCTACACCGACGTATGCCAGTTCACTTTGGCGAAAAACGGCTGACCGACTGTGGCTGGCTCAGCCGAGGAACGTGTTTAGGCCGACGGCTAGCATTCCCTATAGCTGGTTACGACGGCGATGTACGGGCAGGAGTCCGAAAGCCCGACAGAGGCGGATGGTGTCGCCAGGGACGACCAGCGAGGCATGGCAAACCTAGTCAAAGATGACGCCGGTCTCACGGGGCTGGGCTTCGTATCGGATCGGTCGGTACATTCTCAAGGAGCGATACTTCGCCAGCGAAGAATTTCTGGCTCACAAGAACGGGATCGGATCATTTGTTGCGGAGCACAACGAACTTGCCCGCTACATCTCCGAAATTCGCAGCCGTGGATCGTCCGAGCTTGGTACCTCGTCCAGCGTCGTTCCAGAACACCAGTCGTTGGAATTACCGCCAGGATCGGAACTGGCGAATTATCAAGCACCGAATGTGCACAACTGTTCGCTGCAGGTCGTACGTAACGCCAGTGGCGATCCTCTTAAGTACGTGATGAAGTACTTCAACATCAAAGCTGACCAGACCAACCTTGCCGACGTGGAGAACCTGGGCGACAGCATCACTCGACTCGAAAATGCCGTCTACAACCTTCAGCAGCGTGAGGTGAGCATCACCAAGTCGGTTAACCCGCCCGCGTCATCCTGGAGCATTACGCGGACGAGTTCATGCAACACGTCGGAGTCGAGCTATCGCCGACCACCGTTCCATACGCCGTGTACGTCTTTGAATACGTGAGCGCTGGCGGCAACAGCTCGCAGCGTGCAACCGTCACGTTCAACACGCCAACAATCGACGCGCTCATCGACACGTTGTCCCAGAAGATCCGCTGGAGAAGAGTGCTGCCAGCCAGCGCGCCCTGATGACCACCAGGCTGCGCAACTCCATAAAGGCCCGTGACAACCACACCCACACCTGCCAGTACTGCTCGGTGTCGCTCGCAACGGAGCCTCACCTGCTTCTCGAGGTGGATCACGTTATTCCAATCTCGAGGGGTGGAATGTCGATGCCCGACAATCTCCAGACTCTGTGCTGGCGGTGCAACCGGACAAAGTCCAACAAGGTTGCAACCGCCTGACACGCTCGCTCGCGCACTCACGAGAAAATGCAGACCAACGGCGGGAAATAGTGGTCCGATCGATAGCCGCTCGACGATGCGGAGTGATTCTGCGGCGCCGCTCGCTGACAATTCTCAAATCGGATCTATTTCAGGGCACCGGCTCGATGCGTCTCAACCCCTGCACCGATTCGATGTTGGGAAGGATGGGGCCAAAATGGGGCCAAACCGCCAGTGCGGGTGCTCCAGGACGTCCAATTAGAGTGAGTTCGCCCTACCTGACCAGCACGAAAGCATCGGTTCAAGCTTCGACTCCGTCTGAAAAGCGGAAGGTCGCCGGTTCGATCCCGGCCCTGGCCACCAACTCGTGCTATCCGCGCTTGGAGTTCTTCGCCCAAAACCGTTGACCGTCACTGGGTATCCGCCCGAACGCGGCCTTGACCGCCGGCGCGATCACCTTGAACGGCAAGGCCAGTGCATCCTTCGGTTCGATCGCGACGACCCATGTGAACAGGGTGTCGTCGCCGTCGGCTTCGACGATGTAGTCCTCGGCGAAGCGCTTGAACAGCGGCAGGGTGGACTCGTAGGCGGCGAAGGAGTGGCCGCTGCCCTCATCCCAGCGGAAGAAGCGTTCGCGCATGGTCGCGCCGCCGAGTGCGACCACCTCCCGCGTCGTGCCGACGCGGAACGGGCGTGGCGACGTCCAGTTCACTTCCTTCGTCGCCGGACCCCACGCCGCGATCGAGGCATCCGACGTGAGCTGCTCCCAGACCTGGGCGGGGGAGGCGGCGAAGCGTCTCTGGTAGGTGAAAACGTGCGGAGCGGACTGGAAGAAATCAGCGTCCGCGGGTTCGAGTTGATGCCAGCGCGTCATGGCTGATCAGCATGCCGCATCGGCGCCGGGCTCACCGGTCGGGTCCACGTTACGTCGAGCGGAATCGGGCCGTTGGGCAGCCACGGCTGTTCGGCCACCGCGTCCTTGACGTTCCAGGTGCCGCGCTCGATCACGCCAAGAGCCGGGTCGATCACCTTGTAATGCTGGATCCTGCGGTGGATCGGCTGCGACTCGACCCACACCACGATGAGCTCTCCCGGCTCGAACTGTGCCTCGTCCTGAACGGCTTCGATCAGGTCTTCGTTGTGAAGGTGGCCGTCGCCGAAGTTGAACCCGATCAGCGTGTTGCACACCACCTCTCCCTCGCGTACGGACCGGCTGTCGATGTCGGGGAGGTTCTTCAGCAACACCGAGAACAGTCCGCGGCCCTGGCTGTGCATCGCCCGCCACCCGATCGTCTGCTGAGCGAAGATCTCCGACACCAGCGGGTCGTAGCCGAAGTCGATCAACTGGTCGACCTGGTTCCCCGCCGAGCGGGTCACCCGGTTCAGCTTCTCTTCCGCGCCGGGCGCGAAGGCCCATGTGGCCGACGCCCAGTTGCCCGCGTACTGCCGCATGGCGGGCAGGAAGGACACCAGGTCGGGCCGGAAGTTGCCCAGCACCGGGAAGAAGCACAGCGCGGCCAGGAGCACGACGGTCAGCCACGGTGACGACATATGCCAGATCGCGTAGCCCTGCCAGTTCGGGAATGCCCAGAACAGGAAGATGACTGCGTAGGCGAACAACGCGTTCCACTCGACCGGCACCGCGAGCGGGAAGGTCGAAATGATGAATAGGTGGAACGACACCATGATCGCCACCGCGATGACCGTCAGCCACGGCCACGGTGACAGCAGCAACGTCAGCGGCGCGATGATTTCGATGACGGTTCCTGGCCCGTGCGCCATGAAGCTGGCAAGGTGTGACGGCAGCAGGTTGTCCGGATGGGCGCGGTAGTGCGCCCGCTTCAACCACTTCAACGGCATCGACGGGCTGTTGCTGACCATCGGCGGAATGACGCTGGTGAAGTGCAGGCCGAACTTGGAGACGCCCGCCCAGAACCAGACGGTGAAGATCAGCAGCTTGCCCGCGATGATCATGTCGACGAATGGCAGCGTCGCGAAGAAGACCAAAGCGGGCAGGTACTGCTCACCGCGGGCCGCAAGGAAAATGGTCTTGTCCCGCAAGCCGATCAGCACCAGCAGCACGATGGGTGCGATGAGCAGTGCCGGGTTCACCAAGCCGGAGGTATTGGCGGGCAGCACCGCTGACAGCGACTCGCTGTGTACACCGGAGAGCAGCAGTGGCACAACGAGACTGACGAGCAACGCGACGTACAGCGCGATGTCGAACCAGGTCCTCCGGTTACCTGCGGTGAACGGCACCCGCCGCCATGGCCGCAGCCGAATGGTGTTGGGCCTGGCCCAAAATCGGTAGCCACCGGTCATCGGCTTGGTCTTGCCCGCCAGCGGTCCCCACGATCCCGCAAGGCCGAGGGCCTCGAGCAGCACCGTCCACAGAATCGCTTTCTGATAGACGATCGGCTGGTCCCACCACTCCGACACATGCCAGAACGCAGGCAGGCCGGAGGTGGCGGTGGCGATCGCGATGCCGGCGATTGCGTAGAAGACCACCAGCTTGGCGATGTAGAGGACGTGGATCATTCGCGGCACGCCGTAGCCGTAGTCGACCCACTTGAGAACCAAGATCTTGATCCGGTCTCTCAGTGGCAGGCGCACGAATGCTTCGTGATCGACCGCAGGCAGATTCGGCGTCATGAAACCCATATGTGCTCCTCGGAACGTGGATGCTCAAAGGCAACGTGGATGCTCAAAGGCTAGGTGTGCCCGTGGGCCGCTGTGGCCGACTTTCGCAACAGCGACACCACCCGTTATTGCACATCTGTACAAGGGGGGTTGTCGTCGACGGTACGGTCGCGTACCGTGATCGGTACCTTGGAGTACCACACGGAGGGGCGACATGGGTGAGGCAACGACGGACCCGGTGCGGCTGCCGCCAGGGCCGCGGATACCGAAAGCTGTCATGGGCATCGGCTTCCTCACCGCGCGGCACCGCGCGGTCGCCTCGATCGGCCGGCGCTACGGCAGCGCGTTCACGGTGAACCTGCCGATATTCGGCGAAACCGCCGTGATCAGCGACCCCGTGTTGATCAAAGATCTCTTCACCACGAGCAGCGACCTCGTCGGCCGGGCGTCCAATCTCGGCACCGTGCTCGGTCCGGGCTCGACGTTCAGCCTGGACGGCGACGAGCACCGTGCGCGTCGCAAGCTGCTCGTCCCGCCGTTCCACGGCAAGCGGATGATCGGCTACGAAGCGATCGTCGAAGAAGAAGTGATGCGCGAGATCGCGAGCTGGCCCGAAGGCCGGGAGTTCGAATCACTGCAGCCGATGATGCGCATCACCCTCAATGCCATCCTGCGCACCGTGTTCGGTGCGCAGGGCACCGCGTTCGACGAACTGCGGGAGTTGTTCCCGCCGATGATCCCACTGGCATCGCGAATGGCGGTGATGCCGGCGGCTTTCCGGCGCGATCTCGGACCGTGGAGCCCATGGGGACGGGTCCAGCGATACCGCAAGCGCTACAACGAGATCATCGCCGACCTCATCGCCGAGGCGCGCAACGATCCGGCGTTCGAAGAACGAAACGACGTGCTCGCCCTGATGTTGGCGGCGCGTTATGACGACGGCTCGCCGATCTCCGACGATCACATCGCCGACGAGCTGCTCACACTGCTGTCGGCCGGCCATGAGACAACGGCGACCACGCTGGCGTGGACGGTCGAGCGGCTGCGGAGGCATCCGCGCCTGCTGACCCGGCTCACCGCCGAGGTCGACGCGGGTGGGTCGGAGTTGCTGCAGGCCACGATCTGGGAAGTCCAGCGCATCCGACCCGTGGTGGAGGCGACCATCAGGGTCGCCCGTCAACGAATCCGATTGGGCGAGTGGGTCATCCCCGAGAACCACGCGGTCATCGCGAGCATCACCATGTCACACGCGTCCGAGCAGAACTTCGCGAATCCGAAGGCGTTCAACCCGGACCGCTTCCTCGGCGGCAACCCGGACACACACACCTGGATTCCGTACGGCGGAGGCATCCGTCGGTGCATCGGTGCCGCCTTCGCCAACATGGAGATGAACGTCACGCTCCGGACGTTGTTGCGTGAATTCGAGTTCGGCACAACGTATGCCGTTGGCGAGCGCATTCACTCGCGCGGCGTGGCCACTGCACCAGCACGCGGCGGGCGCGCCGTGGTCTACCGACGAAGGGTGGGATCGAAATCAACGACTCGCAGAAATTCCGAGCGGGCGACGGCATGACCCAACAGCAGGTGGTCGTCGACGTCGGCCGCGGAATCGAACTGTGCTACGAACAGATCGGCAACCCGGATGATCCGCCGATCGTGCTCATTGGCGGGCTGGGTCAGCAGCTGCACGGCTCATGGCCGACCGATTTCGCCACCGCCCTGGCCGGACGCGGTCATTGTGTCATCCGCTTCGACAACCGCGACGTCGGTCGGTCGACGCATATGGACTATCCGCCGCCGAAGCCGCTCGCCATCCTGCGCGGGGGTAGCCATCCACGGCAGTACCACCTCGGTGACATGGCGCGGGACACCGTCGGCCTGCTCGACGTGCTCGGCTACCAGGATGTGCATCTGGCCGGTATTTCGATGGGCGGGATGATCGCCCAGACTGTTGCCGCTCACTATCCGGGCCGGGTGCGCACGCTGACGTCGATCATGTCCACCACGGGTGCGCCCCGAATCGGTCGCCCGGCGATTTCGACGTGGCGGCGGTTGGCGACCGCCAAACCGCCGCGTACGCAGTTGGAGGCGATCGAGCGCGACATGGCGATCTTCCGTCACATCGGCTCGCACGGTTTCCCATTCGACGAACAGCGCGTGCGCGAGAGGGCCGCCACCGGCTGGGATCGCGACCCGACGAGTGCAGGCACCCCGCGCCAACTCGCGGGAATCTTCCGCTCCGGTGATCGCACCGCCGAACTCCGCGCCATCGATGTGCCGACCCTGGTGATCCACGGCGACCGGGACCGGATGGTCAATCCGACCGGGGGCGCCGCAACGGCGCGTGCCATCCCCGGGGCACGGCTGGAGACCATCGCGGGCATGGGCCACGACCTACCGGCAGGCGCGTGGGGACGCGTCATGGACCTGATCACCGACCACGTGGCGTCGGCGCCGGTCGACCACACCGAACTGAAGGAGCATCACCAATGAGCACCCGAAGACGAGTGCGAGTGAGGATCGCAGCGAGGAACGAGCGAGGCCCGGAGCGAACAGGAGTCGAGGCATGAGCAAAAGAAAGATCAGTGGCCGGACCGCCGTCATCTCGGGCGCGGCATCGGGCATCGGCCGCGCGCTGGCACAACGACTCTCGACCCACGGCTGCCCGGTCGCCCTCACCGACATCGATGAGTTGGGTCTGAAGGAGACCGAGGCCGGCCTCACCGGCCCGAGCCTGACGCGGGTGCTCGACGTCCGTGACGCCGACGCCCAACGCGACTTCGCTGCGGAGGTGCGCGGCTGGGCGCCCGCCCCGCTGGGTGCGGTCTTCAACAATGCGGGCGTCGCCGTCGCGTCCAGTGTGCTCGATGCGAACCCTGACGACGACAACTGGTTGTGGGACATCAACTTTCACGGTGTCGTCAACGGAACGCGGGCGTTTCTGCCGATTCTGGTCGAGCAGGACTCCGGTGCAATCGTGAACACTTCCAGTGTGTTCGGCCTGGCGGGCATGCCGAACCAAAGTGCCTACTGCTCAGCGAAATTCGCCGTCCGCGGCTTCACCGATTCGCTGCGTCAAGAACTGCGCGGCACGGGTGTGACCGCCATCAATGTGCACCCGGGCGGGATCAACACCAACATCGTGCGCAACGCCCGATTCCGCAAGGACCCGAACGGACGCGGCCGCAGCCACGAACAGATGGCGCAGGAGTTCGCCGCGATCACCATGACGCAGCCCGACAAGGCCGCCGAGATCATCCACAAGGGTGTCGAGGCCGGCAAGGCGCGCATCCTTGTCGGTCCCGATGCCTACCTCTTCGACATCCTGACCCGGGTGGCGCCCACCCATTACTACGACCTGCTCGGCACGGTCCTCGGCCGCCTCAGGAGCCGCGCGCAGCAGCAGCCCTCCGTCGCGACGGTCTGATCTGCGTATGCGCGCCGTCGTCATCACCAAGCACGGTGACCTCTCCGTCCTGCAGACCCAAGAGCGGCCGGATCCGCCGCCGCCGTCGGCGGGCCAAGTGAGGATCGCCGTCCGTGCCGCCGGGGTGAACTTCGCCGATCACCTTGCTCGAGTCGGCCTCTACCCCGACGCACCCAAGCCGCCCTGCGTCGTCGGCTACGAGGTGGCGGGCACCATCGAGGCCGTCGGAGACGGCGTCGACCCGGCACGCGTCGGCGAACGCGTCTTCGGCGGAACGCGTTTCGGCGGCTATGCCGAAATCGTCAACATTGCGGCGGCCGACGCGATCCCCCTACCTGAATCGCTGAGCTTCGAGCAGGGCGCGGCGATACCGGTCAACTACGCCACGGCGTGGGCGGCGCTGCACGGGTATGGGTCGTTGCGCGCCGGTGAGCGTGTGCTGATCCACGCAGCGGCGGGCGGCGTCGGAATCGCGGCGATCCAGTTGGCCAAGGCCGCGGGTGCCGAGATACACGGGACTGCGTCGCCGGGTAAGCACGCGCGCCTGGCGGAGTTCGGCGTCGACCGCGCCATCGACTACCGAAAGGACGGTTGGTGGAAAGGGTTGCCGCCGTACGACATCGTTCTCGACGCGATGGGCGGGAAGTCGCTGAAGCGGTCCTACGACCTGATCCGCCCGGGTGGCCGGATCATTGCATATGGGTTCTCCGCAATGCAGCAGGGCGAGAAGCGATCGCTGCGCACCGCGCTGCCGCAGCTGCTGCCGATGCTTCGAGGCTTCAATCTCGTCAAGCAGCTCTCGGACTCCAAAGCGGTCATCGGGCTGAACATGCTCAAGCTGTGGGACGACCGCGGCTCGCTGGAGCCGTGGATCGGCCCGCTCAGCACGGCGCTGGCCGACGGCGTCGCCGTCCCAGTCGTCCACCAGGCTGTGCCGTTCGCCAACGCGGCTGAGGCACACCGGATTCTGGCTGCGCGCGAGAACGTCGGGAAAGTTGTGCTGGTGCCCTAGCCGGAGACCTCGGCCGTCGCCTTGGCGCGTTCGTACAGTTTCAAGTCGTGCGCTGGCGCAATGCAGAGGTCCGGCTCTGCCTTGGCATAGAGCTCTGATAGCCGAGAGTGGTTGTCCACCATTTTCTTTCGGTCGAAAGCGACCGCGGTTTCCATGGCCCACAGGGTGCGCGGTACGTGACTGCCGTCCAGAGAGCCGTAGTGGTAGAAGGCGTCCCCGCAGTGCAGCACCCAGCGATGGCCCGCATCGACCGCGACGCAGGCGTGGCCCCGGGTGTGGCCGGGCAGCGAGACCAGCACGATGCCGGGAGCGATGTCGACGAGTTCCTTGGCCGCCGCGAACCCTCGCCAAGGCTCCCCCTGCGGGTCGTGTTCGACGACGTCGCGGTCTTTCACCCACTGCTGTCGGCCGTACCTGTATCTCTCTGCGCGGGTGGGGGTGGCGAACGCTGCAACTGCCTCGGCAGAGGTGACGTGAATTCGCGCGTTCGGGAAGTCCGCTGCACCGCCGACATGGTCGGTATCGAGGTGGGTGAGCACGATGTGGCGAACATCGTCGCGGCGGAACCCCAATCGGTCGAGCTGGTGTGCAGGCGCCTCGGTGGACTCGAACACAGGTCGGGTGATGAACCGGACCGGTCCCACCCGCTCCTTCGGGTCGGCGCAGTCGTCGATTCCGAATCCGGCATCGACGAGGACCAATCCGTTGTCGGTCTCCACTAGCAGCACATGACACACGCACTCAGGACCGCGAACAGGGTGCATGGTGCCGCAGTTGAGATGGTGGACCCTCACCGCTCTCCCCGCCGCAGATCGTCGTCGAGCATCCTCCAACTGTATGCGGACCCCAAAGGGTGTCAGGCCACCGATTCGGCTGGCGACGTCGCGAGCTCTTGCCTGCGCTGCCGCTCGATGGTCGCGAAGTAGAAGGCGAAGGCGAACACGCAGCTGGTGAACAGACTGGACACGAAGAACAACCACGGACGGCGAATGCCGCGCCGGTACCCGTCGACGATGGTGAACAGCGGCAACAGGATCACGTTGATGATGGTGTAGTCGAGGACCTGTGAGCTGGACGAGTAGTTCGCATATCCCATCCTGATGAACTCGGTCCAGTCGCCCTGGCCCCAGAACGGGTTGTCTGCATAGGTGTAGACGTAGCGGATGTTGAAGTACCAGCACAGCGGCAGCGAGATGATGCCGATGGCCCAGTAGGCGATCTCCAGCTTCGACAATTGAGGGCCTGTCGCAACGCGCTTGAAGATGGCCGGATTCGATTTGACGACGAAGGCGATGACCGCGATGCCGAGGATCGCGTGCACGAGAAGCGAAACCATAGGCGGAGTCTTTCGGCCGATTTGAGTTTTGTCAATATTGACATAACCGCCGTGGGGTAATTTACGCCCATGGTTCGACCTGCACAGACGGCGCGCAGCGAGCGCACGCGAGAGGCGCTTCGGCAGGCGGCGGTGGTCCGTTTCCTCGCGCAGGGCGTTGAGCAGACCTCTGCCGAGCAGATCGCGGCCGACGCCGGGGTGTCGCTGCGGACCTTCTATCGGCACTTCGCGTCGAAGCACGACCTGTTGTTCGCCGACTACGACGTCGGCCTGCACTGGTTCCGGTCGGCGCTGGCGAAACGCTCGCCCGACGAGTCGATCATCGAGGCCGTGCAGTCGGCGATCCTGGCCAGACCGTACGACGACTGGGCGGTCGCCGAAATCCCGGCACTGCGGGCCCAGGAACTCGACCCGGGCCGGATCGTGCGGCACATCCGTCAGGTCGAAACGGATTTCGCCGACGCCATCGAGGAGCATCTCGGCGGGGATGACCCGCCCAAGCCCGGTACCGATGACCGGATGCGGATCACCGTCATCGCACGGTGTATCGCCGCAGCGGTGTTCGGCGCGATGGAGGTCTGGATGCTGGGGGAGGACCGGACGCTACCCGAGTTGACCCGGTTGACCCGGGAGGCGCTGCAGACCCTGCAAAAGGGGATCGTGGGCACCGCCTAGACCAAAGTTTCGTCATTATTGACAAAACTTTCTCCCCATGTCAGCCTCAGCCCATGACGGACTTTGACGCGATCGTCGTAGGCGCGGGTCACAACGGACTGACCGCGGCCGCACTACTTCAGAAGGCCGGGCTGCGCACGCTGTGCCTGGACTTCAAGCTGTATGCGGGCGGAATGGCTTCCACCGTCGAGCTTTTCGACGGATACAAGTTCGAGATCGCCGGCTCGGTGCAGATTCCGACGTCGGCCATCGTGAGCCGCGAGCTCGGCCTGGATGCCCTGCCGACGGTCGACCTCGACGTCATGTCGGTGTCGCTGCGGGGCGTCGGCGACGAACCGCTCATCTACTACACCGACCCGATGAAGCTGCTGACGCACATCAACGAGGTGCACGGCGCAGAGGCCGTCAACGGCATGGCCGGTCTGATGGCCTGGTGTCAGGCACCGACACGCGCGCTCGGGCGGTTCGACGCAGGCCAACCGCCGAAGACGCTCGACGAGATGTACGCCTGTGCGACAAACGAATTCGAGCGGTCGACGATCACCGACCTGCTGTTCGGATCGGTCACCGATGTCATCGACCGCTACCTGCCGGACAAGGAGAAGAACGGCGCTCTGCGCGGCATGCTGTCGCTGCTGGCGTGCAACACCACCTACCGCGGACCTGCGACCCCCGGCACCGCGGCGGCGCTGGCGTACGGTTTCGCCGTGCCGGACGAAAACGCACTGCTCGTCAAGAAGCTGCGCGGCGGCATCGGCGCGCTCACCGCACACCTTCAAGAGTTGTTCGTCTCGAACGGCGGAGAACTGCGGCTGCGCAGCAAGGTCGACGAGATCCTGGTGTCCGACGGTCGCGTCGCCGGGGTCCGCCTCGAGGACGCCTCGACGATCACGGCGCCGATCGTCGTCTCGGGCATCGCGCCCGACCTCACCGTCAACGGCCTCATCGATTCGAACGCAGTGCCCGCAGACATCCGAGAGCGCTACTCGCGGTCAGACCACCGGGGCAGCTACCTGCAGATGCACTTCGCGCTGGACGGCGTACCGGAGTTCAAGGAGCCCTACGAAGTGCTCAACGATCCCGAAATGCAGTCCAACATAGGAATTTTCAGCACCCCCGAGGAACTGCAGCAGCAGTGGGAGGACTGCAGGCGCGGCATCGTTCCAGCCGATCCGTCGATCGCGCTGCAGATCCCGTCTGTCAACGACCCCGGCCTGGCGCCGCCCGGCAAGCACGCCGCGTCGGCCTTCTCGCTGTGGTTCCCGGTCGAGCACACGCAGTCCAGCTACGGCGATATGAAGGTGGAGATGGGGCAGCGGGTGATCGACAAGATCACGAAGCTGGCACCGAACTTCGAGGACCTGATCATCAGGCACACGACATTCACGCCCAAGCACATGGGCACGATGTTCGGGGCTCCCGGTGGCGACTACTGCCACGGGCTGATTCACCCCGACCAGATCGGGCCGAACCGTCCGGGCCCGAAAGGCTATGTCGACCAACCGATCCCGATCGACGGCCTGTATCTCGGCAGTGCGGGTTGCCACGGCGGACCCGGCATCACCTTCATTCCCGGCTACAACGCCGCGAAGCAGGCGCTCGCCGAGCGCTGAGCCCGGGTGTTTCGGGGCGCGGACAGCGGGCATCCATCCGTGCATGGGGTGGACAGTCGCAGTCACAGGGCCCACGGGCGACATCGGCATATCGGCGGTGAGCGCGCTCGACCGAGACCCCGACGTCGAGCGGGTCATCGGAATGGGCCGACGGCCTTTCGACCCGTCCGATCAGGGATGGACCAAAACCGAATACCGGCAGGGTGACATCCTCGACCGCGACGCCGTCGACGCGCTGGTCGCCGACGCCGACATCGTCGTCCATCTCGCTTTCATCATCATGGGTTCGCGGGAGGACAGCGCGCGGGTCAACCTTGCCGGAACCCGCAACGTCTTCGAGGCGACGGTGGCCGCCCAGCGACCTAGGCGGCTCGTCTACACCTCGTCGGTGGCCGCCTACGGCTACCACTCCGACAACCCCGTTCCCATCACCGAAGAAGTACCGACCAGGGGCTCACCCGAGCACTATTACTCCGAGCAGAAATCGGCCTGCGAAGCCACCCTCGCCGAAATCACTTCCGGCACGACGCTGGAGGTCTTTATCTTGCGGCCATGCATCGTTGCCGGGCCGAAGGCCCCTGCGCTCGCCGAAGCCATGCCGTGGAACCGATTTCCCGATGCGGTACGGAAGGTGTCCCGGGCATTGCCCGCTCTCAAGCCGCCGTTTCCCGATCCGGGCACGCCGGTGCAACTTGTTCACCACGACGACGTCGCCGCCGCGATCGCCCTGGCGGCAACGACCTCCGCGCCTCCTGGTGCGTACAACCTCGCCGGCGACGGTGTGCTGTCGATGTCGGATGTCGGTGCTGCGCTCGGCGCCAGGCCGGTACCGGTGCCCCGTGTTGCGGTGTCGGCGGCGTCTGACGTCATCGCCCGCCTGCCGTTCGTTCCGTCGGCACTTGAGTGGCTACACGCGGGCCGCACGTCCACGGTGATGGACACGAGCAAGGCGAAGTCGCAGCTGGGCTGGACGCCGAAATACACCGCCGCCGAGACATTGTCGGGGCTGGCTGAGTCGATCTAGTTACTGTGTGTGGTCGCCGGTGTCGGCGGGGCCGCTCGACGTTGCGCCGCCCTCGTCGGACCAGTCGCCGCTTGCGTCGTCAGACTTGGCCGGATCGCTGACGATGTCGTCGTCGGCGCCCGCCGGTCCGGAGTCCGACTCGGCGGTCTCGGGCTTCTCTTTGTTCACCGACAGGGACTACCCGCGCAGCGGGGCTTTCACTCAGTCGCCGCGGCGACGCAACTGGTCCGCCCAATCCTTGGGCACCCGGCCGCGCGGACCCGGAACGGTCTCGTCCTTCGGGCGGCAGTCCGGCGCAGCGAGTTCGGGACCGTCGTAGTACTCGCCTGTCTGGTAGTTCCAGAACCAGTCCTCACCCGGTTCGAAGGATCGGATGATGGGGTGGCCGGTTTCCTGCCAGTGCGCAGAAGCGTGACGCGCCAAAGAGTCGTCGCAGCAGCCGATGTGGCCGCAGGCCGCGCACCGCCGCAGATGCACCCACCAGCCGCCTGCCGAATCGCATTCAACGCATCCGGTGCCGCTCGGCGGCACGGTGGGGTCGACATCAGAGCTCATGAATAGCGAGCCTACAGACACCCTGGAACTCGATGATCAACACTTAAGATCATCACGATTGGATCAGATTGAGCGAAACCAAATGCGTTGTGGCAACCTGCGAATTCCAGTAATTGACGTCATTGTTTGTCGCTTGACGCGCGTTGACAGCTAATACTGTCCCTACCTATCGTCCGCGCCAGCGTGGCGAATGTAGGAAAGGTGATCACTGAACCATGACGATCGCCTGGTCCAAGCCCGCCTTCGCCATGGGCGACTTCGTCGTGATGGCCGGGGAAACCTTCGCCGCCATGTTCCGCAGGCCCTTCGCGCTGCGCGAGCTGATCGACCAGATCTGGTTCGTGGCCAGGGTGTCGATCGTCCCCACCATCGTGCTATCCATTCCCTACACCGTCCTCATCGTCTTCACCCTGAACATCGTGCTCATCGAGGTCGGCGCCGGTGACCTGTCCGGCGCGGGCGCGGCACTGGCATCCGTCACGCAGGTGGGGCCCGTGGTGACCGCCATCGTCGTCTCCGGCGCGGGCGCCACCGCGATGTGCGCCGACCTCGGCGCCAGGACGATCCGCGAGGAGATCGACGCGATGAAGGTGATCGGTGTCGACCCCATCCAGGCGCTGGTGGTGCCCCGGGTTGTCGCGGCGACATTCGTTGCGCTGATGCTCTATTCGGTCGTCGCCGTCGTAGGGCTGTTCGGGAGCTACTTCTTCGTCGTCTTCGTCCAGCACGTCACGCCCGGTGCGTTCGTCGCGGGGATGACACTGTTGACCGGTCTGCCGCAGGTGATCGTCTCTCTGGTGAAGGCGCTGCTGTTCGGCCTGTCGGCGGGGCTCATCGCGTGCTACAAGGGTTTGCACGTCGGGGGCGGCCCCACGGCGGTGGGCACCGCCGTCAACGAGACCGTCGTCTTCGCCTTCATGGCGCTGTTCCTCATCAACATCCTGGCCACCGCCTTCGGCGTCAAGGTGGCACCGTGACCTCAGAGATCGACGGCTCATCACTCGTCGACCATGCGGTGGAGAAGGCGGTCGGCCGCATCCGCACGCTGGGCGAGCAGACGGCCTTCTACGGCCAGGCGTTGTGGAACACCCCCGACGCCATCCGGCGCTATCCGACCATGGTGCTGCGCCAGATCGCAGGCATGGGGATGGGAACCGGGGCCCTGGCCGTCATCGGCGGCACGGTCGTCATCATCGGGTTCCTCACGCTGTCCACTGGGGCGTTGATCGCCGTGCAGGGCTACAACACCTTGTCGAACGTCGGTATCGAAGCCCTCACCGGCTTTTTGGGAGCCTTCCTCAACGTCCGCTTCATCGCACCGGCGACCGCGGGCGTGGCATTGGCCGCGACCATCGGCGCAGGCGCTACCGCCCAGATCGGCGCGATGCGGATCAATGAGGAGATCGATGCGCTCGAGGTGATGGGCATTCGAGTGATCACGTACCTGGCCTCCACTCGCATCGTGGCGGGTGTGGTGGCCGTCATCCCGATCTACACCGTCGCGGTGTTGATGTCGTTTCTGGCCACCCGGTTCGGCACCACGATCATCTACGGGCAGTCGCGAGGCGTCTACGACCACTACTTCGACACGTTCCTGCAGCCGACGGATCTGTTGTGGTCCTTCATCGAGGCGTTGGCGATGGCGGCCGCCGTGATGGCGATCCACACCTATTACGGCTACACCGTGACCGGTGGCCCGGCCGGCGTCGGCGAGGCGGTCGGCCGCGCGGTACGGCTGTCGATCACCGCAGGCGTCTTCATCCTGTTGACCATCACGCTGTCCGTATACGGACAGTCCGGCAATTTCCACCTCTCGGGGTGACGGGCCGATGACCAACTCATCCCGACGGGGAAACATCGACCCCATCTGGTGGGCACCGGTGCTGCTGGTTGTGGTGATCGCCATCAGCACGCTGACCGCCATGTTGTTCTCCGGCACATTGCGCAGCTACGAACCGCTGACTCTGGTCTCCGACAGGTCGGGTCTGGTGATGGAGGACGGCGCGAAGGTGAAGCTGCGCGGTGTTCAGGTCGGCGAGGTCACCGGCATCGGTGCCGAGACCGGTGCGGCGGGTGATGTGTCCAAGCTCAGCCTGAAGATCTATCCCGAGCCGTTCAAGTACCTGCCGAGCAACCTGGAAGCAGAGATCAAGTCCAGCACCGCATTCGGCGCCAAGTACGTCGACCTGATCGTGCCGTCGGACGCCAGCCCCGAGCGGCTCAAGCCGGGGTCGGTGGTGCGCTCACGCAATGTCACCGTCGAGGTCAACACGGTGTTCCAAAGCCTGCAGGGAGTCGTCCAGTCCATCGATCCGGCGAAACTGAACTCGATCCTGTCGGCGGTGGCCGAGTCGGTGCGAGGCAAGGGTGAAGTCATCGGAGAGGCGATCACCGATTCGAACAATGTGCTGCTCGCCGTGAACCCGCGGATGGAAACCGTCCGGCAGGACTGGCAGCTGTTCGGCCAGACGACGAAGGCGTATTCGGCTGCGGCGCAGAACATCGTCTCGATTCTGGATTCGTTCTCGACGACCAGCACGACCATCAGCAACAACGCGCAGGCGCTCGACACGCTGC
Organism: uncultured Actinomycetota bacterium; assembly: GCA_963822305.1. Classification (GTDB taxonomy): domain Bacteria; phylum Actinomycetota; class Actinomycetes; order Mycobacteriales; family Mycobacteriaceae; genus Mycobacterium. The sequence continues at coordinate 239,759 of CAWGHF010000010.1, read as the reverse complement.
TGTTGTCGGCGGTCGGCTTCTCCAACTCGGGCATCAACACGATCGGCGGGAACCAACCGAACCTGGTGCGCGCCATGAACATCCTCGATCCGACCACGCAGTTGCTGATGAAGTATTCGCCGTCCTACACCTGCCTGTTCCAGGGCGCTCAATGGTTCCTGGAGAACGGCGGCCGAGATGCCATCGGCGGCAACGGGAAATCCGTGATCATGGATGCCGCGCTGTTGATGGGTGACGACCCGTACCGCTATCCCGACAACCTGCCGATCGTCAACGCGACCGGTGGCCCCGGCGGCAAGCCGAGCTGCGGCTCGCTACCCGACCCCCTGAAGAACTTCCCGGTGAAGTACCTCGTCACCGACACCGGCTTCGGCACCGGCCTTGATCTCCGGCCGAATCCGGGTATCGGTTTCCCCGGCATCGCCAACTACTTCCCGGTCACCAAGGCCAACCCGGAGCCACCCAGAATCCGTTACCCCGGTGGCCCGGCGCCTGGCCCGCTGCCGCCCTATCCCGGGGCGCCTGCCTACGGTGCACCCGAATACGGCCCGGATGGGACGCCGCTCTATCCGCCGCCGCCGGGAGCGCCGCCAGCACCCGAGCCGCTACCGGCACCCGCGCCGCCGCCTGGCGAGGATCAACCATGAGGGGTGTGAACGGCCGCGCACTCGCGCGGGTCGGGGTGTTCACGGCGGTCTGCCTGGTCTTCACCTTCATCCTCGTGACGGTGTTCGGCCAGTTCCGATTCGACTCGACGAACACCTACAACGCGGTATTCACCAATGTGTCAGGGCTGAAGGGCGGCAACTTCGTCCGCATCGCCGGTGTGGAGGTCGGCAAGGTCAGGAACATGACCCTGCACAAGGACGGCACTGTCACCGTCGAGTTCGCTATCGACAAAAGCCTGACGCTGACAGAGGGCACCAAGGCGGCGGTCCGCTACGAGAACCTGATCGGTGATCGCTATCTGGCGTTGGAAGACGGACCCGGCTCGGTGCGCAAACTACAACCGGGACAGACCATTCCGCTCGCGCGGACGTCTCCTGCCCTTGACATCGACGCCCTGGTCGGCGGGTTCCGGCCGCTGTTTCGGGCGCTGGACCCCGATCAGGTCAACGCATTGTCCGGCGAATTGCTGAGGGTGTTTCAGGGGCAAGGCGGCACCATTGCGTCTGTCTTGTCCCAAACATCCGCGCTGACAAACACATTGGCGGGACGCGATGAGCTCATCGGCGAGGTCATCAAGAACCTGAACACGGTGCTGGGCACCTTTGCCCAGCGCGACGACCAGTTCGCCGAGGGTCTGGACAAGCTCTCCGATCTCGTTGCGGGTCTGTCCGATCGCAGGAGCGATATCGCGACCGGAACCGCGTACATCAACGCCGCCGCGGGTTCGGTCGCTGACCTGTTGACCGAGGCGCGGCAACCGATCAAGGAGTTCGTGAACCAGACCGACCGGGTCTCGGGCCAGATCATGGCCGACCACGACTATGTCGACGACCTGGTGAAGACCCTTCCCGACGCGTACCAGGTACTGGCTCGAAACGGTCTCTACGGCGACTACTTCGGCTTCTATCTCTGCGATGCGGTGCTCAAGGTCAACGGCAAGGGCGGCCAGCCCGTGTATGTGAAGCTTGCCGGCCAGGACACGGGACGGTGCACACCGAAATGACGCGACTGAAATTCAAGCGGCCCAACATAAAACCGCTCGCGGAGCGCAACAGGTTCACGGTCGGCCTGGTCGGAATCGCCGTGCTCGTCGCCGCGGTTGTCGCGGCCTTTTCCTACGACAAGATCCCGTTCGTCAAGGGCACCTCCGACTACTCCGCCTACTTCGCCGAGGCCGGCGGCATCAAACCCGGCAGCGACGTTCGGGTGTCGGGCATGTCGGTCGGCAGGGTCTCCGCTGTCCAGCTGGACGGCACGAGGGTGTTGGTGGACTTCACCGTTCGCACCGGCGTCGAACTCGGTGACCGCACCGAGGCGGCGATCAAGGCCGAAACCGTGCTCGGCACCAAGATGCTCGAAATCACGCCGCGCGGCGACGGCGAGCTCACCGGCACCATCCCGCTCGAGAGAACAAAATCGCCCTACGATCTGCCGACCGCACTTGGCGATCTGACGACGACCATCAGCGGACTCGACACCACGCAGCTGTCCCAGTCGCTCACCACGTTGGCGGACACCTTCTCCGAGACGCCACCCGAGCTGAAGACGGCACTCGAAGGCGTCTCGCGGTTCTCCGACACGCTCAACAACCGAGATGCGCAGTTGCGCAACCTCTTGGCTGACGCCAACAAGGTCACCGCGGTGCTTGGCAAGCGCAGCGATCAGATCGCCAAACTCGTCGTCAACGCGAACGCTCTCCTGTCAGAGATCCTCTCGCAACGAGACTCGATCGACGCGCTGATGACCAACCTCGCGTCGGTCTCGCATCAGATATCCGGGTTGGTCGACGACAACCGCACACAGCTCAAGCCCGCGCTGGACAAGCTCAACGGTGTCCTGGAGATCCTGGACAACCGCAAGAAGGAATTGCAGCGCACGCTGTATCTCCTCCGGCGCTACGCGATGTCGTTCGGCGAGGTGCTTGGCGCCGGACCGTTCTTCAAGGCATCGCTGGTGAACCTCGCACCCGGGCAGTTCGCACAGCCCTTCATCGACGCCGCGTTCTCCGATCTGGGTCTCGATCCCAGCGTGTTGTTGCCGTCCGACCTCGTCGATCCGGGGGTCGGCCAGCCCGGCACGCCTGCGCTGCCGATGCCCTTCCCGCGTACCGGGCAGGGCGGAGATCCGCACCTGACACTTCCCGACGCGATCACCGGCAACCCCGGCGATCAGGGGTGCGGTCCGCCCGGCTTGCCGCTGCCCGGCCCTTCTGGCTGCTACCCGTACCGCGAGCCCCTTCCCGCGCCGCCGCCCGGTGGTCCGCCACCCGGGCCACCGGCCGTGGGCCCCGCGGCCGGCGAGCTGCCGCCGCCGACCATCGCACCGCCGAATCCCGCGGCTGCCGAAGGAGGTCCGCCGGCAAATCCTGCGGACGCCGAAGGGGGGCAGCGGTGAACAAGCGAATCGTCCGGATCGCAACGGCGGCAAGCCTGGTCGTCATCCTCGCCGTCGCCATCACGGTGGTGGCGACGCCGTGGTGGAAGAAGGTCAGCGAGCAGGTCTACTCCGCGTACTTCGCCAACGCCAACGGCCTCTACACCGGCGACGAGGTTCGCATCCTCGGTGTCGCCGTCGGCACGGTGGAGGCGATCGAACCGCAGCCGGATCACACGTTGGTCACCTTCTCGGTCGACAAGCAATACCCGGTGCCTGCCGACGCCAAGGCGGCGATCCTGTCGCCGTCGCTCGTCACCGCCCGCGCCATCCAGCTGGTACCGGCATACTCCGGCGGTCCGAAACTCGCTGCAGGGGCCACCATTCCGCAGGACCGCACCGCCGTGCCGATCGAGTGGGACGACTTCCGTCAGCAGCTGGAGAAGCTCACCGACTCCCTGCAACCGACGACACCGGGCGGACCGAGCGCGGTGGGCGAGTTCATCAACACGGCGGCGGAAAACCTCCGGGGCAACGGTGACACGGCGCGCGACACCGTGATCAAGCTTTCCCAGGCCGTCTCTGCGCTCGGCGACCACAGCACCGACATCTTCAGCACGGTGCGCAATCTCCAGTTGCTCGTGTCTGCCCTGTCGTCCAGCAGCGATCTGCTCGCCGCATTCAACACGAACCTGGCCGATGTGACGACGGTGTTGTCCAACTCGCCCAACGAGATAGCGGACGCGACAGTGGGCCTCGACGGCGCGGTCAACGATCTCCGCGGCTTCGTCGCCGAGAACCGCGAAGGCCTCGGCACCACCGTCGACCACCTCAACGCGATCACCACCGCGCTGAACGACAGCAGAGGTGATGTCAAGCAGGTGCTGCACATCACGCCGACGGTGTTCCAGAACTTCATGAACATCTACCAGCCCGCGCAGAGCGCCGTCACCGGCATTCTGGCGCCGGTCAACTTCGCCAACACCGTCCAATTCATCTGCAGCGCAATTCAGGCCGCGTCACGCAGGGGCTTCGAACAGTCGGCGAAGCTGTGCGTTCAGTACCTGGCGCCGATCATCAAGAACCGTCAGTACAACTTCCCGCCGCTTGGCGTGAACCCGTTCGTGGGCGCGTCGGCACGCCCGAACGAGATCACCTACAGCGAGGACCGGCTGAACCCGCACCTGCCGCCCGCCGCGCCCGCGGATGCCTCGGCCCCGCTGAACGCAGAAGCGGGGCCGTTGCCCGCCGAAGCGCCGTTGTTGGGCGGCCCGCCACCCGAGGCGACTCACACCGATGCCAGCCAGGGGCTGGAAGGTCTGATGGTCGCACCCGCAAGCCAGCCCGCCGAAGCGCCGCCGCCCCCAGGCGGAACGCCATGAGGCGCGCACTGATTGCGGCGCTCGCCGTCGTGTGCCTGTCGGCGATCCCCGGTTGCGAATGGCGCGGCCTCAATTCGCTGACTCTGCCCGGAACCGAAGGCGGCAGCGACGGGTCTTACACCATTTCGGCGCAGTTGCCCGATGTCGTCACCATCCAACAGAACACCCGGGTCCGGGTCGCCGACGTCAACGTCGGCAACGTCACCAGAATCGAGGTGCAGGACTGGCACGCCCTGGTGACCATGCGCATCAACGGCGATGTCCACCTACCCGCGAACAGCACCGCCAAGGTCGGAACAACGAGTCTGCTGGGCGGCATGCACATCGAGCTGGCACCGCCGACCAACGAGGCGCCACAAGGCGAACTCAAGAACGGCTCGGTGATTCCGCTGTCCTCGGCGAGCACCTATCCGACCACCGAGCAGACGTTGGCGTCGGTGTCGATCCTGCTCAACGGTGGTGGGCTGGGCCAGCTTCAGGAGATCAACCAGGCGTTCGCGAAGGCGATGGAGGGCCGCGAGGCCGACCTGCGCGGCCTGCTGACCCAGCTGGACACTTTCATCGCGCAGCTGAACGCCCAGACCGACGACATCATCACGGCCACCGAGAATCTCAACTCTCTGGTCGGTCAGGTTGCGGCCAACGACAAGACGGTGGACAAGGCGCTCACCACCATTCCGCAGGCGCTGGCCGTACTGGCGGACTCACGCCAGAAGATCGCGGACGCCATCGACGCGCTGGGCAAGTTCAGTGCCATCGCCACCGACACCGTCAACCAGACCAAGGAATCATTCGTGGCGAACCTGCGCAACATGGCGCCGGTATTGCGGGAACTGGCCAACGCCGGACCCGCGCTCACCAAGGGCCTGGACTTCCTCTCGACGTATCCGTGGGTGAAGAGCACGGTCCCCAACTGGTTTCGGGGTGACTTCGCCAACATCACCCTGGTCATCGATCTGACCCTGAGCAGGTTGGACGCCGGGTTGTTCACCGGAACGAGGTGGGAAGGCGACCTCACCGAACTCGAGATGCAATGGGGTCGCACAATCGGCCAGATGCCCAGCCCCTATACCGCGGGTAACCCGCTGATCGCGCCCTACCGGTGGGGAGCGTACTGACATGTTGAGGTTGCCTCGTTCGGTGTGGATCCAGCTGGCGATCCTGGCGGTGGTCACGGTGATCGCCGTCGGCGTCATGGCTTTCGGCTTCGTGAACGCGCCTGCGCTGCTCGGGATAGGGCGCTACAACGTGACGCTCCAACTCCCTTCGTCCGGAGGGCTGTACCCGTCGTCCGTCGTGACCTATCGCGGCTCCGAGATCGGCAGGGTCGAATCCATCGACGTCACCCCCGACGGCGTCCGCGCGGTTCTCAAGCTCGAGTCGTCGACCAAGGTCCCCTCCGACGTATCCGCAGCTGTGCACAGCCGTTCGGCTGTCGGCGAGCAGTTCGTGGAACTGTCGCCCCAAGGGGGAGACGACGACACATCGCAGCCGCTGCGCGACGGCGATGTGATCCCGGTCGGCAGGACGCAGATCCCGCCCGACATCGGCGGCCTGCTGGACGCGACGAACCGGGCGCTGCAGGCGATCCCGCAGGACAACCTGCGCACCGTGGTCGACGAAGCGGACAAGGCCGTCGCCGGCCTCGGCCCGGAACTGTCCCGCATCGTCGACGGATCGACATCGCTGGCACGAGAGGCTGCCAAGAACCAGGACTCGATCACGCAGCTGATCGACCAGTCACCGCCGGTGCTGGACTCCCAAGTGCAGACAGCAGATTCGATCGCGACCTGGGCCGACCGCATGGCGTCCATCACCGGCCAGCTCAAAGCGCAGGACGCGGCGTTCGCCGACCTGCTCAACATCGGCGGGCCCGCGCTCGACGAGGGCAGGGCGCTGTTCGACCGCGTCGCGCCTGCCTTACCGGTGCTGCTGGCCAACCTGGTGAGCCTCGGTGAGATCGCGGTGACCTACCGCTCCGACATCGAGCAGCTGCTGGTGCTGTTCCCTCAGGGCACCGCGGTGATGTCGGCGATCGTCGCCGCGAATGCGAACACCAAGCAGGACTACAAGGGCGTCTACCTCGACTTCAACTTGAACCTCAACCTGCCGCCACCCTGCAACACCGGATTCCTGCCGGTGCGGCAACAGCGTTCGCCGTCCGACGTCGACTACCCCGAACGGCCCGCAGGCGAGTTGTACTGCCGGGTGCCGCAGGACTCGACGCTCAATGTCCGTGGCGTGCGCAACATTCCGTGTGAGAACAACCCCGCCAAGCGGGCGCCCACCGTCGAGATCTGTGAAAGCAACGAGGAGTACGTCCCTCTCAACGACGGCTTCAACTGGAAGGGCGATCCGAACGCGACGCTCTCCGGTCAGGGCGTGCCCCAGTATGCGCCGGGGCAGGATCCCCGGCTGGCGCCCCCTGCGGGCACGGGTGCCGCGCTCCCACCGGGTGCACCGCCGCCACCGGCCGCACCGCCGGCACCGGTCGCGTTCGCGCCCTATGACCCGACGACCGGCGACTACGTCGGACCCGACGGCAACCGCTACACGCAGGCCGATCTCGCACACCCGCATAACAAGTCCTGGCAGTCGATGCTGATCCCGCCTGGCCAGTAGCCCAGTAACCCTCACCAACCGTTGCGTTTGTTGCGGGGAATTGCGAGCAATCGCCGCAACAAGCGACACAGCAGACATATGGTCGCGACATGGCAGTCAGCGATTCACGAGAAGTGGTCATCGAAGCAACGCCCGAAGAGATCCTCGACGTCATCGCCGACGTCGAGACGGCCCCGGACTGGTCGTCGCAGCATCAGGGCGCCGAGATCCTCGACACCGTCGAGGGCGGCAGACCCGGCCGGGTGAAGCTCAAACTGAAGACCATGGGCATCGCCGACGAGCAGGTCGTGCAGTACGCATGGACCGACAACAGCGCCGGCTGGACCCTGATCAGCTCGAGCCAGCTCAAGACACAGGACGCGAAATACACGCTGACCCCTGACGGCGACAAGACGCGGGTCAAGTTCGAGATCACCGTGGACCCGGCGGTTCCGATCCCGGGCTTCGTGTTGAAGCGGGCGATGAAGGGCGGCCTCGAGTCGGCCACCGACGGCCTGCGCAAGCAGGTGATGAAGGTCAAAAAGGGCGGCAAATAGTCCCTGGGCTCTTAGGCTCATCTCGTGCGATTGTCGTGGCCGTTGATCGGCCGCACGGAGGAGATGCGCATTCTTGCGGCCGCCATCTCGGGTTCCGATGTGCCAGGCGTCGTCATCAGTGGAGCGGAAGGTGTCGGGAAGAGCCGGATCGCCCGTGAGGCGTTGGCGGTGGCCGCTTCGGAAGGTTGCGAAACGCGCCTCACGGCAGGCACATCGTCAGCGCGGGCCATTCCGCTCGGCGCTTTCAGTGCCTGGGCGCCGTCGGGTGTCACCGACACCGTTGCGCTGGTGCGGGGAGTGATCGAGGCGCTGACGTCCGCTCCGTCGGCCGCGAAGATGGTCCTTGCTGTCGACGACATCCACCTGCTAGATGATCTCTCCACATTCGTCGTACATCAGATCGTGGCGCGAGGCTTGGCCAAAGTGATACTCACCGTCGGCGACGGTGAGCCGATTCCGCCTGCGACACAGGAAATATGGAAGGCCGACCACTTCGCGCGGCTTGACCTACAGCAGCTGTCGGTTGACGAAACGAGCAGGCTGCTGACGGCGACCTTGCCGGGTCCGGTGGATCCGGACGCCGCTGACCGGCTATGGAAGCTCACCCGCGGCAATGTTCTGTATTTGCGGAACATCGTCGAGCAGGAGGTCGCAGACGGCCGAATCGTGCAAGAGAGCGGGTACTGGCGGTGGATCGGTGATCCGATAATGCCGCCCGGCCTGGTCGAGCTGATCGAATCCCGGATAGGGACACTGCCAACGCCGGTCAGCGAAGTGATCGACGCGCTGGCGGTCGGGGAGCCGATTGAACTTGCGGCCCTGACGCGGATCACCGATTCCGCCGCGGTCGAGGAGGCCGAAACCCGTGGCCTCATCACGCTCGAGCCTGCCGGTGCGGGTATCGAAGTGCGGTTGACGCATCCGTTGTACGGAGAGCTGCGGCGCGGGCGCGCGCCACACAGCCGGCTACGACGGCTGCGTGGACTGGTCGCCGCCGAACTCGCCGCATCCGATGATCGCGACGACATCCGGGTCGTCGTGCGTCGCGCGACCCTGAGTATCGATTCCGACCTGGCCCCCGACCCCGACATGCTTGTGATGGCGGCACGTGGAGCCGTGTGGCTGGCAGACCTGGCCCTTGCGGACCGACTGGCGGAAGCTGCAATCCGGGCCGGCGCGGGGCCGGAGCCCAAATTCGTTCGGGCGCACGCATTGTCGTGGTTGGGACGGGGCGAGGAGGCGGCGGCCGTGCTCGCGGATATCCGCAGCAGCGAGTTGACCGATCGTGACCGCGCCAGGTTCGCATTTCTGCAGTCGAGCAACATGCTGTGGGCCCTTGGTGATCCGGAGCGCGCAAAAGAACTCATCGACCAAGCCTCGCGTAACACTCCACCGGACGCGCGCATCTACATCGACGCCTTCCTCACGGTGTACTGGTTTGCGATGGATCAGCCCGAGGAGGCCGTGCGGGCGTCGAAAAGCCTTGCGCTGGAAGACCTGCCCGTCGTGGGCGCCGAGATAGCCTGGGCGCTCGCCCAGATATCCGGAGACGCGGGCCGCACGACCGAAGCGGTTGCCGCCGCAGAAGCCGGATACTCCGTAGCGACACGCTCGCTCGACGCTCCCCACATGAGGTTCAACATCGCTGACGCAGAAGTCGGGGCGTTACTGCTGGCGGGCCGGATCGATGACGCGCGTCATGTGGCCGACCGCATTCGCCTGCAGGCAGACAATCTCCCAGGGGCGGCCCAATTACTCGGTCCGGCCGTCGGGGGACGGGCCGAGCTTGGTGCGGGCAATCTGCACACCGCACGCCTGCTGCTGAAGCAGGCGTCAGATGGGTTGTCGATATCGCATCCCATCGGCTGGGGATACCGTTATGGCTTTCCGTACGTGACTGCACTCGCCGTCAGTGGTGCCACCGATGAAGCGGAGGCGGTGCTGGCCGCGCTCGACAAGGTGCAACGCACATTCCGGTCGCTGGACTACGAGCAGAGCGTGGCCCGCGCCTGGGCCGCAGCGGGTCAGGGCGCGGTCACCGAGGCCATCGCCGTGCTGATATCGGCTGCCGAGGCGGCACGAACCACGGGACGATTCGCGGCGGAAGTGTTGTGCCTGCAGACCGCCACCCAGTTCGGTGATCGCACCTGCGCGCCCAGGCTGGCCGACCTCGAAGCGATCGTCGAGGGGCCACGAGTCGGTGTGGCGGCGCGGTTCGCGGCGGCCCTTCGCGACGGTGCCGCGGCTGAGCTGTCCGCCGTATCAGAGGATTTCGAGCACATCGGTGATCTGGTCGCCGCCGTCGACGCCGCCGCCCACGCCGCGCTCGCGTACCGTCGCCAGGACAAGCGGGGATCGGCACTGGGGTGTTCGACACGTGCCGATGCCCTCGCGGCGCAATGCGGCGGCGTCAGGACCCCCGCGCTGCGCCTGGCCAGCGAATCCTTGCCGTTCACCGACCGCGAAGCCGAGATCGTGATGCTCATCGGTGAGGGGTTGTCCAATCGCGCGGTCGCCGAGCGACTGACCCTTTCCGTGCGCACAGTCGAAAGCCACATCTACCGGGCCATGATGAAGGCCGGGGTGAGCAGCCGCGACGAACTCGCAGCCCTGCTACCCCGGCGCGGGTCATCTAAGTAGGACCGACTCGACAGACTGCGAGATCGCAGTGGTGCGCTACTGCGCTCGTCGGGATCAATGCGAGCGACGATCACATCTCAGAAGCGTCCCGAGCCGAACGGAGCATGGATGTCCGACTACAGCCGTGCCGACGGCAGCGCAGAGCCAGTCGCCATTCTCGGCGTCGGTGGAACGGTCTTCGTGTTTCCGGGGGACGGATCGCGATGGACACGATCGGCGGTCGAACTGATGGACTCTGCGCCGGCCTTCGCCGACGAGATGCGACGCTGTGATGCCGCATTCACCGAGTTTGTCGACTGGTCGCTGCTCGATGCGGTGCGTGCCGGGACTGATTCTCTGAGCCTTGACCGGGTCGATGTGCTGCAGCCCGTGCTGTTCGCGGTGATGGTGTCGCTGGCCGCGCAATGGCGTGCGCGTGGAATCCATCCCGACGCCGTCGTCGGCCATTCGCACGGCGAGGTCGCGGCGGCCTACGTGGCGGGCGGCCTGTCATTGCAGGATGCGGCAAAGGTGGTCGCGTTGCGTAGCAGGGCGATATGCGCAATCGCCGGAACCGGTGGCATGGTCTCGATCCGGTGGCCCGCCGAACGGGTACTCGGGCTCGTCGAACCGTGGCATCAATCGATTTCTGTTGCCGCGCAGGATGGGCCGTCGTCGACCGTCATCACCGGGTATGCGGCGGCGTTGGACGAGCTCATGGCCCGATGCGAGCGGGAGCACGTGCCTGCCGCGCGGCTCCCTGTCGGTTACACCTCCCATTCGACGCAGGTCGAGCCGTTGCGAGAGACACTTCGCGAAACACTTTCCGGGCTGCAACCGCGAACCGGCGATATCCCGTTCATCTCCGGGGTGACTGGTGCCGGGCTGGACACGTCGATCCTTGACGGCGACTACTGGTTCGCCAATCTGTGCCAGCCAGTGTTGTTCGAGCAGGCGGTCCGATGGTGCTACGAGCGCGGTTACCGCGCATTCGTCGAGGCAAGTCCGCATCCGGTGCTGACGGAAGGCATCCAGGAGTCACTGCAAGAATATGGCCCTGACCAGGGCAGACGTATCCGTGCAGCGGTGCTCCACCCAAGCGGCTAAGTGTTACCGCGCCGCAACCGGCTCAGATCGCAGTGCTGCACTACTGAACCCGTCACGCTCCGCGGAAGCGACGATTCCCCCATACGCATCCCAGGGAGGAAACGATGAAGGCTCAAGTCGGCAAATCGGTCGGAGCGATGGTCGGCACAGGCATCCTTGTCATAGGCCTCGTGGTGGCTCCATCACACGTGGACGGCGCGACAACTGAGGTCCGCACAGTCCAGCTCGCGGCCGTCGCGCTGCCGTCCGCGCCAGGTGTCAACTCGTCGGCGGTGGCCATTCCGCTCGAATTGAACTCGTCGACGGGCCGTCTCCAGGTGAACAATTCGGCCTTGGCCACGACCCCCACCGCCATTTCGATACCACCGGCGCTCATAGCAGATAATCGGCCCCTTCATCTTGTTTGCGCCGATTTTTGCGATCGTCATTCTCGCGAGCCCCGTCCTGCTCCCTGCGGCATTGCTGTATTACCTGCAGGACGCCATCTCTTACCTGTTCAACTCGTTGAATGCACCCGACGATGGCGCAGCTGCCGCCGGTGTCGAGGCAAGAGTGGCCGATCCGGCGGCGGCATCGCTCGACCCCGTCGCGTTCGTGGGCGAAAACGCCAAGATACTCGGAGACGGAATCGCGAAATCGGCGGAGCGCGCAACTGTCGCCTTGGCGGCCCAGGCATTGAGCCCCTTCGTCGTGGCGTTCCTGTCATTGGCGGCACCAACACATGCCCCGGAGGTCATCTTGGCAGCCGTCCGGGCGTCAGAGTCCTTCTGGACGGGGGCGCACACCTATCCGTTCGGTCTCGACTACAACGAAATCGTTCCCGGCTTCTACATTCCGGCCGACGTCACCCCCACGGGTAACCCCGGCGATCCGCACGATGTCGCTCTGAACCGTGTCGCCGAAGGCACGGTTCCGGCGGCCACGGTAGAGGCGATCAATCAGGTGGCGCGGAACCTCACGGCGGCGGGCGTACCGAAAGTCCTTGAGCAGACGTTGCTTTCGTCGGAGAAGATCGGCGTGACGGTCCTGCAGGCGTGGGATTTGGTGCGCGGCGCGACGGTAGGCGTTGGCCAGAACGGCTTGACAGGAATCCAGAACGCGGTGTTCGGTGACCCGAATGCGCCCGATGTACCCCTGGACCCGTATGACCCAGGTAGCCAAACGGCTCCGTCGATCGCACAGCTGGGCGCCGTTCGTACATTGGGTACCGGTGTCCGGCAAGCGCTCGAGAATGTAGGTGGTTCGCTCACTACATCCGTCTCGAGTCAGCAGTCGGTCGGCGCCAGAGAACTGGGTAACGCGTCCGTCGTTGCGGTGAAATCAGAACCCGGGAACGAGGACGCGATCGTGGGCGCCGGCCGCGACAAGGGCCCGACCGCGGGTGCCGCCAACCCCATCAGGAAGACGCCGATACGAAGCGCGATCGCCAACGCCCGCAACGACATCACCAAGGTTGTCGCTCAGGTGCGCGACAGTGTCAAGAATGCACTGAGTGGTGGCGGCGACAAGAACAAGGCGGACGACGGTGAGGGCGGAACACCGTAGGTCCGCCGAGTGAGGACAGCTCCGGGTCGGGGGGCCCGGGGCTGTTCGCTCAGGTCTGCTCGACCATCGCCTCGGCCCAAGCGATATGCCCTTCGAAGCCAAGCGATTCGGCCATCGCGTGATAGCGATCCACCAAGTCCCGGTACGCGACGTCGCCGCGGGCTCGGGCTAGCAATGCGCGCAGCCGCAGCAGCCAGATGTCGCGCATCGCCAAGACTTCATCGGCCCGCAGGTGCGCCAACCGGTCGATGGCCTCTTGTGCTTCGGCAAGATCTCCTGGCCCGCCACGCTCGATCAGCGCCTCCACCAGGACTCGGATTCCGTAAACGCCGTACCCAGGCCGTTGCGACATCGGTAGATCGTCAACGGCTTTGCGCATGAGGGTGACGGCCGTGTCGCTGTCGCCACGCCTTGCCGTCTCCCGTGCAACCCACAAGTCGGTCAGCGGGACCAGGGACGGAATACGGTTGGGCATCCACTCGCGGGCTTCCACTATGAGCTCGAAACCGCGAGATCGGTCGTCGGCGTCGTCCCGATGCAGAAGCACACCACCTACCTCGTACATTGCAAACATCAGCGCGGTATCGCTGCTGTCTCTTTCGGCGTGCTGCATGGCTTCTTCGCACGCGCGCAACGCCTCCGAGTCATCGGCTCGTTGCACCCCGTAGAAGACCCCCGCATAGCACCAGGCGGCGACCAAGGCGAAGGTTGTCGGGTCGGTGTCCCGCCCCATCGAGATGGCATCGTGGAAATCCTGTCGCCACCCGGGCTGCCCCAGCCACCACCTGGCAACGCCCCGAAACGCCAACGCAACGGCTAGTGGCGAGCCCATCCCGAAGCCTGCACCTCTCGTGGGGTCATCCTCCGCGAGGTCGATGACGGTCTGCGACCACCGCAAAAGCTCGCCGAACTCGCCCGCATCGAACCAGTTGAGGAAGGCGACGAATGACAATCCCATGGTCAAGGTGGAATCGCCGATCGACTCGAGCAGCGTCATCTGTTCGGATACCAACTGCGCGCCTTCAACGGCACGTCCAGCGAAAACCAGCTCGCTGGCCAACCCTGTCATGCCGATGGCCAGCGAGACCTGGTCGCCGGACGCCTCGCACAATTCGCGCAGCTCCTCGAAGCGACCCCGGCTCTCCTGAACGGCTTGCGCTTGAAAATCTGTGGCACACAGCATTGTTCGGGGAGCGGTACGCATCGCCAACTGCGCGGGGTCATCGGTGGGGAGAGCGTCGGCGATACGGCATGCTCGCTCCCAGCTGACCCGCGCAGCGCTGACATCGCGGTTGGCCGACCAGCCAGCGGCACGCATGTGCCAGCCGTACGCCGCCTGCATTTCGCCAGCCGACTCGAGATGTTCGGCGATCAGCGCCGCGTTCTCCTCAGCCGACGCGGGATCACGCTCTTGGATGGCGGCGGCCAGGCGACGGTGCCATTCGGCGCGATCGGATTTCAGCTGTGACTCATAGGCCACCGCACGGATCAGGGGGTGGTGGAACGCGTACTCGGCGCTAGGGCCGAACCGCTCCTGATCAATGAGTTCGGTGTCCAACAGCTCGTCGAAGACCGGGTCGATCCCCAGGGCGGTGAGCAGTCCGGCCCCGAAGTGGGTGCCGATCACCGACGCGGCGGTCAATGTCTGCTTGGCTCGGGCGGTGAGACGATCGATGCGTGCCTCGATGGCGGCCTGCACCGTCGCAGGCACATTCACCTCGGCGACATCCGCCCGGCAGACATAGTTCCCGCGCTCCCCTGTCAGTACCGCCCGTTGCACCAACTCGCGCACCATTTCTTCGGCGAAAAACGGATTCCCGGCCGCCCGGTCGGCGATGACAGCCGCGAGCTCGCCGACGGAGGGGTCCGACCCCAGCAGCTCACCCAGCAGTGCCGCGATGGCCGAATCACCCAGTGGCGCAAGTGCTATGGTCTGCGCGCTTGGCAGCCGCGCCAACGCTCCTTCGTACTCGGGGCGAGAAGTGACCAGAACCATCGATGCGGTTTGCGGGACCACCGCCAGGAAGGCGGCCAGCATCGACTCGCTGACCGCGTCGATCCAATGCGCATCCTCGATGATGAAAAGAGCCGGTTCGGTGCGTGCCAGCGCCGTGGTGTTGATCAGCGCGGTCAATCGGCGCCGCCGCGCATCGGGATCGATCTGCAGCGTCGGTACCTCGGGGTCGGCGATGCCGAGCAGATCGTCAAGTAGCAGCAGATCCTGCGGGTCGGCACCGGGGACCTGGTCGCGCACCCGGGCCCGGGCGGCCTCGCCGTCGAGGTCGAGCACGCCGCTTCCCGCGCGCAGCAACCGCGCCACCACTTGGAACGGAATGTCGCTGGCATGGGATTCGCAAAATGCCCAATACACTTCGACTCCGCGACTGGCAGCTGCTGCCGCCGCTTCCCTGGCCACTCGACTCTTGCCGATGCCTGGCGGTCCGACGACGTTCACGACACCGCCGCGGCCTCCGATCGCCCGATCAACGATGGCGTCGATCGCCGCAATCTCCCATTGGCGCCCGACCAGGCTCGCCTCCGCGTGCCCGACCGGGCCATGCCGCGGAGCGGTCGCCACCAGCCGGCGCGTGCGCACCGATTGGTCGGATCCCTTGATGCGTACCAACTCCGGTTCTGCCAACACCGCGAGGTGCTCGACCAGCTGCGCGGTCGACTCGGAGAGCATTACCTCGCCCGGGGTCGCCACCGATTCCATCCGCTGCGCCATCCCCACGTGTTCGCCGATGGCTCTGTAGCCCAACGCACCCGCGCCGACATGACCAGCGATCACCCGGCCCGAATTCAGGCCAATCCGCACCTGAAGCGTCACACCGTCCCGTTGGGCCACCTCCGCTGCCAGCTGCTTGGCTTCCTCCTGGATGGCCAGTGCGGCGACACATGCGCGAAAGGCGTGATCCTCCAACGCAACTGGGGCACCGAACAAAGCCATCACGCCGTCGCCGTTGTATTCCACGCTTCCGCCATACCGGCGCGCCACAGCCGCAGCGCGCTCGAGCAACTCGGTCATGACCTCGCGCAACCGCTCGATATCCAGGGCGGCCGCGATGTCCATCGAGCGCACCACATCGGCGAAAAGCACCGTGACCTGCTTGTACTCGGCCGCATCGGCCTGCACCGCAACGGGGGTCCCGCATTCGTCACAGAAGTTGGCGTTGTACCGAAGATCTGTGTCGCACTTTTCGCATGTCCTTTGCGCCGTCATATCTCTTCGATCATCGCCTCGGCCCAGTCGATATGTCCTTCGAAGCCAAGCGATTTCGCCATCGCGTGATAGCGACCCGCCAACTCCCGAAAGGTGACACCGTCTGCACGGGCCCTGGCCAGCAGTGCGCGCAGTCGTAGAAGCGTGATCGTGGGCATGGCCGAACCGTCATGCGACAGGCTCGCCAACCGGTCGATTGCCTGCTGGGCTTCAGCCAGGTCGCCCTCGGCTCCACCTTCCAGCAGCGTCTCTACGTGGATGCCGGTGGCCCATAAGCCATATGCGAGCCCTCCTGCCTGAAGGATCTCTTCGGCGGCTTTGCGGATCACCGGTATGGCAGCATCGCGGTCGCCTCGCTCGGCCTTCTCCCGGGCGATCCACAGGTCGGTGACCGGGACCAGGAACAGAACACGCTCACGTAAGCACGCGTCGCGGGCCTGCTCCATCAACTCCACCCCGCTTTGACGGTCGGCCGGGGCAACCCGACTCAATAGCGCATCGCCCAGTGCATACCTGGCCAACGCCAGTACGGGATCGTTGCTGAACCCCGCCGCGTTGTGCACGGCCTGCTCGCTCGCGCGAAGCGCGGATTCATCGGCACGCAGCACGCCGTACTGGATCCCCAGACCGTAGGTCCAGGCGACGACGACAGTGAGGGTCGCCGGGTTGCTGTTTCGTGCGATCGCAAGAGCCTCGTGGAGATCCTGCTGCCATCCGGGGCGACCCAGCCACCACCGCGCCACGCCGCGCCACGCCAACGCGGCCGCCAGTGGTGAGCCGATGCCGAAGCCTGCGCCCTTGGTGGGGTCACCGGCGGCCAGGTCGATCACGGTTTGCGTCCACCGCAACAGCTCGCCGACTTCGCCGGCACTGAACCAAATGGCGAACGCCGGGACCGACAGCCCGATGGTCAAGGTTGGATCGCCGATGGTCTCGAGCAGCGCCATCTGTTCAGATGCCAGCCACGAACTCTGCGAACGCCCGGTGTAGAGCACATCGGTTGCCTGCCCGGTCATGCCGATAGCCAGCGAGACCTTGTCCCCGGCCGCGCTGCACAACTCACGCAGCTCCGCAAAGCGGTCCTGGCTTTTCCTCGCTGCCCGGGCTTGCCAGTCGGTGACGCACAGCATGGTCGTGGGCGCGATGCGCATCGACAGTTGGCCGGGGTCGTCTGGCGGCAGAGCGTCGGCGATTCGACGGGCCCGCTCCCAACTGGCTCGGGCAGCATCGGTGTCGCGGTCGGCCGACCATGCAGCAGCACGCATGTGCCAGCCGTAGGCCGCATGCAGTTCTCCTGCGGCCTCCAGATGTTCGGCGATGAGCGCCGCGTTCTCCTCCAATGCATCCTGCGCGCGCTCTTGGATCGCGGCGGCCAGGCGCCGGTGCCATTCGATTCGATCGGATTTCAGCTGCGATTCATAGGCGACTGTGCGGATGAGCGGATGGTGAAAGGCATACTCGGCGCTCGGCAGGAAGTGCACCTGGTCGATCAGCTCCGCGTCCAACAGCTCGTCGAGCGCCGCGTCGATCTCGAGCGCCTCCAGCAGATCCGACGAGAAGCGGGCTCCGATTACCGCCGCCGCGTTCAGCGCGTGTTTGGCCGGGCCGCTAAGCCGGTCGATACGTGCGCCGATGGCCGCCTGCACCGTGGCGGGCACGCTCAGCTCCGCCACGTCTACGTGACAGGTGTAGCCGCCGGGCTGACCGACCAGCACGCCGCGCTGAACCAACTCGCGCACTATCTCCTCGGCGAAAAACGGGTTCCCGGCGGCCCGGTCGGCCACGATCGAAGCCAGCTCACCCAGCGAGGGATCCGAACCCAAGAGCTCAGCCAACAACGCTGTAGTGTCCGAATCAGCCAGTGGGGCAAGGGCTATCGTCTGAGCACCGTGCAACCGTGTGAGCGCTCCGCCGTACTCTGGGCGGGAGGTGATCAGCACCATGGATGGGGTGCGCGGAATGACGGTGAGGAGGTCGGCCAGCATCGATTCGCTGACCGCGTCGATCCAGTGCGCGTCCTCGATGATGAATAGCGCCGGGCTGGTGCGTGCCAACGTCGCGGTGTTGATCAGTGCGGTCAATCGGCGCCTGCGCGCGTCCGGGTCGATCTGGGGCAGCGCCACTTCGGGGTCGGCGATGCCGAGCAGATCATCGAACAGCAGCAGATCGTGCGGGTCGGCATCCGGGACTTGTTCGCGAGCCTCCGCGCGCGCGGCGTCGCCGTCGAGGTCAGTCACGCCGGTGCCCTCACGCAGCAGTCGCGTCACCACCCCGAAGGGGACGTCACTGGCGTGGGATTCGCAGAACGTCCAAAACACCTCGACCCCGCGAGCGGCTGCGACTGCGGCAGCCTCCCTGGCGACCCGGCTTTTGCCGATGCCCGGCGGTCCCACCACATTCACCACACCGCCGCGACCACCGATCGCGCGGTCGACGATCGCGTCCAGGGCGGCCATCTCCCAGCGGCGACCGACCAGACTCGTCTCGGCGCGGCCGACCCTGCCATCGCGCGGGCCGATTGCAACAAGCCGGTGCGCGCGCACCGGGTCGCCGGCGCCCTTGATATGCACCCATTCCGGCTCCGCCAGAGTGACCAGGTGTTCGACGAGACGCGCCGTCGATTCCGACAGCATCACCTCGCCTGGGGGCGCCGCCGATTCCATCCGCTGCGCGAACCCGACCGTCTCGCCGGTCGCGGCGTATCCCAGCGAGCCCGAGCCGATCTCGCCGGCGATGACCCGACCCGAATTCAGTCCCACCCGCAACCGCAGCGCCACACCGTCGCGGCGCTGCACCTCTGTCCGCCAACCGGTTCGCCTCCTCCTGGATCGCCAGAGCGGCAAGGCATCCCCGAAATGCATGATCCTCCAGGGCCACTGGAGCGCCGAACAGCGCCATCACTCCGTCGCCGTTGTATTCCACGGTCCCGCCGTAGCGTTGTATGACTGCTGCCGATCCCTCCAGCAGCTCGGTCATGATTTCGCGCAGCCGCTCCAGATCCACTGCGGCCGCGATGTCCGTCGACCGCACCACATCGGCGAACAGCACCGTCACCTGTTTGTACTTCGCTTTGTCACCCGACGCAATCGGGTCGCCGCACTCGTCGCAGAACCTGGCGTTCTCCCGCAATCCATTGCCGCAGGATGCGCACGCCACGCCCGCCGTCATCGCTCGACATCGCCTTCGCCCAGTCGATGTGTCCTTCGAAGCCAAGCGATTCCGCCATCATGCGGTAGCGACCCATTAAGTCCTTGTAGGCGACGTCGTCGCCGCGGGCCCGGGCCAGCAGCGCGCGCAGCCGCAGCAGCCAGATGTCGCGTATAGCCAGCCCGTCATCGGCTGGCGCGGCGGCTAACCGCTCGATCGCGACCTCGGCTTCGGCCACGTCACCCTCGGCCCCACGGCCGAGCAGTGTCTCCACCAGAACACCCGTCGCAGGAATGCCCCATGACGGCAGTTGTCCCTCGCGAACCAGTTCGTCGACGGCTGCGCGCATGAGCGGTATCGCCTCGTCGCGATCTCCACGCCGAGCCCTCTCACGTGCCACGTACGCGTTGATGAGCCGTAACTCGCTCAGGTTGTGTCCGCGGCGCAGAATCACGTCGCTGGCATCCTCCAGGAGCTTCTGTCCGCTGTCACGCTCCGCATCCGTGTGGCGGTGCACCAGCGCAAGGCCCGGTATTACCCGGGCGTAAACCAATGACGCCATATCGTCACTGGATCGTTCGGCTATCCGCAGCGCATTCTCGATCTCGCGCATCGCCCGATCATCGGCAGCCAACACGCCCAACGGTATTCCCGGTAAGTAGACATACCCGACAACCAGGGCGTACGACAACGGGTCGGCGCTGCGGGCCATGGCCACGCCGTGGCGCAGGTCGTCTGGCCATCCCGGACGACCCAGGCAATACCGGCCCAGAGCCCGCGTCGTAAAGGCGAGCGCTAACGGAGACCCCATCATGAAGTTCCCTTTCGACGGGTCACCGTCGGCCAGGTCGATGGCCCGCTGCGACCACCGCAGCACGTCACACCACTCGCCGCTGTGAGCCTTGGCGTAGATCACCGGGAAGGACAGCCCCACCGTCAATGTCGGATCGCCGATCGACTCGATGAGGACCCAGGCTTCTGACGCCAGCCGCGACGCCTCACGGATCCGGCCCCGGAACCCGTGATCGATCACCAGCCCGGCCATGGCGATGGCCAGCGACGCCTTGTCCTCGGCGGCTGTGCATAACTGGCGCAATTCCTCAAAGCGATCGCCCGCCACGTTCACTCTCCAGGCGATCCCGCACAACATGGTGCGCGGCGCGATGCGCATCGCTGTCCGGTTGGGGTCCTGGGCAGGCACTGCGTCGGCGATCGCTTCGGCGCGCTCCCAACTTTGTCGCGCAGCGGCGATGTCGCGGTAGGTCGCCCACGTGGCTGCGCGCATCTGCCACTGATAGGCGGCATGCAGGTCACCGGCGGCCTCCAGATGTTCGGCGATCAGCGCCGCGTTATCCTCCACCGACTCCGGCTCGTGCTCTTCGATCGCGGCGGCCAGGCGTCGGTGCCACTGGGCGCGATCGGATTTCAGCTGCGATTCGTAGGCCACCGCGCGGATCAGTGGGTGGCAGAAGGCGTACTCGGCGCTGGGGGTGAACCGCACCTGATCGATCAGCTCCGCGCTGAGCAGCTCGTCGAACACCGCATCGATGCCCAGCGCGGCGAGCAGCTCGCCCCCGAAGCGGGCGCCGATCACCGACGCCGCGTTCAACGTCCGCTTGGCCGGGTTGGTCAGCCGGTCGATGCGCGCCTCGATGGCCGCCTGCACCGTTGCCGGCACGCTCGACCTCGGCGACATCGGTGCGACAGACGTAGCCACCGTGCTCACCGGTCAGCACGCCGCGCTGCACGAACTCGCGCACCATCTCCTCAGCGAAAAACGGGTTCCCCGCCGACCGGTCGGCGATGATCGCCGCCAGCTCGCCGACCGAGGCATCCGCACCCAGCAGCTCACCGAGCAACGTTGCGGTGTCCGAGTCAGCCAGTGGCGCAAGCGCTATCGTTTGGGCGCCATGCACCCGCGTCAGGGCCCCCTCATATTCGGGGCGAGAGGTGATCAGCACCATCGACGGGGTGCGCGGAATGACGGTGAGCAAGTCGGCCAGCATCGACTCGCTGACCGCATCGATCCAGTGCGCGTCCTCGATGATGTAGAGCGCCGGCGCGGTGCGCGCCAGTGACACGGTGTTGATCAATGCGGTCAACCGGCGCCGGCGCGCATCCGGATCGATCTGGGGCAGTGGCACGCCGGGGTCGGCGATGCCGAGCAGATCATCGAGCAGCAGCAGATCCTGCGGGTCGGGATCTGCGGGCTGTACAAATGCCCGCAACTGAACCCGGGCGGCGTCACCGTCGAGGTCGGCAACGCCGCTCCCTGCCCGCAGCAGCCGCGTCGCGGCATAAAACGGGACGTCACGCGCATGCGACTCGCAGAAGACCCAAACCACCTCGACGCCGCGACCGGCCGCCAGCGCCGCGGCCTCCCGGGCTGCCCGGCTCTTGCCGATGCCCGGCGGCCCCACCACATTGACCACACCACCGCGGCCACCGATCGCCCGGTCGACCATGGCCTCGAGCGCTGCCATCTCCCAGCCCCGACCGACCAGGTCTCGCTTCGGCGCGCCCGACCAGCCCATCCCGCGGGCCGATCCCCATCAGCCGGCGCGCGCACACCGGCTCGTCGGCCCCCTTGATGCGCACCAACTCCGGCTCGGCCAGCATCACGAGGTGCTCCACCAGCCGTGCGGTCGACTCCGAGAGCATCACCGAGCCCGGGGGGGACACCGATTCCATCCGCTGGGCCATCCCGACCGGCTCGCCTGTCGCGGCGTACCCCAGCGACCCCGAACCGAGCTCACCGGCGATCACCCGACCCGAGTTCAGGCCCACCCGCAACCGCAGCGCCACGCCATCGCGGCGATGTACATCGGCCGCCAACCGCTCGGCTTCCTCCTGAATCGCGAGCGCGGCAAGGCATGCCCGAAAAGCATGGTCCTCCAACGCAACTGGGGCGCCGAACAGTGCCATCACCCCGTCGCCGGTGTACTCGACGGTGCCGCCGTAGCGTTGCGCCACCGCCGCCGAGCGCTCCACGAGCGCGGTCATGATTTCGCGCAACCGCTCGACGTCGACGGCGGCCGCGATGTCCATCGACTGCACGACATCGGCGAACAGCACCGTCACCTGCTTGTACTCCGCTGCGTCGACCGATGCCACCAGCTGTGACCCGCATGTATCGCAGAACCGGGCGCGCTTGTCAGGCGTGGCTCCACACGACCGACACACTGCCGTTGACGGCTTGTCCACACCCTCCGCTGGTCCGGCGGCACTTACTGACTGACTGATGCGGCAAGGGTATGGCGTCTCGCATGCGGCGATGTGCAAAGTGACGAAATTAACGGGCGTGTCGGTTCCTGCTAACGGGCCGTGAAGAAGGCAAATTCTGGTTTCAAAAGCGAAGTCTTGGCTAACGTTCCGGCATGGCCGTCACCGAGACCCGTGAAGTCGTCATCGAGGCGACGCCCGACGAGATCATGGACGTACTCGTCGACCTGGAGTCGCTGACCGCGTGGTCGTCAGCTCATCAGAAGGTCGAGATACTCGAGCAGGACGACCAGGGCCGCCCGAGCAGGTCCCGGCAGGTGGTCAAGGTCGTGGGCATCAACGATGAGCAGGTGCTGGCCTACACCATGCACGACGACGGCGTGAGCTGGACGCTGGTCAGCTCCAAACAGCAACGGGCCCAAAACGCTCGGTACACATTGACCCCCGACGGGCCCTCCACCAGGGTTCGTTTCGAGCTCACCGTCGACCCGTTTGTGCCTCTGCCGGGGTTCCTGATCAAGCAGGGGGCGAAGGGTCTGATGACCACGGCCACCGACGGCCTGCGCAAGCAGGTGCTGAAAGTCAAGAAAAGCCGCTGAGTTACGTTGCACCCGTGACCAACACGGGACCCCTTGCCGGGGTGAGAGTCATCGAACTCGGCGGCATCGGCCCAGGCCCGCATGCAGCGATGATGCTCGCCGACCTGGGCGCCGACGTGGTGCGGGTGCGTCGACCCGGCGGTCTGACAATGCCCGCCGAGGACGTCGACCTGCTGCACCGCGGCAAGCGCATCGTCGACCTGGACGTCAAGAACCAGCCGCAGCTGTTGCTGGACCTCGTGGCCAAGGCCGACGTGCTGCTGGACTGCTTCAGGCCGGGCACCTGCGAGCGGCTCGGCATCGGGCCCGAGGACTGCGCCGCGGTCAACCCGCGACTGATCTTCGCCCGCATCACCGGCTGGGGTCAGGACGGTCCGCTGGCGATGACCGCGGGCCACGACATCAACTACCTGTCGCAGACCGGTGCGTTGTCTGCGATCGGCTACCGGGACCGGCCGCCGGTCGCCCCGCTGAATTTGGTCGCCGACTTCGGTGGCGGCTCGATGTTCGTGCTCGTCGGCATCGTCGCTGCGCTCTACGAACGGGAGCGGTCCGGCAAGGGACAGGTGATCGACGCGGCGATGGTCGACGGCGTCAGCATCCTGTCGCAGATGATGTGGACGATGAAGGCGACCGGCAGCCTGCGCGACGAGCGCGAGTCGTTCCTGCTCGACGGCGGTGCACCGTTCTACCGCACCTACGAGACGTCCGACGGCAAATACATGGCTGTCGGCGCGATCGAGCCGCAGTTCTTCGCGGAATTGCTGACCGGGCTCGGGCTGTCGCCTGACGACGTGCCGAGTCAGTTCGAAATCGCCGCCTATCCGCAGATGCACAAGATCTTCACAGAGCGGTTCGCGGGCAAGACGCGCGACGAATGGTCCGAGATCTTCGCGGGCACCGACGCATGCGTGACGCCGGTGCTGACGTGGACGGAGGCCGCGGTGAACGAGCACCTCAGGGCGCGTTCCACCGTGGTGGACATCGACGGCGTCGAGCAGGCCGCGCCTGCGCCGCGGTTCTCCAGGACACCGGGCGGGCCCGTCGGCGCGCCACCGAAGGGCACCACCGCGCTCGACGAAATCGAGTGGTAAGTCGGCGTTGGCCGTCGCCCTCGCGGCAAGAGGATTAGATTTGCCAACGTGGCTGTTCGAGCATCGCGCGAAGTCGTCGTCGACGCCCCGCCGGAGGCGATCCTCGACGTGCTCGCCGACATCGAAGCCGTTCCGACGTGGTCAGCGCTGCACAAGAGCGCCGAGATCCTCGACCGTCATCCCGACGGGCGCCCACACCATGTGAAGGCAACGCTGAAGATCATGGGGATCACCGACAAGGAGATCGTCGAATACAACTGGGGCGACCGGTGGATGGTGTGGGACTCTTCGGAGACCGCCGCGCAGCGCGGACTACACGTTGAGTACAACTTGACGCCCGAGGGTGAGGACAGGACGCGGGTGCGCTTCGACATCATCGTTGAACTCGCCGCGCCGGTGCCCGCATTCCTGATCAAGCGGGCCAAGAAGATGGTGCTCGACGTGGCGACCGAACGGCTGCGTGAACGCGTGGAGCGGATCGAGCGCTGACCGTGGCTCGACCTAGGCCCGATACGCGCGGAAGAACGCGCGCACGTTGTCGACCAGCAGCCCGGGTTCCTCGAGCGCAGCGAAGTGACCGCCCCGATCCGGGACGTCCGTCCACATGGTGATGGTGTCGGTGCGCTCGGCGACGCGCCGAATACCGACGTCGTGGGCGAACATGATGGCGCCGGTCGGAACCCCGGACGGCTTCGGTGGCGGCCCCCAGGAGGCCTGCGCGTATCCCACATACGCGGCAGATGCCGCAGTGGCTGTAAGCCAGTAGAGCATCACGTTCGTCAGCAGGCGATCGCGGCCGATCACGTTGTCGGGCAATGCATCCGGCGGATGAGTCCAAGCGGCGAACTTGTCGACGATCCACGCGAGCAGTCCAGCGGGCGAGTCCACAAGGGCGGCGCCGATCGTCGCCGGCCGCGTGGACTGGATGGCAATGTAGCCGTATTCGTCACGCATGAACGTCCGCACCCGGTCGACGCGGTCGCGCTCGAGGTCCGTCAGGGTGGCCAGTTCGTCCTCGCCGAGCTCGTCGACGGGCATCCCCAGGCTGCCGTTGACGTGCACGCCGACGACCCGGTCCGGCGCCGAGCGTCCCACCGCAGGCGACACCGACGCGCCGATGTCGCCGCCCTGCGCCCCGAAGCGGTGATACCCGAGCCGGTTCATCAACTCGACCCAGGCGGCCGCGATGCGGTCGCTGTCCCACCCGGTGCCTGCGAGCGGACTGGAGAAGCCGAAACCGGGCAGGCTCGGGATGACGACATGAAACGCGTCGTCGGGTGAACCGCCGTGACTCGCCGGGTCGGTCAGCGGTCCGACGAGGTCGAGAAACTCGATGAACGATCCAGGCCACCCGTGCGTGAGGATGAGCGGCAGCGCATCCGACTGGCCGGAGTGCACATGGACGAAGTGGATCGGCGTGCCGTCGATCTCCGTCTGGAACTGGGGGTAGGCGTTGAGCGCTCTTTCGGCCGCGCGCCAGTCGTAGTCATCGCGCCAGTACGCGATCAACTCGTTGAGGTAAGCGTGCGGGACGCCGGTGTCCCAGTCGTCGCCGGGAAGGGCCGTGCCCAACCGGGTCGTGTCGAGTCGGCGGTGCAGATCATCGAGTTGCTCATCGGCAACGTCGATGGAAAAGGGAGTGATCGATTCGGTCATACCTCCAGGCTGCCCCCGATATAGGACCGAGAACGTCCTCTGAATCGGTCGACGTCGCAAGCCTTGGAATCAAGCCGAGTCGATGGGCGTCGGCGGGAATAGCCTTCGCGCGCCCACCAGTTGGTCGCAGTATGCCTACTGGGATCGTGCTTGCCGAACGCTCGAACAGTTCGAATGTCGTCGACGATTTCGTCGACCAGGCGCGCCGCGCCCATGAGATCGGAGTCCGACAGGTATGGCTGGCCCAGCGGTTCGACCACGACGCGCTGGCGCTCTCTGGCCTCGTCGGCGCGGCCGTGCCCGGGTTGGGCGTCGGAACCTTCGTGGTGCCGATCAACCCGAGGCATCCGCTGCTCGTCGCGTCACTTGCGCAGACGGCGCAGGCCGCCTCGCACGGCAACTTCAGCCTCGGTCTCGGGCTGGGTGCCCACGAGCCGGAACGTCAGGCGTTCGGCACCGCGTGGCCGAACACCATTGGGCGGCTGCGCGAGCACCTGACCGTGCTGCGGTCCGTGTTCGACGAAGGAACCGTCGACTTCCACGGCGACGAGTTCACGGCGAGCCCCGGGTGGCCTGTCGCGGTTCCCGGTGGCACGCCGATCCCGATCTACGTCGCCGCGATGGGTCCCAAGGCATTACACGTGACCGGCGAATTGGCCGACGGCACACTGCCTTACCTTGCGGGGCCGCGGACGATAGCGGAATTCATCGAACCGACGATCGCGAAGGCGGCAGCCGATGCGGGCAGGCCGAGTCCGCGCATCATCGCCGCGGTTCCCGTGTTGGTGACCGACGACGTCGACGCCGGGCGAAACTTCGCCGCCGAGCAGTTGGGCTTCTACGAGACCATTCCGTCCTATCAACGGGTCATCGCCCGCGAAGGTGTGGAAAGCGCCGCCGAGCTCGCGGCCGTCGGGCCGGCCGAGTCAGTTGTCCGCAAGCTCAACAGCTACCTGGACGCCGGCGCGACCGACGTCGTGCTCAGCCCGCTGGACCGCTCGGACGACGCCGATCGTGAATCGCTGTGGGCGGTCGCCGCTTCGCTGTAGCAAGGATCTGCGGAACTCTACTTTCGTCGTAGCACACCCAGTCGTCGGATCGCCTCGTCCATCGTGTCGTCGCGCTTGCAGAACGCGAAGCGCACCAAGTGATTCCACGCCCCGGCGTGTTCGGCGCCCGGATCGCAGAACGCCGACATCGGAATCGCGGCCACCCCTGCCTTTTCCGGCAGCTCGGCACAGAATGTCGTGCTGTCGTCATAGCCCAGAGGCCGGGGATCGGCGCACAGGAAGTACGTGCCGAAGCTGTCGTGCACGTCGAAGCCGAGGCCGTCGAGCGCGCTGCCCAGCCGGTCGCGCTTGGCCTGCAACGATTCCCGCAGCGCGGCCACCCACGTCTCCTCGGTGTTCAGCGCCTGGGCCACCGCGGGTTGAAACGGTGCGCCGCTGACATAGCTCAGATACTGCTTGGCCGCCCGCGCGCCCGCGATGAGATCCGCAGCGCCGCAGGCCCATCCGATCTTCCAGCCGGTGCAGTTGAACATCTTGGCCGCACTCGAGATAGTGATGGTGCGGCTCGCCATGCCCGGATAGTTCGCCAGCGGCAGGTGACGAAGGCCGTCGAACACCAGATGCTCGTAGACCTCGTCGGTGATCACCAGCAGATCGGCGTCCACCGCGAGTTCGGCGATCGCCGCCAGCTCGGTGTCCGACGCGACCATCCCGGTCGGGTTGTGCGGCGAGTTGAGGATCAACGCCTTGGTGCGTGGAGTGATCGCGCGCCGCAACCCGTCGACGTCGATCGCGAAGCCACGGCCGTCGGGCACCATCGGCACGGCACGGCGCTCACAGCCCGCCATCGCGATGACGGGGGAGTACGAGTCGTAGAACGGCTCGATCAGCAGCACTTCGGAGCCCGGCTCGACGAGGCCGAGGACCGACGCGGCGATGGCCTCGGTGGCGCCGACGGTGACCAGCACCTCGGTGTCCGGGTCGTACTCGGTGCCGAAGTGCCGCTTGCGCTGCGCGGCGATCGCCTCCCGTAGCGGCGCGATGCCCAGGCCCGGCGGGTATTGGTTGACGCCCTCGGCGATCGCGTTCTCGGCGGTCTTGAGCATCGCGGGCGGCCCGTCCTCGTCGGGAAATCCCTGCCCGAGGTTCACGGCACCGATGCGGGCTGCGAGCGCCGACATCTCGGCGAAGACCGTGACCGCGTAGGGCTGCAGCCGCTTCACCGTCATGGTCGCCCAGCCTAGGCCTCACGAGGGTGACGAACCTCCCAACCAACAGGTTGGGCGGGCTGTTAGGCTGGCGCGCAGAGGACAACCGCCCAATGTGGGCAGGTCTCCCAAACAACCCCACCTGAACAGGAACATCTTCATGTCTGAAGAAGCCTTCATCTACGAGGCCATTCGCACGCCTCGCGGCAAGAACAAGAACGGCGCCCTCAACGAGGTCAAGCCGGTCAACCTGGTCGTCGGCCTGGTCGACGAGCTGCGCAGCCGCTTTCCCGACCTGGACGAAAACTTGATCAGCGACCTGATCCTGGGCGTCGTGTCACCGGTCGGCGATCAGGGCGGCGACATCGCCCGCACCGCGGCACTCGTGGCGAAGCTGCCCGAGACCACCGGCGGCTTCCAGCTCAACCGGTTCTGCGCATCCGGCCTCGAAGCGGTCAACACCGCCGCGCAGAAGGTGCGCTCCGGCTGGGACGACCTGGTGCTGGCCGGCGGCGTCGAGTCGATGAGCCGCGTGCCGATGGGCTCCGACGGCGGCGCATGGGCCACCGACCCCGAGACCAACTACACGATCGGCTTCGTCCCTCAGGGCATCGGCGCCGACCTGATCGCCACCATCGAGGGCTTCTCCCGCGAGGATGTCGACCGCTACGCGCTGCGCTCACAGGAGAAAGCCGCCGCCGCATGGTCGGGCGGCTACTTCGCCAAGTCCGTCGTTCCGGTCAAGGACCAGAACGGTCTTGTCATCCTCGACCATGACGAGCACATGCGCCCCGACACCAAGATGGAGGGCCTCGCGAAGCTGAAGACCGCGTTCGACGGCATCGGCGAGATGGGCGGCTTCGACGACGTGGCGCTGCAGAAGTACCACTGGATCGAGAAGATCAACCACGTCCACACCGGCGGCAACAGCTCCGGCATCGTCGACGGCGCCGCGCTGGTGCTCGTCGGCAGTGAGAAGGCAGGCAAGTCGCAGAACCTGACGCCGCGGGCACGCATCGTCGCGACCGCCACCAGCGGCGCCGACCCGGTCATCATGCTCACCGGCCCGACGCCGGCGACCAAGAAGGTGCTCGACCGCGCCGGCTTGACGGTGGACGACATCGACCTCTTCGAGCTGAACGAGGCGTTCGCGTCGGTGGTGCTGAAGTTCCAGAAGGACCTGAACATCCCCGACGAGAAGCTCAACGTCAACGGTGGCGCCATCGCGATGGGCCACCCGCTCGGCGCCACCGGCGCCATGATCACCGGAACCATGGTCGACGAACTCGAGCGCCGCAACGCACGCCGTGCACTCGTCACGTTGTGTATCGGCGGCGGCATGGGTGTCGCGACCATCATCGAGAGGGTTTAAGACCATGGCAGAGAACACGATCAAGTGGGATAAGGATGCCGACGGCATCGTCACCCTGACGCTTGACGACCCCACCGGGTCGGCCAACGTGATGAACGAGCACTACTCCGAGTCGATGCACAACGCCGTCGAACGCCTTGTCGCCGAGAAGGATTCAATCACCGGTGTCGTCATCACCAGCGCGAAGAAAACCTTCTTCGCCGGCGGCGACCTCACGGCGATGGTCAAGGCCCAGCCGGAGGACGCGGGCGAGTTCTTCAGCACCGTCGAGGGGATCAAGAAAGACCTGCGGACGCTGGAGACGCTGGGCAAGCCCGTCGTCGCCGCGATCAACGGCGCCGCACTTGGCGGAGGTCTGGAGATCACGCTTGCGTGTCACCACCGCATCGCCGCCGACGTGAAGGGTCTCGTGGTCGGCTTCCCCGAGGTGACCCTCGGGCTGCTGCCCGGTGGCGGTGGCGTCACCCGCTCGGTGCGGATGTTCGGCATCCAGAAGGCCTTCATGGAGGTCCTGAGCCAGGGCACCCGGTTCAAGCCGGACAAGGCCAAGGAGATCGGTCTGGTCGACGAGGTGCTGCCGACCGTCGAGGAACTGGTGCCCGCCGCGAAGGCGTGGATCAAGGCCAACCCCGACGCACATACCCAGCCGTGGGATGCCAAGGGCTACAAGATGCCTGGCGGTACTCCTTCGTCGCCCGGTCTGGCCGGCATCCTGCCGTCGTTCCCCGCCCTGCTGAAGAAGCAGCTCAAAGGTGCGCCGATGCCCGCGCCGCGGGCCATCCTGGACGCCGCCGTCGAGGGCGCGCAGGTCGACTTCGACACGGCGAGCCGCATCGAGAGCCGCTACTTCACGCGTCTGGTCACCGGCCAGGTCGCCAAGAACATGATCCAGGCGTTCTTCTTCGATCTGCAGCACATCACCGGCGGTGGCTCGCGGCCCGAGGGAATCGGCAAGATACCGATCACCAAGATCGGTGTGCTCGGCGCGGGCATGATGGGCGCAGGCATCGCCTACGTCTCGGCCAAGGCCGGCTTCGACGTCGTCCTCAAGGACGTGTCCATCGAGGCCGCCGAGAAGGGCAAGAACTACTCGGAGAAGCTGGAGGCCAAGGCACTCGAGCGGGGCAAGACGACCGAGGAGAAGTCCAAGGCGCTGCTGGCCCGGATCACCCCGACGGCCGATCCCGCCGACCTCAAGGGCGTCGACTTCGTCGTCGAGGCGGTGTTCGAGAACCAGGAACTCAAGCACAAGGTGTTCCAGGAGATCGAAGACATCGTCGAGCCCAACGCACTGCTCGGCTCGAACACCTCCACGCTGCCGATCACCGGTCTGGCGACCGGCGTGAAGCGGCAGGAGGACTTCATCGGGATCCACTTCTTCTCGCCTGTCGACAAGATGCCGCTGGTGGAGATCATCAAGGGCGAGAAGACCTCTGACGAGGCGCTGGCCCGGGTGTTCGATTACACGCTGGCGATCGGCAAGACCCCGATCGTGGTCAACGACAGCCGCGGCTTCTTCACGTCGCGGGTGATCGGCACGTTCGTCAACGAGGCGCTGGCGATGCTCGGCGAGGGCGTCGAGCCCGCGTCCATCGAGCATGCGGGTAGCCAGGCCGGTTACCCGGCGCCGCCGCTGCAGCTGTCCGATGAGCTCAACCTCGAGCTGATGCCCAAGATCGCCGCGGCCACCCGCAAGGGTGTCGAGGACGCGGGCGCCACCTACGAGCCGCATCCGGCGGAGGCGGTCGTCGAGAAGATGATCGAGCTCGGTCGGCCCAGCCGCTTGAAGGGCGCCGGATTCTACGAATATGTCGACGGCAAGCGGACCGGTCTGTGGCCGGGCCTGCGGGAGGCGTTCAAGTCCGGCTCGTCGGAGCCGCCGCTGCAGGACATGATCGACCGGATGCTGTTCGCCGAGGCGCTGGAAACCCAGAAGTGCCTCGACGAGGAGGTCCTGACGTCGACCGCCGACGCCAACATCGGCTCGATCATGGGCATCGGGTTCCCGCCGTACACCGGTGGCAGCGCGCAGTTCATCGTCGGATACCAGGGCGCAGGCGGCACGGGCAAGGAAGCCTTCGTCGCGCGAGCCAAGGAATTGGCGGACCGCTACGGTGACCGCTTCACCCCGCCGGAGTCGCTCCCTAGTTTTCCGCCAGAAAACGCAAAGCCCCCGTAAACAATGGCGTTTCGGGGGCTCTTGCGTCTTTCATGGATCTAACAGCTCGACCCCGACAGTGGAGTCCGCCATGGCCGATGTGAAGCTCATCCCGCTCGAAGTGCTCCTCGGCAACCCGGAACGCGCGTCGGCGCAGATCTCGCCCGACGGTAAGCGGCTGTCGTATCTCGCGCCACTCGACGGGGTGCTCAACGTGTTCGTCGGCGACGCGGGGCAAGGAAACGAGCGACCGGTGACCCATGACACGGGCCGCGGGATCGAGGGGTACTTGTGGGCGCATGACAACCGCCACCTGATGTATGTGCGCGACAAGGACGGCAGCGAAAACTACCGCCTGTACGACGTCGATCTGGAGACGGGCGAGGAGCGCGACCTCACTCCACTCGACGGTGTGCAATGCCGGCTGATCGCGCACCGCAAGCGTTTCCCGAACGATGTGCTGCTCGGCTTGAACAAGGACAACCCGCAACTGCACGACGTGTACCACCTCGACCTGACGACCGGCGCGCTGAGAAGGTCGTCGAGAATCCAGGGTTTCTCGGTTGGGTGGTCGACGACGATCTGAAAGTGCGCGGTGCGGTCGACGCCGACCGACGGACGGCGGCATGCTGATTCTGGTGCGCGATGACGAGACGTCCGACTGGCGCCCACTGGTCGAGGTGCCGCCTGAAGACGCGGAAACGACTGGGCCGCTTGGCTTCACGAAAGACGGAACGGGCATGTACCTGCAGACGTCAATCGACTCCAATACTGGCCGGCTGGTGAAGATGGACATCGCGAGCGGCGCCCTGGAGGTGATTGCCGAGGACCCGGACTACGACATCACGGGCGCGATCATGGACCCCGACACCCGGGAGATCGACGGCGTGATCGTGTACGGCGATCGGGTGGAGTACCGGATCTTCGACGACTCGATGCGCGGCGACGTCGAAGCGCTTCAGCAGCTCAACAGCGGCGATTTGGGGATCAGCGACCGGGATCACGACGACTCGACCTGGCTGGTCGCGTTCGACAGCGACTCGGGCCCAGTGAAGTTCTACACGTGGGACCGCGCTGCGAAGAGCGCGACGTTTCTGTTCGATCACCGGCCCGAACTCAACGACTACCCGCTGGTGCCGATGGAACCGTTCGCCTTCACGGCGCGCGACGGGCTGACGATTCATGGCTACCTGACCTTCCCGGCGGAGGTCGAGCGCACCGACCTGCCCGCGGTTCTGGTGGTGCATGGCGGTCCGTGGACCCGCGACGGGTGGGGACTGGATACCGAGGCTCAGTGGCTGGCCAACCGCGGTTATCTCTGTGTGCATGTGAACTTCCGCGGCTCCAGCGGGTACGGCAAGGACTTCCTCAACGCCGGTAACCGCGAGTGGGGCGCCAAGATGCACGACGACCTGCTCGACGCCATCGATCATCTTGTCGGGCAGGGCATTGTCGACCGCGAGCGGGTGGCGATCTATGGCGGTTCCTACGGCGGCTACGCCGCGCTCGTCGGTGCGACGTTCACCCCCGACGTATTCAAATGCGCCATCTCGATGGTCGGCCCGTCCAATCTCAACACGCTCATGGAGTCGTTTCCTGAGTACTGGAAGCCGATGCTCGTGACGTGGCACAAGCGCGTCGGTGAAGACCCGGAGTTCCTGTGGTCGCGGTCGCCGTTGTCACGAGTCGACGACATCGCGATCCCGATCCTCATCGCCCAGGGCGAGAACGATCCACGCGTGAAACGGGCAGAGTCGGAACAGATCGTCGCGGCCATGCAAGAGCACGGGATCGACCACGAGTACGCGATGTACGAGAACGAAGGGCACGGCCTGGCCAAGCCCGAGAACCGCCTCGACTTCTACCACCGGGCCGACCGCTTCCTCGCCAAACACCTTGGCGGCCGGGCGGAGTGACCTGACTCTAGGTGCGAGCGGTCACCGTCGGATAGTCGGGCAGAGGCATCGAGTCGTACAGCCTGCACTCCCTTGCTATTGAGCCGGGCCAGGGCCTGGGTCACACCGAGCGGGAGCACGGACACGACGCGCGCCGTGCCGACGAGAGCCCGTACGCCCCAACGGCTGCCGGGTACGAGCGTCTTGGCATTGACTCTGGCAAGGGACGGCTGCCGAGCACCGACGGCATCATCGTGTGCTTCGTAGCCGGTGAACGCGACAGCGGGATCGCCACCCGCCTTCGCGATTTCGCCTGCCAGGACGTACGCGCCGTAGACGGCGAGGCTGGTGCTGCCCCCGACCGCCGGGCCCGGGCAGTAGCCGGCATCGCCGACGAGCGTCACGCGACCCCGCGACCAGCTGGTCAGCTCCAGCTGGGTGATGGCGTCGAAGTAGAACGTCGGCGTGTGCTCGACCTCCTCGAGCCAGCGGTCGACCTCGTGCGGACATCCCGCCGAATGCGTCGCGCAGCTGGTCTTTCTGGCGGGCGACGTTTCGGTGGTCGTAGTCCAGCGGCTGCCGTCGGTCTGAAGATGAACACCGCGCGTGCGTCATCGAGGTGGTCGGCGGTGTAGACCATCGCGACCCGGTCGGGTTCGAAATAGCCGTCCATCTCGCCGTCGCGGGCAAGCGATTTCGGCACCGACACCACCGCGAGGTAGCCGCCGAGGAAACGTTCGGGCACGTCGTCGCCGAACACGATCCGGCGCACGCCGGAATGCAGTCCGTCGGCGCCGACGATCGAGGTCGAACCTCCGTCGGCTGCGCCATGCTCGAACGAGACGTCGCCGTCGTCGGAGATGGCCGTGATCTGAGTCGCCGAACACGTACTCGACGTCGTGGCGGGTCGCGTCGTAGTAGATCTCGCTGAGATCGTCGCGCATGATCTCGACGTGCCGGTCGGAGACCGCGCCGATGAGCTTGAGGTAGTCGATACGCGCCGGCTTGGACGCCCATGGCCGGTGCACATTCAGCACCGTGGTGCCTGTGGCATGTTCCTCGATGCGCGGCAGTACACCCATCTGTTCCGAGATCTCCATCGCCGGACGGAACAGGTCGACGGCGTGGCCGCCGGTCTTGCGCAGCGCGGGCGCGCGTTCGACCACGGTGACGTCGAAGCCGCGTCGGGTCAGCCAGTAGGCCAGTACGGGACCGGCGATGCTCGCCCCGGATACCAGGATCTTCATGTCGGCCAGCTTACCTATCGTTAAGTAAGCTAGGGTGGCTACGTGGCGAGGCCCCCGTCGGAGACCCGGCAGCGCATCCAGGACGTCGCCCGCGAGCTGTTCACGGAGAAGGGCGTGCAGCGCACCAGCCTGCAGGACATCGCGACTCGGCTGGGAATCACCAAGCCCGCGCTCTACTACCACTTCAGCTCGCGGGAAGATCTCGTCCGCAGCATTCTGCAGCCGTTGATCGACGAGGGGGAGAGCTTCGTCGCCGAGCATGAACGGAAGCGGGGTTCGGCGCGCGCGACACCCCGTGAACTGCTCGAGGGCTACTTCGATTTCCACTTCAGGCACCGCGCCGACCTGGTGCTCGTTGTGGAGGAGCTGACGACGTTGGCCGATCTCGGCCTGATCGACGCGATGCTCGCCTGGCGGGAGCGGCTGTGCAAGCTGGTGTTCGGCAGGAGGCCGACGCTGCGCCAATCGACGCGCGCGGTGATCGCATTCGGCGGGCTTCAGGACTGCTGCCTTCAATTCCCCGACGTTCCCTATGAGCAACTTCGATCGGCGACCGTGGACGGCGCGATGGCGGCACTGGGGTCGAGTCGCCGGCGCGCGAGCGGACGTCGCAGCCGCTATGCGGCCAGTTCCGCGCTGTCCTGCGGATGAAGCTGCGGATTCGCCTCGGGATTGGCTTCCAGTTCCTCGAGGACGACGGACCACACCTGCGGGCTCAACACCACGCCCAGATGACCGGCCGGATAGCCCGGATACCGTTCCTGCAGAACGATATTCGTCACGTTGTCGCCCTCGAGTGCCTGCTGCGTGTATGGGGTGACGATCTCGTCGTTCATCGTGATGATGTTCGTGTAGATGACGCGGGGGTCGGTGTCTTGGCTGCCGTACACGACCTGCTGGAAATCCGAACCCACCGTTTGCTGGATGAACGCGGGTCCGATGGCGTTGGTCACCGCGACCACAAGCGGGCCCAGGACCGGCACATTCAGCAGGCCGACCAGGCCGTTGAAATCCGTCCCGTGATTGCTCGGGGCGATGCCGACGACCTGTGACACCTTGTCGGCGGCACCGTCCACATTGTTGATGTAGTACGCGGGCAGGATGCCGCCGCCCTGCGAATGGCCGATGAGTATCACTTTCTCGGCGCCGGTCTCTTCGAGCACCCTGTCGATCTCGGCGTCCAACTCGTCAGCTGACTGCCTGATATCGGCCGTCGCCTGGATCGGCGAATTGGGATCGTTCGTCACGTTGCCGTAGTTGAAGGTGTAGACCTTGTAGCCGGCGTTGGCCAGAACCGGCGCTCCGACCGACCAGTTCGTTCCCTGCGTCGCCGTCGTTCCGTTCAACAGGATGATGGGCAGCGGATGCTCGTCGGTGACGTGGATGTCCGGGTCGTTCGCGCCGGGTGGCGGCTTCTGCGGATTGAAGAACGACAGCCCGTCGAGCACCCCGTATGTCACCCGGAACCGACCCGGTTCGGCGGCATCAAATGGGGCGCCGATCAGTGTCCTGCCCGCGGCTGCGGCGGTGTTCGCCAACGCCGTGGCGAGGGCATAGGGCACGCCGAGGAAGTCGTTGGGGCCGAAGGCCTGCGCGATGGTGTCGGCGACGGTGTACACCACCGACGCTGCGACCACGCCGACGTCGGATACCAGCCCGGTGGCCTGCCTGCCGAGTTGCGGGACGTCGACGGCGAGCCGATGTGCTGGGCGGCGCCGGATTGGCGGGAACGATGGATGCCGCCGATGGCCGCGGGTCGACGGCCCGCACCGATTGCTGTGCCTGAAGTGCGGGAGCGTTGCGGCCAGTCGTTGCGCCGTCCGGTTGGTGCCGCGGGGAAGCGACTGCGGTCGGATTCAGTGCTTTCAACGGCTTCACTGCGGCGGCCGTCAATCCGAGCAGGCGATCAGCACTCCGTGCCCGCGAGGCGTCCGACGGCCTTGGCTTCTCGAACGGGGTCGATTTCGGCGTTGCCGGTAGGGCTTCGGCACTTTCCTCGATATCAGTGTCTGCGTCCGCGGATGCCCCGACCTGATTGTCTGGGCCGTCCGGTTTGGGCGCTGTTCTGCGCGCCGATGGTTTGGTGGTGCTATCGGTGTCGGCGGCGTCTTTCTTGGCCCGTTCGGTGCCGCGATCATCCTGAGATTCGGACTGGTGATGTCGTGTCGGCCGCTGGTGCAGGCCACCGGATCGTTTGGTCGTGTCGGTCTGCGTGTCCGACTTCGTTGCGCCATCCGACGGCGGCGGGCTGTCGGCGTGTGCGACGCCGCCGGCCAGCGCGACGGTCATCCAGGCGGACAGTACGAACGCGGCAAGCGTGACTCGCAACCACCAATAGTGGGACGACCCGCGACCGCTAGGCAGCCCCTCGCATCTCGTTGGCAATCTCCAACCCCTCCCACTCGCGGTTTGCACTGTAACCAGAGAGAGTCGGGACGATTCGGCTTTTGCCCAAGGCGGTGTCACATGGGCTTGGTTATGGTCGAGGCGTGACCGAACCCTTTACCGAAAGGTTCGCGGCAGGATTGGCCGGCTACGGCGACGGTCAGTGCATTGAGTACGAAGGCCGGTGGTTCTCTGGCAACGAGGTGACCGAATACGCCGACGCCATCGCGTCGGTGCTGCGCGATGCGCGGGTCGCCGACGATGCACCGGTCGGGTTGGTTGTTCGCAACCGGCTGCCGCATGCCGCCGCCATCATCGGTTTCATCGCGGCAGGCCGTGCCGTTTCGATGATCTATTCGTTCCAATCACCGGAGTCGATCGGCCGCGACATCGAGGCGCTGCGCCTGTCGGCAGTCGTGGCCGACGAGGAGGACTGGACCGGCGAGGTGATCGCGGCGGCCAAGCGTTCGGGCAGTGCGGGCGTCGCCCTCTCGATGCGAACGCCCACCGTCGCACCCGTGCAAGGGCTCGAGTGCCGCGACACTACGCGCAGGCATGCCGAGCCGGAACCCGGTGTGGCACTGCAGATCCTGACCAGCGGCACCACCGGACCGCCCAAGCGGCAGTCCATCAAGACGAAGGTGCTCGAACGGACCGTCTTCAGCGTCACCAGCGGCGAGGCCGCCCCGCCGGGCGCCCCGCCCGAATTCTCGTACTGGCAATTCGGCGGCATCGGGGTCTGTCAGCTGATCGCGGGCGCCTACAACGGCAGGCGGATCGTCATCCTCGAGCGGTTTTCCGTCGACGGCTGGGTGAACGCGGTGAAGACGCACGGCATCAAACGGTCGGGTGTGCAGCCCGCCGTGATCCGCATGCTGCTCGATGCCGAAGTTCCCAAAGAAGACCTGGCCTCGCTGGATTTCCTGATCAGTGCGTCGGCTCCGCTTGATCCGGAAACCCGAGACGAGTTCGAGGCCCGTTACGGCATTCCGGTCAAGTTGGCTTACGGCGCAACCGAGTTCGCCGGGTCCCTCTGTGCTTGGACGCCCGAGATGGACCGCGAGTTCGGCGCGTCCAAACGCGACAGTGTCGGCAGGGCGCTGCCCGATACCGGATTGCGCATCGTCGACCCGGACAGCGGTGCCGAGTTACCCATCGGCGAGCGCGGGCTGCTGGAGGCGATGATCACCTCGATCAGCGACGAGTGGATCCGCACCACCGATATCGCCTCGATCGACGAGGACGGGTTCGTCACCCTGCACGGTAGGGCCGATGGAGCGATCAACCGTGGCGGGTTCAAGGTGCTGCCGGAAACCGTTCGCAGAGTGCTGATTTCGCACCCGGCTGTGCGCGATGCCTGCGTAGTCGGCGTGCCCGACGCGAGGCTCGGTCAGGTGCCGTTCGCCGCCATCGAAGTCGTTCCCGGCAAGCCGGCACCGTCGGAGGACGAGCTCAAGGACCTGGTCCGTCAGTCGCTGCCGGTGTACAACGTGCCCGTCGCGTTCGCCGTCGTCGACGACCTCCCGCGCAACCCGGCGCTGAAGGTGAGCCTCCCCGCCGTCGCCGCGCTCTACGAGGCGCGCTGAAACAGGTAGTACCGACCCGGGTCCTTGCCGTTGTGGTCCATGGCAGGTTCACTGCCCGATGACAGCAGTGTCCACGCCCCTTCGAACCGTCGCGCGACCTCGGAGGGTTCGATGCCAGGTACGCCGTATGAACTGCCGGGGATGAACTCGACCAGGAGCAGCCGTGCATCGGGCGCGGCGGCCGCCGTCACCTCCCGCACGTAGTCATGGCGGTCTTCGTCGTTCATGCCGTGCAGACAGCCGTTGTCGACGATCAGATCGAAGTCCGTCCCGATGCCCGCCTCACACAGGCTGGTGACATCGGCCTGCTCGAACCGGATATCGATGCCGTTCGCGGAGGCTTTCGCCCGCGCCCTGTCGACCGCTCTCTGCACGTAATCGACGCCGGTGACATGCCAGCCGTGTCCGGCGAGATAGATGGAGTTGTCGCCGGTGCCGCACCCGATGTCCAGAGCCTTCCCCGGCGGCGGGGTCTGGTCACCCTCGATCAGGTTGGTCAGGCTGGTCGGCAGCGGGTGCCCGTCCCATGGCGTGAAGCCGAGACGGTAGAGGGTTCGGAACAGCAGTTGCCGAGATCCCATGTCAGATCGAGCCGAGGTCCGAGGAGTTCCAATGCTCCGGCTTCATGTAGATGACGACGCCCTCGCCGTGCTCGCGGCGTGCGAACTCCAGGTAGCCGTCCACGGCTTCCGGTGGCAGGTAGCGCTTGACCATCTCGACCAGTTGATCGTCGGTGGCCGGCTCGATCCGGCTGACCGGGCCGTCGACGGCGACGTAACGCACGCTGGGCTGGACGCGGTCGACCATCAGCGTGAACTCACCCTGCGTCTCGATGAGCCGGTGCTTGCGCGAGCCGGCTCCGGTGTGGACCCACGGTTCACCGCCTGGGCTGTACTGATACCAGATCGGCACGGTCAGCGGTCCCCGCTTGTCGCCCGCGCTCACCGAGAGCGCCGCGACGTGCGGTTCGGCCAGAAACTGTTCGCGTTCTTCCTTGGATAGGGCCATGACCGCCAGGTTAGTCGCGGTCGTAGAGTGCAGCCTTATGCGCTTTGGATTCTTCATCCCGCAGGGTTGGCGACTCGATCTCGTCGACATTCCCCCCGAGAACCACTGGCCGGTGATGAGTGAGCTGGCCACGTACGCCGACAACGGCGCGTGGGATTCGCTCTGGGTGTACGACCACTTCCACACCGTGCCGATGCCGACGGACGAGGCCACCCACGAAGCGTGGTCGCTGATGTCTGCCTACGCCGCCACCACATCGCGCATCAAGCTGGGCCAGATGTGCACGGCGATGAGCTACCGCAACCCGGTCTACCTGGCGAAGGTGGCCGCCACCGCCGACATCATCTCGGGCGGGCGGGTCCAGATGGGTATCGGCGGCGGTTGGTATGAGCACGAGTGGAAGGCCTACGGATACGGCTTCCCGTCGGCCGGTGTCCGGCTGGGCCGCCTCGACGAGGGTGTCCAGATCATGCGCGACGCCTGGCGAGACGGCCGAGTCACGTTCCACGGCAAGCACTATGACGTCGACGGCGCCATCGTCGCGCCGAAGCCGTTGCAGGACGGCGGCCCTCCGCTCTGGATCGCAGGCGGTGGCGAGAAGGTGACGTTGAAGATCGCGGCGAAGTACGCGAAGTACACGAACTTCAGCTCCGAGCCGGACGTGTTCGCGCACAAGTCGCAGGTGCTGGCCGATCACTGCCGCGACGTCGGGACCGACTACGACGCGATCGTCCGCTCGGCCAACTTCAATGCCGTCATCGGCGAGTCCGAGGCCGAGGTCGACGACCGCATCGCCCGGATTCGGGACAAGCAGGTCGCCGTTGCGAACGAGCAGGCGGTGGACAACATGCTGAACACGGTGAAGTCGCCTGACTCCGCCTCTGGCACACCGGAGCAGGTCGTCGAGAAGTTGAAGCGGATGCGCGACCTCGGCTGCGAGTACGCGATCCTCTACTTCCCCGAGGCCGCCTACGACCGCACGGGCATCGAGCTGTTCGAGCAGAAGGTCATCCCGGAGCTGAGCTAGCCGCCGCCGAGTCGCGACACCTGGTAGTGGCCGATACGCCAGCCATCGTCACCGCGTTCGAGGAGCACACCGAGGTAGACGTCGACGGCGGGCCGGTCGGGAAACGCGAAGTCGGCCTTGGCGTAACCGAGCACCAAATCGTCTGCCGGTCTGCGTGTTTCGAGCACGCGGTAGGTGACCGTCATGCCGGGTGGTTGGGCCGAGTAGTACTCGACCACCCCGCGGCGGCCGACGCTGTACGGGTGCAGACCCTGGAAGATGGCGTTCTCGGTGAATACCTCAGCGACTCGCTGCGGGGCGCCCGCTTCGATCCCGGCCTTCCACCGGTCGAGAACCTCGTGCAATATCTCAGTGTCCCGCAGCTCTGACCACCATCCGAGTGATCGCCGAGGTGGTCCAGCATCGAGGGTCAACCGGCCGGACGCGGTGCCAGCCAAGGCGCCGGCGAGATATCCGACATAGTTCGCGGTCGCGAGGTTTCCGGCCAACTGCGGGGTGACCGCCGCCTGCGCGGTCATCAGCGGAAGGATCGGTGTGTAGGCGAACCGCCCGATACCCATGGCCGCCGCCAACGCCGCTGCGCCCCTGACGACATGGGCCCAATTCGCATGCATCAGCCGATGATGCGTTGGCGTGCGTGGAGCGCGCCACGACCGAATTGCTCGCAGCTGCGAGGCCGAACCTCACAAGGCTCGAACTGCGCTAGCAGCCGCTAGCGCAGCCTAGGGTGTCGGCGGTGGCGCAACCGGAATCGGCGCCATCCCCGGCGGAGCGTTAGGGGCGGGAGGCGCGTCGAAGTAGCCGGGGGGCGGAGGCCCGTCGAGCGGGTAGTAGCCCTCGGGCAGCGGCGGCCCGCCTCCCGCCTGCGGCGCAGTCGGCGGGGCTTCGGAGCCCGGGGCGTTCAGCGACTTGAATCCGGGCGGCAGCTGCGGCGCCGGACCGGCCCCTGGCGGCGGCGGGGCGCCTCCTGGCATCTGGCCTTCCGGCGTTTCGGCGAAGTTGTACGGGTCCTTGGCCTGGTGCCAGGCATCCCTGAGGAAGCCCAACGGGCCGTCCGATTGTCCCGAGCCGTACTTGGGGTTGGCGATCTCCGGTACCAGCGGTGGTCCGACCGGTGGTGGCGCAGGCGCGGCGATTGCCTCGGCGCCCGGCTCTTCGATCACCGGCTGACCTGGAGGAGCGGGCTCGCCCGGTACCAGGGGCGGCACCGGATCGGCAGTCGCCTGGGCCGCCATGCCCAGCGCGCCGAATCCGATGACCGTGCCGGCGATCACCGCCGTCGCGATTCTCCTGCGTCGTGTCATGAGTCACGAGGCTATCGCACTAGGGGGTCCACACGCCGGTCGCAGCCGTCTCGCGTGCGTAAGTACGGAAGTCTTTGGGTTCGCGGCCCAGCGCGCGCTGCACGCCATCGGCCAACTGTGCCTTGCTGCCGAGCACTTCGGTGAATAGATGGTTCAACAGCCAGATGAAGTCCTTCGGCATCGGTCAGGGTGGCCACCACGACGTCGGCGATGTCGTCGACGTCCACGAACGGCTCAGCCACGTCGTCGACCGGCAGCGAAACCGTGCCTGCCAGCACCTCATCGAGCCAGGCGCCTTCGTTGAAGTTCTGCGCGAAGAAGGCGCACCGCACGATCGTCCATGGCAGACCGGATGCCTTGACGACATCCTCGGCCCGCTCGGCCTCGACCTCGTTGCGGCCGGACAGCAGCACCAGCCTGCGAACTCCCGCCTCATCGGCCAGCTTGGTCAGCGCACGTATCGCGTCGACCGAGCCCGGGACGGCGAGGTCCGGGGAATAGGT
Organism: uncultured Actinomycetota bacterium; assembly: GCA_963822305.1. GTDB lineage: Bacteria > Actinomycetota > Actinomycetes > Mycobacteriales > Mycobacteriaceae > Mycobacterium. The sequence goes on along the minus strand of CAWGHF010000010.1, from coordinate 197,262 downwards.
GACATAGACCTTGTCGACGCCGGCCAGCGCAGGAGCCCACGTCTGCTGGTCCTGCCAATCGAACGGAATGTCGGCGCTGCGCGAACCGTGCCGCACGGGGATGCCACGGTTCTCGAGTTGATCCGCGACGCGCTTTCCGGTCTTGCCGGTGCTGCCGATGACGAGAATGGTGTTGGTGGTTGTGTTGGTCATGTCTCGAAGTCAACAGCCCACGACAGAGACGCTCCATGGCTCAAACGCTCTATTGCATATCTAATCGTCTGAGAGGCGCACCGGACATGAACAAGATCTCACTCACCGCCCTCGCGCGTGAGCACCTGGAAGTCGCGCGAGCGGCCAGCAGTGGCCGAAGCGCGCACACCGTCTATGGCGGCCACGAGTATTCGCTGCGCCAAACGCTGATCGCGCTGAAGGCGGGCAGCGAACTGGATGAGCACCAAGCTCACGGCGAAGCGACGCTGCAAGTCCTGCACGGCCGGGTACGGCTCACCAATCAGAAGGCGCAGTGGGAGGGTTCGGCAGGTGACCACATCGTCATCCCGGACTCCAGGCATGGCCTGGCGGCGCTGGAGGACTCCGTCGTGCTACTGACCGTCGCGAAAGCCGTTGGGCCGCACGTCTAGTGGCTGAGCACGTTGACGACGGCGCCTGACGGGTCGGCGAAGAAGAAACGCCGAACTCCCCACTCCTCGTCGCTGAGTGGATGCACGATCGTCAGCCCCGCGTCCACAGCGGCCTGGTATGCCGCGTCGACGTCGTCGACCTCCACCGAAACGACGGGGTTCACGGCAGCAGTCGCGTCCTTGGTGAGCAGGCTCAACTGATTTCGGTTTTGGTCGTCGGCCAGCGTGATGATCCAGCCGTGGTTCATCACCTCCCGCAAACCCAGGGTTCGCACATACGCATCGCGGGCCGCATCCATGTCTGTGACCGTGATGATCGGTACCACGCGTCGGACGGTCATATCGCGGGGCCAAGCAGGTCGTCGGCGTCCTTGATGATGTAGCCGTAGCCCTGCTCGGCGAGAAAGCGCTGACGGTGCGCGGCGTACTCCGCGTCCAGGCTGTCGCGCGACACCACCGAATAGAAGATCGCACCGCCGCCGTCGGCCTTCGGCCGCAGCAGCCTGCCCAGCCGTTGCGCCTCCTCCTGTCGCGATCCGAACGTCCCCGAAACCTGCACCGCCACATTTGCTTCCGGCAGGTCGATGGAGAAGTTGGCGACCTTGGACACCACCAACGTGGAGATCTCGCCGCGACGGAACGCGTCGAACAGCGCCTCGCGTTCCGCTGTCTTGGTCGACCCCTGAATCACCGGAGCGTTGAGTTCCTCGCCGAGCTCATCGAGCTGATCGAGATAGGCGCCGATGACCAGCGTCTGATCGCCGGGGTGGCGTTCGAGGATGGACTTGACCACCGCGATCTTCGAATGCACCGTCGAGCACAGCTTGTAGCGTTCTTCGGGCTCGGCGACGGCGTAGAGCATCCGCTCGTTGTCGGTCATCGTCACCCGCACCTCGATGCATTCCGCCGGTGCGATCCAGCCCTGGGCCTCGATGTCCTTCCACGGCGCGTCATAGCGTTTGGGCCCGATCAGGCTGAACACGTCGCCCTCACGCCCGTCCTCGCGGATCAGCGTGGCCGTCAGGCCGAGGCGCCGCCGGGACTGCAGGTCGGCGGTCATCCGAAACACCGGCGCGGGCAGCAGGTGCACCTCGTCGTAGATGATCAGGCCCCAGTCGCGGCTGTCGAACAGCTCGAGGTGCCGGTATTCGCCCTTGGTGCGGCGGGTGATCACCTGGTACGTGGCGATGGTGACCGGTCGGATCTCCTTCTTCTCCCCGGAGTACTCGCCGATCTCTTCCTCGGTCAGCGACGTCCGGTTGATGAGCTCGCGCTTCCACTGCCTGCCCGCAACGGTGTTGGTGACCAGGATCAGCGTCGTCGCGCCCGCCTTGGCCATCGCGGCGGCGCCGACGAGCGTCTTGCCCGCACCGCACGGCAGCACGACCACACCCGAGCCGCCCGCCCAGAACGAGTCGGCGGCCATCTCCTGGTAGTCGCGTAGATGCCAGTTCTCCTGATCGAGGCTGATCGGATGCTTCTCGCCGTCGACGTAGCCGGCCAAATCCTCTGCGGGCCAACCGATCTTGAGCAGCATCTGCTTGACCCGACCGCGCTCGCTGTTGTGCACGATGACGGTGTCGTCATCGATGCGGGCCCCGAGCATCGGCGCGATCTTCTTGTGCCGAAGCACCTCCTCGAGGACCGCGCGGTCGAGGCTCACCAGTGTGAGCCCGTGCACCGGGCTCTTCACCAACTGAAGGCGGCCGTAGCGGGCCATCGTGTCGACGATGTCGACCAGCAGCGGCTGCGGCACGGCGTAGCGCGAGAACGACACGAGCGCGTCGACGACCTGTTCTGCGTCGTGGCCCGCCGCGCGGGCATTCCACAGCGCCAGCGGCGTGATCCGGTAGGTGTGCACGTGCTCGGGCGCACGCTCCAGCTCGGCGAACGGAGCGATCGCGGCGCGCGCGGCGCCTGCTTGCTCGTGCTCGACTTCGAGCAGCACCGTCTTGTCGGACTGCACGATCAGGGGGCCGTCTGTCATTTTGTCCATTATCCCGACTCACACGACAAGCGCCCCGACAGCCCCGCGGAATCAGGTCTCGTCGGCCGACACCACCGACGTGACTCGATGGATGGCGAAGTCGCGGACCCGGCCCGTCGCCGGGTCGTAGGCGGTCAGCTGGCCGCCGCGGACGGTCACCGGTGCCACCACGCGCTGGGTCGCCACCCCCGCCGGGTCGACGTATCCGATCACCACCGAGCTCTGCAGCCGGGCGGCCTCCTGCAGCTGCGAGATGGCCACCGCCGGGTCGATCCGCAGGTTGGCGAACGGCGTCGCTGCCACCTTGCGCAGCACCGCGACGATCGCACTCAACGTCTGGCCGGCCGCGGGCGTCGGCTGTCGAGGCGCACGGCGATGCGCGGGGGCGGGCACCCGGGCGCCGCGGGCGCGGATGTCGACGATCGCTCCGGTGGAGTCCTCGGCCGCGGGGGCGAAGCCCGCGGTGCGCAATGCCGCCAGCACCTCCGAGATCGGCGCCTGCGACACGGCGACAGTCGGGGCGAGTAGCCGCATCTCGAGCGGTTCGGCGGCCGGCGCACCGACGGCCTGCGCCAGCAGTGCGGGATCCTCACAGCGGACGAACGACGCGGCCATCCCCACTCGCAGCTGTCCGTGCCTGCGGGCGACGTCGTCGATGAGGTAGGTAAGACCCTGCGGTACAGGCGTTTTGGAGTGCCGCTCGAACAGGGCGTGCAGTTCACCGGCGGTACGTCCGGTGTCGAGTGCGCGCCGGATCGACGGCTCGCTGATCCGGTACACCATGGCCGCGCCAGCGGATTCCACGGTCGCCACCGACGCCAACTGCTCGGCGAGGTCGCGTTCGAGCGGTCCGGGGACGATGACGGTCAGGTCGGCCTGCAGCAGGAAGTGGTCGATGGGCTTCGGCAGTACCCGGGTCATCGCATCGACGGCACCCACATCGCCGGCGAGCAGCTTGCGTCCGGGCCTGGTGATCGCTCCGCGACCGACGATGCCGAGCGCGTGCGCCTCGGTCAGCAGGTCGCCGACGGGTTGCGGCTGCAGCCGCACCGCCCAGCGGGGACGCCGCCAGACCATCGCCCTCGACGCCTCTGCCGCGTTGACGCCTGCGCCGTCGGGCAGGTCGGCGAGCACGCTCAACAACAACTTGCGGTCCAGCGGTGCGGCGGTCGAGTAGAGCGAATCGGAAAGGGCGGCATAGGGTTTGCCGTCCGGGCCGCGGCCGCCGATCAGTCCCGGCCTGCCGGGGAGATCAAGCCAGGTCGACGCGAGAAGGTGCCAGCGCGCGGCGACGGGTGACTCGATGAACCGGTCGGTTGCCACCGTCGGCGCCCAGTACGGCCCCGAGCCGTCGAGTGGTTCGGGGTCGGGCAGGCCTGCCGCGATCAGCCCCGCGGCCGCCGAGACCTCGAGGATCAGGCCGAGCCGCTGCTCGTCGATACCGGTCACCTTCGTCAGCCGCTTGACGTCACGGACGCCGAGCCCGCCGCTGCGAAGTTCGGGAACCGGTGTGGCGCCGAGGGTTTCGAGAACCAACTCAACTTCACGCAACAGGTCGATGACAGCGCCCGCGGCGACCGCGTCGACATCCGCGGCGGTCGTCCTCGACACCACGGGGTCCGGCGGCGTCAGCCCGACAGGTCCGGGGACCTCGCCGCGCAGTACCTGACCCACCAGCCGCGGCAGAATCACGGTCTCGGCGTCGACCTGCCGCAGCAGGCCTGCCGCCAGCAGGCGCTGCACGGGCCGGTCCGGCGGCGTGCCGGGGGCGGCGTCGCGGGTCCTGCCCATCGGCGAGCCCTCCGTCAACCGCCGCAGCAGATCGCGCTGTGCGTCGTCGACGACCGCGAGCCGGTCGGCGATCTCGTCGCCGGTGTGCTCGGCGCCCTCCACGACGGCCTGGCCCGGATACCAGGGCAGGCCCGCTGAGGCCTCGGCGGCCACCCGGACCTCGGAGTCACCCCACACCAGCGCGCGCTCGCGCAGGTCGTCGACGGCGGCGGCGATGGCATCCTCACCGACGCGGCCGTCGATCAGGGCGGTCAGCTTGGTCAGCGGGACGGGTGTGGTCTCGGCATGCAGTGTCAGCAGCCCATCGAGCACCGCCAGGTGCAGGAAGTCCAGCTCGTCGGTGGCGGCCTTGACGGACTGCCTGGACTGCGCGCGGGCCGCAAGCGCCGCGATGCTGCCAGGTGGCGGCTGGGTCAGATCGGGCCGCATCTCCAGCAGCCGGATCAGCCGCTCGTCAGGCAAATCGGCTAGCCAGGCGCCCAACGGGGTGCCTGGATTGTGTTCGGACATTACTGACCAGCGTAAAGCAGCCCGCCGGTCTCGCCACCGCCCGCGGCGCCTGCCACAATATGAGGCGTGGCTGAGAAGAAGCAGAAGACCCGCTACGTCGACAACGGCTGGCCGGCGACGGACGGCGAAGACGATCACGCGATCAGCGAGCTGGCCGCCGATCGCACCGGCGCGCTGTCGCCCTTCGGTGAACTGACGTTCCCGCTGCCCTCCGAGGATCTGCCGTACACGCACCCGGTCACGGTCGTCAACAGATAACGGTGGCTGGCCGTCGCGGGGACCAGCTCTCGCACCTGGACGAATCGGGGGCGGCGCACATGGTCGACGTGACCGGTAAGGACGCCACCAAACGAACAGCCGTCGCGGCGGGCACGCTGCGCACCCGAGCCGACGTCGTCGAGCTCATTGCGACGGGTGGGCTACCCAAGGGAGATGCGCTCGCCACTGCACGGGTTGCGGGCATCTTGGCGGCCAAGCGCACCAGCGACCTGATCCCGTTGTGCCATCAGCTGGCGTTGACCGGAGTCGACGTCGACTTCGAGATCGGCGAGGCCGAGGTCGGCATCACCGCGACGGTGCGCAGCACCGACCGCACGGGCGTGGAGATGGAGGCGTTGACGGCGGTGAGCGTGGCGGCGCTGACGCTCTACGACATGCTCAAGGCCGTCGACCCCGCGGCGAGCATCGACGACATCAGGGTGCTGCGCAAAGAGGGCGGAAAAACAGGGACGTGGACGAGGTGATGAGCGCTCGCGCGAAGAACAGATGGCCATGACGCGTACGGCGAGGGTGATCATCGCTTCGACCCGCGCGGCGACCGGCGTCTACGAGGACCGCACCGGCCCGATCATCGTCGACTGGCTCAACCAGCGCGGCATCGTCACTCCCGCGCCGACTGTGGTCGCGGACGGCAGCGCAGTGGTACGGGCGCTGTTCGCGGCGGTCGGCGAAAACGTCAGCGCGATAATCACTTCCGGCGGCACCGGGATTTCGCCGACCGACGGGACGGCCGATGCCACCGCCAACATCGTCGACTATCAGATCCCCGGCTTGGCCGATGCCATCCGGCGTTCGGGCCTGCCGCATGTGCCGACGTCGGTGTTGTCGCGCGGTGTCTGCGGCGTCAGGAACGGCACACTGATCGTGAACCTGCCGGGTTCGACCGGCGGCGTCAAGGACGGTCTCGGCGTGCTCGACGACGTCCTCGAGCATGCGCTCGATCAGCTTGCGGGCAAGGACCACCCGCAGTGACCGCCGTCGTGCTGCGCGCCGACCTCACCGAGCAGACGATCGAACTCGCCGAGCACGAGGGTCTCGTCGCGCATCAGGCCGCGGGGGCCGTCGTCGGCTTCGCAGGCGTCGTGCGGGATCACGACGGCGGGCACACGGTGACGCGGCTGGAGTATTCCGCCCACCCCACGGCGCAGCAGACACTCGCCGATGTCGCCGCCGAGATCGCGGCCGATTGCCCGGGTGTGCGGGCGATCGCCGTCAGCCACCGCATCGGCGCGCTCGAGATCGGCGACGCCGCGTTGGTGGCCGCCGTCGCGGCCGACCATCGGCAGGCGGCATTCGACACCTGTGCCCGGTTGGTGGACAGCGTCAAGGCGCGGCTACCGGTGTGGAAGCACCAGTTCTTCGCCGACGGCTCCGACGAATGGGTGAATTCGGCCTAGCCGCCGGTGCCGGCAATCGGCTCTAGCCGACCGGTGCGGGCGGCAGCGCCGGGTCGCCAGGCAGCGGCGCGGGCGGGAGCTCGGCCGCAAGAGCAGCAGGCGGAACGTCCCCGACCGGCCCGGGAGCGATCCCCGAAGCGTTGAGGTTCTCCGAGCCCGGTTCCGGAGTCGACATCGGACGCTGGGTCAGCGCGAGCAGCGCATCCTTGCCCGTGATGTCCTGGGTCTGAATCGCGTGCCACAGTTCCTTGAGGTACGTGACGTTGGCAGTCTGCGCCGGCAGCGTCGACTCGTCCAGCGTGGTGCCCGTCGGCAGATTCTCCGGGCTGGCCAGGTGCGGGATTTCGGCAGGCGTCGCGGGAAGCTCGCCGGTCATCGCCTGGTTGGCCGCGTCGAGAGCGGGCGCAGGGATATCGACCGAGTTCACCATTGCCAACGGATCGGGTGCGGGTGCGGCCACGGCCAGCGGATCGACGGGCGCGGGAGCGGGCGCAGGCGGTGCGGGCTCGAGCGGCAGCGGTGCCATGTGCAGCGCCCATTGCTGCGGACCATCGGCGGGGGCGTCGGGGGCGACATCCCAGTCCGGTGCCGGCTGCTCGAGCGAGGCGTTGACGACCTGTAGGTCGACGGGCTCGGCGTCGGGCAGCGGGGTGTCCAGCAGTGGCGGGACGTCCGGCATCTGCGAGGCGTCCGGCATCGGCGCGTCGAGTGCAACGAACTCGGCAGCGGGGGGAGGCGGAAGCTCGGGCGCCGGTGGCGGCGGGAGTTCCGGGGCAGGCGGCGGCGGCGCGTCCGGCAGCGGGGCGGCCATCGCGTCGACTGGAGCCGCCTCCGGTGGCGGCGGCGTGCGAACGGGTCGGACGGCGGCGGGGCGGTGGCGGCAGTTCGCCGTTCAGCCCCGCGGCGTCGATCGCACCGTCGAGCGCGTGTTGGGCGTCGTCGATCACGTTGCGCGGCGTGGAACTGGACAGTCCCCTGCCGCAGACAGGCCACGCGCCGCGGCCCTGGGTGCCAAGGACGCGCTCGGCGACCGCGATCTGCTCTTCCTTGGTGGCCAGGTGAGCGGACGGCGCGTACTCGCCGCCGCCGTGCCCCGACCAGGTGCCCGGTGAGAACTGCAGCCCACCCTGATACCCGTTACCGGTGTTGATGGCCCAGTTGCCGCCGGATTCGCAGCTTGCAACTTTGTCCCATTCGCCATCGGTGGCGGCGCCGGCATGCCCGGCTAGGGCGAGGCCTCCGCTGCCGATGACTGCGCCCGTAAAGGCGACTTTTGCGACTGATTTTGCCGATGACGTGGGCTTGCGGTGCCGTCCACTGCTCATGGGTGCGTTAGGTCCTCTCTAATGCGCCCGCGAGGTCAGCTGTCGGGTTCGGGCTGGAGAGGTTGCCCGGCCGTCCGTTTAGTGAAAACGGTTTCGGCTTCACCCCAAGGAACCGCAAGCGGCTCCTGGTCCTTCTTTCGGTGGACCGGTGGGTCCCCCGCCTCCATCCATAGTTTTTCGTTGAATTCCCGCCCAACGGATGGAGCTCGGCGCTATCGGACAGGAAGGGCTAGCCGATTAGGGTCGACTGGCTTGCGGAAGAACCTAACGGGTCTACGCGTTGTAGTCATCTTTTGCTCGTTGTGGCGTTTCGCCTGGCGGCAAATCCTAATGAGGTTCTAAAAGCGCAGGAGATCCGGGCGTTTCTGCTGGTGTATATCGTGCTCTACCAGTCTGTAGCCAGCTTGTGACCATTTCGTTATGTGACGTAAATCACGATTACCCACCCGCGAAGGGCGGGAGCACATCAACTATCTGGCCGTTCGACAGCTCTGCCGCATCGTCGCGGACGGCGATCCCGTCACACAAGAAGGAGCACCGTCGCAGCACCCGGGCGAGCTCTGATCCGCGTGCGCCGAGGGTGTCGACGAGCGCTGCGACGGTCGTTCCGGGTGCGGCGTGCACGGTTTCGGTCTCCGTGCCTGCGGCGGCGCGAGCCGCGGCGAAGTAGCGCACGGTTAGTGTCAGCGTCTTCGTCGACGTGGTCTCCACCGATATCCGTTCCGCTCCTGGCGTGCGCATCATCCGCCGATCGCGCTCATCGGCCGGTCGGGCTGCACGAACTCGGGGTCGTTGATGCCGTGGCCCGCAGGCTTGGCCCACATCGCGGCGCGCCACGCCGCCTCGACGACGTCATCGTCGGCGCCAGCGCGCATCAGCGTGCGCAGGTCGGTCTCCTCGCGGGAGAACAGACAGCTGCGGACCTGGCCGTCGGCGGTCAGTCGGGTGCGGTCGCAGGCTGAGCAGAACGCATGCGACACCGACGCGATGATGCCGACGGTCGCCGGCCCTCCGTCGACCAGCCAGAGTTGCGCAGGCGCAGAGCCGCGCGGGGCCGGGTCCGGTGTCAGCGTGAAGTGGCGCTGCAGGGCGGCCAGCACCTGGTCTGCGCTAAGTGTCGTGCCGCGCGACCACTCGTGACCGGCGTCGAGCGGCATCTGCTCGATGATGCGCAGCTGGTACTCGTGGTCGAGGCTGAACCGCAGCAGCGACACCGCGTCCTCGAGCCCGGTCTGCGGGTCGAGTACGGCATTCACCTTGACCGGCCTCAGGCCGGCGCGATGTGCCGCTTCAAGACCGGCCAGCACGTCCGCAAGCCGGTCGCGGCGGGTGATGTGCGCGAAGTGCTCCGCGTCGACGCTGTCGAGCGACACGTTGATCCGGTTCAGGCCCGCCCGCTTCAGCCCCTCTGCCCGGCGGTGCAGCCCAATTCCGTTGGTGGTCAAGGTAATTTCAGGACGGGGCTGCAGTGCAGCGGTGACGGCAACCACCTGCTCGAGCTGCTTGGCCAGCAGGGGTTCACCGCCGGTGAAGCGGACGCGGGTGACGCCGAGCCGCGTCACCGCGATGCGAAGCAGGCGGGTCAGCTCGTCGCCGGTCAGCAGCTGCTCGCCCGACATCCAGTCCAGCCCCTCGGCCGGCATGCAATAGGTGCACCGCAGATTGCAGCGGTCGGTCAGCGACACCCGCAGATCGGTGGCGACCCGGCCGTAGGTGTCGAGCAGCGGCCCGTCCGTCGGTGCCGGTCCCAACGGGCGGGATACCGACGGAACGCCGAGCGCGGTGACGGTCACGCGGCGGCTCGCACGGGTGGGTTCAGGTCGTCGACGGGCACGATCTCCTTGCCCAGCGGCACCAGCGAGACCGGGATGAGCTTGAGGTTGGCCAGCGCAAGCGGGATGCCGATGATCGTGACCGCCATCGCGATGGCGGTGATGACGTGTGCGATGGCCAGCCAGATTCCGAACAGGACCACCCAGATGACGTTGCCGATCAGCGCGCCGGGCCGAGTTCCCGGTTTGTCGATGACGGTGCGGCCGAACGGCCACAGCGCATAGGAGGCGATGCGCAGCGACGCGAAGCCGAACGGGATCGTGATGATCAGGACGAAGCAGATGAGTGCCGCCAGCAGGTAACCCAGCGCCAGCCACAGGCCGCCGAAAACCAGCCAAATGATGTTCAGGATCAGGCGCATCTCTTCCTCCAGCTTGGGTTTCAGCCTACCGAGTAATAGGGGTGCTGGTCGGCGCGGCCTCCGAGTAGGATCTCCCCAACGCGTCCCTGCGGAAAAGGCGGGACGCTTTCCTTATGTAGTTGACAGAGACGAGCGGGTGAGACCAAGTGCCGACCGGCCGGGTTAAGTGGTACGACGCCGAGAAGGGCTTCGGCTTTTTGTCGCAAGAGGAAGGCGAGGACGTCTACGTCCGGTCCTCAGCGCTGCCTGCCGGTGTCGACGGCCTCAAGGCGGGGCAGAAGGTCGAGTTCGGCATGGCCGCCGGTCGCCGCGGCCCGCAGGCGTTGAGCCTGAAGATCCTCGACTCGCCGCCGAGCCTGACCCGCACCCGTCGTGAAGCGGCCGCGGCCGAACACAAGCACTCGCCCGACGAGTTGCACGGCATGGTCGAGGACATGATCACGCTTCTCGAGGGCGCGGTGCAGCCCGAGCTGCGCAAGGGCCGCTACCCCGACCGCAAGGTCGCGCGTCGGGTGTCCGAGGTCGTCAAGGCCGTCGCCCGCGAACTCGACGGCCAGTAGCCTCACGCGCGAACGTTCCGTACCAGTCGAAAATTCGTCGAGATATCGACCGGTAAGGAACGTTCGGCGAATGGGGGGCATGCTGGTGGCATGGCCGAATATGTCTCCAGCGGCGGCGAGTTCAACCGCGACACCAACTACATCACCACCCGCATCACCGCGGACGGCCGCGACGGCTATCCCGTCGAACCCGGCCGCTATCGGCTGATCGTCGCGCGGGCCTGCCCGTGGGCCAACCGCGCGATCATCGTCCGTCGGCTGCTCGGCCTGGAAGACGTGTTGTCGATCGGCTTCTGCGGGCCGACCCACGATGCGCGCAGCTGGACCTTCGACTTGGACCCCGGCGGCGTCGACCCGGTGCTCAAGATCCCGCGGCTGCAGGACGCCTACTTCGCCCGCGACCCGCACTACCCGAAGGGCATCACGGTGCCCGCGATCGTCGACGTGCCGACCGGCCAGGTCGTCACCAACGACTTCGCGCAGATGACGCTCGACCTGTCCGGCGAGTGGACGGCGTATCACCGCGACGGCGCACCGGAGCTGTATCCCAAGCCGCTGCGCGACGAGATCGACGAAGTCGCCCAGCGGATTTACACGGAGGTGAACAACGGCGTCTACCGGTGCGGCTTCGCCGGCTCACAGGATGCCTACGACAAGGCCTACGACCGGTTGTTCACCGCGCTCGATTGGCTCAACGAGCGGCTGGAGAATCAGCGGTTCCTGGTCGGGGACACCATCACCGAAGCCGATGTCCGGTTGTTCACCACGCTGGCCCGCTTCGATCCCGTCTATCACGGCCACTTCAAGTGCAACCGGTCCAAACTCGACGAGATGCCCGCGCTGTGGGGCTACGCGCGTGACCTGTTCCAGACCCCCGGCTTCGGCGACACCACCGACTTCGTCCAGATCAAGCAGCACTACTACATCGTGCACACCGACATCAACCCGACGCGCATCGTGCCGAAGGGGCCGGACCTGTCGAATTGGCTGACGCCGCACGGCCGGGAGGCGTTGGGCGGCAGGCCGTTCGGCGACGGCACACCACCGGGCCCGACGCGCGAGGGCGAGCGGGTACCCGCGGGACACGGAGCGGACTAGGGCCAGGTGGTGCGCACCGACCACTCCGCGTGCGTCCACGGAAACTCGTTGCCCGCCTCGTCGCGGACCAGCGTTGGCAGCTGCACCGCGAAGCCGAACAGCCTGCCGCGGTGCGGGTCCATCGTGGGGATCGTGACGGCGAGTGTGCTGCTCGACCGGAACTCGTCGACGACGTCGGCGTCTTCATAGGACCGCACCAGAACCCAGGGCGCGCGGGCGATCGCAGGCGGCACCGACAACTGCACCGCGTTGCGGCCATCGACTGCCAATTCGCCGTCACTGCGCGGGGTTTCGCAGTCGGTGAGGTCCCGTACGTTGCAGTACTCGTAGGGCCCGACCCGCACCAACTGGCCGCGGGTGTACGCACTGATCTCCGGATGCTCGGGTGCCGGAGTTCGGGTCAACCGCCAGATCAGCACGCCGGTCGCGACAGACGCCAGCACGGCGACGGCGACAAGCACCGCCAAACCTTTCTTCACTCCCGTGGCACCGCCGCCGGATCACTCCATCCGCCCTCAGGCGCCGCCACGACCGGACGATTGCCGCCGAGTCCGGGGATCAGGGAGTCGCCGCGGTAGCTCACCAGCGTCTGCGCGAGGCCGAGTATCAGTATGGTCGAGATCACGGTAAAGCCAATGTGCAGTTGGGTATACACGAGCACACCCGTCGCGCCGCCGGCGACCCACGCCAGCTGCAGCAGCGATTCCGACCGTCCGAACGCCGACGCGCGCGACTCCTCGGGCAGATCATCCTGCAGCGACGCGTCCAGTGAGGCCTTCGCGATCGCACTCGCGGCGGAGGTCACCAACGCCGCCAGAGCGGCCACCAACAGCTTTCCGGTCAGTGCGGTGGCCAGCGCGGCCAACGTGACCGCGGTCGAGCTGCGCACGACCAGCTGCGCCGGATGCCCGAGCTGCAGCCGCGCGCTGGCGTAGTTCCCGCCGAAGTTGCCGATCGCCGCCGCCGCGCCGATCAGGCCGAGAATCATCAGCTGCTCCCAGCCGCTCTTATCGTGCGACTTGGCCACGAACGCGGGATAGAGGAACAGGAAGCCCACCATCACCTTGATGGTGCAGTTACCCCATAGCGCGGTGATGATATTGCGGCCCAGCGGTTGTCGTGCACGCCCGGTTTCGGAGTACCGCTGCGGGTGGCGACGCAGTTCGCCTTCGCCGCCGTGGTAGCTCAACGTGGTGGGGACTTCACCCTCGGTGACCTCCACCCATTTCGGGATGCGCATCGCCAGCACGGCGCCTGCCACCGTCGCGGCGATGCAGACGTAGAGCGCGCCGGGCATGTGGAACAGGTTGAACAGGTACTCGGCGCCGGCCGCCACCGCGCCGCCGACGATGGTTCCGCCGAGCAGGCCGAACACCGTCAGCCGCGAGTTGACGCGCACCAGGTCGATGGTCGGCGGCAGCACGCGTGGGGTCACGGCGCTGCGCAGCACGCTGAATGACTTGGACAGCACCATCATTCCCAGTGCGCACGGGTACAGCACCCAGGAGGGGAAGCTGCCCGTCGCACCGTCGTAGTTGGCGATAAGCACCACCACGAGTGCGCTGCGCAGCGCGAACGACATGGCCAGGGCGAGCCTGCGGCCGTGCTGGAGACGGTCCAGCGCCGGACCGATCAACGGAGCGATGACCGCGAACGGGGCGATCGTGATGAGCAGGTAGAGCGCGACCTTGCTCTTGCTCTCGCCGGACGCCGCCGCGAAGAACAGGGTGTTGGCCAGGGCGACCGCCATCGCGGAGTCGACGGCGAAGTTGGCCATCACCGGATACGTCAGCGCGGTCAGACCCGACTTGTCGGCGCCGTCGGCGGTGGCCGCGCGGTGAAACAGGCCGTACATCTTCGAGCCCATCTCCCGGCTGCGCTGAGCCGCTGAGCGGGAGCCGCTGTTGACGCCGCGTCCCCCGGCCGCACCGACGCCGGGAGGCGGGTCACTGCGGTTGGCGGAGCGCGCCTCGAGGTCCGGCAAATACCGGTTGGCGCTCGGTGTGGACGGACGGCGCTGGCGTCGGTAATTCACTCCGTCGCTGGGGTAATTCGCCATCCCCGGGTGTTCGTCACCGTCGTCTGCGGGCGGTCGGGGCGGGTAATAGCGAGGATCACCCTGGCCGTCCCGGTCCCGGGGGTCACGCCGCGATCCGCTCACAAAAAGATTCTCCCCCATTGCGATGACGGCGTCGTGCAGCCGACCGGGTGTGGCTGCACGCGGGCCGGTCAGGCACTATTAAGTCCGTGGACAGCGTGACGGAATCCACCGAGGACGGCTCGGCTGCGCCGGCGATCGAGCCGTCGGCGGACCTGGAGGCGGTGCTGACGGGCGCCGTCGATTTGGCGCGCGCGGCGATCACCGAGCACAGCGGTGACACCGTCGGCGAGTATCTGGGCGCGTCGTTCGACGACCCCACCGCCGCCACCCATCGTTTCCTGGCCAACCTGCCCGGCTATCAGGGCTGGCAGTGGGCCGTGGTGGTAGCGGCGCATCCCGGTGCCGACCACGCGACGATCAGCGAAGTGGTGTTGGTGCCGGGCCCGACGGCGCTGCTGGCGCCCCAGTGGGTGCCCTGGAATGAACGGCTGCGCCCCGGTGACCTCGGTCCCGGCGACCTGCTCGCCGCGCCGACCGAGGACGAGCGCCTTGTGCCCGGCTTTGCCGCGACCGGTGACCCGGCGATCGACGACGTCGCCTACGAACTGGGTCTTGGTCGACGGCGACTGCTGAGTCAACTGGGTCGGGTCGACGCCGCGCAGCGATGGCACGACGGCGACTACGGGCCGGGTTCGGCGATGGCCAGGTCCACCCGGCGCGTGTGCCGGGACTGCGGTTTCTACCTGCCGCTGTCCGGTGCCCTCGGACTGATGTTCGGCGCATGCGCCAACGAGTTGTCCGCAGACGGCCATGTGGTCGATGCCGAATACGGATGTGGCGCTCACTCGGATACCCCGGCGCCCGCGGGATCCGGCTCACCGCTCTACGACCCCTTTGACGACGGCGTCCTCGAAGTCGTCGAGCCACCGGCGCCCGCCGCCGATGAGCCGCCCGCGCCAAGCGACGAGCCGAAGCATCCGACGCCGAGCCATCGACGAGGACGAGCAGCAAAGCGCCGAGGACGAGCAGCCCGCGCCGAGCGAAGAGCAGCCCGCGCCGAGCGACGAAGGCGATCAGGACCCGACGTAGTCCGCCAGGTGCTTGCCCGTCAGCGTCGATTTGTGAGCGACCAAGTCCGCCGGCGTGCCCTCGAACACCACCCGCCCGCCATCGTGGCCCGCGCCAGGGCCGAGGTCGATGATCCAGTCGGCATGCGCCATCACCGCCTGGTGGTGCTCAATGACGATGACCGACTTGCCCGAGTCGACCAGCCGGTCCAGTAGACCGAGCAGCTGCTCGATATCGGCGAGGTGCAGGCCCGACGTCGGTTCGTCGAGGACGTAGACGGCGGCCTTGTCGCCCATCTGGGTGGCCAGCTTGAGACGTTGGCGCTCACCGCCGGACAGTGTGGTGAGCGGCTGACCGAGAGTGAGATAGCCAAGCCCGACATCGGCGAGCCGCTCGAGGATCTTGTGCGCGGCAGGCGTTTTCGCGTCGCCGTCGGCGAAGAACTCCAGCGCGTCGCTCACCGGCATCGCCAGTACCTCGCTGATGTCGCGGCCGCCGAACGTGTATTCCAGTACCGACGCGTCGAAGCGCTTGCCCTCGCACACATCGCACGGCGTCGCTACCCCGGCCATGATCGCCAGGTCCATGTAGATGACGCCCGCGCCGTTGCAGTTGGGGCACGCGCCTTCGGAGTTGGCGCTGAACAACGCGGGCTTGACCCCGTTGGCCTTCGCGAACGCCTTGCGGATCGGGTCGAGCAGCCCGGTGTATGTCGCCGGGTTGCTGCGCCGTGAGCCGCGGATCGGCGCCTGGTCGATCGACACCACGCCGTCCTGTCCGGCCACCGAGCCGTCGATCAGCGAGCTCTTGCCCGACCCGGCGACGCCGGTGATGACGGCCAGCACGCCGAGTGGGATGTCGACGTCGACGTCCTGCAAATTGTTGGTGTCGGCGCCGCGCACCTCCAGCGCTTCCGTCGAGGTCCGAACCTCGTCTTTGAGTGCTCGCGCGGTCGTCGAGATGGCGACCGGTGACCGTGTTGCTCTTCCGGAGGCCGCCGACGGTGCCCTCGAAGACCAGCTCGCCGCCGGCGGTGCCCGCGCCGGGGCCCAGATCGACGACGTGGTCGGCGATTTCGATGACCTCCGGCTTGTGCTCGACCACCAGCACGGTGTTGCCCTTGTCGCGCAGCCGCAGCAGCAGGTCGTTCATCCGCGCGATGTCGTGTGGATGCAGGCCGATCGTCGGCTCGTCGAAGACATAGGTCACGTCGGTGAGCGACGACCCGAGGTGGCGAATCATCTTGACGCGCTGCGCCTCGCCGCCCGACAGCGTGCCGGCGGGCCGGTCCAGTGACAGATAGCCGAGCCCGATTTCGACGAATGAGTCGAGGGTGTGCCTCAGCGCCGCCAACAGCGGCGCGACGCTCTTGTCGTCGACGCCCTTCACCCACCCGGCGAGGTCGCTGATCTGCATCGCGCAGACGTCGGCGATGTTGATCCCCTTGATCTTCGACGATCGCGCCGTCTCCGACAGGCGGGTGCCGTCGCACTCGGGACACTTCGTGAACGTGACCGCCCGCTCGACGAACGCGCGGATGTGCGGCTGCATCGCCTCGACGTCCTTGGACAGGAACGACTTCTGGATCTGCGGGATCAGGCCGAGGTAAGTCAGGTTGACGCCGTCGACCTTGATCTTGGTCGCCTCCTTGTACAGCAGGGCGTCGAGTTCCTTCTTGCTGAACTTGTTGATCGGCTTGTCGGTATCGAAGAAGCCGCAGCCGTTGAAGATTCGGCCGTACCAGCCCTCCATGCTGTAGCCGGGGATGGTGAGCGCACCGTTGTTGAGTGACTTGCTGTCGTCGTAGAGGGCCGTCAGGTCGATGTCGTTGACCGAGCCGCGGCCCTCGCAGCGCGGACACATGCCCCCGGTGATGCTGAACTCGCGGCGCTCCTTGACGGTTCTGCCGCCGCGCTCCATGGTGACCGCGCCCGCGCCGCTGATTGACGCCACATTGAACGAGAACGCCTGGGGCGACCCGATATGCGGCTTGCCGAGCCGGCTGAACAGGATGCGCAGCATCGCCCCGGTGTCGGTGGCGGTACCGACCGTCGAGCGGGGATCGGCACCCATGCGCTGCTGGTCGACGATGATCGCGGTCGTCAGGCCTTCGAGCACGTCGACTTCGGGCCGCCCCAGGTTGGGCATGAAACCCTGAACGAACGCGCTGTAGGTCTCGTTGATCAGCCGTTGCGACTCCGCGGCGATGGTGTCGAACACCAGCGAACTCTTGCCCGAGCCCGAGACGCCGGTGAACACCGTGAGCCTGCGCTTCGGCAGCTCGACGTCGACGTCCTTGAGATTGTTCTCGCGGGCACCGGTCACCCGGATCAGGTCATGGCTGTCGGCATTCATGCTTCAGCGAAGCTCCTGGATGCGGACGGTGTTGCCTGCGGGATCGCGGAACGCGCAGTCTCGCGAGCCCCACGGTTGGTCGGTGGGCTCCTGCATGACCTCGGCGCCGCTGGCCTGCGCTCGTTCGAAGACGGCGTCGAGATCGGTGGTGGCCAGCATGATGCTGGCGTAGGTGCCTTTCGCCATCATCTCGGCGATGACGCGACGCTCGTCGTCGGTGATGCCTGGGTCGGCGGCCGGGGGCGTCAAGACGATGTTCATATCCGGCCTGCCGGCGGGGCCGATGGTGATCCACCGCATGGTGTTCTGCCCAATATCCTTGCGGACCTCGAAGCCGAGGGCGTCGCGGTAGAAGGCCAGCGACTGCTCGGGATCTTCGTGGGGAAGGAAACTCGCGTTGATCGTGATGTCCATGTCGTTCACGCTAGGTGCAGCCGCGCGGCAGGCGCTTCTCGATTCCTGATCGGTCTGGTCACCTGCTTCTCCACGCACGACGGCATTTCCTGCGACGCGCCCGCGGTCTGTTCGCGGTAGGCGCTCGGCGACATGCCCACCAGTTCGGTGAACCGCGTGCTGAAGGTGCCCAGCGAGGAGCAGCCGACGGCGAAGCAGACCTCGGTGACCGACATGTCGCCACGGCGCAACAGAGCCATCGCGCGCTCGATGCGCCGTGTCATCAGATAGGAGTACGGCGACTCGCCATAGGCCAACTTGAACTGACGGGACAGGTGCCCGGCCGACATGTTGACCCCGCGGGCGAGCGCCTCGACGTCGAGGGGCTGCGCGTACTCGCGATCGATCCGATCGCGGACGCGGCGCAACAGCTTGAGGTCGCGCAGACGCTGCTCTTCGGCGGGCGTCCCGGTCAACTTTCGGCCGCCGCCTTGATGCGCGCCAGCGAGGTGTTCATGCCGTCGATCAGTTCGCGTTCGAAATTGGGCACACCGCCGAACAATGCCTGCACCGTGAAGTTGGCCGCCGGCTTCACGCCGTTCTCGGCGTGCCGGCTCTCCACCACCCGGGTGCCGTTTTCGGTCGGCTCCAGCTCATAGGTCCAGATGGTGTTGTTGGTGTTCACCCGGAACGCGAGCTTCTTCTCCGGAATGAGTTCGGTGACCGTGCTGGTCGTCGGCCAGTACAGAAAATTGCGGCGATTGAAGTTGATCGTTCGGGTGCCTTGACGCAGCGGGCCGAACGCCTTCATCAACCGGCACTGTGGGCTCCATTGCGGCATTCGACGGAAATCGGAGATCAACGCCCATACCTTGTCGACCGGAGCGTTGATATCGATCTGCGTTTGCAATAGCGGCTGCGCCACTGCTTCCTCCTTATCCGCGCTTCTATCTTTCAGCTGAGACCGCTTTGCGCACCACGTGAACCGCGACGCACGGCGTGACGCTGCCAGAGGAAGATCGATGTGCCGAGGACACCGACCCCCAAACCGGCCACCGCGACCGGACGCCACTCGTGTAGCCCGGCGACCGTGAATGCGAGTATCACGGCGATCAACCAGCCCACGGCGATCACGATGATGACCGGCCACGGTTCGAGCAGGATCGCGGGCAGGGCAGGCGGTTCTGGCTGACCGGGCTCGGACGGTTCGGCGCTCATTGACGACCAACCTAGTCCGCGTTGTGCCCAAAACGAAAGCCCACCGTGTTTTGCTATGCGCAGGAACATCCTCTGGCTATTCTTTGCTTTGTGAAAGACACCGAGTCACGATTGGCGAGCGACTTGTCGCTGGCGGTCATGCGTCTGGCACGCCAATTGCGGTTTCGCCGTCCGGATTCCCCGGTTTCGCTATCGCAGTTATCGGCGCTGTCGACCCTGGCCAAGGAGGGCGCAATGACGCCCGGAGCGTTAGCTACGCGCGAACGGGTTCGGCCGCCGTCGATGACCCGTGTCATTGCTTCACTCGCCGAACTCGGATTCGTGGCGCGCAGCGCGCATCCCGCTGACGGTCGCCAGGTTTTGGTGTCTGTTTCGCCGTCCGGCACCGAATTGATCGAAGCCGAGCGCAAAGCCAGCCAGGAATGGCTCAAGACGCGGCTTTCGCAGTTCAATGCCGATCAACGCAGGACACTGCTCGTCGCTGCCGACCTCATGTCGGCGCTCGTCGACGAAAGCGCGTGAGCGGTCCGGCGGGCACGAGCGAAGCAAGCGGGGGATGAGCTCCGTACTCGACGTCGAGGATCCCGCCGACCCGCGGCTGGATGATTTCCGCCACCTCAACAGCGTCGACCGCAGGCCCGATCTGCCGACCGGCAAGGGGTTGGTGATCGCCGAGGGCGTCCTGGTGGTGCAGCGGATGCTGGCGTCCCGGTTTCGGCCTCGGGCCATGCTGGGCACCGATCGCCGGCTGCGCGAACTGACCGCCGACCTCGCGACGACCGACGCCCCCTACTACCGGGTGACCGCCGAGGTGATGGCGGATGTGGTCGGGTTTCATCTCAACCGCGGGGTGCTCGCCGCGGCGCCCCGGCCCGGCGAGCTGACGGTCGAGCAGGTGCTGGACGGCGCGCGCACCGTCGCGATGCTCGAAGGCGTCAACGACCACGAGAACCTCGGCTCGATCTTCCGCAACGCGGCCGGGCTGGGCGTCGACGCGGTGGTGTTCGGCACGGGCTGCGCCGACCCGTTGTACAGGAGCGCGGTGCGGGTGTCGATGGGTCATGCCCTGCTGGTGCCGTATGCCTGGGCGACGGCCTGGCCTGCTGACCTGACCATATTGCGGGACAAGGGCTTTCGCCTGCTGGCAATGACGCCCGAGCGAGGCGCCGCGACGCTGTCCGAGGCGATGGCGGCGCTCCGCGACGACCGCGTCGCGATTCTCGTCGGCGCCGAAGGCCCCGGCCTGACCGAGACGGCGATGCGGGCCAGCGATATCCGGGTTCGCATCCCGATGTCACGGGGCACCGATTCGCTCAACGTGGCAACGGCGGCCGCGCTGGCGTTCTACGAGCGGGTTAGATTATCGCGATGACTGATGACGCCGTCCCGTGGGGAACCGGGCTGACGGTGGCGGGATTCGTCGCGATGGTGACGGCGGGCGCGGTGGTGGTGCTGAGCGTGGGGTTGATCCGCGTTCATCCACTGCTGGCGGTCGGATTGAATCTGGTCGCGGTCGGCGGTCTGGCGCCGACGGTGTGGGGATGGCGCACTACGCCGGTATTGCGGTGGTTCGTGCTGGGGCTCGGTGTCGGCGTCGCAGGTGCCTGGCTGGCCCTGCTCGCTTTGACCCTCGGTTAGCCCTGACCGCTGGAGCGCACGCCGAGCAGCACGTCTTCCCACGCAGGAACCGGCGGCTTGCCCTTGCGGGCGCGCGGCGTGCGCGCCGGCTTCGGCGGCTCGGGCGCCTCTTCGACCTGCACCGGCGGCTCGGGCTCTTCGATCGCCAGCGGTGCGAGCGCCGCGACCGGCCGCAGCGGCCTGGCGAAATCGGGGTCGATCAGCTCACTGGCGGCGTCGTCGAACGCGGTGACCGTGCCGCCATGAGCGCCGGGGGTGAACCGGAAGTGCGCGGCGTTGTCGGAATGTCCGGCCCGCCAGGACAGCTGCACCGTCCAGCGTCCGTCCTCGTTGCGCCATGCGTCCCAATTGGCCGAGTCAGGGTCGAGGCCGCGCGCAATCAGCGCCGACGTGATGGTTTCCAGCAGCGTGAGCACCGCGGGACCGTCGGCGAGGACGGGGTGCGCCGCCGTAGCCAGCTCGGCCGCACGCGAGCGTTCGAGTAAGACCGGGTGCGCGAACCGCTCCACCCGGGACACGTCAACGCCCGCCGACTCCGCGACCTGCTCGACGGATGCGCCCGCGCGAATTCTGGCTTGAATCTCCTTGGGACGCAGCACGCTTGGAACCTCGACATCGGATTGGGTCTGGCTGGCACCGGACTTGTCGCCACGCACGGCGGCACGCAGCCGGTCGTCGGCGCGCAGGATGAACTTCTCGTTTGGGTCGTCGCTTTCGCAGATGATGCGTTTGCCATCAACGTCAAGTCCGACGACTTTGAGTTCCCGCATGCCGACCTCCTCCGGGCTCTTATGGCGCCGGGGCGCCGTGCCCGATTAGCAGGTCACCCTACTGCGTTATCGGCTCGTTACCTGGCCGACACGCCCGAGCTACCCAGGTCAGAGCCGTTCCACCACCCAGTCGACGCAGCGAGTCAGCGCGGTCACGTCGTCGGGGTCGACGGCGGTGAACATGGCGATCCGCAGCTGGTTGCGGCCGAGCTTGCGGTACGGCTCGGTGTCGACGATGCCGTTAGCGCGCAACACCTTGGCCACGGCTGCGGCGTCGACGTCATCGGAGAAGTCGATGGTGCCGACCACCTGCGAACGATGTTCGGGGGCGGCGACGAACGGCGTCGCGTACTGCGACGCCTCGGCCCATGAGTACAGCCGCTGCGACGAGTCCGCGGTGCGCTTGACGGCCCAGTCCAGCCCGCCGTTGGCCAGCATCCAGTCCAGCTGCTCGGCGAGCAGGATCAGCGTGCCGATCGCCGGGGTGTTGTAGGTCTGGTTCTTCAGGCTGTTCTCGACGGCGATGGGCAACGACAGGAAGTCGGGTACCCACCGCCCTGACGCGGCGATCGACTCGACGCGGGATAGCGCGGCGGGGGAGACCACCGCAACCCACAGCCCGCCGTCGCTTGCGAAGTTCTTCTGCGGCGCAAAGTAATACGCGTCGGCATCGGTGATGTCCACCGGCAGGCCGCCTGCCGCCGAGGTGGCGTCGATGACGACGAGCGCGTCGCCGGAACCCTCGGGGCGCTGAACGGGCACGGCGACGCCGGTCGACGTCTCGTTGTGCGCCCACGCGATGACGTCGACGGACGGATCCGATTGCGGCTCGGGGGCGCTTCCCGCGTCGGCCTTGACAATCATCGGGTCGCCGACGAACGGATTCTTGGCGACCGCGGAGGCGAACTTCGAGCTGAACTCGCCGTAGGTCAGGTGCAGCGACCGCTTGTCGATGAGCCCGAACGCCGCCGCGTCCCAGAACGCTGTCGAGCCGCCGTTGCCGAGGAGGACCTCGTAGCCGTCGGGAGCCGAGAACAGCTGGCGCACCCCGTCGCGGACGCGGCCGACCAGGTTCTTCACCGGCGCCTGCCGGTGCGAGGTGCCGAACAGATCACCGGCCGCGGCAAGCGCTTGCAACTGTTCCGGCCGCACCTTCGACGGCCCGCAGCCGAACCGTCCATCGCTGGGTTTCAGGTCGGCGGGAATCGTGAGTTCAGCCATGCGGTCAACATTAGTGACCGGATTTGTGCACTTCCTGCGGGAGGGGTCGGCAGATAACGCCGAAAGAGTGGCGAAACGCCGCGCCATCGACACCCGGTGGGTAAATACTGAGATACCGGTCGGGGGGCTGCAGGTCGAGCCCGATTGGGGATGTGATCGGTATGGGAAGAGCTTCGACGTGGCTTTCGGTCTGTGCGGCGGCTGTGACCGTCTTCGGTCCAATGCTCGCCCCGGCGCAGGCCATGGCAGACGGCGGTGACCAGGGCGGCGCGGTGCTCAGCGAGATCAACGCCATGCGGGCGGCCAACGGCTGTGGTCCCGTTGCGGCCAATCCGCAGTTGACTGCTGCCGCCGCGCGACACGCCAACGACGTACTTGGGACTGGAACGGTCGGCCACACCGGCTCGGACGGCTCCTCCCTTGTCCAGCGCGTCACGGACGCCGGCTACGCGCCGTACGCCGCGATTGGCGAGGTCGTCTTTTGGGGCACCGGCTCAAGCGGTAGCCCGGCTGCTGCAGTCACGTGGTGGATGAACAGCCCGGGCCACCGCGCGATCATCACTGACTGCGGATATACCGATGCCGGGTTCTCGGCAGTGAGCAATGGCGACCAGATGACCGCGGCAGGGGAGTTCGGGAGGGTGTAAACGCAGCGCCGTGATCCCGGCTGCCGTTAGTGGGTCAAGATGCGAGCATTGTCGCGGGTGACTGCCACTGTGTGCTCGCTGTGCGCGGCACGCGCGCCCGATGCCGTGCGAAGCGTCCACCCGTCGGAGTCATGGACGTAGTCGTTGGTCCCGTCGGCGATGAGCATCGGTTCGATCGCGATCACCAGACCGGGTCGCAGCGGCATGCCCTTGCCCTCGCGCCCTTCGTTCGGCACGTGCGGATCCTCGTGCATCGTGCGGCCGATGCCGTGTCCGCCGTGTCGGCCAGCAGGCCGTAGCGTCGCGGCGGCCGATGCGATCGCGTGACCGATGTCGCCCAGCGTGTTGCCGGGCCGCGCCGCGGCGATGCCGGCGGCCAGTGCGTTGTCGGTCGCCGCGATCAGCGAGGCGTCTTCGGGTCGTGGTGTGCCGACGATGAAGCTGCGTGCGGCGTCGCCGCACCAGCCGCGCAGCGTCGCGCCGAAGTCGATGGAGACGAGGTCGCCGTCGGCGAGTACCTGACCATTGGGGATGCCGTGCACGACGGCGTCGTTGACGCTGACGCAGAGCACCGCGGGGAAGGGGCGCGGCGCCCACGCGGGGTGGTAGTTGAGGAACGGCGACCGGGCACCGTGACCGGCGAGGACATCGGCGGCGACCTTGTCGAGCTCGGTGGTGGACTGGCCGGGCCGGGCCTGCTCGGCGACGGCCCGTAGCGCCTCAGCGACGACGGCGCCGGCCGCTGCCATGGCTTCTACCTCGGCTTCTGTCTTGAGCTCCACGATTTATTGTGACCTCCGTCACACAATCCGACAGGCGACGCAGTTGGCCACATCGCACCAACAGGGCCTGTTCAATATGCGATACCTGCGGTACCGTCGATGGACATTAAGCCAGTGCATGTAAACCGCAGGGGAGGCTTCTGATGGCTAGGACCCGCATGGTCAGGCGGTGGCGTCGCAACATGGATGTCGTCGACGACACCGAATACACCGACATGCTCACCACACTGTCGGAGGGGTCAGTGCGGCGCAACTTCAATCCGTACACCGACATCGACTGGGATTCTCCGGAGTTCGCGGTTGTCGACAACGACGAGCGATGGGTCTTGCCGGCAACGGATCCGGTCGGCCAGCACCCTTGGTACAAGGCGCAAACACTCGAGCGTCAGATCGAGATCGGCATGTGGCGACAGGCCAATGTCGCGAAGGTCGGACTGCATTTCGAGTCGATCCTGATCCGCGGTCTGATGGAGTACGCCTTCTGGACGCCCAACGGCTCCCCGGAATACCGGTATTGCCTGCACGAGGCGGTCGAAGAGTGCAACCACACGATGATGTTTCAGGAGATGGTGAACCGCATCGGCGCTGACGTGCCAGGTATGCCGCGGCTGCTGAAGTGGATCCAGCCAGTGATCCCACTTGTTGCAGGTCCGCTGCCGATCCCGTTCTGGTTCGGCATCCTCGCGGGCGAAGAACCCATCGACCACACCCAGAAGAACGTCCTGCGGGAAGGCAAGACGCTGCACCCGATCATGGAGCGGGTGATGGCGATTCACGTTGCGGAGGAGGCCCGACACATCTCCTTCGCGCATGAGTACCTGCGCAAGCGGGTTCCGCACCTGCCGCGGCGTAAGCGGTTCTGGTTGTCGCTCTACGTCCCGCTGACGATGCGGATCCTGTGCTCGGCCATCATTGTTCCGCCGAGGTCATTCTGGAAGGAATTCGACATCCCGCGGTCGGTCCGCAAGGACATCTTCTTCCGATCGCCTGAATCCCGACAGATGCTGCGTGACATGTTCGGCGACGTCCGGATGCTCTGCCACGACACCGGCCTGATCAATCCGCTCGCCAAGCTGATGTGGCGGATCTGCAGGATCGACGGCAGGCCCAGCCGGTACCGCAGCGAACCTGCCCGTCAACACCTGGTGTCGGTAGCCTAGAGACCTCATGCCCCACATCATCACCCAGTCGTGCTGTAGCGACGGGTCCTGTGTCTACGCCTGCCCGGTGAACTGTATTCATCCGTCACCGGACGAACCGGGCTTCGCGACCGCCGAAATGCTCTACATCGATCCCGTCGCCTGTGTCGACTGCGGCGCGTGCGTCAGCGCCTGCCCGGTCGGAGCGATCGCACCCGACAGTCGACTGGAGCCCGAGCAGCTGCCGTTCGTCGCTCTCAACGCGTCGTTCTATCCGGATCGGCCCGCGGGCCAGAAGCTGCCGCCGACGTCGAAACTGGCGCCGGTGATCGACGCCCCGAAAGTCCATGCGCGCCAAGCCGGGTCCGTTGACGGTGGCGATCGTCGGCTCTGGACCTGCCGCGATGTACGCCGCCGACGAGCTGCTCACCCAGCGGGGTGTGCGGGTGAACGTCTTCGAACGGCTGCCAACGCCGTATGGGCTCGTGCGTGCCGGCGTCGCACCGGACCACCAGAGCACCAAGCGGGTCACCCGGCTGTTCGACAGCATCGCCAAGCGCCGTGACTTCGGGTTCTTCCTCAACGTCGAGGTGGGATCCGATGTGTCCCACGCCGAACTACTGGCGCACCATCACGCCGTGCTCTACGCGGTCGGCGCGCCGAACGACCGCAGGCTCGACATCGACGGCATGGACTTGCCCGGCACCGGCAACGGCCACCGAGATGGTCGCGTGGATCAACGGCCACCCCGAATACGCTGATCTGCCAGTCGATCTGGCACACGAGCGAGTGGTGATCGTCGGCAACGGCAACGTCGCGCTCGATGTCGCCCGGATCCTGACGACCGACCCGGATGCGTTGGCGCGCACGGACATCTCCGACCACGCGCTGGCCGCGCTCCGTCGGTCGAAGGTCACCGAAGTGGTGATCGCCGCCCGCCGCGGCCCCGCGCAGTCCGCATTCACGCTGCCCGAACTCATCGGGCTGACGTCGACGTGCGACGTGGTGCTCGACGCCGCCGACCACGATCTGGTGCAGGCCGACCTCGCGACGGTCGACGATCCGCTGACACGCAACAAACTGGAGATCCTGAGCAAGCTCGGCGACGCTTCTGTGCCCGTGACGCGTCCGCGGATCCGGCTCGTCTATCGCCTCACGCCTCTCCGCGTCCTCGGTGCCGACCGGGTCGCCGGAATCGAGTTCGAGGTCACCGACACCGACGAAACGCGCCGGCTCGACGCCGGCTTGGTGCTGACCTCGATCGGCTACCGCGGCAAGCCGATTCGCGATCTGCCGTTCGACGACACCACCGCGGTGGTGCCGAACGACGGCGGCCGGGTCGTCGACCCGCAGACCGGCCAGCCGGTGCGCGGCAGCTATGTCGCGGGCTGGATCAAACGCGGACCCACCGGCTTCATCGGCACCAACAAATCGTGCGCGCTGCAGACGGTGCAGAACCTTGTCGGCGACTACAACGACGGTCGGCTGACCGCTCCGCTGGCCAGACCCGCCGCCCTGGACAAGCTGGTACGCGACCGCCGCCCGGATGTGGTCGACGCCGCCGGATGGCAAGCGATCGACAAGGCCGAGATCGCGCGTGGCGGCGACGACCGGCCGCGCGACAAGTTCACCTCGGTCGCCGACATGTTGGCCGCTGTCGCCGCCGCGCCCCGGCCGTCCCTGCGGCAGCGGGTGCTGGCCGGACTGCGACGCTGAGAAGACGGCGGGATGCCAACCGAAGCGGCCGGCTAGTGCTGCTTCATCGCCTCTTGGATTTCCTCCATGCTGACCTCGCGTACCGGCTGGCCCATTGACCACTGGTGGCCGAAGGGGTCCTGAAGCACGCCGTACCGATCGCCCCAGAACTGGTCCTCGAGCGGATGCACGACGGTCGCGCCCGCATCGATCGCCCGCTGGAATTGCTTGTCGACATCGGTGACAACCAGATGGATGGTCACCGGCGAACCGCCGAGCGCCGCAGGGCGTCATCGATTTGCCGCCGCTCATCTCCGGGAAGTCGTCGTTGAGCATCACCGACGAGCCGTTGATCCCGAGGGAGGCGTGGATCAGCTTGCCGTCCGGTCCGGGCACCCGGCCGTGCTCGACCGCGCCGAAGGCCTTCACGTAGAAATCGATCGCGGCGGCGGCGTCGTCGACCGTCAGGTGTGGCAGTACTGCGGGCTGAACCTCGATTGCCATGGTGATCTCCTCGGTTGGTGTTTCCGCACCCGGATGGGCTGGGGTATAGACCACCCATCCCGGCCGATTTCATCGCTTTGTCTCGGCGACATCGGCCATGTAACTACGGGCCACCGACAAACAGAAGGCTCAGACGACGGAGAACGACGGCGGCAGCGCGTCGCGGCCCGTCAAATGACATCAGCACCGTGTCGCCGCACCGGTCGCCACACGCGATCCGGGCAGCCAGTGCCGCGGCCTCTTCCAGCACGTCGCCGGGCAGGTCGAACGAAAGCCCGGTTGCCCGTGCGATATCCAGTCCGTGCACCGCGAGCTCGAACGTCCGGGTCGGCAGATAGGTGTGCAACCGGATGCCGAGCCCGCCGATGACTTCGATGAGCGGGTCGCCCGCAGTCCGGAGCTCGCCCAGTACCCGCTCGACGAGTTGATCGACCATCGCCGCCGGGTCGGCGCCGAGGTCGCGGCCTGCCAGTCTGCCGCGCTCGACGATGGCGTCGGCTCCGATATCGGCGGCGACATCCCGTATTCGGGCGTAGTAGTCCTGCGGGGTCGCGACGTCCTCGTGCTCGGCCGATGTTTGCAGATAGGTGCTCACGGTGATGAGCGAGCGGGACGTGTGCCCGACCAGCGACCGCAGGTCCCACTCGCCGAGGCCGGGGCTGTCCCAGAGGTCGTCCGGGATTCGGTGAACCAGGCCGGCGAAGCTTCTTGCCGCCGACTCGAACGGGGTGACCGCCGCCACCGTAGTCAGCCCTTCGCTACCTCGTTCCAACCGTCGACCGATTCCGGGCTGCGCGGAGCGGGGCCGACGTAGATCGCCGACGGGCGGACGAGTTTTCCGAGCCGCTTCTGCTCGAGAATGTGTGCGCACCAACCGGCGGTACGCCCACAGGTGAACATCGCAGGCATCATCTTGGCGGGCACCTCGGCGAAGTCCAGGATCACCGCCGCCCAGAACTCGACGTTGGTTTCGATCGCGCGGTCGGGCCGACGCTCGCGCAGCTCGGTCAGCGCGGCCTGCTCGAGCGCGGCGGCGACCTCGTAGCGCGGCGCCTCCAACTTCTTGGCAGTCGCGCGGAGCACCCGGGCCCGCGGATCCTCCGCCCGGTACACGCGGTGACCGAAGCCCATCAGCTTCTCGTTGCGGTCCAGCACGCCGCGGACCACCGCGCGCGCGTCGCCGGTGCGCTCGGCCTCTTCGATCATCGGGATCACCCGTGCGGGCGCACCGCCGTGCAGTGGGCCGCTCATCGCCCCGATGGCACCGGACAGCGCCGCCGCCACGTCGGCGCCGGTCGAAGCGATCACCCTGGCGGTGAACGTGGATGCGTTCAGGCCGTGTTCGGCGGCCGACACCCAGTAGGCGTCGATCGCCTCGACATGCCTGGGGTCCGGGTCACCCTGCCAGCGAGTCATGAAACGCGCTGTCACCGTGGAGCATTCGTCGATCCTGCGCTGCGGGACGGCGGGCTGGTAGATCCCGCGGGCGGACTGCGCAACGTAGGACAACGCCATCACCGATGCGCGGGCGAGTTGGTCGCGGGCGGTGGCGTCGTCGATGTCCAGCAGTGGCGCATAGCCCCAGATCGGCGCGAGCATCGGCAGGCCGGCCTGCACGTCCACGCGGACGTCGCCGCTGTGGATCGGCAAGGGAAACGGCTCGGCGGGCGGCAACCCTTGGCCGAACCTGCCGTCTACGAGCAGCCCCCACACGTCGCCAAAGGTGACCTGGCGGTTGATCAAATCCTCGATATCGACGCCGCGGTAGCGCAGCGCGCCGCCGTCTTTATCCGGCTCGGCGATCTCGGTGGTGAAGGCCACGACGCCTTCCAGGCCTCCTACGAAGTCCTCGGGTACCACAGTCATGGGCTGATTCTCGCACTCGCCTCACGCCCCTCCGCTACCGGTCGGTAACAAGCCGCCGAACTGTTGGGGCGTAGCGTTGGCGCGGTGGCTACCCCGGAGAATGAACGCCTGGCCGCGATGCGCGTGGAGTACGGCTCGGCGGAGAAGGACGGCAGCCCCGACCTGGACGCCGACTGGCTCGCCGACGGGTGGGTTGCCCTGCTGCGCAAGTGGTTAGCCGACGCGGAGAGTGCGGGCGTCGCCGAGCCCAACGCGATGGTGGTCGGCACGGTCGATGGTGAAGGAAGGCCGGCAACACGCTCGGTGTTGTGCAAGAGCGTGGACGACACCGGCATCACCTTTTTCACCAATTACGACTCCGCCAAGGGTGAGGAACTGGCATCGACGCCGTATGCGTCGGCGACGTTCCCGTGGTTCCTGCTCGGCCGCCAGGTGCATGTCCGTGGCCCGGTGACCAAGGTGTCCGCCGAGGTGACCGCCGACTACTGGCGACACCGGCCGCGTGGGTCTCAGCTGGGCGCCTGGGCGTCGCATCAGTCCCACCCGATCGCGTCGCGGGCGGCGCTGCTCGACCAATTGGCAGACGTCACGCAACGTTTCGCCGACCTCGACGAGGTCCCGGTGCCGCCGAACTGGGGCGGCTACCTCATTGCGCCCGATGTCGTGGAATTCTGGCAGGGCCGGGAAAACCGGGTGCACAACCGAATTCGGATCACGGAAGGCCGCGCAGAGCGGCTTCAGCCGTAGTGCGGCGGTTCTTCGCCGACCTCACTCCGCTGCGGACGCGCGACTTCCGCCGGTTGTGGGTGGCAGGCATCCCGACCGTCATCGGCGGCAACCTCACCATCTTCGCGGTCCCGGTGCAGCTGTATGCACTCACGCAGAACTCCGCCTACGTCGGCCTTTCCGGGATCTTCGCGCTCGTCCCGCTGGTCGTGTTCGGGTTGTGGGGCGGAGCGTTGGCGGATCACATGGACCGGCGTGTGCTGCTGATCATCACGTCATGCGGTTTGGCGGTGGCGTCGGTGTTTCTGTGGCTGCAGGCCGCGCTGGCGCTCAACAACGTGTGGGTGGTGCTCTGCATGTTGTCGGTGCAGCAGGCGTTCTACGCGATCAACCAGCCCACCCGGTCGGCGGCGATCCCTCGAATCCTGTCGGGCGACCAACTGCCGGCGGCCAACTCGCTGAACATGACGGTTATGCAGTTCGGCGCCATCGTCGGGCCACTGCTCGCCGGGGTCATGTTGCGCTGGGTCGACCTGTCGACCCTGTATCTGATTGACGCGATCACCTGTCTGCTGCCGATCTGGGCGACCTTCCGCCTCGCGCCGATCCCGCCGACCAACGGAGACGCCTCACCCGGCGTGGGATTCCGCGCCGTCCTGGACGGCTTCCGCTATCTCGCCGGCAACACCGTCGTGCTGATGTCGTTCGTCGTCGACCTGATCGCGATGATCCTCGGCATGCCCCGTGCGCTGTTTCCGCAGATGGCACACGAGAGCTTCGGGGGCCCCGTCGAGGGTGGCACCACGATGGCGCTACTCGCCGCGGCCATAGCTGTGGGCGCAGTGGCGGGCGGGGTGTTCTCCGGCTGGCTACCACGGATCCAGCGTCAAGGCTTTGCCGTCATCGTCGCGATCCTGGTGTGGGGCGTAGCGATGATCGGCTTCGGCGTTGCCAGTGGTCTGGCCGACGGGACGGCCGGCACCATGCTCTGGATTGCGTTGGTGTTCTTGGCCGTTGGCGGCGCCGCGGACATGGTGTCATCGGCGTTTCGCAATACGATCCTCCAGCAGGCGGCGTCCGACGACGTTCGCGGGCGGCTGCAGGGCGTGTTCACGGTCGTCGTCGCAGGCGGCCCCCGACTTGCCGACGCGGTGCACGGCGCGGCCGCAGCGGCCGTCGGCACCACGATCGCGGCAGCGGGCGGCGGCGGACTCGTTGTGGTGGGGGTGATGATCGCTGCGGTCCTCGCGCCGGCATTCGTGCGATACCGGGTCACCCGACCCGGCCCCGGCCAGCCGGAACCATTCAGCGAACACACGCCGGACGACGACAAAGTCTGACGCGGGCAGATTGCGACCGCAGACACTTTCCTTGGCAACTTTCAGCGACCGCGTTAGCATCCTGGCGTGCCTGGTGATTCGGGGGAGTCTTCGGGGGAGTCGTTGTCGATTGGCCTGCGCGAACGTAAAAAACAGCGCACGCGCAACACGTTGATCGACGCCGCGATCGAGTTGTGCGAGCGACAAGGCTTCGAGCAGACGACGGTTGAGCAGATCGCCGCGATCGCCGATGTCTCGCCCCGCACCTTCAGTCGCTACTTCGCCACCAAGGAAGCGGTGTGTATGGCGCTGGTCGACGACGCCATCGACGTCGCCGCGGTCGAGCTGGCCCGCCTCCCGGCGGACGTGAACCATCTGGAGGCGCTGTTCCGCGCTTCGGTGACGATGTACCGCAACACCAAGCACGCAGGCATCGGGGAACTGACCGCTCCGCGGCTGATGTGCACTTTGCGGATCATCATGTCGTCGCCGACGCTGCGGCAGGCAACCATGGAGTTCCGGCCGCACGCGATCAACGTCGAACTGGCCAAGCGGATGGGCGTCGATCTCACCGATCGTGGGCTGCGGCTGGTCGCCGCGGTTTGGGCGTCGATCATCATGACCGCGCTTGCCGACCTCGGCATGGACACCGAGTGGCAGGGCGTCGATATCGATGACGCCGTCGACCGGATCGAGGAGACGTTCGCCCAGTTCGCGGGCCTGATTGACGCCGTCGCCCAGCCGGTCTGAACCCCCCCGCACCCCGCGCGGGCGCGATTGCCACAATGGGACTACCTTTTGAGGGGCAGAGGTCGGTTCTCTCAGCGACGAAGGGATTCCTGTGGCAGAAAAAGACGAGCACGCCACCCTCCACTATCCCGGTGGCGAGCTTGACCTGGACATCGTCGGCGCCACTGAGGGCTCCGACGGGATCGCTCTGGGGTCGCTTTTGGCGAAGACCGGCTACACCACCTTCGACGAGGGCTTCGTCAATACCGCTTCCACCAAGAGCGCGATCACCTACATCGACGGTGACGCGGGCATCCTGCGCTACCGCGGCTATCCGATCGAGCAGCTCGCCGAGAAGTCGAACTTCATCGAGGTCTGCTACCTGTTGATCTACGGCGAGCTGCCGACCAAGGACCAGCTCGACAAGTTCACCGATCGGATCCAGCGGCACACGCTGCTGCACGAGGATCTCAAGCGGTTCTTCGACGGTTTCCCGCGCAACGCCCACCCGATGCCGGTGGTGTCCAGCGCGGTGAACGCGTTGTCGGCGTACTACCAGGATTCGCTCGACCCCTTCGACGACGAGCAGGTCGAGCTGTCGACCATCCGGTTGCTGGCCAAGCTGCCGACCATCGCGGCGTACGCGTACAAGAAGTCGGTCGGTCAGCCGTTCCTGTACCCGGACAACTCGCTGACTCTGGTCGAGAACTTCCTCCGGATGACGTTCGGGTTCCCCGCCGAGCCATACGAGGTCGACCCGGAAGTCGTGCGGGCGTTGGACCTGCTGCTCATCCTGCACGCCGACCACGAGCAGAACTGCTCGACGTCGACGGTGCGGCTGGTCGGCTCGTCGCAGGCCAACCTCTTCACCTCGATCTCGGGCGGCATCAACGCGCTCTGGGGCCCGCTGCACGGCGGCGCCAACCAGGCCGTGCTGGAGATGCTCGAGAAGATCCGTCAGGACGAAGGCGACGTGCATGACTTCGTCAAGAGGGTCAAGAACCGCGAAGACAACGTCAAGCTGATGGGCTTCGGTCACCGGGTCTACAAGAACTACGATCCGCGGGCGCGCATCGTCAAGGAGCACGCCGACAAGATCCTGGGCAAGCTCGGCGGCGACGACGAGCTGCTCGACATCGCCAAGGCGCTGGAAGAGGTCGCGCTCACCGACGACTTCTTCGTCGAGCGCAAGCTGTACCCGAACGTGGACTTCTACACCGGCGTGATCTACCGCGCGATGGGCTTCCCCACCCGGATGTTCACCGTGCTGTTCTCCGTCGGCCGGCTGCCGGGATGGATCGCGCACTGGCGGGAGATGCACGAGGACGGCAGCGGCAAGATCGGCCGTCCGCGCCAGATCTACACCGGCTACACCGAGCGCGACTACACCGACAGGGACAAGCGCTAGTCAGGTCACTGCGACGCAGTTCACCATCGGTCCGGCTTGCGCGAAGGACAGTTGTAGTTTCACAATAGTTGTGTGAATGAAACTGTCGTCCGGTCGCTGAGCCCACGGCGCAAGGCCATCATCCTGATGTCCTGCTGCCTGAGCCTGCTGATCGTGTCGATGGACGCGACGATCGTCAACGTCGCCATTCCGTCCATCCGCAGCGACTTGGGCGCTTCGCCGTCCCAGCTTCAATGGGTCGTCGACATTTACACGTTGGTGCTGGCATCGCTGCTGATGCTGTCCGGCGCCACCGGTGACCGCTTCGGTCGCAGGCGTATCTTCCAGATCGGGCTGACCGTCTTCGCGCTGGGATCGCTGTTGTGCAGCCTGGCGCCCAGCATCGAGATGCTCATCGTCGCGCGATTCATGCAGGCGGTCGGCGGCTCGATGCTGAATCCCGTAGCGCTGTCCATCATTTCGCAGATCTTCGTCGGTCGCGTGGAGCGGGCACGTGCGCTCGGGATCTGGGGCGGGGTGGTCGGCATCTCCATGGCGCTTGGCCCGATCGTCGGCGGTCTTCTCATCGAATGGATCGGGTGGCGGTCCGTGTTCTGGATCAACCTGCCGATCTGCGCCGCGGCGATCATCCTGACGGCGATCTTCGTGCCGGAGTCCAAGTCGGCGACCATGCGCAACATCGATCCGATAGGCCAGGGACTCGCGGTGCTGTTCCTGTTCGGTCTGGTGTTCACCCTCATCGAGGGCCCCGGAATGGGGTGGTCGAACCCGCGCACAATCGCAGTGGCGGTAGTCGCGGCGGTCGCCTTCGTCGCCTTCCTGCGCTACGAGGCCCGGCGCCACGACCCGTTCATCGACCTGCGCTTCTTCCGGAGCATCCCGTTCGCTTCGGCGACGGTGCTGGCCATCAGCGCTTTCGCGGCCTGGGGTGCCTTCCTGTTCATGATGTCGCTGTACCTACAGGGGGAGCGCCACTTCTCGGCGATGCACACGGGCCTGATCTATCTTCCGATCGCGATTGGCGCGCTGATCTTTTCGCCGCTGTCGGGTCGCCTGGTCGGCCGGTTCGGGGCGCGGCCGTCGCTCATGGTCGCCGGCGTACTGATCATCACCGCATCGGTGATGCTGACCTTCTTGTCGGCGACGACGCCGGTGTGGGAGCTGTTGATCGTCTTCGCCGTGTTCGGCATCGGCTTCGCAATGGTGAACGCCCCCATCACCAATTCCGCCGTCAGCGGCATGCCGCTGGACCGTGCGGGGGCGGCATCGGCCGTGACCTCCACCAGCAGGCAGATCGGCGTGAGTATCGGTGTGGCGCTGTGCGGTTCGGTGGCCGGGGCAGCGCTGGCGCATACGGCGGACTTCGCGACATCCGCCCGTCCGCTGTGGTTCGTCAGCATCGTGCTCGGCGTCGTGGTCTTCACACTGGGCATCGTCTCGACCTCGCCGCGGTCGATCGCATCCGCTGATCGGCTCGCACCGCTCATTGCCGGCACCACGGACAGCAGGGAGGGCGCGCATGTCGGGTAACCCGATGGCCGACGAGGTTTGGCGGGTGATGAGCTCGCTGGTGATCGACAACCGCGACAGCTGGAAGCGCGCGGTGGTGGAGCGCAGCGGTCTCCCATTCAGCCGGATCCGGGTGCTGCGCAGGCTGGCCAGGGGGCCGATGACCGTGAAGCAGGTCGCGGTGGCGGCGACCATGGATGCGCCCGCAGCCACGGTCGCGGTCAACGACCTCGAAGATCGCGGACTGGTGGTGCGAACACCCGAGCCGACCAACAGGCGGTGCAAGATGGTGTCGCTGACCGACGCCGGCCGCGACATGGTGCGAACGATCGACGCGACGGACGACCCGGCACCCGAGATTCTTCTCGGGCCTCGATGAGGCCGAGCTGAGGAAGCTGCAGGCCATCCTGGCCAAGCTGTCCGGCGATTAGCCTCTGGCCCATATCCTGTTGGCGGTGGCCTATCGTGCGGTGCATGCGGCGCAGGCCTGCGGGACGGCGCCCGGTTCTGTGACGCGTGCGGTTCGCCTGTCGCTTCCGCCGACAGCCATGCCGAGTACAAACAGGTCACTGTTCTCTTTGCCGATGTGGTGCACTCGATGGACATCGCGGCGGCCGTCGGACCGGAACGGCTGCGCGAGATCATGGGCGAGGTGTTCCGCCGGTCATCGGTGATCGTGCAGCGCTACGGCGGCACGGTCGACAAGTTCACCGGCGACGGCATCATGGCGGTGTTCGGTGCACCGATCGCACTAGAGGACCACGCGGTGCGGGCGTGCCGCTCGGCACTGGATATCCAGACCGATGCGCAGCATCTGGCGGCCGAGGTCGAGGCTCGCGACCGTATCAGCCTGCAGCTGCGGATCGGATTGAACTCAGGTGAGGTGATCACTGGCGAAATCGGTTCGGGCCCAATGTCATACACCGCGGTCGGTGAGCAGGTCGGGATGGCGCAGCGGATGGAGTCGGTGGCGCCGCCGGGCGGTGTCATGGTGAGTGATTCGACGGCGCGGCTGGTTGACACCGCTGCACTGCTCGGTGATACGGAGCAGGTGCACATCAAGGGTGCCGCGGATCCGGTTCCCGCCCATCGACTGCTTGGGATGGCGATCGGCCGTCGGCGCGATCGCGTCGAGCCGACGTTCGTCGGCCGGCAGTGGGAGATGGGTGCGCTCGCCGGTGTCCTCCAGCGATCGGTCAACGGCAACGGAAGCATCGTAGGACTCGTTGGACCGCCCGGTATCGGCAAGAGTCGTGTCGTTCGTGAATTGACAGCGCAGGCCAAGGATGCCGGCGCCGAGATATTTGCGACGTTCTGCGAATCGCACACCACGGACCTGCCCTTGCACACTGTCGCCGAGCTGCTGCTCGACGTCGCCGGTGCCGCCGGCCTGGATGCTCCGGCCGCTCGTGCGCGAGTGCGCGAACGGTTCTCGGATGCCGATGAAGAAGACATGGTCCTTCTGGACGACGTGTTGGGAATCGGAGATCCAGACGTCGCCGTCCCGCAGATCGACCCCGATGCCCGACGGCGGCGACTGGCCGCGATGGTCAATGCGTCCGCCTTGAATAGGCCTTCGCCCGCTGTCTACGTCATCGAGGACGCACACTGGATCGACAGCGTAAGTGAGTCCTTGCTTGCTGACTTTCTCACTGTCATCCCGCAGACCAGCACGCTCGTCGTGGTTACCTACCGGCCGGAATACACTGGCGCCTTGGCGCATGCGCCGCGGTCACAAACCCTGGCGTTGGAGCCGCTGGACGACTCTCAGATGTCGGAGCTCAGTGCCGATCTCCTCGGCAGAGACTCGTCAGTGGCCGAACTCGCCGATCTCGTCGCAGAGCGGGCTGCGGGCAATCCCTTCTTCGCCGAGGAGATCGTCCGGGATCTGAGCGAGCGCGACGTGCTGGTGGGCGGCCGCGGCTGCTACCTGTGCGTCGGTGTGCCCGCAAACGTCCACGTGCCTCGCACACTGCAGGCAGTGATCGCCGCCCGCATCGACCGTTTGGACCCGGCCGCCAAGCGCACCCTGAACGCCGCCGCGGTTATCGGGTCGCGTTTCACGCCCGAAATGCTTCAGGCGCTGGAGATTACGCCCGCTCTGAGAGATCTCGTAGCCGCGGAGCTCATCGACCAAACCGCATTCAGCCCGCATCCCGAGTACGCGTTCCGGCATCCGCTGGTTCGCGCCGTCGCCTACGAGTCGCAACTGAAGTCCGATCGCGCTCAACTGCATCGTCGCGTCGCCGCCGCCATCAACCAGGCTGATCAGAACGCCGCGATGATCGCCGAGCACTACGAAGCGGCCGGCGACCTACGGTCTGCCTACGAATGGCATATGCGGGCAGGCGCGTGGTCGATCAATCGTGACAACGCGGCCGCTCAACTCAGCTGGGAACGGGCCATCGAGGTGGCCGACGCCATACCTGTCGATGAGCCGGACGTATTGGCTGCTCGGATAGCTCCGCGTTCATTGTTGTGTAGCAATGTATTTCGTCGGTTTCACCCCGACATGTCGGGCCGATTCGAGGAGTTGCGTGAGCTGTGCACGGCAGCGGGCGACAAGGCCTCTCTGGCGATCGGCATGGCAGGCCTGGTGATGGAACACGTCATTCGCGGGCGCCAGATCGAGGCGTCCCGGTTGGCATCGGAGAACATGGCGCTGATCGAGTCGATCGGCGATCCGGCCCTGACAGTGGCGCTGTCCTTCACGTCGTGCGTCGCCAAGATCCAGGTAGCGGAGATGGAAGACGTGCTGCGCTGGTCGCAGGCCGTCATCGATCTCGCAGAAGGCGCACCGGTTGGCGAGAGCATCATTCTCGGGGATCCGGTAGCCGTTGCTTTGGCGTTTCGCGGGGTTTCGGAATGGGTTATGGGACTCCCCGGCTGGCGTGAGGATATGCAACGAGCCATCGAGATGGGTCGAGCGTCTGACCCGATTTCGTATTCGGCCGCCGTCATCTATTCCTACAACGCGTTATCTCACCGGGTTCTGCTGGCGAACGACGATGTATTGACCGAGATCGGCGTGGCATTGCAAATGGCTGATCGATCGGCCGAGGACATTTCTCTTGTTTTGATTCGCATGACGATGGGAATTGCGCTTGTCGAAGCCGATGCTGCGGACGCTGACAGCGGGTACGACATGCTCGCAGAGATGTGTGAAACTTGCATGGAGGAAAAGTACGCATTGAACGTCGTCGCTCCGCTCCAGATGTACGCGGCGCGACAGATGTTTGCGCGGGGCGACCACGACGCCGCGATTGCAGAGGCACGCAGCGCGCTGGACGAATTGTTCAGCTCCAGAAACTTATTCAACTGCGACGTCGGCACCAATACGTTGGTCGAGGCCCTTATCGCACGCGGAACGGTGAGCGATCTCAAGGAGGCTCATGCTGCGACAGAACGGCTGGCGGAGACGCTGCCGGCCTCCCGATGGGCGCTGCGCGACATCTACGTGCTTCGACTCCGAGCCTTATTGGCCGATGCCCGCGGCGACGAAACCGCGTACCGCGACCTCCGAGACCGCTACCGTGCCATGGCAAACGAACTCGGCTTCGAGGGCCATATCAAGTGGGCCGCGGAGATGCCCTAGCTCTCCAGCACCGCCATCGCCGCGCTGTGCCCGCCGATGCCCGAGACAGCGCCGCCGCGGCGGGAGCCCGAACCGCACAACAGGATCCGGTCGTGCGCCGTCGCAACACCCCACCGCCGCGCAGGCGTATCGAGCCGTTCGTCGTTCTCGACGAACGGCCAGTTCAATGCGCCGTGGAAGATGTGCCCTGCCGTCATGCCCAGTATCCGTTCCAGATCCTGGGTGGTCTTGGCCTCGATACACAGCCGACCCGACGCATCCTCCATCAGCACATCCTGAATCGGTTCGGCCAGAACCGAATTGAGCGAATGGAGTACGGCAGAGGTCAGATCCTCGCGCAGCCGGTCGGGATCCGCGCCGGTCGCGAGACTGATGCGGTGCGTGCAGCCCGAAGACGGTGATCGTCTGAGCGCCTGCGGCCTGAAGCTCATCGGACAGGATGCTGCGGATCGGTCAGCGAGTGGCAGTAGATCTCGCAGGGCAACGGGTCCGGAATGGAGCCGTCAGCCGCACGGGCGTACGCGGCGTCGAGCTGGCTGTAGTTCTCGTTGATGTGGAACGTTCCGCCGAAAGCCTGCTCAGGCGTGACGGTTTCGTCGCGCAGACGCGGCAGCCGCCGCAGCAGCAGGTTGACCTTCACCTGCGCCCCAGGCGCCGATGTCGGCTTCGGATCGCCGACCAACTCCGCGAGCACCGTCGGCGTAACTCCGGCCAGAACGTGTTCGGCCTGCACCCGATGCTGCTGACCGTCGAGCTCGTAGCACACCTCGCCGTCCGGGTCGATCGCATAAACCTCTGCGCAGGTGGTGATTTCGGCACCGAACCCGGCTGCGGCAGCGGCAAGAGCCCCGCTGACCGCGCCCATGCCGCCGATCGGGACGTCCCAATCGCCGGTGCCGCCGCCGAGCAGGTGGTACAGGAAGCAGATGTTCTGCTCCAGCGATGGATCATCGGCCTGCGCGAAGGTCCCGATCAATGCGTCGGTGGCCATCACGCCGCGGACCAGATCGTTATTCACCGTTTCGGTGATCGCCTGCCCGATCGGCCGATCGATCAAGGCTTGCCACGTCGATTCGGCCTCGGGATCACCGCCGGCGAGAACATGCTTGAGCGCTTCGTCCCTCGTTCGCAGCGGCGCGGTCATCGTTGGCCACAACCGCGAGGTGACGATCCGGGCGCGGCGGTAGAACTCCGCGAACGGCCCGGCATCGCCTTCCGCGCCGACGGCAGCGAACGTGGGTTTCGGTCCGATCAACAGGCCGGTCTCACCGCCGGTCGCCGGATCGGGCGTGTACGACGAGTAGCGGCGTCGCGCCAGCCGTACCCGCACGCCGAGGTCGTCGATGATGCGCTTCGGCAGCAGGCTCACCAGATATGAGTAGCGGGAAAGCCGGGCGTCGATGCCCTCGAACGCGTGCGCCGACACCGCCGCACCGCCGACGTGGTCGAGCCTCTCCAGAACGCGCACCCGGCGTCCGGCCCGGGCCAGATAGGCGGCGGCGACCAGAGCGTTGTGCCCACCGCCGACGATGACGACGTCGGTCTGCGGATCGGTGATCAACCGAGGTAGCCTTCGACCTCGTCCGGCGGGCGCATGTGGGCCTCACGCGGGTCGCCGCCGGTCTCGCGAAGTGCGCGGCGCTGCCGCAGCAGGTCCCAGCACTGGTCCAGCTCGACCTCTAGCGCTTGCAGACGAGCATGCTCCTCGTCCGCGCTGATCTCGTGACGTTGCAGGCGGGCGCGAAGTTCGCGCTCCTCGTCGACGAGCTCGCGGATGTGTGCCAGGGGGTTGTTGTCAGATGCCACGAGTCCAGTGTGCCCGTTGAGACGGTCGGACTTAACGCGATTGGCGCGTAACGTAGCCCATCGTGGCGACGAAACCCGAGGTTGAATTTCCAGACGGCCCCGCACCGACCGAGTTGGTCGTCGACGACGTGGTGGTCGGCGACGGCGCAGAGGCAGTTCCGGGCGGAACGGTGACTGTGCACTATGTCGGTGTCGAGTACGACACCGGTGAGGAGTTCGACAGCTCCTGGAATCGCGGCGAGTCCATCGAGTTCCCGCTGCGGGGACTGATCCAGGGTTGGCAGGACGGCATCCCGGGCATGCGGGTGGGTGGCCGCCGCCGACTCGTCATTCCACCCGAGCAGGCATACGGACCGGCCGGTGCCGGTCACCGATTGTCGGGCAAAACTTTGATTTTCATCATCGATCTGCTGGATGTTCGCTAACTAACGCAGCGGCAAATTCTTCGGTTAAGCAGGGGTTCATCGGTAGTTTCGGGTCGAGGGGCTATCGATTCAAACCTCCCCGCAAGGGTGTCGATAGTTCTAGGCTCTGTTCGGAAAACTTGATAAACGCGAACCTCTGTCGACACAGGAGGGCCCAATGGCGGGTTCCGATGACTCTCGTACGATCACGGGCTATCGCACCGCCTCCAAGTTATATCGGCGCCCGCCCGGCGCCGCATGGCTATTGGCGTTGCTCGCAATCCCGCTGCTGCTGGCGTTGATCGGGTGGGCCGGCCTGAAAAAACCGGACGCAGACGCCAATCTGACCCTGCCGAGCGTCAATCCGTCGGCGACACTCACGGCACCGAGCGTCAACCCCCTGACGTCGACGCCCGACGTCAACGCACCCGAAATGAACTTCGCGCCGCTGTCAATTCTGCGTAACGGCAACGGTTTTACCCTTTCCGGCGAGCTGCCCGACATCGCGACCAAGAACGGGCTGCTCGACAGTCTCAAGCTCGCGTTCGGGCCGGACATCAACCTGACCGACAACTTGAACCTCAAGGCTGGTGTCAACGCACCAGACTTCGCGGCGCTTGGCTCGATATTGGGCGCAGCGATCGACATTCCCGATTTCAACTTCGACCTCAACGGCGACACCGTCACGCTCGACGGCACTGCACCGTCTGAGGAGTCGAAGTCCGAAGTGGAAGCCGCGGTGAAGGCCGCGTGGCCGAACATGAAGGTTGTCAACAACATTGAGGTGAAAGCGGCGCCTGCGCCGTCCGCGCCGACACCGCCGCCCGCGCCTGCGCCGCGCCTGCGCCTGCGCCAGGAGGTGGTCCGTGCGCGACGCTGCAGGCCGACATCACCGCCCTGCTGAAGACGCCGATCAACTTCCAGACGGACGGATTCACCCTGACGCCTGCATCGCAGCAGCAGCTGAAGCAGATCGCCGACAAGTTGAACGCCTGCCCGGACCCGAAGGTCTCGGTGGTCGGTCACACCGACAACAGCGGCAACGACGCGATCAACGTCCCACTGAGCAACAACCGCGCCAAAGCTGTTGCGGACTATCTGGTTTCGCAGGGTGTTGTCGGAAACCGGGTCACCTCCAAGGGAGTCGGATCGGCGGAACCGGTCGCCCCCAACGACACGGCCGCAGGCAAGGCGCAGAACCGCCGAGTCGCCATCACAGTCAGCTAAGGAGATCTGACATGGACTTCATCATTCAGTGGCTGTGGTACCTGGTGGCCTTCGTGGTCGGCTCGTTGGTCGCGTGGTTGATCACGGTTCTCACGATCAAGCGCACGTCTGAAGAAGAAGCGCTCGCCGAGTTCCCGGCGCACGTGAGTTGGGAGCGGAATGATGCACAACGTCAATGGGTGGTTGATGGCCTTGGCGTTCGTTCTCGGCCTGGTGCTGACGCTCGCGCTGTTGATCCGCAGGGTCAAACGCGAAGTGCCCGAGTATGCGACGCTCGCGGGCGGTGCGGGTGTGGCCGCCGCTGGTGCAGCGGGAGCCGCCGGTGCGGCCAAGCTGAAGGGCGGCGGACTCGCTGGTGTCGTCGACGACGAACCGTACGGTGCGGGCTCGATCCGGGTGAAGGCGACGGCAACGGCTCCCGACGGCGGCTACAGATCAAGGGCAACGAGGACTCGATGCTCTACCACACCACCGAAAGCCCGTCGTACAAGCAGACGATCGCCGAGGTGTGGTTTCGCGACGTGCCGACGGCCGAGGCGGCGGGCTTCCACCGCTGGGACAGCGGCAAGTCGCAACGCGGCAAGGAGTAGCGCTAGCGCGGCCCGGGCAGCCGCAACAACAGCCGCGCGCCGCCGAGCGGGCTGGACTGCAACGACGCTGTGCCGCCGTGCAATTCGGCTTGCTGGGCCACCAGCGCCAGGCCGAGACCCGAGCCCGAGACCGACGCCGTCGAC
Source organism: uncultured Actinomycetota bacterium (assembly GCA_963822305.1). Taxonomy (GTDB): domain Bacteria; phylum Actinomycetota; class Actinomycetes; order Mycobacteriales; family Mycobacteriaceae; genus Mycobacterium. The sequence goes on along the minus strand of CAWGHF010000010.1, from coordinate 154,644 downwards.
CCGCGGGAGAAGCGTTCGAACACGATGTCGCGCTCGTCTTCGGGGATGCCGACACCGTCGTCGTCGATCGCGATCTCCACCCCCGCGCGGGAACTCACCGCGGACAGCTGCACCCGACTGGCGCCGCCGTGTTTGACCGCGTTGGCGATCGCGTTGTCCACCGCCAGCCGAAGGCCCGCGGGTAACCCGACGATGATCACGGTCGGCGCGGGCACCAGCGCCACGTCCAGATCGGGGTACACGCGCATCGCGTCGTGTGCGGCGCGGTCGAGCAGTTCGGTGATATCCACAGGGACGTGGTCGTCGGAGGTCGACAACTCGCCCTGCGCCAGGCGTTCCAGGGCGCCGAGCGTTTCCTCGACGCGCGACTGAGTCCGGATGACGTCGTTGATGACCTCTTTGCGTTGTTCGTCGGGAAGGTCCAGGGTGGCCAGCACCTCGAGGTTGGTGCGCATCGCGGTCAGCGGCGTGCGAAGTTCGTGCGCGGACACCGCCGAGAAGTCGCGCGCCGACGCCAGCGCCGCCTTGGTGTTGCCCTGCTCGGTCCAGATGCGCTGCAACATGCCCTTGACCGCCTCGGCGATCTCGACTGCCTCGGAAGCGCCGCGCACTTCGACATCGGGCGCTTCGTCACCCGCGTCGATTTGGCGGGTCTGCTGGGCGAGCCGTTTCAGCGGCCGGACCGCGAATGCGGCGAGCAGCCACCCGGCGAACGTGGCCGCGCCGATCGCGAACGAACAGATGATCAGGACGCGGCGATGCAGGTTGTTCGTGTCGGCGATGGTGGCGTCGTAGGTGGCCCCGACGGCGACCGACATCGGCTCGGGTATGCGGATGTCAACCGTGCGGACTCGATAGCGCACCTCGTTGACATAGGTGTCCGCATAGCCGGCGGGCAGCTGCGGAAGCACGACGTTCGAGTTCGACGTGACCTGGTCGCCCTTGCGGACGGTGATGACGGCGTCCTGGTCGTTGGGTGACTTCGGGATCTCGTCGAGCCCGCGCGGCAGGAACGGGATCGCGAAGCCGGCCGCCTCGTCGAGCCTGCGGTCGAGGCGCTCCTTGCGGTCGTTGGTGATGCCGATCCACACGACCGTCCCGACGATGCCGACGACGATCGCGGCGGCGATGGCTGTCGCGAACGCCACGCGGGTTCGCAGCGAAGGGGTTCGGGTGAAGAACCGGGACAGCGGGGCCATCGGACTACTGCTGACGCAGTACAAACCCCACGCCGCGGACGGTGTGCAGCAGCCGGGGTGCGCCGCCGGCCTCCAGCTTGCGGCGGAGGTAGCCGATGAACACGTCGACCACGTTGGTGTCGGCGGCGAAGTCATAGCCCCACACCAGCTCCAACAGCTGGGCCCGGGACAGCACGGCCGTCTTGTGTTCGGCCAGCACGGCGAGCAGGTCGAACTCCCGCTTGGTCAGGTCGACGTCGACGCCGTTGACGCGGGCACGGCGGCCGGGGATGTCGACCTCGAGTGGGCCGACGGAAATGGTCTCCGACGAGAACGTCGCGGTGGCGCCCCTGCGGCGCAGCAGTGCCTTGACCCGCGCCACCAGCTCGGCCAGCACGAACGGCTTGACCAGGTAGTCGTCGGCGCCCGCCTCCAAACCGGCGACCCGGTCGTCGACGGAGCTGCGGGCCGACAGCACACAGACCGGTACGTCGTTGTCCATCGCGCGAAGTGCGGTGACGACGCTGACGCCGTCGAGCACCGGCATGTTGATGTCCAGCACGATCGCATCCGGCCTGGTCTCGGTCGCGCTACGCAGCGCCTCCGCGCCGTCCTTGGCCGTCGAGACGTCGAAGCCGGACAGCCGCAGGCCGCGCTCCAGGGACGCGAGCACGTCGTCGTCGTCGTCGACAACGAGCACTCGGGGCGAAACTGCGGCACTGTCCATGTACGCCATCTTGCCTGATCGGCCACCGCGAATGGGGATCGGCGCGAGACGCCTTGCTATCACCTTTACTGCGGTCGCATCACCGGAACGTCACGGTGCGGGGTGATCGGCGGGCTCAACCGCCTCCTCCGCAGCCCCCGCCCCCGCACCCCCCGCCTCCGCAGCCACCGCCATCAAATCCGCCGCCGCCATCGAATCCGCCTGCGATTAACCCGTCCCCCAACACGGCACCGCCCGAATACGTCGGCAAGTCGCCGAACCCCATTGCCGCCCAGCGGCGGCGCCGCTGTTCGCATATTCGCTTGTGCCGCTTGTCAACCGCCACGATGACGGCAACAACTGTCCCGCCCAACGCGAGCATGACGATCGTGGCAAGAACTGCGTCGCTCATCATCCACCTCCGCAGCCGCCGCCGCAGCCACTGCCGCCCACCACAGCCGCCGCCACCGCCATCAAATCCGCCACCGCACCCGGCTCCACAGTTTCCCGCAGCGAGGCCGCCGGCCGCGGCGGCTCGACCCGCAGATGCGCCCTTGGCGAGCTTCCCGGACGCCCATTTGCGACGGCGGTCCCGTTCGCGCAACCAGTTCATGACGACGATCGCCGTGATCATCGCCACAAGGAACCCTGCGACGATGCACCAACCTAGGACTGTGTCACTCATAAAAAAATGCTAGGGCGGTTTGCCGAGGGCGAATAGAGTATTCCCATACTTAATCAGCGCAGGAAACACGTGGATCGGGCGAATGCCGTGGTCGCAGCGCTCGATCTACCGCCTGCTGTCTACAAGACGTGTCCTTGGCAGCCGCGTGAACTCGTCGAAGAAGGTTTGCGACAGTGGTTACGCTGCTGTGCGGCGGCGCTGCGCGACAAGCAGGTCATCGGAATGCCGTCGCACGCCGTTGACGAGGCGTGGCACGGCTTCATCCTCTGCACCGCAAGGTATTCCGCGTTCTGCGAGGAGGCCTACGGCACATTCCTGCATCACCACCCCGAAGGGGGCGCCCCGGAAAACGCTCGTGCCGCCGCCGATCCGATGCACGAGCAACTTCGCCGGACGGTCATCGCGTGGTCGATGGTCGCGCAACCCGGCGAGCGGTGCGTCCTGTGGGACCTCGACAAGAAGGTGGACGTGGAGCAGCCCTGGGGGATCGATCCGGCCTGGGTCGCCGACATCGAGGCGGACCTCGCACAGATGGGTCAGCGAGTTTAGCTTCACAACAGCTCGGGAAGTCGTTGACCTCATCCATTGTTGAGGTTTTACGGTGAATTCATGAGCTTTGAAACGGTAGCCCGGCAGTCCCTGTACCGGCAGACGCACGCCAAGGGCGGCGACCTGCGGTCGCTGTTCGATCGCAGGCTGCTTGGTCGGATATGGCGCTTCGCCGCACGGCATCACCGCAGGTTGGGCGTGTTCGTCGGGGTCAGCGTGGTTAGCGCGTTGCTCGGGCTGGCCACCCCGCTGCTGGCGGGCAAGGTCGTCGATGAGATCGGCAGGGGCGCGCTGGGCATCGTCGTGGCGCTGGCGGCGGTGATCGCGGCGGTCGCCGTCGCCGAAGCCGGTGTCTCACTGGTGTCCCGGTGGCTGTCGTCGACCATCGGCGAGGGGTTGATCCTCGACCTGCGCACCGCTGTGTTCGACCACGTACAGAAGATGCCCGTCGCGTTCTTCACCCGCACCCGCACCGGCGCCCTCGTCAGCAGGCTCGGCAACGACGTGAACGGCGCGCAGCGCGCCTTCTCGGACACGTTCTCCGGCGTCATCACCAACATCGTCACCCTGACCCTGACGCTTGTCGTCATGCTCAGGATCTCGTGGCAGGTGACGGTGCTCTCGCTGGTGCTGATGCCGCTGTTCCTGCTGCCGGCCCGGTGGATCGGACGGACCATGGCGCGGCTGTCCCGCGAAGCCGCCATCCACAACGCGACGATGAACACCCAGATGACCGAACGCTTTTCGGCGCCGGGCGCGACGCTGGTCAAACTCTTCGGCAGCCCGGCCACCGAATCGCGCGAGTTCGAGGTGCGGGCCGGACGCGTCCGTGAGATCGGCGTGCGCACCGCGATGCTGCAGTCGGTCTTCATGAACTCACTGACGCTGATGTCGGCGCTCGCGCTGGCGCTTGTGTACGGCCTCGGTGGTGTGCTGGCCATCGGCGGGCACCTGCAGACGGGCGCGATCGTCGCGCTGGCCCTGCTCCTCACAAGGCTGTATTCGCCGCTGACGGCGCTGGCCAACGCGCACGTCGAGATCGCCAGTGCGCTGGTCAGCTTCGAGCGTGTCTTCGAGGTGATCGACCTCGTGCCGCTGATCCAGGAGAAGCCCGGCGCCGTGCCTGTGCCCGACGGGCCTGCGTCGGTGGAGTTCCACGCCGTGCGGTTCTCCTACCCGTCGGCCGACAAGGTCTCGCTGGCCTCCCTCGAAGAGGTCGCGGTGCTGGACGATCGCGGGGGAGACGAAGTGCTGCATGGTATTTCGTTCACCGCTCAACCGGGGCAGATGGTGGCGCTGGTCGGTTCGTCGGGGGCAGGGAAGTCGACGATCGCATCGTTGATGGCCCGGCTCTACGACGTCGACTCGGGTGTCGTCCGCCTGAACGGGGTCGACGTGCGCGACGTGACGTTCGCGTCGCTGAAGGAGACCGTCGGCATGGTGACCCAGGACGGGCACCTGTTCCACGAGTCGATCGCCTCCAATCTGCGGCTTGCCGCGCCCGACGCGACCGACGAGCAGCTCTGGGAGGCATTGAGACGCGCCCGGCTGGCCGACGTGGTCGGCGAGATGCCCGACGGCCTCGAGACCGTCGTGGGGGAGCGCGGATACCGGCTCTCCGGCGGGCAGCGGCAGCGACTGACCATCGCACGCCTGCTGCTCGGCCAGTCCCGTGTGGTGGTGCTCGACGAGGCCACCGCGTCGCTGGACTCCGAGTCGGAGGCCGCCGTAGCGCAGGCGTTGGGCGAGGCCCTGGCCGGCCGGACCTCGATCGTGATCGCCCACCGCCTGTCCACCGTGCGGGCGGCCGACACGATCCTCGTCGTCGAGGACGGCCGCATCGTCGAACGCGGAAACCACGACGCGCTGCTGGCCCGCGGCGGGCGCTACGCCGAGCTCTATGAGACCCAGTTCGGCAAGCAAGCGGACGCCGAGGATGTCGTAGCCGCGTGAGAGTCTGGGACCAGCCGTTAATGACTTGCCGCTCGGCGGATAATTGGAATTACTTTGACTGAACCGAACGTGGATACGCTGCGGGGCTCCCCGGCGATCGCGCCGCCACCCGCCCGGCCGCGCACCGGCTCGGATCTATGGCGGCTGCTGCCCTATATCTTCCCGTACCGGGTGCGATGGACCGCCATGCTCACCATCGCGATCGTGAGCCTGGTAGCCACCGTGTCGATTCCGCTGATGACCAAGGCCGTCATCGACGGCCCGGTGCGCCACCAGGACCAGCGGGGGCTGTGGGTCCTCGGGCTTGCCGCGATGGGTGTCGGTATCACCGAGGCCGTGCTGTGGTTCCTGCGGCGCTGGCTGATCTCGCGCGCGACCATGGGGGTCGAGGCCGATATCCGCAAGGACCTCTACGCACGCCTGCAGATCCTGCCGATGTCGTTCCACGGGCGCTGGCAGTCGGGCCAGTTGCTGTCGCGAATCATGAACGACCTGAGCTCGATTCGCCGGTTCATGTCGTTCGGCATGGTCTTCCTATTGCTCAACACGCTGCAGATCGTCGTGGTCACCGGCATCCTGCTGGCGATGTACTGGCCGCTTGGTGTCGTCGTCGTGGTCTCGATCGTGCCCGTCACCTTGACGGTGCTGCATTTCCAGCGGGAGAACACGCGTCTGTCACGGCTCGCGCAGGACCAGTCCGGCCATGTGGCCACCCATGTCGAGGAGTCCGCGCTCGGCGTGCGGGTGATCAAGTCGTTCGGCCGCGAGCGCTACGCCTACGACCGGTTCGACAGGCAGCTCACCGATCTCTACGACACGCAGGTGCGCCGGGTGTCGGTGTCGGCGAAGTTCTGGGCGCTGCTGGAAGTCATCCCGAACCTGACGCTGATCATCGTGCTGGGTCTCGGCGCGTACGCCGCAGGCCACGGATACGTCACCATGGGCACGCTCGTCGCGTTCATCACGATGATGCTGTCCCTGGTCTGGCCGATAGCATCGCTTGGCTTCCTGCTGTCGATGATGCAGGAGTCGTTCACCGCCGCGAACCGGATCGCCGAGATCTTCGATGCACCAAGGGAAATCGCCGACGGTCCGTCGGCCGGCACACCGCGGGGAGGCCGGCTCGAGCTCGACGACGTCGGCTTCCGGTTCCCTGAGGCTGCGGAAGATGATTGGGCGCTGCGGCACGTCGACCTCGTCGTCGAACCCGGTGAGACGGTCGCACTCGTCGGCTCGACGGGGTCGGGCAAGTCGGTGCTCGCCGCCCTGTTGTCACGTTTGTACGACGTCACCGAGGGCGCAATCCGCATCGACGGCACCGACATCCGCGAACTGTCGCTGTCGGCGCTGCGGCAGACGATCGCCACCGCATTCGAGGACCCGACGCTGTTCTCGATGTCGGTCGCCGAGAACCTCAGGCTGGGCAGGCCGCACGCGACCGAAGACGAACTGGCACAGGCCATCGAGGTCGCCGCCGCACAGTTCGTCTACGACCTGCCGTTCGGGCTCGACACCCGGATCGGGGAACAGGGGATGAGCCTGTCCGGCGGACAGCGGCAACGGCTGTCGCTGGCCCGCGCGATCCTCGCCACGCCGAAGATCCTGGTGCTCGACGACACCCTCTCAGCGCTCGACGTGCACACCGAGGCCGTCGTCGAAGAGGCGCTGCGCCGGGTGCTGCATGCGGTCACCGGCATCGTCGTCGCACACCGGGCGTCGACCGTGCTGCTGGCCGACCGCGTTGCCCTGCTCGACAACGGCACCATCACCCACGTCGGAACGCATGCCCAACTGCTGGCCAGCGTGCCGCAATACCGCTATCTGTTAGCCGCCGACGACGAATGCGACGACGCCGAACGAAGCTGCACGTGGCAGGAGGATGAAGACCGCAAACGGCTGCTGCAGGACCGCGAGGAGCAGGACGCCTTGAACAGGTCACGCGTGCCCTTCGACAGAGACGGCCGTCGCTTCGTGACGACGGAGGCCGAAGGCCGATGACCGCCACCGACAATCGACGTGTCGAAGAGGTGCCCGACGACATAGAGGAATGGCGCGGCCGTTTCGAGGGCGCCCAGGTCGACGAGCTTCCGGTCGACGAGCAGCGCCCGCGCAGACGGGAAGCGCGGGCACTGCTGGGTTCACTGCTGAGGCCGTACCGGAAAATCGTCGCGCTGCTCGCCATCGTTGTCGTGGTGGAAAACGTTGCACGCCTTTCGGTTCCGATTCTCGTGCAGCGCGGTATCGATCACGGGATTCCGCCGATCATCGATGGCGGATCAGCGCACACGCTGCTGGTAATCGTGGGCGTGCTGTGCGTAGTCGTGCTGGTCCAGGCCGTCAGCCGGATGTTCTTCCTGCACCGGTCGGGCCGAATCGGTCAGAAGGTACTGCTCGAACTGCGGCGTCGGGTATTCCGTCACTTCCAGCGGCTCGACATCGCGTTCCACGAGCGCTACACGTCGGGCCGCGTGGTGAGCCGGTCCACCAACGACGTCGACGCGATCGAGGAGATGCTGGAGACCGGCTTCGACAGCTTGATCACCGCGGTGCTCACCCTCGTCGGCACCGCGATTTTACTTGTCGTGCTGGATGTTCGGCTCGGGCTGATGTGCCTGGCCGCATTCCCGATACTCGTTGGCCTGGTGTGGTGGTTCAGCAGCGAGTCCGCGAAGACGTACCGCGAGGTCCGCGAGAGCGCCGCCCTGGTGATCGTGCAGTTCGTCGAGACGATGACGGGCATCAAGGCGGTCCAGGCCTACCGCCGCGAACCCCGCAATCAGGAGATCTTCGAAGGCCTCACCGACCGCTACCGCGACATCAACGAGAAGACGATGAGGCTGCTGGCCGTCTTCATGCCCGGCGTGAAGCTGGTCGGCAACCTCACCACGGGCGTGGTGCTGCTCTACGGCGGTTACCGGGTGTTGCACGGACAGATGACGATCGGCACGCTCACCGCGTTTCTGCTGTATCTCCGCATGTTCTTCGAACCGATGCAGGAGATCTCCCAGTTCTTCAACACGTTCCAGTCAGCGACGTCCGCACTGGAGAAGCTGGCAGGTGTGCTGGCTGAGCGCCCAGGCATCAAGGATCCGGCGAATCCGGTGAAGCTGACGTCGGTGCGGGGCGATGTCGCGTTCCACGACGTGCACTTCTCGTATGTGCCCGACCGCTCGGTACTTCCGGATCTGAACCTGACCGTTCCTGCGGGGCAGACCGTTGCGCTCGTCGGGACCACTGGCGCAGGCAAGACCACCGTCGCCAAACTCATCGCACGGTTCTACGATCCGGTGTCCGGCTCGGTGACGCTCGACGGCGTCGACCTTCGCGACGTGTCCCAGAGCGAGCTGCGTCGCCATGTCGTGATGGTCACGCAGGAGAATTTCATGTTCGACGGCACCGTCGCCGACAACATCCGGTTCGGCCGCCCCGACGCGACCGATGAAGAGGTACGCGCCGCGGCCGCGGCGGTGGGCGCGGACCGGTTCATCGACGCGCTGCCCGACGGGTACGACACCGACGTCGCCAAGCGAGGCGGCCGGCTCTCTGCTGGCCAGCGTCAGCTGGTTGCATTCGCGCGGGCCTTTCTGGCCGATCCGGCTGTGCTGATTCTCGACGAGGCGACGTCGTCACTGGACATTCCGAGCGAGCGGATGGTGCAGCGGGCGTTGGAGACCGTCCTGTCCGACCGCACCGCTCTCGTTATCGCGCACCGGCTTTCGACGGTCGAGGTCGCCGACCGGGTGCTGGTTCTCGAGCACGGCCGCATCGTCGAGGACGGCCCGCCCGACGAGCTGATTCACCGCAGCGACGGCAGGTACGCGGCGCTGCACCAGGCGTGGATCGAGTCGCTGGCCTAGCACCGTCTCTGGGATTCCGCTGCGAAATGTCGACTGCCCGTCGATTCTGTCGTTATGGCCACGAACACCGAGAGATACCGCCACGCACGCGACGAACTCGTCGGCCTGATCGGCGACTATGAGCAGGCGGTCAACACCTTCGAATGGCCGCGCCTGACAGGTATTTTCAACTGGGCCACCGATTGGTTCGACGTCATCGCGCGGGACAACGACGGCATCGCCCTGTGGATCGTCGAGGAGAACGGCGACGAAGAGAAGGTCACCTTCGCTGAAATGGCCGAGCGGTCCGACAGGGTCGCCACCTGGCTCGCCCAACAGGGCATCGGCAAGGGCGACCGGGTGATCCTGATGCTCGGTAACCAGGTCGAGTTGTGGGAAGCGATGCTCGCCGTGGCGAAACTGGGCGCGATCATCATGCCGACGACGGGTGCGCTCGGTTCGAGCGATATCGCTGACCGCATCGACCGTGGCGGAGCGCGATTCGTGATCGCGAACTCCGACGACACACCGAAGTTCGACGACGTCGCCGGCGACTTCGTGCGCATCGCGGTCGGCGATCCGGTCGACGGCTGGCGCCGCTACGCCGACGCATACGACGTGGCGAAAGCCGGTGAGTTCAGCGCGTGCACCGACGTCGCTGATTCGCTGCTGATCTACTTCACCTCCGGCACAACGAGCAAGCCGAAGCTGGTGGAGCATTCACAGATCAGTTATCCGGTCGGACACATGTCGACGATGGCGTGGATCGGCGTGCGGCCTGGTGATGTGCATCTAGCGATCAGTTCGCCGGGGTGGGCCAAGCACGCGTGGAGTTGCTTCTTTGCGCCGTGGATCGCCGAAGCCACGATCTTCGTCTACAACTACAGTCGGTTCGACGCGGCGGCCCTGCTCGGTCAGATTCGCCGGGCGGGCGTCAACACGTTCTGTGCCCCGCCCACGGTGTGGCGCATGCTGATTCAGTCCGACCTCGGCGCCAAACCCGACAGCCTGCGCGAGATACTCGGCGCGGGAGAACCGCTGAACCCTGATGTCATCGCACAGGTCGAACGTGCCTGGGGCCTGACCATCCGGGATGGCTTCGGGCAGACAGAAACCACCTTGCAGGTCGGCAACACCCCTGGCCAGCCTGTCAAGCCGGGTTCGATGGGGCGGCCGATGCCCGGCGTACCCGTCGCACTCATCGACCCGTTGACCGGTGAGCCCGCCGACGAGGGCGAGATCTGTCTGGACCTGAGCCGCGCTCCGGTCAACCTGATGTCCGGTTACCTCGGTGACCCTCGTCGCAATGCGGCAGTGATGTCGGGCGGCTACTACCACACCGGCGACGTGGCGAGCCGTGACTCGGACGGCTACATCACGTACGTGGGTCGCACCGACGACGTTTTCAAATCGTCGGACTACAAGGTGTCGCCGTTCGAGCTCGAAAGCGTGCTCATCGAGCACCCGGCCGTCGTCGAGGCGGCCGTGGTTCCGCAACCGGACGATACCCGGCTGGCGGTGCCGAAGGCCTACATCGCTATCGCCGACGGTTGGGAGGAGAATGCCGAAACCGCAAGGCAGATAATGGAATATGCACGCGAACATCTGGCCCCCTATCTCAGAGTTCGCCGCGTCGAGTTCTACGAGCTGCCCAAGACGATCTCGGGCAAGATCCGCCGCGTCGACCTTCGTCGCAGAGAGGATGCCGCCCACGCCGAGGGCACGCGGATCCCGACCGAATACCGTTACGAAGATCTGCTGTCGTAGTCAGCCGAGGAGCTTCTCGAGCTTGTCGTTGGTGTTGCGGAGCTGCGACCGCATGACGCCGATGATCTTCTCCCTGGCCCGTGGACTGACCGATGCCGTCGCGTGGCTGAGGATGTTGAGCCGGGCGGAATCCAGCCATGCCATCATGTCGGGTTCGTCGAACCATCGAATCTGATTCCCGTTGTACGTCAGCATCATTCGCAGCCAGTCCAGCGGAACCTCGGGGTTCGGAATGGGTCTGCAGAGCGCATTTCTGGTGTCGTCGTCGGCATAGGCTGACCTCGACGTGTGCGATGAGGGCGGCGCTGAACACCGGCTGACAGGTACGGACCGTCTGCAGGGTGATGCGATCGGCGTCGAATATCGGGGTGACATCGCCGCGACCCAAACCCACTGCGGTGCAGTCGATGTAGAGCGCCGAACCTGTGATCGACAGCGGTCCCTCCGTCCAGCTCGACGCGTCCCGGTTCGATCGCCTTGACGTGTCCCATCCGCACCACGTTGTCGATCCGTCGCAGCTGCTCGAGTTCGGCGTGCGACACGATGGCGCAGCGGTACATCTCCGGTTCGATCGACTCGTCGATCCGCAGCAGAGATCCGGCGTCGGAGAGCTTGGCGAAGAGGTCGTCCACGGAGTCGGCCTGTTGGACCGACTTCAGCTGTGCGGAGACGTCGGCCAGCACCTGCTTGGCGAACTGCGGCCCCGGTTGGACGTTGGCGCGGTTCAGCAGCCAGGCATCGCGGGGTTTGATCCAGGTCAGCCGCTCTGGTGCCACGCCGTGACGCAGCAGCCACAGGCAGGTGTCCATGGCCGTTTTGCCTGCGCCGACGATCACGTAGTTGTCGCGAGCGTCGTGCGTGGGCAGGCCATTTGGTGGTATGCAGTCAACCTCGGGTGCGACGTCGTAGGGCGGCGGCCGCATCGACGGCACGGTGACGCCCACGAACGTCGTGTCGACGATCCGCTGGCGCGCGTTGACGTGGATTTCGTCACTGCCGGGCTTGCGGATCCGGCCGTCACCGAGGTACTCGCTCATCGGGAAGTACGCCACCCGCCCCGTCGGCTCCAGCTGCTGCTCCATGACCGCATCGAAATAGGCGCACACGTCCGCGCCTGCGGCCAACTCGTAGAAGCCCTTGTTCAAGCCCGTGCTGTCGATGGTGTCGTTGCCGAGAGGCCGCGAGTTCACCCCGTAGTAAGCCGAGGGTTGATGCAGCCGCACGAAGGGGTAGGCGGTGGTCCAGTGCCCTCCTGGCCGGTGATTGCGGTCCACGACGACCACGCTGGCGGCGGTCTCGCTGACCAAGGTGTCGACGAACGCCATCGCGGTAGCGCCCGCTCCGACGACGAGATAGTCGGCCTCGATGGTCCCCAAGGTGTCCTCCCGTGGGCGAGCCTATCGGTGCGGGGCTCAGCGGTAGATGAGCCCGCTGAGCCGCATAGCCAGTGTCCGGCGAACCGCAGGCACCCGGCCGGCCAGGCCGATGGCGGCGTTGCGGATGGGACGCACGACGCGTGGCAGTGTCGCGAGCCGGGTGAGGCGGTCGGTCAGGGCGACGACGCCGAGGGCAATCGGGCGGCGTGCGGCGCTGTACTCGTCGAGCGGCGTCGCCAGACCACCGGAAAGGACTGAGGTGAGCGCGTCGGCCAAGGCGACGGCGTCCTGGATGCCGAGGTTCATGCCTTGCCCGCCCGCCGGACTGTGCACGTGTGCGGCGTCGCCCGCGAGCAGCAGGCGGCCGGCGCGGTACGTGTCGGCGACGCGGTGGTGGATGCGGAATCGAGATCCCCACACCACGTCCGTGACGACCATTCGTCCTGCGCCGAGCCCGCGTTCGTCGAGCACCCCCTGAATGAACTCGGCCGACGGATTCTCGGGGGCATCGACGACCGGCGCGACGATGCGGTGAGTGCCATTCGGCAGCGGAGCAACCACCGTCAATCCCGCTGTCGCCCAGAACAAGATGACTTCTTCGACCGGGGCCTCGCCGCGCAGATTCACGTCGGCCAAGACGAACGATTCTTCGTAGGCGCCACCATGGAATCCGATGCCGGCCTGCTCGCGCACTGTGCTGTGGATGCCGTCGGCTCCCACCACGTAGCGGGCACGGATGCTGGCACCGTCGTCGAACGTCGCCGTCACCCCGTCGGCATCCTCCGCGACGGAAGTGAGCTTCTTGGGGCGGAGTACGGTCCCGCCGAGCTCGAGCAGCCGATCGCTGAGCAATTTCTCGGTGACGTTCTGAGGGATCAGGAGTGTGTAGGGATAGTCGGTCGTCAGCCCGCTGAAGTCGAGGTCCATCAAGGTTCGGCTCCGGTCCCGGATGGTGAAACGCGGCGCGGGAATGCCCTCCTTGACCAGTCGCCTCGTCACGTCGAGGCCCTCGAGCACTTCGAGCGTGCGGGCGTTGATCGCCGCTGCACGCGATGTGTGACCGCCCGCCGCTTGGCCGTCGACGATCACCGTCGCGATACCCCGTTCGATCAGTGACGCCGCCAGGGTCAAGCCGGTCGGGCCCGCCCCTACGACCAGGACATCGGTGTCATATGTGCTGTTCATGATCCTTTTCCTTCCTCCAGTGTGGCTATGCCAACGCTTGTTGGCATAACTATGTTCCTCTTGTTGCCAAATGTCAACAGTTGTTGGCCTACACTCGTTGACATGCGCAGATCCTCGACGGAAACCAAGGCGGTGATCCTGGCCGCTGCCAGGGAGCGGTTCGCCGAATCGGGCTTCGAACGGGCCACCATCCGGGCAATCGCCGCCGACGCGAACATCGACCCGTCGATGGTGATGCGCTACTTCGGCAACAAGGACCGACTGTTCGCCGCGGCCGCCGACTTCGACCTCGACTTTCCCGACCTTTCCAACGTCGACCAGGGCGACGTCGGAGCGGCGATGGTCGCGCACTTCATGAATCGGTGGGAACGCGACGAAGCCCTGATCGTGCTGTTGCGGTCGAGCACCACCAACGCCGAGGCGGCCCAACGGATGCGGGAGATCTTCGCGGCCCAACTGCTGCCCGCGCTGGCCAAGGTGAACGCCGCGGAGCCCGCACGAAGCGCAGGGCTCATCGCGTCACAGATGCTCGGAATGGCGCTGTGTCGGTACGTACTGCGGCTGCCGCCGATCGTCGACATGTCACGTGAGGAGATCGTGTCGTGGCTCGGGCCGACGGTTCAGCGGTATCTGGATTCGTCGGCGTAGCCGACTTGTCCCGCGGATGTCGGACTTCGTTGCGAGAATGACGAGGTGTCCGCCGCTGACATCTCCTCTGTCGTCGCGCGCCGCACCGCTGCAGGGCTGGCCGCGATCTCTGCGGGGCTGCACGGCGTCATGCTCGGCCATGTCGGGAGCGCCGCCGCAGCGGTGCTGATCGCGGGCATGGTCGGTGCGTGCCTGTACTGCGCGTGGGAACTGTGGGTGTCAGGAACGACACGGGCTTGGTGTCTGGTGGCGCTGATGAACCTGGGCATGGTCGCCGTGCACCTGCCCATGTCGGGCTCACATCACATCACTCATGCGAGCGCGGAAGCGGTTGTGCCGCAATCGATGACCATGACCTTGGCGACGGCGCTCTCCATGATCGAAGTACTGGTCGCCGTTGCCGTCCTGTGCTACCGCACCCGTGGCAACGCCAGAGCAATGGGCCGACCGGAATGATCGTCGGTAGGCGTTCGCCATTTCGCGCCGGTGTCAGCCGCCGGGTAGTCCGATGCGGCGATAGCGCGTCAACCGCGCGTCCAAACGCTGATCGTCGGGGATCGCCCGCAGCCGGTGCAATTCACCGGCGATGGTGGCCGACAACCGCTTGGTGAACTCGACCGGTTCGTCGGCGGCGTCGGGATGCTCGGGCACCACGACGTCGACGATGCCGTCGCGTAGCAGATCGATCGACCGAACGCCCTGCGCGGCAGCCAGTTCCGGGGCGTGGTCGACATCGCGGTAGACGATCGCGCTGGCGCCCTCCGGCGGCAACGGCGCCAGCCAACCGTGCAGCGCCGCCAGCACCCGATCCGCGGGCACCATCGCCAGGGCGGGGCCGCCGCTGCCCTGCCCGAGCAGTACCGACACCGTCGGCGTATCCAGGGTGACGAGCTCGGCCAAACACCGCGCGATCTCGCCGGCCAAACCGCCCTGCTCGGCCTCGGCGGACAGCGCGGGTCCGGCCGTGTCGATCACGAGTACCAGCGGCAGCTTCAGCCCGGCGGCCAGCGCCATGCCGCGGCGGGCCTCCCGCAGTGCGATGGGACCGACGAGGCCACCGACGACGCGTTGTTGCCCGAGCACCACCGCGGGTTGGCCCCCGAACCGGGCCAGCGCGAGCAGCGTCGTGGCGCCCTCGCCGAAACCCGTGCCGGACAACAGCGCCCACTCCGTCGCGCCGTGCCGCAGCAGCTGTGCGACACCGGGGCGGTCCGGCCGACGCGAGGCCTCCACCGACTCCCACGCGGGCACATCGGGCAACGGCTCCGACGGCGGTGGGGGTGGCGGCGGTTCGGGGGCGTCGGCGACGACCTTCAGCGCGCGGTCCAGCGTGCCGCGCAGACGGTCGAGCGGGATGACGGCGTCGATGACACCGTGCCGCTGCAAGTTCTCCGCCGTCTGAACGCCTTGGGGAAACGGCTCGCCGTAGAGGTGCTCGTAGACCCGCGGTCCGAGGAAGCCGATGAGCGCGCCCGGCTCGGCGACCGTGATGTGCCCGAGCGACCCCCACGACGCGAACACGCCGCCGGTGGTCGGGTGCCGCAGATAGACGAGGTAAGGGAGATGCGCGCGCTTGTGCAACTCGACGGCCGCGGCGATCTTCACCATCTGCAGGAACGCGACCGTGCCCTCCTGCATGCGGGTGCCGCCCGAGCTGGGCGACGCCAGCAGCGGCAAACCGCTCGGCAGTTGCCCGCTGGATGGCCACGGTGATCCGCTCGGCCGCCGCCACGCCGATCGAGCCGGCGAGGAAGTCGAACTCGCACGCCACCACCGCGACCCGCCGGCCGAAGACGCGGCCCTCCCCGGTGATGACCGATTCGTCTAGACCGGTCGCGGCCTCCGCCGCCGCCAGCTCGCTGCGATATTCGTCACTCTTCGCGACCGGCACGGGCGCGGTGTCCCAGCTACGGAACGATTCGTCGTCCAGCACGGCATCCCGCAGCTCAAGGGCACCGATCCGGCTCACAGGACGACCCTAATAGGCTGGGACGCATGATTGGTGTGACCCGCGACGGCCACGTGATGACCCTGGAGATGCAACGCGCCGAGCGGCGCAACGCCCTGAACGGCGAACTCGTCGACGGATTGCGCGAAGCGGTCGAGAAGGCAGCCGCTGAGGATGTCCGAGCAATCGTGCTCACCGGCCAGGGCCACGTGTTCAGCTCGGGCGCCGACCTGACCGACGCGGCGGGCGTCGCCGAGGAACTGCCCGACAAGGCCAAGGCGCTGAACCTCGCGATCGACCAGGCGCCGATACCGGTCATCGGCGCGATCAACGGACCGACGATCGGGGCGGGCGTCATCCTGTCGATGATCTGTGACCTGCGTGTCGTTGCACCCGAGGCCTACTTCCAGTTTCCTCTCGCGAAATACGGCCTGGCGCTGGACAACTGGAGCATTCGACGGTTGACCTCGCTGGTCGGGGCCGGGCGGGCCAGGGGCATGCTGTTCGGCGCCGAACGGCTCACCGCAGACGTCGCGCTGCAGACCGGGCTGGCCAACCGGATCGGGACGTTGGCCGATGCGCAGGCCTGGGCCGCCGAGATCGCCGGGTTCGCTCCATTGGCCCTGCAGCACGCCAAGCGCGTCCTCAACGACGACGGCGCCTACGAGGATCCGTGGCCCGAGCACAAGCAGATGTTCGACAGGGCCTGGGGTAGCCAGGACGTGATCGAGGCACAGGTCGCCCGCATCGAGAAGCGGCCGCCGAACTTCAAGGGAGCCTGACCACCGATGTTGGGCGCCGCGCTGCGATTCGCTGTCGGGACGGCCACCGTCGCGGCCAGCGGCTGGGTGCTGCGGGCGTTGCAGGGCTCTCCGGCGGCCGTCGGCGCACGTCCCGATGAGATCTGGCCCGTTGCCCGGCGATCACCGAACTACCACGACGGCGTGTTCGTCAACGTCGACCCGGCCTCGTCGATCAACCTCGATAGGGAGCAGCGGAGCCTGCTCATCCGGCAGCTGGTCGGCTCGCGGGACTCCATGCGGCCGCCCAAACCCATCCCGCTGGCCGTCCCGCCGAAGGTCGACGCCACCCCGCTGGATCTCGCGGCCAGCTGGTACGGCCACTCCTCGGCGCTGGTCGAGGTCGACGGCTACCGGGTGCTCACCGATCCGGTGTGGAGCAGGCGCTGCTCGCCGTCCCGGACGGTCGGCCCCGAGCGGATGCACGAGGTACCCGTGCAGTTGGAGGCGCTGCCTGCGTTGGATGCGGTGCTCATCAGCCACGACCACTACGACCACCTCGACATGGACACGATCGTCAGCCTGGCGCGCAGTCAGCGCGCGCCGTTCGTGGTGCCGTTGGGAGTCGGTGCCCATCTGCGCAAGTGGCGAATTCCCGACAGCCGCATCGTCGAACTCGATTGGCACGAGAGCCATCGGATCGGTGATCTGACGCTGGTGTGCACCCCGGCCCGGCATTTCTCCGGGCGGCTGCTCACCCGCAACACCACGCTGTGGGCGTCATGGGTGATCATCGGCCCGCGGCACCGCGCGTTCTTCGGCGGCGACACCGGCTACACGAAGAGCTTCGCCGAGATCGGCATGGATCACGGGCCGTTCGGCATGTCGCTGCTACCGGTCGGCGCCTACCACCCCGCGTGGCCGGACATCCACATGAACCCCGAAGAAGCCGTGCGGGCGCATCTCGACATCGCCGAAGCCGGTAAGGGGCTTCTGCTGCCGATCCACTGGGCGACGTTCCGGCTGGCCCCTCACCCGTGGGCCGAACCCGTCGAACGACTGCTCGCCGCGGCCGATTCGGCGGGCGTCGAGGTGGTGGTGCCGCGGCCAGGCCAGCGTGTCGATCCGACGGCGCCCTCGGAGCCCGGCGAGTCGGCCGGGTCACACTCCTCGCGCGACCGCTCGTCGGCGTTCGACCCGTGGTGGCAGCAATAACCAGCTAGCGTGCTCGCTGTGATCAGAGCCAGCACCTTATGTGTGGCAGCAATCGTCTTCGGCACAGCGGTGGCACTGCTCACCGCGTGCGATTCCGGACCCGCCGAGGAGTCGAATCCATCGGCGGAGAAGACGAAGCCGACGCTGTCTGACGTACCGCCGCCGCTGGTGCCCGCAATGCCCCTACCGGACAACGCCGTCGAGAACGCGGTGGCGAGGCTCGACGGCCTCGCCGACGACCTGATGAAGAAGGCCGGCATCCCCGGCATGGCCGTCGCCGTCGTACACGGTGGAAAGACCGTCTACACCAAGGGTTTCGGCGTCAAGGACGTGAAGACCGGTGAGAAGGTGGACGCCGACACCGTCTTCCAGCTCGCATCGCTTTCCAAGCCGATCTCCTCGACGGTGGCGGCCCATCAGGTCGGCGTGAACGCGATCGGCTGGGACACGCCCGTCGTGTCGAAGTTGCCGTGGTTCGCTTTGTCGGACCCCGCGGTCACCCAAATGGTCAACGTCGGTGACCTCTTCTCGCACCGGTCCGGGCTGCCCGACCACGCGGGCGACTTGCTAGAGGACCTCGGCTACGACCGCCGCTACGTGCTCGACCGATTGCGTGATCAGCCTCTGGCTCCGTTCCGAATCTCATATGCCTACACAAACTTTGGGTTTACCGCCGCGGCCGAGGCGGTCGCCGCGGGCGCGGGCAAGTCGTGGGAGGACCTCAGCGATGACGTGTTGTTCAAGCCGCTCGGAATGTCCTCGTCGAGCTATCGCTTCGCCGACTACGAATCCAGGCCGAACCGCGCCACCGGCCACATTCGCATCGACGGCAAGTACGAGCCTCTCTACAAGCGCGTCCCGGACCCTGAGGCGCCTGCAGGTGGCGCGAGCTCCTCGGTCAATGACATGACGCACTGGCTGGCGATGGTGCTGGCCAACGGAAGTTACGACGGACGGCAGGTGATCGATCCGAAAGCGCTGCTGCCCGCGGTCACCCCGCAGATCGTGTCCAGCCCGGCCAGTGAGCCCGCGATGCGGACGGGCTTCTACGGCTATGGCTTCAACGTCGGTGCGACATCGGCGGCGCGCATGGAGCTCAGCCACTCCGGGGCGTTCGAGCTCGGATCGGGGACGAACTTCGTCATCCTGCCGTCCGCCGACGTGGCGATCGTCGCGCTGACAAACGCCACCCCTGGCGGCTTTCCTGAGACGTTGACCGCCGAATTTGCAGACCTGGTGCAGTTCGGAGAGGTACGCGAGGACTGGTACAGGCTGTACACCGACGCGTTCAAGCCGATGGGCGAACCGCAGGGCGCTCTGGTCGGCCAGCAGCCGACCGGCGAACCCCGCTCCAGCCGCGCCGTTGGCGTCATATGTCGGCACATACAACAACGACTACTGGGGTCCGGCTCGCGTCAGCGAGAAGGACGGCGCGCTGCAACTCGAGCTGGGCACCAAGCTCAATGTGCCGCTTACCCACTGGGACGGCAACGTGTTCACGTACTCGTGGGTCGCGGAAAACTCCCCGCCCGGGACGGTTTCGAAGGCGACGTTCGACGGAAACAAGCTGACGCTCGAGTACTACGACGAGATGGGCAAGGGAACGTTCACCCGATGACCACCGTTGTCGCCGCGGGCCTTTCCGATGTCGAAGTCGCGCAACGGGTAACGGAGGGCAAAACCAACGACGTCCCCACCCGCGCGGCGCGCAGCGTCTCCGACATCGTGCGTGCCAACGTGTTCACCCGGATCAACGCGATCCTCGGCGTGTTTCTGATCATCGTGCTGTCGACCGGGTCGGTGATCAACGGTGCCTTCGGGCTGCTGATCATCGCCAACAGCGCGATCGGCATCATCCAGGAGCTCCGCGCGAAGCAGACCCTGGACAAGCTCGCGATCGTCGGACTGGCGAAACCGTTGGTGCGCAGGCAATCCGGGACGGAGGCGCGACTGCCCAGCGAGGTGGTGCTCGACGACATCATCGAGCTCGGGCCGGGGGACCAGATCGTCGTCGACGGTGACATCGTCGAGGAGACCAACCTCGAAGTCGACGAGTCGCTGCTCACCGGTGAGGCCGACCCGATCGCCAAGGACGCGGGCGACAAGGTGATGTCGGGCAGTTTCGTGGTGGCCGGCACCGGCGCGTACCGCGCGACCAAGGTCGGCCGAGAGGCCTACGCTGCCCAGCTGGCCGAGGAAGCCAGCAAGTTCACCCTGGTGAAATCCGAACTGCGCACCGGGATCAACAAGATCCTGCAGTTCATCACCTACCTGCTGGTTCCCGCCGGGCTGCTGATCATCTACACACAGCTGTTCACCACCGACGCGAGCTGGCGGGAATCGGTGCTGCGCATGGTCGGCGCGCTGGTTCCGATGGTGCCCGAGGGCCTGGTGCTGATGACGTCGATCGCGTTCGCCGTCGGCGTCGTTCGGCTTGGCCGACGGCAGTGTCTGGTCAACGAGCTGCCCGCCATCGAGGGCCTGGCCCGCGTCGACGTCGTGTGCGCCGACAAGACCGGCACGCTGACCGAGAACGGTATGCGGGTGTCGGATCTGCAGCGACTGGACGAGGGTGATATCGGAAACGTGCTGGCGCAGTTGGCCGCCGACGATCCGCGGCCCAACGCCAGCATGCAGGCCATCGGCGAGGCCTACAAGATGCCGCCGGGCTGGACGGCTACGGCGACGGCGCCGTTCAAATCGGCGACGAAGTGGAGCGGAACCTCCTACGGCGATAACGGCAACTGGGTGATCGGAGCGCCCGATGTGCTACTCGACCCGGCATCGCCCGCCGCCGAACAAGCCGAGCAGATCGGCAGGCAGGGCTTGCGGGTGCTGCTGCTTGGGTCCACCGACCTGCCCGTCGACGATCTTGATGCGCCCGGCACCGTGACGCCGGTGGCGTTGGTGGTGCTCGAGCAGCGCATCCGGCCAGATGCTCGAGACACCTTGGATTATTTTGCTTCCCAGAAAGTTTCGATCAAGGTCATCTCCGGGGACAACGCGGTGTCGGTGGGTGCGGTCGCCAGTTCGCTCGGCCTGGACGGCGAGACGATGGATGCCCGCGACCTGCCGGACGACCCGAAACAACTCGCCGACACCCTGGACGAGTGCACCACCTTCGGCCGCGTGCGGCCCGACCAGAAGCGCGCCATGGTCCATGCGCTGCAGTCCCGCGGGCACACCGTCGCGATGACCGGCGACGGCGTCAACGATGTGCTGGCGCTCAAGGACGCCGACATCGGCGTCGCGATGGGCGCGGGCAGTGCGGCTTCACGGGCGGTGGCCCAGATTGTGCTGCTGGACAACAAGTTCGCGACGCTGCCGCACGTCGTCGGCGAGGGCCGCCGGGTCATCGGCAACATCGAGCGGGTATCCAACCTGTTCCTCACCAAGACCGTGTACTCGGTGCTGCTTGCGGTCCTGGTCGGCCTCGCCGGGTTGGCGTCCAAGTTATTCGACACCGACCCACTGCTGTTCCCGTTCCAGCCGATCCACGTGACGATCGCGGCCTGGTTCACCATCGGTATCCCGGCGTTCGTCCTGTCGCTGGCGCCCAACAACGAGCGGGCGTATCCCGGTTTCGTGCGGCGGGTGATGACGTCGGCACTGCCGTCAGGGCTCGTGGTCGGCATCGCGACCTTCACGTCTTATCTGGTGGCGTATCAGGGTCGCGAGGCCACCGAAACGCAGCAGACGCAGGCGTCCACGGCGGCGCTGATCACGTTGCTGATGACGGCGGTATGGGTGCTGGCGGTGGTGGCCCGGCCGTACGAGTGGTGGCGGGTGGCGCTGGTCGCCATCTCGGGTCTTGCCTACGTGGTGATTTTCTCCATTCCCCTAGCTCAGAAGATGTTCATGCTCGATCCGTCGAACCTCGCGGTGACGTCGATTGCGCTGGTCATCGGGGTAGTTGGGGCGGCCGTCATCGAGGTCTTGTGGTGGGTTCAGGGTGCTGTCACCGGGGAGCGCCGACGGCTCTGGAGATAGCTGTCTGCTCCTCGCGCGAGCGCTCGTCGGCGCTGTAGGGTGAGCCCCATGGGATTTGTAGACAAGGTCAAGGGCCTCGTATCGAAGAACGCCGACAAGGTGGAAACCGCGATCGACAAAGCCGGCGACATCGTCGACAAGAAGACTCAGGGCAAGTACACCAGCCACGTCGACAAGGTGCAGGACGCCGCGAAGAAGGCCGTCGACAAGACGGATCCGAAAACCCCCTGACACATGGCCAAACTGTCTGTCTCCGTTGACGTTCCATTACCGCCGGAGAAGGCGTGGGAGTGCGCCTCGGACCTGTCGCGCTTCAAGGAGTGGCTGACCATTCACCGGGTTTGGCGTAGCAAGCTGCCCGAGACCCTGGAGAAGGGCACGATCGTCGAGTCGATCGTCGAGGTGAAGGGCATGCCGAACCGGATCAAGTGGACCATCGTCCACTTCAAGCCGCCGGAGGCGATGACGCTCAACGGCGAGGGTGTCGGTGGCGTCAAGGTCAAGCTGATCGGGAAGGTCAAGCCGTCGGGTGACGGGTCGACGGTCACGTTCGACGTCCATCTCGGCGGCGCGGCGCTCTTCGGCCCGATCGGCATGGTGGTCGCCGCGGCGCTGAAGGGCGATATCCGCGAGTCGCTGAACAGGTTCAAGAGCACCTTCGCCCCAGCGTGAGGGCTAGCGACGGAACCGCTTGTTGAGCAGCTTGGTGAACTCGACCGTCGACCGTCGGACCGATTCGAGTTCCAGCGAGACGAACAGTGTGTCGACCATCGCGAAGGGAAGCGTCGTCACAACCGCTCCCCGGCCGTATTCGATGTGCCACGATCCGGGGTGAATGGTGAGGCCTCGCGCGTGGCCCCTGTCCGTGCGGGTGTGTTCGCCCGGACGCAGCGTCATACCGGTCAGCTCGTCGGATTCCAGGTCATACCAGTCGATCTGGCCCGCGATGAGGAATTTGTGGATCTCGACGTGCTTGTAGCGTCCCGAGAAACCCTGTGTGCCGGTGGGGGATCCGAACAGCACCACATATTCGCGTGGGCTGAAATAGAGGAATCGGACCTTGCCCAGGATGCCGCCCGCCTTGCTGCCCACCCAGCGGCCCGGCGTGGAATCGATGAGATCGGGGTATGCCGCTGCCAGCAACTGGGTCGTACGCGAAATGAGTTCGCCACCTGCCAGGGATTGCCCGACGACCTCTTTGGCGACCGTGGCCAGCACTTCCGGATCGATCTTGTACGGCATCAGAAGAGATAACCACATAAGTTGGCGATTTCGGCGCGCTCGCGTGCGCTGAGCGTCGTTGTCGTCGCTGACATCGCAAGAAAAGGGGCCACCGTGAAGCCAGCCGACCTGCTGGCGGAGCTGGTTCGTGACGTCAGGTCGGCCGCCGACCGTATCCGCGCGTGGGACGGCAGCAAGCCGGCCCGCCGACGCGCCCGTGCTCACGTGCGCTCGCGCCGGGCACTGCGCCGATTGCTCTGGGCACCAGGTGAAGGGGCTTCGCGCGGGCCTACGTGCGCTCGTCATCGAGTCCTACATTGCGCCGGACATGCACATGCGGCCGCTGTGGCGGACGCTGAAGTTCGTGCAGGACGGCGGCTTCGAGGTGCGCCATGTGGAGGCGATGCGGGAGCACTATGTGCGCACCGCCGAGCACTGGCTCGCGAAGCTGGAGAGTGATTTCGACCGATTCGTCGCGCTGCAGGGCGAAGAGGTGGCCCGGGTGTGGCGGCTGTATCTCGTCGGCGGCGCGCTGGCCTTCGAGCAGGGTCGGATGGGCGTCGACCAGATCCTGGCGGTCAAGTCGTAGGCTGCACCAATGGCCGGCGAAAAGTACGAATACGGCATCGATTTCGATGCCGTCGACGCAATCGACATCCACACTCACGTCGAAGCCGACGACCGCGGCCACCACGCATACGACGACGAGCTGATCGCGGCGACCAAGCAGTACTTCAAGCTGGACTCCGAGCCGACCACCGTCGACGCCGTGGCCGCGTACTACCGGCAGCGCAATACCGCGGCCGTGGTGTTCACCATCGACTCGCAGACCGTGTCCGGTCATCCGCCCAACTCGGTCGAGAATCTGATCGAAGGCGCGGCGCGCAACAACGACGTCCTGATCCCCTTCGGCACGGTCGACCCGCTGACCGGCGAGCAGGCCGTGCGCGGTGTGCACCGACAGATCGAGCTGGGCGTCAAGGGCTTCAAGTTCCACCCCAGCCTGCAGGGCTTCGAACCCAACGACCGCGCCTACTATCCGATCTACTCCGCGATCGCCGACGCCGGCGTGCCTGCGCTGTTCCACACGGGCCAGACCGGCATCGGATCGGGTCTGCCGGGCGGCCACGGCGTCAAGCTGCGGTATTCCGACCCGATGCTGCTCGACGACGTCGCCGCCGATTTCCCGGAGCTGACGATCGTGATGGCCCACCCCGCGGTGCCGTGGGTCGACGCCCAGATCTCCATCGCCACGCATAAAGCGAACGTGTACGTCGACCTGTCCGGCTGGTCGCCGAAGTACTTTCCGCCGCAGCTGGTCCGCGCCGCCAACCGCCAGCTGAGCACCAAGGTGCTGTTCGGCACCGACTACCCGTACATCGAGGTGGACCGCTGGCGTCGAGACTTCGAGGCGCTGGACATGAAGCCCGAGGTGCTGCCGCTGATCTTCAAGGAGAACGCGCTGCGCGTCCTGGGCATCACTGCCCGATGAGTTTCTTGCGCGACCGCGGTCTGCATCGGTGACCGACCCACCAGCGCAAGGAGAACCCATCGTGCCCACCCGCCAAGGCGCACCCGTAGGTGCCCCCACCTGGATCGACCTCGCAACGTCTGACCTCGAGCGCGCCCAGCAGTTCTACGGAAACGTGTTCGGGTGGACGTTCGAATCCGCCGGACCCGAATACGGTGGCTATGTCAATGCGTTCAAGGACGGCCACCCAGTCGCCGGCCTGATGACCAACGACCCGCAGTGGAACAGCCCGGACGGCTGGACCACGTACCTGCATACCGCCGACATCAAGGCCACGCTGGCCACGGCACTCGAGGCAGGCGCGATCACTTGCGTCGAACCGGTCGAGCCGATGGAGGTCAGGGACAAGGGCTGGATGGCCATGCTGTCCGATCCGACCGGCGCCTTCCTGGGGCTGTGGCAGCCGATCGAGCACCACGGCTTCGAGGTGTTCGGTGAGGCCGGTGCTCCGATCTACCACCAGCTGACCACGAGCGACTATGCCAAGGCGCTGGACTTCTACCGCCAGGTGTTCGGCTGGCAGATCGACACCGTCTCCGATTCCGATGAATTCCGTTACAGCACTGCAAATTTTAACGGCGAAGCGCTGGTCGGAATCATGGACGGGACGACGGGCATGCCCGACGGTGTGTCGTCGAGCTGGTCCTTCTTCCTCGGCAGCGACGACGTCGACAAGGCGGTCGCGCTGGTGAGGGACAACGGCGGCAGCGTGATCCGCGACGCAGAAGATACGCCGTACGGCCGGTTGGCGGCTGTCGCCGACCCGACCGGCGCGGGCTTCAACCTGTCGTCGGTGGACTGAACGACGAAGATGGGTGCATGCCCAACAGCTCACGGACCTACCTCAAGGCATGCATCAACGGCGCCCGCACCCCCGACCAGCACCCGAATCTGCCGGTGACCCCCGAGCAGATCGCGGCCGCGGCGGTGGCCGCCCACCAAGCGGGCGCCAGGGCGGTGCACATGCATCCCAAGACCGCCGACGGCGTCGACTCGCTGCAGGCCGAGATCGTGGGGGCTGCGGTGGAGGCGGCGCGGCACGCCGCCCCCGGCCTACCGCTCGGGGTGACGACCGGTTTCTGGGCGTTGTCGGATCCCGACGAGCGGCTGCGCGTGGTGCAAGGCTGGACGGTGCTGCCCGACTTCGCGTCGGTGAACTGGCACGAGCCGGGGTCTGAGGAGTTGGCCCACCTGCTGCTGAGGATGGGGCTTGGCGTTGAGGTCGGCATCTTCCACGCGGAGGCGGCGGCGTCGTGGGCTCGGTCGGAGATCGCCCCGCACTGTATGCGGGTGATGGTCGAACTCGGCCCTGACGGTGACATCGCCACCGCCGACGATGTGCTCGGCGAGGTATTGGCCGCCGGTTCGCCCGCCCCGGTGCTGCTGCACGGCCTCGACGAAAGTTGTTGGCCTCTGCTCGAACACGCGGGTGCGCGTGGTGTGCAGGCCCGGATCGGGATGGAGGACACCCTGCTGCTGCCCGACGGCGCACCCGCCTCCGACAATGCCGCGCTGGTGGCGGCGGCGGTGCAGTTGCTCAATCGGTAGGCGCCGCCAGCGCGAAGTCGGCGTAGTCGAATCCGGGCACCACGACACAGCTGACCAGTGAAGGCTCGTCGTCGCGCGGGCGGGCCCGTTGCCAGTGCCCCGCGGGGACGACCAGCTGTGGATGCTCGCCCGCGTTGATGTCGCTGCCGAGCAGATGCGTTGCGGCACTGCTTTGTTCGGGGCCAAATTCCAGTAGCAACGGGCTGCCCCGGTGGTAAAGCCATAGCTCCGTGCTGCGCACGGTGTGCCAGGCCGACTGCTGGCCGGGCATCAGCAGAAAGAGGATCGCGGTCCCGGCGCTGCGTGAACCGGCGTAGTCCGGTGGCAGCGCGGACTGGGGTGTCGTCAGTCCGCTGCGCCACGTTTCGGAGAACCAGCCACCTTCTGGGTGGGGGGACAGGTCGAGCCGCTGCGCCCAATCGGGGAGTTCGCTCATCGCATTACCGCCCTCAATGTCGTGTCAAAGTCCCACACTAGAGACGATGTCGAATGTCAAGGCGCCGATTGTGCTGATCCACGGACTGTGGCTGTCGGCCGATAGCTGGCGGGGCTGGATCGACAGGTACCGGTCGGCCGGCCACGTCGTGCACGCGCCGGACTGGCCCGCAGATCCCGGAATCGGATTGGTCGAAGCGACCGACCACTTCGACGCGTTTGTCCGCTCCCTGCCCGACGCTCCGATCATCATCGGCCATTCGATGGGCGGATTGATCACCCAGTTGCTGCTCGACCGCGGACTGGGACGCGCGGGAGCCGCCATTCAACCGTCGAAGCCGCGCGGTGTACTGCGGGCTCCGCTGTCGATGTGGCGTTCGGCGTGGCCGTGGCTGCGCGATCCGCGCAATCGACGCAAAGCCGTACCGATCAGCCCGGCACACTTTCACTACGTCTTCGCGAACACGATTTCGCGGGCCGATTCCGATAGATGGCACTCCGAGTTGGCGATACCGGCCCCCGGCCCGGCGCTCTTCGACGTGTTGACCGCCGACCTCCTGCCGAAGTCGAAGGCGGCGAGTGCCGTCGACTTCGCGAACTCAGGCCGCGCACCCCTGCTGCTCATCGCAGGCGACCGGGACCATGTGATGCCGGCGTCGGTGGTCTACGAGAACTTCAATCGCTACCGGCGCTCGTCGGCGCCAACGGACTTCAAGGTCTTTCGCGGCAGCCCGCACCTCATCACGGTGCTCGATGGCTGGGAGGACGTGGCCGATCACGCGCTGAGCTGGACCGAGCGCCACACCCGATAGTCTCATCGGCATGGTTCGATTGAGCCCGGGCTGGCTGGTCGCGTTCTGTGCCGCGATCCTGGCGGTCACCGTATGGCTGCCGTGGCTGACCACCCGCGCGGCGGGCGGCGGTCGCGCCAACGCCCTCGGCGGGGTGGTGGGGAACCTGTCGTTGCCGCCGCACTTCAGCGCGGGTCAGCTCATCGCCCTGTTGGCTTCGACGCTGATCGTGGCAGGCGCGATGGCGGCGCGCGGCTTGTCGGCCCGCGTGGCATCGTCTGCGGCGCTGGCGATCTCGGTGCTGATCGCCGTGCTGACGATGTGGTACTACCGCCTGTATGTGCACGCGCCGGTATCCGCGGGCTATGGCTTCTACATCGGCGCGGTGGTGACGGGCTTCGCGATCGTGCTGTCGGTGTGGGCCATGGTGGTGGCATGGGCGGCTGTCGGGCGGCGGTCATGAATGCCTTCGTCGAGCCGGTCACGTTGACAGGTGAGCGCTGGGTATCGCTGGAACCCCTTACCCGCGACCATGTTCCGGAGATTGCGGCAGCGTCGGCCGACGGCGACGTGGGTAGCCTGTGGTTCACGGGTGCACCGTCTCCGCAGACCGCCGCGCAGTGGGTGGATATGCGGCTCGGTCAGCAGAAGCCCGACACCGGGTTGACCTTCGTGGTGCGTCGACTCGACGGCACCCTGATCGGCTCGTCGAGCTACCTGAACGTCGACGCGCCGAACCGCCGACTCGAGGTCGGCAACACCTGGTACGGCGCCTCGGCGCGGCGCAGCGGCGTCAACACGGAGACCAAGCTGCTGATGCTCGGCCACGCATTCGATGTACTGAACTGTGTGGCAGTGGAATTCCGCACTCACTTCTTCAATTTCGCCAGCCGCACGGCGATCGAGCGGCTCGGCGCGAAGCTCGACGGGATTCTGCGCAGCCATCAGCTGGTGCCGGACGGGACGCGGCGGGACACCGTGGTGTACTCGATTCTGGACGTCGAATGGCCTACGGTGCGTACGCATCTGCGATTTCGGTTGCGACCGCCACGGTTAAGCCGCCGAGTCTGCGGGCAGATCGCAAAATCTATGCGATTCGTGATCTGCCCGCAGTCTCGAGGTGTGCTTACTCGGCGTCGACGGTGGTTGGGATGCTCTTCTGGTCGCCGCTGTGCGCGATGTCGATCTTTCTCGGCTTGGCGCGCTCGGCCATCGGAATCGTCACTGTCAGAACGCCGTTCTCGTAGGTCGCCGAGATCGTCGCCGTGTCGATCCCTTCACCGAGCGAGAGCTGGCGCCGATAGCTGCCGAAGAACCGTTCGTTGGTCAGCCACTGAACGGAGTCTTCGGTGCGCGCGGTGCGATGTGCCGAGATCGTCAGCGTGCCGTTGTCTACGTCGATGTCCACCGAACCGGGGTCGACACCGGGCAGATCGGCTGTCAGCACGTAGTGATCGTCGATCTTGCACAGATCCATCGGCATGAACCGAGGAGTGCGGTTTGATCCGGTTGCGGCCTGGCTGGTCAGCAAGCCCCGGGTCAAAGCATCAAGGTCACTGAACGGATCAAAACGAAGCACAGCAATTCACCTCCTATAGCGACTCAGAAGCCCGCCACCCTGGCGGGCAGCCAATCACTGTGCACCGCCGATATTAGCACTCTCACCCGGAGAGTGCTAGATGGCCGACACCTCTGTTCCGCGCAGCGGCCGGGTGCATTCGTTGCAGGTCAAGAGTGCCGCGAAGCGGCCGCCGCAGCCCGTGTGGGTGAGCATTACCGCAACGCCCTCGGGTGCCGGGAACCACCGCTGGGCCCACTGCAGCGCCGATATCAGTACCGGGAAGAGGGCCCGGCCCTTCTCGGTCAGGCGATAGCGATTGTCCGTGGCCACCAGTACCCCGTTGGCGACGAAGATCGCTAGTCGATCCGCGATCGAGCCCGGCGGGGCGTTGAGCTGTGTCTGAAAGTCGGTGAACCGGCTGACACCGACGAACGCGGCGACCAGAATCGCGAACGCCCACCGATTGCCGAGGACGGTCATCGTCTGCGGGAAAAGCCCGGCCTGGCTCGTCGCCGATCGTCGCCGGGTCACCGCAGCCGGTATCGACCGCGCCCATGAGCCGCTCGGACCCCACTGCGCGAGAACGTCTTTCTCGCTGACGGACTCACCGCACGAACCGCAGGTGACCAGCGGAACGAAGTCCTCGTTGCAGACGGTGTGCCGCATGAGGGGCAACGCGTCCGAGTGATCCGGGACCCAGAGGCGTTCCCAGTTCCAGATCGACACCAGCATCGGCCACAACGAGCGGCTGCGCGCAGTGGTCAGATACTCGGAGCGCGGCGGATTCGTCTGGTAGGCCCGACGTTCCAGCAACTCATCGTCCGCAAGTGATCGGAGCCGACTCGACAACACCGAGTGCGAAATCGGGAGGCGGGACTGGAAATCGCCGTACCGGGTGGCGCCCATGAGGGCCTGTTGGAGCACCAGCAGCGTCCACTCGTCGCCGAGCAGCCCGAGCATGCGGGCCACCGCGTTGGGCCCGGACTGCGCCACCTACAGACCGATCGCGGCGGGCGCCGTGTCGGCTTCGTGCCAGCGCCGCAGTGACGATCCGTCGGCCCAGGTGGAGTGGGTTCCGCTGGAGATCCGTTCCGGCAACCGCAATTTGCACACCGGACCGTCGGTCACCCGGGCAGCGTCGAACACCAGGCAGTAGGACGCATCGTCGTTCATGTCGGTGGTCAGGGTCACCAGATAGCCGTCGTCCTCTCCGGTGCTGCCGATGCGCGGCGCCACGGCCGTCTCGCTGCCGTAGACCCCGTCGCCGAACGCGAAGCGCTCCTCGGTACCGGTCTGCAGGTCGTGTTTGACCAGCCCGTCGAACAGGAACCAGCCGGGCTTTCCCGTCGCCGCATAGGTGTAGCGGTAGTCGAGACCCCCGTAGGCGGCGTTGATCATGCCGAACTCGGTGATGCTGTCGGTCAGCTGCTCCTCGGTCGTGGCGCCGGTGACCAGGTTGAACCGCCACCGCCGCAGCCGGGTCTGCAGCCGGTCGAGGGCGAGGAAGCGGAAGGCCTTTTCCCACTTGTCACCTGTGAGGCTGTCCACCGGTGCGGGGTCGCCCTCGTAGAAGCCGTCGAGCACGATCTCGTCGCCATCCTCGTAGGCGTTGGTGAAGTGCAGCACGAACGTCGGGTCGGCCTCGAACCACTTGATGTCCTCCTGGCCGCCGCGGCGCGGGATGACCGCGAACCGCGACGGCATGTCCCGATGGAATCCGGGCAGATGGATGTTCGCCTCGAGCAGCTTGGGATCCCAGAACAACGGAAAGTCGTTCAGGATGGCGTAATTCGGCGTGAACGCCATGTCGTGTGGCAGCCGCGGACCCGGCAGCGGGATATCGGTGAGATGCACCAGGTCGTTGTTGGCGTCGACCACGCCGTAGCGCATGTACGGGGCTTGCTTGCTGTAGGTGAAGAACAACAACTCGCCGGTGGCGTCGTCGACCTTCGGGTGCGCCGACACGCCCCATTCGACCGGGAAGCCCCCGTTGAAGTCCTCTTTGCCGGTGGTTTCGGCGGTCAACGGGTTGACGCGGTACAGATCCCCACATTGGTAGAAACTGGTCAGCGCGGTGCCGCGGTGCACGATGACATCGGTGCTCGAGGCGTCCTTCATCAACGTGCGCGCGCCCCAGCCGTAGTCGCGCTTGGCGACCTGCACGGGCTCGGCCAGCCCGGGCCACAGCGCGCCGCCGGCCTCGTCCTCAGCCGCCAGTCCATCGGTGCGGACGAACCGGTTGCGGTAGAACGCTTTTCCGTCCCGGAAACCGACGATGTGAATCATGCCGTCGCCGTCGAACGGGTGGTAGAACTTCAGCGACGGATGTAGCGGGTTCTCGGTGTTGCGCAGATACACCCCGTCGAGATCCTGCGGAATCTCACCTTCGACGGCGGTGAGATCATCGGCGTCCCACTCGGTTGTCTGGGGCCGCCACGGACCCGTGCGGTACGGGTGGTCATCGTCTTCGGGCAGTGTCGACAGGAACTTGCCGACGACCTCAACATCCATCAGAACTCCTTTGCCGATCCGACGACGAAACTGACCGTGGTGGCGGTACTGCCACCGAAGTTCAACGTGCCGAACGTCTTTGCGCCTTCGACCTGATAGTCGCCGGCAGCGTCGCTGACCTGTTTGGCGGCGTCGAGGAGCATCCGCACACCCGATGCGCCGACGGGGTGGCCGCCGCCGATGAGCCCGCCGCTCGGGTTGATCGGCAAAGCGCCGCCGATCTCGATCTCGCCGTTCTCGATGGCCTTCCACGACTCGCCGGGGCCGGTGAGCCCGATGTGGTCGATGGCGAGATACTCGCTCGGCGTGAAACAGTCGTGCACCTCGAAACCGTCGACGTCGTCGAGGGTCACGTTGGCGCGGCCGAACGCGTCGAGCACCGCACCGCGCACGTGTGGCAGCACGTAGGCGTCGGCGGCGGAGCGGTCGAGCTTCTGCTGCAGGCCGAGCCCGACGGTGCGGTGCCCCCAGCCTTCGATCCGCCCGATCGGGCGGACACCGGGGTGCTCGCGCAGATAGTCATCGGTGACGAGGACGACGCCTGCGGCCCCGTCGGTCATCTGGCTGCAGTCGAAGCGGCGCAGCCTGCCTTCGATGACGGGGTTGACGACATCATTTTCGAGGGCGGAGTCTCCGTCGCGTCCGGCGTTCAGGTCGGGGACGGTCCAATTGCGGGTCTGCGCGTTGGGGTTCGATCGGGCGTTGGCGAAGTTCAGCTGGGCGATCGCGCGCAGGTGGGTCTCGTCGAGGCCGTACCGCTTGTCGTATTCGTCGGCGACGCGGGCGAACATGTTCGGCCACATGAACTTGGCGTCGGTGCCCTCGTGCCCGATCCAGGCCGCAGCGCCGAGGTGTTCGGCGGCGGTGTCGCCCGGCACGGTTTTCTCCAACTCGACGCCGACCACCAATGCGGTCTCGTACGCACCGGACCGCAGATCGGCGATCGCGGCCAGGGTCGCGACGCTGCCGGAAGCGCACGCCGCCTCGTGGCGCGACGACGGGGTGTCCCACAGCCCTTCGTGCACGGTGGCGGGCATCGCCCCGAGGTGGGCCTGACGCGCGAACAGCTCACCGAAGGCGTTGGCGACATGCACGACGCCGATCGCGTCAGCCTCCACGCCCGCGGCAGCAAGCGTGGCGTCGACCACTTCGCCGGTCAGGTCGGCGAAATCGAGGCCCTCGCGGGTCACGTTGCGGCTGAAGTCGCTCTGGTAGCCGCCGAGGATCCAGACATTCGTGGAGCTGCCCATGAGCGGACGATACTACAACTAACAGAGTGACTGGACGGGGTTCGGCGATGGCGAGAAGGAGGGCGGCCCCGCCGGCTCCTGGTCTGAACCGGCGAGACCTCGGTGTGTGCGGTGGTCGACCGCCACACCCACCTGCCCCGCAGCATTGCCAGCCTCGTCGGGTCACAAACGTTGATCAGGCACTTCGCGCGCGCCGCCAACCAGCGCGTGTGTGTGTCAAGGCTCGAATGGGAACACGTTGATCATGACCGAACCGC
Organism: uncultured Actinomycetota bacterium; assembly: GCA_963822305.1. GTDB lineage: Bacteria > Actinomycetota > Actinomycetes > Mycobacteriales > Mycobacteriaceae > Mycobacterium. The sequence goes on along the minus strand of CAWGHF010000010.1, from coordinate 121,763 downwards.
GGAACCACGATCTAGCAGTGCGGATGGCCGAGCTGGCCCGCGCGGTTGCGGCACCGCGCACCGTCGAGCAGGTGCTGGGCGATGTCACCGCCGCGGCCAAAGAGCTGATCCCCGGAGTCGACACCGCTGGAGTGCTGATGATCGGCAAGGGCGGCAAATGGGACTCGTTCGGCGGCACCTCCGATCTGCCGCATCACCTCGACGAACTGCAGATGAAGTACGGCGAAGGACCCTGCGTCGAAGCGGCGCTCGACGAAGTGATCGTGCGCACGGAGGATTTCCGCACCGAAGAACGCTGGCCGCAATACTCCCCCGAGGTGGTTCGGCTCGGCGTTCTCAGCGGGGTGTCCTTCAAGCTGTACACCGCCAACCGCACCGCAGGGGCGCTCAACCTGTTCGCGTTCAAGCCGAACGCGTTCGACGGGGAAGCCGAGACGACCGGCATCGTGTTAGCAGCCCATGCCGCCGCGGCGATCCTGGCGAGCCGCGAGGGCGAGGAACTGCAGTCGGCGCTGTCGACCCGAGACCGCATCGGACAGGCCAAGGGCATCATCATGGAGCGCTACGGCGTCGACGACATACGCGCCTTCGAAATGCTGCGCAAGCTCTCGCAAGACAGCAATACCCGGCTGGTCGATGTCGCCGCCCGCGTCATCGAAACCCGTGGCGACGGGAATGGGTGACGACGGACTGCTATGACTTCCCGTCGCGGGGGACGACGACGACGGGCACCGGGGCGTGGCGGATGATCTTGGCGGCACGAGATCCGAGAAACACCCGTGCAATCGGGCCCGACTCACTCGATCCGATGACCAGCAGATCGCCGTCACCCCAATCGACGTCGTGGAGTGCGGTGTCCCAGTCATTGCCGTGGCCGATCACGACGTCCCGCCCGCCCGACTCTTTCGAGTCGCCGAGGACCCGGCTCGCGGCCGCCTGGATGTTTGTATTCCACTCCGCGACTACGTCCGCAGCTTCGGTCCGGAACATGGCCGTCACGGGCGGTGCGTGCTGGACGGCGAACGATGCCAGACGCATTGTCGCGCCGAGCTTGCCGACCAGATCCGCAGCGACCCGTAACAGCGAGTCGCACTGGTCGGTGCCGGTATACGCGACCGTCACGCGGGCGACCTTGGCGGCGGCAGGCGACCGAAAGCCACGGGGCGCCATTGCAACCGGGATCGGTGAGCTGTGCAGCAGCCGGTCGGCGACAGTGCTCAACGCGATGTGGCCGAACAGCCCGGCCGCCGAGGAGCCGACCACGATCAAGCTGGCCTTGCGCTGCTCGGCCGCCTCCAGCAAGCCGGTGGGAGTCGAGCGCGCCTTGACTGTCGTGAAGGTCGCGGACACATCGGCGGGCAGTTCGGAGCGGGCCTGGGCGAGCGCGCCGTCTGTCAGGTCGTCGATCTGACTCTGGTAGGCGACGTCCTCGCGGACCAGGCCGGGCAGCCACGACTCCGGTGCGACGACGCACACGGCGAGATCCTCACCGCTGGAACGAGCCAGCAGCGCCGCCAGGTTCAGTACCGCCTTGCCTTTCCGGTTCGGCGGATAGCCAACGACGATCGTCACGGCTTGTTGCCTTCCTCCGCGGCGAGGCCGACGTGCTCGTGGCGGCCGAGATGAGAGTGGTGGCGCGAGTAGAAGAAGTACCACACGAACGCAACGGCGACCCAGATCAGGAACACGTAGATCGTGATCGGCCGCAGGCTGAGGATGATCCACAACGCGCCGAGTATCGACAGGATCGGGGTCACCGGAAACAGCGGAACTTTGAAGCTGCGGGGCAGGTCGGGAGCCCGCCGTCGCAGCACCATCACCCCGATCGAGACGGCGATGAACGCCACAAGGGTGCCGATGCTCGTCATCTCGGCGAGGAAATTGATCGGGATGAGACCGGCCATCAGGCCGATGACCACCGCGACGATGATCGTGTTGTAGACCGGGGTCAACGTGCGCGGATTCACCCTGTGGAAGATTTCGGGGATCATGCCGTCGCGCGACATCGCGAACAGAATCCGGGTCTGTCCGTAGATCGACACCAGGGTCACGCTGAAGATCGAGATGATCGCTCCGGCGGCGAGCACGGTGCCCGGCCACGACGCGCCGACCACGTCCTCGAGGATCTGGGCGAGCCCCGCCTCCTGGCCCTCGAACTTTTCGGTCGGTTGGGCCGCCACCCCGACGAGCGCCGTCAGAACATAAAGCACCGTGACTGTTCCCAGCGCGATCATGATCGCGAGCGGAAGGTTTCGCCTCGGGTTCTTGGCTTCCTCGCCCGCGGCGGCGACGCTGTCCAGGCCGACGAAGCTGAAGAAGATGACGCCCGCCGCGGCCGAGATGCCTGCGAAGCCGAACGGGGCGAAGCTGGCCAGGTTGTCGGAGTTCCACCCCTGGACGCCGATGACGATGAACATGATCAGAACGCAGATCTTGATGACGACCATGACGGCGTTGGTCTTCGCCGACTCGCTGACGCCCCGGATCAGCAGCAGCGCGCACATGATGATCAGGATCACCGCGGGCAGGTTGATGATGCCGCCCTGTTCGGGAGCGTTCGACACCGCCTCGGGTATCTGGACACCGAAGACGTTGCCGATGAACTGGTTGAGGTACTCCGACCAGCCGACTGCGACGGCCGCGCCAGCCACGCCCCACTCGAGCAGCAGGCAGGCGCCGACCCCCATGGCCACGAACTCACCCAGCGTCGCGTAGGTGTAGGAATACGACGAGCCGGCAACCGGTACTGCGCCTGCCAATTCGGCGTAACACACCGCGGTCAGCCCGGCGACGAGTCCGGCGATCAGGAACGAAAAGACCACTGCGGGCCCGGCCATCGGCACGGCCTGGCTGAGGATGAAGAAGATGCCGGTGCCGATCGTGCCGCCGATACCGATCGCCGACAGGCTCCACAACCCGATCGTGCGTTTGAGCTCGCTGGTCCCAGTGTCGGCGCCGGTCTCGGCCGCCATCTCCTCCACCGGCTTACGGCGCAATACTTGTTCACGAAGTGCTGCCATGGGCTCCTCCTCGGGTCATCATGATCATTCCGCAGCAGACGCGATCGCTGCGTTGGAATCGAGAAGGTGATCCTCAGAGGAAGCCGCGGTGTTTCGTCAGCGACCGATCAGCAGGGGCGCGGAATGAACAGCGCCCAGCACATGTTCGGCTCTTGCCACGGAGCCGGACCCGGGGGATTGTCGCCCTCCCAGACGGTGGGAGATGTGTTGCCCTGCCCGTAGTTCACGTAGTGGTACGTGTGGCAGACATTCCAGTCCCAGTTCGGCCGTCCGTCTGCGGGGGTGTTGAATCCGCCGCCGTAGCCACCCATCTCATCACCCGGGCACCACGTATACGGGCCGCCGGCGTGGGCGATGCCTGCGCCCAAGCCCAGGCTGGCAAGACCCAGACCACCGGACACCAGAACAGTCGTCGCGAACCGCGAAATCCGCTTCATGGTGGATTCCTTTCGTCAGGCGCCGCCTCATTGGCGGTGTCAGTACGGTCAGTACAGACGCGAGACGCGGCTACCGATCCCAACAACTCCTAGGACCATCCTCGGGCCAGCGGGCGGGCGTGTACCGAGTAATGCACTACTCGATCGGCAGAGAATAAAGATCGGCCCGCCACCTGCTGGTGGCGGGCCGACTGATGGTTAAGGCGTTCAGGGCTGTTGGACAAAGACCGCCACGTTCTGGTTCAGCAGCGGGAGTTTGGGCGTTTTGGTCACCGGCGACAAAACGGGGTTGCTCTGTGGCCCTTGCGCGCCGGCGCCGCCGGTCTTAGAGCTGACGGTGATCGTTCCACCGCTGCAGGAGACAGTCTTCCCGTCGACCAAAACAGACTGGCCATCGTCGATCGGGATGTCGTAACCGTCCTTGTCGGTGTAGTGGCATCCGCCATCGCCAGCGCCGTTTTGGATGGGTTGCGCGTGGGCGGTCACCGGGGCCAAGGCAACAACGGCCATGGCGCCAAGGAGGGTGGCTGCGTACTTGAAGCGGGTCAGGTTGCGGGCGGCTGATTCGTTCATCGTGGATTCCTCTCGTCGGGGTGTTGAGGGAAATGATGCCGATTCAAGGGGTGCCTCTGTAATCGCCCACAAGCCAGATTTCAGGGCTGAAAGGAAAGGTTTTACTTGCCGCGAGGCAAGGCACTGATGCCGGATGGGGTGGAACCGATGAGGGCTCCGTGTTCTTTCATGGCGCGTCGCCGGCGTCTAGAGTATCGTCTCGGCCACCGCTCCGCTGTGACGGGCTGATTCTGAAGCAGCCCAATCAATTTCGTAAGCGGTCCAATTAATCCAATGGCTCAGAGGTCGACAAGCGCACCTAGGGCAAGCATGGTCGGGGTAGTCACTAGGCGTAACTACCCAATGTCCGAAAGTGAAGCGTCGGCCCAGATCACTGGTATATCCGGCGGGTTTATCGGCACACTGAGGCTCAGCGAGTGCACCGGCAAGAACCGGATGGTCTGCACCATCACCATGGGCCGGGGTCGAAGAGCTGGAGAGCGGGGAGCTGCTCTAGCTATTTCCAATGCTTCCCGTGGTGACGCCAATCCCCACACCCGTGCCCGGGATTGCAGCCCCAGTTGCCCCACGGGTTCCAGTCAACCCAACCCGGTCCCGACACGCAGGCTTCCAGGAACACAGCCGTTCCAGCACAGGCCGGGGCCATCGTTGGCCTGGGCGCTTGGGGCCCCGGCGAGTGCGATTCCCGCCGACACCGCGAGCGTGGCCAAGGTGACGAGGATCTTCTTCATGGCACACACCTCCTCTAGGTGTGCACCCAGTTTAGGCCCGGTCACTGTAGCCGGCTCGCGGAGGCGGGCATTACTTTCCGTTGGAACCCTTTGAGCCGTCCTCGCCGTTGCGGGCGGAGGCCTTCGCGCCAGCCGCGTCGGCGCGATGCCTCCCGACGTAGGAGCCCTGGCGCATCCACAATTTGCGCCGGGAGTATCACCCGATGCATACATCACGAGTGCCCCCGGCAGGATTGGAACCTGTTCGTGGTGGTACAGGCTCGCGGGCACTCGGACCCTCGCCGCCGCTGAAAGTCGCTCAGAATCCCATCCGTCAGGCAGCAACGGCGGCCCGCGATGAGTGCACCCCGGGCAGAAGTTCAGTGCGCAGACTGCCACCGCGACGGCAGACGCCAGCAGCACGGCCGCACTACGGTCGCGGCGCATCGGCGGTTGCGCGAGCAAGTGGCCAAGCTTGTGGCATCTGGCAATGCGATCTGCTGGCGATGTCGGCAACGGATCCGGCCGGGCGAGCGGTGGCATCTGGGTCACGCGGATGTGCCAGGCGCCAAAGCTGCGCGGAATGCTACACCGGTCCTGAACATGCGCTGTGCTCGCACACCAGTGGTGGTTGGGCACGACAAGGGATTCGACGCGACGCACCGCTGCCGCCGAGCCGACGTGCACAGGCAACGGCGCGCGCTCTGAGGTTCTTCGACACGCGTCGCGAAAATCAGGGCAAACAGCGTGATTCGGCAGCGCAACTATCCAAAGCAGTTGCGGCGCAACGTGATTCCACGCCGAGGTCCGGTCGTGACCCGCATCGGCCTTGTCAGCGTCCAGCCTGCCCGGCTGGCCGACACGGATTACGGCAAGTGTCCATGTTTTCCGGGTCCGACCTGACCCGTGAGCGGATTTATCTGTGCCGTCGGCGCCGCCTGCGCTCGCTGCTGCTGCGCCGCTTGGGACATCGCATTGAGTTGCTCCACGAGCTGACGCCGGTCTTCCTCGGACTGCTGGTAGAACGTCCACATGGCCCAGGCGGCGGGCCGCACATACAGCGTCACTTTCTGCCGCCGACGCGGGTTCGGCGCCAGCACCGCAGGAACGGCAACGACTCGGTCCAGCGTCGCCGAACCGACCAGTTCCTCCGCGATCTTCTCCACATCCACCCAGTCCTGAAGCTCATAGACCGACGACTGGTGGGCCACGTGCGCCGCACCCTGCAGGGCGAGATACCACGCCATCCGCGTCTCCTTTCGCTTGTCGTAACAGTGCCACCATAAGAAGCGCTGGCGTTAACGTGTCTGCTGCGACCCGTTGCAAACGGGGTCCGCCCTTGGCCCCTCAAGCCGGCTTGTAGGGAGCGCCAGTTCAGACGAACGCCTGGCGCCTTCATGCATGTCCGTGCAGACGTGGTCGACGACCGTCATGAGGACACCTGGGTCTGAGGCACCATGTGAGCCACCATGCGGCGGGCTGCCATCCCCGGTTGGGGTATCGGCGCCGGTAGTGGCGCTCGTTGTCACCGTGGAGGCCTTGTTGAACACCGACTCGGGTGACGGTGTCAGCTCTTTCGTTCCTTCTATAACAGATCCGATCCAAACGGGCTGCGGATCTTCGGCGCACCGGGTTTGCCGTGACCTGAGTGGACGTCGTCCCCTGCGTCGTCTCAGTCTCTGTCGGAGTGGTCGGCGGGTTGCTAGTGTCAACCTTCTCGTCGCTCAGCGGCTGGTTGTCAGTGGGTGGCGCACCGTGCGGCTTCGGCGCCGGCACCCGTTCGACAGCCAGCGGTGTGGGCTTGGACGTGGCCAACAGATTGTCTGTGTTCGAGGTGCAGCCGCCGACACAGTGGTAGCGGTCTGCTGCTCGTTCGGATTTTCTGTGTTCGACGGTGCAGGCCCCGACACAGTGGTAGCGGTCTGCTGCTCGTTCGTAGTCGGGTTCATCGTGACCGGCGGCCCGTTAATTCCATAGGCACCCTGACCTGTCACGTCGGGCCTCTCGGTTCCGAACGGGCGAACGCCGATGATGTCCTGCAAGCCGTTATCCAATCCCGTCGGAATTGCGATGAGAAGATTCTCATCCAACGCAATCGGGTTGGGGAAGTACAAGAAGTTAGCCGGAGTTGGTTGGCCAGGACTGATTGTCCGGTCGTAGCCCGCCTCGACCAGTTGGCGCACTGCCGGATCAAGCATGTCCGCCAGGATCGGTCCAACTATCGGAATTTGTTCTTCAGCGGCATGAGGAGTGGGACGGGATAGGTAGGGATTATGTAGTACCTCGTGTCCCCATACTCATCTTGCAGCACCGCGTCTTGCATGCTGACGGTGGAGACGTCAGGGTGTACCGACACGATGCCCATGAAGGCGTTGATGTCGGACAGGACGAACAGCGGATTGGTTGGGAAGTCGGAAAATCCGTCGTATTGGCGGGCAATGTCATATGTCGTGATTTCCCCCTTGCCGGCGCCCGCGGTCTGAGTCGGGCTGGCGCCGTAGAAGGTAATCCCACGATCGGGATGGTGCCCAGCGGCGCGAAACGCTCCAAGATTCCCCCGTTGGGCCGCATCAGATTAGCGATGAGCCCGAAGACAATGTCAGGAGCTTTCGGCGGGTGCTTCGCCCAGGCTTGATTGAACTCTCGCTTGTACAGCGAGACCACGACCGCGCCCTGCGAGCCCCCCGCAAAGACAGTTCCGGGTTCAACGCTCCGAGGCGAAGGCAGCGCAGCCACCCCGGCAGCGACCGACTGATCGAAGGTCGGATCAAAAAAACCGCCCGCGGAAGCTGGCCAAAGCTGGCAGGATAATCCACGACAATTATGGGTTGAGGCGGTGCAGCACCGGTCGTGCCGATGATCCACGGAGTCGCTAAATCTATGACCTGCTGATCTGAGTGATGCGATCAACAGTCTGCGTGCCCTTGAGTAGGTACGTAGCGGCGGCGAGGGTCAACGCGGCCTGCACCGTCGATGTCAAAGCCAGCAATACAGCAGTTGCGAGTGCCACAAGCACCAGGCCTACCGGCCGAGCGACGCCACGCATCGGAACCCCCCGAATAGAGCAGTGAATATGTCTACCGTAAGTGAACTTGACGCGTTCGGCCCCTGAATCGGAAGACCAAGGGGACCTTTCTTTTCGTTGGCGGACGGCCTGGCCGTCGGTGCACAGCTACGGGCGCCGGCCTGGCGATGTACCAACTGGTGTCACCGTGGCCGATCCCACGACGGTGAGCGCCCCCCAGTTAACCAACTCGACCACACCGGGTCCAGGCGCGGGACTGGAAGGTGTGTATCGCATCGATCTCGACTTTCAGAGCCAAACAATCAACGGATTGCCAGTCACCCCGCCCTACCGAATAGATCCGAATGGTGGGCGTTTCGGTCAGCATGCGACACCACCGGATGTGTCGCTGCCGGAGTGGAACTCGTCCGGGCAACCTTAAGCAATACACAGGCATCGCTATCGCACTCGACTTCAGAGAAGGACGTTGGCAGGACAGGGTTTAAATTCCCCGGAGCAGTGTTCCAATAGCCCAGACGCCGATGTGAGCACGGTCAGTTGGTCGCTGACACCCCAGCCATACGGCACACTACGTGGCGTCGCCACCCGCACCTCCTGACCGACCAGTGCGGCTACCAAGGCGACGTTACAAGACACCGATCGTTGGCGAGCGAACGGGCGATGTTCCGGCCACTGTGGTCATCGCCGACCCGACGCTGCTTCTCACGTCCCAATAGGAGGGCCCCGGCCCCGAGCCTCTATGTTCGCGCATATATCGGCGCCGGGGTCTTGGTCACTTGCACGAATCTTGCACGAACACACACTTATGCTTGTAAGACAGTGCCCCCGGCAGGATTCGAACCTGCGACACCGGCTTTAGGAGAGCCGTGCTCTATCCCCTGAGCTACGAGGGCGGGACGCTGGGAGCTTACCGTGCAGCCATGTTTCCACTGGCTGCGCAGCGGAAACACTGCACCCATGAGTGCAACACGGAAAGCCAGGGCTGAGTTCGACCGCGTCGTCGGCCGAGCCAAAGAAGAAATCGGCGAGGCGACTGCCAATGCCCGGCTGCGGAACGAGGGTCGGACGGACCAGGTGCGAGCCCGGGTGCGCAAGACGGGTCAGCGGGTGAAGGACGCGCTGCGCGGCCGCAGGTACTAGCGGGGGCTACCGCAGCTCTGCGATTACTTTCGAAAACGCCTCGGCGTGCTTGTCCTGGACGATCAGGTAGCTCACGCCGTAGGTGTCGCGGTACCCGCGGATGGTGTCTGCCATCTCCCTCGGCGAGCCCGACAGCACGGCGGCCGTCTGCACCAACTCGTCGTCGGACAGATGGGGGAGCGCTCGACGGATTATCGACAGGTCGGGCTGTCCTGACTCGTCTCTGGGCAGTGCGGTGATCGCCAAATTGAGTTCGAGCTCGTCGAAGCGATCGCCTGCGGCGCTGCGGACGAAGTCAACGCGCTCCGCGAGCGCATCATCGTCCTTGGTGATGAGCTGTCCGCCGGTCAGCCCGATGATGTTGGCTTGTCGTGCTGCCACCGTCAGCAGCCTGTCGCCGTTGCCGGCGATCAGGACCGGCACATCGGGCAGGTGCTCGCCCATGTACTCGGTGACGTGCGCCAGGTAATCGATGCGTTCGCGCGCACTGGGATAACGCAGCTCGGCGGCCTCGAACTCGTTTTGCGCGTAGCCCGCGCCCAACCCCAGTTCGAACCGGCCGTCGGACAGGTCGCGCAGCGCCTGCACATCGCGTGCCAACAACGCCGGTTTGTAGAAGCACGCGTTCAGCACGAACGTGCCCATCCGCAACGTCTTGGTCGCCGCGGCGGCCGCCATCAGCGTGGGGAACGGTGCAGGCGCCCCGATGTGGTCGGGCAGGTGCAGAACATCGAAGCCGAGGTCCTCGGCTCGCCGCGCCTCGTCCTGAACTGAGGAGATTGACTTGGCGACCCGCAGGCCGACGCCGAACCGGAAGTCCTTGGTCACCCCACGATGTTAAGCACCCGAAAAAATCTTCCAGCGGGCATGTTTGACGGCGACCGGATCGGTCAATTCTGACCCGCCAGACTTCGCGGCCCAGCGGAGTACAACCGCTCAAAAAGCCACCGCGCGATCCGGCCCGTCGTGAGATTCCTCCGGCGGGCCGGATCAATACTCTGAGGCAGTCATGGCCAGCCATCCCACCGTCGGCGTCGAGGAAGAGTTCCTGCTCGTCGACCCGGACACCGGTGAGCCGGTCGCGCGCAATGAGGCCGTCGCCCGGCTCGCCGAGGCGCGCGGTGTCAAGCTGCAACTCGAGCTGACCACCTGCCAGGTCGAGACGACGACCGACGTCGCGAACACCAGTGCGGAACTGCGCGCGGGATTGACGCGGCTACGCCGCATCGCTGCGGAGGCCGCCGAGGCCGACGGTGCACGGCTGCTCGCCGTTGCGCTGCCGCCGACGGTGCCGCACGAGTTCCCGATCACCGACAAGCCGCGCTACCGCCGGATCGCGGAGCGGTTCGGGATGATCGCCCACGAGCAGGGCATCTCCGGCTGCCACGTGCACGTCGCCGTTCCCGACCGCGAGGCCGCGATCCAGGTGAGCAATCGGCTGCGGCCGTGGCTGCCGCTGCTGCTGGCGCTGACCGCGAACTCGGCGGTCTACCGCAACACCGACACCGGGTATGCCAGCTGGCGCGGCATCCTCTGGCAGCGCTGGCCCAGTGCGGGACCGCCGCCGCATTTCGAGTCCGCCGACGAGTACGACGCCGTTGTGCGAATGCTGCAGGACACCGGCGCGATGCTGGACGACGGGATGGTCTATTGGGATGTCCGTCCGTCGGCCAATTTCCCGACGATCGAGGTGCGCGTTGCCGACGTCCCCGCGACGGTTGCGGAGACGGTCCTGCTGGCGGCGTTGGTCAGAGCGTGTGTGATGACGGCGCTGGAGGCGGAGCAGCGCGGCGAGAGTCTCGCTCCGCTGGCACCGCATGCGCTGCGCGCCGCGTACTGGAAGTCGGCACGAGAAGGGCTCGACGGTCACGCGATCGACCTGACGGAAAGCCACGCCGCTGCTCCGGCTCGGGAGCTGCTGGACGGCCTCATCGGTCACGTTCGGCCCGCGCTCGAGGCGGTCGGCGACTACGACATGGTGCGCACCGAGCTCGCGCGCATCGCCGAACACGGAAACGGCGCGATGCGCCAGCGACGGGCCTGGCAGCGCAGGCACGACATCGCCGATGTGCTCGCCGAGGCGGCCGCGGCGACCCTGGAGTGACGTCAGACCAGGGGCAGTTCGGCGAACGCCGGGCTCGTCGGCATCTCGGACCCGCCGCCGGGCTCAACGGTGAATGCCAGGGTCTGCGAATCGCCGAGATCCGGCAGCACCGCAGTGGTCGACGGCGCGACAGCTTTGGCATCCATCGTCCCTGCCGACTGCGGACCCCGATCACCGACCAACCACATCTGGTAGACGGTGCCAGGTTGCGGCGGCGGGACGTTGTTCATCACCAGCACGCCGGCGTCCTTCTCATGGGAGAAGACCAGCGTCGCCGTGCCGCCGCTGGGGATGGGTCCGGAGACTGTCCGGACGTCCGGCGCCGCGAACACCTGCTCCGCGGTCGACGTCGTGGGCGCCGGCCGCATCGCAATCCCGACGCCGAGTGCGCCGAGTCCGATGGCCACCACCGCCGCTGCCGCCAAAATTGTTGTGCGCCAGCGATTCGCACGCTTTGATGGCAGCTCGCGCACCGGATCGTCGGCGACGGTAGCCAGCAGCCGGTCGCGCATCGTGGCAGGTGGCTCGACCGCCGTCGCGGCTGAGATGACGGCCATCGTCTCGTGCACGGCGCGCACCTCTGCGAAGAACGCCTCCGCCACCTCGGGTGGGGCGTCGGCAAGCTGCCGCTCGATCTCAGCGCGTTCGGAGTCGGTCGTCGCGTGCAGCGCGTAGGGCGTCGCCAATGCGATCAGATCGGGAGTCAATGGATCGGTCATGCGAGCCCCAGACACTTGCGCAGTCCGCGGATGGCATCGCGCATTCGCGACTTGATGGTCGCGAGATTGGCGGTCAGCCGCTCCGAGACCTGGACGTAGGTCAGCCCGTCGTAGTAGGCCAGCTGGATGCATTCCCGCTGCACGTCGGTCAGCGAGCCCAGACAGTCGGTGACCTGCTGACGCTCGTCGCGCAGGATGACCGAATCGGCGACGTGGTCGGCAGGCGGCTCGACGTTGGCCGCCCCGTAGCGGGACTCGCGCTGGCTGGCCGCCTGCTCGGACCGCACCCGGTCCACGGCGCGCCGGTGCGCCACCGTGAGCAGCCACGCCAGCGGCGAGCCCGCATTCGGGTCGTAGTTGGCCGCGGAACGCCATACCTGCAGGTAGACGTCCTGCGTGGTCTCCTCGCTGTACCCGGGATCGCGCAGCACGCGGCTTACCAGACCGAATACCCGGGCACGGGTGAGGTCATAGAAGGCGGCGAACGCGTCGACATCCCGCTGGGCCACCTGGCGCAGCAGCGCGGAAAGGTCGGTGGTCACGAGCGGTAGCCTAGCCACCCCCGCGATGATCGTCACGATATTCGCGATCTGGGCGGTTTCGGAATGAAAAATGAAGTACGAGAACAGTATTCACGGAATCCGGGACGGTCCATCATATGCTGCTCCAGCAGGCGTGCGCCCGTGGCGTAGACCAGGAAGTACGTCATCAGGGCTGGTGACAGCACCGTCACCAGTGAGATCCACCCCGCGATGGACGCCAGCCAGAGCCCCCACCACACGCACGCGTCGCCGAAGTAGTTGGGATGGCGTGTCCAAGCCCACAGCCCGCGGTCCATCACCGTTCCCTTGTTGGCGGGATCGGCCTTGAACCTATGTAGTTGGTGATCGCCGACCGCCTCGAAGAACACGCCGACTCCCCAAAGAGCCACGCCTGCAATGAAAACCGGCAGCAGCACGGTCGGCGTCGGCCCCAGGACGGCCGAAACCTGCAGTGGCAGCGAGACGAACCATGTCGCGGCGGCCTGGATGAGGAAGATCTTCCGGAGCACCCTGCCTGCGGAGAAGTCGCCGCGCATGAGGGCCTCATATCGTGGGTCTTCACCCCTGCCCGCCGACTTCTGGATCATGTGCCAGGCCAGTCGCAGCCCCCACACCGCCACCAGTACGAACAACAGAATCCGGCGGAAGAGATCACCGGAGCCGAAGACCGCAGCAACGGCGCCGACGCCGACGAAACCCAGGCCCCACGTCACGTCGACGACGTTGTACCTGCCGATGCTTCGGCCGACGGCGAACGTGATGCCGTGCATGAATATCAGCACGGCGATCGACGCCGCGGTGACAAGCAAGAAGTTCATCGAGAGCCTCCTGCCGGGGCGAAAGTCCACTGGTAGACATCGAGATAGCCCGACCGGAAGCCGGCTTCCGAGTAAGCCAGGTACAGCTCCCACATGCGCTGGAAGACATCGTCGAAACCCAAGGCCGACACGGCTTCTCGTTGCTCGATGAAGCGTTCGCGCCACAGTCGCAGCGTCTCCGCGTAGTGTGGCCCGATTGATGTCATCTCCGCCGTCCGCAGCCGCGTGTGCCCTTCGGTGATCCCGATGATCGCTTCGACCGACGGCAATAGGCCGCCAGGGAAGATGTACTTCTGGATCCAGGTATAGGTGTTGCGCGACGCCAGCATTCGACTGTTGGGCATCGTGATGGCTTGTATTGCCACCCGTCCGCCCGGCGACACCAGCCGGTCGAGGGTTTGGAAGTACGTCGGCCAGAATTGGTATCCGACGGCCTCGATCACCTCCACCGAAACGACGGCGTCGTAGCAGCCGTCGACATCGCGGTAGTCGAGCAGTTCGATCTCCACGCGATCCGACAGGCCCTCGGCGGCGACCCGTTCCCGGGCCAGCTGCTGCTGTTCAGCCGACAGCGTCACCGACCGCACCATGGCGCCGCGCGATGCGGCACGGATGCACAACTCGCCCCAGCCCGTGCCGATCTCGAGCACGCGACTGCCGGGGCCGACCTTCGCGGAGTCGAGAAGACGATCGATCTTGTGTCGCTGAGCGTCGGCCAACTGTGATCGGGTGGCGGGCAGCGTGTCGAACATCGCGCTGGAGTAGCGTCAGCGTCTCGTCGAGAAACTCCGCGAACAGCTCATTCGACAGATCGTAGTGCTCCGAGATGTTCTGACGGGCCTGCTCCCGGCTGTTGAGCTGCGAACGTGGTTGGCGGACAACGGCGATCGGGCGAAGCCGCTGCAGCGAGCGCGGTATCAGGTCGCCAACCGAGCTCGCGAACTCGGTGAGCACGCCGGCAAGGTCGTCGCTGCTCCACTCGCCTGCCATGTACGACTCGCCGAATCCGATCAGGCCGTAGCGACCGATTCGCCGCGCCAGCCTGTCGGGTCGGTGGATCATCATCGTCGGCAGCGTCGGGTCGGCCGCACCGACCCACGTGCCGTCGGGATAGACCATCCGCAGCGGCAACTGGGCCGCGGCATTGCGGAACAGGCGGTCCGCGATCGGCGCCGCGACGGCGGCGAGCGGACCGGACGGAACCCGCGTCACATCCGGCCATCGCTCTGCGCCGATGGATGTAGTGGACAGCCGGGCGATATCGACAGTCACAGCTGCTCGACCCTTTCCTTCTCGGCGACCTCCGGCCGCGGGACCACTGGGACCCGGCGTAACCACAGTGTGATGCCCTGGACGCGAATGCCCAGCGAACCCATCAGCGGTGCCATCGGCGCCGTCAACTGCAGTCGAAGTATCTGACCAATGCCGGCAGGACGCCTGTCGCCGCGCATCGTCGCGACGAATGCGGGTTGGTTCTCCCGGTGCAGCGAAATCGTCACGTTGAGTTCGGAATCCGGCCGCGGCGCCCGCACCAGGTAGTAGCCGTCGACGTCGTTGAACGGTGATACGTAGAGCTTCTTCATCACCATCGCGGGCTGGCCCGCATCCGGGGGCAACAGATAGGCGTGCCTGCCGCCGTAGGTGTTGTGGACTTCTGCCACCACATGGCGCAGCACGCCGTCGGCGTCGTGGCACCAGAACAGGCTCAGCGGGTTGAACACATAGCCGAGTACGCGGGCCTGCAAAAGGGCGGTGACAGTTCCGCCCCGCAGGTCGATGCCGCGGTCGGCGAGGAAATTGTCCACCCGGTCGCGCAGTGTGTCGTCGGGCCCGCCGTCCAAGTGATCGCTGGCTTCGAACCGGGCGAACGGCCGGAGCCATCGCGGCAACTCCGGCAGCCGGTCGATGTCGACATACCAGCTGTAGCTTCGGTGTTCGAAGTAGTGGTGCACCGGAGCGCGGCGCAGATGGGTGATGCGGGTGCGGTAGAGCGCAGGTGTCAACACGGCACAACCTCCCGTCGCCGATCGCCGCTTGGCCACGTCGCGCCGAGGCGTTCCGCGGCGCGCAGCCCAGATACCGCACCGTCTTCGTGGAATCCCCACCCGTGGTAGGCGCCCGCATAGACGATCTTGTCGTCGTTCAGTTCTGGCAGGCGACCTTGGGCGGCAACGGATTCCGGTGTGTACAGCGGATGGTCGTAGATCATCTCGGCCAGCACGGTCATGGGGTCGACGCGGCCGCGGCCGCCGAGGGTGACCAGGAAGCGGCGCCGACCCGTCAACCGCATCAGCCGCGTCACGTCGTAGGTGACCAGGACGTCGTCGCAGTCGGGTGCCATGAGGTAGTTCCACGACGCCCGCGCCCGATGATGTCGCGGCAGCACGGATTCGTCGGTGTGCAGTTGAGCCTGGTTGGTGGTGTAGGGGATGGCGCCGAGCACCATGCGTTCGGCGGTCGTCGGCTCGGCGAGCATCAGCAGCGCCTGATCCGGATGGGTGGCGATGACCGCGGCGTCGAACAGCCGGGGCCGACCACTGCCGACGGCGACCAGCACCCCCTCGGGCACGCGTTGCACCGAGTTCACCGGAAGGCCGACGACGACCTCGGCCAGGCGCATCGCGATCGCCTCCACGTAGTTCGCCGATCCGCCGGTGACGGTGCGCCAGGTCGGCGAGCCGAACACCGAGAGCATTCCGTGGTGGTCGAGGAAGACGAAGAGATATCGCGCCGGATAGCGCATCGCGTCGCCCGGCCGTGACGACCACACGGCGGCGACCAGTGGCGTCATGAAGTAGTCCGCGAAGTACTGCGAGAAGCCGTGGCGGTCGAGAAACGAGGCGAGGGTTTCGTCGTCGCCGGCGGTCTCGTCGCGCAGCAGCCGGGTGGCGGCCCGGTGGAATCGCTTCACTTCGGCCAGCATCGCCAGATAGCGCGGGCGGGTCAGCGTCGACCAGGACGGAAACAGCCCTCCGATGCCCCGTGCGCCTGCGTATTCCAGCCCGCTGCCGTCGTCGCGCACCGACATCGACATGTCGGTCTCCTGGGTGGCGATCCCGAGGTCGTCGAACAACCGGCACAGCGTCGGATACGTGCGGTCGTTGTGCACCAGGAATGCGGTGTCGATCCCGACCACGTTGCCGTCACCGCGGTCCAGGTAATGGGTGTGGGCGTGTCCACCGATTCGGCTGTCAGCCTCGAACAGCGTGACCCGGTCGCGGCCCGACAGCAGGTACGCCGCTGTCAGCCCTGCGACTCCGCTACCGATGACGGCGATGGAGCGCCCGCTTGGCTCATTTCGTTCCACATCGAAGTATTCGGAGCGACGCCCGCGCCGGATGGCGCTGAATCTAAGTTGATTTCCAGCTGTGAGCGGCTGCGACGAGCCCCTGGATCAGGGCGGATGTCGGCGGGGACAGTCCGTCCGCGTCGGCAGGCGCGCTGCGTGGGCTGATGCCCCGCAGCCGCGGCGTGAGTTCCAGCTGGGCGCCGCCGTCGCGCACGCGGTTGACGGGATTGTCTGGATGCATGCCCCGCAGCTCGCGGGGGATCGCATCGAGGTCGGTGATGACGTGGTAGCCGGGCACCGTGATGTGCCGGGCGAGGTGTGCGGCGAGCGCGCGGTTACGGCCGCCTGCGAGCAGCTGGGTACTGCGGCCCAACCGGCCGTAGCCGTGCAGCGAGATCGCGACGTCGACGTGGTCGAGGAACTCCGTGAGCCGCTCGGACTCCTCGGCCCGGTAACGCGCCGACGGCAGGTGATGCGGGTAGTTCTCCGGATGGCGCAGCAGGTACACCGATGCGCCGGCCGCGTCGGCAGCGCGCTCGGCGATGACGTCGGTCATCTGCTCCAGTCCACCGCCGTGGATCGCCATGAAGCCGAACCGGGAACGAAGCGTGCATTCCTCGAGCACGCCGGCGTCGGCGAGCAACTCTGAAAGCGATTGCGGCGCTCCGGCTTTGGAGCTGTCCTTGGGCACCGGCCACTCCGACGGATCCCAGCGACGGAGGAACTCGATCCAGCGATGCGGCAACCCGTGATGAAGCGCGCCGTCGATGATGCGCTCCAGATAGCCCGGCCGCGGCGGTCCGGGGTCGACGCGATGGTCGATGTACACCCATGCCTCGGCCGGGCCCGCGTCGGTGTGCACGGTGAGCCGGTCGCGGCGGTACCGCACCGGCACACCTTCGGCGCTGTCCAGCACTGCGAGGTCGTGGTCGTCGAGCTGCCACACCACGCCGTGCACCTGCGAACCGTCGAACGGCTCGACGGTCGCGACGCCGCGCTCGTTGATCAGCCAGTCATGGTCGGCCAACATCGCCGGGCGGGGATCAGCAGCGCTTGGGCAACGCCGCGCCATCTGGTTCACGCACAGGTTCGACCCGTACGCGAAGTAGCTGTGGCTCCCGTCAAGCATTCAGTACAGCGTATATGGGAGCGCCTACAGGCCGCCGCATCGTGATGGAGCGAAGAAGGGGACGTTGAAGGGTGGGCAATCCGCAGGCCAGGGCGCGGGCGCAGGCGGGGGACCCTGTGGCGGCGGCGGAGGAGGCGCTGCCTCGTGCGGAACGCCGTGCCACGGGTAGACGGTGTTGGTGGCGATGTCGACGGTGCCCTCCGAGTTCCAGTACCAGTCGTGGCAGATGTTCCAGTCCCAGCTGATGGCGCCGAATTCGCTGCCGGGAATCGGGGGGTCGCCCGGGCACCAATGAGTGCAGGTACCTACCCCGGGTGGACAGTTGCCGCCCGAATAGCTGGGGCCCCAGAACGGGTTGTCGGCTTGAGCGGTTCCGGTGGCCAGCGTCAGGCCGGCCAGGCCGACGCCGCCTGACACGATGATCGTGGTGGCCATGCGCGCAATTCGTTTCATCGGGGGTTCCTTTCCTGAAGCGCCTCCCCGGTGGCGTCGCTAGTGCGGCAAGTACAGAACACGGGGGCCGCTACCGATCCCAACTACCCGGGATTCGCTATTCGGATAGCCGGCGTTACCCGGTGAGTCAGTCGGCCACGGTCAGATAGATCAGCACCACGTTGAGCACGATGATCATCGCGGCGACCATCCAGCCGAGGGCGGTGGTGACCCGGTGGTTGGTGTCATCGCCCATCAGCGCGCGATTACTGGTCAGCCGCACCAGCGGGACCAGCGCGAACGGTATCCCGAATGAGAGCACGACCTGCGAGATGACCAGCGCGCGGCTTGGGTCGATGCCGACCGCAAGGATCACCAGCGCCGGCACCAGGGTGACGAGGCGACGCACCAGCAGCGGGTAGGAGCGGTGCAGCAGGCCCTGCATGATCATCGCCCCGGCGTAGGCGCCGACGGACGTCGACGCCAGGCCCGAGGCGAGCAGCCCGATGGCGAAGAACAGCGCGACGGTCGGCCCGAGGGTGTCGCGCACGGCCGCGTGCGCTCCTTCGATGGAGTCGGTGTTGTCGCGGCCCTGCAGGTTGGTGGCGGCGATGAGCACCATCGACAGGTTGACCGCTCCGGCCACCAGCATCGCCAACCCGACGTCGATGCGGGTCACCCGCAGCAGCCAGCGGCGCTGTCGGCCTGGTTCGGGGTGGCCGTGCCGGTCGCGGGCCAGGCCGGAGTGCAGGTAGACGGCGTGCGGCATCACCGTCGCGCCGAGCATCGCGGTCGCCAGCAGCACGCTCTCGGGGCCTTCGAAGCGCGGCACCAGCCCTTCGGCGGCGGCGCCGAGCGATGGAGGCTCGACGAAGAGGCTGGTCAGGAATCCGATCGCGATGATCAGCAGCAGGCCGCTGATCACCCGCTCGAACGTTCGTTGGCCGCGGCGGTTCTGCACGGCCAGCAGGAGCAGCGACACCGCGCCGGTGATGATGCCGCCGAGCAGCAGCGGCAATTCGAACAGCAGGTGCAGCGCGATGGCGCCGCCGACGACCTCGGCGAGATCGGTGGCCATGGCGACCAGTTCGGCCTGCAGCCAGTAGCCGATCCGGGTCGGGGTGCGGGTGTGGTCGGCGACGGCTTCCGGCAGGGTGCGCCCGCTGACCAGTCCGAGCTTGGCGGATAGATACTGCACGAGTCCGGCCATGGCGTTGGCCAGGAAGATGACCCACACCAACAGGAAGCCGAACTGCGCGCCGGCGCTGATGTTCGCCGCGACATTGCCGGGGTCGACGTAGGCGATGGCCGCGACGAAGGCCGGGCCGAGCAGAAGCCAACTCGGACGCAACCGCGTCTCGGTGTCGCGCAGCAACTCACCCCGCCTTTCTATCCGGGCTGTCGAATAGAAAAGTTAGGGTAGCCGAAACGGTGCTGTGGTCGCTAGACCGGGGTCACCATCCGAAACCCCAGCCGCCGAATCCGATGATCGGGAAGCCCCAGTAGCCGTAGTTGTTGTTGGCCGGGGGTGAGGTCACGATCTGGGCGTTGCCCCTGCTCTCACACTGCGTCGTATTCGGGCCGGTGTTCGTGCATTCGGGCGCGGCAGTCGCCACGGGCGCGACGGAAATAGTCGCGCAGGCGCCTGCTGCCGCCAAAAGTGTTGTCAGGTAACGAGTCTTCGTGCGCATGGTTGGCCTCCTAGATGGGCCAAGGAACAGATGTGGCTTAACGGTGGCCGCCGCCACCGCCCATGCCGTGGTTGCCCCAGGCCCCGCCGCCCATGATCAGCGCGGGTCCGTAGAACTCGTCGTCCCACGGGTATGCGTACGCGGGCACGTCCGGAGCAGTGGCATTGATTTGAACATTGCCTGGCGTCGCGCATTCGGTCGTCGCGGTGCCAACGCTTTGGTCGCCGCCAACGCTTGTGCATTGCGGCAGGGTCGAATCTGGATCGGCTGCTGCGGCGGGCGCGGCGACGATCGCCGCTGCGGCGCCGGCCGCTGCAAGAATCGGTGTCACATAGCGCAGGGGCATCCGCATAGGCGCGTCCTTCGATTGAGTCAGCCCGACTTATTGCCAGCGTACAGCCCATTCCCAGTTATCAAAGGCAAGTCGAGCGTCGTTCTGACTCCAGGAGGAGCGGCCACGACGGCGGGGATGGCATTGACGACCCTGGCGGCCGTGGCGACGAGCCCGGCATGGTTGTGATCGCCGTTGGGGCTGCTGAGGCAGAGGTCCAGAGCGTACGACGGTTCGCCGGTGATCTCGATGCGATACGACCCGCCCTCCTGGGCCGGTTGCGGCCAGTCCGGGCACAGGTCGTTGCGCAGCCGGGTGACGTGCTCGAGGACGACGGCGGCCTTGCCGTCGACCATGCCGCGGACCTCGAAGCGCAGTGCCGCGGCGCTGCCCTTCGGGATGTGACCGGACGCGATGTCGAAGTCCTCAGGCGCGGGTTCGCGGACGTAGGTCTCGTTCACCTCGTCGAGCGAGATGCCGAGGCCCGCCGCGAGTTGGCGCACCACCGAACCCCACGCCAGGCTGAGCACGCCGGGCTGCAGCAGCATCGGAATCTCGTCGAGCGGCCTGCCGAAGCCCATCACGCCGAACATCACGTCCGCGCTGTCGTAGGTGTCGTAGTTGATGATCTCCATGCACCGGATCTGGTCGATGCTCTGGCACGTGCCCGCAAGGGCAAGTGGCAGAAGGTCGTTGGCGAAGCCGGGGTCGATGCCGTTGACGAACACGCTGGACTTGCCCGCCTGTGCGGCATCCTCGATCGGCTTCAGCAGCTCCTCGGGGATGACCTGCCACGGATACTGCAGGAACACCGCGCTGCTGCCGACGACGTTGACGCCGGCGGACAGGATGCGGCGGTAGTCCTCGAGTGCATCGGGGAGGCGGTTGTCCGCAAGGGCGGTGTAGACGGCGCATTCGGGATCGGTCGCGAGGACGGCGTCGAGGTCGTTGGTCGCCGTGATGCCCGTCGAACCGTCGAGTCCGGCGAGCTCGGCGGCGTCCTTGCCCGCCTTCGCCTCCGACGAGACCCAGACGCCGGTCAGCTCGAACCGGGAGTCGTTGATGAGGTGGACGAGTGCGGGCTTGCCGACGTTGCCGGTGCCGATCAGCGCGACGCGAATGGGCATCGATGTGTCCTCACAGATCCGGGATGGGCAGTTCGAGGTTGGGGAAGGTGAGGCCGCCGTCGACCTCGAGCGTCTTGCCGGTCAGGAAGCTGCCCGCGGGTGAGGCGAGGTACACGGCGGCCGCGGCGATGTCGAGCGGGTCGCCGAGGCGACGCATCGGCGTCACCTTCTCCATCGGCTCGCGCAGCTCGTCGTTGGAGGCGACGACGTCGAGCGCGGAGGTGAGGATCGAACCGGGTGCGATCGCGTTGACCCGGATCCTCGGGCACAGGTCCAGCGCGCTCAGCCGCGTGTAGTGCGCGAGTGCCGCCTTCGCGGTGCCGTATGCGGCGAACCCGCGGGCCGACAGCCGGCCCATCGTCGACGTGATGTTGATGATGCTGCCGCCGCCGGAGTGTTCGAGCATCAGCGGCACCGCCGCGCTGGTCAGCGCGTGCGCGGTCGCGACATTGAAGGTGAACGCGTCCTTCAGGTCCTTGGTGGACGTGGTCAGCAGTGTGTTCGGCATCGTGCCGCCGACGTTGTTCACGACGATGTCTAGTTTGCCGAAGGCCTCGATGGCGGCACCGGCGAGCTTGGCGGTGTCCTCCGGATGGGCGAGGTCCGCGGTGACGATGTGGGCACGCCGCCCGACGCCCTGGATCTGTTCGGCGACCTCTTCGAGTTGCGACTGTGTGCGCGACGCGATGACCACGTCCGCACCGGCTTCGGCGAACGCCAGCGCCATTGCGGCGCCCAGCCCGCGACCGGCTCCCGTCACCACGGCGACCTGGTCGTCCAATCGGAATCTGTCGAGTATCACGTCAGCCTTTCTTCCTACGCCGGGCGACACCGTAACAAGGGCGCGCGGATGACATGCCGCATTTCTGAAACACGTTCTAGTCGGTAGCAGCCAGAACCCGCATTCGCTGTGAGCAGATGCCGAGATTCGGAAGCGATGAGGTACAGATAACACTAATTTCGCAGCGAATTTCCTCTCACCTGGCCTTTTTCGTTTCGAGGTGGACCAGGTTGGTCCCCGCGCTCGGCGTCCTTGGCGCAGCGGTCGGGGCCGCGACGATTGGCCTGGCAGCTCCTGCGGCCGCTGACAGCAGCACCGATCTGGAGAGCCTGCATCCGCGGTACGCCTACCTGAGCGAGTCGCAGCTGATGTCCGCGGGAAACCAGGCCTGTGCCACCGCACGCAGCGGCGTGCCCGCGTCGGACAACACCATCAAGGTGAGCAAGGACCTGGGCGTCTCGACGTCCGCGGCCTACGAGATCGTGGTCGCCAGCATCAACCATCTCGGCTGCTGACTCCGCTGATCGTTACTTCTTGGCGGCAGCCTTTTTGGCCGCTTTCTTGGCGGGCGCTTTCTTAGCGGCTTTCTTGGCTGCCGTCTTTTTCGCGGGAGCCTTTTTGGCCGCGGCTTTCTTGGCCGGTGCCTTTTTGGCTTGGCCGTCACCCGACGCGCCGCCGCCGCTGCGCCGCGCCTTCACGCTTGCCTCGAGTTTGGCCAGCAGATCCGAGACGTCCTCGGTCTCGTCCAGTTCCTTCGGCTCGGCCTCTTCGGTGGTAAACGCCTCTCCACCTTCGAGTTTCGCCTCCACGAGCTCCCTGAGCTGCTCCTGGTAGGTATCCTCGAACCGCTCGGGGTGGAAGTCGTCGGTCATCGACTCGACCACCTGCCCGGCCATCTTCAGCTCGGCGGGCTTGATATCGACTTCCTTGTCCAGCACCGGGAAGTCGGGATCGCGGATCTCGTCGGGCCACAGCAGCGTGTGGATGACCATGACGTCGCGCTTGCTGAAGTCCTTGACACGCAAGGCGGCGAGCCGGGTCTTGTTGCGCAGCGCGAAATGCACGATCGCTACCCGGTCCGTCTCCGCCAGCGTTTTGGCCAGCAGGACATAGGACTTCGATGACTTCCCGTCCGGCTCCAGGTAGTAGCTGCTGTTGTACATCAACGGATCGATGTCGCCGGCGGGGACGAACTCGACAACCTCGATCTCGCGGCTGCGTTCCTCGGGCAGGGTGGAGATGTCCTCGTCGGTGATCACCACCATCTGCCCATCATCGGATTCGAAGGCTTTGGCTATGTCGCGGTATTCAACGACCTCACCGCACACTTCACACACCCGCTTGTAGCGGATGCGTCCGTTGTCCTTTGCATGGACCTGGTGAAACTTTATGTCGTGGTCTTCGGTCGCGCTGTAGACCTTGACGGGGACGTTCACCAGTCCGAATGAGATCGAGCCCTTCCAGATCGAACGCATAAGCCCAGCCTAGCCGTGTCGTGCCTGCAGACCGCCCGGTCGACCCTCGGCTGCGTCGCGCGCCGCCCGATCGGGTAGGTCCGCGCCGGCGCGCGCGACCGTCAGTGCCGACGACAGCGCAGCGGTCTCCAGCACTCCCGTCAGGGTGTCGACGCTGATGCGACGTAACTCGGCGCGCTGGTCGGCGCCGAGGAGGCCCAACGACCACAACGCATCGATCAACCCCGTCATGAAGGCGTCGCCCGCGCCCACCGTGTCCACCACGTCGACCGGCCGTGCCTGCACTCGAGCGACCCCGGCCTCGCACACCGCGAACGCGCCGCTTTCACCCATCGTCACGGCGACGATGGCCGGACCCAGGCCCTGCCATGTCTTCGCCACCTGCTCGGGCGTGCGGTCGGGGTCGATCCACTGCAGATCCTCGTCGCTGGCCTTGACGACATCGCACTTCTCGACAAGCCGGTCGATGCGGCTGCGCGCCTGCTCGTCGTCTTCGATGAGCGCCGGTCGCACGTTCGGGTCGAAACTGATCGTGGCCGAGAGGTGGTAGGCGTCGAGCAGCGCAGCGGCCGCACGGCAGCCGGGCTCGAGCACCGTTGCAATGGACCCGGTGTGCGCCACCAGTGGTGGGGCCACCTCCGGTGTACCTGTCAGCTGCCAGTCGATGTCGAATGCGTACTGGGCCTTCCCACTCTCGTCCAGCGTCGCCAGGGCGGTAGGGGTGCGATCCGCCGTCACGCTTCCCGAGACCATTTTTGCGCCAGAGCGCCTGACGTATTCGGTTATCCGCCTTCCGCGTTCGTCGTCGCCGATGTGGGTGAGGAAGTCGACGCCACGGCCGAGCCGCGCAAGGCCGATCGCGACGTTGAGTGGGCTGCCGCCGACGTGCTCGCCGAGGATCTTGCCGTCCCGCTCGACGATGTCGATCAGGGCTTCACCGATGACCAGCGCGCGCTGCTGCTCTGTCATAGCTCGACTCCCGCTCGCTCCGGTCCTCGCTCGTACCTCGCTGCGATCCTCACTCGCGCTCGTCTTCGGGTGGAAGTCATTCCGACTCCTTTCGCATCAAAGCCTCAAGAGTTGCCCGCGCGCCGTCGCGGTGCAGTGAGTCCAACGCCCATGTGTACGCCTCTACGAAACGCCCAGAAGTCGCGAGATCGCCGAACACCTCGGTGTTTTCGATAAAAGCCGTCGAGTTGTCGCGTTGCGCGCGGGCCAGTGGAACGAGCGTGTCGGCGAGCTGGTCCTGGACGTCTATCGGCTCACCCTGCTCATCGACGCCCTCCGCGTAGCGCGCCCAGCTTGCCACCGTCGCGGCCGACAGCCGAACGGGGCCGTCCGATGCCAGGTTCGCGCGGATCACGGGAAGCAACCATTTCGGGATGCGGTCCGACGAGCCGAAGCAAAGTCGCACGATGGTGTCGCGCACGCCGGGGTTGGCAAATCGTTCGATCAGTGTCCGCTTGTAGTCGGGTAGGTCGATCCCGGGAACCGGCAACAGCGTCGGCGTCGCCTCGGTATCCATGTAGCGCATCAGGAATTCGGCGAACAGCGGGTCGCCCGCGGCGTCGTGCACCAGTCGGTAGCCGCTGAGATACGCGAAATAACAGAGGCTTTGGTGGCTCGCGTTGAGTAGCCTCAGCTTCATCAACTCGTATGGCGTCACGTCGTCGACCAGCAGCACGTCGACGTCCTCGAGTGGCGGTCTGCCATTGGAGAAGTCGTCCTCGAGTACCCAGGAGGTAAACGGCTCGGTCACCACCGGCCACTGATCCTCGACGCCGAATTCATTCTTCAGATTCTCGATCACCTCGGGCGTGGTGGCCGGCGTGATGCGGTCCACCATCGAATTCGGAAACCGCGTGTTTGTCGAGATCCATTCCGCCAGGCCGGGATATACGCGTTCGGCGAAGGTCGTGAATGCCTCGCGCGCGACGTCGCCATTGCCCTCGATGTTGTCGCACGAAACGATCGTCGGCGACGCGAGTCCGCGGTCACGGCGCCGCACGAGGGCCTCGACCACCAGACCGAACACATTCACGTCGTCGGGATCGATGTGCTCGACGTTGTAGCCGCCCTCGGTGATGGTCAACGAGATGATGCGCGTTGTCGGCGCGGCCAGCAGTTCGATCACGGCCTCGGGGTCATCGGGGGCGTAGCGGTAGTCGACGATGGACCCGATCACGCGCGCGTCGCGGCTGCCATCGGGGTTCTCCAGCACAAGCGTGTACAGGCCGTCCTGGGCATCGAGGGCGTCCTTCATCTTGCGGTCGGCCGGCAACACGCCGACGCCACAGATGCCCCATTCGTCGGCGACGCCCTTTTCCAGCAGCCGGTCGATGTACATCGCCTGATGAGCCCGGTGGAAGCCGCCGACTCCGAAATGCACGATGCCGATACCGATTTCATCGCGATCGTAGCTCGGCTTGCTGATCGGTATCTGCGCCAACGTCGAACTGCTCAGCTTCATGACACGGCCACCACCGTCTTGACGCTACCCGGCGTGAGGTCGGAGTCCAGGGCTTCTGCGGTCCTCTCGAGCGGGAATCGCCCAGTAACCATGGAATCCAGATCGACCCGGCGGGACTCGACGAGCGCGATCGCCTCCGGCCAGGTGTTGGCATAGCGGAACACGCCGGTCAGCGTGAGTTCACGATTCTGAATCAACTGCGTCGGCAGATCCATCGACTCGGCTCCCGAGCCAACCAGCACAGCTGTTCCGGCGGGCCGGAGCGCACGGATGCCTGCGGTCACGGCAGCGTGCGCGCCGGAGGCATCGATGAACGCATCGAAGTCGCAGCCCAGTTCCTCCGCCGTGGGATCGAGCGCGACGGTGGCGCCATTCGTCCGTGCCTGGTTACGGCGCGATTCGTCCAGATCGGACACGGCGATTTCGGACGCGCCATAGGCGCGTGCGAGCTGGACCACCACGATGCCGATGGGTCCTGCACCGGCGACGAGCACCTTCGCCCCTTCGCCGACGCCTGCCTTGCGAAGCGCGGCGATGCCGACAGACAACGGTTCGCACAGCGCGGCGGCGTCATCGGAGACGGTGTCCGGTACTACGTGTGCGAACTCCGCGCCGATCGTCACGTAATCGCACAGGGCCCCGTCGATCGGCGGGGTGCCGAAGAATTGCATGTGCGGGCACAGGTTGTAGTCGCCGCGGCGGGTCTCCGCACTATCCGGATCGGGGCGCTGAGGTTCGATCGACACACGCTGGCCGATGCGCGAGGGGTCGACCGATTCGCCGACGCCGACAATCGTCCCTGCCGCTTCGTGGCCGAGCACCAACGGCGCGTCGACCACGAAGCTGCCGATCCGGCCGTGGCGGTAGTAGTGCGTGTCGGACCCGCAGACGCCGACCGACGACACCCGGATCAACACATCACCAGGCGCCGGACTCGGTACGGGACGCTGCTCCATCTCGATTCGGCCTGGCTCAACGAGTACGGCAACCCGCATCTGGGTATCGGGCGGGAGTGTTGTGTACGTCACACTGCCCATGCTAGCGTGATGAACATCTACTCGCACCCATGAGCAAATGCTCACAGGACGACCGGAAGGCGAGGTCGAAGTCCGTGGCCGCATCGACGTCAAATGGCGAGGTCGCCGTGGCGGTCGATGGCGCGCCCAAGGACCGCGGCGCCAGCCCCGAAGACCTGCGGCTGGCCTTGCGCGCGGCGACGCTGTACTACCTCGATGGGCTCACCCAGGCCGAGATCGCGGTTCGGCTCGGGGTGTCCCGGCCGACCGCCGGGCGGCTTATCGCGCGGGCCAAGGCCAACGGGCTCGTCCGCATCGACGTCGTCATCCCGCCGGACTTGCGCGACGATCTGCATGCCGAGGAGGAGCGAGAACTCGAGCAGCGCTTCGGCCTGACCGAAGCGGTGGTCGCCGGTCACGGCATCGACGTCGGGGCGCCTGGGCGACCGGCGGCGTTCGCCAGCGTCGGCCGTGCGGCGGCTGCACTCTTGATGCGCCGGCTGACACCCAACGACGTCCTCGGTTTCACCTGGGGCCCCGAACAGGTCGCGGTCGCCACCGCCATGGCACCCGGAGTGGCAAGTTGTTCCGCGGTAGTCCAGCTCGACGGTGCCATGTCAAGCGCCGCGTATCAGACCGGTACCGAGTTCATCCTCAGCCGCTGTGCAGATGTGTTGCGTGCGACGACGATCCGCTTGCCCGCGCCGTTGTATGCCGATCCGTCCACCGTGGCGTCCATGCGGAGCGATTCGCTGATATCCCGCACTCTGGAGGCGGGCAGGCGTGCCGACGTGATGCTGTTCGGCGTCGGCGCCGTTTCCACCTCGACGACCCTGTTCGAGGGCAGCTTTCTCGACACCAGGATGCTCGACGAGCTCATCAAGCTCGGTGCGGTAGGCGAGATCGGCGGGCGATTCTTCGACGGCCATGGCACACCAGTCGAAACCGAACTGCAGCTGCGTGCGGTTTCGGTTCCGCTCGAAGACATCAAGGGCTGCCAGAAGACAATCCTGATCTCCAGCGGCGCGGCCAAACACCGCGCCACGCTTGGCGCGCTCCGAGGAAAGCTCGCCCGACTATTGGTTTGTGACATCGACTGTGCCCGTTGGCTGTTGGCGCAGGATTAAGGGAGGCAAAGGTGAAATCGTTACGAAGAACACTGCGCCAGTTGGCACTGTGTGCAGCCGCGACGGGGCTGGTCCTCACCGCTGGTTGTGCTGGCGCGGGCAGTCTGGGGGCCTCCGATAACGAGGTGACGATCGCCCTGGTGTCCAACTCGCAGATGACGGATGCCCAGAAGTTGTCGTCGGAGTTCGAGAAGGAGAATCCCGGCACAAAGCTGAAGTTCATCTCTCTGTCGGAGAATCAGGCGCGGGCGAAGATCACCATGTCGAGCGCGATGGGGGGCAGCGAGTTCGACGTCGTGATGATCAGTAACTTCGAAACGCCGCAGTGGGCCAGGGACGGCTGGTTGACGAACCTTTCGGACTACATGAAGAACACACCCGGCTACGACGAGGACGACTTCATCCCGTCGCTGCGGGAGTCGTTGTCCTACGAGGGCAACATGTACTCGGTCCCGTTCTACGGCGAGTCGTCCTTCCTGATGTACCGCAAGGACCTCTTCGAACAGGCCGGCATCAAGGTCAACCAGGATCCGAACTACCAGCCGCAGTGGCAGGAAGTCGCCGACTGGGCGAAGACCATCAAGGAAAAGCAGGTCTCCGACGCTGGCATCTGCCTGCGCGGCAAGCCGGGTTGGGGTGAGGTGCTGGCACCGCTGGACACCGTGATCAACACGTTCGGCGGCCGTTGGTTCGACGACCAGTGGAACGCGCAACTCAACAGCCCCGAGGTCAAGAAGGCCGTCAGCTTCTACGTCGACCTCATCAACGATGCCGGAGAGCTCGGCGCGTCGTCGACCGGTTTCCAGGAGTGCGCCAACCTGTTCGGTCAGGGTCAGACGGCGATGTGGTACGACGCGACGTCCGCGGTTTCGGTCCTCGAGGACCCGAAGACATACCCGGACCTGGTCGGCAAGATCGGCTACCTGCCGGCCCCGATCGCCGAGAAGCCCAATTCGGGTTGGCTGTATACCTGGTCGTTGGGGATTCCCAAGGCCGCCAAGAACCCGGACGGCGCATGGAAGTTCATCTCGTGGATGACGAGCAAGGACTATATGAAGCTGGTCGGCGAAAAGCTCGGCTGGGCCCGCGTCCCACCTGGTAGCCGGACCTCGACCTACACGGAACTGCCAGAGTACGAGGCGATCTCGAAGTCCTACGGTCCGCTGACGTTGAAGTCGATCTCCAATGCGACCCCGGACAAGCCTACGGTGCAACCGGTTCCGTACACGGGCGTGCAGTTCGTCGGAATTCCCGAGTTCCAGGATCTGGGGACGCGGGTTAGTCAACAGATCAGCGCGGCGATAGCCGGACAGAAGTCGGTCGACGCCGCGCTTGAACAAGCACAGAAATACGCCGAGGTCGTCGGCAAGACATACCAGGAGAAGTGATGACTCTTACCGCTGATACCGAGTCAGACGCCAGTCAGGAGGCGGTGGCCGAACGGGTCCGCAAGATCCGGGAAGCACAGGACACCGGCGTGAGTCGCGCCGAAGGATGGCGCAGGCGTGCACCACTCCTACCCGCGCTGATCTTCATGATCTGTGTCACTCAGATCCCGTTCCTGTTCACGCTGTACTACTCGACACTGTCATGGAACCTGGTCCGCCCCGGGTCACGTCAATTCGTGGGGCTGAACAACTACATCGCCGTCGTCCAGGACAGCCAGTTCTGGAGGGTGGCTCTCAATACCGTCATCCTGATCGTCGTCGTTGTGATCGTCTCGGCCCTGCTCGGCCTGTTGATCGCATTATTGCTGGATCGGGCATTCCTGGGACGCGGGGTAGTGCGAACGCTGCTCATCACACCGTTTCTGATCACACCCGTTGCGGGGGCGCTGATCTGGAAGACCACCATTCTGGATCCCACTAACGGCATCTTGAATTGGGTGCTGTCTCTGGTGGGGATCGGCCCGGTGGACTGGATCGGTCAGTTCCCGCTGACGATGGTGATGGTCGAACTGATCTGGCAGTGGACGCCGTTCATGATGTTGCTGATCCTCGCCGGCCTCCAGTCGATGCCTCGCGACATCCTGGAGGCCGGTCGAGTCGACGGTGCGGGCGCAGTTCAACTCTTCCGGGAGTTGACGCTGCCCCACCTTCGGCGCTTCATCGAACTGGGTGTCGTGCTCGGCGCGGTCTATCTGGTCAACACGTTCGACGCCATCTTCATGATGACGCAGGGCGGACCGGGCATCGCGAGTGCGAACCTGCCGTTCTACATCTTCCAGCGCGCGTTCCTCGGCTTCGACATGGGCCAGGCCGCGGCCATGGGCGTGGTGGTCGTGATCTTCACGATGATCATCGCCAGCTTCGCGCTTCGGTTGATCTTCAAATCATTCAGCGGCAAGGAAGAGGCAGCCTGATGACTACAACAGCTGAGAAGACCACGGCGACAACGGATACGGGTGTGGTCTCGAAGAAGAAGAAGGGCCACAAATTCAGTCCGTGGGGAGTGGTGGCTTGGCTCGTCGGACTGGGATTCTTCTTCCCGGTGTTCTGGATGGTCCTGACGGCGTTCAAGCAAGAGAGTGATGCGGCGACCAGTCCGCCGAAGCTGTTCTTCACCCCCACGCTGGATCAATTCAAGGCGG
Source organism: uncultured Actinomycetota bacterium (assembly GCA_963822305.1). Taxonomy (GTDB): domain Bacteria; phylum Actinomycetota; class Actinomycetes; order Mycobacteriales; family Mycobacteriaceae; genus Mycobacterium. The sequence continues at coordinate 91,217 of CAWGHF010000010.1, read as the reverse complement.
TCTTCGAGCAGGGCATCGGGCCTGCGATGCTGAACTCCGTCTTCGCTACTGGCATTTCGACCATCTTGGTGCTGCTTCTCGGCACCCCCGCTGCGTTCGCGCTGTCGCTTCGACCGGTCCGCAAGACGCAGGATGCCTTGTTCTTCTTCATGAGCACCAAGATGCTGCCCGTCGTGGCGGCGATCCTGCCGCTGTACGTGATCGTCTCCAACATCGGTCTGCTGGACAACATCTGGGCTCTGGTCATCCTCTACACCTCGATGAATCTTCCGATCGCGGTGTGGATGATGAGGTCGTTCTTCCTCGAGGTTCCCGGTGAACTGCTCGAGGCGGCCAGCCTGGACGGAGCCAGCCTGTGGCGGTCAGTGCGCGAGGTGATCCTCCCTCTGGTGTCACCCGGCATCGCGGCCACCGCGCTGATCTGTGTGATCTTCGCCTGGAACGAGTTCTTCTTCGCGGTGAACCTCACCGCGGTGAACGCTCAGACCATGCCTGTTTACCTCGTCGGCTTCATCGCCGGTGAGGGTCAGTACTGGGCCGTGCTGTCGGCGGCCGCAACCATGTCGGCACTTCCCGTGATCCTCTGCGGGTGGTTCGCCCAGAACAAGCTGGTGCGCGGACTTTCGTTCGGCGCGATCAAGTAAACGACTCGGCTAGTCCCAAGACAGATCAGGAGAAGACCAATGGCATCAATCACCTACAAGAACGCCTCGTGCATCTACGAGGGTTCAGACAAGCTCGCAGTCGACAACCTCAACCTCGACATCCAGGACGGCGAGTTCGTCGTACTGGTCGGGCCGTCCGGGTCGGGCAAGAGCACCGCGTTGCGCATGCTCGCCGGCCTGGAGGACATCGACGAAGGCGCCATCGAGATCGGCGGCACCAACATGACCGGCGTGCCGTCCAAGGATCGCGACATCGCGATGGTGTTCCAGAACTACGCGCTGTACCCGAACAAGACGGTCGCCGAGAACATGGGCTTCGCGCTGAAGCTTCGCGGCGTGTCCGCCGACGAGCGGCGCAAGAAGGTCGAGGATGCGGCCAAGATCCTGGACCTGACCGAGTTCCTGGACCGTAAGCCGGCCAAACTGTCGGGTGGTCAGCGCCAGCGTGTGGCGATGGGGCGCGCCATCGTGCGTGAGCCGCAGGTGTTCTGCATGGACGAGCCGCTGTCGAACCTTGATGCCAAGCTGCGCGTACAAACCCGCACGCAGATCGCAGCGCTGCAACGGCGCCTCGGCACCACCACCGTATATGTCACCCACGACCAGGTCGAGGCGATGACGATGGGGGATCGGGTCGCCGTGCTGCGGTTCGGGAAGCTGCAGCAGTTCGCCTCGCCCAATGAGCTTTACGACAGGCCGGCCAACGCGTTCGTCGCCGGCTTCATCGGCTCGCCCGCGATGAACCTGGTGACGCTGCCGGTTACCGCGAACGGCGTCAAGATCGGCGACTCGACACTGGAACTCGAACGCGACCAGTTGACCAAGCTCAACGATGCGGGCCTCTCAGAGGTCACCTTCGGCATCCGGCCCGAACAACTCGAACTCACCGATACCGGTGGGGTCGAGGTCGTCGTCGACCTGGTTGAGGATCTCGGCAGCGAGGCGTACGTATACACGCACGCAGGCGATGTCGAATTGGTGGCCCGCTGCAACCCGCGCACGGCGCCTAAGCTGGCCGACACGGCACGCTTGCGCCGCCATCCCGAGGGCGCAATTCACCTATTCCATCCCCAAACCGGCGAGCGCATCAACTGACCACCCGTGCACCGGAGTTCCGGCTCCGGACACCCTCTGCGGGTCTTCTCGCACTGCCGTGGGACCGGCCGCTGTCGGAGTGGAACGTGCCCGGATGTCCCACTGCGCGACATCGCCGTCGGGCCCAGCCGTCACCTGGTGAAGTTCGTCGAGGCCGACGGCGTGCTGTGGGCGGTCAAGGACATGCCTGCCAGGATCGCCGTCAAGGAATACGACGTCCTGCGCAGGCTCGAGGAGTTGGGACTTCCTGCGGTGCGTCCCGCGGGTGTGGTCCTGCAGCCCGAGTTTGACACCGCGATCCTGCTGACGCGTTACCTCGAGGGGTCGTGGCAGTACCGACGGTTGTTCATGCGGCTGCCGCCCGATCAGCCGAAGCACCGGGCGCGACTGCTGGACGGTATGGCCGGCCTGATGGTCGAGCTGCACAGGCACGGTGTCTTTTGGGGTGACTGCTCGCTGGCCAACACCCTGTTCTCGCGCGACGGCCAGACGCTGGCGGCGTGGCTCGTCGACGCCGAAACCTCCGAGGTGCACCCCACACTGAGTCGGGGACAACGCGAGCACGATCTCGACATCATGGTGGAGAACGTGGCGATGGGCATGGTCGATCTGGCGGAGCGACTGGGCAGGCCGGAGTCGTTGCAGGACAAGCTGATCGCCGAGGCCGAACAGGTGAGGGTCCGATACGAGACGCTGTGGGACCTGCTGCATGCCGAGCCTGTGTTCGGGTTTACCGACCGCTACCGAGTCGAGGGCACCATCCGGCGGTTGAACGAACTGGGTTTCGCCGTCGATGAGATCTCGCTGCAACCCGTCACCGAAGATCCTAGCCAGCTCAGAGTCCACGTCGCCGTTGGTGATCGGCGCTTTCACGCACAACGCCTGCAGGAGCTCACCGGCCTCGACGTCGGCGAGGGACAGGCACGCATCCTGCTCGGTGATCTGCATGCGTATCAGGCGCAGCTGTGTCGGGAGGAGGGACATGACGTCGACGAGCCCACCGCCGCCCGGCTCTGGGTGATGGAGGTGGTGACGCCGTACGAACGGCTGGCTCACGACGTCGTCGGGCAGAAGGGCACCGCGATCCAGGCCTACTGCGATCTGCTCGAAGTGCGTTGGCTGCTCAGCGAGCAGGCCGGCCGCGACGTCGGCACCAACGCCGCCCTTGCGGCGCTGGCCCGCGATGTCATTCCGACCGACTCCGCCGCGAAAATGGCGATCGCCGAGGTGCCGACGGCGCCGATGCCCGTCGTAGAACTCGACGACTAGGCGGGCGGGGTTTTAGGTGGCAGGTTCGACGCCAGGGTTGGTGCCGAGGCCGACCTGCGGGTTCGCGCCCACGGAGTCGTGGGTGAACACCTGGCTGGGTGTTGGCCTGCAGTTGTTGTCCATCGGGGTCTGATCACCCGAGCAGTAGGGGACGAGGTCAGCCGGATCCGCCAGCGCTTGAGGGGCGCCGCCGGCCGCCGCAGCGGCCGCGAGCAGGCAGGCACCGACAAATCGCCTCATCACTTAACGGTACAGCGGGTATTACCTTGGCGTGGTGGATCGAATCGGCCGGGTAAAGCTGACCAACCCGGACAAGGTGCTGTATCCGGCGACGGGTACCACCAAGGCCGAGGTGTTCGACTACTACGTCAACATCGCCGAGGCGATGATCCCGCACATCGCAGGCCGAGCCGTCACCCGCAAGCGTTGGCCCAACGGCGTCGACGAGCCGTCCTTCTTCGAGAAGCAGCTCGCCAGCTCCGCGCCCGACTGGCTGGACCGCGAAAGCGTCACCCATCGGTCCGGCACGACGACCTATCCGATCATCGACACCGTCGACGGCTTGGCCTGGATCGCCCAGCAGGCCGCTCTCGAGGTGCACGTCCCGCAGTGGCGGTTCGTCGACGGAGAGCCGGGACCCGCAACCCGCATCGTCTTCGACTTGGACCCCGGCGACGACGTCACCTTCCGCCAGCTGTGCGAGGTGGCGCACGAGGTACGCGATTTCATCACCGACATCGGGCTGACGACGTACCCGTTGACCAGCGGCAGCAAGGGGCTGCACCTCTACGTGCCGCTGGCCGAACCGGTGAGTTCTCGTGGCGCGTCGGTGCTGGCGAAGCGCATCGCCCAGCAGCTCGAAAAGACGATGCCCAAGCAGGTCACCGCGACGATGACCAAGAGCCTGCGCGCAGGCAAAGTGTTCCTCGACTGGAGCCAGAACAGTTCGGCGAAGACGACGATCGCGCCGTATTCGATGCGCGGACGCGAGGATCCCACGGTCGCTGCGCCGCGCACCTGGGAGGAAATCGAAGACCCGGAACTTCGTCACCTTCGCTTCGACGAAGTGCTCGAGCGGGTCGAACGGGACGGCGATCTGCTCGAGGGCCTCGACGAAAACGCGCCGCAGGCCGACAAACTCACGACCTACCGGCAGCATGCGCGATCGCAGGCAAGACCCCGGAACCCGTTCCACACAAGGCGCCCGCGACGGGCAATGACGACACGTTCGTCATCCAGGAACATCACGCCCGACGGCTGCACTACGACTTCCGGCTCGAGCGTGACGGCGTGCTGGTGTCGTGGGCGGTGCCGAAGAATTTGCCGGATAACCCGTCGGTCAACCATCTGGCCGTGCACACCGAGGACCATCCACTCGAATATGGGACGTTCGAAGGATCGATTCCCAAGGGTGAGTACGGCGGCGGCAAGGTCATCATCTGGGACTCCGGCACCTATGAGACCGAGAAGTTCAACGACAACGGCCCCGAGGGACCGGCCAAGGGAGGTGAGGTGATCGTCACCCTGCACGGCGACAGGATCGACGGGCGGTACGCGCTGATCCAGACCGACGGCAAGAACTGGCTGGCCCATCGGATGAAGGACCAGAAGCGGCCCACCGCAGGGGATCTCGCGCCGATGCTCTCTTCAGAGGGCTCCGTGCAGAAGCTCAAGAAGACGCAGTGGGCGTTCGAGGGTAAATGGGACGGCTATCGCGTACTCGTGGACGCCGACCACGGCAAGCTCATTGTGCGATCACGGCGCGGACGCGATGTCACCGACGAATATCCGCAATTCAAGGCGCTCGCCGCCGATCTCGCCGACCATCACGTGATCCTCGACGGCGAGGCGGTGGCGCTCGACGCGGCGGGTGTGCCGAGTTTCGGCGAGATGCAGAACCGTGCGCGCTCGACCCGCGTCGAGTTCTGGGCGTTCGACATCCTGCATCTCGATGGCAGATCGCTGTTGCGGGCCAAGTATTCCGACCGCAGGCGACTACTCGAGGCGCTCGGTGAGGGCGGGGGAGTGATCGTGCCGCCCGCACTGCCGGGCGACGGGCCGGATGCGCTCGAGCATGCGCGGAAGCAACGCTGGGAAGGTGTCATCGCCAAGAAGCGCGACTCCACCTACCAGCCGGGTCGACGGTCGTCGTCGTGGATCAAGGACAAGATCTGGAACACCCAGGAAGTCGTCATCGGCGGCTGGCGGCAAGGTGAAGGTGGCAGGTCGAGCGGTATCGGCGCGCTGATGCTGGGGATACCCGCAGACGGCGGCCTGCAGTTCGTCGGCCGGGTCGGCACGGGGTTCACCGAGAAGGAGCTGACCAAGCTCAAGGGCATCCTGAAACCGTTAGAGACCGACGAATCGCCCTTCACTGCAAGGCTTTCCACCCAGGACGCCAGGGGAGTGACGTTCGTCAGACCAGATTTGGTTGGCGAAGTCCGTTACAGCGAACGCACATCCGACGATCGGCTACGCCAACCGAGCTGGCGGGGACTGCGGCCGGACAAGATGCCAGACGAGGTTGTCTGGGAGTAGTGCGGCAGCAGAAGCATTGTGTATAAAGGTAATTCGCTTGTCCCGATGATCGGTGATGAGCAGCAGACGGAAATCGCAGCTCTGCCCTTGCTTGCCGCGGCCCACGCCGGCTAAAACTTGCCGCTGAGGGCTGCGGGCCGTCTCGCGATCGTGATTGACGTTCACAGGTGAAGTGCCGGCAAGGGGTGTTAGCGCTTCGTGTTCTGGGAACTCCGGATATAGATACGCGGTCCTGGGCTGCTGCCGCGCCCGGAGGCGTTGGCGACAGCGACGGTGCGGGCGTGACAGACATCCTTACCGCTGGCCCCAAGAAAGGAATGCACCAATGGCCAACGACCCGCGTGGAATCGCAACGACTTACTTCACCGCGTGGAAACCGCAACCAGGGACTTCGATACCTTGCGCTCGATCCTGCACATCGTAGAACGGGAAGATCACCCTGCGTTCGGGTCACGTTCGATCCGCCGCGACCTCATCGGCGCAAGCTGACTCCTTGCTCTCACGAACGGCGGTACGCCAGTGCGATTACGTCTGATGACGCTCAATGTTCAGAACACGACTGCGGGCGATCCGCGACGAGTTCAACTCAACGATGCCATTCGCCGAGTCGCGCCGGACGTGATCTCGCTGCAGGAGGTCATGGCGACCGACCACCTCGACGCGGTGCTGGACGGCACCGGCTTGAATGGCACGCACCAGTCCGAGGTGCTCGGCTACGAACCGCCGTTCGTTGACAAATACGGCGGCACCGCGGTAGCCACCCGCTGGCCGCGTCGCAATCGACGTTAGCGCGATCCCTGTGGCCACCCGGTTCACCGCGCCCCGATGCCGGACGTGTGGCGATCGTGAAGATAACTCAACAGTGGCGGACGGGACCCCGAATTCACCTCACTAGTTCGGTCTATTAGACCGGTCTATTAGAGCGATCTTGGATGTCGGGGTTCGCGTCTGAGAATCGTCAAAGGTGTTGTGCAAAGTCGTGATTGGTGAGGAATGCGGTCGACCAGTCGGCTATCGCCCCACAGCATGCGCTCGTAAGAATGTCCATATGACTTTACAAATGCCGATTCCGCGGTATTCTCTCTTACTGTGACGGGCGTCACCGTCGCCCAGCCAGCGCCGGTGTTCCCCGCGGGCCAGACATTGAAGGAGCCCCTACATGACTGCACATGCAGACTCGGTGGCCGAAGCCGAGCTACCACCCCTGACAAGCGGTCCCCATCGACAACGGATCGGTCTGATCTCGGTCGTCGCCTGCCTGGGCGGCCTGCTGTTCGGCTACGACACCGGCGTGGCCAACGGCGCCGAGGGTCCGATGGCCAAAGAACTCGGGCTCTCCCTGCTCCAGCTGGGCGTGGTCATCAGTTCCCTGCTGTTCGCCGCCGCGATCGGTGCCCTGCTCGGCGGGATCATCTCTGACAAGATCGGGCGCCGCAAGACCATCCTGATCCTGGCGCTTTTGTTCTTCTTCGGCGTCCTGCTGGTCGTGTTCTCCCCAGCCGGGCCTGAGTCCGGCACCTTCTCCGCGGCGGGCTTCGCGACGCTGGTGGCCGGCCGCATCGTGCTCGGGCTCGCGGTCGGTGGCGCGTCGACGGTGGTCCCGGTCTTCCTTGCCGAGCTGGCGCCCTATGAGATCCGTGGCTCGATCACCGGGCGCAACGAGTTGGCCATCGTCGTCGGCCAATTGTCCGCGTTCGTGATGAACGCGATTCTCGGCGTGACGCTCGGCCACGTGGACGGCGTCTGGCGCATCATGTTCGCGGTCTGCGCGCTCCCGGCCGTAGCTCTGTTCTTCGGCATGTTGCGGATGCCGGAGTCGCCGCGCTGGCTGGTGGAAAAGGGTAAGAACGACGAAGCGCTCGCAGTGCTGAAGACCATCCGTTCCGAGGACCGGGCCGAGGCGGAGATCGCTCAAGTCGAGCTGGTCGCCCAGCACGAGCGGCAGGCCCACCAGATCGGGATCCGCGCGATCATGGGCAGCAAGTGGCTGCGCCGCATCATCCTCGTCGGCATCGGTGTGTGCATGACCCAGCAGCTCACCGGCATCAACTCGATCATGTACTACGGCACGCGGGTGCTGGAGGAATCCGGCATGGGCGAGGAGGAGGCCGTGCTCGCCAACATCGCGTTCGGTGTGGTCGCCGTGATCGGCGGAATCATCGCGCTGCGCAACATGGACCAGATTGACCGCCGCAAGACCTTCATGATCGGTCTGTCGTTGACCACGACTTTCCATTGCCTCGTGGGTGTCGCGTCGATGCTGCTACCGGCAGGGAACCCGGCACGGCCGTATGTGATCCTCGTCCTCGTCGTCGGGTTCGTGCTGTCGATGCAGACGTTCCTCAATATCGCCGTGTGGGTGTGGCTGGCAGAGGTCTTCCCACTGCACATGCGCGGCCTCGGCATCGGCATGGCGGTCTTCTTCTGCTGGGTCACCAACGGGTTCCTCGGGCTCTACTTCCCGACCCTGGTCGCGAGTATCGGCATCACCGGGTCGTTCTTCCTGTTCGCCGGGATCGGGGTGGTGGCTCTGCTGTTCGTGTACACCCAGGTGCCCGAGACCCGCGGCCGGTCCCTGGAGGCGCTCGAAGAAGACGTTTCCAGCGGGCAGATCTATGTCGGCATGCGCTGAGCCGGCTCACAAATGACGCTGGGCGGACCCGGTACCGCGGATGCGCAGACGGATCTGAGTCGATTTCTGGCCGGGGTCGAGCTGTTCAGTGCGCTCGACACCGCACAGCTGGAGGCCGTTGCAGCGGCAGCGACGGTCCGCCAGTACTCCGCCGGTGACCTGGTGGTCGACGCGTTCACGGCGCCGCCCACGGAGATCTACGTGGTGCTCACCGGCGAAGTCGACCTATGGCATGACCAGGATCGCGTAACGAAGGCCGGTGACGACCGGTTCGTCGCCGGCGAGGTGTTCGGCTTCTCCGCGATGCTCACCGAACGCCCGATCGGTCCCCGGGTGGTGGCCACCACGTCGGCCAGCATTGCGGTTTTGCCGGGCAACCTGGTCGAGCCGGCGTTCTACTCCCGAAGCGGCGCCCGGTTCCTGGCCGACTACATCTCCCGAACCCGACGGCGTTCGACCTCGGACCCGATGTTCAGCACGGTCGAGGACCTGATCGCGAACACCCCGTTGGTCGTCGGCCCGGAAACCCCAGTTGCGGCCATCGCACGGCAACTTGCGGACCGTGACGTGCACTGTGCGGTCGTCGATGCGAATGACGGCACCTACGGGATCGTCACCGATTCGGTGCTCGGCCGACGGGTTTTCGGTGACGGTGTCTCCGCGGACACCCCCGCACGCTTAGTGATGCTGCACCCTGCCACCACGGTCGAGCTCTCCGGCTCGTCGGTCGAGGCGCTGATCACGCTTCTCGACACGCGTGCCGAGTATCTGCCGGTCGTCGATCGATCCGGCAACCTGCGCGGCGTGGTCGGGGCACGTGATTTCGTGCTGGCGCCGACGACGGCGGGCGTCGGGATGCTCGAACAGATCCACCGCGCCCGCACCCACGAGGAGTTGATCGAACGGGCCCGGCGTGCGCCGTCGGTTCTCGATGACATCCTCGACCGGGGTCTGGCCGTCGATCGCGTCATCCGGGTGTACTCCGCGATCGTCGACGCGATCGTTCGTCGATCGATCCATCTGGTCTTCGCCGGCCATCCCGAGCTTGCCGTCGACAAGTTCACCTGGCTCTTCCTGGGCAGTCACGGCAGGCGCGAAGCCGTGCCCGGTTCGGATGTCGACGTGGCCATCGCGTTCGACGACGACGTGTCCCCGCAGACGATGGAGCTGTTCCGCCGCGCCTTCGGGGAGGTCAACGAACTGCTCGCCGCCGCAGGGCTCGGTGTCGACGTCAATGGCGCCAACGCATCGAACAAGGCTTTCTCCCGCACGAACAGCGAATGGCGGGCCGCGGCAACGCGCTGGCTGACCGCACCCGGGGAGCACTCCCGCGCGGCCATGGCGGTCCACCGCACCGGCCTGGCCGTCATTGCGTCGCTGCTGGTGGACGCCCGGCCGGTCCACGGCACACCCGGACTGCCGGAGGTGGCACGGGTCTTCACCGACTTCCGGCAGCACCCGGCGGCGGTGGATCTGCTGCTGTCGGAATCGTTGTCGCATCGCGCCAAGGAGCGGGAGCGCACGCTCCGCGACGTGTTCACCGGCAAGGGCGACACCTTCAATGTCAAAACCCATGGGCTGCTGCCGGTGGTCAGCATCGCCCGCTGGGCCGCACTCGGGGTCGGTTCCAGCGAACTGCAGACCGTGAAACGACTCCGCGATGCGTCCGGATCGGCCATCCTGCTCAAACCCGAGGCCGACCGCCTGATCGAGGTTTTCGAGATCCTGCAGCGAATGCGACTGCGCCATCACCTGAATCGGCTCCGCGATGGGCAGCCGCCCAGCGACCTGATCGACCGCGATGAACTGTCACCGATCGAACGCAGCATGATCGGCCAGGCCGTCCGGGAGATCAACACCATCGCGCGCCGGATGGACCGTCCCACCCTCCGCCCCACATCGCTTCCCAGGCCGCACCGGCGAAAGGCAACCTGACCGCGATGCGGATCGCCGTCATCGGTGACGTCGGTGGACACGCCGAACCACTGCGCCATGAGCTCGCCCGCCTCGGCGCGCGCCCGGACGGCTCGCTACCCGAGGATCTGGTCGTCATCCAGGTCGGTGATCTGATCCATCGTGGCCCCGACTCCGCGCAGGTCGTCGACATCGTCGACCGCTACCTACGCACCCAGCCCACCCAGTGGATTCAGCTCATCGGTAACCACGAGGCACACTACCTTCAGCCGCCGGTCTTCGTCTGGCCAGAAACCTTGAGCCGCAAGCACATCCGTATCCTCAATCGCTGGTGGCAGAACGGTGCCGCGACAGTCGCCGCCGCGGTCGAAGCCTCATATGAGTCCTTCCTCATCACCCACGCCGGTATGACCGCAGAATTCTGGGCCAGCGTTCTCGGCGGTCCACCCACCGCTGCCGAGGCCGCCCGCCGCATCAATGACCTTGCGAAAGCGGGCGCCGATACGGTGTTCCGCGCCGGCACTATGTTGCACGGAACCACCGCCCCGGACGCCGGGCCGCTGTGGGCGGACACCATGACCGAACTGCTGCCCGGATGGGCAGACCGCCAGATGCCGTTCAGTCAGATCCATGGCCACAACAGCCTCACTACATGGCGCGGAGACGACACCACCGTTCCCCCGGCCGGCATCGAAGCCCTCGTCACCATCGACGCCGACGCCAAACACGAATCCGTCCACCTCGGCGGCGGCCGACTCATCGGCATCGATCCTGACCACCGCGAAACGCCGACAACCCTATGGCGGGCATTTGAACTCACCGGCACCGTTACGGCCCGTTGAGCAGTATCAGATATCGGGAATTCGTTGTGGAATTTCTGTGGCGAACGAATACCGCACACTTCGAATACTGCGTCTCCGCCAGTTGTCTGGGAATAGCGGCGCGTCAGAAACTTCCGGCAATCAGACCGAAGCGTCGATAGCTTCCAGTAAACCCCGGGTCGCCAGCTCGTCGGCCAACTCGTTGTCGGCGACGCCCGAGTGCCCCTTCACCCAGAACCACTCGACCTGGTGCCGCGCGCAGGCCGCTTGGAGCCGCTGCCAGAGGTCGACGTTCTTCACCGGCTGCTTCGCGGCGGTCTTCCATCCGTTGCGCTCCCAGCCGAGCACCCACTTGGTGATGCCGTTCCGGACATAGGTGCTGTCGGTGTAGAGGTGCACGACCACGGGTCTGGTGAGCGCCTCCAGCGCCATGATCGGCGCGGTCAACTCCATCCGGTTGTTGCTTGTCTCGCCGGAGTCGCCGCCGCACATCTCGCGGACGTGCGCACGCTGGCGCAGCACCGCCCCCCAGCCGCCGGGGCCGGGGTTGGGTCGGCACCCGCCATCGGTGTGGATGACCACGACGTCCTCGCCCATGACGTCAGGTCGCCTGTGCCTGCCGGAGCAGACGCACGGCCTTCGGCCCGACGCCGTGAAGGGCGAGGAGCTCATCGAGATCGGCGGGCAGATCCGCGAGGGTGTGGTACCCGGCATCGAGGAGCGCGCCGGACGCGGGCCTGCCGATCTGGACACCGTCGAAGACGGGGCCGCGGTCTGCGGGATCGGTCATGCGCCGAGGATAGGCACTGCGTCGAACAGTCGGCTCAGCGACGCGCCGAGATCATCGCCGTCCGGACCGACATCCCGAGAGCTCTGATGTCGGAGCGTGGTGATCCGGCGACCGGGTTGCACCGCGTCCTTGACCGGTGCTGTGTGGTCACCGAAGAACGAGGCAGTCGCGTCGATGTCTGCGACGACGTACGTGATCCCCCAGAGTGTGGATGGACCCTCGCTCGCCGTATCGGGCGAACCGACGGCCTCGATGACCACCTCTCCGAACCGGAAGAAGATCTGGCGGATCGGCCGTCCGCCGAGTTCGCCGTCCCGTTCTCGGCGCGGTTCCACACCAACAGCGGCCATCGATTCGACCGTCCGATCCAGGTCGGGCGACAGCAGCACGACGTGGTCGATCGCGGTGACGCCGTTCGCGTGTGTCGCCGGCACTGCGGTAACCGCACCCGACCTCGTCGTCGGGACGCCGTCGAGGTCATCGAGCGAGCCGTCCGGCGGCAGACCGCGCAACGACCACCCGACGATGCCGGTGCCGCGGCGACGCCCGGCCAGCCGGATGCGAACGCCGCCGACCCGGCAGACGGCATCGGAGTCGACGCTGAACCCGGCTCGCGTCCAGGCGTCCGCCGGATCAGCGACCTGGATTTCGTCGACGGTGACGGTCATCACTCGGCGCCGGGCAGCAGGGTCACCTTGACGGATTCGGCGCCGCGGCCCACAAGATCGATACCGGTACGGAATTCATGAAGCGGTAGTTGGTGGCTGCAGATTCGTTCCAGCGGTAGAACTTTGGCCTCGATCATGGCGATGGCCGTGGGCCAGCAATACGGTCCGAGGTGTGCGCCGAGGATGTCGAGTTCCTTGACGTCACTGATAACCGTCCAGTCGACAGTGACCGGCTCCCCGAAGACCCCGTATTCGACATAGCGGCCCAACTTGCGTAACAGGTTCAGTCCCTGGGGAACAGCCGACGGGTGCCCCGTGGCGTCGAGGTACACATCGGCCCCGTAGCCTTCGGTCAAATCACGCACGACGGACTCCGCGTCGTCGGTGGCGACGTTGAGCGTGATGTCGGCACCGCACGCCGCGGCCAGGTCGAGCTTCGCGGGCACGTGATCCAGGGCGATGACATGGGCTGGACTCTTGGCGCGAGCCCCCGCGATCATGCCCAATCCGATCGGACCGCAGCCGGCGACGACGACGACGTCGCCAAAGTTGATAGATGCCCGTTCGACGGCGTGCAGCGCGCAGGACAACGGTTCGGCGAACGCCGCATGCGCGGCGGGGATATCAGCGGACACCTTGTGGACGATGGCGTCGGCGGGATAGATCATGTATTCCGCCATTGCCCCGTTGACGGTGCGGCGAAAGCCAAAGATGCTGTGCGGCGCGCACATCCAGTATTGGCCGCGGCGGCAGAACCTGCACTTCCAGCACGGGACGATCTGTTCCGCCACGACGCGATCGCCGGTGTCCACACCCCATCGCTGCCGGCCGAGATCGTCAATGGCGACGATCTCGCCGACGAATTCGTGACCGGGGGTGACCAGCAGGTCGACGTTGGGCGGAACGGGGCCGTCGCCCCAGTACATCGGCGCCCCGTGGAAGCATTTGAGGTCGCTCGCGCAGATGCCGACGGCTTGAACCCTCACCAGCGCTTCGCCAGGCCCCGGGGTCGGCACGGGAATCCGCTCGAGTCGGTAGTCCTCGCGGCCGTGGATCACCACCGCCTGCATCGTCGGTTTCACCCCAACCTCCTTTTCGTGTAGTTGGGTATGTGTTCGGGGTTCTCGTCGTGCAGCGGGCGGGAGACGTCGATAGCGGCGCTCATCGTCACCTGAACGCCGGATACGTTGGGCGAGAACAGGGTTCCCTCGTTCTGCACCGCGGCGGCTCCCCACTGTAGAGCGGTGGCGAGTGCCTCGGCGCGGCCATGCGGGCAGCTGAGATAACCGGCGAGCATGGCGTCGCCGGCGCCGACGGTACTGACGACCCGCTCTACCGGCGCACGGCCCCACACGGCTCCTTCGGCGTCGACGAGAATCGCGCCATCGCCGCCGAGACTGGCCAACACGGTGCGGGCACCCCGACGGCGCACTTCCTGAGCGGCGTCGATGACCTCGCCGAGCGTCTGCGGTGCTCGCCCAGCCAGTTCCGCGAGTTCGTGCACATTGGGCTTCACCAGATCTGGCTCCGCCGAGAGGCTTTCGGCCAGCGCCGCCCCGGAGGTGTCAACGGCGACAGGCACACCGCTCCGGTGCCCCAGTTCGACCACTTCGCCGTACCAGTTGTCCGGTAGGCCTGCGGGCAGGCTGCCGGCGCAGACCAGCCAGCGTGCGCCGCCGACCTCTGCGGCGACAGCGCGGAGTAGCCGATCGGTCTCCTCGGCGCTGAGGCTGGGACCCGGCTCGTTGATTTTGGTGACGGAACCGTTCGGTTGGGTGAGGCTGATGTTGCTGCGGATCTCTCCGGCGATGGGCACGACGACAGTGTCCAACCCCGCAGAGTCGAGCATCTGCTGCAACTGCGCTCCGACGGGACCGCCTGCGGTGACGACGGCTCGCACCGGTACGTCATGCGCGTGCAGCGCAAGGGCGACGTTGACGCCCTTGCCGCTGGGTTCACTCCAGCTGCGTTGGCTGCGGTTCACCGAACCGAGCACGACGTCGTCGATGAGCACGGTACGGTCCACGCTCGGGTTGGGCGTGAGGGTGACGATCATGCTCGCTCCACTTCGATACCGGCGGTGCGCAATTGCGCGTAGTGGCCATCGTCGAGGCCGGTATCGGTGATCAGGACGTCGATGTCGTCGAGGTCGCCGTGTTTGGTGCCCTTGACGACGCCGAACTTGCTGTGGTCGGCCAGCAGGACCCGTTTTGCGGCACAGCCCAGCATCAGTCGTTTGACGGCTGCCTCGGCAGGGTCGGGAGTGGTCAGGCCACGTTCGATCGAGATTCCGTTGGTGCCCAGGAAGGCGACGTCGACATTGATCTCGGCCAACGCCCGCGCAGCCCAGTCGCCGACTTCGGCGAAGGTCACGTTGCGCAGCCGCCCACCAAGGGTGAACACAGTGAGCCGCGGTCGAGTCAGCAGCGACATCGCCAGAGGAACAGTGTTGGTGTAGACCGTCAGGTCGCGGTCGCCGGGGAACAGCTCGACCAATTTGGCGGTCGTGGATCCGGCGTCGATGAGCACCGACCCTTGTGCAGGCAGATGGTGGAGCGCGGCCTGCGCGATGCGGATCTTCTCCGAGGCCAACTGCGTTCGAGTCTCAACCGACGGCTCGAAAGCCAGCGATTGAACGGGCACTGCGCCGCCGTGCACGCGGCGCAGCAGACCCTGGCGCTCCAGCGCAATGAGGTCCTTGCGGATCGTCTCCCCGGTTACGCCAAGGGATTCGGCGACTTCCACAGCGTCGATGCGGCCGCTACTCAGGAGGCGGTCGATGATGTGGTTCTTACGTTGGTCGGCATACGGGGCGCGGGCTTCGACGTTGTCGGTCATGACACCGCCACCGGCGGGGCCGACGAGTCGGCGGCAGCTGCTTTGGCCGCAAGGAGCGCCGCGCCGTGCGCACCGGCCTCGTTGACGTCGGCCAGTACGAGTTCTCCCAAGCGGCGCCGCTTGACGGCGATGAGCCCGGCGCTGCGCGACCAACCACCGGTGACCACCAATGTCCGGTGCGCACCGCTGACGAGGCTCATCGCATCGTGGATCTCGGCGGCTTGCTCGGTGACCGCTTCAATGGCCGCGCGCCAAAGTCGGGCGGGACCGGCGTCGTCGGCGACGCCCAGGATGTCGAGTCTGCCGAATGCCGGTGCCGCAACGCGTATCTCGGGCATGGGCAAGGCAATGGCCTCAGCGTCCAGGGCGGCCAAGTCGCCTCTGTCCTTGCCGAGCAGCGCGAGGATGCGTTGCAGCGCAAGGCCGCCCTGCGTTGCACCGAGCAGACACCAGTGGTCGGCGACGGCGTGCCAACCGGTGGTGATGCCTGCCTCGGCGAGGTCGGCGACGACGTCGGGGGAGAGGCCCGGTTCAATAGTCCGGACCAGCGCTTCAGCGGTACCGCAGGAATCCAGCTCGTCACCCGGTCCGTCGGCGCCTGCTCCGATCACCGCGGCCTGGTGGTCGTGGCCTGCGACGGTCAGCACCGCGCCGGCCAGCCGCGGCAGCCCGACCTCATCACCGACCCGGCCCAGCGGCGTCCCCGCCGTCACCAGCGGCGGCATCAGCGACTGATCGGCTCCTGACCACGCCAGCGTGTCCGCCCACCAGTCGCGTTCCGCCAGACGCAGCCAGCCGGTCCGCGATGCGAGGGACTGTTCGGTGGCTTCGTCACCTCCAAGCCCACGCACGATCCATTCCGCGACGTTGAGTCGACGCACTGCGCTGCCCGCAGACGGGACGTTGTCGATCAGCCACCGGTGTTTTGTCAGAGACCATTGCTGCCGCAGCGGCAGCCCGGTCGTCGCCGAGAATGCCTGTGCGCCAACGACGTTGCGCAGGCTATCCAATTCCACATCGTCGCGGGTGTCATGCCAGGCGATGACGGGAGCCACGGGCTCGCCGTGTCGGTCGAGTAGCACTCCCGACTCGGCCAGGCTTGCCACGCCGAGTCCGCCTATCGGTCCCGGCGGGCAGTCGGCCAACGCTTCGGCTACAGCGGATTTGGCCGCTTGAAGCAGGGCTTTCGCTTCGAGTTCGGCGCCTGAAGTCGTCACCGTCCACGGGGTGACCGCGCGCCCGGACGCGACCGGATCGCCGTCCTCGGTGAACACCACGGCCTTACTTGTGGTGGTCCCGACATCGAGGCCGACGAACAGCGTGCCGTGCATGTCGCTCCTTGGCCATCGCAGTCTTGTCCAATTTGGAATCTGATGGATATAGTTGCGTTTCGTTGGAACATTGTCAAGCGACTCGAAGGACAGCTGATGCCACTCGCCCGGACCGCTGACCTGGTCGCGGCTGCCTATCGCTCCGGGACGGGAGTGGTGGCTTTCAACGTCATCACCCTCGAGTACGCCGAGGCGATCGTCGCGGGTGCCGAAAGGGTCGAACGACCCGTGATCCTGCAGATCAGCGAGAACACGGTGAAGTTCCACGGTGGCCGATTGGCGCCCATCGCCGCGGCGACCACGGCTGTCGCCGCCGCAGCTGCCATTCCCGCGTCGGTCCACCTCGACCATGTCGAGGACGTGGCGCTACTTCATGCCAGTGCCGAAAACGGCGTCAGCTCGGCAATGTTCGACGCCTCCAGACTCGACTACGACGCCAATGTCGAGGCCACCAGGGCGGCTGCGGAATGGGCTCACCAACGCGGCATGTTTCTCGAAGCCGAACTGGGCGAGGTCGGCGGCAAGGACGGAGCGCATGCGCCAGGAGTGCGCACCGACCCAGTGGAGGCCGCTTCGTTCGTAGCCGCCACGGGCGTCGACGCCCTGGCGGTCGCCGTCGGCAGCTCCCATGCCATGTCGGAGCGGACCGCATCGCTGGACTTCGATCTGATCGCCCGACTGCGTTCGGCGGTGCCCGTGCCGCTCGTGCTGCACGGCTCCTCTGGGGTTCCCGACGAAGAACTTCGCAAGGCCGTGAGTGCCGGCATCACCAAGATCAACGTCGGGACGCTGTTGAACGTCCACTTCACCGGCGCCGTGCGCGCCCACCTGGCGTCCGACGACACCGTGACGGACCCACGCAAATACCTCGTACCGGCGCGGGAGGCCATCGCCGATGCGGTGGCTGCGATGTTCACCGCGATCTATTGACCGTGATGGCTAGCATCACTAGCCATGACTTCAGTGACGGTGATCACCGGTGGTGCAGGTGGCATGGGACTTGCGACGGCGAAGGTCGTCGGGCGCGACCACACCCTCGTCCTCTGCGACGTCCGGCAGGACCGCCTCGACGAGGCGGCGAAAACGCTGGATGGCCTCGGGATCACCGTCGAGGCCGTCAACTGCGACGTCACCGACCGGACGGCGGTCGACGGCTTGCTCGAAACCGCGTCCGCGCTCGGCACGGTCGCCTCGGTGATCCACACCGCCGGTGTCAGCCCCAGCATGGGCTCCGCCGAATACGTCATGCGGACGAACGCGGTCGGCACGGTCAATGTCAACGAGGCGTTCTTCGCAAGCGCAGGAGAGGGCGCCGCGATCGTCAACGTGGCGTCGATGGCGGCGCACATGTTGCCCGAGAACATGGTCCCGACAAAGCAATTCCCGCAGGCGCTGCAGGACCAGGACGCGTTCATGAAGGACATGCTGGCGGCGTGCAGCATCGTTCCGTGAGGAGATGCAATCCGGCATCGCCTATGCGGTGAGCAAGAGCTTCGTCCGGTGGTACTCCGTCGCACAATGCGAACGGTTCAACGGCAAGGGCCTCCGCATCCTCTCCGTCTCGCCAGGGTCGATCGACACCGAAATGGGTCAGCTGGAGGCGGACGCCGGGGCCGGGCGCGATGGTCGCCGACGCCGCGGTACCGCGCTGGGGCAAGCCGGAGGAGATGGCCGACCTGCTGGCGTTCTGTGCAAGTGACAAGGCCGGCTACCTCACCGGCACCGACATCCTGAACGACGGCGGTGTCATCGCGTCGATGACGGAGCGTGCCAGGATCGCTGCCGAGAGCGGCTAGCACTCAGACGACATCGACCCAGATGGTGAACGCCAGCGTGAAGCCGGCGAGCGCCGCAAGCAGGATCGAGTCGACATTGCGCAACTCTGTCGCGTCCGACTTCTCCAAGCGCAGTTCGCGGGCCAGCAGGAACAACGGAAACGTCACGCTGATCGCGATCAAGAAACCGCCGATGATGTAGGCCCACACGTACTTCACACCGAGCCTGCGCGCCTCGATCACCATCAGGATCGCCACCGCGAGGAGCAGCAGCGCGATATCGACGGTGATCGATCGCGATGCGGCATTGGCCTTGGTGGCTTCCCAGAACCCCAAGAAGCTTCCGCCGTCGCGGAAGAACAGGATGTTCTGACTCCAGGTGGCGATCAGCGCTACCAGCGCGATCGCGGCGTAGACGGTGCACAGCAGCTTTCCGGGACATGAGCATTCGCTCACGGTAGAAGGCGCAAGACCTTCAAGATCGCCGATTGCATCATCTACTATCTACGTATGAATGCAGATAGTGCGGAACGATCTCGCATCGACGACGACCAGGTGGGGTTGATCGTCGAGGTGTTCCGGATGCTGGCCGATGTCACCCGGGTCCACGTGTTGTGGGCACTGGTGGATCGCGAACTGTCCGTCAACGAACTGGCCGAGTTCGTCGGCAAGCCGGCGCCATCCGTCTCGCAGCACCTGGCCAAGCTTCGGATGGCCCGGCTGGTCAGCACTCGCAGGGCGGGCACCACGATCTACTACAGCCTCGAGAACGAGCATGTCCGCCAGTTGGTGACAGACGCCGTCTTCAACGCCGAGCACGCCGGGCCGGGCGTTCCCGCCCACCACCGCGGCGAGGTGCGGCCGCTGACGAAGGCTCGACGATGAGTCCGCACCTGCTCCCGCACAGCCACGACGCCGCCGACAGCGTCGACGACGCATTGGAATCCAGCACCATCGGCATCCGTGCGGTCAAGATCAGCCTCGTGGCGCTCGGTCTCACCGCGCTCGCGCAGGCCGTCATTGTGGTGCTCTCCGGGTCGGTTGCGTTGGCCGCGGACACCATTCACAACTTCTCCGACGCGTTGACGGCTGTGCCGTTGTGGATCGCATTCGCATTGGGAACGCGCGCGGCGACGCGTCGCTACACCTACGGCTTCGGCCGCGCCGAGGACCTCGCCGGGCTCTTCGTCGTCGCAATGATCGCTCTGTCGGCCGTCATCGCCGGATACGAGGCCGTCATGCGGCTGATTCATCCGGTGCAGATCCAACACGTGGGCTGGGTCGCTGCCGCAGGATTCGTCGGCTTCATCGGAAATGAGTTGGTGGCGCTGTACCGCATCCGCATCGGCCGCCGAATCGGTTCTGCCGCACTGGTTGCCGACGGTCTGCATGCCCGCACCGACGGCTTCACATCATTGGCGGTGTTGGCGAGCGCCGGCGGCGTAGCGCTCGGCTTCCCGCTCGCAGACCCAATCTTCGGCCTGCTCATCACCGTGGCCATCCTGGCCGTATTGCGAACTGCGGCAAGGGATGTGTTCCGGCGCCTGCTGGACGGGGTCGACCCGGAGATCGTCGACACCGCCGAGGCGACCTTGGCGTCACGGCCGGGGGTCAAGGCCGTGCGCAGTGTGCGGATGCGATGGATCGGTCACCGCCTGCACGCCGACGCCGAGTTGGACGTCGAACCCGGCACCAGCCTGGACGAGGCGCACCGGCTTGCTCACGACGCCGAGCACGAGCTGATCCACGAAGTGCCGAAGCTGAGCAGCGCGCTGATTCACGCCTACCCGTCACACGGTCGCGGCGTTGGTCCTTCGCTGCAACACCAATGAGCCGGTGAGGACGAGCATTCCCGCGGCAGAGAGCAGCGCCCCCGCAGCCGCGGGCGCGGTGTAGCCGTACCCGGCCGCGATGACAAGCCCGCCGACCAGAGCGCCGATCGCGTTGGCCATGTTCAGCGCCGAGTGGTTGAGGCAGGCCGCCAACGTTCTGGAGTCGTGCGCGACGTCCATCAGCCGGATCTGCAGTGCCGGCCCCATCGCCGAGCCTGCGGCGCCGATCGCGAACAACACCAGCAGCGCCGTCCACGGGTTGTGGGAGGCCAACACGAACACCGTCAGTGCGACGCCAAGGGCGCTCATCGTCACGTACAGGCTTCGAACCACCGAAACGTCGGCCATCTTGCCGCCGAGCAGATTCCCCACCACCATGCCGAGGCCGAAGACCATGAGCGCCAACGGAACCAGCGCGCGGGGCATCCCCGCGACATCGGTCATCGTCGTGCTGATGTAGGTGTATACGGCGAACATGCCACCGAATCCGACCACGCCGACCAGCATCGCCAACCACACCTGCACGCGTTTGAGCGCACCGAGTTCGGTCAGCGGGCTGGTCACGTGCATCGACCGCAGCGGCGGGAGCCAGAATGCGATCGCGGTGAGGGTCATCACTCCAACGGCGACGACGAGACCGAATGCGCTGCGCCAGCCAAGGGCCTGGCCGAGCCACGAGGCCATCGGCACACCGACAACGGTCGCGACGGTGAGCCCCGTCATCACATGCGCAACGGCTTTGGCCCGGTTCTTCGGTCCCATCAGGAAGGACGCCACCATTGCGGCGACGCCGAAGAACGCCCCGTGGGGCAGACCGGCGACGAAGCGGGCGACGATCAGCATTTCGTACGACGGGGCGAACATGCTGACCAGGTTGCTGATCGTGAACACCGCCATCAGCCCGAGCAGCACCGTCTTTCGGGGCAGCCGGGCGGTGAGGGCGGCGATCAATGGCGCGCCGACGACCACGCCGAGCGCGTACGCCGAAATGACGTGCCCGGCGGTCGGTTCGGAGATGGCGAAGCTGGACGCGATATCTGGAAGCAGTCCCATCGCGACGAACTCGGTGGTTCCGATGCCGAACCCGCCGAAGGCCAGCGCCAAAACCGCCAGCCAGCGCACCGAGGGCGCGGGGGCGACAACGGAGACGGGGTCGTCAAAGGACGTTCAAGCGAGATGGTCACAAACGTTGGACCTTCCTGTTTGTCGGACCCTGGCCACGCTAACGAGACTTTGGCCAATCGGCAAACCGACTTAGGCATTTTGACGGTAAAAGTGGCGCAGGTTACGATTGACGTCGACCCTGATCGGCCCTATTGGAATCGATGACATGGCCTTTTCCCGAACTTCGTCGGCCACCTCGGCTGGCGATATCTACGGCCTCATCCGTGCCGCGGGCGCCACTACACGCGCTGAGCTCGGCGAACTGACCGGCCTGTCCCGCACCGCCGTGGCCGCCCGCGTGGCTGCCCTGGCGGATCTGGGTCTGATCACCGAACGCGAACAAGCGCCGTCCACGGGTGGGCGTCCCGCCGCACTGCTGACATGCAACGCCGACGCCGGCGTCGTGCTCGCCGCCGCGATCGGGCGCAGCCGGACCCGGCTGGCGGTGTGCAACCTTGCCGGCGAGATCCTGGCCGCAGGTGATATCGACCAAGAGATCGGCATCGGTCCCGACGAGCTGATGCCCGACGTGGTCAAGAGGCTCGATGTCCTACTCGATGGGCACCGCAGTGCGCGCATCCACGGCGTCGGGCTGTGTCTGCCCGGGACGGTCGACCAGCTCCGCGGCTGCAGCCTCGACTCGCCGATCATGAGCGGATGGGACGGGGTTCCGCTGGCAGCCCTACTTCGCTGAGTTGACCGACGCGCCCGTCATCCTCGACAACGACGCCAATGTCATTGCGCTGGCGGAGCGACGGGGCGACCGCCAGGTCGTCGACGATGTGCTCGTCATCAAGGCCTCGACGGGTCTCGGAGCCGGCATCATCGCCGGGGGTTCGCTACAGCGTGGTGCGGTACAAGCGGCCGGGGAGTTCGGTCACAACAAGACGCCCGCCGCCGACGGGTTGCCGTGCCGATGCGGTGACACCGGCTGCCTGGAAGCGATCGCGGGTGGTTGGGCGCTGGTGCGGGCGCTGACGCAACAGGGCCGCGCGGTCGGCCACATCCGCGACGTCGTTGAGTTGGCCAACGGCGGTGACCCAGAAGCGCGCAGGTTGATCCGGGACAGCGGGCGTCACGTCGGCGAGGTTCTCGCCGGCGCGGTGAATCTGCTCAATCCCGCGCTGCTGGTCGTCGCCGGCGATATGGCCAGGGCATACGACATCTTCGTGGCCGGTCTGCGGGAAACGTTGTACGGCAACGCGACCGCGCTCGCGACGCGTGTGCTCCAAGTCGTGCCAACCACCTACGGAGACCAGCTCTGGCGTCATCGGCAGCGCAACCATGGTCCTCGATAACGTGCTGAGCCCACGCCTGATCGATGAGTCACTCGGCGCGAAAGGCTAGATGCGGTTCTCCCGGCCGACGATGACCCACACTGTCTTGCCCGAGCGGGTGGGCGCGTTACCCCACTGACGGCAGAGCGCATTCACGATCCGTAGGCCCCATGGATGGCCGGCATGCGTCGGCGTTTCGCGAAGGCTCGCCTGCACACAACTGGCGTCATCGACGGCGACCGTGACAGTCGCACCGTCGGCTTGGAGCCGGACGTCGGGTCCGCTGTCGGTGTGCTGCAGGACGTTCTCGACCAACGCGGTGATGATCACCTGGGTCACGGGGATGAGATCGGTGTGCGCCCATAGCGTGAGCCACCGTTCCACCAGTTCACGCGACCGGCGCAGACTGGACAGATCTGCCGGCAGCGCGGCTCTGGCTCGGTGCCGCTTGACGTCGCGGCGTTGCAGGGTGGCCAGCGCCGTCTGGATCGTCGGATAGACGGAGACCCATCGCGACGCCCCACTTCGGCCGAAAGCGGATCGCATGTCCGGGTGCCCGCACACGAGCACGATCGGCGTGTTCGGCCAGCCGTCGACGTGCCAGTGCGCGCTGCTGAACACCGACCAGGACGTATCGGCCGGTACGGACAGCCGGCCGACGTCGATAATGACCGCCCGTGGCTCGCCGAGGGCCGCTTCGATCACTTCGTCGCGCAGGGACCGATAGGTGGAGGAGTCCAGCACGCCGTCGGGGGTGAGCACTGTGGCACCATCCACAAAATCCTCGGTGACCGTCAGCGTGCAGGCAGGGCTCATTGAATGTTGGTTACCCACACCTACCTCTTGATCACACCTTTGACATGACCTTTTCGGCGAAGGTCTCGAGGTTGCGGATCTTTGTGTCCAGGGGCTCGGTGTCGTTGCCCATGATGTAGGGGTTGCGGAAGCCGACGATGGCGTCGGTGACGCCCTTGTCCTCCAGCCGCTTGATCCCGTCGGGGGTATAGGCGTCGGCGGACATGACGTGGATCTCGAACGGGCCGGTGCGGCCTTCTTCCTCGCGGATCTGGTCGAGCCGGCCGATGAGTCGATCGAGTTCCTTGCGGCCGCTGCCGCCGTGCATCCAGCCGTCGCAGCGGACCGCCCGGCGCAGGGCGGCTTCGGCGTGCCCGCCGATGAGTATCGGAATCGGCTCGGACGGGGCGGGAGTCATCTTGGTCTTCGGGATGTCGTAGAACTCGCCGTGGAACTCGAAGTAGTCACCCGACGTCAGACCCTTGATGATGTCGATGCATTCGTCCATTCGCTTGCCGCGCTTGGCGAATGGGACACCCAGCAGCTCGTAGTCCTCCGGCCACGGGCTGGTGCCGACGCCGAGCCCGAGCCGGTTGCCGAAGATCGCAGCCAGCGAACCGGCCTGCTTGGCCACCAGCGCCGGCGGGCGGATCGGCAGCTTGAGGACGAAAAAGTTGAACCTCAGCCGGGTCGTCACCGCACAAAGGGCGCCTGCGAGGACGAACGCTTCGACAAACGCCTTGCCGTCGAGGAATTCGCGGTTGCCGTCGGGGGTGTAGGGATACTTCGAGTCCGACTCGAACGGGTAGGCGATGCTGTCCGCGATCGTCATCGCGTGGTAGCCCGCGTCCTCGGCGGCCTTGGCCAAGCGGCACGTAGTAGGTCGGGTCGGTCATCGCTTCCGCGTAGGTGAACCGCATCCACGAATACTAGAACGTGTTCTATTCGGCGCCGCCGGTGCGTTTCGGCGCCGCCTGGCCGGGTACGCGGAGGCCATGAGCGCGTCGAAGGCCATCTACAAGCCCCTCTCCATCGCCACGAGTGTCGCCGGTGGCTTGATCGCGGGAAAGATCTTCACCGAGGTCTGGCAGCGGGTCAATCCGTCCGACGAAGAACCGCCAGAGCCGCAGGATCTGTCCCGTTCGACGCGGGAAGCCTTCGTCGCCGCGGCCATACAGGGTTTGATCATCGGCCTTGTTCGCGCGGCGTTCGCGCGGGCCGAGGCGCACGGCTATCGGGCGCTCACAAACGAGGATCCGTCCTAGGCACGGCATCATGTAACAGGTGCCCAGCTGGCTGACCCGCAATGTGCGGGTGCTGTCCGCCGTCTCCTTCCTTCAGGACACCGCGAGCGAACTGCTCTACCCGCTGCTGCCGATTTACCTGACCTCGGTACTCGGCGCGCCCGCGGCGGTCGTCGGCGCCGTCGAGGGTGTCGCCGAGGGGGCGGCGTCGCTGACCAAACTTGCGGCCGGTCCGCTCGGCGATCGCTACGCGCGGCGGCCCCTTATCGCGACCGGCTACGGCATGGCGGCGCTCGGCAAGGTGATCGTCGCGGCAGCCACGGCGTGGCCCGGCGTGCTGGCCGGGCGGGTCGTCGACCGGCTCGGCAAGGGGATTCGCGGAGCGCCGCGCGACGCACTGCTCGTCGACGGCATCGACGACGCCGCCCGCGGCCGGGTGTTCGGATTCCACCGCGCCATGGACACGTTCGGCGCGGTGGTCGGCCCGCTAATCGGCCTGGCCGGCTATGAACTTCTCGACCATCAGATCGCGCCGCTGCTGTGGGTTGCCGTCGTTCCGGCGGTGTTGAGCGTCGCGCTGGTTTTCCTGGCGCGCGAGACGCCGCGGGCGGTGCCCGCGCAGCCAAAAGCGATCTTCGCGCACGTGCGGGATCTGCCCAGGGGGTACTGGCGGGTGACCGTGCTTCTGGTCGCGTTCGGCATCGTCAACTTTCCGGATGCCCTTTTGCTGTTGCGGCTCAACGAGATCGGCTTCTCGGTTGTCGAGGTGATTCTGGCCTACGTCGGCTACAACCTGGTCTACGCGCTGTCGAGCTATCCGGCCGGGCTGCTCGCCGACCGCATTCCGCGGCCCGCGGTGTTCGGAATCGGTCTGGTGTTCTTCGCGGTCGGCTACATCGGCCTCGGGCTGACCACCGACATCGTCACAGCGTGGGTGCTGATCGGCGTCTACGGCCTGTTCACCGGATGCACCGATGGCGTCGCGAAGGCGTGGATTTCGTCGCTCGTAGGATCCGATCTACAGGGCAGCGCGCAGGGTGTGTTCCAGGGCGCCAGCGGGTTCGCAATCTTGATCGCCGGTGTGTGGGCCGGTCTGTTGTGGGGGGCCGACGGCAGCCTGCCGCTCCTCGTCTCGGGCGTTGTCGGAGCGGTGTTCGCCGTCGTGCTTCTCGTCGTCGCGCCGCGCTACCGGCTCGGCACGACGACCTCGACGTCGTCAAGAGCGTAGGGCGGCGTCCCGACGCCGACGACCGAGTACCTGCCCTGCGGCGTTCGCTCGGTGATCCGGCACTGCGTCGTCCGATCCCCGATCGTCAACGTCACCGGGTTCGACCCTGTCAGCACCTCGTCCTGCAGGGTGTCGAAAACCGTTCCCTGCCAGTGATATCGGCCGTCAATGGGATCGAGGCGGCCGGACAGACGGACCCGTACCCTGTGCTCGTCGTCGCCGACACGGATCGTCGCTGCGCCGTCGTAGATCTCGTCGACGACGCCGATGTCCGAGCTCAGGTCGAATGCGCTCGGCGCCGCCTTCGCCATCCGCTGCCAGTACGACGCGTCCGCGCGGTCGGCTTTGTCGGCCCCGCGCATGGCGAACATGCGTTGGGTGCTGAACAGCACCTCGATGCGGGTGCTTTCCGTGCGGCGCATCAGTTCGAGGCAGTCGGCAATGTAGTTGAGCCGCGCGTCGGCGACGGCATCCACGCCGGTGACCATGAAATAGTTCGGCACGCCGTGCACTGCAACACCGAGATAGGGTGCGAGATCCTCGCGTCCGGAACGGGTTTGGTTCGTGACTACGATCCGGGCCCGGCACACCGGCAGGGTCCACGTGTGGGTCGCCTCGTCGAACGCGGCACCGCTGAGATCACATTCCACGACTGCGATGTCGGTGATGCCGGCTTGGGCGAGGCGTTTCTCGGCGCGGTCCACCCCGACGACGACGACGTCGTAGCAGCGGTCTTCTGTCATTGCGGAAGAAAACCGGTGCGTCGCCACAGCCGGCGCGCGATCGGTCCCATCAGACCGACCTCTTCGAGGAACGCGGCCAGCGGAGCGAAACCCGCGACCTGAACCTCGTGACGGTGCGGGCTGGTCCTGGCGAGGTGCCGCGCTCGGTTCGCATCGAGGCCGACGCGCAAGTACGGAATCCTGCTGGTGAACAGGTAGCGGAAGAAGTACCCGCCCAAGCCGTTGATATTGGACACCCACAGCCGAACGGGACGGCCCATGGTCGGCGTCCGCTTCCGCAGCCCGTCGCGGGCGAACTGGATGTGCCGTGCTTCCTCGGTCACGTGAATCCGCATGAGGCGCTGGACCATCGGTTGCAGCTCGGGGTCGTCCATCATCCGCCGCTGAATCGAGTCGAAGATCTCCTCGCCGATCAGCGCGGCCACCCACAGCACGGACCCCTTGAAACCCAACGGCAGCGCGTTGATGACGACCCGATGCCACCACCGCGGCTGCACCGGCTTCGCGCCGATGTGTTCGATCGCCTTGCCGAACATCACCATGTGGCGGGTCTCGTCGCCGAGCTCGGTCAGCTCGTAATGCGTGGAACGGGCCGTCGGATCCTGGTGCATGATCTTGCGCAGCAGCGCCTGGTTCAGGATGTTCTCGAACCAGATGCCGGCCGACAGGGTGTTGACGAGCTCCTGTCGCGACAGCTCGATCTGCTGTTCGCGGGTCATCTCGTCCCACAGCGGGGTGCCGTAGAGCGAGACACTTTCCGGCGGTAGGAAGAATTTGTCGGGGTCGAGCGGCGCATCCCAGTCGATGTCGACCACCGGCGCGTAGGACTTCTTCACCGACCCCTTGAGCAGACGCTCGGCGAACTCTTGGCGGGTGGGTGCTGGCTGCTGCCTCATCGAGGCGGTCATCCGCGACTCCCTCTTTATGGGTGTTGTGTCTCAACGGTAAGGAGGCCGGGCAAAAGATGTCAATACCCGCGGTACCGGATACTTTGGGTCTCGGGCCGTTTGACGCGACCGTAAGCGGGTATCGGCCCGTATGGCCGTCGAACAGATTGAACATCGTCCACCAGACCCCGACGATCCGCGGAAACCAGACTCGCCAACCGATCTCACCAAGCCGTCGCTGTTCTATGTGCTGCGGAAGACCGCGCGGGAGTTCCAGCAGGACCAGTGCACCGACCTCGCGGCAGCACTCACGTATTACGCGGTGCTGTCGCTGTTTCCGGCGCTGTTGGTGTTGGTGTCGCTGCTGGGCGTGCTCGGGCAGGGCCGCCAAACCGTCGATGCGGTGCTGCAGATGGCCGCGGGCGTCGTGCCGAGCGACGCAATGAATTTGCTGCGCCAGCCCATAGAGCAGCTGGTGCAATCGCCGTCAGCGGGCGTCGCGTTGATCACCGGCGCGCTGGCCGCGCTGTGGTCGGCGTCGGGTTACGTCGGGGCGTTCGGTCGCGCGATGAACCGGATTTACGAGATCGACGAGGGTCGCCCGGTCTGGAAGCTGCGGCCGCTGCAGCTGGTTCTCACCTTGGCCGGCTTGATGTTGGCTACGGCAGTCGCGGTCATGCTGGTGGTCAGCGGTCCGGTGGCCGAAGCCGTCGGCGACGCGATCGGGGCAGGTTCGGTCGCGGTCACGGCGTGGAACATCGTGAAGTGGCCGGTGATTCTGGTGTGCGTCGTTCTGGCGGTGGCCGTGCTGTATTACTCCACGCCGAACGTGAAGCAGCCGAAGTTCCGCTGGATCAGCATCGGGGCGGCGTTCGCGATCCTCATGTGGGTCGCGGCGTCAGTGTTATTCGGTCTCTACGTCGCGAACTTCGGCAGCTACAACAAGACCTACGGCACGCTCGCCGGGGTGATCGTCTTCCTGCTCTGGTTGTGGATCACCAACCTGGCCTTGCTGTTCGGCGCCGAACTGGATGCCGAACTCGAACGCGGCCGTCAACTGCAGGCCGGGTTGCCCGCCGAGCGCGACATCCAATTGCCCCCGCGCGACACCCGCGTCCTCGACAAGAACGAGAAGGCCGAAGAGAAGGACATCGAGCGCGCCGAGAAACTGCGCCGCACGAAGGGCGGCGAGGGCTAGCGCATACTCACGGGCGTGACTCGTCGGATCCACGTCATCGGTATCGGGGCGGGCGACCCCGACTATCTGACGGCGGAGGCCGTCCGCGCGCTGAACGACACGCAGGTGTTCTTCGCGATGGACAAGGGGGAGGCGAAGAACGACCTGGTGGCGCTGCGGCGCCAGATCTGTGAACGCTTCATCCGCGAGCCGGGCTACCGGTTCGTCGAACTCGCGGACCCTCGGCGCGCGAAGGACGGCGAGTACCGGCAGGCCGTCGAGGAATGGCACTCGGCACGCGCAGGCGTTTGGGCCGACGCCATCGAACGCGAACTGGAACCCGACGGCGTCGGCGCCTTCCTCGCGTGGGGCGACCCGTCCTTGTACGACAGCACGCTGCGGATCCTCGACGCGGTGGCTCAGCGCGTCGAGATCTCCTACGACGTCATCCCAGGAATCACCGCAATCCAGGCGCTGACGGCCCGACATCGCATACCGCTCAACGACATCGGCGAGCCCGTGGTGATCACCACCGGCAGGCGGCTGGCGGCCGACGGGTTGGCGGGCAGCGCCGTGGTGATGCTCGACGGCGACTGCGCATTCCGGTCGTGTCCGCCGGAGACCCGCATCTGGTGGGGCGCCTACCTCGGCACGCCCGACGAGCTGCTGGTGTCGGGCACCGTCGGCGAGGTCGGCGAGAAGATCGCTGAGATGCGCGCCGAGGCACGAGCCAGCCACGGCTGGATCATGGATACGTATCTGCTGCGCATTTGATGACGGCCCGAGCCATTCGCGGGCATGGCAGGATCGGCGGCATGGTGGCATTTGTGCTGCGGGCGGCATTGACCGGATTCGCTTTATGGATAGTTACCCTGGTCGTTTCCGGGGTCGACTTCGTCGGCGGCGACACAACCCTGCAGAGGATCGGGATCATCTTGGTCGTCGCGGTGATCTTCGGGTTGGTCAACGCGATCATCAAGCCGATCGTGCAGCTCATCTCGATTCCGCTCTACATCCTCACGCTCGGCCTCATCCACATCGTGATCAATGCACTGATGCTCTGGATCACCTCGTGGATCACCGAAAACACCACGCACTGGGGCCTCTACATCGACGACTTCTGGTGGACGGCGATCTGGGCGGCGATCGTGTTGTCGATCGTCAGCTGGGCGCTGTCGCTGATCGTGCGGGACACCCGACGCGTGACCCGCGCCTGACGGGCACACTGGATTCATGCCCGAACTGCCCGAGGTCGAGGCCCTGGCCGACCACCTCCGTCGGCACGCCGTCGGTCTCACCATCGGACGCGTCGACGTGTCCGCCCTGTCGGTACTGAAGACGTTCGATCCGCCGACCAGTGCGCTGCACGGCCAGGAGGTGACTGGCGCCAACCGGTGGGCCAAGTACCTCGGCCTGCAGGCGGGTGACCTTCATCTGATCACCCATTTGTCCCGGGCGGGCTGGATGCGGTGGTCGGATCAGCTGGCCGCGGCACCGCTCAAGCCGGGCAAGGGCCCGATCGCACTGCGGGTTCACCTCGGAACACCGGGCGCCGCACCGGGATTCGATCTCACCGAGGCGGGCACGCAGAAGCGGTTGGCGGTCTGGCTGGTCGACGACCCCACGAAGGTGCCCGGGATAGCGGCGCTCGGGCCGGACGCGCTGGAGCTGTCGCCAGACGGACTGGCGGAGGTGCTGACAGCGCAGGGCGGTCGGATCAAGACGGTCATCACCGACCAGAAGGTGATCGCCGGCATCGGCAACGCCTACAGCGACGAGATCCTGCACGTGGCCAAGCTGTCGCCGTTCGCGACGGCGAACAAGCTGACCGATGCGCAGCTCGCGGCACTGCACGACGCGATGATTTCGGTGCTCACCGACGCGGTGTCACGTTCGGTCGGACAGCAGGCGGCGACGTTGAAGGGGGAGAAGCGGTCAGGCCTGCGGGTGCACGCCCGCACCGGCCTGCCGTGTCCGGTGTGCGGCGACACGGTGCGGGAAGTGTCATTCGCCGACAAGTCTTTTCAGTACTGCCCGACGTGCCAGACCGGCGGCAAGGTGCTCGCCGATCGGCGGCTGTCGCGGCTGCTCAAGTAGTCGGGCAGTAGGACCGCGTCGCCGACGACAGCGCCTGCCGGTACAGCGGATCGAGCCGAACGGTCGGCCGCGACGGCGTCTGTGGCCGCTTGCAGCTCGGCCGAACACGCCGGGCTGTGCAGTGAATTCCATTGCAGGGCAATCTCGTCGACCATCGTCTTGTTGTAGCCGTCGATCGCGGTCCGCGAGTCGGCGAGGTCAGGAGCGGTGGTTGGTGCGGCCGGTGGGTCGAATTTCCACTGACCGAAGCGCGCGTATTCGATGCCTTCGGTGGCGTTGATCTGGTCGGTGAAGACCGTCCGTACGTACTGCTGGTCGATGCTGTGGGCGGTGGCGTCGGCGCTGACCGCGTCCAGGACCTGGTTGGCGCGCTGGCCATCGGTGATGGGGCCGCCGTTGATCCACTTGGACGCCGCGACCGGATCGGCGGTCGCCAGCCGTTGGGCTGCGGTGTCCACGAGGCGGTACAGCGGGCTGGCGGGCTCGGCGCTGGCGGTAGCGGGAAAGGCGCCCACCAGCAGCGACCCGACCACCAGCAGCGCAGCAGTTCGATTACGGCTCATCGCTCCATCATGCTTAGGCTGTCGGGGTGACTCGGCAGAAGATCTTGATCACGGGTGCCAGCTCCGGCCTCGGCGCGGGCATGGCCAGGGCATTCGCCGCCAAGGGCCGCGACCTCGCATTGTGCGCCCGTCGCCTGGACCGGCTCGACGAGCTCAAGGCCGAGCTGACAGAGCGGCAACCCGGCATCACCGTCGCCGTAGCGGCCCTCGACGTCAATGACCACGAGCAGGTGCCGAAGGTGTTCGCCGAGCTGGAAGACCAGCTGGGCGGCATCGACCGCGTCATCGTCAACGCCGGCATCGGCAAGGGCGCGCCGCTGGGATCCGGCAAGCTGTGGGCGAACAAGCAGACCATCGAGACGAATCTGGTCGCCGCGCTGGTCCAGATCGAAACCGCCATCGAGATGTTCAAGAATTCTGGCGGCGGGCACTTGGTGCTCATCTCGTCGGTGCTCGGCAACAAAGGTGTGCCCGGCGTCAAGGCCGCCTACGCCGCGAGCAAGGCCGGCGTGTCGTCATTGGGCGAATCGCTGCGGGCCGAATATCCAAGAGGTCCGATCAAGGTGACTGTGCTGGAGCCCGGCTACATCGAATCGGAGATGACGGCGAAGTCGGGATCGACGATGCTGATGGTCGACAACGAGTCGGGAACCAAGGCGATGGTCAGCGCCATCGAGCGCGAAACCGGCCGCGCGGCCGTGCCGTGGTGGCCATGGGCGCCATTGGTGCAGCTGATGAAGGTGTTACCACCGCGACTGACGAAGCCTTTTGCTTAGACACCCTTGTGGTTTAGAAAATCCGGGGTCGTGGGTAGCCATTTTGTATGAACGCGAAAATAAAAACCCTGACGCCATTGCTCTTCGCGGGCGCATCGGCAGCTGCCATCGCGCTCGCCCCAATCGCCGCTGGTGAGCCGGGACCGCCGCCGCCATGCACCAATCCTGACGGAACGGCGTGCGAAGTCGTAGCGCCCGACGGCGCCTCCGGCGAGATTCCCGGCGGAGTCCAAGGTGGCGCCGATCCCAGTGGTGCCGCAGGCAGCCTGCCAGGCGGTGTGTTCGGTGAAGCCGGGCCAGACGGAGCCAGCGGCTGCGTACCGATATACGGCTGCCGCGAGATCACTCCGTAACTCCGGCTAACCCGTAGTCCAACAACCGAATACGTAGTCGACGAACGCGGCGACAGTGCCATCGACGGCGCTGTTGTCGCGTTCGTCTTTTTGGTGGTAAACCAAGATCATGATGGCGAAGATTGCGCGACTGATACCCGTACTGTTCGCCGGTGCCGCCGCTGCCGCTGCGGTCGCCCTGGCCCCGGCTGCAAACGCGGATCCACCACCAGCGCCACCGTGTACGAACGCCGACGGCTCACCGTGCTCGGGCATCGGAAACATCAACGCGGGCGGTGCTGACATTCCGCCGACGGCGGTGGGGCCAGCGGAGGCTTCTGCGAACGGGCCCGACCGGCCGGCCGACTCGCGGCGGAGCCAGTGCCTGCCTGCCGAACGTGGGCTGCCTCAGCATCCGGGCGACCTAGCCCTGGGCATTCGCCGGTCTACTTGACAAGGCGTTGGGTTTTCCCAACAATCAGTTGTATGAGTCCGGTGAGGAGAGGGGAAACCCTCCCGATTCACAACCGCATCAGCGTGCTGCGCGCCGAGCGGCGAATGACTCGGGCCGAGCTCGCCGCATTGATCAACGTCAACCCGCAGACGGTCGGGGCGCTGGAGCGAGGCGACCACTACCCGAGCCTGGATCTGGCGTTCCGT
Organism: uncultured Actinomycetota bacterium; assembly: GCA_963822305.1. GTDB lineage: Bacteria > Actinomycetota > Actinomycetes > Mycobacteriales > Mycobacteriaceae > Mycobacterium. The sequence goes on along the minus strand of CAWGHF010000010.1, from coordinate 58,106 downwards.
ATTTGCGACGTCTTCGGCCTGCCTGTCGAGGCGGTCTTCTCGCGCGCCGCGTTCGTGCCGCTGTCCACCGAGCTCTATGGCACCAAGACTCGAACGGAAGGACGTGATGACGATGTCTGAGGCGACACACCCTGACAAGACCCTGCTCGATCGCTACCAGGACTACCGCACTCGGCGGTTTATCAAGTTCGAACGGAAGTACGCCAGCGCATTACCGGGGTGGCGAAACCCGCAACGGCGCCGCCGTCGCACGTTGGTCGTCGGCCTAAGCATCACGTTCGTGGTCATGTTCGGCGTCGCGATTCTGTGCGCATTCGGCTTGTGGTGGGCGCCGCTGCTGTGGCTGCCCGCATGCGCAGTGTTCTTCCCGATGTGGATAGCGCTTCAGATCGTGTCGGGACGACGGGGTGATGCGCCAGAGGCCGCGCTTGACGAGTACGAAATTCAACAGCGCAACAGCGCACGCTCGATCGGGCTGACGGTGACGCAGAACCTGATGCTGATTCCCATCTTCTACCTGATCTTCGGGTCGGTCATTACCCATGGCGCCGACACCGACATGGCCTACGCCGGTGGGCTGATGGCGATTACGGTGCTGTTCATCGGTGGCTGCACGCCCGCGATGATCCTGGGCTGGACCAGGCGATCGGACGTCGACGACGCCGCAGCCTGAGTGCAGACCTAAGCGCTGCGGCCGCGCTCGGTGCGGCTCAGGCTGATCTACCGCGCTCGGTGCGGTAATGCCGCACCAGCGCGTCGGTTGAGCTGTCGGACTGCTTCGGCGGCGACGCATCGCCGGTGAGCACCGGCAACAGCGCCTTCGCCTGCGTCTTGCCCAGCTCCACACCCCACTGGTCGAACGAGTCGATGCCCCAGATGACGCCCTCGGTGAACACCTGGTGTTCGTACAGCGCGATCAGCTGGCCGATGATCGACGGCGTCAGCTGGGTGCCGAGGATCGACGTCGACGGTCGATTGCCCGGCATCACCTTGTGCGGCACCACCTCTGGCGGTGTGTCCTCCGCGGCGATCTCCTCGGCGGTCTTGCCGAACGCCAGCACCTGCGTCTGTGCGAAGAAGTTGCTCATCAACAGGTCGTGCATGCTGCCGGTGCCGTCGGCGGTGGCCAGGTCGTCGGTGGGCTGGCTGAACCCGATGAAGTCGGCGGGGATCAGTCGCGTGCCCTGGTGCAGCAGTTGGTAGAACGCGTGCTGGCCGTTGGTTCCCGGCTCGCCCCAGAAGATCTCGCCGGTGTCGGTGGTGACCGGTGACCCGTCGGCGTGCACGGATTTGCCGTTGGACTCCATCGTCAACTGCTGCAGATAGGCGGCGAATCGGGACATGTCGTTGGAGTAGGGCAGTACCGCACGAGACTGTGCGCCGAAGAAGTTGTTGTACCAGAGGCCGATAAGCCCAAGCAGCGCAGGCGCATTCGTCTCCAGCGGTGCGGTCCGGAAGTGTTCGTCGACGATGTGGAAGCCGGCCAGGAACTCGGCGAACCGTTCCTTGCCGATGGCCGCCATCACCGAAAGGCCGATCGCCGAGTCGACCGAGTAGCGGCCGCCGACCCAGTCCCAGAAGCCGAACATGTTGTCGGTGTTGATACCGAAGTCGTCGACGAGCTTCTTGTTCGTCGACACCGCAACGAAGTGCTTGGACACCGCGGCATCACCGAGCGCATCGGTCAGCCACCGCCGCGCCGCTGTTGCATTCGTCAGAGTCTCCAGCGTGGAGAACGTTTTCGATGCGACGACGAAAAGCGTTGTGGCCGGCTCGAGTCCAGCCAGCTTCGCCACCAGGTCGGCGGGATCGACGTTGGACACGAACCGGCACGAGATACCCGCGTCGGCGTAGTGCCGCAGCGCGTCGTACACCATCACCGGTCCGAGGTCAGACCCTCCGATGCCGATGTTGATCACGGTGGTGATCCGCTCCCCGGTCGCACCGGTCCACTCGCCGCTGCGCAGCCGGTCGGTGAACTCGCCCATCCGGTCCAGCACCTCGTGCACATCGGTCACGACGTCCTGGCCGTCGACGCTCAGCTCGACGCCGCGCGGCTGCCGCAGGGCGGTGTGCAGGACCGCGCGGTCCTCGGAAGTGTTGATGTGCACGCCGGAGAACATCGCGTCGCGGTGTTGCTCGAGGCCGGCCGCCGTCGCGAGATCGATCAACAGTTTCAGTGTTTCGCGGGTGATCCGGTGCTTGCTGTAGTCGATGTAGAGGTCGCCGACAGACAACGCCAGTTCAGTGCCCCGGGCCGGGTCCTCGTCGAACAGTTCGCGGATGTGCTTGTCGCGAATCTGATCATGATGCCGCGCCAGGGCCTGCCATGCTGGAGTGGCCGAGATATCCGGGATGTGCTGCTCGTCAGCGGTCATACTCCCGACCCTAGTGCGGCTAATTGACCAAAGGTGTAAGAGAGAGTGATGGATAAGAACGCGCTGCTGAAGTCAGTTCCCACCGGCCTCTGGATCGGCGGTGAGGAGCGTGAGGCGTCGTCGACGTTCGACGTGCTCGACCCGTCGGACGACTCGGTCCTGACGTCGGTCGCCAACGCCACCGCCGAGGACGCGATCGCCGCGCTCGATGCCGCGGCCGGAGTGCAGGCCGAATGGGCGGGCACGCCGCCACGCGAACGCGGCGAGGTGCTGCGGTCGGTGTTCGAGAAGATCAGCGAACGCGCCGAGGACATCGCCACGTTGATGACGCTGGAGATGGGCAAGGTGCTGCCCGAGAGCATGGGCGAGGTCAAGTACGGCTCGGAGTTCTTCCGCTGGTTCGCCGAAGAAGCCGTGCGAATCCACGGCCGCTACACCCCGAGCCCGGCAGGCACCGGCCGCATCATCGTCACCAAGCAGGCGGTCGGGCCCTGCTACGCGATCACCCCGTGGAACTTCCCGTTGGCGATGGGCACGCGCAAGATCGGGCCCGCGGTGGCGGCCGGCTGCACGATGATCGTCAAGCCGGCTCAGGAGACGCCGCTGACGATGCTGCTGCTGGCCAAGCTGATGGACGAGGCCGGCCTGCCCAAGGGCGTGCTTTCGGTGCTGCCCACGAAGAACCCCGGCGACGTCACCACCGCGCTGATCGACGACGGTCGGCTGCGCAAGCTGACCTTCACCGGCTCGACGGGTGTGGGCAAGTCGCTGGCCAAGCAGGCATCCGATGCGCTGCTGCGGCAGTCGATGGAGCTGGGCGGCAACGCCCCGTTTGTGGTGTTCGACGACGCCGACGTGGACGCCGCCGTCGACGGCGCGATCCTGGCCAAGATGCGCAACGGTGGCGAAGCCTGCACGGCGGCCAACCGCTTCCACGTCGCCAACTCCGTGCGGGAGGAGTTCACCGAAAAGCTGGTCAAGCGGATGAGCGAGTTCACAATCGGGAACGGGCTCGACTCGTCGTCCACGCTCGGCCCGCTGATCAACGCCAAGCAGGTGGCCACCGTCGCCGACCTGGTGTCGGATGCCGTCTCGCGCGGCGCCACGGTGGCCGTCGGCGGCGTCGCACCTGGCGGCCCGGGCAACTTCTACCCGGCCACGGTGCTGGCCGACGTGCCCGCCGACTCCCGCATCCTCAAGGAGGAGGTCTTCGGGCCGGTCGCGCCGATCACCGGTTTCGACACCGAAGAAGAGGGCCTGGCCGCCGCCAACAACACCGAGTACGGCCTGGCCGCCTACATCTACACCCGCGACCTCGATCGTGCCCTGCGGGTCTCCGAGGGCATCGAGGCGGGCATGGTCGGCGTCAACCGCGGAGTCATCTCCGATCCGGCCGCCCCGTTCGGCGGCGTCAAGGAATCCGGCTTCGGTAGGGAAGGCGGCTTCGAGGGCATCGACGAGTACCTCGAGACGAAGTACATAGCGCTGACCAAGTAACCAGTCGCAAAAGCTCCCCGGCACTCGGCGTGTCGGGGACTTTTGCGTCTGCTCGCGCGGGAAAGATTCCACCGGTGAGTGGCCACCGGTGGGTCGCGCCGCCCGAGCGCGCCGTCGACCGGGGCGCCCCAAGGGCGTCTCCTCGACCTCGGCGTGGCACTGGCGGTTCGGCTGGCATCCCCGCGCTGGACGGCATCCGCGCTTTGGCGGTCGCACTGGTGCTCGCCGACCACGGCGGCATTCCCGGTGTCCCCGGCGGGTTCATCGGCGTCGATGTGTTCTTCGTGCTGAGCGGATTCCTGATCACCTCGCTGCTTCTCGACGAACTCGGCCGCACCGGCGCGATTGACCTGCCCGGGTTTTGGGTGCGCCGCGCCCGACGGCTGCTGCCCGCGTTGATCGTCGTGGTGATGGCGGTCGTCGTGCTGCGCGAGCTGTTCCCGTCCAACGCGGTCGCCGCCGTGCGCGACGACGCGGTCGCCGCCTTCTTCTGGGCGGCCAACTGGGTCTTCGTGTTCCGCCACACGGACTACTTCACGCAGGGCGACCCCCCGTCGCCGCTGCAGCACACCTGGTCGCTCGCGGTGGAGGAGCAGTACTACGTCGTGTGGCCACTGGTGCTCGTTGCCGTCGCCGTACTGCTCGCCTTGGTCACCAGGCACCGGGACACCAAGCCGACGCTGCGCACGGTCCGGATGGTCGTCGTCGGCATCGCCGTCGCGGGTGCGGCGGCATCGGCGGTCGCGGCGTGCCTGATGGTCTCCGACGCGTCGCTGAACCGTGTCTACTTCGGCACCGACACCCGCGTGCAGGCGCTGCTCGTCGGCGCGGCGGCGGCAGCGCTTTTGGTGCGGGACTGGTCGTCGCTGGCGCGCTACGGCAGCCAGATCCGGTCGCGGTGGGGCCGCTGGATCGCGCAGATCCTCCCGGTCATCGGGCTGATGATGCTCGGGGTCGTCGCGCACTTCGCGACGGGCAGCGCGCCGGAGTTCCGCCGTGGATTGCTGATCGTGGTGGCCGTCGCAGCAGTCTTCATCGTCGCTCCGGTGGCGCTGGAGCAGCGCGGGCTCGTCGCGCGCGTGCTGGCTCTTCCGCCGCTGGTGTGGCTGGGCATGATCTCCTACGGCGTCTACCTCTGGCACTGGCCGGTCTTCCTCGCGCTCAACGGCGAACGAACCGGCCTGACGGGCATGGAGCTGTTCGCGATCCGGGCGCTCGCGACGTTGACTCTGGCCGCGATGTCGTGGTGGCTGATCGAGCAGCCGATCAAGCGCTGGCGGCCCGTGCATGTTCCGCAGCTGAGGCTCGCCGCCGCGACGCTGGCGACAGCGGCTGTCGCGACGATGGTCGTCGTGCCGGTCGGCATCAAGTCGCCCGGCGAAGGCCGTCAGGGCCCCGACGTCCTCGCCGCCGCCGTGCAGCCGGAGGTGCCGGTCGAGATCGGCGGGAACTCTCAGCTGGCGCCAGGCACCCGCACGGTCGCCGTCTTCGGGGATTCGATGGCGTGGACGATGATGCGCTACCTACCGCCGACGCCGGGGTTCAAGTTCATCGACTTCACCACCATCGGCTGCGGCATCGCCCGCGGCGGGCCGTACCGGTCGACCGGCGCGACGCTGACACAGAAGCCCGAATGCGAGACCTGGCCGGCCCGCTGGGCCCAGCGGATCAGCCACGCCAAGCCCGACGTCGTGCTGTTGATCATCGGCCGCTGGGAGACTGTCGACCGCGTCAACGAAGGGCACTGGACGCACGTCGGCGATACCGGCTTCGACGGGTACATCGCGGGCGAACTGCGGCGTGCCCTGGACATCCTCGGGTCTACCGGCGCCCGCGTCGTCGTGACGACCACCCCGTACAACCGGCGCGGCGAACAGCCGGACGGGTCGCTGTACCCGGAGGACGAGCCCGATCGCGTCGACGAGTGGAACACTTTGTTGCGCCGCGTCGTCGGGCAGCGCAAGTACGCGTCCGTGCTCGACCTCAACGAGAAGCTGTGTCCCAACGGCGTTTACACGAACAAGATCGACGGCATCAAGATGCGCATGGACGGTCTGCACCCCACGCCTGAAGCGGTGAATTGGCTGACGCCGTGGCTCGAGGACGCGCTCCGCCGCTAGCTCAGTGGCCGAGGCGGCCGCGGCCGAGGCGCAGCAGCAGCATCGCGAGGTCCTTGCCCTCGGGCCCGAGCTCGCTGTAGCGCTCGATGACCTTCATTTCGCGGCTGTGCACGAGGCGGGTGCCGCCGGACGCCATCCTGGCCTTGCCGATGATCCTGGAGACCTCGGCTGCGGCGCTTGACCGCGGCGAGGATCTCGGCGTCGAGCCGGTCGATCTCCAATCGCAGATCGTCGATTTCGGCCACGGGTTCCGTTTCGATAGACATTTCGGTTTCGATAGACACTGTGGGCTCCTCATTGTGTGGGGGGTGCGGTCGCATCCGATTTCGGGCCTCACACAAGAGACGAGCCCCGGATCCGGAAGCGGACCGCGGGGCTCTGGGAAGCAGCTAGACCACGGGCACCGCTGGCCGGTACCCGTAGAAAAATCGACGCTGCTTGATGAGCACGAAATAAGTGTGCCATCTCGGCCGCCGCCAGCGCAAAGAATGTCCCATCTCGGCGGTAAGTTGGGACAGACATGAGTGTGCACGTGACCGATTCCCCGGCTGACCAGCTTCTCGAAGGGCTAAACCCGCAGCAGCGCCAGGCGGTGCTGCACGAGGGTTCCCCGCTGCTCATCGTGGCCGGCGCGGGCTCGGGCAAGACGGCCGTCCTCACCCGCCGGATCGCCTACTTGCTGGCCGCCCGCGACGTCGGTGTCGGCCAGGTGCTGGCCATCACGTTCACCAACAAGGCGGCCGCCGAGATGCGTGAACGGGTGGTGGCGCTGATCGGCCCGCGTGCCCGGTCGATGTGGGTGTCGACGTTCCACTCCACCTGCGTGCGCATCCTTCGCAACCAGGCGTCGCTGCTGCCGGGGCTCAACTCCAACTTCTCGATCTACGACGCCGACGACTCACGCCGGCTGCTGTTGATGATCGGCAAGGACATGGGGCTGGACACCAAGCGGTACTCGCCGCGGTTGCTGGCCAACGGGATCTCCAACCTCAAGAACGAACTGATCGGGCCGGAGCAGGCCGCGTCCGAGGCGTCCGAGGCCGAGGAGGAGCTCGCCCGCATCATCGCCGAGGTCTTCGGCGAATACCAGCGGCGCCTGCGCGCAGCCAACGCGCTGGACTTCGACGACCTCATCGGCGAGACAGTCGCTGTGCTGCAAGCCTTTCCGCAGATCGCCCAGTACTACCGGCGGCGCTTCCGGCACATCCTCGTCGACGAGTACCAGGACACCAACCACGCGCAGTACGCGCTGGTGCGCGAGCTCGTTGGCACCGAGACCACCGTCTGACGGGATCGCGCCTGCCGAGCTGTGTGTGGTGGGCGACGCCGACCAGTCGATTTACGCGTTCCGCGGGGCGACCATCCGCAACATCGAGGACTTCGAGCGCGACTTCCCCAAAGCCACAACGATTCTGCTCGAGCAGAACTACCGCTCGACGCAGACCATCCTGTCGGCGGCCAACTCCGTCATCGCCCGCAACAGCGGGCGCCGCGAGAAGCGACTGTGGACCGACGCGGGCGACGGCGAACTCATCGTCGGCTACGTCGCCGACAACGAACACGACGAGGCGCGGTTCGTCGCCCAGGAGATCGACGGGCTGGCCGACCGCGGCGACATCACCTATAACGACGTCGCGGTCTTCTATCGCACCAACAACTCGTCACGCGCCCTGGAAGAGGTGTTCATCCGGGCGGGAATCCCGTACAAAGTCGTTGGCGGCGTTCGCTTTTACGAACGCAGGGAGATCCGCGACATCGTCGCCTACCTGAGGGTGCTGGACAATCCCGGTGACTCGGTGAGCATGCGGCGCATCCTGAACACCCCGCGGCGGGGTATCGGCGACCGCGCCGAGGCGTGCGTCGCGGTCTACGCCGAGAACACCGGCGCCAGTTTCAACGACGCGCTGCAGGCAGCCGCCGAAGGCAAGGTGCCGATGCTCAACACGCGCGCCGAGAAGTGCATCACCGGCTTCGTCGAGATGCTCGACGAACTGCGTGGGCGTCTGGACGGCGAGCTGGGGGAGCTGGTCGAAGCGGTGCTGGACCGTACCGGGTACCGCACAGAGCTGGAGGCGTCGAGCGACCCGCAGGATTTGGCCCGGCTGGACAACCTGAACGAATTGGTCAGCGTCGCACACGAATTCAGCACCGACCTGGCCAATGCCGAGGCGCTGGGAACCGACCTGGACGACGAGGATGTCCCCGATACGGGTGTGCTTGCGAAGTTCCTCGAGCGGGTGTCGCTGGTTGCCGACGCCGACGAACTGCCCGAGCACGGCGCAGGCGTGGTGACGATGATGACGCTGCACACCGCCAAGGGGCTGGAGTTCCCCGTCGTGTTCGTGACGGGCTGGGAGGACGGCATGTTCCCGCATATGCGGGCGCTCGGCGATCCGACCGAACTGTCCGAGGAACGGCGACTGGCCTACGTCGGCATTACCCGTGCGCGCCAACGGCTTTACGTGAGCCGGGCCAAGGTCCGCTCGTCGTGGGGTCAGCCGATGCTCAACCCCGAGTCGCGGTTCCTTCGCGAGATCCCGCAGGAGCTCATCGACTGGCGGCGCGTCGACCCCGCGCCGTCGCTGTCGGCGCCCGTCAGCGGTGCGGGCCGGTTCGGTACACCGAGGCCGTCACCGACACGCTCCGCCGCGGGCAAGCGCTCCTTGATCGTGCTGGAGCCGGGCGACCGGGTCACCCACGACAAGTACGGTCTCGGGCGGGTCGAGGAGGTCTCCGGTATGGGCGAATCGGCCATGTCGCTCATCGACTTCGGCAGTGCAGGGCGCGTGAAGCTGATGCACAACCACGCCCCGATATCGAAGCTCTAGCGACTACGGCCGGGCCCAGCGCGCGGTGGCCGGCAGAAGCGCGAGCACAATCGTGATCACCGGAAGCGCGGGTATCGCGTAGACCACGGGCGCCAGCTTCGCGCCCGCGATGAAAAGGCTCGCGAAGATCATCATCCCGATCACCGAACCGACGACCACAAGCAGTCGGGCCATCCGGCGGCGAAGCAGAAGTGCGATCAACCCGCTGATGAGGGCCCCCGCGGAGACCAACGTCAGGAATCCGACGGCGACACAGAACAGCCGGTCCGACGCCCACCAGCCGGTGATCAGGTCGGTGGCGATGACCGCGGTGGCCCAGCCGCTGACGATCGCGAAGACCGCCGTCGCGACCGCGGTCTTGGGGCGTGCTCCCCGGCGCCCGCGGATCGTTACCGGTGTCGCCCGCGGAAAGTAGGTGGTCGGCTGCTCGGGATGACTGCCGGTGCTGATGTGAGTGGTGCGCGGCTCATCGAGGACGGGCAGTGACCCCGTGGGTTCACGCCGGATGATGCTGGTCTTGGGCGCAGACAACCCGTCTGAGGGGGGAGCCGAGTCGTCGTCGGGCTTATCCGGAAGGTCCGGGTCGCTCACACTTACGGAGAGTAGCTGCCGGGGCTGAGACCCCGTTTGGCCAGCCAGCCCACCGGGTCGATCCGGTCGGTCCCGTTCAGCAGCACCTCGAAGTGGCAGTGCGGCCCGGTCGAGTTGCCGCGGTTGCCGATGGTGGCGATCTGATCACCGGCCCACACCCGCTGGCCGATGCTGACGGTCCAGGTGTTGACGTGGCCGTACAGCGTGACGGTGCCGTCGGCATGCCGCAGCTTGACCCATGCGCCGTAACCGGCGGTGGGACCCACGTCGATCACCACGCCGTCGGCGGCGGCGACGATCGGGGTGCCGATCGAGTTGGCGATGTCGATGCCGCCGTGCAGCACACCCCAGCGATAACCGAAGCCGGAGGTGAACACGCCCTTCGTCGGCATCACGAACAGCGGCCGCTGTAGGCGGGCCTCCCGCTCGGCCCGCTCCTGGGCGAATGCGGCGGCCTTGGTGATCTCCTCGGCGTGCACCACGGCCTCGGTGGCCGACGCGACGGTCACCACCTGCATGCCGTCGGTGGAGCCGGAGACGGCGCCACCCGCGATGGTCGCCTGATCTGCGGCCAGCACGGTGTCGGTGGTCGAGGTGTCGGAATTGTTCATCACCGAGTGCGCAGCGGCGGCTGTGGCGCCTGCGGCCATCGCCGCGATCATCAGCCGGCCCTTGACCGCGCTGGCGGTCTCCTTGCGGTGCTGGGCGGCACGACGGGCGGTCATGTCGATGATGTCGGTGGCCGCCATGCCGTTGCTGACGTCGGTCCTGCTGTCGCGGTAGGCGTGCGATGAGCGGCGTTCTTCGCGCGCGTCCGGTCGGAACTTGGACGGCACCACGAGGCGCATCGGGATCAGGTCGTCGCTGTCGGCCATGTCGTCGAGTTCGGGCGCATGGATGACCTGGCACTCGCGATCAAAGGCGGAAGAGTGATGAAACTCCAGGTCAGACAGCTTGCCGAACTCATTGAAAGGAATGATGTCGGTGATTTCAGTGGCTTCGGGATCGACCCATCTGTTGCGAGCGTTCGACGAGACTCCGTTGGGAGATTCGAAAGAACGGTGCCCCGCCAACCTGAAATATCCTTCTAGTCGTGACCAGTTCGTTATCTAGACCGGTAGACGTTAACCAAATCCCAATGTTCTCGGCAACTCGAGAGAGTATTCCAACCGGGATTGTGACTCGTATCACGCTTGACGCCCGGTGAGATCTGCCACATGAGCGGTGGGCGGTGCCGATGTCCTCGGCTGGTGTCGATAAAGTTCCCCCGAGCCCGTCGGGTGCATACACAGAAGTCAAACAGACAGCGTTTTCTAAACAGACAGCGAGCTGATGGATCTTTTCGAGTATCAGGCGAAGGAGCTGTTCGCCAAGCACAAAGTTCCCACCACACCCGGCCGGGTGACGACCACCGCCGAAGAGGCGAAGGCGATCGCCGAGGAGATCGGTAAGCCGGTGATGGTGAAGGCACAGGTCAAGGTCGGTGGCCGCGGCAAGGCGGGTGGCGTGAAGTATGCCGCGACCCCCGACGACGCATTCACTCACGCACAGAACATTCTCGGCCTGGACATCAAGGGCCACATCGTGAAGAAACTGCTGGTGTCCGAGGCCAGCGACATCGCCGAGGAGTACTACATCTCCTTCCTGCTCGATCGCTCCAACCGGACCTACCTGGCCATGTGCTCGGTCGAGGGCGGGATGGAGATCGAAGAGGTCGCCGCGACCAAGCCCGACCGGCTGGCCAAGATTCCCGTCGACGCGACCAAGGGTGTCGACGACGGGTTCGCCCGCTACATCGCCGAACAGGGCCACCTGCCCGCCGAGGTGCTCGATGCCGCCGCGGTGACCATCGCCAAGCTGTGGGAGGTCTTCACCAAGGAGGACACCACGCTGGTGGAGGTCAACCCGCTGGTGCGCACGCCCGACGATCAGATTCTCGCGCTGGACGGCAAGGTCACCCTCGACGCCAACGCCGACTTCCGTCATCCCGAGCACGCGGAGTTCGAAGACCGCGATGCCACAGATCCGTTGGAGCTCAAGGCCAAAGAGAACGATCTCAACTACGTCAAGCTCGACGGCGAGGTGGGCATCATCGGTAACGGCGCGGGGCTGGTGATGTCGACGCTGGACGTCGTGGCCTACGCGGGTGAGAAGCACGGCGGCGTCAAGCCTGCCAACTTCCTCGACATCGGCGGCGGCGCCTCCGCGGAGGTGATGGCAGCGGGCCTCGACGTCATCCTGCACGACCCGCAGGTCAAGAGCGTGTTCGTCAACGTGTTCGGCGGCATCACCGCCTGCGATGCGGTGGCCAACGGCATCGTCAACGCGCTCAAGATCCTCGGCGACGAGGCCAACAAGCCGCTGGTGGTCCGCCTGGACGGCAACAACGTCGACGAGGGCCGCCGCATCCTGGCCGAGGCCAACCACCCACTCGTGACCGAGGTGGGCACTATGGACGAAGCCGCCGATGTGGCGGCCGCAAAAGCGGCCGAAGTCTCGAAGGCCTGAAAGGACTGACATGGCAATCTTTTTGACCAAGGACAGCAAGGTCATTGTCCAGGGCATCACCGGCGGCGAGGCGACCACGCACACCGCGCGGATGCTCAAGGCCGGCACCCAGATTCTCGGCGGCGTCAACGCGCGCAAGGCCGGAACAACCGTGTCGCACAAGGACAAAGACGACAACGACGTCGAGCTGCCCGTGTTCGGCAGTGTCGTCGAGGCGATGAAGGAGACCGGCGCCGACGTGTCGATCATCTTCGTGCCGCCCAAGTTCGCCAAGGACGCGATCATCGAGGCTATCGATGCCGAGATTCCGCTGCTTGTCGTGATCACCGAGGGAATACCGGTGCAGGACAGCGCATATGCGTGGGCCTACAACGTCGCAAAGGGTCAGAAAACTCGCATCATCGGACCGAACTGCCCGGGCATCATCACGCCGGGACAGTCGTTGGTCGGCATAACCCCGGCCAACATCAGCGGGCCGGGTCCGATCGGCCTTGTGTCCAAGTCCGGCACGCTGACCTACCAGATGATGTTCGAGTTGCGCGATTTCGGGTTCACCACCTCCATCGGCATCGGCGGAGACCCGGTCATCGGCACCACCCATATCGACGCCATCGAGGCGTTCGAGAAGGATCCCGACACGAAGGTCATCGTGATGATCGGTGAGATCGGCGGCGACGCCGAGGAGCGTGCGGCCGACTACATCAAGGCCAACGTGTCCAAGCCCGTCGTCGGCTATGTCGCGGGATTCACTGCGCCCGAAGGCAAGACGATGGGTCACGCGGGCGCAATCGTGTCGGGCTCGTCGGGCACCGCTGCCGCCAAGAAGGAAGCCCTGGAAGCCGCAGGCGTAAAGGTCGGCAAGACCCCGTCGGAAACCGCGAACCTCGCCCGGGAAATCCTGCAGAGCCTGTAGCCGCCACTTCGCGCGGTGTGACGGACGCCGCAAGATTAGGAACACGTTCCAGTTTTCAGTTAGCCTGACGAATTAACAGTCGTCAGGAGGTCTGTAATGGTCGACCCGCGCACCCCGGTCCTCGTCGGCGTCGGCCAGTTCACCGAGAACATCGATGACCCCGGCTACCGGGGCATGTCGTCGGTCGAGCTGGCTACCGAGGCGGCCAAGGTCGCGCTGACTGACACCGGCACCAACGAAGACGACGTCGCCAAGGCCATCGATGCGGTGGTCGGCCTGCGGCAGTTCGAAATCTCCGGGCCGATGCCCGCGAGGCTGGGCAAGTCGAACAACTACCCGCGGTCGGTCATGCAACGGCTTGGTGTGCAGCCGGCCCGCTCGGTGATCGAACCCGTCGGCGGGCAGGGCCCGCAGAAGCTCGTCACCGAGTTCGGCACTGCGATCGCCAACGGCGAGGCCGATGTCGTGATGCTCATCGGCTCCGAGCCGGGGTCGACGGCCCGGTACTTCGCGAAGCGCGACGACAAGCCCGATTTCACCGAGCACATCGACGGGCAGCTCGAGGATCGCGGCCACCAGATCCACCAGTACATCACCTCCTACACCGCCAAACACGGTCTGACCGGTGCGGCGGTGCAGTACGGGCTGCTGGACAACGCGCGCCGTGGCCGGCTCGGGCTGAGCGTGGCCGACTATCGCCTGCAGATGGCCGAGCTGTTCGCGCCGCTGTCGAAAATCGCTGCCAAGAACCCATTTTCGTCATCGCCGGTCGAGCGCTCCGTTGAGGAGATCGTCACCGTCACCGACGACAACCGGATGATCTGCGACCCCTACCCGCGGCTGCTGGTGGCGCGTGACCAGGTCAACCAGGGCGCCGCGGCCGTCATGATGTCGGTGGACGCCGCGCGTCGCCTCGGTGTGCCCGAGGAGAGATGGGTGTACGTGCACGGCCACTCCGACATGGTCGAGCAGGGCCTACTGGACCGGGTGGACATGGGCGCCAGCCCGGCAGCGGTCCTTGCCGCGCAGGAAGCGTTGCGCGTGGCGCAGGTCGGCGTCGACGACATCGATACCTTCGATCTGTACAGCTGCTTCCCGTTCCCGGTATTCGTCGCGTGCGAGGCCCTCGGGATCGACGGCGACGACCCGCGCGGGCTGACGCTCACGGGAGGGCTCCCCTATTTCGGCGGCCCCGGCAACAGCTATTCGCTGCACGCCATTGCCGAGACGGTGGCCGAGATGCGTGACAAGCCAGGCAAATTCGGCTTCGTCGGCGCCAACGGCGGAACGATGAGCAAGTATTCGGTGGGTATCTATTCGACCCTGCCGGTCGATTGGCGGTCTGATCGCAGCAAGGCGCTGAACGACGAGGTCGCCGCGCTGCCAACGGTTTCCGTGACGGAGACGGCTGACGGCCCCGCGACGATCGAGACTTACTCTGTGCATTACGACTGGCCGGTGCGCACCGGGGTCATCATCGGCAGGCTCGAAGCCGATGACTCCCGGTTCATGGCTCTGACGGAAGACGAGGATCTCGTCGGCCTGATGTCCGACGGCGATCCGCTCGGAGCGCGCATCGTCGTGACGCCTACCGAGCACGGCAACCGCGCGCGCCTGGCCTAGTCCCACGCAAGCAGTCGGAAGTCGAAATCGACCGTCGCGGGGCCCGCGTCATCGTGAGCGACGTTTGGCCACGCGTCCCTTGGACTCGAGTCGAGTTCGGTTCGCACGCCTGTTGTGACGGCCGATTGCGTGCGGACTGTCGAATACGCGGACAATCAGCGGGCTGATGGAAGGCATCAGATTCCCTTTCCTTCGGTCATGGGCGAAGCTCTGGTCCAATGACTCTCGTTCCGGCCGCACGGCAGGGCACGCGTAGTCGACTACGCGAATGCCGGCGGATTCACTACTTCACACCGCGTAGCCATTCTTGTACCATCTGGTACATGATTACCGACAGTGCCATCGACATCGACGCCTCCGCGGCCCTTGTCTGGGACGTGTTCTCCGACGTAGAGCGCTGGCCGGAGTGGACCGCATCGGTAACCAGCCTGAAGGCGCTCGACGGGCCGGGCCTCGCGGTGGGGAAGCGGTTCGAGATCAAGCAGCCGCGCCTCCCCAAGCTGGTGTGGGAGGTGACCGCGCTCGACGAGGGCACGTCGTGGACGTGGGAGCAGCGCTCACCCGGCGGACGAACCATCGCTGTCCACGAGGTGCATTCAACGGAGGGCCACACAAAGGTCCTGCAGCGGCTCGACCAGCAGGGCCCGGTCGGCTCACTCGTCGCGAGGATGATGCGCAACACCACCAAGCGCTACCTCGAGCTCGAGGCGCAGGGCCTCAAGGCGCGCAGCGAGCAGTTGCGTGGCTCGACCTCCTGACGTCGAGCGGCGCCGACAGCTGCTCGACGCTCTCATCGATGCCTTCGCCGACGGCGGCATCGGCGACCGCTCACTTCGTGAAATCGCGGAGGCGGTCGGCACGAGCCATCGAATGCTGTTGCACCACTTCGGATCGCGAGACGAACTACTGCTGACGATCGTCGACGAGATCGAGCGTCGGCAGATGTCCGTTCTGCCCGACGCCGCCACCGAGCCGGCCGACGCGATGGCCGCCATGTGGGCGGACGTCCGCAGGCCCGAGCTACGGCCATTCGAGCGGCTCTTCTACGAGTGCTACGCCCGCGGCGCGCAGGGCGAAGCAGCCCTTCAACGCGCATGCTGCCCGGCGCCGTCGAGTCCTGGCTGAACGAGGTGGACGCGAAGACGGGCGGAAGCGCCGATCCCGCGTTCGCGCGACTCGGCCTGGCGGTCACGCGTGGCCTGCTACTCGACCTGATCGCCACCAACGACGACGACGGCGTCGACGCCGCAGCCCA
This sequence comes from uncultured Actinomycetota bacterium, assembly GCA_963822305.1. Lineage (GTDB taxonomy): Bacteria > Actinomycetota > Actinomycetes > Mycobacteriales > Mycobacteriaceae > Mycobacterium. The sequence goes on along the minus strand of CAWGHF010000010.1, from coordinate 42,393 downwards.
GGCGTTCGTGGAACTACTGCGCCACGCTCAGACCAGCGCGGCCAGCTTGCCCGCGAGCCGCTCGACGTAGGCGGAGACTTCGTCTTCGGACTTGTCGGGCAGCCCGAAGAGCACCTCGGTGACCCCGAGCTCCTGCCAGCGCGCGAGCTTCTCGGGGTCGGGCTTGAAGTCCAGAGCGACAATCTGCGGTGCGCCGTCGCGGCCGGCTGCGGCCCAGGTGTCCTGCAGCAGCTTGACCGGCTCGTCGATGTTGAAATCGCGGGGCGTGGTGATCCAGCCGTCGGCCGACCGGGCGATCCACTTGAAGTTCTTCTCGGTGCCCGCCGCACCCACCAGCACCGGAATATGGGACTGAACGGGCTTCGGCCACGCCCACGACGGCCCGAACTTGACGAACTCGCCGTCGTAGGAGGCTTCCTCCTCGGTCCACAGCGAGCGCATGGCCTCGATGTACTCGCGCAGCATGGTGCGCCGCCGACCCGGGGGCACGTTGTGGTCGGCGAGTTCATCGGTGTTCCAACCGAATCCGACGCCTAGGCTGACCCGGCCACCGGAAAGGTGGTCCAGTGTGGCGATCGACTTGGCCAGCGTGATCGGGTCGTGCTCGACGGGCAGTGCGACGGCCGTCGACAGCCGCACCCGCGACGTCACCGCGCATGCCGCGCCCAACGACACCCAGGGGTCCAGGGTGCGCATGTAGCGATCGTCGGGCAGCGACTCGTCGCCGGTGGTCGGGTGAGCGGCCTCCCGCTTGATCGGGATGTGGGTGTGTTCGGGCACGTAGAACGTCTTGAACCCGTGGTCGTCGGCCAGTTTGGCCGCTGCCGCCGGATTGATCCCACGATCGCTGGTGAACAGAACGAGCCCATAGTCCATACCCAGAATTAGAACGTGTTCCAGTCTGGCGGGCAAGGGCGGGGGTGCCAGACGGCGGGAATTCGCGGTCAGTGCAGGTGCGGGGGTGTGACAAGGTGTTGCTGTGGCCGGGGGTCAGGCGGTGCCAGGCGAACAGCGGCGGTTTGTCGAAGACGCAGTCTCGACGATGACCGCTGGTGCTCCGTCTGACTGGGTGAGTCTGCACGCCGAGTTCGCGCTTGCGGATGCGTCCGCCACCGTCGACACAGAATCGGAAGCCGAGCCAGTCAAGCTGCCGGTGCCGCCGGAGGCCCTGCGGGACATCGCTTTACATCAACAGTGGTCGGTGGAAAACGGTCGGCCGTGGCGGCGGCTGATCATCGATTACGAGCGCTCCGGCGGGCTTTCGATACGCACGGTGAGCGTCGGCGCCTCGATGCTGCGCCGCATCACGTGGGCGTTGTGGGTGCTCGCGGCGGTGCTGGTGATAGTGACCGTGGTGCTCCTTTTCGTCCGCTGATCGATTGGAGTAGTCCCTTACTCGCGACGTGTTTGCCGCGAGCCCGAACACTTCGAGACATGCAGGCCAGCCGCACCGCCCGTCAGAAACTCATGGAGTGGGTTCGTCGTTACCTGCCGTGCGAGATCGCCGGCACGGTCGGCGAGCTCGGCGGCGCCGCCGTTGCTTACTGGCTCACCGGTTCGATGGCCGCCGCCGCGATCACCGCGACCGTCGGCGCATCGGCCGGTTACTACGCCGCCGCGTACACGAACGCGGTTCGCTGGGCGTACCGGGAGTACAACGACCGGCCGGCGGTGACGCGGCTCGTGGTCGCCAACCTCTTTGCGTTCCGCAGCGTCGCCATCGAGTTCGGTCCGGCCGAACTGATCGACAGCATCGCGATCCGGCCGCTCGCCTACTTATTCGGGCCGATGATCTTCGACAACGTGGCGGCCGGCTGGGTCTTCGCAAAGTTGGTCTCCGACATCGGTTTCTACGCCCTCGCGATCTTCAGCTACGAACGCTTCAATGGCCTGTTGGCGGGACGCGGTCAAACGATCGAGGAGGTCGACGGTGAATCCGTCCCTGCGGTCGCAGCTGCGTGACACGTTACGAGCGCGGTCCGACACCGAGGGCTGGCGGGCGCTCGCCGCGCGGCACGGCACGCCGCTGCTGGTGCTCGATCCCTACCGTGTCGTCGAGCAGTGCCGGCTGCTGAAGTCCCACCTCCGCGGGTTCGGCCTGCACTACGCGGTGAAGTCGTTGCCGCATCCGGCGGTGCTGCGTGCGGTCGCCGCCAGCGGTTGCGGCTTCGACGTGGCGACGAGGGCAGAGGTCGATCTCATCGGCACGCTGGGCCTTCCCATCGACCGGTGCATCAATACCAACCCGATCAAGAAGCTCACCGACATCGACCACGCCTACATCGCAGGCGTCCGCACCTTCGTCGTCGACAATCCGATGGAGGCCCACAAGTTCGCCGACCTGCCCGCCGACATCGATGTGCTGGTGCGGCTCGCATTCCGCAATCCGTCGGCGAAGTCGGATCTGTCGACGAAGTTCGGCGTCGATCCCGCCGACGCGGAACTCGTCGTCAAACATGTATTGGCCACCGGGGTCCGTTTCGCCGGTTTCAGCTTCCACGTCGGCAGCCAGGGAACAACCGTCGAGCCGTACCGCGAAGCGTTGAGCGACACGCTCGAGCTCATCACCCACATCGACGAAACGCTCGGTGTGCCAACGCGAATCATCGACATCGGCGGCGGCTTTCCGGTGAGCTACCGCGAGCCGATGCCCGCGATCGCCGCCATCGGAGCCGTCGTCGACGAGGTGCTCGGCGATCGTCGTGACGAGTTCACCTTGCTCGCGGAGCCAGGCCGCTTCCTTGCAGCCGACGCCATGACCTTGTTGACCAGCGTGGTGGGCAGTGCTGTGCGCGACGGTCGCCAATGGCATTACCTCGACGACGGGATCTACGGCAGCTACTCGAACGTGATGACGGAGGATGTGCACCCGCCGATCCTCGCGATGCGTGAGGTCGTCGACGGCGTGAGCGGCTACGAGCCGGTGACGTTGGCCGGGCCGACGTGCGACAGCGCCGACGTCATCGCCCGCGACTACCCGATGCCGACGCTGAACGTCGGCGACGTGGTGGTCAGCCCGATGATGGGTGCCTACACGTCGGTCACGTCGTCCCGATTCAACGGAATCCCGGCCACCCCGATCATCGAAGTCTGACTTTCCTTCAGTGAGAGCGTTACCCGCGACGGTTGCCCACCCGCGCTGTTGTCATGGCAGACCATGACGACTGAACGCATCGCAGATCACGTCCAATTCGCGTACTGGGTGCCCAATGTCAGCGGGGGACTGGTCACCAGCGACATCGAGCAGCGCACCGACTGGGGCTACGACTACAACGTCAAGCTCGCCCAGACCGCGGAGAACAACGGCTTCGACTATGCGCTGTCCCAGGTGCGCTACGAGGCCAGCTACGGCGCCGAGTATCAGCACGAGTCGACGAGCTTCAGCCTGGCGCTGCTGCTGGCCACGCAACGGCTCAAGGTGATCGCCGCCGTCCATCCCGGGCTGTGGCAGCCGGCGGTGCTGGCGAAGCTGGGCGCCACCGCCGACCACCTGAGCACCGGCCGGTTCGCCGTCAACGTGGTCTCGGGCTGGTTCAAGGACGAGTTCACCCACCTGGGCGAGCCGTGGCTCGAACATGACGAGCGGTATCGCCGCAGCGCGGAGTTCCTGCAGGTGTTGCGCAAGATCTGGACCGAAGACGATGTCGATTTCCGCGGCGACTTCTACCGCATCCACGATTTCACCCTCAAGCCCAAGCCGCTCAATACCCCCGACCGGCCGAACCCGGAGCTGTTCCAGGGCGGCAATTCGTCGGCGGCGCGGCGCAACGGCGGTCTCTACGCCGACTGGTACTTCTCCAACGGCAAGGACTTCGACGGGGTCACCGAGCAGATCGTCGACGTCCGCGACCATGCGCGTGACGTCGGCCGCGAGGTGAAGTTCGGGCTCAACGGCTTCATCATCGCCCGCGATACCGAGGCCGAGGCGCGGGACACACTGCGCGAAATCGTCGACAAGGCGAACCGTCCCGCTGTGGAAGGGTTCAAAGCCGCCGTACAACAGGCTGGCAACTCGACCGCAGACAAGCGCGGTATGTGGGCCGACTCGAGCTTCGAGGACTTGGTGCAGTACAACGACGGGTTCCGCACACAACTTATCGGCACACCCGAGCAGATCGCGGAACGCATTGCGGCGTATCGCAAACGGGGCGTCGACCTTATCCTCGGTGGCTTCCTGCACTTTCAGGAGGAGATCGAGTACTTCGGATCGCGGGTGCTGCCGTTGGTTCGCGAAATCGAGAACGCGGAGGAGAAGTGGGCCGACGCTCCCGTGCTTGTCTCTGCATAACGCGCGGTGCGCTAGCGTGGTGTGGAATCGCTCATGCGGTCCGCGTTCACGATTCGTGAACGGCGTTCCGACGCAGCGTCGCGGGGAGCGGCGCTCAAACAAAAGCAGGAGAGGTCATGACCTACCCGCCCAGTAGCTCCGGATATCCGCCCAGCCCAGCAGCCGACCACTCAGTTCAGCGCCCCGACCCAGCAGTTCGGCAAGGTCGACCAGCCGTCGGCGCAGGCTCCCGCCTCGGCAGCCGCCGCCACTGGTCCGAGCAAGCTGCCGTTCATCCTGCTCGCCGCCATCGCGGTGCTCGGCCTGCTCGTGTACCTGTTCAGCTTCGGCCCGCAGTTCAAGATCGAGAGCACCGACTTCCCGCAGTTGGGCAGCGCCACCGGCACGTCGCTGGGGCTCGGGCTCGCCGTCGTCGCTGCGCTGCTCTCCGCGCTGATCGCCGCGGCCAGCCTGCTGCCCAAGCAGAAGGCGCCCGTGGGCATCGTGGCGGCGGTGGCCGTGCTGGCGTTCCTGCTGGTGCTCGCCGAGATCATCCAGACCCCGGACGGCGTCAGCCTCGGCTGGGCGCTGTACGTCGTCATCTTCCTGACGTTGCTGCAGGCCGCGCTCGAGTATCGGCGCGCTTCTGCTCGACGCGGGCATCGTCTCGGCACCGGTGCCGAAGCCGAAGAAGTACGAGCAGCCGCAGTACGGCCAGTACGGCGGCCCGAACCAGTACTACGGTCAGCACGCGCCGCACCAGGGTGGATCAGCATCAGCGTCCGCCCTACCCGGGCCAGTACGGCGGCGGTTACTCGGGCGGATCGTCGTCCGGTGGCTACGCCGCGATCGGCCAGCAGAGCGGCCCGCCGACCCCGCCGACCGGTTTCCCGACCTACAGCCAGCCGCAGGCAACGCCGTCCGCGCCGAGCGGCCAGGCCCCCGCGCAGCCGCAGTCGTCGTCTTCGTCGGATCAGTCCGGTCACTCGCCGTCATAATCCGGGCCGCGCGAGCGTGAATCCCGCGCGCGCGAGCAAAGAACTGCTATACCGCTAGTGGTGGAGAACAGGTCGGTCGGCAGTCGCCAGGCTCGCGACCTGTTCCGGGTTGCGTTCGGCCCGTCGGCGGTGGCGCTGATCGTCATCGCCGCGGTGGTGCTGCTGCAGCTGCTGATCGCGAACAGCGACATGACCGGCGCGCTCGGGCGCGATCGCCAGCATGTGGCTTGGCGTGCACCAGGTGCCCGTGTCGATCGGTGGCAGTGAGCTGGGCGTGATGCCGCTGCTGCCGGTGTTGGCGATGGTGTGGGGCACCGCGCGCAGCACGGCGGCCGCCACCCCGCCGCGAGGCTCCTGGTTCGTCATCCGGTGGATCGTCGCGTCGGCGCTGGGCGGTCCGCTGCTGATCGCGGCGATCTCGCTGGCCGTCATCCACGACGCGTCGTCGGTACTCACCGAGCTGCAGACACCCAACGCGCTGCGGGCGTTCTCCGGGGTGCTGGCCGTGCATGCGATCGGCGCCGCGATCGGCGTCGGGTCACGTGCAGGCAGACGCCTGGTGAGCTTGTCCGGGCTGCCGAGGTGGGTGGCCGACGCGGGACGGCCCGCGGCGGCCGGGGTGCTGGCGCTGTTCGGGTTGTCGGGCGTGATCACGGCGATGTCGCTGGTGGTGCATTGGTCGACGATGCACGAGCTGTACGCGATCACCGACTCGGTCTTCGGCCAGCTCAGCCTTTCGCTGTTGTCGGCCCTCTATGCGCCCAACGTCATCGTCGGTACCTCCGCCGTCGCGGTGGGTTCCAGCGCGCACGTCGGGCTCGCGACGTTCAGTTCGTTCACCGTGTTCGGCGGCGACATCCCGGCGCTGCCGGTGCTTGCGGCGGTGCCGACGCCGCCGCTTGGCCCGATATGGGTGGCGCTGCTGATCGTCGGGGCCGCGTCCGCCGTGGTGGTCGGCCAGCAGTGCGGCCGACGGCCGCTGCCGCTGCTGCCCGCGATGGGCAAGCTCGTCATCGCGTCGGCGCTCGCCGCAGCGACGATGGCCCTGCTCGGGTACGCGGGCGGCGGCGAGCTGGGCAACTTCGGTCACGTCGGGGTGGACCAGGCCACGTTCGGGCCCGCAGTTTTCCTGTGGTTCGTGGCGATCGGCGGGCTGACCGTGGCCATGGCGGGCGGTGTCGCCCGAAGGCCGAAGGTCGCCACACCCCGTGAGGTGCCGGTCGAGGACGTCGACGTCGAGGAGTTCGAACCAGAACCGGAACCCGAGTTCGAGCCGGCCTTCGAATCCGAGCCCGACGCCGAAAGCGACCTCGAACCCGCCTTCGATGCCGAGGAAGACGAACCGCTCGACGAGGAGCCTGCAGACGACGAGCCGACGCCGATCATCCGCACCTTGCCTCCCGGCTTCGACGACGACCTGCCCGATCCGGAGGACCTGGAGTACATCGACGACGACGACGCCACGCCGGGCCCCACTGGCGACCAGCGACGCCCGGCCGACGATTAGGCTCGTCGCGTGCAGCAACCCCTCCGTGTGCCCCCGAGCGCACCGGCGCGGGTGGTGGTGCTGGCGTCGGGCACCGGGTCGCTGCTGGAATCCCTGCTCGAGTCCGCGGTCGGCGACTACCCGGCCCGCATCGTCGCCGTCGGCGTCGACCGTGACTGCCGCGCCGTCGAGGTGGCATCGGCGGCGTCGCTGCCGAGCTACAAGGTGCGGCTGGGCGACTACCCCGACCGCGACGCGTGGGACACGGCTATCACCGAAGCGACGGCCGCGCACGAACCCGATCTGATCGTGTCAGCGGGTTTCATGAAAATCCTTGGGCCGAAGTTCCTTTCGCGCTTCTTGGGCCGGATCCTCAACACGCATCCCGCGCTGCTGCCCGCGTTTCCCGGCGCGCACGCCGTGCCCGACGCGCTGGCCTACGGCGTCAAGGTCACCGGCTGCAGCGTGCATCTGGTGGATGCGGGGACCGACACCGGGCCGTTGTTGGCGCAGCAGCCCGTCCCGGTGCTCGACGACGACGACGAAGCCACCCTGCATGAGCGGATCAAGGTCGTCGAACGCAGACTGTTGGTGGATGTCCTGGCCGCGCTGGCAACGGGCGGAGTGACCTGGACTGGGAGAAAGGCGGTTATCGGTTGACGTCCTCCCAGGACTGCGAAGTCCGAGGATTCCAACCCGTCCCATCCCATCGACTCGATTTAGGCGGCAGGAGTACGGAATTGAGGTTCACGGTTCGCAGACCGCCTATTGGCGAGGTCTCCCCGTGCTGTCACCGCCCGTCCGGCGGCGATGTTGCGTGCGGCGTTGACGTCGGCGTTGCACCGGCCGGCAGTGCAGGCTTCGCACTCGAAGACCGCTTGGCTCTTGCGGTTTTCGGGAGCGACGTGCCCGCACGCGGAGCATCGTTGCGACGTATACGCGGCCGGGATCTGCTCGACCCGACCATAAGCCTTGTGCTGCAGACGCGCGGCGAGCAGTCCCCAGCCGCTGCGCCTGATGGCCCGGTTCAGTCCGCGTTTCTGAGCAACGCGAACACCGGGCTTCTCGACAGTTCCCCGCGCGCTGCGGGTCATCGACCGCACGTCAAGGGCTTCGATCCTGATCGTGTCGAATCGGCGCGCAATGTGAGTGGTGGCTTTTTCGACCCAGTCCTTGCGCCGATCGACCTCACGGGCCTTCAGTTTCGCGATCGCCCGTTTGGTTCGCGCGCGCCGGTTGGAGCCACGCTTGGCCCGCGCGAGTCGCTGCTGCAAGGACCTTCACCCGCTTAGCCTCACCCCGGGTCAGACTAGGTGCATGCAGCAGTTCACCGGTCGACAGCGCCGCCGAGACGGCAACGCCGCGGTCGATACCCACCACGCTGCCGTCGCCCGGCCCGCAGATCGGGTCAGGGATGTGGACGAATGCGATATGCCAGCGGCCCGCGGGATCGCGGGTGACTCGGTAGGACTTGATGCCCTCGGGCACGGGTCGCGACAGCCGAAACCGCACCCAGCCCACCTTGGGCACCCACACCCGACCGAACCTGCGGTTCAGCCGCACAACATGATGCGGTTTCACCGCCACCTGCCGAAACCCTTCATGCACACCGGCCTTGCGCCACGTCGGGCGACGGTGAGTGCCGGAAAAGAAGTTCTGCATGGCCTGTGCAAAATCCCGAAGCGCCTGCTGCTGAACCGTCTGACTGCCGGTGCGAAGCCACGCGTACTCGCAGCGGGCCTCGGTCAACTGGGCAGCCTGCTCGACGTAACCCGGAGCCTTGCGGCCCGGTTGCCAATGCCGCTGCTGCTCCACCGCGAGATTCCACACATAGCGTGCGTCCCGACAGTGCGACGTCAGTGCCTCCTCCTGCTCAGAGGTTGGAAGCAATCGAAACCTCGACATATCCGCACGGTAATTGTGACCACCGACACCCTCGACGTAGCACGCCACCTTCGCGCAGGGGACCCGCTTTTTCCCCGGAGTAAGGCCCGGGCTTTTAAGTGAAGGAGATGCAATGACGGACAGCGGCGGGCGCAAGCCGGTTCGACGGGCGTTGGTCAGCGTCTACGACAAGACCGGTCTGCCCGAACTTGCCAAAGGTCTGCACGACGCGGGTGTCGCCATCGTCTCGACCGGTTCGACCGCCAAAACCATTGCCGGCGCCGGTGTTCCGGTGACGCCGGTGGAGGAGCTGACCGGCTTTCCCGAGGTGCTCGACGGCCGGGTCAAGACGCTGCATCCGCGCGTGCATGCGGGACTGCTGGCCGATCTTCGCAAACCCGAGCACGCCGCCGCGTTGGAGGAGCTCGGCATCGAGGCGTTCGATCTCGTTGTGGTGAACCTGTATCCGTTCAGCGAGACCGTCGCCTCCGGCGCCGACGTCGACGAATGCGTCGAGCAGATCGACATCGGCGGGCCGTCGATGGTGCGGGCATCCGCGAAGAACCACCCCAGTGTGGCCGTGGTGGTCGACCCGCTCGGCTACGACGGGGTGCTGGCGGCGGTCCGCGCGGGCGGGTTCACGCTCGCGGAGCGGAAGATCTCTGGCGTCGTTGGCGTTTCGGCATACCGCCGAATACGACGTGGCCGTCGCGAGCTGGATGGGGGAGACGCTGGCGCCTGAGGAGCCCGCGCAGAAGCTGCCCGCCTGGTTCGGCGGGACGTGGCGCCGTGCCGGTGTGCTGCGCTACGGGGAGAACCCGCATCAGCAGGCGGCGCTCTACAGCGACGACGCGGCGTGGCCGGGTCTGGCGCAGGCCGAGCAGCTGCACGGAAAAGAGATGTCCTACAACAACTTCACCGATGCCGACGCCGCATGGCGGGCCGCCTTCGATCACGAGCAGATTTGTGTGGCCATCATCAAGCACGCGAACCCGTGCGGCATCGCGATTTCGTCGGAGTCGGTCGCCGACGCCCACCGCAAGGCCCACGAATGCGATCCGCTGAGCGCGTTCGGCGGCGTCATCGCGACCAACACCGCGGTCAGCGTCGAAATGGCCGAGACCGTCGCCGACATCTTCACCGAGGTGATCATCGCGCCGGCCTACGAAGACGGTGCGGTGGAAGTTCTTGCGCGCAAGAAGAATATCCGCGTTCTGGTGGCGTCGGAACCGTTGGTCGGTGGCATCGAGGTGCGGCCGATCAGTGGCGGCCTGCTGCTGCAGCAGCGCGACGCGCTCGATGCGCCCGGCGACGATCCGGCGAACTGGACGTTGGCCACCGGTGAGCCCGCCGACCCGGCCACGCTCGCCGATCTCGTCTTCGCATGGCGGTCCTGCCGCGCGGTGAAGTCCAACGCGATCGTCGTCGCCGCAAACGGGGCCACCGTCGGCGTCGGCATGGGCCAGGTGAACCGCGTCGACGCCGCGCGGCTGGCGGTCGAACGCGGCGGCGACCGGGTGCGAGGCGCGGTGGGCGCGTCCGATGCGTTCTTCCCGTTCCCCGACGGTCTGCAGACGCTGACCAACGCCGGGGTGAAGGCCATCGTGCATCCCGGCGGCTCCATGCGCGACGAGCTGGTCACCGAGGCGGCCGCCAAGGCCGGTGTGACGCTCTACGTGACCGGAGCACGCCACTTCGCCCACTGATAGGTTGCCGCCATGACAATGGCGGCGCGTGCGGTGACGGTGGTCCTCGGGGCCACGGCGGTTGTGCTGGCCACGGCCTGCACCCGCGTCGTCGACGACGCCCGCGTGGTCGCCGCCCCGGATATGGGCAAGGCCGGGGCGACCGCCTCGGACTGCACGTCGGTCGACGCGCCGATGACACCGATCCCCGATCACACCGACGAAGAGCCCGTCATGAAGATCCCGCAGCCGGACGGGTGGGAGCGGGTGACGATGATGGACTCCGAGTTGATCCGGTTCGCTATGCGCAACGAGGCCTTGGTCAAGGACGGATTTGCACCGACGGCGGTGGTCACGCTCGAAAGCCATCCTGGTATCGCCGAGCCGCGAGAGGTGTTCGACGCGCAGCAGGACGCGCTGGAGTCGGGAATCGGCGCGACGGATGTGCGCGTCAGCGAAACCACGCTGTGCGAGCTGCCCGCCGAGACCATCGACTACACCACGCCGCAGCTCGGCATGCTGCCGCCGCATCCGGCCACGGTGCTGACCGCGGTGATGCATACCGAGGATGAAACGACATACGCGATGACCATGACGGTGCAGAGCGCCGATGCCGGCAACCCGACGTATCAGCGCGACGCCGAGACGATCCTGACCGGCTTTCAGATGCTCCCGCCGTCCGACGCCTAGCGGTTTCTTCCTGTTCGTCATGTTCGCGTAAGGCGTAGCGAGTGCCTTCGCGGGGCAGCAGTCGTAGCGTGGAGTAGTGACCCCATCTAATGATCTGCCCCGGACCGTCGGTGAGCTGCGTGCCTCCGGCCATCGCGAGCGGGGCGTCAAGGACGAGATCCGCGAGAACCTGCTGGCCGCGCTGGCCGAGGGTCGCGACGCGTGGCCCGGCATCCTGGGCTTCGAGGACACCGTGCTTCCGCAGCTGGAGCGGGCTTTGATCGCCGGCCACGACATCGTGCTGCTCGGCGAACGCGGTCAGGGCAAGACGCGGCTGCTGCGCGCGCTGTCCGGCCTGCTCGACGAGTGGACGCCGGTGATCGCGGGCTCCGAGCTGGGTGAGCACCCGTACACACCGATCACGCCGGAGTCGATCCGGCGGGCCGGCGAGTCGGGCGACGATCTGCCTATCGAGTGGCGGCATCGCAGCGAGCGCTACTTCGAGAAGCTGGCCACCCCGGACACCAGCGTGGCCGACCTGGTCGGCGACATCGACCCGATCAAGGTGGCCGAGGGCCGCAGCCTGGGCGACCCGGAGACCATCGCCTACGGCCTGATCCCGCGGGCGCACCGCGGCATCGTCGCGGTCAACGAGCTGCCCGACCTCGCCGAGCGCATCCAGGTGTCGATGCTCAACGTGATGGAGGAGCGCGACATCCAGGTGCGCGGCTACACGTTGCGGCTGCCCCTCGACGTGGTCGTCGTCGCCAGCGCCAACCCCGAGGACTACACCAACCGCGGGCGCATCATCACCCCGCTGAAGGACCGGTTCGGCGCCGAGATCCGCACGCACTACCCGCGGGAGCTGGCGGCCGAGGTCGGCGTCATCAACCAGGAGGCGCATCTGGCCGCGGAGGTGCCGGAGTACCTGGTGCAGATCCTGGCCCGCTTCGCCCGGCTCCTTCGCGAGTCGAGCTCGGTCGACCAGCGCTCGGGTGTGTCGGCGCGGTTCGCGATCGCGGCGGCAGAGACGGTAGCGGCGGCGGCGCGGCACCGTTCGGCGATTCTCGGCGAGCAGGATCCGGTGGCGCGCGTGGTCGACCTCGGCACGGTGATCGACGTGCTGCGCGGCAAGCTGGAGTTCGAGTCCGGCGAGGAAGGCCGCGAGCAGGCGGTGCTCGAGCATCTGCTGCGGCGCGCGACGGCCGACACCGCGCAGCGGTTGCTCGGCGGCATCGACGTCGGACCGCTGGTGGTGGCGATCGAGGGCGGCACGGCCGTGACGACCGGTGAACGGGTATCGGCGCGCGACGTGCTGGCGGCGGTGCCCGAGGTGCCCGCGATCGCCCAGGTGCAGAAGAAGCTTGGCGCGAAGTCCGACGGCGAGCGTGCTGCTGCCGTCGAATTGGCGCTCGAGGCTCTATATCTCGCGAAACGGATCGACAAGGTGTCCGGAGAAGGCGAAACCGTCTATGGCTAGAAGCCTCGACGGGCGCTCCTCCCGTTACTCCGGCTACACCGGCGGTCCGGATCCGCTGGCGCCGCCGGTCGATCTGCGCGAAGCGCTGGAGGCGATCGGGCAGGACGTGATGGAGGGCTCGTCGCCGCGTAGGGCGATGCAGGAGCTGCTGCGGCGCGGCACCCAGAGCATGCGTGGCGCCGACAAGCTGGCCGCGGAGGCGAACCGCCGTCGGCGGGAGCTGTTGCAGCGCAACAACCTTGACGGCACCCTGCAGGAGATCAAGAAGCTGCTCGACGAGGCGGTGCTGGCCGAGCGTAAAGAATTGGCGCGTGCTCTGGACGATGACGCGCGGTTCAACGAGATGCGGATCGAGTCGCTGCCGCCGTCGCCGGCCAAGGCAGTGCAGGAGCTGTCCGACTACGAGTGGCGCAGCGACGAGGCGCGCGAGAAGTACGACCAGATCAAGGATCTGCTCGGCCGCGAGATGCTCGACCAGCGCTTCGCCGGGATGAAGCAGGCGCTGGAGAACGCCACCGACGAGGACCGTCAGCGCGTCAACGACATGCTCGACGACCTGAATGACCTGCTGGACAAGCACTCCCGTGGCGAGGACACCCAGCAGGACTTCGACGACTTCATGAAGAAGCACGGCGAGTTCTTCCCGGAGAACCCGCAGAACGTGGACGAGCTGCTGGACTCGCTGGCCCAGCGCGCCGCGGCCGCGCAGCGGTTCCGCAACAGCCTGTCCGCCGACCAGCGCGCGGAGCTGGATGCATTGGCGCAGCAGGCATTCGGCTCGCCGTCCTTGATGAATGCGCTGAACCGGCTCGATGGACACCTGCAGGCGGCCAGGCCGGGCGAGGACTGGAACGGCTCGTCGCGCTTCTCCGGTGACAACCCGCTCGGCATGGGCGAGGGCGCGCAGGCGATGTCGGACATCGCGGAACTCGAACAGCTGGCGGAGGCGCTGTCGCAAAGCTATGCCGGTGCGACGATGGACGACGTCGACCTCGAGGCGCTGGCCCGGCAGCTCGGTCCGGAGGCTGCTGTCGATGCGCAGACACTGTCCGAGCTGGAGAAAGCTCTGGTGAACCAGGGCTTCTTGGACCGGGGATCCGACGGCCAATGGCGGTTGTCGCCGAAGGCCATGCGCCAGCTCGGGCAGACGGCGTTGCGTGATGTGGCCCAGCAGCTTTCGGGTCGACACGGCGAACGCGAGACGCGGCGGGCCGGTGCCGCGGGTGAGCTGACTGGCGCGACGCGGCCGTGGCAGTTCGGAGACACCGAGCCGTGGAATGTCACCCGCACATTGACGAATGCCGTTCTGCGACAAGCGGGTACCGGTGTAGCGGAGCCGCCTGTGCACATCAGCGTCGAGGACGTCGAGGTGTCGGAGACGGAGACCCGCGCGCAGGCCGCGGTGGCCCTGCTGGTGGATACCTCGTTCTCGATGGTGATGGAGAACCGCTGGCTGCCGATGAAGCGCACGGCGCTGGCGCTGAGCCATTTGGTCAGCACCCGGTTCCGCTCGGATGCGTTGCAGATCATCGCCTTCGGTCGATACGCGCGGACGGTGTCGCCCGCGGAACTGACCGGTTTGGAGGGCGTCTACGAGCAGGGCACCAATCTGCACCACGCGCTCGCTTTGGCGGGCAGGCACCTGCGCCGCCATCCCAACGCGCAGCCCGTTGTCTTGGTCGTCACGGACGGCGAGCCGACCGCACACCTGGAGAACTTCGGCGACGGCGACGGCATGTCGGTGTTCTTCGACTACCCGCCGCATCCGCGGACGATCGCCCACACCGTGAAGGGCTTCGACGATATGGCCCGGTTGGGCGCGCAGGTCACGATCTTCCGGTTGGGCAACGATCCCGGCCTGGCCAGGTTCATCGACCAGGTCGCGCGGCGGGTCGAGGGCCGCGTCGTGGTGCCCGATCTGGACGGCCTGGGCGCCGCGGTCGTCGGCGACTATCTGCGGTCGCGGCGCCGCCGTTAGTCCTGCTTCGTCGTCTTCGTAGAGTTCGGCGAGTAGTTCGTCGGGGTGGTGGGCGAGGTTGATCTCGGGTGGGCCTGTGCCGTCGGTCCATGCGAGTCTGCCGGTGTCGGTGACTTTGGTCTGCAGAAGGCCCTTGCTCAGTAGGGTGTGGTCGGGTCCGCAGCCGAAGAACAGGCAGTCGGCATCGGTGCGGCCGCCCTCGGCCCACGGCGGGTCGTGGTGGACTTCGCAGTGATAGCCGGGCTCGCGTACAGTCCGGCCGCGTACAGCCGCGGTCGCGGGCGTAGCAGATTATGCGTTGGTCTGCCGAGGCGACGCGTTTGGTGCGGCCGAGATACAGCGGCCGGTTGGTGTGATCCTCGAAGACCGCCAAATAGTGAATTGAGTTGGCGGCCATCCGGATCAGGTCGCGCATCGGAAGGGAACCCCCGCCTCCGGTGCGTGCGGGCGGCGGCATCGCAATGGTCGGGTCGTTGATCGCGTGGGCGGCTTGGTTCAGCTCGTTCAGTGTCGTGGTGACGATGACGGTGACCGGCAATCCGCGGTGTTGACCGAACTCGCCCGACGAGATGCCGGCGCGCAGCCCGAGTTTGACGGCGTCGTGTAGCCGTTGCGGCGCACTTCGCGGATCGGGTTGAACCTCTTCGTGTTCGTCGGAGTCGGGCTGGTGGCGACCTGGGCGCACGGCGGCGTTGACCGCTTCCAGGTAGGCGCGGAGTTCGGGGTCGACCCAGCCGGAGAGGCGGCTCATGCCGTCGGGGCCTTGCGGGCAAGTTTCAGTCCACGGCGGCGGGCGCGGTCGTTCTCGTCGAACAGGCCGTCGGGGTTGAGGTGGTCGGCGATGCCCCGGCCGATGTGTGTGACGAATTTGGCGTCCTGACTCTTTGGCGTGGCGCACCAGGATTCGTTCGGATACTTCCTTCTTGTCCTCAGGTACCGCGGAGGGCAGCACGTCGAGTGCTTTGCAGACCGCGGCGATGTGGTCGTCGTCGACCTCGCCGTCCTCGACGGCGGCGGCCAGCTGCGGTAGTTCGGGCGGCAGTTGGGGCCCGGTCAGGGTGCGGCGGGGACGGATTCGGGCGGCGATGCGGCAGCGGCGGCGCGACTTCGGCGGTGGTGATGCGCAGGCGCTGCCACAGCAGTTTGGAGATGACGGTGCCTGCGGGCAGTTCGGGATCGTCGGGGCCGTCGGGCGGTTCGATGAGCTCGCCGAAGAAGCGATACATCTGCCCGCGGTTGGTCCGGCATTGCGTCTCCAGTCGCACGGCCACCTCGACGCGGAATGCATTGCCCACTGAGTCCGAGCACGCGGCACGCAGCCGGGCGTAACCCGCATCGACCACATCAAGTGCGGCGCGGATCTCGTCCCGTTGCGAATCCATGCCATAACGGTATCGAACATATGTGCGAAGCGCTCTCGAGATTCCGCCGCCTGTGGATGAAAACGCAACTGGGGATAACTAGCCGAATCTGGTTGTGACGGACCGTATTAACCAGGTCGCTTAGGGGCCGCCGAATTCCATTGCAGTGATATGCATTTCTGCCGGGACAATTTTGGATGCATGCGCTAAGTTTCCCTGGACGAGCTGCTTGAGGGGGCAACCGCATCCTGAAGGGGATCCTGGATGGCAAAGCATCGGCGCATGTCCGAACGGTCGCGGCGCACGCGCACGGTAGTGGGCGGCCTGGCCGCAGGCGGCGCGCTAGCGGCATTCGCGCCGGCGGGTATGGCGGCAGCTGCCGGCAACCCGCAGCCCGGGCTGGGGTCGACCGAACACGCCGGCGCATCGGTCGGACCGGACAAACTAACAACCCCGCACCTGTACTGCGCGTGGCGCAGACACTTGGCGACTCGGTCTTCAACAAAACACGCCCTTCAACACGGCGTTGGACGACTCGCCGCTCGGGACGGGCTATCACGGTATTTCGGCAAGCGGGGCGACTTGAGCCGGTAGACACGGACGACGATGACGAGCCGGAAGCGCTGCACTACAAGGACGGCACCGGTACGGAAGGTTCGTTCAAGGGTGTACTGAATACGGCTCCGGCCGATCAGTCTCGGCAATGTCCTTCCCGTCCGCGAATGCAACATAAAGAGGGACCCGGCGTCAAGGGCTCCCGTGTTCGGCATCCGGGCCAGTGCACTAGACGGAGTCGCGCAGGGCTGGCGCTAGCCGGTCCTGCGCTTCTTGCGCTTGACGGCGACCTTGCCCCACAGCGAGAAGCCGCGAACCTTGACCCGCGGCGCGCCGGGCAGACCCTGCTCCGTCTCGAGGTGGTCGAACGTGCCCATCACGCCGTGACCGTGCAGCTCTACGTTCACCTCCGGTGGCACGAGGATCGTCTGGCTGCCCATGATCGAGTAGGTGCGGATCTCGACCTCGGGTGAGGTGAAGTCGGCGTAGCGCAGGTCGACCACCCCGCCGCCCCAGAGCGTGAAGGTCGTCAGCTTCCTTGGCACGTTCCACCGGCCGCGGCGCTCGAATCCGCTCATGATGGCCAGCAGCAGGGTCGACGGAGCGGGGTGGCACGGGCCGCCCCTGCGGGTGGTGCTGATCGTGCCGGGCAGATCGGCGCTCAGGCGTTCCAGTTCGTCGTAGGTCTTGGCCGCGTACGCCTTGGTCAACCGCGTCCTCGTATTCGGTCATCGGGAGCCGACCATGCGGCCGCGGCATCGGCAAGCAGCTGTGCCACCTGCATGCGATCGGTGTCCGCTGCGGGCTCCGATCGGTTTCGCGAGGCTGGTGTGGTCATCAGTGTCGAGCCTACGTTGAAGCCACGGCGAAGCACAGGAAGATCATGTAGTTCGCGCCAGGTACTGCGCGAAGCCGATCGTCCCGACGGGGTTTGCCGGTACGAGGTTGGCGCCGGACCTCAGACCTGCGCCGATGCCACCCGGCAATGGCAGAGCGAGCACGCGTCGGCGGCTGCCGCGGGAGGTCAGATACATGCGCGCGAGCTCGTCGTGGCCGAAGACCGCCGGTCCGCCGATGTCGTCGACGCGACCCGCAGGCCCTTTGTCGATGAGGGACACCAGGTGCGTCGCGACATCGCGGGTGTCGATGGGCTGGAAGCGCACACCCTTGACCGCGAACAGCGCAGGCGAGAAGCGCTGGATCGAGAACGTCGTCTCGATCAGATCGTGGAACTGCGTGACCCGGATGATCGTGTGGCCGAGGCCGGAGGCCGTCAACGCCTCCTCGACGCGCAGCTTGGCCTTGTAGTACGGCATCGGGATGCGGTCGATCCCGACGATCGACACGTAGATGATGTTGGCCGTTCCGGCGCGGCGGGCGGCGGAGATGAGGTTGTTGGCGGAGACGACGTCCTTGCCGCGGGTGCCCTGGGTGGCGCAGTGGATGACGGTGTCGATGCCGTCCAGCGCGGCGTCGATGCCCTCGCCGCTGAGCAGGTCGCCCTGCGCCCAGTGGACGCCGGTGTAGCCGACGTGAGATTTACGGCTCAGCGCGCGGACATTGTGGCCGGCCTCGGTGGCCTCGCCGACCACTCGGTGTCCGAGCGTGCCGGTCGCGCCGGTGATGAGAACGTCGCGGGCCATCGGTGAGCGAGCCTACGCGCCGACAAAAGAAAACGGGCACCTGCGCGATGTGCGCAAGTGCCCGTTGACTTACGAAGACAGCCCACGCCAGAAGCCGCTGCGGGCGGCGGCTGCGTGGGGTCCGGGGACTATGGGTCCGGCAAGAAGCCCTCTGCCCACGATGCTGTCGACGAACGTCGCTGGGCTGGTCCCGAGGCCAAGCACCGTTGTTGTCACCGAGCTTTCCATTGGTTGCCGTCGACGAGAACGCCGATGTTGCACTGCGGGCTGATTGACTCGTCACGAACGTTCCAGACTGGTCGTTCTTCGACGTTGCAGATGATGTCGCCGGCGTAGATGAGCGCGATGTGGTAGTCGCCGCATGGCCGGCCGACGCGGTGCGCGGCGCCGATGAAGCTGGCGAAGCCCATCCCGAGTCCGAGGCCGCCAACGGCCGCAATTGACTTGATCTTCATTCTGTCTCCCTGATTCGAAATTTTTGAGGGGTCCGCCGTGGCATGCTCGCCGCTCAGTTAACTCACTATAACCTAAGAGTTCCCACTTCGCGCAAGTGAAAACCTATTGTCTCATCCGTCAAGCTCTCGCGCCGGACGTGCAATCGTCTGAAACGATCCAGCAAACATTGTTTGCTAGCCAACTTGACGTGGTATTGAGGATCGAACGGCCTGGTAGAAGCATATTTCGCTGATGCGATTCCACGGGACGTCGTTCACAGTCGCCAATAGGCCTTTCAGACCCTTCGATTGCTACCGCGCCGTCGTGTTGAGGACACGCGTAGGCCGTTACTCCAACTTAAGACCGACCCGACAGGCCGGCTCTGGCAAACTCGACGCTCCAGGCGTCAGGACTCGCTCGACCCAATTCGGACGGCGTTTCTGCAGAAAAGCCAGCATTCCTTCGCGGGCCTCGTCGGACACGAACAACTCGGCGGACTGCCTGGTCAGCGCCTCGGCCTGCTGGTCGAACGCCTCCAGAATCGGCGCCGTGGTCAACGCCTTCGACGCGGCCAGGCCCTGCGGAGAGCCCTTCGCGATCTCGGCCGTCAGCTCAGAAACGGCGGCGGCGACGTCGTCGGCTGCGATCGTGATCAGACCCGATCTCCGCGGCCTCGTCGGCGCCGAACTTCTCCCCGGTCACGAAATACCGCCCCGCGGCGCGCGCGGACATCTTCGGCAGCAGCGTCAGCGAGATGATCGACGGTGCCACCCCGATCCGCGCCTCGGTCAGCGCGAAGGTGCTGTTGCGGCCCGCCACGACGATGTCGCACGCCCCGACGAGCCCCAGCCCGCCGGCCCGGACATGCCCGTCGATCGCGCCGATCACCGGCTGCGGCATCTCGAGGATCGAGCGCAGAACGGACGTCAGCTGTCGCGCATTGTCGGCGACCGTCTCGGCCGCGTCGCCGCCGCTGGCCTCCGACAGGTCGGCGCCCGCGCAGAATGTGCCCCCGGTGTGGGTCAGCACCACCGCCCGCACCGCGGAGTCGTCTGACGCATCGCACAGCCCCTGCCGCAGCTGGCTGACCAACGCCTTGGACAACGCGTTGCGGTTGTCCGGCGAGTCCAGCGTGAGCCGCGCGACCGGACCTTCGACGGAGTAGTGGACGACAGTTTTCATCAATAAGAGCGTGGCAGACCCAACGACGTCTGCGCCACGAAGTTGAGCACCATTTCCCGGCTGACCGGGGCGATGCGGGCCAGCTTCGACGCGGTCACCGCCGCGGCGATGCCGTACTCCTTGGTCAGCCCGTTGCCGCCCAGCGACTGCACCGCCTGGTCGACCGCGCGCACCGACGCCTCGCCCGCCGCGTACTTGGCCATGTTCGCCGCCTCGGCCGCGCCGACGTCGTCGCCGCTGTCGTAGAGCGTCGCGGCCTTCTGCATCATCAGCTTGGCGAGCTCGACCTCGATGTGGTTCTGCGCCAACGGATGCGACAGGCCCTGGTGCGCGCCGATCGGCGTCTTCCACACCTGGCGGGTCTTGACGTAGTCGACGGCCTTGTTGATCGCGAACCGGCCCATGCCCACCGCGCTGGCGGCTCCCATGATCCGCTCGGGATTCAGCCCCGCGAACAGTTGGGCGATCGCGGCATCCTCGGACCCCACGAGGGCGTCGGACGGCAGCCGGACGTCGTCGAGGAAAACCTGGAACTGATTCTCCGGACTGACCAGTTCCATCTCGATCTTGGTCCAGGTGAATCCGGGAGTGTCGGTGGGAACGATGAAAAGCGCGGGACGCAGGTTGCCGGTCTTGGCCTCTTCCGTGCGGCCCACCACGAGCACCGCCTGCGCCTGGTCGACGCCGGAGATGTACACCTTCTGGCCGTTGAGAACCCAATCGCTGCCGTCGCGGCGGGCGGTGGTCGTGATCCGGTGCGAGTTCGAGCCGGCGTCGGGCTCGGTGATCGCGAACGCCATCGTGATCGAGCCGTCGGCGATCCCGGGCAGCCACCGCTTCTTCTGGTCATCGGTGCCGAACTTGCTGATGATCGTGCCGTTGATGGCGGGCGAGACCACCATCAACAACAGCGGGCAGCCGCCTGCCGACATCTCCTCCATCACGATGGACAGCTCGTACATGCCCGCGCCGCCGCCGCCGTACTCCTCGGGCAGGTTCACGCCGATGAAGCCGAGTTTGCCTGTCTCCTGCCACAATTCATCGGTGTGCTGGCCGGCGCGCGCCTTCTCCAGGTAGTAGTCCTGGCCGTAGTTGGCGGCCATCCCGGCCACCGCCTTGCGCAGCGCCTGCCGCTCTTCGCTCTCGATGAAGCCGTTGTCGCTCATTGCTCTCCTTGAGGTTCGTCCACACGGGCGAGTACGGCGCCGACCTCGACCTGCTGGCCCGGTTCGACGTTGAGTTCCGCGAGCACTCCGTCGCCCGGCGCGACCACGGTGTGCTCCATCTTCATGGCTTCCATCCAGATCAGCGGCTGGCCCGCGGTGACGGCATCGCCTACCGCGGCGCCGATGCGCAGCACCGAGCCCGGCATCGGCGCCAACAGCGAGCCGTGCGCGAGCGCGGCCGTCGGGTCGGGGAAGCGAGGCAGCGCGACGAGCTGCGCCGGCCCCAACGTCGAGTCGACGAACACGTCGTCGCCGTACCGCGCGACGTCGAACGGACGGTCGACGCCGTCGACAGCCAGTACCACCTGAGTGGGCGACGCCGATACCAGGCTCACCGCATCGAAGTCGGCGACTTCCACGCCGGCGCGGGTGAAGCGGTAGCGGACCTCGTGCGTCTCGCCTGCGTTGTCGCTGAAGCGCTTGGTCTGGAAGCCCGACGTGACGTTGCGCCAGCCGCTCGGCGCGGCGGCGAATACGGTTGCCGTCGCGCGATTCTCGGCGGCATCCGCCAGCGCGGCGGCCAGCGCCGAGAACGCGACGGCACGGTGGTCGGCCAGCGGCGCGGCCAGTTCAGCCAGGCCGTGGGTGTCGAAGAACGCGGTGTCGGTCGCGCCGTCGAGAAACGCCGGATGGCGGAGCACGTTGACGAGGAGGTCGCGGTTGGTGCGCACGCCGTGAATGCGGGTGCGGGCGAGCGCGTCGGCCAACAGTCCGGCGGCCTGACGACGCGTCGGCGCGTAGGAGATGATCTTGGCCAGCATCGGGTCGTAGAACACCGACACCTCGGAACCGCCCTCGATGCCGGTGTCGACCCGCACTCCGAGTCCGTCGAGCGCCCCGAATCGCGTTGTGGTGTTGGGTACTTCGAAGCGGTGGACCGAGCCGGCCTGCGGCTGCCAGCCCTTAGCGGGATCCTCGGCGTACAAGCGGGCCTCGATGGAGTAGCCGCGAGAGGGCGGCGGTGCGGGGTCGAGGTGGCCGCCGTCGGCGACTAACAACTGCAGACCAACGAGGTCGAGACCGGTGGTGGCCTCGGTGACGGGATGCTCGACCTGCAGCCGGGTGTTCATCTCGAGGAAGAAGAAGTCGCCGGCCCCATCATCTGAGCCGGAGGCCATGAACTCGACCGTGCCCGCACCGGTGTAGCCGATGGCGCTCGCCGCCAGCCGTGCCGCGTCGAACAGCTTGTCGCGCATGCCCGGAGTGCGTTCGACGAGCGGTGACGGCGCCTCCTCGATGATCTTCTGGTGGCGTCGCTGGATTGAGCATTCGCGTTCGCCGACGGCCCATACGGTGCCGTGTTCGTCGGCGAGCACCTGGACCTCGACGTGGTGGCCGGTGGCGAGGTAGCGCTCACAGAAGACGGTGGGGTCGCCGAACGCCGACTGCGCTTCGCGGCGTGCCGCCTCCACTTGCGCAGGCAGCTCTGACAATTCGCGGACAACCCGCATGCCGCGTCCGCCGCCGCCTGCCGACGCCTTGATCAGCACCGGAAGTTGGTCGGCGGTCACGGTCTCGGGGTCGAGTTCGTCGAGCACCGGCACGCCCGCGGCGGCCATCATCTTCTTGGCCTCGATCTTGGAGCCCATCGCCGCCACCGCGGCGACCGGCGGACCGATCCACGTCAATCCCGCATCCAGCACCGCGGCGGCGAAATCGGCGTTCTCGGAGAGGAATCCGTAACCGGGGTGGACGGCGTCGGCGCCCGAAGCCCTGGCCGCCGCGATCAGCTGCGCGCTGTCCAGATACCCGTTGCGGCCCTCCAGGCGGACCCGCGCATCGGCCTCCGCGACATGCGGCGAGCCGGCATCGGGATCGGTGTAGACGGCCACGGTGCCGATCCCGAGTCGGCGGCAGGTGGCGAACACCCGGCGGGCGATCTCCCCGCGGTTGGCGACCAGATACTCGTGTGACCATGGTGCTCACATCCGGAAGACGCCGAAGTTCGACGTCCCCTCGATCGGGCCATTGGCGATGGCGGACAGGCACATTCCCAACACCGTGCGGGTGTCGCGCGGGTCGATGACGCCGTCGTCGTACAGCATCCCGGACAGCAACATCGGCAGCGACTCCGCCTCGATCTGCCCCTCGACGGCCGCCCGCATGGCGGCGTCGGCCTCCTCGTCGACCTGCTGGCCGCGGGCCTCGGTCGCCGCCCGGCTCACGATCGACAGCACACCCGCCAGTTGCGCGCCGCCCATCACCGCGGACTTCGCGCTCGGCCATGCGAACAGGAACCGTGGGTCATAGGCCCGTCCGCACATGCCGTAATGGCCCGCCCCGTAGGACGCGCCGATCAGCAGTGAGATGTGTGGGACGGTCGAATTCGAGACGGCGTTGATCATCATCGAGCCGTGCTTGATCATCCCGCCTTCCTCGTATTGCTTGCCGACCATATAGCCGGTGGTGTTGTGCAGGAACAGCAGTGGCGTGTCATAGCGATTGGCGAGCTGGATGAACTGAGTGGCCTTCTGCGACTCCTCGCTGAACAGCACGCCGCGGTGGTTGGCCAGGATGCCGATCGGATAGCCGTGAAGCGACGCCCAGCCGGTCACCAGCGACGACCCGTAGAGCGGTTTGAACTCGTCGAATTCCGACCCGTCGACGATGCGGGCGATCACGTCCCGCGGGTCGAACGGGATACGCAGATCCGACGGCACGATGCCGACCAGTTCTTCGGCGTCGAACCGTGGCTCGACGACCGGTCCGGGCTCGGGGCCCTGCTTGCGCCAGTTCAATCGCGCCACGATGCGGCGACCGATCCGGATGGCGTCGAGTTCGTCGACGGCGAAGTAATCTGCCAGACCCGAAGTCCTGGCGTGCATCTCGGCGCCGCCTAGTGATTCGTCGTCGGACTCCTCGCCGGTGGCCATCTTCACCAGAGGTGGGCCGGCCAGGAAAACCTTCGAGCGTTCCTTGATCATCACGACGTGGTCGGACATGCCCGGGATGTAGGCGCCGCCCGCGGTGGAGTTACCGAACACCAGCGCGATGGTCGGGATGCCGGCAGCCGACAGCCGGGTCAGGTCGCGGAAGCCCTGGCCACCGGGAATGAAGATCTCCTTCTGGACCGTAAGGTCCGCGCCGCCGGACTCCACCAACGAGATCAGCGGTAGGCGGTTCTCCAACGCAATCTGGTTGGCTCGCAGGTTTTTCTTCAATGACCACGCGTTGGTGGTGCCGCCCTTGACGGTGGGGTCGTGAGCGTTGACCACGCACTCGACGCCTTCGACTACGCCGATGCCGGTCACCACGCTGGCGCCCACCTGATAGTTGGTGCCGTAGGCGGCCAGCGGGCTCAGCTCGAGGAACGGCGAGTCGGGGTCGATCAGCATCTCGATGCGCTCGCGGGCGGTCATCTTGCCGCGGTCGTGGTGCCGCTTGACGTATTTCTCGCCACCACCCGCCAACGCCTTGGCGTGTTCGGCGTTGAGCTCGGCGAGTTTTGCCGCCATCGCCTCGGCCGCCTCGGCGTAGGCCGGTGACCGGGGATCCAGCGTGGACGTCAATGCCGTCATGACTGATATCCCAGCGTCTTCGCGGCCAGCGAGGTGAGGATTTCGGTTGTGCCGCCCCCGATCCCGAGGATCCGCATGTCGCGGTACTGACGCTCGACTTCCGATTCGGACATGTATCCCATCCCGCCGAAGAGCTGCACCGCCTGATTGGCGACCCACTCGCCGGCCTCGACGGCCGTGTTCTTCGCGAAGCACACCTCGGTGATCAGGTCCCTCTCTCCCGCGAGTTGCCGCTCGACGAGGCTGCGAGTGTAGACGCGCGCGACGTCCACCCGCCGTGCCATCTCGGCGAGTGTGTTCTGCACGGACTGCCTTGAGATCAACGGCTTTCCGAACGTCTCCCGGTTGCGGCACCATTCGACGGTGAGGTCAAGGCAGCGTTGCCCGCCCCCATAGGCATGCGCCGCAAGGCCGACCCGTTCGGAGACGAAGGCGCCTGCGATCTGAATGAAGCCGGTGTTCTCCACGCCGATCAGGTTGGCGGCGGGAACACGGACGTCGGTGTAGGACAGCTCGGCCGTGTCGGACGACCGCCAGCCCATCTTGTCGAGCTTGCGGGTGACCTCGAACCCGGGCGTGCCCTTGTCGACGACGATCAGCGAAACACCCGCCGCGCCAGGACCGCCGGTGCGCGCGGCGGTGACGACATAGTCGGCGCGCACGCCCGAGGTGATGTAGGTCTTCGCGCCGTTGATGATGTAGTCGTCGCCGTCGCGGATGGCCTTGGTGGTGAGGTGTCCGACGTCGGAGCCGCCACCGGGTTCGGTGATCGCCAACGACCCGATCTTCTCGCCGCGCAGCGTGGGGCGCACATAAGTGTCGATCAACCGCTGGTCACCGGAGGCGATCATGTGGGGCACCGCGATACCGCAGGTGAACAGCGACGCGAACACGCCACTCGGCGCGCCGGCGTAGTGCATCTCTTCGCAGATGGTCAGCGAGTCGGCGCCGTCACCGCCACCACCACCCACGGCCTCGGGCAGGCCGGCGCCCAATAAGCCCGCGTCGCCGGCCTTGAGGTGCAGTTCGCGCGGCAGCATGCCGGACTGCTCCCACTCGTCGACGTGCGGTAGCACCTCGCGTTCGGCGAAGGCGCGCACCGTCTTTCGCAGCTGCTCTCGTTCGGGTGTGTGCCAGATGTTCACGATAGGAGGCTCTCCGGTATGTCGATGTGTCGGCTGCGCAGCCATTCGCCGAGACCCTTCGCCTGCGGATCGAAGCGCGCTTGGTACGCGACGCCCTCGCCGAGGATGCCCTCGATGACGAAGTTCACGGCTCGCAGGTTGGGCAGTAGATGCCGGGTGACCTTCAGATCGGCGGTCTCCGGGAGCATTTCGCGCAGCTTCTCGACGGTGAGCGCGTGGGCCAGCCACCGCCACTGGTCGGTGGTGCGCACCCACACGCCGACGTTGGCATTGCCGCCCTTGTCGCCGCTGCGGGCACCCGCGATGCGGCCGAGCGGGACGCGCTGGGTGTCCTCGAAGGGCATGGGTTCGGGCAGCGCGAACGGTGCGACGACCTCGAGCACCTTGGTTTCGGTCGCGGCGGGAATATCGGTGCGGGAGCCGTCGGCGTGCACGGCGACCTGTGGCACCTCAGTCGCGTCGACGTAGCCCGGCGTGAACACGCCGTACACCTGACCCTCGCCCGGCGGGGCGGTCGTGGTAAAGCCGGGATAGCTGGCAAGCGCCAATTCGACTGCAGCCGAGGAGAACTGGCGGCCAACGTTGGCGGGGTCCGGGTCGCGCACCACGCAGTGCAACAGCGCGCTCGCGGCCTCCTCGGTGTCGGCGTCGTCGTGGTCGGTGCGCGCCAGCGTCCACTCCAGCTCGGCTGGCTTCACGGTCAGGCCGGATTCCAGCTGTCGCCGCACCAGGTCGGCCTTGGCGTCGATGTCGAGTCCCGTCAGCACGAACGTCATGGCGTTGCGGAAGCCGCCGATGCTGTTCAGTGACACCTTCAACGTCGGTGGTGGCGGTTCGCCCCGCACACCGTCGATGCGCACCCGGTCGGCGCCGTCAGGCGACAGTTCCAAGCTGTCCATCCGCACCGTCACATCGGGATTGGCGTATCGCGCACCGGTGATCTCGTAGAGCAGCTGGGCGGTCACGGTGTCGACGCTGACCAGGCCGCCGGTTCCGGCGTGCTTGGTGATGACCGACGCACCGTCGTCGTAGATCTCGGCCAGCGGGAAGCCCGGATGTAAAAGGTCGGTCACTGCTCCGGCCTCCACAAAGAACGCGAAATTGCCGCCGGTCGCCTGGACGCCGCATTCGATGACGTGGCCAGCGGCCACCGCACCGGCAAGACGGTCGTAATCGGCGCGGCCCCAGCCGAAGTGGGCGGCGGCCGGCCCGACGATGACCGATGCATCGGTCACCCGGCCGGTGACGACGACGTCGGCGCCGCTGTCGAGGCAGTCGACGATGCCCCACGCACCGAGGTAGGCGTTGGCCGCCAACGGAGTCCCGAAACCCAACTCGCCAGCGCGCGCCACCAGGTCGTCGCCCTCGACGTGGGCGACCTTGGCGTCGAGGCCGAGCCGGTCGGCCAGCGCCCGGACCGCGGCGGCCAGGCCCGCCGGGTTCAGCCCGCCGGCGTTCGCGACGATTCGCACCCCCTTGTCGAGTGCGGTGCCCAGGCACTCCTCGAGCTGGGTCAAGAAGGTCTTGGCGTAGCCGCGGTCGGGGGATTTGGCCCGGTCGCGCGCCAGGATCAGCATGGTCAGCTCGGCGAGATAGTCGCCGGTGAGGTAGTCCAGGTCGCCGCCGGTCAGCATTTCGCGCATTGCCGAGTGCCGGTCGCCGTAGAACCCCGAGCAGTTGCCGATGCGCACCGCAGACGTCACGCATCCTCCTCATCGAATCGCGTGCCAACCAACCGGTAGGTTAGCCGGTACCACCGGTCCACCGTCAAGGCACCCCAATATCGATCTGCACGTGATAAACGGCGCTCAGCGTGGGTATTCACACCGATCGCACAGTTCGGAGGCTACGCTCAGCGAGGGGTGCGTATGGACTGGCTGGCATGGATCGTCCTAATCGCACTGGCGGTCGCGTCAGTGCTGTGGCTGGTGCGCCGTTTTCGCACCGAGAACCGCAGGATCGACGGCATGATCAGCGACTTCAACCATGAGAACCCGCGCCGTGAGCCCGGTTCCCCGTCGCCCGCCAGGAGGCTCGCAGGCATCCGGCGTCGCCGATAGCGCGCTGTTTTGGAGGCCGCGCAGGTCACCGGCTATCCTGAACGGCAATTGCCGACGTCGAACTTGCGCGGCAGCACCGCTGGAAGAGGAGCTTTAACCAATGGCTGTGCCCAAGCGCCGGATGTCGCGCTCGAACACCCGTAGCCGCCGCTCGCAGTGGAAGGCCAAGCGCACCGAACTCGTCGGTGTCACGGTCGCAGGCCAGCAGCACAAGGTGCCGCGCCGTCTGCTCAAGGCCGCCCGACTCGGCCTCATCGATCTCGACCGCCGTTAACTGGCTCGCCCTGCGGCGAGCCTCTCAGGCCACTCTCAGGCGATGGGTTAACACTGGTGGCCGTGCGAATTCTTGTCGTTGACGACGACCGCGCCGTGCGCGAATCCCTTCGTCGCTCGCTGTCATTCAACGGCTATTCCGTTGCGCTGGCCCAAGATGGCCTCGAAGCACTGGATCTGATTTCCAGCGATCGGCCCGACGCGGTGGTGCTGGACGTGATGATGCCGAGGCTCGACGGCCTCGAGGTCTGCCGACAGCTTCGCAGCACCGGCGACGATCTGCCCATCCTGGTGCTCACCGCCCGCGACTCGGTGTCCGAGCGCGTCGCCGGCCTCGATGCGGGCGCCGACGACTATCTGCCCAAGCCGTTCGCGCTGGAGGAACTTCTCGCGCGCATGCGCGCGCTGCTGCGCCGCACCACCCCAGACGACGGCGAATCACCTGCGATGACGTTCGCCGATCTGAGCCTGGACCCGGTGACCCGCGAGGTCACCCGCGGACAACGCCAGATCAGCCTGACCCGCACCGAGTTCGCACTCTTGGAAATGCTGATCGCCAACCCCAGGCGCGTGCTCACCCGTAGCCGCATCCTCGAAGAAGTATGGGGATTCGATTTCCCGACCTCAGGCAATGCCCTCGAGGTGTACGTCGGCTATCTGCGTCGCAAGACGGAAGCGGAAGGTGAGTCGCGGCTGATCCACACCGTTCGCGGGGTGGGTTACGTGCTGCGTGAGACACCACCCTGATGGCTGCGTTTCGACCCCTTCCGTTCCGGCCCAGTTCGCTTCCCGAACCCAGCTCCCTGTCACTGCGCTGGCGGGTGATGCTGCTCGCGATGTCGATGGTCGCGATGGTCGTCGTGCTGATGGCGCTCGCCGTTTACGTCGTCGTCTCGAGGGCCCTCTACGACGACATCGACACCCAGCTGCACAGCCGGGCCCGCCTGCTGATCGAAAGCGGTTCGCTGGCCGCCGATCCCGGCAAGGCCATCGAGGGGACCGCCTACTCCGACGTGAACGCGATGCTGGTGAACCCTGGTCGGTCCATCTACACCGCCAACCAGCAGGGTCAGACGCTGCCCATCGGCAAGCAGGAGAAGGACGTGATGTCCGGCCAGCTGCTGCTGTCGTTGCGCACCGCCGACCATCAGCGCGTGCTGGCGGTGCATTTGAACAACGGCAGTTCGCTGTTGATCTCCAAGAGCCTGGCTCCCACCGGCAAGGTGCTCAAACGGCTGGGCACCGTCCTGCTGATCGTCGGCGGCATCGGGGTGGCGATCGCGGCGTTCGCCGGCGGCATGGTCGCCCGTGCGGGATTGAGACCGGTGGCCCGGCTCACCGAGGCCGCCGAACGGGTGGCGCGTACCGATGACCTGCGCCCAATACCGGTCCTCGGCAGCGACGAACTCGCCCGTCTCACACAGGCTTTCAACATGATGCTGCGCGGGCTCGCCGAGTCGCGCGAGCGGCAGGCCCGCCTCGTCACCGATGCGGGTCACGAGCTGCGCACCCCGCTGACGTCGCTGCGCACCAACGTCGAGCTTCTGATGGCGTCACAGCAACCCGGCGCGCCGCGGATTCCCGAGGATGAGATGGCCGAGCTGCGCGCCGACGTCATCGCCCAGATCGAGGAATTGTCAACGCTGGTGGGCGATTTGGTGGACCTCACCCGCGACGAGGCCGGCGGCGTAGTGCACGAACCCGTCGACATCGCTGAGGTCATCGACCGTTCCCTCGAGCGGGTTCGGCGGCGCCGCAGCGACATTGAGTTCGACGTCCATGTCACCCCGTGGCAGGTGTACGGCGATGCCGCCGGCCTGTCGCGGGCCGTGCTGAACCTGCTCGATAACGCCGCCAAATGGAGCCCGCCCAACGGCCGGGTCTCGGTGCGGTTGACCCAGACCGATCCGGTGCACGCCGAGCTCGTCGTCTCCGACTATGGTCCGGGCATTCCGCCGCACGAACGCCAGCTGGTCTTCGAGCGGTTCTTCCGCTCCACGTCGGCGCGGGCCATGCCGGGCTCGGGCCTAGGCCTGGCCATCGTCAAGCAGGTCGTCCTCAAACACGGCGGCGCGCTTCGGGTGGAGGACACCGTGCGCGGCGGGCAGCCGCCGGGCACCTCGATCTACGTGCTGCTGCCGGGCCGGGTGATTTCCGCGACACGGCCCGTGGAGGTCGCACAACCGGTGGCCAGCGCCGATAATGGTTGAACGGTCGAAATGGCCGGCCGGAAACTGGGGATGTGCCGAACAATCTCTAAGTGGATTCTCAGCCCATTCCGGCACCGTGGGGACGCAGAGCTTCGTTGTAGAGATGTCGGCTTTCTCCCGAACTCGTAGAAAGAGCCCGTAGCGACATGACGAACCACCCGAGGTACTCACCGCCGCCGCCCCCTCAGGGCCGTCGGCCCGGCGATGACCGCACGGCGGTATATCCCGGTCAGCACGGGCATACCGGCTACCAGCAGCAGCAGCCCTACGACTGGCGCTATGCGACCCAGCAGCAACAGCACGCCTACCGTCAGGCCTACGACCCCTACCGCGGCGCACCCCAACAGCCCCACCAGCAAGTCCCGCCGCAGCCGCCGCATAAGCGTTCGCGCGCAGGAGCCTTGACCGTCGGCGCACTGACGATCGCTGTGGTGTCGGCGGGCATCGGCGGCGGCGTCGCGCTGATGGCCAAGCCCGACAACCACTCCGGCGGTACACAGATCACCGCGGCGCCGAGCGTGCCCGCCGCCAGCCTGCCGGCCGGATCGGTCGAACAGGTCGCGGCCAAGGTGGTGCCCAGCGTCGTGAAGCTGGAGACCGACATGGGCCGGGCCTCCGAAGAAGGCTCCGGAATCATCCTGTCCTCGGACGGCCTGATCCTGACCAATAACCATGTCGTCGAGGCCGCCAAGAAGGGCGACACCACAATCACCTTCGCCGACGGGCGCACAACGAAGTTCACCGTCGTCGGCACCGACCCGAGCAGTGACATCGCGGTCGTGAAGGCTGACGGCATTTCCGACCTCACCCCGATCACCATCGGTTCGTCGGCCAACCTGAAGGTGGGCCAGGACGTGGTGGCGATAGGTTCGCCCCTCGGCCTCGAAGGCACCGTCACCACCGGCATCATCAGCGCGCTGAACCGGCCGGTCGCCGCGGGTGGAGACATCCGCAACCAGAACACCGTGCTGGACGCGATCCAGACCGACGCCGCGATCAACCCCGGTAACTCCGGCGGGGCGCTGGTCAACATGAACGGCGAACTGGTCGGCGTGAACTCGGCGATCGCCACCCTCGGCGGTGACTCCGCAGACGCGCAGAGCGGTTCGATCGGGTTGGGCTTCGCGATCCCGATCGATCAGGCCAAGCGAATCGCCGACGAATTGATTCAGAGCGGCAATGCCTCTCATGCCTCGCTCGGCGTCCAGGTCGGAAACGACACGTCGTCGCACGGAGCCAAGATCGTGGAGGTCACCAGTGGTGGCGCGGCCGCGGCTGCCGGGCTGCCCAGCGGCGTCGTCGTCACCAAGGTCGACGACCGGGTCATCGGCAGCGCCGACGCGCTGGTCGCCGCCGTCCGCTCGAGGGCGCCCGGCGAAAAGGTCACGCTGACCTACCTCGACCCGTCGGGTAAGCCGCAGACCGTGCAGGTGACTCTCGGCAAGGCTGCGCAGTGATCTCGGCACCGGGCACGCCGACGTTGAGAGTGACCGCGCCGGTGTCCGCCTCCACATATACGGTGGCACTCATGGAACAGCCAGGGGAGTTGGTTGGTCGGGCTCTTGTAGTCGTCGTCGACGACCGGACAGCTCATGGCGAGGAGGACCACAACGGTCCGTTGGTCACCGAGCTGCTCAACGAGGCCGGCTTCGTCGTCGATGGTGTCGTGGTGGTGTCCGCCGACGAGGTGGAGATCCGCAACGCGCTGAACACGGCGGTCATCGGCGGCGTCGATCTGGTGGTTTCGGTCGGCGGTACCGGTGTGACGCCGCGGGATGTGACGCCCGAGGCGACCCGCGACATCCTGGATCGCGAGCTGCTCGGCATCGCCGAGGCTCTGCGCGCGTCGGGGCTGGCGGCAGGAGTCATCGACGCCGGGCTGTCGCGCGGCCTGGCTGGCGTCTCCGGCAGCACCCTGGTCGTCAACATCGCCGGCTCCCGCTCCGCGGTCCGCGACGGGATGGCGACTCTGAACCCGTTGGCCATCCAGATCATCGGCCAGCTATCCAGCTTGGAGATCTAATAATTCCGGTTCCCGCTGGAACAGGCCCGCACCTACCAGGAGCGTGGTCACGTTGGCAATGACCCTCTTGTTACGTCAACGTGAACAGCTGCCCTCTCCAGAGTGTGATCTTCGTCACAGCGGCGGTCGGTTGTGATCGCCTCACCAAAGCCCTCCCGCGACGCAGTTAACAAGATTTTCGGCGAGGAGTTACCCCAGGCATCCACGGACGAGCGCGAAACTGATTCGCCCGCCGCGGACGCCGAGCACGACGACTGGTTGCGGGACAATATTCCGCCTCACCATGATTGACCTCTGAGTTCGCGCTGAGCGCGTGAAATGACTGGTGAGGGCGCCGCGGCAGGGCCCGGGATCGGTGTGCTTCGTTGCCCTCCCGCTGCGCGATCGGATTGACCGCGTGCTATGTCAGCGCCCCTGTTGACTGCCTTCTGGGACGGCCTCAGCAAACTCGCGCCAGTCGTTGACCGGCATTCCGACACGTACCCCTACGCGTTGCCGGTCTGATGCCGCCCCGTTATGTTCCTCGTGTCAACGATGAGCAAAACGTAAGAAGAGCATGTGGACTCTCTCATTTGTCACACGTGTGACGCTTGCGTCGTGTGTGGTGTAGGCGTACTGCTCACCAGCACAGAAAACCAATCGGTGAGCCACCACGGTCACCGCCGAAAGAGCTAGGGAGAACATGAAGGCAATCAGTCGGGTGCTGATCGCGATGGTCGCCGCCATCGCGGCTCTTTTTGTGAGCACCGGTACCTCACACGCAGGACTCGACAACGAGCTGAGCCTGGTTGACGGTCAGGATCGGACGTTGACGATCCAGCAGTGGGATACCTTCCTCAACGGCGTGTTTCCGCTGGACCGTAACCGGCTGACTCGTGAGTGGTTCCACTCCGGTCGCGCCAAGTACAACGTCGCCGGCGCCGGTGCCGACGAATTCGAGGGCACGCTGGAGCTGGGCTACCAGATCGGCTTCCCCTGGTCGCTGGGCGTTGGCATCAACTTCAGCTACACCACCCCGAACATCCTGCTCGACGACGCGAACATCAGCCCGTTCAGCGCGGGCTTCAACCCGCTGGGCTCGGTCATTACGCCGAACCTGTTCCCGGGCGTGTCGATCAGCGCTGACCTGGGTAACGGCCCCGGCATCCAAGAGGTTGCGACCTTCTCGGTTGACGTGGCAGGCCCGGCCGGCGGTGTGGCAGTCTCCAACGCGCACGGCACCGTGACCGGTGCGGCCGGTGGCGTGCTGCTGCGTCCGTTCGCCCGCCTGATCTCGTCGTCCGGTGACAGCGTCACCACCTACGGCGAGCCCTGGGATATGGCGTAACTCCCTGCTAGTCATACAAACAGCCCCCGGCCGAAAAGCCGGGGGCTGTTTGGTGTGCGGGTTAGGGCGTGTCGGACTTCTTCGCCTCGGCGGCCTCGAGGGCCGCAGGTGAAGAGCCATGCCTGCCGGAGGCGTCACCGTTCTCGGCCAATAGGTCGCGGATCTGAGTGAGCATTGTCAGCTCGGTCTCTTCTGCCTCAACCTTGCTGTCGCGTTCCTTGAGCTTCTTGTAGGGCAGCACGATGATGAAGTAGATGACCGCCGCAACGATCAGGAAGTTGATGAAGGCCGACAGCACCGCATTGAAGTCCAGGAACTGCTCGGGATCACCTCCCAGTGAGACCTTGAGAATTCCGTACTCCCTGTCACCGCCTGCACCGACCCGGTCGACAAGTGGCTGGACAACCTTCTCGGTGAACG
Source organism: uncultured Actinomycetota bacterium (assembly GCA_963822305.1). Taxonomy (GTDB): domain Bacteria; phylum Actinomycetota; class Actinomycetes; order Mycobacteriales; family Mycobacteriaceae; genus Mycobacterium. The sequence goes on along the minus strand of CAWGHF010000010.1, from coordinate 8,568 downwards.
AGGTGACCAATCCGGTGAATGCCGCGCCGATGACGACCGCGACCGCCAGATCGATGACATTGCCCCGCGAGATAAACTCCTTGAAGCCCTTCAACATGCGTGCGAACCCTTCCTGCAGTCGGTGTGCGATCTGATCAAGAGAATGTGCCACGTTAGTCGCACCGCGGCGACCAACGTCAGTGAAACGTGAGGGTGACCGTCTGCAGCAGGGTCGCGCCCGCCACGTCGTTGGCCGCATGCGCAGGCAGGGCGACGAGCAGTACGCGCTCGCCACCCGCCCCTGGGCCCTTCTGTTTCTCCGACACCAGGACCACTACGGCGTCCGTCGCCACTACCCGCGGATCGACGTCGTCGTCGGCGGCCGCGAGCACGTCCACCACGTCGCCCGGGCGTACGAGGTCCAACAGCGCCGTGTCGGCGAGATGCAGCGGCACGATGCGGGCGTCGGGGCCCGCCGCCGACTGCGCCAGCCGGGGACCGAGCAGTCGCACGTCGGTGAGCACCTCGCCGCGGCGGGCGGGGCCGGCCAGCGTCGACCCGACAACCTTGTCGACGGTGGATTGCGAGCCGTCGGGAACCGTTGCGGCCAAGCGCTTTTCGAGTCGTACATCTTCGGCCGTCAGCTCGATACCGGGGGACAGGTCGCGTGCCGCCACCACGATGTCGGCCTGGTCGCCGTGCGGATCGGAGCGCAGCGCGGCGACGGCGGCGAGGACGACGAGTGCGCCCGCCGCCACCCTGCGGGCGGCCACGGTGCGCGTCCAGTCCGGCCGCCATTGATGGACGAGCCGGCTCAACACCGACGGATTGAGTGATTCCCCCATGCCGCCACGCTAGGCAGCGGAGAGCCCATCGGGCGTCCCGTCACGCCGGGCTGTGGATAACTTCGCGCGTCAGCTGGAGGCTGCGGCGGCCTTGGTCGACGAACTCGAGCTGTCCGACGATGAACTCGAGCTGGAGCTGTCCGACTTGGTGGAATCCGACTTCTTCTCTGTCGAGCCAGACGAGCTGGACGAGTCCGACGAGCTCGACGAGCCGGATGACTCGGAGCTCTTCGCAGAACCGTTGGACGAGGTCTTGGCGGCCTCACGGCTGTCGGTGCGGTAGAAGCCGCTGCCCTTGAAGACCACGCCCACCTTGCCGAACAGCTTGCGCAGACGCCCGTCGCACTGGGGACACTCGGTCAGCGCGTCGTCGCTGAAGGCCTGCACCGCGTCGAACTTGTTGTCGCACTCGGTGCACGCATAGGAATAGGTAGGCACGAAAAAACCCTCCGTGATGGTCTAACTACTTAGCACTCTACCGGCTTAAGTGCTAGAACCGCTATGTGGGCCGCGTCATTCCCGTGCTGGTTGGCCTATTCGTGCTCGGCATCGGCTTCGCGATCTTTCTGCACTTCCGCAACGCGCCCGAGCCACCATCTGCCGCGTCGCCGCCGGCCACGTCGCAGCCGCCCGCCACCCCGGCCAGCCCCACATATGACACCGCGCGGGCGACGCTGGCACGACTGCCGGTCAAGGGCTGGGACCGCAACACCGACTTCGTCCGCTACCGGTTCGGCCAGGTGTGGAGCGACGAGGTCAACGTCGACTTCGGCCACAACGGCTGCAACACCCGCGACGACGTCCTCCGCCGCGACCTCGCCGACCTGATCGTGCGGCCGGGCACCTGCTACGCGCAGAGCGGCGTGCTGCACGACCCCTACACCGGGCAGACCATCCCGTTCACCCGCGGCCCCACGACATCTGAGGCCGTGCAGATCGACCATCTGGTTTCGCTGTCCGACGCTTGGTACAAGGGTGCCCGCGAATGGGACGATCAGCGCCGCCGCGATTTCGCCAATGACCCGCGCAACCTGCTGGCCGTCGGCGGACAAGCCAACTTCGACAAGGCTTTTCGGGACGCCACCGCGTGGCTGCCGCCCAACGAGGGATTCCGCTGTGAGTTCGTCGCAAAGCAGATTGAGGTGAAGGCCGCCTACGGGCTGTGGCTGTCCAAGAACGAGAAACGGGCGATGCAAGACGTGCTGGCGCGCTGCTGACTCACCCCAGCCCGACGAGCCCCTGCCGCGGCGTGAGTGCGTGGGTCATCGGGATGTCGTGCGGCTCGGCGGGAATCTCGTCGACGAGTTCGGCGTCGCGGACCACCGCGACAAGCCGCGCCGACGAATCGGCCAACGGCAGGGTCCGGTCGTAGAACCCCGCGCCCCGGCCAAGCCGCACCCCGGCCCGGTCGACCGCCAGCGCAGGCACGAACACGACCGCCGCGTCGGCCACCGCGCCCGCGGGCAGCCAGGGCTGCCGCGGCTCCTGCAGGCCCATCCGTGCCGCGACGAGGCCGCCTGGTTGGTACTGCCCCCACTGCATCGGCTGCGGTACGCCATCGGCGTCATCGCGGGCGACCGGAAGCAACACCTGGACACCGAGCTGTAAGAGGGTCTCCAGGAAAACGATTGAGCCCGGCTCGAATTTGATGGGCACGTACGCGCAGACGGTCCGCAACCCCGCGACCACATCGGGAAGGTGGCCGCACAGCGCGTCGGCCTCCGCATCGTGAACCTCTTGGCTCACCGCCCGACGGGACGCCAGGATCGCCGTCCGCATCTCGGCTTTGCTCGGCGACCCCACGCGTCCACGATGACATGGCGCCGTCACAGGCGGCGCATAACTCGTTGGCGATAATGTGTGAACGATGACACGTCCTCTGGTCTCCATTCCGCACACGGCTGTCGTCCCGGCCGCTGGATTGGGGACCCGCTTCCTGCCCGCGACCAAGACGGTGCCCAAGGAGTTGCTGCCGGTCGTGGATACGCCGGGTATCGAACTGGTGGCGGCGGAAGCGGCGGAGGCCGGCGCCCAGCGGTTGATCATCGTCACCTCCGAGGGCAAGGACAGCGTCGTCGCCCACTTCGTCGAGGACCTCGTTCTCGAGGGCACGCTGGAAGCCCGCGGCAAGAAGTCGATGCTGGAGAAGGTCCGCCGCGCACCCGCGCTGATCAAGGTGGAGTCGGTGGTGCAGGCCGAACCCCTGGGCCTCGGACACGCGGTCGGCTGTGTGGAACCCAGCCTGGCACCCGATGAGGACGCCATCGCCGTTTTGCTGCCCGACGATCTGGTGCTGCCGACCGGTGTGCTGGAGACGATGTCGAAGGTGCGCGCCAAGCGCGGCGGTTCGGTGCTGTGCGCCTTCGAAGTGCCGAAGGAAGAGATCAGCGCCTACGGCGTCTTCGATGTCGAGACCGTTCCAGATACCAACAACCCCAACGTCTTACGGGTCAAGGGCATGTTCGAGAAGCCCGATGCCGAGGACGCACCGTCGTTGTATGCAGCCGCGGGCCGGTACGTGCTGGACCGGAAGATCTTCGATGCGTTGCGTAGGGTTCCTCGCGGAGCGGGCGGCGAGATCCAGTTGACCGACGCGATCGCGCTGCTGATCAATGAGGGCCATCCGGTACACGTCGTGGTGCATCGTGGCGATCGACACGACCTGGGAAATCCCGGCGGGTACCTCAAGGCTGCGGTTGACTTTGCGTTGAAGCGCGACGACTACGGCCCCGAACTGCGGCGGTGGTTGGTGGAACGGCTCGGGCTGGTCGACTGCTGACGCGTACGACGGCCCCGTAACGACGAAAGGCGTCTTGTGCGTTCGGTTGAGGAGCAACAGGCTCGGGTCACGGCTGCTGCGGTAGCCCCTCGGCCGGTGCGCGTCGCGATCGCGGAGGCACAGGGCCTGATGTGCGCCGAGGAAGTGGTCACCGAGCGCCCCCTGCCCGGCTTCGACCAGGCCGCCATCGACGGGTACGCCGTGCGCAGCGTCGACGTGCTCGGCGTGACACCGATAACCGGAGCCGACGACGGGGAGGGCGACGACGGCGAGGACGCGACCGACGACGCGGGCGATCAGCAGGTCAGCCTGCCCGTGATGGGCACGATCGAGGCGGGCGCGCGAACGCCGAGCCGGTTGCAGCCGCGGCAGGCTGCCCGGGTGCAGACCGGCGCTCCGATGCCGACGCTCGCCGACGCGGTGTTGCCGTTGCGGTGGACCGACGGAGGGCAGTCGCGGGTGCGGGTGCTGCGGCCGGTGCGTTCGGGCGCCTACGTCCGTCGTACCGGTGACGACGTCCAGCCCGGTGATGTGGCGGTGCGCGCGGGCACGATCATCGGCCCGGCGCAGGTCGGTCTGCTGGCCGCCGTCGGCCGCGAACGCGTGCTGGTCCACCCGCGGCCGCGGCTGTCGGTGATGTGTGTCGGCGGCGAGCTCGTCGACATTTCCCGCACGCCCGGCAACGGCCAGGTCTACGACGTCAACTCCTACGCGCTTGCCGCGGCGGGCCGGGACGCGGGCGCCGAGGTCAATCGGGTCGGCATCGTCGACACCGACGCGAAGGAGCTGCGGGACGTCGTCGAGGGTCAGGTGAATCGCGCCGAGGTGGTGGTGATCGCCGGCGCTGTCGGCGGGGCGGCCGCCGAAAGCGTCCGTGCGGTGCTCGCCGAAATCGGTGAGATGGAGGTGACCCGGATCGCGATGCATCCGGGTTCGGTCCAGGGGTTCGGCCAACTCGGGCCCGAGGGCGTGCCGGTGTTTCTACTGCCGGCCAACCCGGTCAGTGCGCTGGTGGTGTTCGAGGTGATGGTGCGTCCGCTGATCCGGCTGTCGCTGGGCAAGCGCCAGCCGATGCGACGGGTGGTGCAGGCCCGCGCGCTGTCCCCGATCACGTCGGTGGCCGGCCGCAAGGGGTATCTGCGCGGCCAGCTGATGCGCGACCAGGACACCGGCGAGTATCTCGTGCAGGCACTCGGAGGCGCGCCGGGAGCGTCGTCACATCTGCTGGCGACGCTGGCCGAGGCGAACTGTCTGGTGATGATTCCCAGCGAGGCCGACGAGATCCGCACCGGCGAGATCGTCGACGTCGCATTCCTGGCCCAGCGCGGCTAAGCGCGAATCCGGAACCCGTCATGAATCTGTGGCGCAATTCTTCTGCCCACCCGGGCTGGCCGATGCCGGTCGGGCCGCTACGGGTGCCTGCCGGCGTGGTCGGCCTGCGGCCGGTGCGGTTGCGCGACGGCGCCCAGTGGAGCCGCATCAGGTTGGCCGACCGCGCGCACCTGGAGCCGTGGGAGCCCAGCACCGAGCTGAATTGGGATGTGCGGCATGCGATCTCGCAATGGCCGTCGGTGAGTTCCGGGCTGCGCTCGGAGGCCCGAAAGGGCCGCATGTTGCCGTATGTGATCGAGGTTGACGGGGAGTTCAGCGGCCAGCTGACCATCGGGAACGTCACCCACGGGGCGCTGAAGTCGGCGTGGATCGGCTATTGGGTGGCCAGCACGCACACCGGCGGCGGGGTGGCGACCGCGGCGCTGGCACTGGGCATGGACCACGCGTTCGGCCCGGTCAGGCTGCATCGGTTGGAGGCCACGGTGCGGCCGGAGAACGCCGCGAGCCGCGCGGTGCTGGCGAAGGTCGGGTTCCGCGAGGAGGGCCTGCTGAAGCGCTATCTCGAGGTCGACGGCGCGTGGCGTGACCACCTGCTGGTGGGCATCACGGTCGAGGAGATCCACGGGTCGGTGAGCTTCTCTGCTGGTCCGCGAAGGTCACGCCAGCTGGACCTGACTTTCCCTCGCGAGCAGACGCAAAATCGCGCAAATCCGCCCCCGCGAACGCGACTTTGCGTCTGCTCGATATAAGAGTGCTGTGGCAAATGTGACATAAGTGACTGTTGGTGCTTGTCAGCAGGGAATTACAGGTGTGTAATTGTCTCGGCGCGCCATCGACGGATGCGCTGGTCACGGACCTAGCCTGATGGGGAAAGGAGCCGGCGTAATGCCAAGCATCCCCCAATCACTCCTCTGGATCTCTCTCGTAGTGCTCTGGCTCTTCGTGTTGGTCCCGATGTTGATCAGCAAGCGCGATGCCGTGCGGCGAACGAGCGACGTGGCACTGGCGACGCGGGTCCTCAACGGCACGACCAGCGGCCGGCTGCTCAAGCGTGCGGGACCGGCGTCCGGGCACCGCAGTGATCCGGACTGGCGAGCGTCCGAGGACGAGCTCGATGAAAGCTTCGACGAAGACGAATACGACGACGACTACGAGCACGAAGAACACGAAGAAGAGGACGAAGAGCAGAAGACGGTGGTGCTGGCGGCACCCGTGGTCGAAGAAGCCGAACCCGACTACCTCGACGTCGACGTCATCGAAGAGCCGTCGGGCGCCCTGCCCGTCGGCGAATCGGCCACCGAGGAAGAAGAGCTCGCCGAAGCCGACGAGCTGACACTGAATTTCGAAGAGCCCGAAGCCCAAGAGGAGAACGTCGACACCGCGATATACGAGATCGCGACCGACGAATACGAAGACGGCGAGGCGGACGGTACCGAGGACGAGTACGAGTACGTCGACGACTCGTCGGGCCTGGAGGCCCCCGAGGAGAGCGATCTGCGGGTCGCCGAGTCGATGGTGGCCGCGCGGCGACGCCGCTACGACCCGGCGAAGGCCGCGGCGATCAGCGCCCGCAAGTACAAGTTCCGCAAGCGGATGCTGGCGGTCATGACGCTGGTGATGCTGGGGTCAGCCGCCGCCGCATATTTTGCGGCTCCCATGGCCGCGCCTTGGGCCTGGTACGTGTGCGGCGGCACCGGCGCCGTGACGCTGCTGTATCTGGGATACCTCCGTCGTCAGACGCGCATCGAAGAACGAGTGCGGCGACGCCGGGCGCAGCGGGCGGTGCGTTCGCGGCTGGGTGTCGAGAACACCGAGGACCGCGATCTGGATCTGCTGCCGCCGCGACTGCGCCGACCGGGCGCGGTGGTGTTGGAGATCGACGACGAGGACCCGGTCTTCGAGCACCTGGAGTACGCGCCGTCGGCGCGCGAGTACCACCTACCGAGGGCGGCCGGCCAGTAGTTCGACCTCACGTCGGCCGGTTTCTGCGGCGGCGCAATGACTGGTAGCCTGTGCTACCGACCAGGGGCTATGGCGCAGTTGGTAGCGCGACTCGTTCGCATCGAGTAGGTCAGGGGTTCGAATCCCCTTAGCTCCACTCAAACTTCGCCGTCGGCGGGATTTCGAGATCGGCGAGGAGATCGCGGACTCGTTCTTCGATCTCGTCTCGGATGGGCCGGACTGCATCGACAGATTGACCGGCCGGGTCTGGTAGGTCCCAGTTCTCGTACCGCTTGCCCGGGAAAATCGGGCACGCGTCGCCGCAGCCCATCGTGATCACGACGTCGGCGGCTTGGACGATTTCGTCCGTCCAGGGCTTGGGAAACTCGCCCGTGATGTCGATGCCGATCTCGTCCATCGCCGCGATTGCCGCTGGGTTGATCTCGTTGCCTGGTTCGGAACCACCCGACCAGGCCACGGCGTCTTCGCCTGCCAGATGAGTAAAGAACCCAAGCGCCATTTGGGAGCGGCCTGCGTTGTGTGTGCAGAGGAACAGCACGGTTGGCTTGCCGTCAGTCACCTTGCCTTCTCTCCGAGCGCATCACGTTGCGGGCGAAGCGCTCAGCCGGCGGATAAGAGTGGGGATGGTGGCACGGCCAGCGAACTGGTCGTAGGAAGAGTGAAGGAATCACTCGATGGTTTCCACGCCGAAGGTGCCCTCGAACTCGCGTTCAAGGCGCGCGGCGGCGTCTTGAGGGCAACTTGCTGGTCTATCGAGAGAACACGGCTTGATTGGTGGGTGACGGGTGAATCGGTCACTACGAACTCCTACGGTCGACTTCGACGTTAGCGGCGGTGTGGTGTGGATGGGGGACGACGACGTCATCGGCTCGCTGGGCTGCGTCGGGGTACAGCGCAACGATCAGCGCCAATCCGATGAGCGCTCCGACGATTTGAGCGGCGATGAATCCCGGCGCCGAGCCGGGTGCGATTCCGGCGAATGAGTCGGAGAACATGCGGCCGACGGTGACGGCGGGGTTGGCGAACGAGGTCGAGCTGGTGAACCAGTACGCCGCACCGATGTATGCGCCGACGGCTGCCGCACAGAGGGCGGCACGGCCTGTGCGGGCAAGAGTGAAGATGAGCGCAATCAATCCCGCGGTCGCCACGATCTCGCCGACGAGGTGCCCGGTCGTGATGCGGTCCGTGGTGGCCAACTCGAATACCCGACGGTCGAACATGACGTTGGCGAGCAATGCGCCGGCCACTGCGCCGATTACCTGGACGGCGACGTACGCGAGCGCGTCACCGCCGGCGATGCCCGTTCCGGACCGGCGACCCAGCAGCCAGTCAGCCGCAGTTACTACGGGGTTGAAGTGTGCGCCGGAGACGGGACCGAACATCAGGATCAGCACCGCGAGCCCGAACACGGTGGCGGTGGAGTTCTCCGCAGTTGTAGCCCAACATCGGTCGTGGATAGCTTCGCGGCGGCGATTCCAGAGCCGACGACCACGGTCACCAGTAGGGCGGTGCCGACGAATTCCGCGAGGAGTCGACGCGGCAGATCCTCGCTTGTCACCTACCGACTTCCGATCAGGCCGTCTGCACCTAGGACGCGTGAGAGCTTTTGCAGCGCTTCTGGTATCACGCGGTAATAGACCCACGACCCTCGTCGCTCGCTGTCGAGTAGAC
>CAWGHF010000009.1:0-32961 GCA_963822305.1 uncultured Actinomycetota bacterium | reverse complement strand
TGCCGCTGCCGCAGTTGACGCTCGACGAAATCGTGGCACAGGCCTACGCGCAGCGTCCCGACTACCTGGCCGCGGAGCAGCGTCTCAAGGCGGCCGAAGCCGAAGTGCGGTCGGCGCGGTCGGGCTACCTGCCGTCGCTCGAGGTGACCGGTGACTACGGTGTCATCGGCCTCTCGGTGGCCCAGTCCCTGCCGACGTTTTCCGTGGTGGGTCAGGTGAAGGTGCCGCTCTTCCAGGGCGGACGCACCCAGGGGCGCGCGGCGCAGGCCGACGCCGACCTGGCGCAGCGGCCGCGCGGAATCCGAGGACCTGCGCGCGGAGATCTACTACGACGTGCGCGTCGGCGTTCCTCGATCTCAGTCGACCGAGGAGCAGCTGCAGACGGCGACACGCGGCCCGCGAGCTCGCCGCCCTGCAGCTGACGCAGTCGCGCGATCGCTTTGCCGCCGGCGTGGCCAACAACATCGAAGTCGTGCAGGCGCAGGAGGCGGTCGCGCGCCGCCAGCGAGCGGTACATCGCGGCGCTCTACGGCTTCAACGTGGCCAAGGCGTGCTCGCCCAGCGCGCCGGGCTGGCCGAAGAGGCCATCGAGAAGTATCTCGGAGGCTCACTGACGCCATGACGGAACGGCATTCGCATCCTCGCTGGTCGCGCGTCGTCGCGTTCGTGGCGCAGCTGCGGTGCGTGGCTTGGTTGCTATCTGACGCGGGGCCGCGAATCCACCGACGATGCACAGGTGGATGCGCACGTCACGCCGATGGCCGCGCGGGTCGGCGGTACCGTGCTGCGCGTCCCCGTCGCCGACAACCAGGCCGGTGGAGGCCGGCACCGTGCTCGTCGAGATCGACCCGCGCGACTACCAGATCGCGCTCGACCGCGCGCGCGCCGAGCTGGCCGACGCCGAGGCCGAGGCGCTGGCGGCCAGCGCCAACGTGCCGATCACGTCCACGACCACGAGCAGCGGCGTGTCGACGGCGCAGGGCGGCGTCGAGCAGGCGCAGGCCAGCATCGACGAGGCGCGAGCACAACGTCGACGCGGCCGAGGCCCGGCTGACGTCGGCGCAGGCGCGGCTGCGCGAGGCGACGAGGCCGACGCCGACCGGACGACACGCGACGTCGAGCGGTTGAAGGGCCTGCTGGCGAAGGACGAAGTGTCGCAGCAGCAGTACGATGCCGCCGTCGCGCAGCCGGAGCGTCGCGCGCCGCCGTCGACTCGGCGCGCGCCGCAGGTGCGCGAAGCCGAGCTGGCCATCCAGGTGGCGCGCAGCCGGCTGGCGCAGGCGCGCGTCGGCGCAGCAGCAGGCCGGCGCCGGCGCTGCGCACCGCGCGAGACCGCGCCCGAGCAGGTGGCGGCCACGCGTGCGCGCGCGCTGTCGGCCGCCGCGCGCGTCAAGCAGGCGCGAGGCGGCGGTCGGCGCAGCCGAGCTCGACCTCGAATACACCGTCGGTGCAAGGCGCCGATCAACGGGCATCGTCAGCCGCAAGTCGCGTCGAGCCGGGCCAGGTCATCCAGCCCGGGCAGCCGCTGATGACGATCATTCCGCTCGACCAGGTCTGGATCACGGCCAACTTCAAGGAAACCCAGCTCGACGGACATGCGCGTGGGACAGCGCGGTCGTCGATCGAGGTCGATGCCTACGGCGGCCGCGAGTTCACCGGCAAGATCGAGAGCATCGCCGCCGCCACCGGCTCGCGCTTCAGCCTGCTGCCACCCGAGAACGCCACCGGCAACTTCGTCAAGGTGGTCCAGCGCGTGCCGGTGAAGATCGTGCTCGACGCGGGGCAGGATCCCGATCATCTGCTGCGGCCGGGGATGTCGGTGACGCCGACCGTCTACACGCGGTAGCCGCGATGCAGGCCACCCGTGTCGCGGTCGCGCGCCCGCATGAGCACACCGCGTCAACCCCTGGCTCGTCGCCGTCGCGGTGATGTTCGCCACCTTCATGGAGGTGCTGGACACGACCGTCGTCAACGTGTCGCTGCCGCACATCGCCAGCAGCATGTCGGCGACGACCGAGGAAGCCACGTGGGCGCTGACGTCGTACCTGGTCGCCAACGCCATCATCCTGCCGATGACCGGCTGGCTCGCGGCGCGCTTCGGCCGCAAGCGGCTGCTGATGATGTCCACGGCCGGTTCACGCTGGCGTCGTCCCTGTGCGGCGCGGCGCCCAACCTCGGCGTCGCTGGTCATCTTCCGCATCATCCAGGGCGCCACCGGCGGCGCCCTGCAGCCGCTCTCGCAGGCGGTGCTGCTCGAAGTCGTTCAAGCCCGAGGAGCGCGGCCGGGCGATGGGCTTCTGGGGCCTCGGCATCGTGGTCGCGCCGATCCTGGGCCCGGTGGTCGGCGGCTGGCTCACCGAGAACTACTCCTGGCGCTGGGTCTTCTACATCAACCTGCCGGTCGGCATCATCTCGCTGCTGATGACGCAGGCTGTTCGTCTTCGATCCGCCGTACCTGCAAGCGCGAGTCGCAGGGGATCGACTACTGGGGCATGGGCATGCTGGTGTCGGCATCGGCGCGCTGCAGTATCGTGCTCGACAAGGGCCAGCAGGACGACTGGTTCGCGATCACCGCGATCCGGTCGCTGCCGATCGTGTCGGCGGTCACGCTGACGCGCTCATCGTTCACAGCTGCGGTCGAGGAACCCGATCGTCGATCTGCGGCTGTTCAAGGACCGCAGCTACGCGGTCGGCGTGTTCCTGATGACGGTGCTGGGCTTCGTGCTGTACGGCAGCCTGGTGCTGCTGCCGGTGATGCTGCAGACGCTGTTCGGCTATCTCGTCGCTACCAGGCCGGGCAGGCGATGGCGCCGCGCGGCATCGGGTCGCTGGTGATGATGCCGCTGTCGGGGTGCTGACCGGGCTGATCGACCCGCGGACGCCTGCTGATCGACGGTCTGACCGTCGGCGGCGTCACGCTGCTCTGGCTCGGCGAGCTCAACCTGAACGCCGGCTACTGGGACATCTTCTGGCCGCAGCTCCTTCAGGGCGCCGGCCTGGCGCTGCTGTTCGTGCCGCTGACCACGGTGTCGATGGCGACCATCCCGCCGGAGCGCATGGGCTACGCCACCAGCCTCTTCAACCTGATGCGCAACATCGGCGGCAGCGTCGGCATCGCGATGACGGCCACCATCCTGCAGCGCCAGCGCCAGGCGGTCAGCGCGCACGCTGGGGGAGAACATCAGCCTCTACGACCCGACCACGCAGTCGACTGCTGACGCAAATCACGCAACGGGCTTCATCGCGGCCGGCACCGACGCGGTGACCGCGACGCAGCGCGCGTATGCGGTCTGCACGGCATGCTGATCCGGCAGGCCTCGATGGTCTCGTTCGTCATGCTGTTCCGGCTGCTGGGCGTGGTGTTCCTGCTGATGATTCCGCTCGTGTTCATCATGCGGCGGCCGAAATCGTCCAGCCGGCCCGTCGTCGCCGAATGACCGACCGTCCGCTCATCCTGGCCTCGGGGTCGCCGAGACGAGCGGAGCTGCTGCGCCAGGCGGGCATCCGCTTCGAGGTGTCAGCGCCGGACCTGGACGAGACCCTGTACGCCGGCGAAGCGCCCGAGGCGTATGTCCGACGCCTGGCGGCGGCGAAAGCGCGCTACGTCGCTGCCACGCACCCGGGCCGACTCGTGCTCGGCGCCGACACGACGGTCGTCGTGGACGGCGAGGTGCTCGGCAAGCCACGGGACGCTGCGGACGCCGCCCGCATGCTCGGTCAACTGTCGGGGCGCAGCCATGTGGTGCTGACGGGCGTCTGTCTCATCGGGCCAGCGGGGGAGACGCGGATCGAGTCCGCCGTGACGACAGTCGAGTTCAGGCCGCTGGAGGACGCCGAGATTGCCGGGTACGTGGATTCGGGCGAGCCCATGGACAAGGCGGGCGCCTACGCCATCCAAGGCGGCGCCGCCGGTTTCGTGACCCGGCTCGACGGCGATTACTCCAACGTGGTGGGGTTGCCCGTTACACTCATTCTGGGCATGTGCAGGGGCTCGGGAATTCAGGTATCCTGACCGGGATCACGGGAGCGAAAGTCCTTACCTATGAGCAACAAAGCCGCGAAGATCGGATTGTCGGGCGTCGTCCTTGCCACCGCATTCGGCGTGCTGCTCTACAGCTCGCTGGGCGAAAGTCTGCAGGACGTACAAATACGTGGACGAGGTGATGGTCGAGCCAGCGGCATGGCACGGCAAGAACCTGCAGGTGCACGGCATCGTGGTGCCGGATTCGATCGCCCGCAAGCCCGACTCGCTCGAGTGGCGTTTCGACCTCCAGCGTAACGGCAAGGTGCTCCGCGCCTACTACACCGGCATCGTGCCCGACACCTTCAAGGCCGAATCCGAAGTCGTGCTCACCGGCACCATGGACGACAAGGGCTTCCATGCGACGGAAATGACGGCCAAGTGCCCGTCGAAGTACGACGCCGCCCCCGCGGGGCCAGCCCTCCAGAGCAGCCCCGCGCCGTCGGGCGGAGCGTAGCCCGATGGCCACGCTCGGGTACTACCTCCTCCTCGCCGCGTTCGTCGTGTGCGCCTACGCCGGCGCCATCTCGGTGGCGGGGGCGCGGCGGCGCTCGCGGCCGCTGATTGAAAGCGGCATCGGTGCGTTCTACCTGGTCTCGGCCATCATGGGCGTGGCCTCGGCGGTCATCGTCTACTCGTTCGTCGTCGGCGACTACTCGATCCGCTACGTCCAGCGCTACTCCGACTCGGTGCAGCCGATGTTCTAGCGACCCCGCCTACCTGGCCCGGATGCGGGCTAGCGGAGAACCGGCGCCTTTCCCGCCTCGGCGAGCCACGTGTTCTGCAGCGCGGCCAACGTGCCGTCATCGCGAAGCGCGTCGACGGCCGAGGATACGCATCGGGTGAGCGGGCTGTCCTTGTTGAGAATGATCCCGAAATGCTCGACATCGTCTGTGACAGCTGGCAATTGGCCGACGATGATGCCGTCGCGCAACTCGCCGGCCACCGAGAACGCGGTCGGCAGGTCGGCGACCAACGCGTCGATCTCCCCGCTACTCAACGCCATCTTCGCGTCGCCGTTGGTGTTGTAGACGGCCACCGGGTTGACGCCTCCCACGGAGGTGGCTGCCGGTAGCTGGTCGTGCCGACCTGGACACCGAGCCGTAGCGGCTTGAGCGCGTTGATGTTCCGGGCGCGCGCGGCCGGCGACGACTTGACAGTGACAACCGCCTGGGTGACGTCGAAGTACGGCGTCGAGAAGTCCACGGACGCCTTGCGCTGGTCGGTGATCGAGAATTCCGACAGGCTGGCGTCGAACTCCTTCGTTCCCGGCGCCAGCGCCGCGTTGAACGGCACCCGCACCCACCGCACCTCCTCGCGGGGGTAACCGAGCCTGTCTGCGACGGCATAGGCAACGGCGGATTCGAAGCCCTCGCCGTTCTCGGGGTTGTCACCCATGTACCACGGCGGGTAGACGGGCTGGTCGGTCCCGTAGGTGAAGACGCCCTTGTACAGCGTGTCGAGCGAGTCCCTTTTGCACTGCGACAGGCCTGCCGCGGCGGGCTGCTGCGCCGCCGGAGCGCAGCTGATCAGCACAGCGGCCAGCAGCGGGGCGAGCCGCCACAGCGAAGGCATGCGCCGCATCATTGCACGGCGCATAGGGTCAAGCCATGTCCGAGGCTGCGCTCCGACCCGCGACCCCGGCCCACGCAGACGCGGTGGCACGGATCTGGCGGGAGGGCTGGCGCGACGGGCACCTGGGCCATGTTCCTGCGGCACTCGTCGAAGTGCGAACGCCCGAGTCGTTCTCACAGCGCGCCGCCGACCGGGTGGCCGATACCACCGTCGCAGTGGTCGACGGCGAGGTCGCCGGTTCACGATGGTGGTGGGCGATGAAGTGGAACAGGTTTCTTATGTGTCGCGGTCACACCGCAGATTCCGGGATCGCTACGCAGCTGCTCGACAATGCGGTGCGCACCATCGGCGACGCGGGTCATGCGGTGGCGTGGCTTGCCGTCGCGACGGGCAACGACCGGGCTTCGACGGTTCTATCAGCGGTCGGGGTGGACCGACGAGGGAGCGTTCCACTACGCGGCGTCAACCGATTCGGGCAGCACACCGGTGCCCTGCCACCGGTACACCGTCCGCACTCAGCGTTTGTCGCGCTGACCCTCGGCGACCTTCGCGGTCACTCTGTCCGCGCCGAGGCGTCGCTGCACGCCCGCGACGAGCTCCGGGGCCAGCCCGGCAGCCGTCGACACCAGCCGCACGGGCAGCGGTGCGACATCGACCTCGCCGCGGTTCTTCTCGATCGCGGCGACGACTGCGTTGGCGACCTCGTCGGGTGAGCTGGTGCCGACACCCCGCGGCAGGTCGACCTTGGCGTCGGCGAACATGCCCGCGTCGCGGATGACCCCTGGGAACACCACGGACACACCCACACCGGCTCCGTGCAGGTCTTGACGCAGTGCGGCGGCGAATCCGCGAAGGCCGTACTTGGTGGCGCTGTACACCGCAGTCCCCGGCGACGCAGCCTTGCCGTAAAGCGACGACACGAACAGCAGGTGGCCACAGCGCTTGGCGACCATCGCAGGTACGAGCTGCCTGGCGAGCATCATCGGCGCCCGAAGGTTCACGTCCAGCGCACGGTCTATTTCGTTCACGGTGAAGGAATCGAGCGCGCCCGACGCGGGCAGACCGGCGTTCGCGATCAGGATGTCGACCTCGCCGGCCTCTCGGGCCGAGCGTTCGACGTCGTCGCGCTCCGCCAGGTCGACGATGACGGCGCGCCCGCCGTACTTCGCGATCAGCTCGTCGAGCACGTCGCCGCGTCGGCCCGTCACGATGAGCCGCCCGCCACGGTCGGCGACAGCATTCGCGATCGCGTGGCCGATACCGCCGGAAGCACCCGTGAGCAGCACAGTGGACCCTGAAATTCGCATAGGTCAGAGCTTAGATGTGCGGAGGTGACCGGGTCCGGATATGGTGCGGCCCCCGAGCCACTGTTTCTGGTTGGACAAAACCAATGGGCTCGGGGGCCGGGTGACTGCGGGGAATTCGCCAGCGCGCGCGGGTGACTCCCCGGCGCTGCTAGCTCGCAGCCACCTCACATGTCCATAAGTCAATCAATTTGTCGGACCACCTCCTTCCCTGTGTAAGCACGAAGCTACCACCGCCCACAAAGTCGCTGCTAGCGATTTTCGTGGAAACCCGAATCTGCTGGCCGCGAATTGGATTGAGCTCTGCGATGCGCGTTGCCCCGTCGGTATGATTGGCGCTTCGGTCTGGTGAGGAGCAAACCCATGGCGTTGGCGCCGTTCGACGACATCACCGCGATCTACACATCGGCTCACGCGTGGATGTACGAGACGATCGTCGCGCCCGCCGTCTACCTGTCACGCCATGTGATCGACGACCGGTTTCTGCCACACCTTCCCCAGGAGGCCCGCGTCCTGGACGTGGGATGTGGCGGCGGAAAGTTCACCAAGTACATCGCCGATCAGCGACCCGACGTGCACATCGTCGGCATCGACCTGTCCCAGCCCCAGATCGCGCGCGCCTCAAAGCTCATGCGCGGCTACGGCGACCGGGTCCGGATCGAACTGGGCGACGCGACACAGCTGGCTTTCCCGGACGGCACCTTCGATGGCGTGATCAGCTACGGCTCCATCAAACACTGGGCGTCGCAGGACGCCGGGCTCGCCGAGTGTTTACGCGTCCTCAAACCCGGAGGCCCGTTGCTGGTCACCGAGGCGGATCGCAGCACGAGCTTCGAAGACGCCGAACGGCTGATTGCGAACTACGCGACTCCGCGCTTTCTCGGCGGCCTCAACCTCGCGTTCTTCCGCACCTGGATCGCAGGGCGTTCGCTCGACTTGGACGACGCGCGTGACCTCGCGAGTCGAATCGAGCTCGTCGACAAGGACGTCTGTCGCATCGCGGGACTGCCGCTTCTCATGATTTCCGGCCGGCGACCTTCGTGAGAAATGGCCGCGTCAGCGATCGCTGACGATCGCGGCGTCGACGAGCTCGCTGACCTCAGTGGTGATCGGGGACGGCGGCAGTGGCTTGCCGTCGAGAGTGTGCACCCGGGCCGCGAGGGTGATGCTCGAAACCAGCCAAACCCCTTGTGCGGCAAACAGATCAGCGGGCCGCAACACCCGGTAGTCGCAGTCGTAGCCCTTGTTGCGGGCTACCTCGAACAGCGCCTGCTGCGTGGTGCCGCGCAGGATCGGATACCACGGCGGAGGGGTGAGCAGACCGAGGCGGCCATCGATCTCGGTGGCGATGACCACCGTCGACCGCGGCCCCTCGAGAACGTTGCCCTCGGAACTGATGAAGACCACGTCACCGGCGCCCTGGCGTTCGGCGTGCCGAAGCGCCGCCATGTTCACCGCGTACGACAGCGTCTTGGCGCCTGCCAGTAGCCACGGCATATCGGCGGCACCCTCGGCGGGCAGCGAGCGGGCAAGCGTCACGGCCGCCACCCCGTCCGCGCGTGCCGCGGCGACCCTGCCGGCCACCGCGCCGATCATCGCGAATGTCGTCGGCTCGGACCCGCTTTCGCGTCCCCGGCTGTAGATCAGCCGAAGCACACCCTCGCCGCCGCCCTGCTCCGTCCAGGCAGACGCCGCGCTGGCCACCGCGGCACGCCAGCGTGCGAGATCGGGTTCGGGAAGGTCCATCAGCCGCGCCGACTGCGTCAACCGCCCCAGATGGGCCTCGAGCAGGCACGGCCGCCCGTCGCGTACGAGAAGCGACTCGAAAATGCCGTCCCCGCGCACAGCGGCCAGGTCGTCGGCGTGCAGCAATGGCGCCTTCGGATCCCGCAACTGCCCGTCGAGCGTGACCACAACCCCCGGTTCGCTCGCCATGGGCAAGAAGCGTAGCGCCGCCGACGAGCGCACTGGTGCGAGGAGCATCGAACGTAGGATTGGAGCTATGTCAGCAGTTCCCGCACCCGAAACGGGACCCGACGCGGGCGCCGTGTGGCACTACGGCGACCCGCTCGGAGAGCAGCGCGCCGCGATGGACGAGGCGGTGGTGGTGGACCGCTCCCATCGGGCGGTGCTCCAGCTGACGGGCGGCGAGCGGAAAAGCTGGCTGCACAACATCTCCACCCAGCACGTCAGCGAGCTGCCGGAGGGCACGGTCACCCAGAATCTGAGCCTCGACGGCCAGGGCCGTGTCGAAGATCACTGGATTCAGACAGAGCTCGGCGATGTCACCTATCTCGACACCGAATCGCAGCGGGGCGAGCCGCTGTTGGCCTATCTGCGCAAGATGGTGTTCTGGGCCGAAGTCGCAATCGAGTCGGCGGACATGGCCGTGTTGTCGCTTCTCGGCCCCCAGCTGGCCGATGGCCGGGTGCTCGGCGCGCTCGGACTCGATTCGCTACCGGCTGAAAACACGGCGACGCCCCTGCCGGACGGCGGTTTCGTCCGCCGGATGAGCGGGCCGGGCATCGAACTGGACCTCGTCGTACCGAGCGCGCAGGCCGCCGATTGGCTGGACCGATTGACCGCGGCGGGTGCGCGGCGGGCCGGGGTCTGGACCTACGAGGCATATCGGGTGGTCGCGCTGCGACCGCGGCTCGGGGTCGACACCGACGAGCGGACCATCCCGCATGAGGTGGGCTGGATCGGCAACGCGGTGCATCTCGACAAGGGCTGCTACCGCGGCCAGGAAACCGTCGCGCGAGTTCACAACCTCGGAAAACCGCCTCGCATGTTGGTGCTGCTGCATCTTGACGGGTCCACGGACCGGCCGGCAACCGGCGATCCGGTACTCGCGGGAGGGCGCGCGGTGGGGCGGCTGGGCACGGTCGTCGACCACGTTGACCTCGGGCCCGTCGCGCTGGCGCTGCTCAAGCGCGGGCTGCCCGCCGACGCGGCGCTGACCACCGGGGGCGAGGTCGAGGTGCCTGCCGTCATCGACGCGGACTCGATGCCTTCCGCCGACGTCACCGGCGCGGGCCGGCTGGCGGTCGAGCGGCTGCGGGGTGGCGCACGGTGACCCGATGCGTGGTCGGACGGGCCTGCCAGCGCAGCGCGGACGGGCACGGTAAAGTGTTGGCAGGACAATAAACACACACAGATCGGAGCCGCCTTCAAATCGGGCCGCTCCGTTATTGCGCGAGGGGGTCCCCCCATGGGCCGCGGCCGGGCGAAGGCAAAGCAGACCAAGGTTGCTCGTGAGCTCAAATACAGCTCACCGCAGACCGATTTCGAGAGGCTTCAGCAAGAACTGGCCGGGTCGGAAAGTACTGCGCCAGACGACGATCTTAACGGCAACGACGGTCGGTGGACCGACGAGGACGACTGGCGTCGGTAGTCGGGGATCCTTTTCCGGGACCTCTCCTTAAAAGCGTGGGTGCTGACCCACGAGTTGGGCCCGTGGGCCGTCCTTGCTGCCCTTCTTGACGGTGCCCAGGATCCAGCAGTTCAGATGCCGCGCGGTCAATATCGCGAGTGCGCGGTCGGTGTCCTCGGGCGCGACGACTGCGATCATGCCGACACCCATATTGAACGTCTTCTCCATCTCGACCCGGTCGATGCGGCCGCGCTGGGCGATCATGCCGAACACCGGTGCCGGCGTCCACGTTCCGCGATCGACCTCGCCCAACAACCCCTGCGGGACGACCCGCTCCAGGTTGCCTGCCAGCCCGCCACCCGTGACGTGGCAGAACGTGCGCACCT
The DNA here is from genome assembly GCA_963822305.1 of uncultured Actinomycetota bacterium. Lineage (GTDB taxonomy): Bacteria > Actinomycetota > Actinomycetes > Mycobacteriales > Mycobacteriaceae > Mycobacterium. The sequence goes on along the minus strand of CAWGHF010000009.1, from coordinate 22,302 downwards.
GGGTCTCGGCGGCCAGCGCCAGGCAGTCCTTGGCGTAGATGCGGGTGGGCTCGAGCAACTCCTCGCCCAGCGAGCGGCCGAACTCCTCGACATGTCCGGCCAGGTTCATCCGGTCGATCTCCAGCAGCACCTTGCGGGCCAGCGAGTAGCCGTTGGAGTGCAGCCCGGTCGAGCCCATGCCGATGATCACGTCACCTGGCTTGACGCGGTCGGGACCGAGCACGTCGTCGGCCTCCACGATGCCCACACCGGTAGCGGAGATGTCGTAGTGGTCGGGCGCCATCAGCCCGGGATGTTCGGCGGTCTCACCGCCGAGCAATGCGCAGCCGGCGATCACGCAGCCGTTGGCGATGCCGGCGACCAGTTCGCTCACCCGCTCGGGCACGGTCCGGCCGACGGCTATGTAGTCCTGCAGGAAAAGCGGCTCGGCGCCGCACACCACCAGGTCGTCGACGACCATTGCGACGAGGTCGAGGCCGACGGTGTCGTGCTTGTCCATCGCCTGCGCCACGGCGAGCTTGGTGCCGACGCCGTCGGTCGAGCTGGCCAGCACCGGCTCGCGGTAGCCGCCGCGCAGGGCGAACAGCCCGGCGAATCCGCCGAGCCCGCCGCGTACCTCGGGCCTGGTCGCCTTGCTCGCCAGCGGTTTGAAGAGTTCGACGGCGCGGTCACCAGCTTCGATGTCCACCCCGGCCGATGCATAGGAGATGCCGTGTTGTGCGGCGCGATCCGTCATCGCGACCAAATCTACCGGGCTGCGCGACTGCACGGTATTCGCCGGTCGATGTGGGTCATCTGACGGACATCCAGCACGATCAGCGACGGTATGACAACGTGACCGTCCATGACAGGTGTTCGCGTGTTTGCGCTGGCCGCCGCCGCAATCGCGGTCGTATCGGTGGCCTTTCCCGGCAATGCGGCCGCGACCCCGCCACGAGACGCCGACGGCACCGTCCTATGGCAGATGACCGACGACGGCAAGGACTACGTGTTCCGGGAGATCACCATCGCCCCCGGCGGCAGCACGGGCTGGCATTCGCATGACGGTCAGCTGTTCGGCGTGGTCAAGGAGGGCGTCCTGATGCACAACCGGGCCGATTGCACCATGGACGGGCTCTACGTGGCCGGCCAGAGCATCGCCGAGAAGGGCGGGCCGGACTACGTGCATATCGGCCGCAACGTCGGCCCCGGCCCGCTGGTTCTGCAGGTTCTCTACGTCGATCCGGCGGGGGCGCCGCTGTCCGACGATGCGCCCGATCCGGGTTGCGGGTTTGCCTGATGCCGGAAACGGACATCCGCCCGTCTATCGGCTCCGAATGACTAAGGAGTCTCGACGGACGGAGGTGCTGTGCCTACGGAGGAAATTCGCTGCGTAGTTACGGGCGCTACCGGCTACATCGGTGGCCGGCTGGTGCCGCGGCTGCTGGACGCCGGCCTGCGCGTGCGGGCGATGGCGCGCAATCCCGACAAGCTCGCCGGCGCGCCGTGGCGCGACGATGTCGAGGTGGTTCGCGGGGACCTGACCGAACCCGATTCGCTGATCGATTCGTTCGACGGCGCCGACGTCGTCTACTACCTGGTGCATTCCATGGGCACGTCGAAGGACTTCGTCGCCGAGGAGGCACAGTCGGCACGCAACGTGGTCAAAGCGGCGCAAGCGGCCGGAGTCCGGCGCCTCGTGTACCTGTCCGGCCTGCATCCGGAGAGCGTTGAACTGTCGCGACACCTGGCGTCGCGTGCCGAGGTGGGCGAGATTCTGATCGGCTCGGGTATCGAGACCGTGGTGCTGCAGGCGGGAATAGTCATCGGCTCGGGATCGGCGTCGTTCGAGATGATCCGCCACCTCACCGACCGCCTCCCGGCGATGACGACACCGAAGTGGGTGCACAACAAGATTCAGCCGATCGCCATCGGCGATATCTTGCACTACCTGACCGAAGCGGCCACGGCCGATGTGCCGTCGTCGCGGACCTGGGACGTGGGCGGACCCGACGTGATGGAGTACGGCGACGCGATGCAGGACTATGCCGACGTCGCCGGTCTACGGCGCCGGCTGATCATCGTGTTGCCCTTCCTGACACCCACGATCGCCAGCTGGTGGGTGGGACTGGTGACGCCGATCCCGTCGGGCCTGGCGCGGCCGCTGGTGGAGTCCCTCGAATGCGACGCCGTAATGCTCGAGCACGACATCGACTCCATCGTCGCACCGCCTGAGGGCGGCCTGACCGGGTACCGCGCGTCGGTGGCAGACGCACTTCACGAGGATGGCACCGCGTCCAGCGACGGACGGCGCCACTTGCTGAAGTTCAGTCCGACTGCGCCGCAGTAGGTTTCAGGGACGACGCAGCGCCGACGCGTTGTCGTTGTCAGCCTGCAGCGGCATGCCGGTGCGGGCGGCGGTCGCGAGCATGTGCTCGATGACGTTCTTGCCCAGCGCTGTCTCACCGGGCAGCTCGATCGGGTACTTGCCGTCAAAGCAGGCGCTGCACAACCGTGACGCGGGCTGTTCGGTGGCCGCGATCATGCCGTGCTGCGAGATGTAGCCGAGGGAGTCGGCGCCGATGCCGTGGCGGACCGCCTCGACCACCTCCTCCTCGTTCTCGACGGCGTTGGCGATGAGCTCGGCGGGCGTGGCGAAGTCGATGCCGTAGAAGCACGGCCATTTCACCGGCGGTGAGGCGATGCGCACATGCACCTCGATGGCGCCGGCCTCACGCAGCATTCGAACGAGCGAGCGCTGGGTGTTGCCACGGACGATGGAGTCGTCGACGACGATGAGCCGCTTGCCGCGGATCACCTCTCGCAGCGGGTTGAGCTTCAACCGGATACCCAGCTGACGGATGGTCTGTGACGGCTGGATAAATGTGCGTCCGACGTAGGCATTCTTGGTCAGGCCCTGCCCGTAGGGGATGCCCGACTCCTGCGCATAGCCGACCGCGGCCGGTATGCCGGACTCCGGAACGCCGATCACCAGGTCGGCGTCCACCGGTCTTTCCTGGGCCAGCCTGCGGCCGATGTCGACCCGCGTCTTGTGCACCGACCGGCCGCTGATCGTGCTGTCGGGCCGTGCCAGATACACGTACTCGAACACACAGCCCTTCGGCGACGGCGGGGCGAACCGGCTCGAACGCACGCCGTCAGCATCGATGGCCAGCAGCTCCCCGGGTTCGATGTCGCGGACGAACGAGGCGCCGACGATGTCCAGCGCGGCGGTCTCCGACGCGACGACCCAGCCCCGGTCGAGGCGCCCCAGCGACAGCGGCCGTACGCCGTACGGGTCGCGGGCCGCGTACAGGGTGTTCTCGTCCATGAACGTCAGGCAGAACGCGCCGCGCACGGTGGGAAGCAGCTCGAGTGCGGCCTGCTCGATCGTTGAATCCGCGGCGCCGTGCGCCAGCAGCGCGCCGAGAATGTCGGAATCGGTGGTCGCGGCGGCGGCGCCGCGCATGTTGATCAGGCCGAGCTCACGGGCACGGCCCGCCAGCTCGGTGGTGTTGACCAGGTTGCCGTTGTGTCCGAGCGCCACGCCCGTGCCTGCGGCTGTGTTGCGGAACACAGGCTGGGCGTTCTCCCAGGTGGTGGACCCGGTCGTCGAGTAGCGGCAGTGTCCGATCGCGACGTGGCCCTCCATCGCGCCCAGCGTCTGCTCGTCGAAAACCTGGCTGACCAGCCCGAGATCCTTGAACACCAGCACCTGGGAGCCGTCGGCGACGGCGATGCCTGCGGCTTCCTGACCGCGGTGCTGCAGTGCGTAAAGGCCGTAGTAAGTGAGCTTGGCGACCTCTTCGCCCGGCGCCCATACGCCGAAAACGCCGCACTCTTCTTTAGGTTCATCCGATGAGCCGCTTGCGCGAAGAGTATCGATGGGGTCCGTTTGCTCGACGGTCACGATAGGGCTGCTCCCAAGGGGCGGTGGGTGACGTGTTCAGTCTACGGTCATCACGGGTCAATAACGGAATCGCAGGCGCTCATGTCGCCCGTGAGATTCAACGATCGGGGCCCGGGTTTGGATTCCCGGCCGGCACACAGTGCACCCCGGTCAGCCGTCGAGCGGCACCACCGGCAGGAGCGTCGCGATCTCGGGGGCGCGGGCGCCCGAGAGCGCCAACTCGCCGGTGGAGGCCGCGTCGGCCACCGTGCGCAGCCCGGTCGCCAGCAGCAGCCAGGTGCGCGGATCGGTCTCGACCACGTTGGGGGGGTTGCCGCGAGTATGCCTTGGGCCTGAAATGCATTGCACCGCAACGAAGGGGGGCACCCGGACTTCGACACTTGCACCGGGTGCAGTCGCGGCGAGCGTGCGGGCGGTCAACCGAACCGCCTCGGCGAGCGCGGATCGCTCAGGCGCAGCCCGGTTCTCGTCGCGCAGCCACTCGACCACGGCGAGTACGGCTGCACGCGTCTTGGCCGGATCGGCGGTGCGACGGGCGGGCATACCATAGTGTCTCAAGGTGTTTGTCGACCGGCATAAGCCGCCTTACAAGGCGGCCGGGGCGGTCCTTCTTGTGCTCGCTGCGATCGCGGCGAGCCTCGTCTTTCTACAGTTCCGTGGCGAGCTCACGCGAATAACCCACCTGACAGTGCTGTCCCCGCGCGCGGGACTGGTGGTCGACCCGGGCTCGAAGGTGACCTACAACGGTGTCGTCATCGGGAAGGTGGCCGGCGTCGACTACGTGGATGTCGGCGGCTCCGCCAAGGCCAAGCTGACACTGAACGTCGAACCCCGCTATATCGAGTTCATTCCGAAAAACGTCGTCGCCGACGTCAGGGCGACGACGGTGTTCGGCAACAAGTACATCTCGTTCAGCTCACCGAAAGACCCGAGCCCACAGCGCATTACGAGCCAGGATGTGATCGATGCGTCCTCGGTGACGACGGAGTTCAATACCGTGTTTGAAACCGTCATGTCGATCGCCGAGCAGGTCGATCCGATCAAGCTCAACACCACGCTGACTGCGCTCACCGAGGCCACGACCGGGCTGGGTGAGAGGTTCGGCGATTCGCTGATCAACGCGAACCGGATCTTGGACGACCTGAATCCCCGGATGCCGCAGATCCGCGCCGACATGGCTGCCCTAGCCGATCTCGCCGACGTGTACGCGAACGCTTCCCCCGACCTGTGGGACGGCCTGGAGAACGCCGTGACGACAGCGCGCACTCTCAACGACCAGCAGGGAAACATCGATACCGCTCTGCTGGCGGCCATCGGGTTCGGCAATACAGCCGCCGACATCTTCGAGCGCGGTGGACCGTACTTCGTCCGCGCCGCCGAGGACCTGCTGCCGACGACCAAGCTGCTCGACGACTACCGGGCCATGATCTTCTGCACCATCCGCAACTACGCCGAGGTGGGACCGAGGTTCGCCAGGGTGCTGGGCGGCGACAACGGCTATGCGCTCAAGTCGTACGGAACCATCCTTCTGCCGGGCAATCCGTTCGTCTATCCGGACAATCTGCCCCGGGTGAACGCCCACGGCGGGCCGGAGGGTCGTCCCGGCTGTTGGCAGAAGGTGACCAGAGACCTCTACCCGTTTCCGTATCTGGTGATGGACACCGGTTACAGCATCGCGCCGTACAACCACTTCGAGTTCACATCGCCGATGGCAACGGACTACATCTGGGGTCGACAGGTCGGCGAGAACACGATCAACCCTTAGGCGTTGCGCGTTGCACGCCGATCGCCGCGATTGCGCTGGCCTCGTTGATCGCCAGATGAGCGAGCATCGGGGCGGCGAGGCTGCCGGACCGCTCCCGCAGCAGCGCGAAGATCCACCCCGCGACACCGGTGACGAGCACGGTGGGAATCACGGGTTCACCGGTTCCGCGGGCATCGGCGATGTGTGACAGCCCGAACGCCAGTGACTGCAGAAGCCGCCCGCCCGTCGGCCCGAACGCATCGGCCGCGACCGTGCCCAGCGCAGCGCGGAACGCCGCCTCCTCCGACCACACAGTTCCGACGGGGATGCGCACCGCCAGCCAGCGAGACGACGACACGGGCAGGTCCCGCTCGGCCATCGCCGACCGCACCGGCGGCACCGCCGTAGAGGCCGCGACACCGATGATCACCGGTGCGGCCGCTGCGAGACCGAGCCGCAGACCCGACCACAGCTGCGGTGGGCGCAGGCCGAGCGGTGCGCGAGCGGAGACCGCGAGCGCTGCTGCAAGCGCCGCGTGAACCAAGGGCTGTCCGCGTGCAGGTATCCGCGGACCGATAAGACCGCTCCAGCCGACCAGCCCTGCTGCCAGCGCCACCGCGCGGAACTGCTTGGCGCGCACTAATACTCGGGTCCGTCATCGGCCGCAGTCTTCTCCAGCGCGATTCGGATTCGTTCGGTGTCCTCGGTGGTCCAGCCGTCGGGCGGGGCCACCGCGGCCCAGCCGTCGAGCACGAACTCGCCGTAGTTGTGGCCGTGCCCGCCAGGAACCGAACCGGCGTTGGTCATATCCGCGGCCACCTGCCAGAACGTCACGATCGGATACCACCGCATCAACGGTGTCCGGTCTCTGCCGGGTGGTTCCCTGAGCCAGTCCGGGCGGTTGAACATCAGGTCCTCCGACCACCACACGATGGGGTCCGAGGCGTGCTGCAGGAACAGCACGCGGGTGCCGTCCCACGTCGCATCTGTGTCGGCGGCGATCTCCGTGGCGTCGGTGGCCTGCGAGAAGCGGACGGTGCGCCCGTTGTCATAACGCGGCTCGACCTCAGGCGTTCCCGGGTCGCGGCGTGCGGTGATGCCCCTCCAGAGCGGGCTGGCGTTGGGCGGGCCCACCCAGAGCACCGACGAGAAATTCATCCGCGCGATGTCGGGCAACCAGTTGAACGCGCCCTGCCCGGCCATGGAGCCGAGGCTCTCGCCGTAGAGCAACAGCTTGGGCCGCCGGTCGGGCGGCAGCCTCGTCCACCACGCGTGAATCGCATCGATCATCGCGCGGCCGGACTCCATCGACTTCTCCCGGTCGCCGAGGAACGAAATCCAGCTCGGCAGATAGGAATACTGTGATCCGACCATTGCGGTGTCGCCGTTGTACATCAACTCCAGCGCGCGGGCGGCGACCGGGTTGATCCACCCGGTGCCCGTCGTCGGGACGATGACCAGAACCTTGCGCTCGAAGGCGCGAGTGCGTTCCAACTCGCGGACGAGGATGGCGGCTCGCTCCTCGTCGGTGTCGGCGGTCTGCAATCCCGCGTACACCCGGATCGGCTCTTTCGCAGGTCTGCCGTTCAGCCGGGTCAACTCGAAGGCGTGCGGGCCGGTGGCAACGAAGTTGCGGCCCTGATATCCCAATGTCTCCCATGGCGCGAACGACGTTGGGCTGCCAGACTTTTCGAGGTCCGTCGGCTGCGTAATGGCCGCCCTCGTGGTGGTGTTCTGCGGTTGAAAGAACCCGTTGGCGCCGACCAGGAAGCCGCGGACCAGCACGCCGTTGATCAACGTGATCGTCAGCACGACGACGATCGCCGTGCCGATGAACAAGGCCACCTCGTCGTGCAGGTGCCAGCGGCGAATGAAGAACCGGGCCATCGTCTTGATGAGGTCGATGATCACGCGCGCGGCGGAGACGCACAGCCCCGTAACGAGCATGGCGATGATCAGGGTGCGCAGGTAGCCGAGGGTGGCGGGGCCCTCCATGCCCATTTCCGCGGACACCCGGCGCTGCCAGGCCGCCGCTGGAATCAGCATCAGCAGGCTCGCGGCTGTCGCCACCGTGATGGTCGCGGCCTTGCACCAGTAGAGCACTCGCTTCGACGGAGGCCACCATCGCCGACGTCGTAACACGAAGCGGTGCAACATCTTCTGGATGAACACCCCGATCCCGTAGCCGATGGCGGCGTTCACGCCGCCGATCAGACCCTGGAACAGCCAGTCGCGGGGAAGCAGGGATGGCGTCAGCGACAGACAGAAGAACAGCGCGCCGAAAGCGATCCCGACGAAGTCCAGCCGCACCAGGCTCCACGCCCACACGAGCAGGGGGTGGCGTTGCTTGCGCTCGTGGCTTGCGGCGACCGGTTCGCCGGTGATGTCGTGGGTCGGAACATTCACCCGAACAACCCGGGCAGCACGCCCTCCGACGTGCTACGCAGGTCCTCCAGAGATACCGTGAACTGGTCCTGCACCTCGATGGCATCGCTGCCCTGGTCCACGACGCCGATGCGAGTCACCGGCAGGCCGCGGGCCTCGCACATGGACCGGAACCGGCTCTCCTCGGTGCGCGGAACAGCGACCAGCACCCGTCCCGTCGATTCGGAAAACAGGGCCACAAATGGATCCTGATCCTCGGGAACGACGATGCGGCAACCGGTTTCACCGGCCAGCGCAGCCTCGACGACGGCCTGGATCAAGCCGCCCTCCGAAAGATCGTGGGCGGCAGACACGAGGCCGTCGCGAGATGCCGCGCTGAGCACATCGGCGAGCAGTCGCTCCCGGTCGAGGTCGACCTCGGGTGGGCGCCCGCCCAGGTGGTCCGCGGTGACCTGCGCCCAGATCGAGCCGTCGAACTCGTCGCGCGTGTCGCCGATAAGCAGCAGCGTCTCGCCGGGTTCGGTGCCGAACCCCGTGGGGATGCGGCGGCTCACGTCGTCGATGACGCCCAGTACGCCGACGACCGGGGTGGGCAGAATGGCCGTGGTGCCGGTTTGGTTGTAGAAGCTCACATTTCCACCGGTGACCGGAATGCCAAGGGCGGCACAGCCATCGGCCAACCCCCGCACGGCCTCGGAGAACTGCCACATCACACCGGGGTCTTCCGGCGAGCCGAAGTTCAGGCAGTTCGTGACCGCGATCGGGGTGGCGCCGGTGACCGCGACGTTACGGTATGCCTCGGCCAGCGCGAGCTGAGCGCCCGTGTAGGGGTCCAATTGGGTGTATCGGCCCGACGCGTCGGTGGACACCGCGATGCCACGCCCGGTGGACTCGTCGACACGCAGCACACCGCCGTCTGCATTCTCGGCAAGCACCGTGTTGCCACGAACGTAGCGGTCGTACTGTTCGGTGATGAACGCCCGGCTGCACAGGTGCGGGCTGCCAAGCATGGCAAGCAAAGTCGCTCGCAGCTCATCGCCTGATTTCGGCCGCGGCAGCCGCTCCGATGTGTCGGCGTTGAGCGCATCCTGGGTTTCCGGGCGCTGCACCGGCCGTTCGTAGACCGGGCCTTCGTGCGCGACAGTGCGGGGCGGCACGTCGACGACCGTCTCGCCGTGCCAGGTGATCTCCAGCCGGTCGCCGTCGGTGACCTCACCGATGACGGTGGCGAGCACTTCCCACTTGCGGCACACCGCCATGAAAGCGTCGACGTTCTCGGGGGCGACGACCGCGCACATCCGTTCCTGCGACTCGCTGGACAGGATCTCCGCCGGCGTCATGTTGGCGGCCCGCAGCGGCACCTTGTCCAGTTCGACGGCCATGCCACCGTCACCGGCGGAAGCGAGTTCGGATGTCGCGCAAGACAATCCGGCTCCACCGAGGTCCTGGATGCCGATCACAAGGCCGGCGGCGTACAACTCGAGGCAGCACTCGATGAGCACTTTCTCCATGAACGGGTCGCCGACCTGCACCGACGGCAGCTTCTTGCGTCCGGCGCCGTCTTCGTCGCCGCCGAACGTCTCCGACGCCAGCACCGAAACGCCGCCGATACCGTCCAAGCCGGTGCGCGCACCGAACAGGATGATCTTGTTGCCGGTGCCCGACGCGAACGCCAGGTGCAGATCCTCTTTGCGCAACACCCCGACGCACAGCGCGTTCACCAGCGGATTGCCTGCGTAGGAGGCGTCGAAAATGGTTTCGCCGCCAATATTGGGCAGCCCCAGTGAGTTTCCGTATCCCCCGATACCGCGGACCACACCGTCGACGACGCGGCGGGTGTCGGGTGCGTCGGCGGCGCCGAACCGCAGCTGGTCCATCACCGCAACCGGACGGGCGCCCATCGCCATGATGTCGCGGACGATCCCACCGACACCGGTCGCGGCGCCCTGGTACGGCTCGACGTAGGACGGGTGGTTGTGCGATTCGACCTTGAAGGTGGCCGCCCAGCCGTCCCCGATGTCGACGACGCCCGCGTTCTCGCCGATGCCCGCCAGCATCGCCGTGCGCATCTTCTCGGTGGTGGTCTCGCCGAAGTACCGCAGGTGCACCTTGGAGGACTTGTAGCTGCAGTGCTCACTCCACATCACCGAATACATCGCCAGCTCGGCATCGGTGGGTCTGCGGCCGAGGATTTCGCGGATGCGCTCGTACTCGTCGTCCTTGAGACCGAGTTCCCGGAAAGGTTGCGGCTGGTCGGGAGTGGCTGTGGCGTGCTCGACGGTGTCGACCACGTGGGTGAGCTCCGACGTCACGCGGACAGTCTAGTTTGCCGCCTGTGGAATGCGCGGGCGGCCGCGGGCGCGCCGACGCCGTGCAGCACCACGCTGGCCAGCACGGCGATGACCATGCTCATCAACACGGCCTGTTCGTCGTCGCCGGTCAGCACGTTGAACGCCAGCAGTCCGAACACGATCGAGGTGGTGCCGCGCGGGCCGAGCCATCCGACCAGCAGCCGTTCCGGCCACGAGAAACTCGAGCCGAGCATCGCCACCAACACCGGCAATATCCGCACCACCGTCAGCGCCAGCAGGCAGAACAGCACCATCCCCACGACACACCGAACGTCGGCGCCAGTACGGCGATGGCCCCGAAGACGAACCACATCCCGGCCGACAGCAGGAACCCGATGTCGTCGAGCAGCTCCATCTCGCTGTGTATCGCCTCAGAGCGGCGCAGGTTGTTGAAGGCGATCCCGCAGACGAACGCCGAGACGAAGCCGTTTCCGCCGACGGCCAGACTCAGCCCGTAAGCCAGCATCGGGGCGGCCACCAGGATCAGGCGCCTGCTCTGTTCGGTCATGTCGCCGCGCCGCTCCGCGGCGTTGGTCAGCAGCGCCAGCGCCGCGCCGACCGCGACACCGACGAGGATCGCCTTGATCGCATGCGGCACGGCCGAACCCAGCGCCTCCATCGGTGTCGCGGCATGGGACCGGTCACCGGCGACTGCGAGGGCGAAGATGAAGACCGGCGAGACGATGCCGTCGTTGTAGCCGGCCTCCGCGTTGAGCGTGGTGCGGACCCGCTCAGGCACCCGTTCATCGCGGAGGATCGACGCGGCGGGCGCGAAGTCGGTGGGTACCACCACGCAGGCGATGGCGATCAGCACCGCCCATCCGAGGCTCGGCAGCAACCAGAGCCCCAGCGCGACCGACAGCGCCAAACTCAGCGGCATCGCGATGAACAAGACCCGCATCGCCGCGCGCGGCTCGCTCCCGAAGAGCCCGCCTCTGATGTCGGTGGCGTCGATGAAAAGCAGGACAGCAAGGATGATTTCGGCGACGTGCTGCGCGGTGTCGGTGTTAAGCGACTTGGCCAACACGTCCTGCGTCGAGATGCCGACCGCGATGCCCGCGAGCACCAGAAACATCGGCGCGGTGACACGCCAACGCTCGAGGCGGCGGGCGAGCAGCGACCACGCAACCAGGATGAGCGCAACCGCGATGACCGACGCCAACACGGGCGCGATTGTGCCCGGTGCGCCGATCCTCCGCTAGCCGCCCGCCACGCAGAACGCGTTGCCGTCCGGATCGGCGAGCACCACCCACTCGAAGTCGCCGAAGTTGCCCCTGCCGGTTTCGCTGGCGCCGAGGTCGACCAGGCGCTTGACCTCGGCCTCCCTGTCGGCGGTGCTGAAGTCGACGTGCACGCGGTTCTTACCCGGGGTCGGGTCCTCGACCTGCTGGAACGCCAACCCCGGGCCTTCTGGCACCGTCACGACGACGAAAAACGGTGGTGCGACAGGGTTTACCTGCCCGTCGAGTGCCCGGGCCCACCAGTCGGCCAGCTTCTCGGGGTCGGTGGTGTCAATCGTGATGTTTTCGGTCTTGAGCGCCATGAGCCGACCCTATGCCAGCCCGGTGACAAGTCGGCGGGATCGCCGTCGCCATTACCTGACACGTAATTGAGCTGCGCCGGAACTCGACGCAGGCTTGGTCCATGACGCAAACCCAGACCCAACCAAAGTTCAGCGCCGAAGTGTGGGCAGCCTTCTGGGCGGCCCCCGACATGTCTCGAGTCGGCGACGTCCTCGCCGACGACATCGTCGGCTACTGGCAGGGCGACCCGAAGCCGGTGCGGGGCAAGGAGGCCTACGTCGGCAAGATCGCCGAGCTCGTCACGGCCGCTCCCGATCTGGCACTCGACCTGGTCGACAGTGCGACCGTCGACGGAGGCACTTCCGGGGAGCAGTTGGTTTACCTGCACTACGTCGGACGAGGCACGGGACCGGACGGCCCGTTCGCGATCCGCGGTATCGACAGGGTGCGCAGCCGCGACGGCATCGTGGTCGAGAACGTCATCCGCTACGACCAAGTCGATCCGGCGTCGATCTGACGCCGATCAGCCAGGCGCAAGGAATGCCGCCAGCGCTGCCGAGTATGCAGCGACGTCGTCGGCGCCCATCACCTCTCGTGCCGAGTGCATGGCCAGCTGCGCGGCGCCGACGTCCACCGTGGGGATGCCGGTGCGCGCGGCGGTCATCGGCCCGATCGTCGAACCGCACGGCAGGTCGGACCGGTGTTCGTAGCGTTGCAACGGAACCCCTGCCTGCCTGCATGCCAGTGCGAACGCCGCGGCGGTGCGGCCGTCGGTGGCGTAGCGCAGATTCGGCTGCACCTTGAGCACCGGCCCGGCGTTGACCTCGATCAGGTGGTACGGCTCGTGGCGTTCGGGGTAGTTCGGGTGGGTGGCGTGGGCCATGTCGCCCGAGGCCACCATCGAGCCGGGTAGCCGGCGCAGGAAGTCTTCGCGGCCGCCACCCGCCGCGAGCGCGATGCGCTCCAACACCGTCGGCAGCAGCTCGGACTGCGCGCCGTGATCGGACTGCGAGCCGACCTCCTCGTGGTCGAAGAGCGCGAGCACCGGCAGGTAGCCCGCGGGCTCCGCCGCCAGGAAGGCCTCGAGCCCCGCATAGCAGGTGCATTGGTTGTCCAGTCGCGGCGCGCTGAGCAGCTCGCCGTCGGCACCCGCCAGCGTCGACGGGGTCAGGTCGTGCGTCATCAGATCGATGCCGAGCACCTCGTCGGCGTCCACCCCGGCGTGCTCGGCGACGTAGTCCACAAACGACCGCGGACCGCTGCCGACACCCCAGACCGCATTGACGTGCCGCTGCGGGTCAAGTGCCACCGACTTTCGGTCCTCGGCCAGATGGATGGCCAGCTGCGGCACCCGCAGGACCGGCTCGTCGATCCGGACCAGGCGGTGCTCGATGCGGTCGCCCGCGCGCACCGACAACCGGCCGCTGATGCCCAGGTCGCGGTCGAGCCACGAGTTCAGCCACGCCCCGCCGTACGGCGCGAGTGCGACGACGCGCCAACCGGACACGAACCGGTCGGGGTGCTGCTTGACCCGCAGATTCGGGCTGTCGGTGTGGGCGCCGACGATGCGGAACGGCGCCGCCGGCTCGCCGTTGGCCGCCCAGGCGACCAGCGAACCGGCCCGCACGACGAAGAACCGCCCCTTCGTCGGCCACTCTTCGCCCTCTGCCAGTTCGGTGAATCCGCTGTCCCGCAGGCGCTGCGCGACGGTCGCGCACACATGGAACGGGGACGGCGACGCGTCGATGAACTCGCACAACCCTTGTGCACTTGCGGACATGGTTCACCATCTTTGCCCACGATCTTGATTTAGGGTCAGACGGTGCCCGCTGTCCTGCCGCAACCGGTTCTGGCGCCGCTGACGCCCGCGGCCATTTTTCTGGTGGCCACGATCAACGAGAACGGCGAGGAGACCGTCCATGACGCGCTCGGCGACATCTCTGGACTGGTGCGCTCCATCGGCTTCCGTGACCCGACGAAACGGCTGTCGGTGATTGCCTCGATCGGCTCCGACGCGTGGGACCGGCTTTTTTCCGGACCACGCCCGGCCGAGCTGCACCCGTTCATGGAGATCCAGGGCGGCCGCCACCATGCGCCGTCGACACCGGGCGATCTGCTGTTTCACATCCGGGCCGAGTCGATGGACGTCTGCTTCGAGCTGGCCACCAAGATCGTCGACGCGATGGCCGGGGCCGTGACCGTGGTCGACGAGGTGCATGGCTTCAAGTTCTTCGACAACCGCGACCTGATGGGTTTCGTCGACGGGACCGAGAACCCGGACGGCCCGATCGCGTTGTCCGCCACCCAGATCGGCGACGAGGATCCCGGACTTCGCCGGCGGCTGCTATGTGCACGTCCAGAAGTACCTGCACGAAATGGACTCGTGGAACTCGCTGTCGACCGAGGAGCAGGAGCGGGTGATCGGGCGCACGAAACTCGACGACATCGAGATGGATGACGCGGTCAAACCGGCCAATTCGCACATCGCGCTCAACGTCATCACCGACGACGACGGCAACGAGCTGAAGATCGTGCGCCACAACATGCCGTTCGGGGAAATCGGCAAGGGCGAGTTCGGTACGTACTTCATCGGCTACTCGCGTACCCCCGCCGTCACCGAACGCATGCTGGACAACATGTTCATCGGCGACCCGCCGGGCAACACCGACCGCATCCTCGACTTCTCCACAGCCTTGACCGGAAGCATGTTCTTCACCCCGACCGTCGACTTCCTCGACGATCCACCGCCGCTGGCGGATTCGGCCGCTGCGGAAGACCAACCTCCTGCCGTCCCTGCCCTATCCGCAAGCCGTGACGGATCACTCGGCATCGGCAGCCTGAAAGGAACTTGAGTAGATGAACAACCTTTACCGCGACCTGGCTCCGGTCACCGAAGCGGCGTGGGCGGAAATCGAGATGGAGGCGACCCGAACGTTCAAGCGGCACATCGCCGGACGGCGCGTCGTCGATGTCAGCGAGCCGGGCGGTCCCGTCACGGCGGCGGTCAGCACGGGTCACCTGCTCGATGTGGGTGCACCCGGCGACGGTGTGATAGCCCACCTCCGCGAGAGCAAGCCGCTGGTCCGGCTGCGGGTCCCGTTCACGTTGTCGCGCACGGACATCGACGACGTCGAGCGCGGATCGCAGGACTCGGACTGGGATCCGGTCAAGGAGGCCGCGAAGAAGTTGGCGTTCGTCGAAGACCGGGCGATCTTCGAGGGCTACAAGGACGCGTCGATCGGCGGCATCCGCGCCTGCAGCTCCAACCCGGCGCTGGCGTTGCCCGGTGACCCGCGGGAAATGCCCGACGTCATCGCCCAGGCGCTGTCCGAGTTGCGCCTGGCAGGCGTCGACGGCCCGTATTCGGTGCTGTTGTCGGCCGACGTGTACACCAAGGTCAGCGAGACCACCGAGCACGGCTATCCGATCCGCGAGCACCTCAACCGGCTGGTGGACGGCGACATCATCTGGGCGCCCGCGATTGACGGCGCATTCGTGTTGTCCACCCGCGGTGGCGATTTCGATCTGCAGCTGGGCACCGATGTGTCGATCGGGTACCTCTCGCATGACGCCGAAACCGTGCAGCTCTACATGCAGGAGACGCTGACGTTCCTGTGCTACACCGCGGAAGCCTCGGTGGCGCTGACGCCCTGAGCCCGCGGCCCCCGCGAGCGTGCGTGTCTGCGGCCGACACGCCGCGCGAAATCAACATTCTGCGCACGTTCGCGGGGTGATGACCGCGCAAGAACTCAGGCGTTGGCGAGAACCGCGTCGATCGCGGAGTAGAACATGCCGAGCCCGTCGTCCGAGGGACCGGTGAGTGCCTCTGTCGCGTGCTCCGGGTGCGGCATCAACCCGACCACCCGGCCGTTCGCCGATGAGATGCCCGCGATATCGCGCATCGAGCCATTGGGGTTGTCGCGGTAGCGGAACACGACGCGGCCGTCGCCCTCGAGCTGATCGAGCACGGCGTCCGAGGCGACATAACGCCCCTCGCCGGACTTCAACGGCACCAGCAGATCGGCACCTGGCTCGTAGCGCGAGGTCCATGCGGAGGTGTTGGAGGCCACCTCCAGCCAGAGGTCGCGGCAGACGAAGTGCAGACCTGCGTTACGGGTCAACGCGCCCGGCAGCAGCCCGGCCTCGCACAGCACCTGAAATCCATTGCAAATGCCCAAGACCGGCATCCCGCTGCCCGCGGCGTCAATGACGGACTTCATCACCGGAGCGAACTTCGCGATGGCTCCGCAGCGCAGGTAGTCGCCGTAGGAGAATCCGCCGGGAACGACGACAGCGTCGACACGCTTGAGGTCGGCGTCGGCATGCCAGAGGCTCACGGCCTCGGCGCCGGAGCGCTGCACCGCCCGTGCGGCGTCGACGTCGTCGAGCGTCCCGGGAAATGTGATGACCCCCACACGCGCGGTCACGATGGCTCCCTGCTGACCGACCAGTCCTCGATCACGATGTTCGCCAGCAGCGATTCCGCGATCTCGGCGACCGTCTCATCGGCGACACTGTCGTCGACTTCGAGCTCAAACCGCTTGCCCTGCCGGACATCTGATACTCCGCCGTAGCCGAGACGGCCGAGTGCGCCGACGATCGCCTGCCCCTGCGGGTCGAGAATTTCGGCTTTCGGCATCACATGCACAACCACCTTTGCCACGGCGCTCACTCTACCGGCGGCGGGGGCGGACCGCCTCACCGGCACGAATCGATGTAGGCCGTGCACAACGGGGCGTTCATGGCGTCGAGGATCTGCGCATCGGCCACCGCGGGCCAGTTGACGCGTGGCGGGGTAGATGCCCACAGCGCCACCTCGACGACCGTGCTGTTGTAGGGGTTGACCAGCAGGTACTCGTGCAGCACCGCCTGCCCGGGCAGCACCCCGCTGACCACCGCGGCCATCCGGTTGGGGGCGTCGGTGGTCAGCGACGGCGATGTCAGCGGTGAGGTCAACTGACAGCCGCGCAGGGCGGCCACCGCCTTGTCGAAGACGGCCGACGCGAGCTGGCCGCCGCGCCAGGTCTCGCCCCGCCAATGCATCACCTGGACCTGGAGCTGCCACTGCCCCTCCGGCTGCGGAACCATGGCTCGCGCCGCGACCGCGTAACCACGGGGGTCGTCGGGAACGGGCGGTGATGCGCAGGCCTCCTCGAACCGGAAGCGCGGGTTGATCGCGGTGACGGCGACTCCGGCCAGGCCAGGCCAGCGGTACGTCGAATTCAGCGGGATCGCCGTCGCGTCGATCCACGCGGAGTTCGGGATGCGATCACAGTTCGGCGGGCAGTCCATGGAAGCGCATATGCAGGGCCGACCACACCCGGCGCAATCGCCAACCCCCAGGCCGCCAGTATCGCCGCCACCATCGTTCGCATCGCCTACCACCCCTTGAGCGCACAATATAGGCATGCAGTTGACGCATTTCGGCCATTCGTGCCTACTCGCCGAGTTCAAGAATGATTCCGCGACGACAACGGTCCTGTTCGACCCCGGAAATTTCTCGCACGGATTCGAGGGGATCACCGGGCTGGACGCGATCCTGATCACGCATCAGCATCCCGATCACGCCGACACCGAGCGGCTGCCCGCGCTGGTGGACGCCAATCCGCAGGCCGCGCTGTACGCCGATCCCCAAACAGCCGAGCAACTCGGGCCCCGTGGCGGGCCGTGAACGTCGGAGACGAGTTCACCGTGGGCTCGTTGAGCGTTCGCGGCGTCGGCGGCAAGCACGCGGTGATCCATCCGGAGATCCCGGTAATCGACAACATCTCGTATCTGATCGGCGACGGCGACCACCCGGCACGGCTGATGCATCCCGGCGACGCGCTGTACATGCCGGGCGAGCCGGTGGACGTGCTCGCCACCCCGGCCGCCGCGCCGTGGATGAAAATCTCTGAGGCCGTTGAGTTTCTGCGCGCGGTCGCGCTGGCCCGCGCGGTCCCGATCCACCAGGCGACGATCGAACGCAACGCGCGCGGCATCTACTACGGCAGGCTGTCGGAGATGACCGACACCGACTTCCAGGTGCTCGAAGCCGAGAACGGCACGCCCTTTTAGAGCGCGAGCAGCTAGGCGGTGTCGCGCGCCGCGGCACGACCCGCGGCGCGGCCGGAGAAAACGCACCCGCCGAGGAATGTGCCCTCCAGCGAGCGGTAGCCGTCACGCCGCCGCCACCGAACCCGGCCGCCTTGCCTGCCGCGTACAGTCCCGTAAACACGTCGCCGTCGGCGCGCAGCACTCGTGAGTCGAGGTCGGTCTCCAAGCCGCCCAACGATTTCCGGGTCAGGATATGCAGCTTCACGGCGATCAGCGGTCCGGCCTTCGGGTCGGTCAGCCGGTGTGCGCTCTCGACGCATCTCGTCAACGGGTGCGCCCAGATGTTGCCCAGGCACCCGAACTTCCTGTGGGAACAACTCGCCGCCGACGAGCTGCTCGCCTCGATCATCGTGGACGGACACCACCTGCCGGCGGCGACGGTGAAGTCGATGATCCGCGCGAAGACCCCCCGCCGCGTGGTGCTGGTCACCGATGCGATTGCTGCCGCCGGACAGCCTCCGGGTGATTACCAGCTCGGGGCGCTCACCGTGACGCTCGACCCGAACGGGCGCGTCGCGGTCCCGGCAGCCAACCTGGCGGGCTCGGCGTTGTCGATGGACCGCGCGATAGCGAACACCGTGAAGTTCGCCGGCGTCACCCTGGACGATGCGCTGGCGATGGTGTCACGCTCGCCGGCGGAATACTGGGGGTGCAGCCGCGGGGGCGCGGATCTGAATGGGAGCCTGCGACGTACACGCCTGCCGAGTAACAAAAGTGAACCGATTGACTCGTCGGGCCTCACTCCTCGAGCGTCGCTGAGCACACCGCTTCGACGAACTCCTGAAAGAAAGCCTCGTGCCCCGCCCGGGCGCCCACGCGTAGACGCTCGCGAGCGCGCCGTCCTGCCGCACGCTGCCGAGCGCGCGCATCGGCTCGACCGTGAGCAGCACCTCGCGCGGCAGGGTCGCCCCGTAATGCTGGCGAAGCCGCTCGATGGTCAACGTCTCGAGGAGGAGCACCGGTTCGGGCTCCCGGCCGAGCAGGATCCGATGTGCGATTGCGTCCGTTTCGGGTTTGTCGAAGCTCGGCCCATCAATGCGGCAACCTTGAGCCTCGGGCATACCGGCCAGCCTGCGAGCGGCATCGGCCGTCACGTTCGGGTAGTGGCTGTCGGCGCCCTCCGTCATCGGATGCGCCGGCCGTACAGCGCGCTGAACCCGCGCGAACAGCACCGCGTCGCTGCCATCGAGATCGGTCGGCATGTCCGCTACGTCGATACGGGAGTGATAGTCCACACCCTGGATGGTCTGCGCCTCCCCGGGCCGGTGTGAGCCAGGTCGACAACGCGGGTGCGCAGCGCGAGGTAGTGCCGCGGGTCGAGCCGATCGAACCCCGCTCCGGCGGGCAGCAGGTGGAAGGGCGCGTCGAGGTGCGACCAGGTATGGTTGGAGATTCCGACGCGGTCGCCCGCCTTGTTCACCCCGTAGACGCCCCACATCTGCCACTCGTTGGCCGGCCCCCTGCTCGCGATCGGGCTCCGCTCGATCCGGGGGGCCTGCGGGACGTGGATGTAGTCCGGGGCGACAGATCCATGCGGATCAGGCGAGACATCTTCTTCTCGCGGCTCCAAAGGAGATTGGCGTCGCCGGGACTGAAGTCCCGGCGCCACGACGCGACTCAATGTGGAGCCGGGACTTCAGTCCCGGCGGACCCGACGTCCACGGCTCGACCGGTGCGTGCGCTCTCGTAGATGGCCTCGACGACCGCGAGGCTCCGCCGTCCTTCCACGCCGCTGCACAGCGGCTCACGCCGCTCCTGGATCGCGGCGACGAAGTCTTCGATCAGCCGCTCTGGCCGCGAACGTCGGACACGATCGGCGAAGATGCGCTGCGGTTGGTGTCAGCGTCGACCTCGGGCAGCAGGCCATCGATTGACGTGCGCAGTTCCGCCGCAATCACCCGGTCGTGCTCGAGGACGATGGTGCCCTCGGTGGTATCAGCTCCACTCTCCGCGCATACCCGGGTACGCGGCCTCGTGGCCTCGAAGGAGGCGCGCACACCGCTTTCGAACTCCAGGATGCCAGGCGGTTCTTCCACCTCGATCTCGTGCATCACGTCGCGGAGTGGGCGAGGACGCGGCGTACGGGCCCGAGCAGCCAGGCGAGGAGATCCACCGTGTGGATCCCCTGGTTGATCAGCGCGCCGCCGCCGTCGAGCGCGCGCGTGCCGCGCCAGCGGGAATCCGTGTAGGACTTGGGCGCGCGATACCACTTCACGCGTGCCGACGCGAGCAGCGGCCGGCCGAGCGCGCCGGAGATCAGCGCTTGCCGCAGCCGGACGAATCACGGCCGGGTGCGACCTGGAACAGCACGCCGAGGCGGACGCGTGCCGATCGTGCCTCGACGATGAGCCGATCCGCAGCGGCGACAGTGACGTCGAGCGGCTTTTCGACCAGAACGTGCAGCCCTGCGCGTGCGGCCGCCATCCCCTGCTCGGCATGCACGCCCGAGGGGCCGCCCATGATGACGGCGTCGAGGGGACGATGAGCGAGCATCGCCGGAAGGTCCGGGGATGCGACACCGCCGTACAACTCGGCCAGTTCTGCCGCACGCACGTGATTCGCGCCGTGCACCGCGACGATTTGGACCCCCGCGACCTCTCGACACGCGCGCGCGTGGGTGTCGCTGATGTTTCCCGCCCCGATCAATGCGATGTGCGTCACGGACGGAATTTCTCGTGGCTCTACAACGTCATCGCCCGGCTGGTCGGGGTGATTCAGGTGACGCTTCAGTAGCCCGCGACGACCACGCCTTCAACTCCTGACTTACGTCTGCGGCTGACAGTGTGCCTGTCGCGATGACGATCCGGTAGCGGAACGTGACGGATGCCGCGGCTCCAGGGCGAAGTTCAGCTGTCCTTGCCGTCGCTGAGCGCCCTGGCCGAGCGGGTTGGCCGCGAACAGGCCGTAGCCGCGCGCGTGCCAGTACGTCGGGAAATCCCGAGTTCTGCGGGGTGATCCAGGATGGCGATGATCACCGGCTCGCCGCCGACCGTCCCCGGCAGCATGGTCCACGGCCGCGCGTGCCCCACACGGCGGCGCCCTTCTTGCCTTCACTACGTCAGGTAGTCCCCGTTCACGCCGGTGTTGTCCATCCGCCGCCACCGCGTCGGACGCCCTGCGCGTCGGTGAACATCTCGGGCTTGTCGCTCGGCTTCTCGAGCGCCGCGTGACGCGCAGCCCGAGCACCCCCTCCTTGTTGTCGGTGAACGACACGCGCTTGTGCTGCGCGGTGAGGGTGATGACGCGCTCGACGGTACGAGCACCGAGTGTCCCCGGAACGCGTAGGGCGTATCCTCGCGTGAGCCACACGCGCGCCGTCCGGGATCACCCACTCGTCGGTCGTCCTCGAGCTCGCCCTCGCCCGTCGCCCCCTCTTCACAACCGAGAGCGCCGCGATGGAGGATCGTGCCGTTCCGCGACCGTCGCGCGGCGGGGATCGCGTCGGAGTTGTTCCAGAAGTCGACCCCGTTCACGTCGCCGTAATTGAACCACAGCCGACATGATGCGGATGGTCGACGCGCTCCCCCGCACGCGGCTCGAGCGGATACCCGCGCGTCACCGACGCGCCCCTCGCCGCGCGCATCGGGGAAGAGCACCGGCTTCTTCAGCGTCGTCGGCCAGATGTACGACGTGAACGGCTCTCCCGCCGACGAGCACGTCCACGCGGCGATCGGCCTCCCGCCGCACCACTTCCACGCGGGCCGCCCGGCCCGGACTGGGCCGCGATCGAAGCCACGATGCCGAGGAGTATTGCCGACAGCGAATACCGTTGTTCTCACGCCATCCTCCCTAACCGCCGGAACTGCGAGGGCCTGAAGCCCTGCCCCACATGCCTGAAGTCCCCGCGGGACTCAACTCCCATATCCATTTCGAATGTCGAAGTGGAACTTCAGTTCCGGCGGAAATAGCGCTCCCTGGCCCTCACCACTCACCAGTCGTGCACCGTTCCGTCGAGTCTCCGGTTCACGGGCAGGTAGGCTCTCACATACGGATACTCGGAGGCGAGCGCCTCGTCGATGTCCACGCCAAGCCCCGGCGCCTCGCCAGGGTGCATGAAGCCGCGCTCGAACGTGTACTTGTGCGGGAACACGCGGTCGGTCGCCTCGTTGTGCGGCATATGTTCCTGGATGCCGAAGTTGTGGATGCTCAGCCCGAAGTGCAGCGCCGCCGCCATGCAGATCGGGCTCAGGTCAGTGGCGCCATGGCACCCGGTTCGCACCTGATACAGCTCTGCCAGTATGCGCGATTTTCACGAGGTGTGACAAGACCACCGGCGCGACGACCCACGTACGGCATGCAGTCAATACATGGGAC
>CAWGHF010000008.1:0-99748 GCA_963822305.1 uncultured Actinomycetota bacterium | reverse complement strand
TCGTTGCTCGTGCACTCAAAGGTAGGCGGCGTGGGTGGCGCGCACCTCCGAGAAACCTGTACCCGACATTGTGCACCTCCCGCGGGTGCGTTCCTGTGCAGATGGCCCGCTGTTCCATCGAGCGGGAAGCCTGGCGCTGTGCCTTGTCCATGAAGTCCAAGATGGAGGCGTGATCAAGACTGCTGCCCTTCTGCCCGCCGACCTGAACCCGCCTGACCCGTGGGACCGACATGCTCCTGGCCACTATCGACAGCCTCACCGACGAGGCGTTCGCCGCCCCTTCGAAGTGTGAGGGGTGGACGCGCGCCCACGTAGTTGCCCACCTGGCATTGGGCGCTGACGCCATGGGAAACATGATCACTTGGGGCACGATCGGCGTCGAGACCCCGCCCTACGGGTCCCGGGGGACGGGCTCAAGGCGGAGACCGTCAAAACCCCCGGCGGCGCCAGTATCACCCCGTACGCCGTGCCCGCCGTGCGGATCTCGGAGGTCGTCATCCACCACGCCGACCTCGACACCGTGTGGGGACTGGGCGAGGCCGACATGGACGCCCTGGAGATCGTCGTGGAGCGGGTCTCGGCCAACGAGGACTTCCCTGGCGTCGCTGTCGACACCGACGAGGGCGAGCACTACGTCATCGGCGACGGCGCCGCGGCAATCAAGGGCGGCCGCGACGCGGTCATCGGGTGGCCGGCTCGGGGGCTGACCGACGGTCTCCGGTACGACGGCGAGCTGCCCGACCGCCCGGCCCGCTCTATCGGCTGAGCTCGCCCGGCCCCGTAGTCGTCTCGTCTTTCCTTGACGCCCTTCGTAGCTCACAATACAAACCGTCAGTCAGCGGGATCGCCGAGGCGCGTACAGCCAGCCTTCCAGCAGACGCGCCAGTTGCGGCTGGACGACCCAGGTCATCAACGCCGACACCGAGAACGAAATCAACGCCACCCGCGGAACGAGTGCGATGGGCGCCGAAACCACCCGGTAGAGAACCAGATTCAGCATCAACTGGATCACGAAGATCACGATCGAAGTGACCACGAACATCTTCCACCGCGGAGGTGCGGGCGCGGTACGGCCGGGCACTTCGAACCAGGTTTCGAGCCCGGTCACCCTTCGCTCGTGTGTGGTGGACATGACCTGCTCGCCGTGCGCCAGAAGCTCGGCCCTCGTCGCCGACTGTTCCCATCTGGCGAGCTCGCCTGACGAGGCGAACCGGTATACGACATGCCACAACTCACCGACATGGCCCGGCCGCAGCAGCCCCGCCCCCAGAAATCCGTCGAAAGCCGATGCGGCCCTGGTCAACTCCGAAGCCCACCGCTCGAATTCGACCTCCTTGCCTGGCCGGACGCGGCGAGCAACCAGCACGGTGACCGGTTCGTCCGCATCGTCGATCGCACCGGCCTCGCTCATTCCCCGCCGCCACCGGTCAACTGAGCTCGGCTGACCAATCCCGCTGTTCGAGCGAGTCCCTGATGTGCAACAGGAACTTCGACGCGGTCGATCCGTCGAACGCGCGGTGGTCGTACACCATTCCGATGATCCCGACCGGGTGGATCGCGATGGCATCACCGACCGCGACGGGGCGACGCTTCACACCGTCGGTGCACAGGATCGCGACGTTCGGCTGGTTGATGATCGGCGACGAAGCGTAGCTGGCGTAGGGTCCGGGGTTCGTGATGGTGAACGTCGAACCCTGCATCTCCTTGTTGGGCAGTTCCTTTGCCCGTGCCGCCGCCGCCTTGGTGGCGATCTGGCTGGCGATTCCCCGGATGTTCAGGGTGTCGGCGTCCTTGACGACCGGCACCACCAATCCTTGCTCATCCAGATCCACCGCCACCCCAAGGTTGACGTAGGGGTGCAGCGTCATCGTCTTGGATTCGAGGTCGATTGACGAGTTGACCGTCGGGAATACTCGCAGCGCGTCACACACCGCCCGAGAGATGAAGGGCAGGTAGCTCAACGACGCACCGGTCTCCTTCTTGAACCGCGCCTTGTACTCGGTACGCACCCGTTCGACATTGTCGAAATCGACTTCGACCGATGTCCACACCGATGCCGCGAGCGTCTGTGACGCCTTGAGCGTGTCCGCAAGGATGAGACGCATTCTGCTGAGCGGCACCACTTCGTCGCGGCCTTCGGTTCCGGCCTTGGTCGCCCTTGGTGCGGCCGGTGCCGGCGCGGGGGCCGCTGCCGGTGCGGCGGTCAGCGGTCTGGCCCGACGAGATCGCCTTCTCGATGTCCTCGCGCCGGATCCGCCCACCGGCACCGGTGCCCGCCACGCTGGACACGTCGATGTTGTGCTCGGCGGCGAGCCTGCGCACCAATGGCGACAGCAGCCGTCCGCCTGCGCCATCGCGGGCGATGGCCGCGGCGGCCTGCGTGACGGCACCCGGGCTCCCGGCGTCGGCGGGCCTGCTGCCGTTGCCGTTGCCCGCCGGTCCGGCCGGCGTCGGCGCCTGGCGTCCCGATGCGTGCCAGCACGGTTCCCACCGGCACCGTCTCACCGGCGTTGACCAGGATGCTCAGCATCTTCCCGTCGTACGGGCTCGGGATTTCCGAATCCACCTTGTCGGTCGACACGTCGAAGAGCGGATCGTCGAATGCGACATCGTCGCCAACCGCCTTGAGCCAGGTACCGATCGTGCCCTCGGTCACCGACTCACCCAGTTTGGGCATGGTGACCTCGAAGACCTCGCCCGTGCCGGACGACGGCGAAAAGTCGGCAGCCTCGGTTGTGGGGCCCTCCGATCCGCCCACCGACGGCGCGGAGGGATCGTTGAGTGATCGTCCGCCGGCCGCCGCCACCCCGTGTGCGGCGGACGGGAGTCGGTTCGGCACGGTGGCGCCCTTCCCGCCGATCCGCATGATCGCAGCGCCGACCGAGACGGTGTCGCCCTCTTGCGCCATCACCTCGAGTACCACACCGTCGTACGAGCTCGGAACCTCCGTGTCGACCTTGTCGGTCGACACTTCGAACAGCGGATCGTCGAACTCGACTTCGTCGCCGACGTTCTTGAAGAAGGTGCCGATCACACCCTCGGTCACCGACTCACCCAACTTCGGCAGGGTCACAACCCATGTCTCATCGGACATTTCAATCGCCTCCAGAGCTGTATCAGCCGTGCAACGATCGGCCGGAGAATGTAATCATCGTTTCGCCGATTGCCTCGGAAAGGCTTGGGTGAGCGTGAATCAGGGATCCGACGTCAGACGGCAAGGCGTCCCAGTTGACCGCCAGATACCCTTCGTGAAGCAGCTCACTCGCCCACGGCCCGACCAAATGCAACCCCAGTACCGGGCCGCCTTTCGCCGCAACGACTTTCACCAGGCCCTCGGTGTCGCCGACGATCATCGCCCTCCCGTTCCCGGCGAACGAGTGCTTGTGCACCTCGACGTCGTGTCCGGCGTCTCGCGCCTCGGCTTCGGTCATGCCCACCCAGGCGACTTCCGGATGCGTGTAGACGACCCACGGAACTTTGCCGTAGTCCACCGGAGCGGGGTTCTCGCCAAGCACGGACTGTACTGCGACGACCGCCTCGGCATACGCGACGTGGGCGAGCCCCGGAGTGGGCACGCAGTCACCGATGGCGTAGACGCCGGGACGCGAGGTCTGCATCGTCGAGGTGTCGACGGTAGATGAACCCACCATCGGATACCTCTACGCCGGCCGATTCCAGACCCATGCCCTCGCTGACCGGCCGCCGACCGATCGCGACGAGCAACTGGTCGACCTCGATCTTCTCGGAGCCCTTCGGGGTCTCGAATGGAACGAGGACACCGTTACTGGTCAGCTCGACCGCCCCGACGCGGGCTTCCGCATGGATGTCCGTGCCGCGCTTGGCAAGAGCCTTCGCGAGGACGTCCGCGGTGTCGCGGTCAGGACCGATCGGCAGTACGCCGTGCGGAAGCGCCTCCAAAAGCGTCGTCTGAACCCCGAAGTCGGTGTAGACCGACGCGAACTCGGCGCCGATGACGCCGCCGCCGATCACCGCCACCCGCTCGGGAAGCGCGTCGGCGTCGCTGTTCGTCGCCTGATCGGAGGTGACGATGCGCTTTCCGTCGACCTCGAGGCCCGGCAGCGGCCGCGGCTCGGACCCCGCGCAAATGATGACCGCGCCGCCGCTCAGCGTCTGACCGTCGACAGCAACGGCACCGTCCGGCGTCAGCGTGCCGAAGCCGTTGACGACCGTGATCTTGCGCCGCTTGAGCAGGCCCGACAGCCCCTTGTGAAGATTGGATACGATGCCGCTCTTGCGCTTGTTGACCGCTCGCCAGTCCGCCGCGGGCTCGGCGCCCTTACCGAGGCCGATCCCGAAATCCTTTGCATGGTGCACTGTTCGGAATACCTCGGCGGCTTGCAGCAGCGCCTTCGCCGGGATACAGCCGCGGTGCAGGCAGGTGCCGCCGACCGTCTGCTTCTCGACCAGCGCCACTTTCTGGCCCGCGGAGGCGGCGTACAGCGCGGCCGCGTAACCTCCCGGGCCGCCGCCCAGGACGACGATGTCGAAATCGCTCACGCTCTCGCCACCTCTCGTAGCGTCTGCGCGATCTCCGCGGGCTGCGGGATCGTTGCGTCCTCCAGCGCAGGGCTTGTCGGAACGGGCGTGTTCTTCGCCGCGATTCGCATCACCGGCTGGTCGAGATGCCAGAAACACTTCTCCTGCACCTCGGCCGCGATCTCCGCGCCGTATCCGAGCCGGCGCGCGGCCTCGTGCAGAACGACCGCCCGTGCGGTCTTCTTGACCGACGTGACGATCGTTTCGATGTCCAGCGGAACCAGGGTCCGGATATCGATGACCTCGACCGAGATGCCTTCTGAGTCCAACTCGTCCGCGATCTCGATGCCCTGCGACACACCGGCCGAGTAGGTGATCAGTGTGACGTCGCGGCCCTCGCGAACCACGTTGGCCTGACCCAGCGGAATGGGATCGAGGTTGATCGGTCCGTCGCTGCGCAACCGCCGGTAGAGATACTTGTTCTCCAGGTAAAGGACCGGATTGTTATCCCTGATCGCGCTGATCAGCAAACCGGCCGCGTCCTGCGGGGAGCCCGGCATGACGATCTTCAGCCCCGGGACGTGCGCGAAGTACGACTCAACGCTCTGCGAGTGCGTCGGGCCGGCCCGCAGCCGGGCACCGAACGGCGCTCGCATGGTCACCGGCATCGCGTCACCGGTGCGGTAATGGTGCCGCGCCAACACATTGATGATGGGGTCGAACGCGCACGAGATGAAGTCGGCGAACTGATATTCGACGATCGGGCGCAGCCCGACGAGGGCGGCCCCTGCTGCCAGACCGGTGAATCCCGTTTCAGCGATCGGGGTGTCGACCACGCGCCGCGGCCCGAACTTCTCGAGAAAGCCCTTGGTCACCTTGAAGGCGCCCCCGAACTGGCCCACGTCTTCGCCGATCAGGAAGACGTCGGGGTCGGCTTCCATCTCCGACATCATCGCCTGACCGATGGCCTCGAGATAGGTGACCCCGTCCGTGTCGGTCTTAGTCGGCATAGACACCCTCCTCGACGGTGCTCCCATCGGGCATCGGGTCGGCGAGCGCCTTACGACGCGCGTCGATCGCATGCTGGCGAGCTTTTTCCCGGGTCTCTTTCGCGGTGGTGTCGGTGAGCACGCCGCCGTCGAGCAGCCGTCGCTCGAAGAGTTCGACGGGATCTTTCTTCCGCCACTCCTCGAACATCTCGCGCGGCACGTAATCCGCGGGGTCGTGCTCGGCGTGGCCGTGCATGCGCATCGTCACGGCCTCGATCAGCGTGGGGCCCTCGCCCTGCCTGGCTCTGGTGACGGCTTCGTTCACCGCGTCGTAGACCGCGAGCGCGTCCGTGCCGTCCACCTTGACACCGGGAAAACCGTACGCCGCGGCCTTCGCCGCGAAGTCGTGCGACGCAGTCTGCATGCTGACCGGGGTGGAGTAGGCGAACTGATTGTTCTCGATGACGAAGATGCACGGCAGCGTCAGCGCCCCGGCCATGTTCAGCGCCTCGTGGAAGTCCGCGCGAGAGGTTGAGCCGTCGCCGCAGAATGCCAGGCACACCCGATCCTCGCCCCGGTACTTGGCCGCAAACGCCATCCCGGTCGCGACGGGAAAGTTTGCCGGAATGTGGCTGGGCAGGTTGTAGATACCCAGATCGAGACGGCCGTAGTGCAGCGTGCCGTCCCGGCCACCCGTCGGCGAGGTGGCCTTGCCCATGAAGCTGGCCATCACCTGCCACGGTTCCATCCCGCGGCACAGATGCGCGCCGAGGTCACGATGGATCGGCGCCATGTAGTCGCCGTCGCTTCAGGGCGGCCGCGGACCCGACCGAGATCGCCTCATGCCAGTGGCCGGTGTACAACGAGCCGAGCAGATCACCGCTCTTGTACATCGCGACCATTCGGTCCTCGACTGCTCGGGTCAGAACCATCATCTCGTAGATGCGGATGAGCAGCTTGGGGTCGCGGGCGGCCAGCGCGTCGTCGGCTGACTGTGGCTTGGATTCGGTTGAGGTCGCCATCGATTCGCCCGGCTCTCAGTTCGACAGGAACTCGAGCAGGCTGCGGTTGAAGTCGGCGTTGCGCTCGATCATCGACCAGTGCCCGCAATGCGAGTAGACGGACAGATCGGCGTTGTCGATGAGCTCCATCAACCGAAGTGACGTCTGGACCGGTATCACCTGGTCTTCGCGACCGTGAATGATGAGCGTGCGGTGCTGAAGTCGTCGAATGTCGTCGTCCGGCGTGCACATCGCCTCGACCCATCGCTGGCGCGGCGCCGGGAACATCGACGAGAACGATTCCTGGAATCCCGGCTGAATGCTGCCTTCGTAGCGCACCTGGGCTAGCTCGTCGTTCACCAGTTCGCGCGAGTAGGCGAACACGTCGAGCACCTTGCGCATGTTCTCGAAGGACGCTTCGTATCCCCACACGCGCTCGAGGCCCTCGGTGATCGGGAAGGGCACCCCCATGCTGCCCATCAAGACCAGCTTGTCGATGCGATCCGGATGTTGCGTCGCGATCCGCAGGGCGATCGCGCCGCCGAAACTGTTGCCGACCAGGCTGGTCTTCTCGATTCCGAGCGTGTCCATCAGGCCGACGACCTGATCGGCCCATGTCTGCAGGTGAGTAGTCGATTTTCTCGGGCCGTTCCGAGAAGCCGAACCCGACCATGTCCGGTGCGACGACGCGGAATTTCGTTGCCAGGGCGGGGATCACGAGGCGCCAGTTGGCATACGACGTCACTCCAGGGCCCGAACCGTGGATCAACATCACGGTTTCGTCGCCGGAACCATCCTCGAGATAGTTCGTCTCGATTCCGTTGGCGGTGGCAGTGGCACCGATTTCAGGCTTCGCCGTAGCTGTCATGTTCTTCTCTTCCGTAACAGTTCTTTTCTGAAATATCCTGCCCGGCAGTACAATCGCGGTCAGGTGTAATAACGGAACACCAGGTCGGCGACGCAGCACGGCTTGGCCGAGTCCTCGACTTCGTACTTCAGGCGATAAACGGCTTCGGCGCCGCCCTCCAGCTCGTTCACCTCGGTCAACTCAACGTGCATCCGGCTGCGCGAACCCACCTTCAGCGGGGCGGGGAAACGCACCTTGTTCAGCCCGTAGTTCAGGATCACGTTGAATCCCTCGACCACGCACACCGACCAGAGCAGGCCGGTGGCCGTCCCCAGGGTCAGGAACCCGTGTTGGACGGTGCTGCCGAACGGGCCCGTCGCCGCGCGTTCGGGGTCGACGTGGATGTACTGCTCGTCACCCGTGAGTTTGGCGAATGTGTCGACATTCTCCTGTGTGGTCTCGACCCAGTCGCTCACGCCGAGCACCGTGCCAACTCGCTCCTGTAAACCGGCCAGACCGTCTATGACGAGCGGCTGCCGCGTGTCGCCCGGTGCGGCATCAACACTCATTGATTGATCCTTCTCTTCAGTCGCTAATCCTCGAGGCGCTCAGCCGGCGCTGTCGCGAGTCAAACACCCGCAGGGGCGGAGTGGCCAGCACCAACGACGCTATTTCCATCCAGCGAGAGCGCTGCCGACTCGGCTGCAACGAGTCGGCCCCTGATTGGCAATCCCGCTAGGCGGGACTGGTTGCGTGACATAGTGACGAATAACCACGAGTGTCAATAAATCAAGTTTGCTTTTTTCCGATTGTGGATAAACAGAACGACAGAAGAGGGGGCCGTGTGGCAGGGAACTCGACCGAGCCCGGTCAGTCGGTGACCAGCAGGGTCGCCGCAATTCTGCTCACCTTCACCGACTGCGATGAGCGGTCGTTGACCGAGATTGCCCGCCTTGCCGGACTCCCCGTCTCCACGGCGCACCGTCTCGCGGTCGAGCTGGCGAGTCGCGATCTGCTCGAGCGAGACGACGCTGGCCACTACCACGTGGGGTTACCGCTGCGCGGAATCGGAACATCCGAATGGGGGCCGCCCACCCTGGCAGAGCGAGCATCGTGTGTTCTCGACGACCTGTCGGGCGCCATTGACCGGCCCGCCCGCCTCGGTGTGCTGTCAGGCAGCGAGGTTCGCTACGTGGAGAAGCGGCCACATTATCCGGTGACGAATTTTGACCTCGCTGCGACGCTACCTGCGCATGCGACGGCCTTGGGCAAGGTCCTCTTGGCATTCTCTCCGACCCGGATAACGGACGGTCTTCTCATGAAGGGCCTCCTGCAGTTCACCCGATACACAATCGTTGAGCCCGAGAGGTTCCGGCATAGCTTGAGTGCCATTCGCCGGGTGCGTGTTGCCGTGTCTTCGGGTGAGTTGGAAGTCGGTAATCATTGCGTCGCCATGCCGGTTTTCGCCGACGGCAAAGTGCTTGCCGCAATAGAGATTCAGCTGAAGGATCTGCAGAACGATCTCGCCCGCGTCTCCCCTGCTTTGGCGCTGGCCTGCGGAGGGCTGTCCCGCGAACTGAGCGGCACGCCGAAGGGGTGCCGCCCCGTCAGCCAGCTCGGCCCGGCCACCACGGGCACGATCGCCACTATGCGTGTCACCCGCAACGACGTTGCCCAGCAGCGCTCTACGGCTTCAATATAGGTCGCCGCGCTTCGCTTTCCGATCCAAACCTCGCGCCGGCCGCCGATCCGTGGCCGCCGATCTCTTCGATCGCCTGATCGAGCGTTATGGTGCGGTGGGCTCGATTCTTCGTGAACCACAGCGAACGGCCCCACGAGTACAGGGTGCCGAATCGGTTGCCCCATCCAATGAGGTACAGCACGTGGATGAACGCCCACATCAGGTAGGCGGTGATTCCGGTGAAGCTCATACCACCCGAGTGCGCCACCGCGTGTGTTCGACCGATGGTGGCCATGCTGCCTTTGTCGAAGTACTTGAACGGCGCGACGCTGGTGTCGCCATCGAGTCGGGCCCGGATCACCTTTCCGACGTACTTTCCTTCTTGAAGCGCCGGCTGGGCGATGCCGGGTAGGCCGTTCAGGGACACCATGTCACCGATGGCGAAAACTTCCGGATGGCCGGCGATGGTGCAGTCGGGTTCGACCATGATCCGGCCGGCTCGATCGGTCTGCGCACCTGTCGCCGAGGCGAGTGTTTTCGCCAGCGGGGAAGCCTGCACGCCTGCGGCCCAAACTTTCGTCTTGGCTACGATGCGCTCCTCACCGTCGTCGTTCCGCACGGTGATTCCATCCGCGTCGATCTCGGTGGCCATCGTGGCACACCGCACCTCGACGCCCATCCGCTCCAGAGTCCGCGTCGTGTAGCGCTGGAGGCGCTCGTCGAAGGGACCCAGGACCGCGGGCGCGGCCTCGATCAGCACAATTCGTGCCTGTCGGGTGTCGATCCGGCGGTAATCGCCGGGCAGCACGCGATGTGCGAGCTCGGCAATCTGACCGACGACTTCGACACCGGTCGGGCCCGCACCCACCACGACGAAGGAGAGATAGGCTTCACGCTCGCTTTCGTCGGTTGCCATATCCGCCATTTCGAACGCACCCAAAATGTGATTCCGCAGGTGGCGAGCATCCTCGAGCGTCTTCATTCCCGGCGCGAACTCCGACCACTCGTCGTGCCCGAAATATGCGTGGGTTGCACCAGCCGCCACCACCAACGTGTCGTACGGCAGCGCTATCCGTGTTCCGTCCGGCGCGACCGCGCAAACGGTCTGCGCCGCCAAGTCGATATCCACGACTTCGCCGAGCACGACATTGGTGTTCTTTTGTTTGTGCACAACGCGACGCAACGCAGGAGCAATCAAACCCTCGGGCAGGATGCCGGTGGCGACCTGATAGAGCAAGGGCTGGAAAAGGTGATGGTTCGTCCGGTCGATCAGCGTCACGTCGACGTCAGCCTTCGCCAGAACTCTGCTCACGTTGACGCCGCCGAACCCGCCGCCGACCACAACGACCTTGGGGCGTTTTCGAGTAGTCGGGCTGTCGTCCAATTCCGGCACCTCCACTTTCGGCCGGCCGGCGCGCAGGATTACTTCAATCGATCTTTGACTGCGCCGAGGTACGCCTGTGACGTCTCGCGCATGAGGTCGGCCTGCGTTGACACAAGCGTCTCTACCCAGTCGGGACCCAGCTCCTTGGCCGTGTCCTCTTCGAGCTTGAGCACGCCGTTCAACATTTTCTCGTACGCCTCCAGCCAGACGAGACCGTTCTCTTTGCTCAACGCCAGCACGCGCTCACTCGTCTGCTTGATTCGCTCGACGGCCGCATCGACATCCGGTGTGACTTTCGACGTCTGAGCCATTGCGTCCTCCTCGATTTCTTTTTGTTGGCGCTGCCAACTGCGCACGTCGTGGAAACCTACGTGCGGACAACCACTCGAGCGGAGTGTTGCATGCGGCTCGGAGACGACGGTAGGGCTCGACCCGTAAGTTCCATCCAGCAAGAAGCCGTGGCTCCCGTGTACTCGCAGCGGCCAACATGGATGTCGACCCGACAGGACGTGGAGGAAATGGATGCCCACGAATGAGCCGAACGACGGGCAACTAGCTGACGCGGCCGACGTCCACGCCCAAGCGATCGACGTACACAACCATGCGATGCCGCTGCCGTTGCTCGAATGGCTCGAGCGCGAAGGCCTATCGGACCTGTCGCGGATCCAGGACGGTGTCGTCCTGCTCGATCCAGGGGTCAGCGGAGTCGGCAAGAACACGCCGCTTCCCCTCGCCCGCTCCCAGTACGACCCGCGCACCCGGCTGACCGAGATGGACGACATGGGGGTTCGGGCCCATGCCGTGTCGATGCCGCCGTTCCTCTATTGCTCCAACTCCGAAGACAGAAGGCTCGTCACCACAACCATCACGCGCGGGAACGACGAACTCGCCCGGTACGTCGTCCGACGGAGACGGCCGGATGTACGGTCTCGGATCGATCCCCCTCGGCTTCCCCGACGCCGCGAACGAGGCCTTACGCTGCCTCGACGACCTCGGTTTCCCTGGCGTTGCCATCGGCACCCGCGGAGGTGGTAAAGAGCTCGATGATCCTGTGCACGAAGATCTTTGGGCCCTGCTGGCAGAACGAAACGCGTTCATCTTCGTCCACCCGAGTGGGGTGCCCGATGCCCACCGACAGCGCGATTTCTATCTACCCCAGCTCGTCGGCTACCCGGCCGAGACGGCCATCAGCATCGCCCGGATGATCTACGGCGGGGTATTCGAACGTTTCGACCTGTCCATGTGTCTCGCGCATGGCGGGGGCTGCCTGCCGTGGCTGCGCGGTCGACTCGACCTGGGGTGGCAGCGCAAGGACGTCGCTCACACCACCCAGCTCCGACCGAGCGAATTCTGCAAGCGGCTGTACTACGACACCGCGGTGTTCGACACCACGCTGCTGTCTCACCTCGTATCGGACATGGGCGTTGATCGGGTCCTCCTCGGCACCGACCACCCCTTCGAGCTGGGTGACACCGATCCAGTCGCGACTGTGCGATCACTTGGTCTTGGTGCCGACGCCACTGAAGCCATCCTCTGGCGCACAGCGGATTCCCTGCTCAGGACTCAACCCACGGTTCATTCCGCCGAGCATCGGCGGTGACGGCGATGGATGGCTTGTTGTTCGCTCGGCTGCAGTTCGGATTGACGACGCTGTACCACTTCTTCTTCGTCCCGGTATCGATCAGCCTGGCCTTCTATCTAGCCATCATGCAGACCGCGTGGTACCGCACCGGCAAGCCGAAATACCTCAAGATGGTGAAGTTCTGGAGCAAACCCTTCCTGATCTGCTTCGCGGTGGGTGTCGTGACAGGCATCGTCCTGGAGTTCGAGTTCGGGATGAATTGGAGTGAGTACTCGAAGTTTGTCGGCGACGTTTTCGGCGCGCCGCTCGCCATGGAGGCATTGCTTGCCTTCTTCCTGGAGGCAACGTTCATCGGATTGTGGATCTTCGGTTGGGATCGGCTGCCCAAAGGTCTTCACCTGGCGTGCATTTGGTGTGTAGCCATCGGCACCAACCTCTCTGCGTACTTCATTCTGACGGCAAACTCGTGGATGCAGAATCCCGTCGGGTTCACCTACAACGCGGATTCCGGGCGAGCGGAACTGACCGACATCTGGGCGGTGTTGACCAATCCTGTTGCCGTGGTTGCTTATCCGCACATACTCATGGGCGCTTTGCTCGCGGGCGCTGCCGTTATCATCGGGATCGCGGCGTGGCACCTGGCGCGCGATCAGCACATCGAGGTCATGCGCGCTTCGCTGCGGCTCGGCTTGTTCATGGCAGTGGCGGCTGGCATCGGAACGACCATCACCGGCGACATGCAGGGCAAGGTGATGACCGAAGTTCAGCCGATGAAGATGGCGGCGGCGGAAGCCCTGTGGGATTCGAAGTCGGACGCGTCGTTCTCGCTCTTCACAATCGGAACCCGAGACGGAAAGCGGGAAGTGTTCTCTGTTCGCCTCCCGTACCTGCTTTCCTATCTTGCCGACGGCGACATTCACGCGGAAGTCGAGGGCATCAACGACCTACAGGCCGAGTACGAGCAGCGGTTCGGGCCCGGCGACTACGCGCCGCATGTCCCGACGACCTACTGGAGCTTCCGGTACATGATCGGCCTGGGCGGCGTGACTACGGCGTTGGCGGTTCTCGGCCTTTGGCTCACTCGACGGGGGAGGCTTCCGGACAATCGGTGGTTCTGGCGGGCACTCATCTGGACAACACCGCTCGCGATCCTGGCGAACAGCTTCGGCTGGATTTTCACCGAGATGGGCCGTCAACCGTGGGCGGTGTTCGGCGAAATGCTGACGCGCGACGCATTGTCGCCGTCGGTTCCCGCGTGGCAGGTGATCACCTCCCTCGTCGCGTTCGCGGTGCTTTACCTCGTCATCGCCACCATCGCCGTGCGCCTCATTTTTCGATATGCGAAGGCCGGACCCCCGCCTGACGCCCCTGCCGAGACCTCGAAAGCTGAAACACAAGCCCAGCAACTGACCTTCGCGTATTAGGACCTCCCGTGACATTGCCTGAATTCTGGTTCCTGCTGATCGGCTTCATGTTCGCCTCTTATTTCATGCTCGAGGGATTCGATTTCGGGGTCGGGGCTCTCCTTCCGGTCCTCGGCAAGGACGACATCGGCCGGCGGGTCATGATCAACACGATCGGCCCGGTCTGGGACGCCAACGAAACGTGGCTGGTGCTTGCCGCGGGGGCATTGTTCGCGGCATTTCCGTCCTGGTACGCGACTGCGTTCAGCGCCACCTACCTGCCGCTGCTCATCATCCTGGGGGCATTGATCGTGCGGGGTCTCGCATTCGAGTTCCGTGGAAAGAAAGACGATGCGCAGTGGCGGCGCCGATGGGATCGCTGCATCATCCTCGGTTCGACCGTCGTCCCCTTTCTCTGGGGTGTGTTCTTCGCAAACCTGATCCGGGGCCTGCCGATCGATGCCCGCGGGTGACTATGCCGGCGGAGTCCTCGACCTCTTCTCGCCGTACACGCTGCTTGGCGGGCTGGTCGTCCTCGCGATGTTCGTCACCCACGGCGCGATCTTTCTCACGCTGAAGACCAGCGGCGGCATTCGGCACGACGCACGAGAACTGGGGACCCGACTCGCCGCCGTGACAGCAATTCTCTTGGCGGCGTTCTTGAGCTGGACCATCGCCTCGGACGGCGACACGCGGTCGGTGATACTCGCGATCGCGGTCGTGGCAGGCACGGCCGGCGCCGCGTTGGCGAATGCGCGCGGCCGCGACGGCGTCGCATTCCTGCTCACCGCCGGCGCCGTCGTCCTGCTGGTCGCGACGTACTTCTCGGTGCTGTACCCGAACGTGATGCCGTCGACGTTAGACCCGGCCAACAATCTCACGATCGCGAATGCAAGTTCGTCGCCGTACACGCTGACGCTGATGAGCTGGGTCGCAGCTCTGGTCGTTCCGTTCGTCCTGGCTTATCAGGCGTGGAGTTACTGGGTATTCCGCAAACGGTTGAGTCGAGACCACATTCCGCTGATCCCGCAGCACGGCGCCGCCGCGGGCGGCAACCGATTGACATAATGGGTGCGATCGACCCACGCCTGCTGCGGCGCGCGCGCTCCAGTTCAGGACTCTTACTGGTATGCGTTGCAATCGGGCTCGCCATCGCGGCATGTGTGTTGGCACAAGCCGTAACGCTCGCCGTGGCGATCACCCGAGTCTTCCTTGGCGGCGCGGACTTTCGCGACATCAGCAAGCTGCTGATGCTGCTGGCCGGTCTGACGGTGACGCGAGCCGCGCTGGCATACCTGCAGGAGACCGCAGCGGCGCGGGCATCTGCAGTTGTGAAATCGCAACTGCGGCAAGGCCTGATGCACCGCGTCGTAGCAGCCGGCCCATCGTGGCTTTCCGACCATCGGACCGGAGAGATCACGCAACTGGCCACCCGCGGGGTGGATGCGCTCGACCCGTACTTCTCGCGTTACCTGCCACAAGTGGTGCTGACCGCAATCATCTCGCCACTGTTCGTCGTGGTGATCTGGGCGACAGACTGGATCTCGGGGGTCGTGCTCGTGCTGACGCTGCCCATCATCCTGCTCTTCATGGTGCTCGCCGGAACGTCGGCCCAGCGCCGGGCCGATGACCAGTGGCGAACGCTGGCGCGCATGTCCAATCATTTCCTTGACGTCGTGGACGGTCTGACGACTCTTCGGGTGTTCGGACGGGCGCGGGCTCAGCGCCTGGCTGTGCAATCGATCACGCACGAGTACCGCCGGACCACCATGGGGGTGCTGCGGCTGTCGTTCCTCTCGTCGTTCGTGCTCGACCTGTTTGCGAGCCTGTCGGTGGCGGTCGTGGCCGTGCAGGTCGGGCTGCGACTCATCGGCGGCAGCATCGAGTTGGAGGTCGCGCTGATCGTCCTGTTGCTCGCCCCCGAAGCCTTCCAGCCACTGCGCACGCTTGGCGCCAGCTATCACGCCGCCGCCGAGGGTAAGTCGGTCAGCGGCAGAATCCTGGACCTCCTCGAGGAGCCCGCCCCGAAACCAGCCGGCCGCACCGTGTGCGCACCTGCCGTATTCGTCGCCGTGGAGCACGTCAGTGTCCGGCATGCCGATAGTGCGCCCTGTGCCCCTGAGCCAACCTCTTTCGGGCTGAGCAAGAGCGAACTCGTCGCGCTGGTCGGCCCCAGCGGCTGCGGCAAGTCCACATTGCTGGGCGTGATGCTGGGCTTCGTGTCACCCAGCGCAGGCGCGGTGTGGATGGACGATGCCTCGGTAGCGCAGGCCGAGCGGCAGAGCTGGCTTGGCCGCATTGCGTGGATGCCGCAACGGCCCACGCTGGTGGCGGACACGGTCGCGGACAACGTTCGCCTCGGCGCGCCCGACGCCACCGACGACGAAGTCGCATCAGCTATGGCGGCGGCTTGCTGCGAAGGGCTCGACCCTCGCAGGCGCATCGCACAGAACGGTGCCGACCTCTCCGCTGGAGAGCGCCAGCGCATCGCGCTCGCCCGTTGCTTTCTGCGCACCGAGCGCGGAGCGAGTCTCCTCCTGCTGGACGAGCCCACCGCGCATCTCGACGCGCCGACAGAGCAGCGCGTTCTTGCAGCGATACGCCAGTTCGGTGCCGGCCGTTCCGTGCTGATGGTTGCGCACCGACCCGCCGCGATCGATTTCGCCGATCGAATCGTCGAGATAGGCGCGGGCATCCCCGAGGAGCTGCCCGTGCCCAGTGCGGCGCTGTCATGAGGAGACTGCTGGCACTGGCTGCCCCGGGACGGAGACGGTTCTTCGTCGCATGTGGCATCGGGGTGCTTTCCGCCGGCTGTGGTATCGGTCTTATCGCCAGCGCTGCCTGGCTCATCAGCGCTGCGTCGTTGCAGCCGCACATCGCCGCGCTCACGGTGGCGATCGTGGGCGTTCGCGTCTTCGCCCTTGGTAAGTCGGCACTGCGCTATCTGGAGCGGCTCGTTTCTCACGACATCGCCTTCCGCATGCTCGCCGACATCCGGACGCGTTTCGTCGCTGCATTGGAGCCGCTGTCGCCGGGTGCTCTACCCGTCTACCACCGTGGTGATCTCCTTTCGCGGATGGTTTCCGACGTCGATGGACTGCAAGACCTGCCGCTGCGGGTGCTGCAACCCGTCGCTGTGGCGGCCGGAGCTGCCGCATTGGCTGTCGGTGTCGTCGCGACCTTGCTCCCCTCCTCGGCCGCTGTCCTGGCTGTATCGCTCGCCATCGCAGCTGTGGCGGCACCGGCGGCGACTTCGTGGGCCAATCGGCGCGCCGAGACCCGGTTGGCCAAAGCTCGGGCAGAACTGTCGGCGGGTGTCGTCACGCTGCTGAATGGGAGGGACGAGATCGTCGCCTACGGTGCAGCTCCGCAGCACCTGGCCGAGCTGACGGCACTCGATGCCGGTTTGACACGGATCGCACGGTCGTCGGCGCTGGCCGCCGGTGTCGGCGCGGGCCTCGCCGTCATCTGTGCCTGCGGAGCCGTGTGGGCCGCGCTGTCTCTTGGCACGTCGGCGGTGCGCGATGGCGCGATGAGCGGTGTGATGCTTGCGGTCGTCGTATTGATTCCGCTGGCGGCCTTCGAGGCCGTACAGGTCCTTCCGGCCTCGGCGCTCGCGTACCGCCGCTCCCGACAGAGTGGTGATCGAGTTCTTGAACTGATGGACACGCCCGTACCGGTGATCGAGCCCATCGGCGTTCGACGGTCGGATCGTGCGAACATCTGGCCGATTTCGTTGCGGCGTGCGGGCGCAAGCTGGCCGAACACGGATTCGTCGGCGCCCGCCGCGGTTTCCGAGGTCGACCTCGAACTCATGCCGGGGCGAACGGTAGCCGTGGTCGGGGCGAGCGGCTCGGGAAAGACCACGATGTCGGCGATGCTATTGCGATTCATCGAGCTGAGCGCGGGTTCGTATCACCTTGGCGGCGTGGATGTCCGAGACATTCCGGGCGACGAGGTCCGGCGCACGGTCGGCCTCTGCGCGCAGGATGCCCACATATTCGATTCGACCATCCGGGAGAACCTTCGTCTGGCCCGCCCAGACTGTGACGACGATGAGCTGCGCGACGCCCTCCGGCGCGTCCGCCTGCTCGACTGGGTGGAGCGCCTGCCCGGCGGCTTGGAGACCCACGTCGGGGAGGGCGGCCATCGACTGTCCGCGGGTGAACGTCGGCGCATATTCGTTGCGCGCGCGCTGTTGGCCGACTTCCCCGCGATCGTCTTCGACGAACCCACCGCCAATCTCGACCAACCCACCGCCGACGCGCTCGTGCGGGACATCCTTGCGGCGACGGCCGATCGCGCGACGGTGTTGATAACGCACAGGCTCTCCGCCCTCGAACTCGTCGACGAGATCATCGTTCTGAGGAACGGCGTCGTGGCGGAGCGGGGCAGGCACGACCAGTTGATTCTCGCCGGCGGCCTCTACGCACGGGCCTGGGAGTCCGAGCGCGCCGGCCGACGTTAAACGCCCATTATTGACGCTGTTGGAGGTAGGCTTCTTGCAGGGCGCTCTCAGCCATCGGGAGCGATTACGAGGCATTCCCACCTTCGACTGCGAACCTCGTCTCGGCGAAACGAGGTGCGCGTGGCGGGAAATTCGACCGATCCAGGACGGTCCGTCACCAGCAAGGTGACCGCGATCCTGATGGCATTCGCCGATGACGGCGTGCACACGTTGACCGAGATCGCGTGCTGCGCCAATTTGCCGACGTCCACCGCGCACCGCCTGGTATCAGAACTCGTCGCGTGGCGTCTCCTCGAACGGACCGAGGAACGCAGCTACCGAATCGGTCTGCCGTTGCGGATGATCGCCAGCGAATACTCCGAATCGGAGGTAGGCACGTACACCCAAACAGTGATGCGCGCCCTGCCGGTGCTGCATGAACTGTCCAAGGCAACCCGCAACGAGGTGCGCCTCGGCGTTCTGCGCGAGTCCGATGTCCTGACGTTGCAGCCGCATACCGACGGGGCTGCCGATCACGTTCGTGCCGAAGGACTCCTTCACGCCGTCCTACCGGCGCACGCGACCGCAGCGGGCAAGGCGGTGCTCGCCTTCTCCCCACCTGAGGTGGTCGACCGCGTCATCGCGGCCGGTTTACCTGCGTTCACACCGCACACCATCACCTCGCCCGAGGTACTACGCCAGAAACTCTCGGTCATCAGATTGACGCAGATGGCCACATCGCGAAATGAATTCGAATGCGGCAAGGCGGCCATCGCGATGCCCATCTTCTACCGCGGGGGTCGAGTGGCCGCGTCCATCGAACTCGCCGTAGGAGATCTCAGCCGCGAGTTGAAACCGACCGCGGGCGCACTGTCGGTTGCGTGTCACAGTCTCTCGCGACAACTCGCCACCGAGTTCCGCCCGCACGACTGACCACCCGAGTGGACGCGAGGGCGTCAGGGGTAGATCTGCCAGTCCTGGGCCAGTCGTCGATCCTCAACCGAACGCGGGGCCGCTTCGACCCGAACCAGCCGAAGAATCGCCTCACGCGCCACCGCCGAAGTCGAGAGGCCGCGACGGGCCGCGACGCGCTCCAACTCATCGAGCTCCTCGACGCTGAGCAGCACCTGCAACGTCTCGCTGTGGGCTGGAAGTTCCGACATCTCGTTTCCCTCCTTCGTATCGCGTCCTGTGCGAAAGCGTATGCCCGTGCCCGATCACATCCGCGAGCCAGACAAAATTCGCGCGCCTGTCCCACTGAGCGGAACAACGTTACTGGCTTCAACCGACCCTTGGCTGCGAACCTCGTCCTACACAAACGAGGAGTGTGAGTGGCGGGAAATTCGACGGATCCAGGACGGTCGGTGACCAGCAAGGTGACCGCGATCCTGATGGTATTCGCCGACGGCGGCGTGCACACGTTGACCGAGATCGCGTGCTGCGCCAATTTGCCGACGTCCACCGCGCACCGCCTGGTATCAGAACTCGTCGCGTGGCGTCTGCTCGAACGGACCGAGGAACGCAGCTACCGAATCGGTCTGCCGTTGCGGATGATCGCCAGCGAATACTCCGAATCCGAAGTCTGGACCTATACGCAGACGGTGATGCGCGCCCTGCCGGTACTGCACGAACTATCCAAGGCAACGCGCAATGAGGTACGCCTCGGGGTTCTGCGCGGAACCGATGTCCTGACCTTGCAGCCGCATACCAATCGGTTCTCTGAACGAGTGAATGCAGAAGGGCTGACGCACGCCGTCAAACCGGCGCATGCGACCGCGGCTGGCAAAGCACTGCTTGCCTTCTCCAGTCCCCGAGTCGTCAACCTGGTCATCGACGCCGGGCTGCCCGCGTTCACACCGCACACCATCACGTCACCCGAGGTACTACGCCAGAAACTCTCGGTCATCCGATTGACGCAGATCGCCACATCGCGAAACGAGTTCGAGAGCGGCAAGGCGGCAATCGCCATGCCGATCTTCTACGGCAGGGGTCGCATCGCGGGTGCCATCGAACTCACCGCAAGCGATGTGAGCGGCGAGTTGAAGCCGGCCGCCAGCGCACTGTCGGTTGCATGTCGCAGTCTGTCGCGGCAACTCGCGACCGAGTACGGGATGGGATGTTCACGCGCGACCTTCTGAGTGGGCCCGAGTGCCAGACCTGCTCGGGCGGCGTGATGTGGTCCGTGGTGCCCGCAAGCAGGAAGATCGGCGCTGCCCTCGTTTGCACGCCGCCGCCGACCCACACGGGCGAATTCCGCCAAGTCCGGTACTTGCGGTACTCGACGCCCATGCTTCGATTGGCGCCCAAGCGAACTGGGTGGCGATATTGGTTGGCAGACTCTGGGGCCCGTGACGTCCTTCCGTGGTCGACACAAACGAACACCGGCACTCCGGGGGCTCTGAAGAACAAGGTGCTCCTCAAGACCGTCCGAAGTGCCGGTGCATGTCAGATGGGATTACTTCAGCAGGTCGCGCGCGGCCTTGGTGTAGGCATTCGTCGCCTCGGCGATGATGGACGCCTGCGACTTGGTGAGCGCCGAAACCCAGTCCACCTTGGTGGAGTCGGCGGCCTTCTGGCTGAAATCCAGCACGTCGTTCACGGCCTTCTCATAGGTATCGACCGACATGGTTCCGGTCTGCTTCGCCGCCGTGAGAACCTTCTCGTTCAGGCCGCGAATCCGCTCTGCGGCTGCCTCGAAGTCGACGTCGAACGGGTTGGTTTTCGGTGATGTGGTTGTAGCCATTATGATTCCTCCTGTAGGTCGTACCGGGGTCGTCTGTGACCCGGCTGTTAGCAACGTTAGCACGAGTTCTGCTAACTTGGCTATTTGTGACCAGGCTCACGTAGTGGCCGACGGTGACCCAACAAGCGCTGACCGGATCCGTTTTCACGAGATGCGTTGGACGCGTTCAGTTCTCACCAATCCGACCCCACAATCGGCGGCGAACTGGCTAGTCGGCGCTGTGATTCCCAGACGCCCGACGTACCCGGTTTGCGTCGATGAAACTTCGGTGGATCTCCGCCATCGCGCGCCGTTGGGCCGCCGTGAGTTCAGGCGCCGCCGCGATG
Source organism: uncultured Actinomycetota bacterium (assembly GCA_963822305.1). Lineage (GTDB taxonomy): Bacteria > Actinomycetota > Actinomycetes > Mycobacteriales > Mycobacteriaceae > Mycobacterium. The sequence goes on along the minus strand of CAWGHF010000008.1, from coordinate 78,848 downwards.
GCCTCCGCGAGGTCCAGGTGCGGTTCATCCTCTGGTGACGTCTCCGGCTCCACATAACCTGCGCGTCGGTACAGCTCTTCGACCGACATGTCCAGAGAAGCGGCCAGCGCCTCGATCACCGCCTCGGAGGGCGCCCTCAGTCCCCGTTCGATCTGCGAGAGGTAGGGATTGGAGATCCCGACAGACTTGGCCAGCTGGCGCATGGGCAGCGCGGCAAGCTCGCGCTGTTCGCGAATGATCGCGCCGAGAACACTCTGTGGTCTGTCTTGATCCACGCCGTGAGACTAGCTCATCGGCTAGAACCAACCCTTGCGCTTCGCCCACACCAGAAGCGTCGTCGACATGGCCAGCATGACGGCGAGTGTGGCGGCGAGCGGCAACCACTGAGTTTCATCGTTGACGATCAGGTTCATGCCGAGAACGGAAGACAGGGCCGTGATCGGCAACGTGACAGCCGCGATAACCGCGAGCCGTTCGGCCGCGATGGTCATTTTCGTATTGGTCCGCGCCTGGTAGAACTCGATCGTTCCCTGCAGATATGACTTCTGGGTATCAGCCATCACCGAAAGATGGTGGAACTGATCGACAGCGTCCAGTAGCAGCGATTGCCCGTGGCCAGGGCCGCAAGCCGTAATAGTCGCCATCCGGCTGTACACCTCGCGGCTCAGTGCGGACATGGTGCTGACGGTGAGCAGTCCGTGCCGCGCCCGGAACATCTCGTCGAGAAACGATTCCGGATCGCCTAGGTGGTCGCCGGTGACGCGTTGCTCGAGCATCCAGACGTCCTTGGTCAGCTCCGCGGTGTAGGTTCGCAGGCGACCAGTCAGTGCGGTGAGAAAGGCATAGGAGAGTTCGAATGCTTTGTCCGGCTTGAGCTTTCCGGCATTGAGCCTACCGAGCACCGCGTCCACCTCGACCATCGCCGCAGTCTGGTCGACTGCGGGGTTGAGCGGGCCGTGGACCGTGACAAGGTAGCGATCGCCGATGAACTGGTCGAGTTCGACATAGTGCACGTGGCCACCGGCACCGGGCTGCGGAGCGTGCAAGACCAGGAAAAGATGGTCATCGTAGCGATGGATCTTGGGCACCTGATTCCGATTCGCCGAGTCCCGAATCGCGAGCGGATGAAACCCGAACGTCGTACTCAGCGTCTGTTCGGCCTGCTCATCCCACACCGGTACGTCCACCCATACCAACCCGTCGGTTCGCGCCAGCAGGGCAGGCAGCTCTGCAGCGTCGAACACGTCGACTCCCGCAGGAGAAACGAAACGGACGTCCATGCCGGCCTCCCGGATGCCCGCTGGCATCCACTCCGTCTTAGCACGCTGAAGGTCGGGTCGGTTACGACATTCTGCTCGCCAGAACGCGGGACACACTCAGGGCAGCGGTGTGGACGGCAGGCCCTACTCGTCGGATGTCTACCTTCCCCGCCCATCCCGACGCCGAAATCGAGGCGACAGGAACGTTTTCGGAGTCAAGCACGGCGCTTGCGACACACACGACCCCTGGCGCGGACTCCTCATGTTCGTAGGCGATGCCGTTGACTGCCGCCCGTCGAAGCTGCTGTCGAAGGACGTCGGGATTCCGAATCGTCCGGGGTCCCACAGCCACCAGTCCGGCCGCGATCGCGCGCTCGATCACATCGGGATCCGAGGCGGACAGCAGCGCCTTACCCACTCCGGTCGCGTGTGCGGGCAGACGGCCGCCGACCCTCGACGGCAGACGAGGGGCATCCTCACGGTGCAGTATCTCCACGTAGACCACCTCGGTGCCGTCCAACACGGCAAGGTGGATCGTCTGACGTGTCGCCGCACGCAGATCGGCCATGAACGGTAGCGCTACCTCGCGCACTGAACGCCGGCGCGAGACACGCTCTCCCCATTCGAACATCTGCAACCCGAGCCCGACTTTTTGGTCTTTGCGCTCGAGGAAACCCGCCTCCTGCATGTCCTTGACCAGTCGAGACACCGTCGATTTCGGCAGGTCGGTCCTGCGCGCGATCTCGTTGACGCCCAGAAAGACATCGGCGGCACGAAAGGCGTCGAGGACGGCGGCGAGCCGACGAACCACCGATGTCGACGAGTCGTCGCTCTTTAGCGAAGTGTTCCGCTCTGTGGAACGCACGCGTTGAGTATGTCTGTGACAGAGCGCACAGTTCAAGTACGTCCGCACCGGCGTCCGCTCCCAACCGAGTCAGGGCAGGAATTGACCATCCCCATACTCACGGCCAGCTACGTCACCTTGGCAGGTGCCGGATTCACCGAACCGCCCAGGTTCACCTTCAGGCAGAGGTGCGAAGCGGCATCGGCGGCGGGATTCGCACGGATCGGTATCCACCTCAACGATCTCACGACACTGAAGCCCACCGACGTCGCCGACATTCTGTCCGATAACGACCTCGAACTCGGTGAGATCGAATTCTTCGCAGGCTGGGTCGGTCCGGGGTCCGAATCGACAAACCAGTCGACACTGGCGAAGGTGCGGGAGCTGGCTGTATCCACCGGCGGCGGTGACCATCTCAGCTCGGGAGACTTCGTCGGCGATCCGCTGGACATCGACGGTGCCGCTACGCGCCTGAAGAGCGCCGCAGAGACACTTGCCGATGTTGGATTGAACATCGCTCTCGAAGCCTTCGCATGGTCTGCGATCAATTCGGTGCCGACAGCGAGCGCTCTGCTGGCACGCGCAGACGCGCACAACGCCGGACATCTGCTCGATGTCTGGCACTTCTATCAACACCGGATCGACGACCGAATCGATCGCTGACCTCGACGTGACAACCGTGGCCGCCGTGCAACTGAACGACGGCCCACGCGTACACGAGAACTTCTTGTGGAACGCCAGGAACACTCGGCTGCTACCGGGAGAGGGCGAGCTCGACGTCCGCGGCTTCGTCGAGGCACTCAAGTCCATCGGCTACGACGGCCCCTTCGGCATTGAATCGAGTTATCCCGAGTTCAGACAGCTCGATGTCGGCGAAGCAGCCGCCAGGGCGTTCGACGCAATGATGAAGTTCTTCTAACCCGTGGACCGCGTAACCCCCGCACCGGCATCCTTTGGCAGCCGCAGGGTTTCGGCGATGGTGAGCATCATGAGCAGGCCCAGTGTGAGATACGTCCATGAGTACGCCTGTCCCCCGGCATGACTCGCCGGTGTGAACACGCCGAGTAGTAATGCGCCCACGGCGACCCCGAGTCCCGCGGCCAGTTCTTGCACCGCCGCATGGAGAGTGCTGGCGTGTGTGAGTTGAGCGGAGTCGACATCGGAGAATGCCAGGGTGTTGTAGGCGGTGAACCCGATCGAACGCAATGCACCACTCAAAAACAGGATGCCCGCGATCAATGCCACCGGTAATTCGCCGCTCAGGCAGGCCAGCAGCCCGAAGCAGAGCACAGACAACAAGCCGTTCACCAGGAGCACCCGGCGTATCCCCCACCGCCGCATCATCGGCGTCGTGGCCGGCTTGATCGCGATGTTGCCGACGAAGAGCGCTGCCACCAGCGACCCGGCAACCAGCGGGGTCCAGCCGAACGCAAGCTGGAACTGGAGCGGAAGCAGGAATGGCACGGCAGTGATAACCATCCTGTACAGCGATCCCGCAGATGCGGTCACCCGCAGTGTGGCCACTCGCAGCACCCGCAGTTCAATCAGCGGGTAGCGATCCCGTAGCAGATGCCACACCGCGGTGCCAAGCAGGACCACCGCGACTCCACCGCCGACGACAACATGCACCCAGTTGGTGCCCTCCACTCTGATGCTCTCCAGTGCAATGAGCGCGGCGGCGATGCCGGCTCCCAGCAGCGCCAGACCCTGCCAGTCCAGTGGCGCCCGACTGGGTTCGCCTTCTCCGCGGATCAGCCTCAGCGACAGGAGGAATCCGACAATGCCGAGCGGGATGTTCACGATGAATATCCACCGCCAAGAGCCCACGGTGGCGACGGCACCCCCGAGAATTGGGGCGAGCACGGGAGCGGCAAGGGCGGGCCAGGTAAGCCATGCGATGGCCCGGACCAGGTCGACCTTTTCACTCGACCGCAAGACGAGGAGGCGACCAACGGGCACCATCATGGCGCCGCCGACTCCCTGTACGACGCGCATCGCGACGAGCATCGGCAACGACACGCTGGCCGCACATCCGACGGATGCGAGAGTGAAGACCGCGATTGCTGCGATGAACACCCTGCGGGCCCCGAACCGGTCCGCCATCCACCCGCTCACCGGAATGAGGATCGCGACGGTCACCAGGTAGGCAGAGATCGCGATGTTGACATCGACCGCGTCCACTCCGAGTGACGAAGCGATGAGCGGGATGGCCGGCGTGATGATGGTGGCGTCCAGAATCTCCATGAATAGCGCGCCAGCGACCAGAAGAGCCATCCCGCGGGGAACGGGCATGGTGGCACCTCCTGACGGTCACCGACGACGCCGCGGCCTATCCGGACGCACCTACGCAAACATTCAGCAGTGACGGGGGCGCGTCAAAGATGCGACGGTGTAGTGAGCGAGGACAGAGGGTCTCTGATTGTGCTCAGTGTGCGATACACGCCTGAACAGGCCGACCGCGACGCCGTGCTCGCTGAGCGGATCGTTTCAGTGCAACTGTGCGATGTCCGGGCGGAATGGTGCGGGCCCTGCCCGAGGATGGCGTGCTCCCCGCCGTCATGGTGGTCGAAGTCATCTCCGACGAGCTGGCAGCCTGCGGAGTGGACAGTGCTGCTGCGCAGCTTTCAGCGGACGCCGCTCGCGTGGGCCTCGCCGCCGCGACTCACCGGACGTTGGTCAACTGGAATCGCCGCGGCCGCACGGACGGCAAAGCAACGTGGGCTTCCAGGACTGCGGCCGGGGGCTGCGCCCGCAGCTGTTCACGGTCATCCACCGACAGCTTCGCCAGCTTGGCATCCCACGCGGCCAGCACGTCCTTGGCGACCACGCCGTTGAAGCGGTGAATCGACAGCCGGAACCATCCGTAGAGCGCCCAGCACAGGCCGACCAGCACAGCAAGCGACGCAACCACAGCCGCTATGTCGATGAGCATCGGAAACCTTCCAGGGTGGACGAGAGAACTCTGGCTACATTCCATAACAGGAACCGCTCACTAGCGAATTTTATTGCTGTCGCATTCGGTCACGCCCGGACCCCGGCTGTGTGCCTCCGTCATGTCGACGCTGCCCGTTCGGGCTGGTCGCATCAGACGATCAGGCGACCAGCGCCTGGTAGACGAGCTGACGGAGGTGCTGGCGAATGGGATGGGTGCTGGACGGCATCAGTTGGGTGAAGAACATCGCCGTCAGATCCTCGGCCGGATCGACCCAGAAGGCGGTGCTGGCCGCCCCACCCCAAGCGAACTCACCCGGGCTCGACAGCGTCTTGGCCTTCACGGCGTCCCTCAGCACCGAGAAGCCGAGCCCGAACCCGAAGCCGTTGAACGGCATCTCGGCGAACAGCGGCCGCCCGTAGGCTTCGAGATCGACGTCGCCGGGAAGGTGGTTGCTCGTCATCAGTGCGACGGTTCGCGGGCTGAGCAATCGCACCCCATCCAACTCGCCTCGGCGCAACAGGAACTGGGTGAACCGGTGGTAGTCGGCGGCCGTGGACACCAAGCCGCCGCCGCCAGACAGGCAGTCCGGCCGACCGCGGCCGGTCTCGCCGAACGCGTCGTCCCGCACCGCTTTTCGCGTCCCCGGCTGCGGGACGTAGAGCGCAGCGAGATCCTCGTCGTCTGTACCGAACGACGTGTCGTTCATGCCAAGCGGCGCGAAGATCCGCTGATTGAAGAACTCGTCGAGCGGTTGCCCGGACACGACTTCGACGAGCCTGCCGAGCACGTCTGAAGAGACCGAATAGTTCCATTCGCTGCCCGGCTGGAACACCAGCGGCAGCCGCGCCCATTGCTCGACGCAACCGGCCAGGTCGAGTCCTGGTGGCGTGCCCCATTCGAATCCGGCCGCGCGGTACATCGCGTCGATCGGGTGCGCATGGTGGAACCCGTAGGTCAAACCGGAGGTATGGGTGAGCAGGTGCCACAACCGGATCGGCTCGATCGCCGGCTCGGTGAGCGGGTTGAGGGCCGAGCCCTTGACGTAGACCCGCGGTTGGGCGAACTCGGGCAGCCAACGAGAGATCGGATCGGTCAGGTCGAAGGCGCCCTCCTCGACGAGCATCATCGCCGCGACGGAGGTGACCGGCTTGGTCATCGAGAAAATGCGCCAACGGGTGTCGACCCCGACCGGTCGGCCGGCCTCGACATCGGCGTGCCCGCACGTGGAAAGGTGCGCGACCCTGCCTCCGCGGGTGACCACGATCAGCCAGCCGGGCAACTGTCCCTCGTCGACATACCGGGCGAAGTGGCGGTCGATGCGCGCGAGCCGCGCCGCATCGAAGCCGACCTCGTGCGCGTCCGTGTCCACCTTCAGCTCCATGGGTCGCATCATCGGCGCGCAGTCAGGGCGGCGTCAACGCGGCCCCGGTTCATCGCCCCGTCCCGATCAGCGGAAAAGAACCGGCGTGGCCGTCAGCAGCGAGACACCATGGACCCACGGAGCCGACAACACTCACCCCTTGAGGAGGACACGATGGCGGTGCGGAAGTCCATCAACATCGCCGGATCAGGGCCCACGATCGAAGCATCCATCCACGAGGCCATCGACCGGGCGTACACCACGCTCGAGGGGATCACGCGCTTCGAGGTCACCAAGATCAGTGGCGACCTCACCGACTCGGGGCCAGTGTTCGACGTGGAGGTCACCATATGGTTCACGCTCCTCGAGCGGATGCACGAATGAGCCGAAGGCGGTGACAACGACGACGGCGCCAGAACTGCGCGGTCAAATCCAACCCGACGGCATCGGACTGGCCACGATGCCCATCGGCATCAACCACATCGAGAGCGTCAACGTCTACATCGTCGAAGACGGCGACACGGTGACCCTGGTCGACTGCGGCATGTGGCATCCGGGCGAGCCGGACGACGGATTGGCCACGCTGCGTCACGCGCTCAACACGCGAGGCTACGTGCTCGACGACATCGCACGGATCATCGTCACCCACGCTCATATAGACCACTACGGTATGGCCGGGCGGTTGATGGAACTCACCGGCGCCAAGCTGTTCATGCACGCCATGACGGACCTGGACTGTGAGAAGTACCGGCATCCCGAGACCGCCCAGGCGCGAAAGCGCGACACCTACAGTGACCACGGGGTGCCCAAAGCAGAGGTGCCTGCCTTCGCCGACACCCTCGTCGCCTGGCTGCCATACCTCCACTCCGTAGTCGAGGCCTCCACCCGCCTGAACGGCGGCGAGGTCCTTTCGATCGGCACCCGCCAGTGGGAGGTCCTCCACACTCCCGGCCACTCACTCGGTCATATCTGCCTGTGGTCGCCGAGCGACAAACTCCTCTTCTCCGGCGACCACCTGCTACCCGCCGTCACCCCACCAGTCACGTTCGAGCGCGGTTTTGACAGGGATCCCCTCCGCAGCTATCTGGCCTCTCTCGAGCTCGTCGCCGAGCGCGACCCGACCCTGGTGATGCCGGGACACGGCCGCGCATTCGCCGACGGCCGTCGACGAGTGGATGCCATCACACGCAACAAACAACGCAGGCTCGACGCCATCCACGCGATGATCCGGAACCGCCCCTGCACCGTTCATGAGATCGCGGAAGTTCAGGTTGCCAAGGCGCTCCTCAAGTTTCAGCGCAACCTGGCGATGGCTGAGACGCTCGCGCATCTGGCCTACCTACGGTGGCAGGGACTGATCGAGCGACGAACCCGCGAGGACGGGGTTTACGAGTGGTACTCGACCGACTCGCCGTAATGACCCTCGCCTTCCCATAGGCTCTTGGCTCGTGCGCGCCGTGCTGATCGTCAATCCGAACGCGACGTCGACCACGCCCGCCGGTCGCGACCTTCTCGCCCATGCGCTCGAGAGCCGGGTCAAGCTGACCATCGCCCACACCGACAGCCGCGGCCACGCCATCGACATCGCCCGTGACGCGGCCCGTGACGGCATCGACGTGCTGATCGTGCATGGCGGCGACGGAACCGTGAACGAGGTCGTCAACGGCGTGCTTGGCGAGTGTGGCGGGATCCCGCGCGCCGACGCGCCCGCGGTCGGAGTGGTGCCCGGCGGGGCGGCGAACGTGTTCGCCCGCGCGCTGGGCATCAGCCCGGACCCGACCGAGGCCACCAACCAGCTGGTCGACCTGCTCGGCGAACACCGGCGCACCAAGTCCTGGCGCCGCATCGGCCTGATGGACTGCGGCGAGCGCTGGGGGGTCTTCACCGCGGGCCTCGGGGTGGACGGCGACGTGGTGGCGGCCGTCGAGGCACAGCGGGACAAGGGCCGCAAGGTCACCGCATCGCGCTACATCCGCGTCGCCGTGCGCGAAATGCTGGCCAATGCCCGCAGGGAGCCGTCGCTGACGCTGCACCTGCCCGATCGCGACCCGGTAGCAGGGGTGCATTTCGCGTTCGTGTCCAACGCAAGCCCGTGGACCTATGCCAACACCAGGCCGGTGTGGACGAACCCGGCCACCACGTTCGAGACCGGGCTCGGCGTTTTCGCCACTACCAGCATGAATGTCTGGGCCAACCTGCGGCTGGTCCGGCAGATGCTGTCGAAGAAGCCCAAGATCCGCGCCAGGCATCTGATCCGCGACGACGACCTTGCGTGGGTCAGGGTGACCAGCGACACCCCGGTGGCCTGCCAGATCGACGGTGATTACCTCGGATTGCGCGAAGATATGACGTTCCGGGCGGTTCCGGAGGCCCTTGGAGTGGTCGCACCGCCGGTGAAAAGGCTCTGAGCTGCGCAGACAGCGCAAGCTCGGCTCAACAAGAGCGCAAGTGGGTTGAGTGTAGTACAAACGAATGAGGCTTTAGCGAACAGATTGCGGTAGTGAGATACCCCACGAGTTACCGAACAGTATTGACACCTGTTCAGCGTGTGGGAGCATCGAAGTAAGCAACAGTGCAGAAACAATTTGTTCGCGCGCGTTAACAGCCGAAGAAAAGCTCGTGCGCCCCGCTGCGCACATAGTGAGGAGAGTTAGAACATGGATTGGCGCCACAAGGCGGTCTGTCGCGACGAGGATCCGGAACTGTTCTTCCCCGTGGGAAACAGCGGTCCGGCACTCGCCCAGATTGCTGACGCGAAGCTCGTGTGCAATCGCTGCCCGGTTACGACCGAGTGCCTGACCTGGGCATTGGACTCCGGCCAGGATGCCGGCGTGTGGGGCGGAATGAGCGAGGACGAGCGGCGCGCACTCAAGCGGCGCAATGCCCGCACGAAGGCCCGCACCGGCGTCTAGCCTCACCGCGATCTCACGGAAGCGGCCCCGACGAAATGTCGGGGCCGTAACTGTGTGCAATTGCGATTGTCCGATTTGCGCACCTACCGTCAATTCGCGTAAACGGCCATCTACTGCGCCAGTCGTGCACGCCTGCCGATCGGCACCCGCAGCACCACGTCGGTGCCACCGGTGGGCGCGGCGTGCATCCCCAGTGACCCGTCGAGTTCGGCCGACACCAGCGTCCGGACGATTTGCAGCCCCAACCGGTCGGCCTTCTCCAGGCTGAAGCCGTCGGGCAGGCCGCGTCCGTCGTCGTGGACGACGACGTCGAGCCAGCGGGCCGAACGCTCAGCGTGAATGGTCACTTCTCCAGCCTCGGTCGTGCCGTCGAAGGCATGCTCGATGGCGTTCTGCACCAGCTCGGTGATCACCATCACCAAAGCGGTCGCGCGGTCCGCGTCGAGCACCCCGAAGTCACCCGTCTTGCTGATGCGGATCGGGGTGTCAACGGTGGCAACGTCATTCATCATCGGCAGGATCCGGTCCACCACGCCGTCGAGGTTGACCTCCTCGTCCACCGACATCGACAGCGCGTCGTGCACCAGCGCGATCGACGAGACCCGGCGCACGGACTCGATCAGGGCCTCCCGGCCCTCGGCGTTGTTCGTGCGCCTGGCCTGCAGCCGCAGCAGCGACGCGACGGTCTGCAGGTTGTTCTTCACCCGGTGGTGGATCTCGCGGATGGTGGCGTCCTTGGACAGCAGCGCACGGTCGCGCCGCTTGACCTCGGTGACGTCGCGGATGAGCATCGCTGCGCCCACCGCTTCGCCATGCACCACCAGCGGCATCGTGCGCAGCAGAACGGCCGCACCTCCGGCGTCGACCTCCATTCGCATGCTGGATCCGCCGACCAGTGAGTCCCGCACGTGGTCAGCCATTTCCTGCGCCTCGAACGGGTCGGAGATCAGCGGCCTGGTCACCGCAACCAGGTTCTGCCCCTCGAGTTCGGCGGTCAGGCCCATGCGGTGATAGGCCGACAGCGCGTTCGGGCTGGCGAAAACCACCACTCCGGTCACGTCGAGCCGGACGAACCCGTCACCCACCCGGGGACTGGACCGCGAAATCGACAGATCGCCGACATTGGGGAAGGTGCCCTCCGACAGCATGTGCAGCAGATCGCCCGCGCAGTCGAGATAGGCGCGCTCCAGCGGACTGGCCTTGCGTGCGGCGAATGCGGTCTGGTGAGTGAGAACGGCCACGATGTGGTTGTCGTAGCGAACCGGCACCGCCTCAATCGAGATATCGTCGTCGCCCGCTGAATCAGCTTGTCCCTCTTCGCTTTCCCGCCCGATCGTGCCCGACTTGAAGGCCGCGGTGACCAACGGCATGTCGCCTGCTCCGGCGAGCGTGCCCACGGCGTCGGCCAGCAGCACGGTCGGCGCGGTGTTGGGCCGGCACTGCGCCACACACACCAGGGCGCCGTCGTCGCGGCGCACCCACATCAGATAGTCGGCGAAGGAGAGGTCGGCCAGTAGCTGCCATTCTCCGACCACCGCGTGCAGGTGGTCGACGGCATTGCCGGGCAGCATCGTGTGCTCGGCGAGCAGATCACCGAGGGTAGACATCGGGTCCTACGAGGAAAGCCAGCGCTAACTGATCACTGCGATGAGGTCGCCGGCCTGGATGACGTCTCCAACGGACACGCTCACCTTGCTGATCGTCCCAGCCACCTCGGCGATCACCGGGATCTCCATCTTCATCGACTCCAGCAGCACCAGGGTGTCGCCCTCGCCGATCTGATCGCCCTCGTTCACCACGACCTCGAGCACACTGGCCACGATCTCGGCGCGAACATCCTCGGCCATCTTCACCTCATTCACATCGGCTGCCTTGCCGCACTATCGAACCACAACCACATGGGGGAAAGCGTGCTCACCGGCCATGAGAGAATGGTTCAACCGCGCCCGCGGGATGCGGGCACCCACATTCCCCTGATCACACGGAGGTAGGACCATGGCCAAGCGTGGCCGCAAGAAGCGTGACCGTAAGCACTCGAAGGCCAATCACGGCAAGCGGCCCAACGCCGGTTCGAAGTCGGTGCGCTAGCCGCGGATGATCGTGGTGCGGCTGATCTGGATTTGCAGCCGCTGACGAAGCCCCTCGGGTGCCTTCTCCCCGCTGCACTTGGCGGCGATCAGTCGCTTGACGCGCTCCTCGACGCCATAGTGCCGCAGGCACGCCGGGCACTCCTCGAGGTGGTGCTTGAGCTTTTCACGGCTCTCCGCGCTGCATTCGCCGTCGAGCAGAGTCCATACCTCGGCGATCACCGCCGCACACTCGGGGTGCTCGGGATCCACCGGGCCGATGGGCGGAGTCCAGCGCGCTTCATCGTCACGGTCGGTCATGACGACACCTCCTCGGGGGTGTCGAGCTGTCCCCGAATGAAACCACGATCCTTGGCCACATCGGCCAGTAACTCGCGGAGTTGGCGCCTGCCCCGGTGCAGCCGGGACATCACCGTGCCGATGGGCGTGTCCATGATTTCGGCGATCTCCTTGTACGGGAAGCCTTCGACGTCGGCGTAGTACACCGCCATCCGGAACTCCTCGGGCAGCGCTTGCAGGGCTTCCTTGATCTCGCTGTCCGGCAATAACTCCAGTGCCTCGACCTCGGCCGAACGCAACCCCGTCGAGGTGTGTTCGGCGTTCGCCGCCAGCTGCCAGTCGGTGATCTCCTCAGTCGGATACTCCGCGGGCTGACGCTGCTTCTTGCGGTAGCTGTTGATGTAAGTGTTGGTCAGGATGCGGTAGAGCCAGGCCTTGAGGTTGGTCCCCTCGCGGAACGAGCGGAAGCCCGCGTAGGCCTTCACCATGGTTTCCTGCAGCAGGTCTTCTGCGTCGGCCGGGTTGCGCGTCATCCGCAGCGCACCGCCGTAGAGCTGGTCGAGCAGCGGAATCGCGTCGCGCTCGAACCTCGCGGTCAGCTCTGCGTCGCTCTCTTCGGCTCTAACGGGCGCCGACGTTTCCGGCGCCGAGTCGGGCCCCGAAGCGTCGATGTCGGTCATCTTGGGGAACACCGTCCCTTCCGTAGAGGCGCCACCAATCACGTCGAGTAACTGCACCGGACGCACAGGGCCGTCTATGGCCAATGTTGGCACCTGAGTACCCCCTTCTTTGATCCTAGAGGTTGAGGTCGACATCTTTTCTTCGCTGGCCTGGCTGGAGGCCGTCACCACCCCCATCAACAGCACCGATGGCCACAGTTGTTCCCTGGGTCACCGGCCTCCGCGGGGTTCGCGCCGGTTCTAGGCTGGGTCCGTGGCGCGTGCGGCGACCCCTGCGATCACGGCCCTGTTGGCCGCTGAAATCCCTCATGAGGTGCTCCGATACCAGCACGACCCGCTAAACGAGTCATTCGGCGACGAGGCCGTCAACGAGCTCGCCGGGGTCGACGGGGTCGATCCGGAGCAGGTTTTCAAGACGCTGGTCGTCGCGCTGCCAAAAAACAGGCTGGCCGTAGCGGTGCTGCCGGTGCCGTTCCAGCTCTCCCTCAAGGCCGCCGCCGCGGCACTGGGCGTTGCCAAGGCCACCATGGCCGACCGGGCGGCGGCCGAACGGGCGACCGGTTACGTGATCGGCGGGATTTCCCCGTTCGGCCAGCGCAAGCGGCTGCCGACGGTCGTCGACAGCTCCGCGATGCGGTGGGACCGGGTGCTGTGCAGCGCGGGCAAGCGCGGCTGGGACGTCGCGGTGCACCCGCAGGACCTCATTGGGCTCACCGATGCGGTGACCGCCGATATCCGCGCGTCCTAAATCGCCGAAACGGAATTCCAGCAGAAGAAATACGAGTAACGCCCTGCTGGAATTCCGTTTCGCGGCAATTAGGGTGGGCCCATGACGCTTGCCGGCAAAACCATGTTCATCTCCGGCGCCAGCCGCGGCATCGGGCTCGCGATAGCCAAGAGGGCCGCCACCGACGGGGCCAACATCGCGCTGATCGCCAAGACCGCCGAACCGCACCCAAAGCTGGACGGCACTGTCTACACCGCGGCCAAGGAGATCGAGGAGGCAGGCGGGCAGGCGCTGCCGATCGTCGGGGACATCCGCGACGGCGACTCGGTGGCCGCGGCGGTGGCCAAGGCCGTCGAACAGTTCGGCGGCATCGACATCTGCGTGAACAATGCGTCGGCGATCAACCTCGGTTCGACCACCGAGGTACCTCTCAAGCGCTTCGATCTGATGAACGGCATCCAGGTGCGCGGCACCTATGCCGTGTGCCAGGCCTGCATCCCGCACATGGTGGGCAGGGACAACCCGCACATCCTGACGTTGTCGCCGCCGATCCGGCTCGAGCCCGAATGGCTGAAGCCCACCGCGTACATGATGGCCAAGTACGGAATGTCGTTGTGCGCCTTGGCGTTGGCCGAGGAGCTCCGCGGCGAGGGCATCGCGTCGAACACGCTGTGGCCGCGCACTCTGGTGGCGACCGCGGCGGTGCAGAACCTGCTCGGCGGCGACGAGGCGATGGGTCGGGCGCGCAAGCCCGCCGTGTACGCCGACGCGGCGTACGCGGTTCTCAACAAGCCGTCCCGCGAGTACACCGGCAACGCGCTGCTGTGCGAGGACGTGCTTCTGGAGTCGGGCGTCACCGACCTGTCGGTGTATGACTGCGTGCCCGGCTCGGACCTGGGCGTCGACCTGTGGGTCGATACGCCCAATCCGCCGGGCTACAAAGGTCCCTAGCTCTGCCCCCACGCGGGCGAGCACTCGTCGGTGGGCCCTAGCTCAATCGAATTCGATGATGCCGCGGATGTTGCGGCCCTCGCGCATATCGCGGATGGCGTCGTTGATCTGTTCGAGCCGGTACCGGCGCGTCACCAGTTCGTCGAGTTTGAGGTGCCCGTCGCGGTACATCGACAACAGCATCGGCATGCTCGCTCGGGGGTTCATTCCGCCGTAGATCAGCCCTTTGAGAGTCTTACACGACTGAATGAAGTCGACGAGTATCAGCGGTACGAAGTTGATGTCGAACTTAGGGACCGCGGTCATCAGGCAGGTGCCACCCTTGCGCGTCAGCATCATTGCAGGCGCCAGCAATTCGGCGTGAAGCACACTCGGCGTCAGCACCACCCGGTCCGCCATCACCCCCATGGTGAGGTCGCGAACCAGCGGTATCGCCTCTTCGACGGATGGGCAGGTATCCGTCGCACCGAAGAACTTGGCCGTATCCCGCTTGAAATCAACGGGATCCACCGCAACGACGGCGTTTGCGCCCGCCGCGCGGGCACCCTGCACGGCGTTGATACCGACCCCGCCGGTACCGACGATGACGACGGTGTCGCCGGGTTGCGTTCCGACGCCGACGGTTCCGGAGCCCCAGCCCGTCGTCACGCCGCACGACACCAGCGACGCCGCCTCGAAGGGGATCGAATCGTCGATCTTGATCACGGACTCTTCGGCGAGAACGGCGTATTCGGCGAAGGTGCCGAGTTGCGTCATCGCCGTCAGATCCTCGTCTCCGAGGTGTCGTCGCGCGGTGCAGTCGGTCACCATCTCCTTGGCCAACATCATGGCCCCGTTGTCGCAGAGATATGTCATGCCCGACACGCACCATCGGCAGGACCCACACGCGGCGATGAACGAAAACGCCACGCGGTCACCGGGCTTCACCGACCGCACGCCGGGACCGATCTCTTCGACCACGCCTGCGCCCTCGTGGCCACCGAGCATAGGGAAGTACTCCGGCACCGTTGCACCGGTGGCCTCCATGATCCCGACGAGGGCCGAGGTAGGGATCATGTCGCCGGTGGTGAAGTGGTCATCCGAATGACAGACGCCCGCCACCGCCATCTTCACCAAGACCTCGCCCTGGCGCGGCGGGTCGAGAGTTATCTCCGCGATCTCCCAGTCCTGCCCGATGCCACGCAGAACGGCCGCCTGACACTTCATCGCTGTCATGCGAGAAAGCGTGCCCCAGTCGCGCGCCGCATGGTGCGTATTCGACTACTTGACCCGCGACGGGCGGCCGAACCGTGCCCGCACGCCCGGCGAGAACAGCGCGCGCAGCCGATCCCCCGCGACCGCCACCCCAGCGGCCGCCATCAGATCGTCGTCCAACTCGAGGATTTCGGCCGATCGCAACGGCCACGGCCCGTGTTCGTTGGGCACCCACCACGTCTGCCCCGCCTTGCGGGCGTGCGCACCCCACCGCGCGGTCAGCCAGATCTCCAGCGGGGTCGGTTGCACCGCCTCGCCGATTCGGACGGTCAACCGGCTGTGCAGGCCCCGTCGCGGCCAACGGCGTTGGCTGTCGTAGGAGATTTGGTCAGCCGACCTGCTGATGCGCATCCGCGCCCAGGTGTACGGCACACCGAGTGCGGCGCGCACGACCGGCACCACCGCAAGGCGTGCGGTCTCCAGCGAGCGGAAGACCACGCCATGGCGGCCTGCGTCATCTATCGAGTACAGCCGGACGTTGGTCTCGTGGAAGGTGCCGAAGTACGGCAGTGGCAGTGCGGTGCCCAACGCGGTGGCACGCATCGTGAACGGAATCAGCCCGGCGTACGTCTGGCCGTCCAACACGTCCGGGCGAGTTCCCGGTGGAAACAGATGCGCGACGTCTTCGGGTCGCACCGGCCAATGGATGAACGTCAGGTCCGCCCAGAACTGTTGGAAGAATATCGGCGGCGGAAGCGCCGGCGCGGTGACGGGATAACCGGGCAACGACGTCACCAGACCATCGTGGCACGCTTGGCGCCATGTCCACCCCCACCTCGTGGTCGTCTGGTCGCTACGACGCGATCGGCGATCACATCGCGGCGATCGCGGCAGACGTGGTGTCCGCGGTTGCGCGTCGGCTGCCGCTACGCGGCACCGCGATGGTCGATCTGGCCTGCGGCACCGGCAGTGTCGCGCTCGCCGCGAGTGCTGCGGGCGCACGGGTGACGGGCGTCGACATCACCCCTGAGCTGATCGCGCTCGGCGCGCAGAAGGCCGAGGCGGCCGGCGTGACGATCAACTGGGTGACGGGGGACGCCTCCGACACCGGCCTGCCCGGCGGGTCGTTCGACGCGGTGATGTCGAACATGGGCATCATCTTCGTCGAGCCCACCAGCCAGGTCGCCGAGATCGCTCGGCTGCTCAGGCCGGGCGGTGTGCTGGGCTTCTCCTCGTGGGTGCCCGATCCGGACACCCCGTTCTATAAGCCGATCGTGACCGTGCTCGGGCCTCCACCCGCCTCGGGATACTCCCCCGATCAGTGGGGAATGACGGAAACGATCACCGACCGGCTCGCCGCGGATTTCGACGAGATTACGATCGAAACAGGCACGTGCACATGGCAACTGGGGTCCGTCGACGACGCGATGTACCTGTTGGAGCACGAGTCGCCGATTCATGTGTCGCTGCTCGGCGGCCTGGACGCGGCGAAGCGCGACGAGCTGCTGGCCGCCTTTGAGGACGCGATGCTCGCAAACGCCGCCGATGGGCGGGTGGCGTTCGACGCGCCGTATGTGGTGGTGACGGCGCGGCGGCGGTGACGCCTACAGCAGCGTCGCTTGCTCCGGTTCGGGTTCGGCCGGTTCGATCAGCTCGGGGCCGTTGTTGCGGATGCTGTTCACCAGCCGCGACACCTCGCGGATCTCGATCCGGTCGAGGTCGCCGTGCCCGCGCAGCAGCCCCTCGTCGACGGCCGCGTCGGGGTCGAGCCAGCGGTCCCAGTCGCTCTTGCTGATGGTCAGCGGCATCCGGTCGTGGATCTCGGAAAGCGGGCCCGCCGCGTCGGTGGTGATGATCGTGGCGCTCAGCAGCGGCGGGGTGTCCTTGGGCGCGCCCTTGGGCCGCCACGTCGACCACAGGCCCGCCATGAACAGCGGTTCGCCGTCCGCGCCGTACATGTAGAACGGCGTCTTCGAGCCCTTCTCGCCACGCCACTCGTACCAGCCGTCCATCGGCACCAGGCAGCGCTTGTTCTTCGCCGAGTTGCGGAACGCCGGCGAGGTGGTGATCTTCTCCGCGCGAGCGTTGATCAGCAGCGGGCCCTTGGTGTCCGGAACACCCTCGGTGGCTTCCTTGGCCCACGGCGGCACGAGTCCCCACCGCATCGATCGCACCCGCCGCGTCGACTCGTCGTCGGGCTCGCTGTGCCGCTTGACCACCGTGCTGATCGTGGTGGTCGGCGCGACGTTGTAGTTCGGCCCGCCGGAGTCCTTCTTGGCCGACGCCGTGCTTTCGTCGATGGCCTGGATCTTCTCCGCGAGCAGCGCCGGATCGGTGGTTACCGCGAATCGCCCACACATACAGCCCATGGTGGCAGAAAGCTGCGACAAGGCAGGATGGGAGCCGTGACGGACTGGCAGGCGCCGACGACGACGGGCCCGGTGCACGCCACGGTGACGGTGCCCGGATCGAAGTCGCAGACAAATCGGGCGCTCGTGCTCGCCGCGCTGGCCACGCCACAAGGGACCTCCACGATCAGCGGCGCGCTGCGCAGCCGGGACACCGATCTGATGATCGGTGCGCTTCGCACCCTCGGCGTCACCGTCGACGGCGACGACACCGAGCTGACGGTCAGCGGCCGGAATCGACCCGGCCGCCGGCGCCACGGTCGACTGCGGCCTCGCGGGCACGGTGCTGCGATTCGTTCCACCCGTCGCGGCGCTGTCCACCCAGACGGTGGTGTTCGACGGCGACGAACAGGCCCGCGCCCGCCCGATCGCGCCGCTGCTGAACGCACTGCGCGGGCTCGGTGTGGACCTCGACGGCGACGGCCTGCCGTTCTCGGTGCGCGGTAGCGGAGCGGTCGACGGCGGCACCGTCGAGATCGACGCCTCGGGGTCGTCGCAGTTCGTCTCCGGGCTGCTGCTGTCCGGTGCGTCCTTCACCGACGGGTTGACGATCGTGCACACCGGCGAGTCGGTGCCGTCGGCGCCTCATGTGGCGATGACGGTGGCGATGCTGCGTGATGCGGGCGTCGACGTCGACGACACCCAGGCCAACCGCTGGCGCGTGTCACCCGGCCCGATCTCGGCACGGCAGTGGGTGATCGAGCCCGACCTGTCCAACGCGGTGCCGTTCCTCGCCGCAGCGGTGGCCAGCGGAGGGATCGTGCGCATCGCGGGGTGGCCATCGGCCAGCACGCAGCCCGCCGACGCCATACTCGGCATCCTCGAAAAGCTGGGTGCCGTTGTGCGGCACAGCAGTTCGTATCTCGAGGCGCAGGGTGCCCAGGTCTACGGCGGCTTCGATGTCGACCTGCACGATGTCGGAGAGCTGGCACCGGCGGTGGCGGCGCTGGCCGCACTCGCCTCGCCCGGCTCGGTATCGAAGCTCACCGGGATCGCCCATCTGCGCGGCCACGAAACCGACCGGCTGGCCGCGCTCAGCGCCGAAATCAACGGGCCTGGGAGGACATTGCGAGGAAATACCCGACGGTCTGGTCATCACCGCGCGCTTGTTGCACGGCGGCCGATGGCGGTCCTACGCCGACCACCGGATGGCGACGGCCGGTGCGATCATCGGGCTGCGGACACCCGGCGTGGAGGTCGAAGACATCGGCACCACCGCGAAGACACTGCCGGATTTCCCGCGGATGTGGGCCGACATGCTGGCCGGCCAGGCGACGACGCCAGGGGCATGAGGTTTGAGCCCCGAAGACGAGCGCGAGTGAGGATCGCAGCGAGGAACGAGCGAGGACCGGAGCGAGCGGGAGCCGAGGTTTGAACAGGGAATACGACGAGTCCGACGTCCGGATCCGACCCGGTCGGGGTTCCCGGCCGCGGACCAAGACCCGCCCCGATCACGCCGACGCCCAGGAGGGCATGGTGGTGACGGTCGACCGCGGGCGATGGGGATGCGCGCTCGGCCGTGACCCCGACCGCGTTGTGACGGCCATGCGGGCACGGGAATTGGGCCGAACTTCAATCGTGGTGGGCGACGACGTGGGCCTGGTGGGCGACCTCTCCGGACGCGCGGACACCCTGGCGCGCATCGTGCGGCGCGGGGACCGCCGAACGGTGTTGCGGCGCACGGCGGACGACACCGATCCCACCGAGCGCGTGGTCGTCGCCAACGCCGACCAGCTGCTGGTCGTGGTTGCGCTCGCCGACCCGCCGCCGCGCACCGGCCTCGTCGAACGCACGCTGATCGCCGCCTACGCGGGCGGGCTGACACCGATCCTGTGCCTGACCAAGACCGACCTTGCACCGCCGGAGCCCTTCGCGGCGCAATTCGCCGATCTCGACCTGACCATCGCGACCGCGGGCCGCGACGATCCGCTCGACGCCGTTGCACCACTGCTGGTCGACAAGGTGACGGTGCTCCTCGGCCATTCCGGCGTCGGAAAGTCCACGCTGGTGAATCGACTTGTGCCGGAGGCGGACCGGGCCACGGGCGACGTCTCCGGCGTCGGCAAGGGGCGGCATACGTCGTCGCAGTCGGTGGCGTTACCGCTCCAAGGTTCCGGCTGGGTCGTCGATACGCCCGGTATCCGATCGTTCGGGCTGGCCCACATCGAGCCGGACGACGTGATGCTGGCCTTCTCTGATCTGGCCGAGGCGATCAAGAACTGCCCCCGCGGCTGCGGCCACCTCGGACCGCCCGCCGACCCGGAATGCGCACTGGACACGCTGACCGGGCCCGCAGCGGGCCGGGTTGCGGCCGCGCGGCGCCTGTTGGCCGCAATGCGCGAAGGACTATAACCCGGCCCGAGACTGCGGGGAGATCGTCGATTCGGCCGATATTGCGATCTGCGCGCAGGCTCGACGTGAAAAAGGCCCTCCCCATTTCGGGGAGGGCCTTCGTGACGGGTCGATCAGTTGCCGTTCAGGGCGTTGATGTGCCAGACACCGTGGTGGTTGTGCCAGCCCGGCTTGGCTTCGGGTGCCGGCTTGGCCTTGACGCTCGGGGCATACGAGTAGCCGGGGCCGGTCTCGCCGTTGGGGGTTGCGGCGCTGGCCATGCCTGCCAGGCCCACAGCGGCGCCGCCGAGCAGGCTTCCGCCGACTGTCAGCAGGACGAGGTAGCGAGCGAAGACGTTCTTGATCATTTCGAGTTCTCCTGTGTGAGTGGGTTTTTCGTTTGTCTGCCGGTGTGTTCCGGCGATGACTTAAGACTGCCGGAGTGCAACGGCGCGGTCTGTCCTGCGATCGGACGGTGCATCGGATGAACCCGATGTCCCCCGATCGGTGGACATAAATCACTGGAGAGGGGTGTTTGACCTGATCGAGTACCGGGCAGGCTGACCACGAGGAGGATCAACCGTGAGCGACGTACCGACCATCGAACTCAACGACGGCACCACAATCCCGCAGCTGGGGTTCGGCGTCTTCCAGATCGACCCCGGCGAGACCGCCGAGGCCGTCAGGCAGGCGCTGGACATCGGCTATCGGCACATCGACACCGCCGAGATGTACCAGAACGAGGCGGGTGTCGGGCAGGGCATCCGCGACGCAGGCATCGACCGTGGCGATGTGTACATCACCAGCAAGCTCAACAACGGCTTCCATAAGCCCGACGACGCCCGCCGCGCCTTCGACTCCACGCTTTCCGAGCTCGGCTTCGACTACGTCGACCTGTTCTTGATCCACTGGCCGTTGCCGACGCTGTACGACGGCGACTTCGTCTCGACGTGGCAGACGCTCGAGGAGTTCAAGAAGGACGGCCGCGCCCGCAGCATCGGGGTGTCGAACTTCGGAGTCGCCCACCTCGAGCGGTTGGCCAAGGAGACCGACACCGTGCCCGTGGTGAACCAGATCGAGGTGCACCCGTACTTCACCAACGACGAGGTGCGCGCTTACGGGCGGGAGCACCGCATCGTCACCGAGGCGTGGTCGCCGATCGCGCAAGGCGCGGTGCTCGACGATCAGGTCGTCGAGGGTATCGCCGACGCGACGGGCAAGTCGCCCGCTCAGGTGGTGTTGCGCTGGCACATCCAGCGT
Source organism: uncultured Actinomycetota bacterium (assembly GCA_963822305.1). Lineage (GTDB taxonomy): Bacteria > Actinomycetota > Actinomycetes > Mycobacteriales > Mycobacteriaceae > Mycobacterium. The sequence continues at coordinate 57,621 of CAWGHF010000008.1, read as the reverse complement.
GGTGACATCGTCTTTCCGAAGTCGGTGACGCCGGAGCGGATCAGGGAGAACTTGGAGATCTTCGATTTCGAGCTGAGCCCGGACGACGCAGACGCACTCACCGAACTGGACAGGGGCGAGAAGGGCCGCAGGGGCCCCAACCCGGACAAGTTCGACTACATCCCCGACTGAGAATCAGGCTACTTTGGACTATCTGGTCTTATTTCGACAGATACTCCCATTGACTGGCCTAGTAAGTGGACGATATAGTTCAGTTCGTATTTCCCCGTCGTTCCACGCTACGAACAGGACTGCACCATGAAGACAGGCTGGTCGACCCGTCGAGTCGCCGCCTCACTCGGTATCGCTGCCATCATCTCGATGGGTGCGTTGACCGCGTGCGGTAGCGAGGAGAAAGAGGCTCCATCCGAAACGTCAACCACCACAACGTCAACCACGTCGCCGTCGGCGAGCCCGACGGAGAAGGCGCCGCGGCTCGATCCAGGAGGACCGAATCCGTTCTCGCCCGGCGTCAAGGCGCCGCCTGCGCCGACCGCCCCACCAGGCGACAACTAGAAGCATCTGAAGATCGGACCGAGCGGGCCAGTCAACGACTGGCCCGCTCGTTGCTGTCCGGGGCGAACGACATGATGTGGGCGATCGCGGCATTGAGCGATGTCTGCATCAGACGCGGGTCGTGCGCGGTCTGGGACAGCAGGTAGCCGCCCTCAACGGCCGCCAGAAGCCCGGTGGCCAGCGCGGCAGCGTCGATGTCGGTGCTCAGCACGCGGTTGTCCCGCATCCGCTCCAGCGCGGCCGCCAGGATGGCCCGCCATTCGGCGAAATGCTCGGCCAGCGATGCCCTTGCCGTGTCGTCGGTGTCCGACAGCTCGGCGGCAAGAGACCCCAGCTCACAGCCCCACAGGCCGCGGCGTAACGTGCAGCGCTGCACCATCGCGTCACGCCATTGATGAAGCCCGCGTAGCGAATCCACCTTCTCCAGCCGCAGCCGCTGCCAGGACAGGATCTCGTCGGCGCGCAGCGTGATGACCTCGTACACCAGCTCCGACTTGTCGTCGAAGTGCTGGTAGAACTGCGACTTGCTGGTCGCGCTCGCCGCGAGCACCTCGTCGATGGTCGTCGTGGCGACGCCCTGGGCATGCATGATCTCCGCAGCGGCGAGCACGATCCGGTTGCGGGTCGCGGCACCGCGGGAGGTCAGCCTTGACCTCGCCCCGCGGTTCGCTGGCGGCGACACCGCCTAACTGTAACCCGCTAGTCCAGTCTCAGGCTGCCAGGTCGTCGGGCCTGGCCGCCTCTTTGGCCGCCCGCTTGTCGCGTCGCCACTGCCGCACCGTGGCGATCGCGGTCTTCAGTCCGCGACGCCGGCCGGTGGCCGGATCGGTGCCTGCGAAGCCGGACTCCAGCTCGGTGAACATCCGCTCGCTGCGCGTCTCGGGCGCGTCGTCGGCGGTATCGCGAAGGTAGCGGTCCGGCAGTGACAGCTTGGCGATCGTCCGCCATGTCTTGCCGTACTGCACCAAGAACGATCCGGTCGTGTACGGCAGGTCGTACTTGTCGCACACGTCCTTCACCCGCAACGAGATCTCGTGCAGCCGGTTGCTCGGCAGATCCGGATAGAGGTGGTGTTCGATCTGGTAGCACAGGTTGCCGCTCATGAACCGCAGCGCCGGGCCGTTCTCGAAGTTGGCACTGCCAAGCATCTGGCGCAGATACCACTGACCCTTGGTCTCGCCGACCATGTCGGTTTTGGTGAATTTCTCTGCGCCGTCAGGGAAATGGCCGCAGAAGATCACCGCGTTGGACCAGACGTTACGGATGACGTTGGCCACCGCATTCGCCGTCAGCGTGGACCTGAACGTCGCCCGTGGCGACAGCGAGGTCAGCGCCGGGTAGGCGATGTAGTCCTTGGCCACCTGATGGCCGGCCTTCACAACGAACTCCTTCACGCGTCTCATGGTGGCGGCGCGGTCGTCGCGACCCTTGGAGATCTTGCCGAGCTCCAGGTGCTGCAGGCCGACGCCCCACTCGAACCCGATCGCGAGGATGGTGTTGTAGAGGATGTTGCCGAGGTTGAACGGCTTCCACCTCTGATCCCGGGTGACGCGCAGCGTGCCGTAGCCGACGTCGTCGTCCATGCCCAGGATGTTGGTGTACTTGTGATGCATGAAGTTGTGGGTGAAGCGCCAGTGCTTGGACGCCCCGCTCATATCCCACTCCCATGTCGAAGAGTGGATCTCGGGATCGTTCATCCAATCCCACTGGCCGTGCATGACGTTGTGGCCGATCTCCATGTTCTCGATGATCTTGGAGACGCCCAACGTGACGGTCCCGGCCCACCAGGCCGAGCGCTTCGAGCTGGCGGCCAGCATCAGGCGACCTGCCACCTCGAGCGCGCGCTGCGCGGCTATGGTGCGGCGGATGTAGCGCGAATCGCGCTCACCCCGGGAGTCCTCAATGTCCTGGCGGATGGTGTCCAGCTCGAAAGCCAGGTTCTCGATGTCGGCTTCGGTCAAGTGCGCGAATGCCGGAACGTCGGTGATAGCCATCGTTCTGTTCCCCTTCCTTTGTTGTACCTACGCTACCGTAACCTACGACTCCGTAGGTTACCAGCCAGTAAAGTTTAGGCGTCCAGCACGCAATCGCCAGACGCTGCGGAAATGCACGTCTGTACCCGACTTCCCGGTTCGTGTTCCACGCCGGTGCGCAGATCGCGCACGTGTCCATCGAGCAGTCCGACGACACACGACTGACAGATGCCCATCCGGCAGCCGAACGGCATCTGCACACCCGCCCCTTCGCCCGCCTCCATCAGCGGCGTCGCGGCGTCCACGGTGACCGATTTCCCGCTGCGCGCGAACTCAACTGTGCCGCCCTGGCCGTGCACCGCCGTGCGGGCGGCCGCGAAGCGCTCCTGGTGCAGCTGCTCCTTCAGGCCTGCCGAAGACCAGAGACCCTCGGCGGCGGTCAGCATGCCCTCCGGCCCGCAGGTCCAGGTCTGCCGGTCCGGCCAGTCCGGCACCTCGTCACCGAGCCGGGAGAAGTCGAGGCGGCCCTGCTCGCGCGTCGTGCGCACGCGCAGCCGGTATCCGGGGTGGCGGCGCTGAAGCTCGGCCAGCTCGGCCGCGAACATGAGGTCGGATTCCGTTGGCGCGGAATGCAAGTGCACGATGTCGGTGATCTGGTCCCGCCGCGACAGCGTGCGCAGCATCGACATCACCGGGGTGATACCTGAGCCGGCGGTGATGAACAGTACGGAGGCCGGCGCCGGATCGGGCATCGTGAAATTGCCCTGCGGCGCGGCCAGCCGCACGATCGTGCCTGGCGCCACCCCGCCGACGAGGTGCGTCGACAGGAACCCCTCGGGCATCGCCTTGACGGTGATGGTGATGGTTCGGCTTGGACCAGATGTCACCGGGCTGGACGTCAGCGAGTAGGACCGCCACCGCCAGCGGCCGTCCACCAACAGTCCGATGCCGACGTACTGACCGGGTTGGTAGTCGAACGAAAAGCCCCAGCCCGGCTTGATGACCAACGTCGCCGAGTCGACGGTCTCCTGACGCACCTCCACCACCCGACCCCGCAGCTCACGGGCCGACCACAGCGGATTGGCGAGCTTCAGATAGTCGTCTGGCAGCAGCGGCGTGGTGATCCGCCCGGCGATGGTGCGCAGGGCGTGCCAGCCCGGGTGTTCCTTGGCGCCGGCGATCTTCGGCCGGACCGTGTCGGCGACATTGGCCGAAACTTTGATGAAGTTCTTGGCCACGAAACCTACGGTACCGTAACCTACGGTCCCGTATCCAGTCGGAGCTAGAGAAATTCCAGCAGGAAAGGCAGTTCCTGAGTGGCGTACCAGGCCAGGTCATGGTCCTGCGCATCGCCGACGGTCAGCTCGGCGTCCTCATCCCCCAGATCGGCCTCGTCGACGGCGTCGATCGCGGCCAGCACGGCCGGCTCGGCGGCCGAATTGTCGACGTAGGCCGCGACCGCATCGTTGATCGCGACCGGCCCGGACAACCGCACCACGGCGTCGTCGAGGTCGGGACGGGCAGTCGCGCCGTCGACCTCGGCCACCAGTACGGCGCGCCGCGGCGGAAGTTCTGAAGGCTCGTCCGCAGCCCCGGCCAGCAGTCGCACCGAGGCCAGCGCCGCCTCCCGCAGGGCCACATCGGCCAGTTCGTCGTCGTCGCCCTCGGCGTAGGACTCGCGCAGCGTCGGTGTCACCGCGAACGCCGTGCCGTTGACAGCGGTCATCTCGCGGTCGGCGACGAGCCGCTGCAGCATTGCCAGGGTCGCAGGCACATAGACACGCACCAGGCGAGGTTAGCGGCCTACGTTGGGATCCTTCTCCACCGAGATCATGAAGTCGTCGCCGTGTTCGGTCACACCGTGCACCACCGCGCTGTCCACCGCGTCCGTGGCGTATCTGCGCCGCACCATCAGCGGGTCCTGACGCAGATCCTTGACCAGCGCGACGGCCAGCCCCACCATCACGAGCACGAAGGGAAGCGCCGCGATGATGGTGATGGTTTGCAGACCTGTGAGGGCATCCTCCCCGCCGACCAGCAGCATCACCAGTGCGACGGCACCCATCGCGATACCCCAGAAGATGACGGTGCCCCTGCTGGGTTTGATCGTTCCCCGTTCGGACAGTGAGCCCATCACGATCGAGGCGGCGTCGGCACCGGACACGAAGAAGATCGCCACCAGCACCATGACGAGCACACTCGCGATGATCGCGATCGGGTACTGGTCGAGCAGGCTGAACAGCTGCTGCTCGATACTGCCCTCGCCGGCCAGGTCCACGCCGTCCTGCTGGACGCTGATGGCCGCGCCACCGAAGACGCAGAACCACACCAACGACACCACGCTCGGAACCAGCAGCACACCGGTGACGAACTGACGGATGGTCCGGCCGCGCGAAATCCGCGCGATGAACATGCCGACGAACGGCGTCCAGGAGATCCACCACGCCCAGTAGAAGATCGTCCACGACTGCAGCCAGGTGTCGACGTCGGCGCCTTCGGCTCCCGTGCGCGCCGACATCATTGCGATGTCCTGGAAGTAGCTGCCCAGCGACGTGGGGAGAAGGTTGAGAATGAAAATCGTTGGCCCGACCACGAATACGAATGCGGCCAGCAGCATCGCCAGCACCATGTTGATGTTCGACAGCCACTGAATACCCCGGGCCACGCCGGATACGGCCGACAGCACGAACGCGACGGTGAGCACCGTGATGATGACGACCAAGACTGTGTTTCCGGTCTCGCTGAGGCCCGCGACGATGTGCAGCCCGCTTCGGATCTGCAGCGCGCCAAGCCCGAGAGAAGCCGCCGAACCGAACAGGGTGGCGAAGATCGCCAGCATGTCGATGACCTTGCCGCCCGGGCCGTTGGCACGGCTACCCAGCAGCGGCTCGAAGGCCGAGCTGATCAACTGCATGCGGCCTTTCCGGTACACGCCGTAGGCGATCGCGAGCCCGACGACCGCGTAGATCGCCCACGGGTGCAGCGTCCAGTGGAACAGCGTGGTGGCCATCGCGGTCTGCACCGCTTCGGGATTCCCGGCCGGACCGGTGCCCGGTGGTGGCGTCGCGAAGTGCGTCAACGGCTCGGCAACGCCGAAGAACATCAGCCCGATGCCCATTCCGGCGCTGAACATCATCGCCACCCAGGAAATGGTCCGGAACTCGGGCTCCTCGTCGTCGCAACCAAGCGGGATGCGCGCCGAACCGGCCGAGCGCCAGCCACAGCACGAACACCACGAACCCGGAAGCGGTCAACACGAACAGCCAGCCCACGTTGTCCATCACCCAGGTCAGCGCGGACCCCGATGCGCTGGCCAATGTTTCGGTGCTGACGAAACCCCACACCAGAAACCCGAGGGCGATGATCGCGGTGACGCCGAACACCACCTTGTCCAGCCCGCGGCTGCGGGCGTGCAGTTCGTCGTCGATCGGCACCGCGAAGATCGGGTGCGACCCGGTTTTCCCGTCAGTCGAGGCCGGCGAAGGGGCGACGGAGTCTTGCGAAGTCTCAGGAGATTCACGGCTGATTGTCATGGTGAATTCATTCGAACCGTGTTGACAGCCTGCGTCAATACCCGGCGACGCAACGATTGCGTTACTGAGCGGCTTCGAGCAGCTCGTCGAGGGATTCGCGCAGCAAAGACGGCAGGACGTCGACGTCGCTCATCGCGTCACGATCGGCGTTGATCCCGAAATAGAGCATGCCGTTGTAGGAGGTGACGCCGATCGCCAGCACCTGGTTGTTCAGCAGTGGCGGCACCGCGTAGGTCTCGAGCAGTTTGGTGCCCGCGATGTACATCTGCTTCTGGGCGCCGGGCACGTTGGTGATCAGCAGGTTGAACTGCCGGGCGGGATATGTGGTCGCCACCCGAATTCCCATGGCGTGCAGGGTGGGTGGCGCGAAACCGGACAGGGTGACGATGGTCCTCGCATCGACGAGGCTGGCGGCCGTCGAGTGCGACTCCGTCATATGCGCGATCTGGGACAGCCGCACCACCGCGTTGCCCTCACCCACGGGCAGGTCGACGAGGAACGGCGACACCTCGCTGATCGCCTGACCCGGACCCGACGAATCAAGCTCCTCGTCCGGGTACACCGACATCGGGGCCATCGCCCGCACGGTCGCGGTCGGCGACACCGGTTCGCCTCGCGACAAGAGCCAGTTGCGCAAAGCGCCGGCGATCACCGCGAGCACGACGTCGTTGACGTCGCAGTCGTAGCGGGCACGCAGATTGCGGTAGTCCTCCAGTTTGGCGCTGGCGACGGTGAGCCGGCGGTTGCGCGACACCTTCATGTTGAGCGGGCTGGACGGCGCGGTGCCCCTGGCGAAGGTCCTTGCGGCGGCGCTGAATCGGCGGCCGACCTCGAGCAGATGCCCCGAATTGGTGGCGACCTCGATGACCGCGGATTGAACGGCCGCCATCTGGGCGGCGGGCCGGGCGATCCACTCCCCGACGGCCCCCGCGACCAGTCGCGCGTCGCTGGGCTCGCGACCCGGGATCCAGATGTCCTCGCCGAACGCGGGCGGCTTCTGCGTGCGGTCGGCGATCACGTGGCCGATCTCGAGCGCCGTCATCCCGTTGACCAGCGCCTGGTGCGACTTGGTGTAGATGGCGAGGCGGTTTCCGGCCAGCCCCTCGACCAGATACATCTCCCACAGCGGGCGCGTCTTGTCCAGCGCGCGAGACCCCAGCCTCGCCACCAGCTCGTGCAGCTGCGCGTCGCTGCCCGGGGACGGCAGCGCAGACCTGCGGATGTGGTAGGTGATGTCGAATTCGCGGTCGTCGACCCACACCGGTCGCGCCAGCCCGAGGGTCACCTCCCGCACCTTCTGCCGGTAGCGCGGAATCTGGGGCAGCCGCTGTTCGACCGTTTCGAGAAGGGTCTCGTAGCTCAGCCCTTTGCGGGGCTTTCGGAGTATCGACAGCGAGGACACATACATCGGCGTCGAGGAGTTCTCCAGGCCGAAAAACGACGCGTCAGACGCCGACAACCTGGTCACCATATGCGGCGCTACCCCTCCCCTAGATTTTGCCGTCGACGCTCGCCCGACCCCCGACACGGTAATCGCAGATTCTGTACGTCCGCATCACGGGTGCGTGTGGGCCCCGCGAACCATGGGATCATGGACAGGTCTGTTCCTCTCCAGCAGACGCCGCTCGCAGTCCCTCGAAAATCGCTGGAGAGCTCCGTTGACCGCATCGCAGATCCCCTTCGCACCAGGCGCGTTCACCGCGCCCGTCGTCGACTACGAACCACCGCCATACGACGTCGCGGTCGGGCCTGCGCCCCCGTTCGATGTCGCCGGCGGTCCGGCTCCCCGGCTCGTGCCCCGCGCCGACGCCTGCCGCGTTGCACCGCTCAACCCGGCGTGCCCTGCGGCCCGCCGAGCGGATGCCCGCCGTAGCCGCACCGCCTCCGGCGGCGGCCGCCTTCGCCGACGCGGTGCTGCGACGGGTGCTCGAGGTGATCGACCGGCGCAGGCCGATCGCGCAGCTTCGACCGATGCTGACGCCCCCGCTTCTGGACATGGTCTTCACGCTGACCAGGGCCGCCGGGGCGGACAAGGCGGCGGTGCTGCGGCGGGTGCGGCTACGCACCGCCGCCGTCGATGAGCACCAGCCACACCAGCCGACGGCCGCCGAGGTGTTCGCGATGTACACCCGAGGACAACGCGTTCGGGCCATCGCGGGCCGCATCGAAGTCACCGAGGGCCGCTGGCGCATGGTGGCCCTTCAGGTCGGATAATGAGACGGTGCAGGAAGACACCGTCAGCGTCGAACGCGTCATCAAGGCACCGGCACGTGAGATCTTCGCGCTGCTCGCCGACGCGGGACGGCATTCGTCCTTCGACGGTTCGGGGACCGTCGATCACGCCGATCAGACGTCGATCCCGCTGGAGTTGGACACCACGTTCTCGATGAGGATGCGGGGCAGGCCGGAGACCCTGTTCGTGCCCTACACGACGAGCAACACCGTGATCGAGTTCGAGCCGGATCGCCGAATTGCCTGGCAGTCCAGCACCCTCGGCGGCCTGGTCGGCGGGCGCATCTGGCGCTACGAACTGACCCCGACCACCGACGGCACGCTGGTCCGCGAGACGTGGGACGTGTCAAGGGATCGACAGCGTCCGATCCTGAAGATGGGCTCGATGCCGCGCCAGACCGAGGACGCGATGCGCGCGACACTGGCGCGCATCGCCGCCCTCGTGGAGAACTAACTCAGGCCTTCTTCGAGGCCTTCGCTTGCTTGCGTGCGGCCTCGCGACGTTCCCGCCTGCTCGGTGCGGCGTGCCGAGGGCCGCCGTTCCCGCTTTGGCGCTGCACCTCCGCCGAGCCGTCCTCGGACGGGCCGGTATAGGTCAGCTGTGGCGCATCGTCGTCAATTCCCTTGGCGCGCAACGCCGGCGCCTGCTGGCGCTCCTTGGTCGCAACGCCACCCTCCTGCGCCTGTGCTGCGGCCTCGGCCGCGAACTCGGCCAGCCCGGTCGGCGTGTCGACGGGTGCCACCTGCGCTGCAGGCGCGGCGGGTACCGCCTCGACGGTGACATTGAACAGGAAGCCCACGGCCTCCTCTTTCATCGCGTCGAGCATGCCGTTGAACATGTCGAAGCCCTCGCGCTGGTACTCGACCACGGGGTCCTTCTGCGCGACGGCCCGCAGGTTGATGCCCTCCTTGAGGTAGTCCATCTCGTAGAGGTGCTCACGCCATTTACGGTCGATGACGTTGAGCATCACGTTGCGCTCGAGCTGGCGCATCGCGCCCTCACCCGCGATCTCCTCCAGCTGCTTCTCACGCTCGGCGTAGGCCCGCTCGGCGTCGGAGATCAACGCGTCGAGCAGCTCCTCGCGGGTCAGCTCGCCGGGCTCGCCGACCGCGTCGGAGTCGACCAGGTCGTGGTGGTCGATGCTGACGGGGTAGAGCGTCTTCAGCGCGGTCCACAGTGTTTCGAGGTCCCAGTCCTCGGAATAGCCCTCGGCGGTGGCGCCGTCGACATAGGCGGTGAGGACGTCGACCATCATCCCGTGCGCCTGCTCCTTGAGGTTCTCCCCTTCGAGGATGCGCAGGCGCTCGGCGTAGATGACCTTGCGCTGCTGGTTCATCACTTCGTCGTACTTCAGGACGTACTTGCGGATCTCGAAGTTCTGCTGCTCGACCTGTGTCTGAGCGCTCTTGATGGCGCGGGTGACCATCTTGGCCTCGATGGGCACGTCGTCGGGCAGGTTCAGCCGCGTCAGCAGCGACTCGAGCGCGGCGCCGTTGAACCGCCTCATCAACTCGTCGGCGAGCGACAGATAGAACCGCGACTCACCGGGGTCACCCTGACGGCCGGACCGGCCGCGCAGCTGGTTGTCGATGCGGCGAGACTCGTGGCGCTCGGTGCCGAGCACATACAGGCCGCCTGCGGCGATGACCTCCTCAGCCTCCGCTGCGGCGTCCTCCTTCACCTGCGGACGCACCTTGTGCCAGGCGGCGTCGTAATCGTCCGCGGTCTCGACGGGATCGAGTCCCTGCTCGCGCAGCCGCTTGTCGGCGAGGAAGTCGACGTTGCCGCCGAGCACGATGTCGGTGCCGCGGCCCGCCATGTTGGTGGCCACGGTGATCGCGCCACGGCGACCCGCCTCGGCGATGATGCCGGCCTCCTGCTCGTGATACTTCGCGTTGAGCACGTTGTGCGGGATGCGGCGCTTCTGGAACTGCCGAGACAGGTATTCCGACCGCTCCACACTGGTGGTGCCGATCAGTACCGGCTGGCCCTTCTCGTAGCGCTCGGAGACATCGTCGACCACGGCGATGTACTTGGCCTCTTCGGTCTTGTAGATGAGGTCGGACTGGTCGCCGCGGATCATCGGCTTGTTGGTGGGGATGCTCACCACGCCGAGCTTGTAGATCTCGTGCAGCTCGGCGGCCTCGGTCTGGGCCGTACCGGTCATCCCGGCAAGCTTTTCGTAGAGCCGGAAGTAGTTCTGCAGTGTGATGGTGGCCAGCGTCTGGTTCTCGGCCTTGATCTCGACCTTTTCCTTGGCCTCGATGGCCTGGTGCATGCCCTCGTTGTAGCGGCGCCCCAGCAGCACGCGGCCGGTGAACTCGTCGACGATCAGCACCTCGCCGTCGCGGACGATGTAGTCCTTGTCGCGCATGAACAACTCTTTGGCCTTGATCGCGTTGTTCAGGTAGCTGACCAGCGGCGAGTTGGCGGCCTCGTACAGGTTCTCGATGCCGAGCTGGTCCTCGACGAACTCGACGCCGATCTCGTTGACGCCGATGGTGCGCTTGCGGATGTCGACCTCGTAGTGCTTGTCCTTCTCCATCATCGGCGCCAGCCGCGCGAACTCGGTGTACCAGTTCGACGACCCGTCGGCCGGACCGGAGATGATCAGCGGCGTGCGAGCCTCGTCGATCAGGATGGAGTCGACCTCGTCGACGACGGCGTACGGGTGTCCCCGCTGCACCATCTCCTCCACCGTGTGCGCCATGTTGTCGCGCAGGTAGTCGAACCCGAACTCGTTGTTGGTGCCGTAGGTGATGTCGGCGCTGTAGGCGACGCGACGCTGGTCGGGTGTCATCTGGGCCAGGATCACGCCGACTTCGAGGCCGAGGAGGCGGTGCACACGCCCCATCCACTCGCTGTCGCGTTTGGCCAGGTAGTCGTTGACCGTGACGACGTGCACACCCTTGCCCGACAGGGCGTTCAGGTAGGCGGGCAGCACACAGGTCAGGGTCTTGCCCTCACCGGTCTTCATCTCTGCGACGTTGCCGAAGTGCAGGGCGGCACCGCCCATCACCTGCACGTCGTACGGCCGCTGGTCGAGGACGCGCCAGGCGGCCTCGCGGGCCACCGCGAACGCCTCCGGCATCAGGTCGTCGAGGTCCTCGCCGTCGGCGTAGCGCTTCTTGAACTCGTCGGTCTTGGCGCGCAGCTCGGCGTCGGTGAGCTTCTCGACGTCATCGGACAAGGTGTTGACGTAGTCAGCCACCCGCTTGAGGCGCTTGACCATGCGGCCTTCGCCGATCCGGAGCAACTTATCGAGCACGCTGATTTCCCCTGTGGGTCTGATGGATCTCGTGATGTATTAGACGAGGTCCATCGTAGGTGACTCGTCGAACTGGCCCGTCGCCCGAGGTCAGGCCAGGCGAATCAATCCGTAGTCGTAGGCGTGCCTGCGGTACACCACGCACGGCCTGTCGCTCTGCTTGTCGTGGAACAGGAAGAAGTCGTGCCCCACCAGTTCCATCTCGTAGAGGGCATCGTCCACGGTCATCGGCTTGGCCGGATGTTCCTTGGTGCGGACGATCTGGCCGGGCTCGTGGAACTCGTGGCCGTCCTGCGGTTCGGAGTCGTCTCCGGCGCGCTGAATGAACGCGTCGGGATCCGACACCTTCGTGGCCTCCGCCAGCGACACCGGGGTCTTGTCGCCGTAGTGCACCTTGCGGCGGTCCTTGCTCCGCCGCAGCCGGTTCTCCAGTTTGCAGACCGCCGACTCGAGGGCTGCGTAAAAGCTGTCGGCGCATGCCTCGCCCCGTACGACCGGTCCCCGGCCCCTCGCGGTGATCTCCACATGCTGACAGTTCTTGCGTTGGCGCCGATTGCGCTCATGGTCGAGTTCGACATCGAAGAGGTAGATGCTGCGGTCGAATCGCTCGACGCGCGCCAGTTTCTCTGAGACATAGATGCGGAAGTGGTCGGGGATCTCGACGTTGCGGCCCTTGACGACGACCTCGGCGTGAGGCGCGGGCGCGTTCTCTTCGTCCTCAACGATCATCGAGCGGTCTGTTTCCATGGAACGGATTGACATGCTTGGCGACTCGTTTCTGTTTCGCGTCGCACGCGCACTGCGTGCCTACCTGGGGCGAAAATGCACCGACGGGGCACCAGTTATTTCGCCGCTCGCCGGTACAAGGTGTCGATCAGTCACCTCCTACCGCTGGGCGATGGTTGGCGCCTCTAGCCTGAGCGCCGCCGTGAGGTGTTCACGGATGTTGGACCCGACGGTAGTCCGTGTTCACCTAGTAGTGCCAGTAATTTGGCCTACCTGTTTTCAGTTCTTCACACCGGTTTGATCTCGGAGAAATTGGCCGCGCCGTCAGGGTCATGATCAGGCGTTCGCCAGCGCCAGAACGGCGACCACCCGGGCTCCGGAAGTTTGCAGGACACGCACCGATTCGGCAGCGGTCGCGCCGGTGGTGACGATGTCGTCGACCACCAACACATCCCCTGTCAGTCCGTTCGGGGACCCGCACAGCCGGACCCGGCCTGCCACGTTTCGCTGACGCGCCGCGCCGGACAGCCCGACCGAGTCGCGGACCAGGGCCGTCATCCGAAGGGCCTGGACGACCCGCGCGTCGCGGCCGCCCGATGTGGCCGCGAGCGCCGTCCGCGTGACGGGGTCGCCGCCACGCCTGCGGGCGGCGTAGCGGCGAGTCGGTGCCGGGACCACGGTCAGCGGCGGGACCAGCACGCCCCACGTCAACAGCTGCCGCAGCCCGCCCCGCAGTGCGGCGCCGAGCGGGCGGATCAGGTCGGCGCGGCCGTGCTCCTTGACCGCCACGATCGCGCTGCGGCGGGCGCCCGCGTACCGGCCGAGCGAGAAGACGGGCACGCCGGGGTGCACGCGAGGGGCGACGACGTGCGGTTCGTCGGCGCGGACGCGAAGCTGTCGTGCGCAGGCGTCACACCACCGGGTCGACGGGGCGCCGCACCCACCGCACTCCAGCGGGAGGACCAGGTCCAGCATTCCGTCAGTGTCGCGACGGGCGGTGACATCCCTAGAGCTTCGCCAGCGTCACCTCTGCCGCGACGAGGTCTTGCGCGCCTATCCCGACGAATTTGGCGATGGTGATGTCACCGTCCGACGTGCGGCCTGCGGCGTGACCTGAAATCACCTCGCCCAGCTCGCCCGATACCTGGTCGATCGAATACCGGCCTGCGCGGATCGCTCGGTGAATGTCGCCGTTGGCCTCGGCGGTCTCCCGCGCATCGACGAAGACTCGACCGCGTTGCAGCGCCGTCGAGTCGAGTTCGCATTTGAACGGGTCGTCGGCGCCGACCGCCGTTATGTGCTGGCCCTCGCGCAGCCACGCCCCTTGAACCAGCGGCTCGCGCGACCCCGTTGCGGTGATCAGGACGTCGGCGCTGCGCACTGTGCGTTCGATATCGGACGAGCAGCGGATCTCGACGTCGGGCAACATCCCGCTCAACCGGGTCCTGAGCTGCTCGGCCTTTTGCAGGCTGCGAGCCCAGATCAACAATGTCGTGAACGGCCGCTCTCGATACAGCGCCAGGGGCTGCCAATAGCCTTGCACCCCTGCACCGAGCACGGCGACGGTAGCCACCTTGGACGGCGCGAGCATTCGCGCGGCAACTGCTCCGGCCGCGGCGGTCCGAATGTCGGAGAGGTAGTGCTCCTCATTCAACAGAGCGAGTGTTCGCCCTGTGTGGCTGTCGAAGACGCCGACGAATCCGCCTTGGGGCAGCCCGCGTTCGACATTCGAGCTGAACCAGGGCGAGACTTTGACGATGTAGACGTCATGACCGCGTAGGCTGCCGGTCTTCACGTAGACATCACCCAGCTCGTTGCGCTCGGCGGGGAACATGACGACCAGCCCGTTGTCGGCGAGGCCCGCGCTGGACTCCTCAAAAGCCCGCGACACCGGCTCGATCAGATCTTCGAAACTCACACTCGCGCGGATGCTTTCGGCATTGACGATGCGGATGCCGGTCATGGAACAGCCTCGATAGTGCCGTGTCCGACGAAGGACACATCGCCGCCGACGTGCACTGTTTCGACATGGTTCGCGCCGCCTTCAGGCCGCACGCGCAGTTCGCTTGGGCGGCCGGCGAATTGGCCCTGACGAAGAATGAACGTTTGTCCGCCGGAGACCATTGCCATGGCGGAGGCGATAGGCGCCGATCGTCCCTGCGGCGCTACCTGTGGCCACATCTTCGATGATTCCGTCGTTGTTCCAGTGCCGCACTTCAACGGCGGATTCATCGAGCAAGACCGCGAACTGGGCGTTGGCGCCATGAAGCAATCCCGTGATGTCCTGCGTGATTCGGGCCCGCGCCAATGCGCCAGGCCGTACCGGCACGATCAGATATCGAAGACCGGTGCTCACCACTTCCATCGGCAGGTCCGCGGCGAGATCGTCTGGCGCGAGATTGAACGCCCCGGCGATCCGGTCACCGTCATCGATCGTCCCCAAGAACTCCGGGGTGCCCTGGTCCAGCCAACCCGAATAGCCTCCGGCCGCGACCTCAGTCCTGACTTCGACTGTCTTGCTGCTTAATTGAAACCGCCAGCTCTGCGCTTCGCCGGCACCCGATTGCTCGTGCAGGACCGCCGCCGCCCCGATGATCGGATGCCCTGCGAACGGCAGTTCCTCGAACAGGTCGAAGATTCTGGCACGAACAGTGCCGGGCTGATCCGTAGGTTGGAGAAAGATCGCTTCGAAATGCCGCATCTCCTGGGTGATCCGCAGCATCTGTTCTGCGGTCAGGTCCGCAGCATCGGGAAACACCGGCAGGCTGTTGCCGCCGAATGGAACTCGGCTGAACACGTCGACGTGTCTGTAATCGAGGTTCACCTGAATCTCCGTCACAGCTCAGACGTGAGAAGTTGGGTGAACCGTTGAACCGCCGACTCGTCGCGGCGATAGAAGGTCCAATTCTTCCTGCGCGTCGCGATCAACAGATCCGCATCGGTCAGCAGCGTCAGGTGACGTGACGCCGTCGCGGCCGCGATCCCCAACTTGTCTCGGATGAAATCGGCACAGACACCATCACGGATGAGATCACCGTCGGTCTGCGGCGGGAAGTTCGCGACCGGATCCTTCAGCAAGGACAGGATCTCGAGCCGCACCGGACTGGAGACGGCCTTGATCGTCTTCAGCAGCGCGACCGAGCGATCCGATTCGCTATTTCGCATAAATGCAAACTAGCCGTCTCCGGTCGGCGTGTCAACGTCGTTGCGGTGGGTACCCCACAGACATGTCCGAGCGGGAGTCCTTCATCGTCGATTGCCTCGTCCAGGCGTTCTCCGATCTGATGGAGGCCGACCCCGACGCGTTCCGCACCAAATTCCGCAAGATGGCGGCCGATCCCTTCGCGTTCTATCGCGGCAGCGCCTGCGTCTTCTACGCCGACGTCGCCGACCGGGAGGACCGATGGGCCGATGAGCGGACCGGCCGCGTATGGATACAGGGCGACCTGCATGCGGAGAACTTCGGAACCTACATGGACGGCTCGGGAGTGCTGATCTTCGACGTCAACGACTTCGACGAGGCCTTTGTCGGGCACTTCACCTGGGACCTGCAGCGGTTCGCGGCCAGCGTGGCCTTGTTGTGCTGGCAGAAAGCTCTGTCCGACAGCGTGATTCGCGACCTGATCTCGGCGTTCACCCGGTCCTACCTCGATCAGGTGCAATGGTTCCGGCAGACCGACGACGACTCCACGTTCTCGTTGAACCTCGACACCGCCCGCGGCGCGGTGCTCGCCGCGCTGCAGGACGCGCGCCTGTCGACGCGCTACGAGATGCTGCATCGGACCACCAATGTGGACGAATCGGACCGCCGGTTCCGCGACACCTCGGGCGTGCGGCGGCTCGACGAGGCCGAATACGAGAAGGTCAACGCCGCATTCGAGGCCTACCAGGAG
Source organism: uncultured Actinomycetota bacterium (assembly GCA_963822305.1). Lineage (GTDB taxonomy): Bacteria > Actinomycetota > Actinomycetes > Mycobacteriales > Mycobacteriaceae > Mycobacterium. The sequence goes on along the minus strand of CAWGHF010000008.1, from coordinate 41,440 downwards.
ACCATCCCGAAGTCGAAGAGGTTCCGCGAAGTCGCCTATGACGTCAAGGACATCGTCGGCAGGACGGGGTTCGGGATCGGCAGTGCCGGCCTGCCGAGCTACAACGTGCTGATCGAGGGCTTCAACCAGGCCCTCGACAACGACATCGTGCTGTCGATGAAGCAGGGCAACGTCGCCGCTGCGAGCCGCGTCGTCGACGACGAGGCCGTGCACAAGTACTTCAAGCACCACGGGCACCGCACCGCGGTGTCGCAGCGGGCGCTGCAGGCACACGCCGATCCCCTGCTCGGCTACACCGAGATCGACGGGGTCGGTTACGTCGTCGCGGAGTTGTCGCCATATGAGTCCGACCTCGAATGGGACGAGTTGACCGAACCCGACGAACTGACCGAGGTGATCGAACAGCTCGGCCGCGCCGTGGCCAAGGTGCACTGCGTCGGTGACGCCGACAGCGACCAGGAACTCGTCGGGTTCCAGACCGAGGACGCGATCGCCGAGCTGATCGGCGATCGCGCCGACGAGTTCGTCGACGACATCGTCGAATTCGGGCTCTCCTACGCCGAGACGGTGCGCGACGACCATCGGCACTTCGTCGAGGCGTTTCGCGAGGGCAGGATTCCCGGCGTCAGCTCGGCCTGATCGGCCGGGTCACTCCAGAACGATCGAATCGCCCTGTACGGAGAGGGGTTTCGACTCCAACGGCGCTGTCGCCGGGCCCTTGGCGACCGTGCCGTCCAAGTTGTACTTGCTGCCGTGGCAGGGGCAGTCGATCGTGCCGTCGGCCACCTTGTTCACCGCGCACCCCTTGTGCGTGCAGGTCGAGGAGAACCCCTTGAACACACCGGCGGTGGGCTGCGTGACCACGATTTCGTCGACGATCACGCCCGATCCGACCGGCACGTCGGCGGTCTTGGCGATCGCGCCCCCCGGCGCTTCGGCGGGTGGCGTTTCGGCGGGTGGCGGGCTTGTCGCCGCCTCGCTGCTGGCGGCGGGTTTGTCTCCGCCATCGCCGCATGCCGCGAGTGCGCCGGCGGTCAGCACGAGGCCGGCACCGCGAATCACCTGTTGTCGTGGCACGCGGACGTCATCGATGTTCATTGCTGGACCTTTCGGCGGGCTGGGCCTACAGACCTGGTGATAGGAAACGCCACTGAGGGCGTTTTGTCTGCGCAACGCCGAAAAGCGCCGCGTTCAGCCAGGGAGAACGGGGATGGCGCCGGGCGTCATGAGTGGTCGGACCTCGACCCATCGAGGGTCGTTCTCGGCTGCCGAACCGGACAGCTGCAGGATCCCGCGGGCATCGGCCACGTACACCGTCGACGGGTTCGCGGCGACGGCCCCCACCGGCATCAGCAGGTTGCGGCTCGGGCCGTCGGAGTTCACCCCGTCGAGGTTGACGTAGGACACCGGGTGTTGCGGATCGGTGCGGCTGACGACGATGTCGTCGCCCGTGCGCCAGCACAACGACACCACGGTGTCCTTGAGGCCGAAGCCCAGCCGGCGGGGGTAGGTCAGCGCGTAGCCGCCGCCTGGCGTCTGCTCGACGCTGGCCAGAATCACCTGGCCGGCGATCAGAATCGCTGCGCGCGTTCCGTCTCGGGACAGCTGCAGCTCCGCGATCGGCCCGGGAAACCGCGTGGTCACCGCCGTGGAATCGACCGGTATGCGGCCCGGTTGCCCCGATGCGTCCTGGACCGTGCGCACCACGTTGTTGCCGTCCACCACCACCCACACCGCGTCGTCGAGTGACCAGGTGGGCCGCGACAGGGTGCGACCGTCCATCGCCTGCAACGGATTTCCGCCGATCGGACCGACCCACAGCGACGACGCCATCTCCGGTGCACCCGCATTCAGCGTCACCACCGATGCCGCGTCCTGGCCGCTGCGCGATACTGCCGCCCCCGTCTGATTGGGCGTCGCACCGAACGGGCCCGGCACGCGCGGCGCCCGTTGTCCGTCCAGTGCCACCAGCGACCCGTCGACCAAGGCGTGCAGCCCGGCGGCCGCACCGTCCGCCGCACCCGGGTCGGTGGCCGCGACATCGGAGGTCTGCCAGCCATCGGCGAACCGGTCGTCGAGCGCCGCGCCGTCGGCGTTGATCACGTAGGGTCCGTTGATCCCCGCGCGGGAGAGCGTCCAAATGATCTGGGCCGCAAGCAGTTGGCGGCTGTGCGGATCGGTGGTCGACAGGTTCTCCAAGTCGATGCGCGCACCGCCGTAGCCGCGGCCGACACCCATCTTGCCGCCGTCGGCGCGGGTCACCGGCCCGCGCAGGCGCAGCGGCGGGCCGAGCAGGTTGCGCACGGTGTTCGCCATTTCCGGACGCGGACCCGCGATCAGCTTGGTGACGAGCTCGGTGGCCAGCTGGTCCGGATCGGAGACCGCGACATAGCGGGGATCGGGAACCACGGTCTTTCCGGTCGGGTCGGCGAAGTACAGCGTGTTGCGCTTGTACGTCTCCTGAAACTGTTGCCAGTCAAGGAAAACCCCGTTCGGCAGCTTGTCGATGCGCCAGCCGCCCGACGTCTTCACCAAGTCGATCGGGCCCGGGTCGGGCAGCGCGCCCTCGCCGGTCTCGAACACCCCGATGTCGGAAAGCGAACCGAGGATGTCGGCACGCATACTGACCGAAACCTTGTCGGGCCCCCGCGTTTCGACGAAGACGACCCGGTCGATCAGCAGCGCGCTGCCCGCGTCGTCCCAGCCGTTGGACGCCGATTCGGTGAGGAACTGCCGCGCGGCCAGATGGCGGTTGGACGGATCGGCCGTTGCCTTGATGAACTCGCGCAGAAGCACATCGGGATCCATGCCCGGCGTCGGCTTCGGCAGGCTCGGTGGCGCAGGACGGTCGACGGTCCCGATGGCCTGCGGCGCCGACGAGCTGGGCACCCCTGCGCATCCGGCCAACACCATCGCGCACGCGCACGCGACGGCCGCGGACGCGAGGAGCAGAGGTCGCCAAGAGCGGCGCTTCACACGCTCTCCCCCGCCGGTTGCCGCTCCCTTTCCGACTTTCGTGGCTTACGTTCGCGTCCAACGGGTTTCAGCGGCAACGGGCTTGTCGTCACCTTGTGGCCGCGGACCAGCGGCAGGGTCAGCCGGAAGCACGCGCCCTTGCCGGGCTCGCCCCACGCCTCGAGCCTGCCCTGGTGCAGCCGGGCGTCCTCGATGCTGATCGCCAGGCCGAGCCCGGTGCCGCCGGATTGGCGGACCCGCGACGGGTCGGAGCGCCAGAACCTGCTGAACACCAGCTTCTCCTCGCCGGGCCGCAAGCCCACGCCGTAGTCGCGGACGGTGACCGCGACGGTGTCCTCGTCGACGCCCATCCTGATCCGCACCGGCTTGCGTTCGGCGTGGTCGATCGCGTTGGCGATGAGGTTGCGCAGAATGCGTTCCACCCGGCGTGGGTCGACCTCGGCGATGACCTCCTCGGCGGGCATGTCGACGATCAGGTCGATCTGGGCGTCGCCTGCGAGGTGGCCGACGTTGTCCAGCGCGCTCTGCACGGTGTCGCGCAGGTCGACCGCCTCAACGGACAGCTCAGCGACGCCCGCGTCGTGGCGGGAGATCTCGAGCAGGTCGTTGAGCAGCAGTTCGAAGCGGTCGAGTTCGCTGACCATCAGCTCGGTCGACCGCCGCAGCGCAGGCTCGAGTTCTTCGTTGTGGTCGTGAATCAGGTCGGCGGCCATTCGCACCGTGGTCAGCGGGGTGCGCAGCTCGTGGCTGACGTCGGAGGTGAAGCGGCGCTGCAGGTTTCCGAACTCCTCGAGCTGGGTGATCTGCCGCGACAGGCTTTCGGCCATGTCGTTGAACGACACCGCGAGCCGCGCCATGTCGTCCTCGCCGCGCACCGGCATCCGCTCGGTGAGGTGGCCCTCGGCGAACCGTTCGGCGATCCGCGACGCCGACCGCACCGGCAGCACGATCTGGCGCGCGACGATCAGTGCGATGGCGGCGAGCATGAGCAGCAGCACCACGCCGCCGGTGGCCATCGTGCCGCGCACCAATGCGATCGTGGATTCCTCGTTGTTCAGCGGAAAGACAAGGTACAGCTCGAGGTTGGTGACGGGCGACGACGTCGGGGTGCCGATGATCAACGCAGGGCCGGAGAAGCCTTCGGTGCGCACCGTCGCGTACTGGTAGCTGACCTGGCCGGCCTTCACGAAGTCCCGCAGCGCGTTGGGGATCTGCGCAACGGGTCCAGCTGCGGTCGCGGCGCGCGGTCCGTCACCGGGAACGACGAGCACGGCGTCGAATGCGCCCGCCAGCCCCGCGCCTGCGTCGGCCTTGCGGTCGATGAGTGTGTTGCGCGCCAGCTGCAGGCTGCTGTCCAGCGACCGGGTCTCCTCGCCGCCGACGATGCCGCTGACGGTGTTGCGGGCCCGTTCGATCTCCTCGGTGGCCGCACGCACCTTCACCTCGAGGATGCGATCGGTGATCTGGCTCGTCAGTACGAAGCCGAGCACCAGGATCACGGCCAGTGACAGCCCGAGCGTCAGCGACACCACCCGCAGTTGCAGGGAGCGGCGCCATGCAAGGCTCAATGCCCGACCCAGCGAACCCAATCCGCGTATCAGTGGTGCCGAACGCCGATGGATGCGCCGTCTCGAGCTAAAGATCACGGCGGTCCGGCCTTGTATCCCACTCCTCGAACAGTCAGCACAACTTGCGGGTTCTCAGGATCCTTCTCGACCTTCGCCCGCAAACGTTGGACATGCACGTTCACCAAACGGGTGTCGGCGGGGTGCCGGTAACCCCACACCTGTTCGAGAAGCACATCACGAGTAAACACCTGCCGCGGTTTGCGTGCCAGCGCCACCAAAAGGTCGAACTCCAACGGTGTCAGCGAAATCTGCTCGCCCTGCCGGGTCACCTTGTGGGCGGGTACGTCGATGTCCACATCGGCGATGGAAAGCATCTCCGCGGGCTCGTCTTCGTTGCGGCGCAGCCGGGCGCGCACGCGGGCCACCAGCTCCTTCGGCTTGAAGGGCTTCATCACGTAGTCGTCGGCGCCGGACTCCAGACCGAGCACCACGTCGACGGTGTCGGTCTTGGCCGTCAACATCACGATCGGCACCCCGGAGTCGGCGCGCAGCACACGGCACACGTCGATTCCGTTCATGCCGGGCAGCATCAGGTCCAGCAGGACCAGGTCGGGCCGCAACTCGCGCACGGCGGTGAGCGCCTGGGTGCCGTCTCCGATGACTGCGGTGTCGAACCCTTCACCGCGCAGCACGATCGTCAGCATCTCGGCGAGCGAAGGGTCGTCGTCGACGACCAGAATCCTTTGCCTCATGGAGTCCATGGTGTCACCAAATCGCGATAAATCGCTGATAGCGCGCCCGCGAGTCGGTTATTTACCCAGCTCGACAGCTAGCGCTGCGCCGTCGATGTCCGGTCCCGCCACCAACCAGCGCCCGCCCCAGCCCGCTGCGGCCAGCCCGGAGTAGACCCGGCCGGTGCGCCGCTGCAGGCCGTCGTCGCGTTCGTAGGCGTCCTTCGCCCGGTCGGCTTCGGTGTTGGCGCGGTGCTCCGCACGTTCGGCGGCCAGCTCGGCGGGCACGTCGAGCAGCACCTGCCAGTCCGGTGCGGGCAACCGCAGCCGTCCGTATTCGAGTTCGCCCACCCATGCCACCACATCACCGTCGGCGTCCTCGTGCAGGCGTGCCGCGCTGTAGGCGGCGTTGGACGCGACGTAGCGGTCGAGGATCAGCACGTCGTACTCCGCCTGTAGGAGTTCGATCTCCTCGCGCGCACCGGCGCGGTCCAACGCGAAGAGCACGGCCATCGCGTATACCGAGTCCGAAAGGTCACCGTGCCCGCCGTGAAGCGCCTCGGCGGCGATGTCGGCGGGCACCGATCGGCCGTAGCGCGGAAACGACAGGCTCGCGACGGTCTTGCGGTCAGCCTCGAAGGACGCGCGCAGGCCTTGGGTCAGCGTGCGCTTGCCCGCGCCGTCGACGCCCTCGATCGCGATCAGCACGCGCCGAGCCTAACCCTCTCGTTCTCTTGGGGTTTCCTGCCAGACCGCTTGTGATCGGCGCAGCCGGACACAGCGTGCTCAAAACTAAAAGGCATGAAGCTGCTCGTATGTACCGCGATGGTCGGCGCGGCGCTGTTCGCAGGCACTCCGCTGGCGTACGCCAACTCCGACCCCGCCGCCAATCCCCCGAATTGCAGCGCCGCCGACCTGGAATTCGTCAGGGCAGGCGTGCAGCAAGCGACAGGGCAATACCTTGTCGATCATCCCGACGTGAACAACTTCTTCAACGGCCTCGAAGGGCTGACGCGCGACCAGGCGAAGCCGAAGGTCCAGGCGTACATGAAGACGCACCCTCAGACGAAGACCGACCTTGCGGGCATCCGCCAGCCGCTGACCGACATCAAGAACCGCTGCGGTAACCCGGGCCCCCCTCCGCCCTAGAACTGGCCGCAGTTGGGCGTGCTAGGTAGACCGTTGAAGCGGTCGGCGACCCACTGCATGGCGCGTTCGCCGTCGACGACCATCGGCAGTGCGTGGTTGATGATCGCCTTGTTGAGGAACGGCGGCTCTTCGTTGGTCCAGAACTGAACGTCGGCACCCTGCGCACACCAGTCACGGCCGAGCTGATTGGCCGCCGTCCACGGCACCAACGGGTCGTAGCGATTGCTCAAAATCATCACGGGCGCGTCGGGTTTGAACCGACCGAGCCGTTGTTCGTCGAACAGGCTGGAAAACGGCTCCTCGTTGACGAGTTTGTTGATGTCTTCGTTGAAGTACGGCTGCAGGTGCCGGAACATGAACTTCGCGAGCGTTTCGGCAACGCACTGATCGGCCACCTTGAAGAGCATGTCGGCGCCGCGAGGTGTCAACGTCGCGCGGATTTCGTCGGCGTGCTCGGGATAGGCCGTGATGACGGAGTTGAGCGCATAGCCGACGGCGCCGACGAGAACGCTGCCGTCGGCGTAGGGAAATAGTTCCTTGAGATCGGCCGGCGGCGCGCCGGCATACGTGCCGACAATCTTCAGCTCCGGCGCGTACGACGATGCGAGTTCGGCCGCTGACGCCGCGGCTCCCCCACCCTGTGAGTAGCCCCAGAACGCAAGCGGGCCTTCGGGATCCAGCGAGGTGTCCGGCAGCTTCTTCGCGGCGCGGGCCGCGTCGAGCATCGCGTTGCCCTGCGGTACGCGCCCGACATAGGTGTGCAGGCCGGGGGTGCCCAGGCCCTGGTAGTCCGTCATCACGATCGCGAACCCGCGCGCGACCATCGTGGAGACGAACAGCTCCTCGTAGTTGAAGGCGAGGTCGAGATACGGCCGCCAATGGATGCCCTGGTTGAACTGGCGCGACGGCGCGCACTGGTCGCCTTGGCCCTGGGTGCCGGGGCCGTACACGAGCAGCGGCCGTGGCCCACCGCCCGGCCAATCGTTGTACGGCTCGAAGTAGGTACCGGTGACCACCATCGGATTACCGTGAACATCGGTGCTGCGGTACATGATTCGGGTGGCGTCGGCCATGATCATGCCGAGCTGACCCGACGGTTCGAGCACCAAGCGGGACGGCTCGGTGCGAATCAGGTCACCCGGCGCCCCCGGCGGCAGCGGATCGGGCGGGGTATAGAACGCCTGATATTCGTCTTCGTTGAAATACGGGTCGTGCGCGTCGTTCGTCGGATCGTCGGCGAATACGGGTGGAGCGATTCCGATGGATCCGATCAACAGCAGCGCAAGCAGAACCCCCACGACTCCCCGACCCACGGGGCGACATTAACGACGAAACTGCGGACAGTGCGCGCTTTTCGGCTGATTCGCGATCTGTCCGCAGTCTCGAGCGTTGGATCAGTAGCGGTAGTGCTCCGGCTTGTACGGCCCGTCCACGTCGACGTTGATGTACTCGGCCTGCTCTTTCGTGAGCCGAGTCAGCGATCCACCGAGTGCCTCGACGTGGATCTTGGCGACCTTCTCGTCGAGATGCTTGGCCAGCCGGTAGACCTCATTGTCGTACTCGTCGTTCTTGGTCCACAGCTCGATCTGCGCGATCACCTGGTTGGAGAAGCTGTTGCTCATCACGAACGACGGGTGACCGGTCGCGTTGCCCAGGTTCAGCAGCCGGCCCTCGGACAGCACGATGATGGAATGGCCGTCCTCGAAGACGAACTCGTCGACCTGCGGCTTGATGTTGATCCGGCGGATCTTGGGATCTTTCTCGAGGCGCGCCATCTCGATCTCGTCGTCGAAGTGGCCGATGTTGCCGAGGATCGCCTGATGCTTCATCGACTTCATGTGCTCGAGGGTGATGATGCCCTGGTTACCGGTCGCGGTGATGATGATGTCGGCCCAGCCGACGGCCTCTTCGACCGTCTTCACCTCGAAGCCGTCCATCAGCGCCTGCAGCGCGTTGATCGGGTCGATCTCGGTGACCGCGACGCGGGCGCCCTGCGCCTTGAGCGCTTCCGCGCAGCCCTTGCCGACGTCTCCGTAGCCGCAGACCAGCGCGGCCTTGCCGCCGATCAGCACGTCGGTGCCGCGGTTGATGCCGTCGATCAGCGAGTGCCGGGTGCCGTACTTGTTGTCGAACTTGCTCTTGGTCACCGAGTCGTTGACGTTGATGGCCGGGAACTGCAATTCGCCTGCGGCGGCGAACATGTACAGCCGGAGCACGCCGGTGGTGGTCTCCTCGGTGACCCCTTGAACTGACTCGGCGATCTTGGTCCACTTGGTCTTGTCGGTCTCGAAGCGCTTGCGGATGAGCGCCAGGAACACCTTGTACTCGTCGGAGGCGTCGTCCTCGGTCGGCGGCACCACGCCGGCCTTCTCGAACTGGGCGCCCTTCAGCACCAGCATGGTGGCGTCACCGCCGTCGTCGAGGATCATGTTGGCCGGCTCGCCGGGCCAGGTCAGCATCTGCTCGGCGGCCCACCAGTATTCCTCGAGGGTCTCGCCCTTCCACGCGAACACCGGGACGCCCTTGGGCTCCTCGGGTGTCCCGTGCGGGCCGACGACGGTCGCGGCCGCCGCATGGTCCTGGGTGGAGAAGATGTTGCACGACGCCCAGCGGACTTCGGCGCCCAGCGACACCAGGGTCTCGATCAGCACCGCGGTCTGCACTGTCATGTGCAGCGAGCCGGAGATCCGCGCGCCCTTCAGCGGCAGCACGTCGGCGTACTCCCGGCGCAGCGCCATCAGCCCTGGCATCTCGTGTTCGGCGAGCCTGATCTCCTTGCGGCCGAACTCGGCCAGGGACAGGTCGGCCACCTTGTAATCGATGCCGTTGGCAACATCTGCGGTCAGCCGCTGCTCAGTCGTTGTCATGCTCGTCCTTCTTCTCCGCGCAATTAGTTAGCTTAGTTACACATTAGCCCGCACGGCCTCGTCCTCCCAAGCCGCGGCTAATCCGATTCGATGACACCGTACCGTTCGGCGAATGGCGTCATGAGACGTGCCAGGTCGCGGGCCACATCATGGTCGGCCTCCGGCGGCATCGAGACATAGCTGATACACAACCGGACGATGGCCCGGGACAGCACGCCGGAGTCCTCTTCGCTGGCGCGCACCCAGCTGTGCATGAAAGTTAGCGTCAACCGCGACGAGCAGTGGGTGATGATCGGGCCGCTGTCGGTGGTGATGAGCTGCAGCAGATCGGGCTTGGTGCCGCCGGTCAGCAGAGAGATGACCAGCGGGTCGCTGGCCGACTCCGTGAAGAAGTCCCGGAAGCCCTCGAGGAAGGCGGCGTAGATGTCGCCGACGTTGCCGTTGATCGCGCTGTCGACCGCATCGACGAGACGGTCGGCCAGCCGCATCGCGTAGCCCTGCGCCAGGCCCTGCCGCGAACCGAACTCGTTGTAGATGGTCTGCCTGCTGATGCCTGCCGCGCTCGCGACATCCGACAGCGTGATCGACGACCAGTCACGGGTCAGCAGCAGGTCGCGCATCCCGTCCAGAATCGAATCGCGCAGCAGCACCCTCGACGCCTCGGCGTATGGGATGCGCTGCGCGGTCCGACCCTCGTTCACACGGGCGACGATAGCCGTCAAGAGCGCGCGACCTCGACCATCTCGAAATCCGACTTGGCCGCGCCGCAGTCCGGGCAGCTCCAGTCGTCGGGGATGTCGTCCCACCGGGTGCCGGGGGCGATGCCGTCCTCGGGCCAACCCTTCTCTTCGTCGTACTCGAAGCCGCACTGCACGCAGACGAACAGCTTGTAGTCATTCATTTCCGTACCTCCACACTTTCGAAGTCGACCTTCTCGCGAACCGCACAGTCGGGGCAGCTCCAGTCGTCGGGTATCTCGCTCCATTGCGTGCCCGCCGGAAACCCTTCTCGTGGAGCGCCTTTCGACTCGTCGTAGACGTAGTCGCAGCCGGGGCACCGGTACGCGGTCACTGGGGCACTCCCGCCCCGTACTTGGCCAGCATCTTGTCCCGCATCCGCGGCGCCATGTTCACCCGCGTGATGTCGCCGTCGTAGTGCGCGAGCACCCGGTGGTCCATCACCTTGCGCCACAGCGGCGGGAAGTACGTCAGTCCGATCATCGACGCGTAGCCGCTGGGCAGGTTGGGCGCACCCGCCATGCTTCGCAGCGTCTGGTAGCGCCGGGTCGGGTTGGCGTGGTGATCGCTGTGCCGCTGTAGGTGGTACAGGAACAGGTTGGTGACGATGTGGTCGGAGTTCCAGCTGTGCACGGGCGCGCACCGCTCGTAGCGGCCGCTGTCGAGCTTCTGTCGCAGCAGCCCGTAGTGCTCCAGGTAGTTCACGGTCTCCAGCAGCGTGAAGCCGAACACCGCAGAGATGACGATGTATGGAATGAGCGCCAGGCCGAATACGGCGATCAGGACGCCGTAGAGCACCACCGACATCGCCCACGCGTTGAGCACGTCGTTGGACCAATGCCACGGACTCTTGCCAGCCCGCCGCAGCCGCTTGGCCTCCAGCTCCCACGACGACTTCGCACTACCCCACACGCTGCGCGGCAGGAACTCCCAGAACGTCTCACCGAACCGGGCCGACGCGGGATCCTCCGGGGTGGCGACGCGGACGTGGTGGCCGCGGTTGTGCTCGATGTAGAAGTGGCCGTAGCAGGTCTGCGCAAGCGTGATCTTCGACAGCCAGCGCTCCAGTTCGTCCTTCTTGTGGCCCATCTCGTGGGCGGTGTTGATGCCGACCCCGCCGAGGACCCCGACCGAAAGCGCGAGCCCGATCTTGGCCGCCCAGCCAAGCCCACCGTCGAAGCCCAACCAGCTGAGGTCGGATGCGGTGAACAGGTACGCGCCGAAGATGACGCTGGCGTACTGGAACGGGATGTAGATGTAGGTGCAGTAGCGGTAGTACTTGTCGTTCTCCAACCGCTCCATCACCTCGTCCGGCGGGTTCTGGCCGTCAGGACCGAACCGCAGGTCGAGCGCGGGCAGCAGGATGTAGAGCAGGATCGGGCCGATCCAGAACGGCACCTGTGCCGCGATATGCCAGCTCCACTGGTTGAACGTCCACACCAGCGGCAGCATCACGAACAAAGCGGTCGGGGCGATCAGCCCCATCAGCCACAGATGCCGTTTCTTGTCTCGCCACTGCTCGATTTCGGTTTGCGTCAGTTGGGCCGTCACTGCGGTCCACCTCCCTGTGAGTGCCATCACCTTCAGGATTTGACTATAGAGGTGGATTTGTCGCCTGTCTAGACACAAATGCCTATTTTGTAAACTCGCCTTGAGCGATTTCGGCGTGCTCCGTTGCGCCAGTCGCAACCAGTCACGCCGAAGTCGCTGAGCGAATGACCGCCAGCACCCGTTGCGGGTATTCCGTCAAGTCCAGCCATGTGAAGCGAAGGACCTGCCAGCCGAGAAGGGCGATGTTGTTCTGTCGTTCGCGATCGACCTGAAACTCGACCGGTCCGCTGTGAAATGCGAAGCCGTCGACTTCGATCGCTACTTTCGGGCCGGGAAAACCGACGTCGACCTTGTATCCCCCGACCGGATAGTTCGTCTGCCATCCGGTGATGCCGGCGTCGCGCAGCAGCTTCACAAGCAATCGCTCGGCAACCGAGCGCGCGCCGTCAGAGGCGGCTTGGAGAAGTAGTCGCGACGCCGGCGATCCGTATCGCCCCTTGTTGCGCAGGTGTGCTGCCCACAACTCACGCAGTCCCACGTCACGTTGTAAGGCCGAGTCCATCAGCTTGGCGCCGCCACGTTGTCGCACCGCGGCTTCGACAACGGTCAGCGGTAGCGCCGTGACTCGAAGGCCTCGCCGCTCGACGACATCGGCAGCGGCCAGATCTCGTCGTCGGACACGCGAACCGGCACGCTTGCGGCCGTTGCTGTCCCGAGGCACCGTCACCTCGACGATATCGGGCGGGAACCTCGTCAGCCCGAGCCAAAACGCCGCTGCGAGTCCACTCGCCGCGGCCCGCGCGCCGAAACTCCACACGGCGGCCCGGACGCGCGCTGCGTCGGTGAAAGGGCGGTCGTCGACGAAATACACGCCGCGAGCGCACTGCCGCCAGTTTCCCGCCCGAACCCGCCTGTGGACGGCGTGCCTGTCGATTCCGCACCGACGGGCGTCGGCGAGCGTCAAGACTCCATCCTGGCGACGGAGACAGTCATTCAGCACGCAAAAGCAGATGCTCGCCGCACCTCGAACGGTTCCATCTGCGTGGATTCGGCGTGGTTAGTTGCGCTGGCCGCAACAAATCACGCCGAAGTCGCGGCCTCCCTCTTCGCCAGCGCCGAGTGCCGGTAGCCGTACAGCAGGTAGATGACGACACCGATGGCCATCCAGATCAGGAATCGGATCCAGGTCAGTGCAGTGAGGTTCAACATCAACCATCCGCAGGCCAGGATCGCGGCGATCGGCAGCCAGCGGCACCAATGGCACCCGGAAACCGCGCTTCAGATCGGGCCGCGAGCGACGCAACAGGATCACGCCCCCCGACACCAGCGCGAAGGCGAACAAAGTGCCGATGTTCACCATCTCCTCCAGCTTGCCCATCGGGAACACCGAGGCCGCGATCGCAACCAGCACACCTACCAGGATGGTGATGCGCACCGGCGTCCCGTGCGGTCCGGTCTTGGCCATTGCTCTTGGCAGAAGACCATCGCGGCACATCGCGAACAGCACCCGCGTCTGGCCGAGGACGAGCACGATGACGACGGTGGTCAGCCCGGCCAGTGCGCCGATCGAGATCACCTTGGCCGCCCACTCCACCCCGTTCTCGGAGAACGCCGTCGCAAGGTTCGCCTTCTCGCCCTTCAGCGCGGTGTAATGCACCATGCCGGTCAACACCACGGCGACCGCGACATACAGCACGGTGACGATCGCCAGCGAGCCCAGAATGCCGCGGGGGATGTCGCGCTGCGGGTCCTTGGTCTCCTCGGCGGTGGTGGCGACGATGTCGAAGCCGATGAACGCGAAAAACACGATCGACGCGCCGGCCAGCACCCCGTACCAGCCGTAGTTGCTGCCCTCGGCGCCGGTGATGAGCGACAGCAGCGACTGCTCTGCGCCCGAACCGCCACCGGACTCTGCAGGCGGGATGAACGGCGTGTAGTTGGACGACTTGATGTAGAACGCCCCGACGGCAACCACCAGGAGCACGACCGCGACCTTGATGACGGTGATGACCAGGCTCACCTCTGCCGACAGCTTGGTGCCCCAGGCCAGGATGGCGGTGACGAAGGCGATGATGAGCAGCGCACCCCAGTCGAGCTCGATGCCGCCTAGTTGCGTTGTGCCGCCGCCGAAGCCGAACACCGTCCCGAGATAGCTCGACCAGCCCTTGGCGACGACGGCTGCGGCGACCGCGAACTCCAGAATCAGGTCCCAGCCGATGATCCATGCGACGAACTCGCCGAACGTCGCGTAGGAGAAGGTGTAGGCGCTACCGGCGACGGGAACGGTGGAGGCGAACTCGGCGTAGCACAGGGCCGCCAGCCCGCACGCGATCGCGGCGAGGATGAACGAGATCGATATGGCGGGCCCGGTGATGCCGCCCGCGGTGGACGCGGTGATGGTGAAGATTCCCGCGCCGATCACGACCGACACCCCGAAGACGATCAAGTCCCACCAGGTCAGGTCCTTGCGTAACCGGGTTCCAGGCTCGTCGGTGTCCTCGATGGACTGCTCGACGGACTTGGTTCGCCGGCCCAGCAACACGCGATCCATACGCCTTACCCTTTCGTGACGCCGCCCCGAAGGTGGGTCGGCGCACGTTGAGTACCCACTACCATCGGCGCCCATGGGGCGGAGTGGGGATCATGCGGTCGTGATCGGGGCGAGCATCGCCGGCATGTGCGCGGCGCGAGTGCTCTCGGACTTCTACGACCGGGTCACGGTGTACGAACGCGACGACCTGCCCGCGGAGCCGGCGAACCGAGCGGCGGTGCCGCAGGGCCGACACGTCCATCTGCTGATGGCGCGCGGCGCCCAGGAACTCGAGTCGCATTTTCCCGGTCTGCTCGACGACATGGTCGCCGCTGGCGTGCCGATCCTGGAGAACCGGCCGGACTGCATCCACTTCGGCGGGGCCGGACACGTCCTCGGGACGACGCGCAAGCTGCGCGACGAGTTCACCGCGTACGTGCCGAGTCGCCCGCACCTGGAATGGCAGATCCGCAGACGGGTGACACAGATCGTCAATGTGGATATCGTGCGCGCCGGCGTCGCCGAGCCGAGCTTCGACACGGCACGACAGCGCGTGACCGGCGTGCGGCTCGACACCGGTGACGCGATACCGGCCGATCTCGTCGTCGACACCGCGGGCCGCGGCACCCGGCTGCCGGTCTGGTTGGAGCAGTGGGGATTCGACCGCCCTCCCGAGAACAGCGTCGATGTCGGCGTCAGCTACGCCTCACACCAGCTGCGAATACCGGACGGACTCATCACCGAGAAGGTGGTCGTCGCAGGCGCTTCCAGAGAGCAGCCGCGCGGGCTGGGCATGCTCTGCTACGAGGACGGCACCTGGGGCCTGACCACCTTCGGCGTCGCCAAGGTGGAACCACCGCACGATTTCGCCGAAATGTGCACTCTGGCAGACGAAGTCCTGCCCGCCCACATCGCGACCGCCATCCGGCAGGGCGAGCCCATCGGTGACGTGGCGTTCCACAAGTACCCGACCAGCCGGTGGCGCCGGTACCACAAGCTGGACCGATTCCCCGCCGGGATCCTGCCGTTCGGTGACGCCGTCGCCAGCTTCAATCCCACCTTCGGGCAAGGCATGACGATGACCTCGCTTCAGGCGGGCCACCTGCGGCGAGCCCTCGAATCGCCGGGCGCCGATCTCGCCCGCGAGTTCAACGCCGCAACGGCGAAGTCGACGTACCCGGTGTGGACGATGAACGCGATCGGAGACCTTGTCCTGCACCGGGCCTCCGGACCGATGCCGTGGTGGTACCGCCCCGTGGGAGGCCTCTTCGACCAGTTCCTCGGCGCCGCCGAGACCGATCCCGTTCTCGCCGAATGGTTTCTACGCCGGTTCAGCCTGCTGGACAGCCTCTACATGGTCCCGTCGATGAAGTTGGTCGGCCGGACCATCGGGCACAACATGCGGTTGTTCCTGGCCGAGAAGCGGGCGGCTAGCCGGTCAGCGCACGATCGAGATCTGGTTCCAGGTAGATAACCTGCGCGGCGGGCACCGCCGCGCGGATCGCCGCTTCGGCCGCATTGATGGTGGCGGCCACGGTGGCCAGGTCGGTCGACGGCGCGAGCGCGATCTTCGCGCCCACCAGGAGTTCCTCGGGGCCGAGGTATTGCGTACGCAGATGGATCAGCCGGTCGATGTTGTCGGTCTGCTCGAGCGCCGCCCGGATCGCCCGGTCCTGTTCGCCAGTAGCACCCTCACCGATCAACAGGCTGTGCATCTCGATCATCAGGACGACGGCGATGACGCCGAGCAGCACGCCGATCGCGATGGTGCCGACGCCGTCCCACACGGGTTCTCCGGTGAGCATCGTCAGCCCGACACCGGCGAGCGCGAACACCAGGCCGACGAGCGCGCCGGTATCCTCCAGCAGGACCACCGGAAGCTCCGGGTTTCGCGAATTACGGATGAACCGCCACCAACTGCCGGAGCGCTTCAGCGGTCTGGACTCCTTGACCGCGGTGCGAAAGCTGTAGCCCTCCAGGCAGATTGCGACGACCAGGATGGCGATCGCCACGATCGGTGAGGTGAGCTCCGCCGGGTGCGAGATCTTGTGGTAGCCCTCGTAGAGCGCGAATACCGACCCCAGCGTGAACAGGACCATCGCCACCACGAACGAGTAGAAGTACCGGCTGCGGCCGTATCCGAACTGGTGCAGCGGGTCGGCTTCCCTGCGTGACTGGCGCTGCCCGAGCAGCAGCAGACCCTGGTTGCTGGTGTCGGCGACCGAGTGCACCGACTCGGCCAGCATCGACGAGCTGCCGGTGATCAGAAAGCCGACGAACTTCGCGGCAGCGATACCCGCGTTGGCGATCAGGGCGGCAATAATCGCCCTTGTGCTGCCCTCGGATGACACCTAAATGCCCACGGTCGCGCGGAACAGCTTGGTCGGACGCTGGGCGACGAGCCTGATCGGCCCGTCGTCGGCCGACACCCATGCCGCCGCGCCCCGCTCCAATGTCACCACGCTCGACTTGGCGTGTAGGACCGCCGAACCCTCGGTGCACAAGACGATCTGCGGGCCGTCGTGGCGCGAGGGTGCGTCCACCTCGTGGCCGAGAAGGTCTCCGTCGATGCCCAACACCGAAACCGAGAACTCCGGCGCCGGAGTCTCATAGACCGTTTCCATTCCGTCGTGCGACGTCGTCGGGCGCAGGGTCGCCTCGCTGGCTGGTGCGAAGTCCAGCACCCGCAGCAACTCCGGCACGTCAACGTGCTTCGGGGTCAGGCCGCCGCGAAGGACGTTGTCGGAGTTGGCCATTACCTCGATCCCGACACCGTGCAGGTACGTGTGCAGATTGCCCGCGGGCAGATAGATCCCTTCGCCGGGGCGCAGGGTCAACCGGTTCAGCAGCAAGGAGGCCAGCACGCCTGCGTCGCCGGGGTAGCGCTCCCCGAGCTCGAGCACGGTCCTGGCCTCCGTCGCGAACTGCTTTGTCCCTGACCGGACATAGTTGATCGCGGCATCGATCACGGCGGGCACCAGCACGTCGAGGTCCGGTTGCGGCGCGGTGATCCACGTCGTGAACAGCGCGCGCAGACCGTCCGCGTCCGGCTGGCCGGCCAGCAGGTTCACGAACGGATCGAGGTCGGAAACCGCAAGCGCCCGCAACAATTCCACCGATTTCGCGGCTGGCCGGAATCCGGCGAGCACCTCGAAGGTGTGCAGCGCCACCAGCAGCTCCGGTTTGTGGCTGCGGTCGCGGTAGTTGCGGATCGGTGAGGACACCGGAATGCCCAGCCGGTCCTCCCGCGCGAAGCCCTCGGCAGCCTGCTCGGCGCTCGGATGGGCCTGCAGGGACAGCGGTTCGTCGGCGGCGAGCACCTTCATCAGGAACGGCAACGTGTCGCCGAAGCGATTGCGCGCCGCCGCGCCAAGCTGTCCCTCCGGATCGGAGCGCACGGCATCCAGCAGCGAGTGCTCACCGGTGTCGGTCTCCAGCCATGCCGGGTCGCCGGGGTGGGCGCCGAACCACAGCTCGGCTTCCGGATGCGCTGTAGGACTTGGTTTTCCGGTGAATTCGGCAATGGCCGTCCGCGAACCCCAGGCATAGGTCCGCAGCGCTCCTCGTAACAGGTTCACTCGGCTATCCTCGAACCAGTCGTAGGTAGGTGGCCGCCATCTCCAGCCGGACGGCCAACATCGCCAATTGCTGCTCCGGACGGCCCGACTGTACCGGTGCGTCGCCCACGTCGGGCACGTCCTCGGCGCCGACGATGGCGACGTCGTCGAGTCCCGTCACCCGTGCCGCCACCACCGCACGCTCGGCTTGCAGTGTCAGCGCAATGGTCCGGGGGCGCTCCGGCAACGGGCCGTCGATCTCGTCGTCATGGAACAGGGCGGCCTCGCGATCGGCATTGGATTGCGCGCCCAGCCCCGTGCGCAAGGCCACGATGACATCGGCCAGGCCGACGGTAGCGACCGCCTGGTGTGCGATCCGCAGCATGATCGCGCCACAATGACGGGCGAGCGCGAGCGTGGCCGCGTTGTCGCCGGTGAGCACGACGGCGCGCCCGGACATCCGGTCGGCCAGCGTCTTGGCGGGATTGGTGAACAGTTCGCGTGCCGCGCTGTTGCGCAACGCTTCTGCGTCGAGTTCGTCGGCGAGCGCGCCGAGATCCGTGCGCAGGCCCGGGTCGACCGCATGCAGAACCGCGATGCCCGCGGCCAGGTAGCGGGCCAGACCGAAGTCGTCGGGAACCCACAGTCTGGGCTCGAGCACGGCCGCGCGCCCCGCGGTGGCGTCGCGCAGCGGCCCGTCGTAGGGCGCGACCACGACCACCCGGGCGCCGCGTCGCACCGCGGTAGCCGCCGCGCCGACCAGTGCCGGGTCACCGGGATCGTCGCCTGCGACGACAAGAAGGTCCAGCGCGCCGATCCAGGGTGGCGCTTCTGCGCAGACGACGATCGGCGCCGCGGCCGAACCGCCCAGCGCCGCAGCCAGAATCGACCCGGCCGTCTCGGCGTTGCCGCGGCCGGCGACCCAGATCACCGTGCGAGGCGGGCCGCCCGCAACCGACTCGAGAGCACCCTCGTCGAGCGCAGCGGCGGTCGCGCGCACCTGGGCACCCGCCATCGACGCGCCGCGCAGCAGCCCGCCCCGGTCGGCGGCCAGCAGGCCCTCGGCGTCGTCCAAGTCGATGGTGGCGGGCGCGATCATGTGGAAGTCTCGGTGTGCGCGGCGATTTCGGCGGCCACCCGCCCAACCACCTCGTCGACGTCTTCGGCGGTGCGCCCCTCCACGTTGAGCCGCAGAAGCGGCTCGGTATTGGAGGTACGCAGGTTGAACCAGCTGCCGTCGCCCAGATCGACCGTCACCCCGTCGAGGTGGTCGATCGAGTGGATGCGGTCTGAAAACGACTTCAGCACCGACTCGACGCACGTGTGCGAGTCGACGACGGTGAAGTTGATCTCGCCGGAGGCTTCGTAGCGCTGATAATCGGCCATCAACTCCGACAACGGCCTGCGCTGCTCACCGAGCGCCGCCAACACGTGAAGGGCGGCCAGCATTCCGGAGTCCGCGCCCCAGAAGTCGCGGAAGTAGTAGTGCGCCGAATGTTCACCGCCGAAGATCGCGCCGGTGTCGGCCATCAAGCCCTTGATGTAGGAGTGGCCGACGCGGGACCGCACCGGCGTGCCACCCCGCTCGATGACCAGTTCGGGCACCGCCCGTGAGGTGATCAGGTTGTGAATCACCGTTGCGCCGATCTCCCTGCTCAACTCGCGAGCGGCGACCAGGCCGGTCACCGCTGACGGCGAAACCGGATGCCCCGATTCGTCCACCACGAAACACCGGTCGGCGTCGCCGTCGAACGCGAGCCCGATGTCGGCGCCGGTGGCGACAACATGCTTCTGCAGGTCGACGAGATTGTCCGCGTCCAGTGGGTTGGCCTCGTGATTGGGAAAGGTGCCGTCCAGTTCGAAATACAGCGGCAGCACGTCCAGCGAGGAGATCGCGCCGAAGACCGCGGGAGCGGTGTGGCCGGCCATCCCGTTTCCGGCGTCGACGGCGACCCGCAGCGGTCGAAGGTCCGTCAAATCGACCAGCGAGCGGAGGAACTCGCCGTAGTCGGCCAGCACGTCGCGGTCCGCGATCGTGCCCCGCGGTCCGTCGTAGGTGGGCACGCCGGCGATGACGTCGTCGCTGACGGTCGACAGCCCGGTGTCCTTGCCCACGGGCTTGGCGCCTGCGCGGCACAGTTTTATGCCGTTGTACGCCGCCGGGTTGTGGCTGGCGGTGAACATCGCGCCGGGGCAGTCCAACAGTCCCGAAGCGAAATACAGCTGATCCGTAGAGGCCAGCCCGATCCGCACGACGTCAAGACCCTGTGACGTTGCGCCGTCGGCGAACGCGGCCGCCAGCGCAGGCGAACTGTCTCGCATGTCGTAACCAATTGCCACTTGCCGGGCGCCCTCGTCGCGCATCAACCGCGCGAACGCCGCACCGACATCGGCGACGAAGCCCTCGTCGATCTCGTCGCCGACCAGTCCACGCACGTCATATGCCTTGATGACGCGGTGGACTGCCGCGGCCGGTCGGGACATAGCGTCAGCCTATCCGTCGCGGCGATGACTACTTCACCGTCACTCCGCCGGGTCGGGTAACACCCGCAGATGGCCGCGCCTACGGCCGTTCGACTCGGGCCGAGGGGCGGGCGGCGCCATCAGCGCGCCGCCGTGGGCGCCGGTGACGGGATCGGTGAAACCGGCCGCGATACCTGCGACCGGAGCCTCGCGGCCCTCACGGACGGCCTCGGCCAGAGCGATCAGATCGTCCTCGTCCGGGTGGGTGGGCAGCGGCCCGGCGTGGCGGACCAGCTCCCAGCCGCGGGGTGCGGTGATCCGGCCCGCGTGGCTCACGCACAGATCCCATGAATGTGGCTCCGAGACCGTGGCCAGCGGGCCTACCACGGCGGTGGAATCGGAGTAGACGAACGTCAGCGTCGCGACGGCATAGTGGGGACACCCGGGCCGGCAGCAGCGACGGGGAACATTCACGAACGAGAGGCTATCGCGGGAGAAACCCGCCAAGGCGTCGGACACGCAGCCGTCGGCGGGCCGACTTCCAACCGTTACAGTTCTCGGATGGCCGAGCGATCACGCCGAGGCCGTGACATGCGCGGTCCGCTGCTTCCCTCTACCGTGCCCGGCTGGCGAAGCCGGGCCGAGCG
Source organism: uncultured Actinomycetota bacterium (assembly GCA_963822305.1). Classification (GTDB taxonomy): domain Bacteria; phylum Actinomycetota; class Actinomycetes; order Mycobacteriales; family Mycobacteriaceae; genus Mycobacterium. The sequence continues at coordinate 20,664 of CAWGHF010000008.1, read as the reverse complement.
GTTCGACATGGCGGTGCTCGAGGCCTACGAGCCGATCGAGCGGCGGTGGCAGGACCGGGTCAATGCACTCGACGTCGCCGTCGACGAAATCCCGCGGATGGCGCCGAAGGACCCGGACAGTGTGCAGTGGCCGCCGGAGGTGGTGGCCGACGGTCCGATCGCGCTGGCCCGGCTGATCCCGGCAGGCGTCGATGTCCGCGGGAATTCCACTCGTGCGCGAATCGTGTTGTTCCGCAAGCCGATCGAGCGACGGGCGAAGGACACCGTCGAACTCGCCGAGCTATTGCATGAGGTATTGGTGGCCCAAGTCGCCACGTATCTGGGCGTCGAGCCTTCGGTCATCGACCCTTCGATCGACGACGAGTGACATCGCACGTTCAGATTGCGATGAGCGCTTGCGCGAAGAGCGTCAGATGATGCCGCGCTTGAGGCGGCGACGCTCCCGCTCGGAGAGTCCGCCCCAGATGCCGAAACGCTCGTCGTGGGCCAGCGCGTAATCGAGGCACGCGTCGCGAACCTCACAGCCCAGGCAGATGCGCTTGGCCTCCCGAGTCGAGCCGCCCTTCTCGGGGAAGAACGCCTCGGGGTCGGTCTGCGCGCACAGCGCGCGCTCCTGCCATTCGTCGTCTGACGTTGCCGGCGCCACCGCGTCCAGTTCTGGACGCTCAGGAACCAGACTCAATTGGGGACGCCCCAACGCTTCGAATGGCGCAGGCCCGGTATTGGTGTGCGGGATATTGCCTACGGAGCCAAGTACCCGATTGTCGAATCGAGTGTGCTGACCGAAATCGACCTGCTCAAAAGACATCTTCCCCTCCTCACACTTAGTCTCACTGATCCGCTATGGAGCCCCACGATCGAAATGTGCGGCCATCTCAATTCGAACATGTGATCGAATCTCGGTCTGCGACACCGGAACCGGCCGGCCAACCGAAAAATGACACTGGTGTGATTACACACTTGTTAGCTGCCGGGGTCAAGCGTTAGAACCAAATTTCATACCATCTCGTTATCTCATTTCGGCGCGTCGCTGCTCCGGCGTGTCTGTCACATCCTCATATCGCCTGGCTGCCGAGACCTCTTCGTGACCGAACGCCTAGTCTCGGTCGGTGTGAAGGTCACCGTTCTGGTCGGCGGAGTCGGCGGTGCGCGATTCCTGTTGGGCGTGCAGCACTTGCTCGGCCTCGGCCAGTTCGCTGAGCGGTCAATCACAAGATCATTCGCTGTCCGCGGTCGTCAACATCGGCGACGACGCATGGATGTTCGGCGTGCGCATCTGCCCAGACCTCGACACCTGCATGTACACCCTCGGCGGCGGCATCGACCCCGAACGCGGCTGGGGCCATCGCAACGAAACGTGGCACGCCAAGGAGGAACTCGCCGCCTACGGAGTGCAGCCGGACTGGTTCGGGCTCGGCGACCGCGACCTGGCCACCCATCTCGTCCGCAGCCAGATGCTGCGGGCCGGCTACCCGCTGTCGGAGGTGACAGAGGCATTGTGCAGGCGCTGGTCCCCCGGCGCGAGGCTGCTGCCGGCCACCGATGACCGCAGCGAAACCCATGTCGTCGTCACCGATCCCGAAACCGGGGAACGAAGGGCGATCCACTTTCAGGAGTGGTGGGTGCGGTACCGGGCGCAGGTGCCGACGCACAGCTTCGCTTTCGTCGGCGCCGACAAGGCCACCGCAGGCCCCGGAGTCACCGACGCGATCGCGTCGGCCGACGTGGTGCTGCTTGCGCCGTCCAACCCGGTGGTCAGCATCGGCTCCATCCTGGCCATACCCGGAATTCGCGGCGCACTGCGGTCCACCTCGGCGCGCGTGATCGGCTACTCCCCCATCGTCGCCGGAAAGCCGTTGCGCGGCATGGCAGACGAGTGCCTCTCGGTGATCGGGGTGGCCAGCACGTCCGAAGCGGTCGGCGGGTACTACGGACCGCGTTCGGGTGTCGGCATTCTCGACGGCTGGCTCGTGCACGAGGGCGATGACGCCCAGATCGCGGGTATTGAGGTGCGGTCGGTGCCGCTGCTGATGACCGAACCGGCGGCGACGGCCGAGATGGTCCGCGCCGGACTCGATCTGGCTGGGGTCAAGCCATGACCGAGCACGGTTCGGCTGCCGCGATCGAGCTGCTTCCGGTCACCGGCCTGCCGGAGTTCCGCCCCGGCGACGATCTGGCGCGAGGCGCTGGCCGCCGCCGCGCCGTGGCTGCGGAACGACGACGTCGTGGTCGTGACAAGCAAGGTGCTGTCCAAATGCGAAGGTCGCATCGTGCCGGCGCCGGAGGATCCCGAACAGCGAGACACACTGCGGCGCAAACTGATCGATGAAGAAGCGGTACGGGTGCTGGCCCGTAAGGGCCGGACGCTGATCACCGAGAACAACCTCGGCATCGTGCAGGCCGCCGCGGGTGTGGACGGCTCCAACGTCGGCTCCACCGAACTCGCCCTGCTGCCCGTCGATCCCGACGGCAGCGCCGCCGCGCTGCGCGCCGGGCTGCGCGACCGCCTCGGCGTGACCGTCGGCGTGGTCGTCACCGACACCATGGGCCGCGCATGGCGCAACGGTCAGATCGATGCCGCTATCGGCGCAGCGGGTCTCACGGTGTTGCACGGGTACGCAGGGGCACACGACGTACACGGAAACGAGCTCGTCGTCACCGAGGTCGCGGTCGCCGACGAGATCGCCGCCGCAGCCGATCTGGTGAAGGGCAAGTTGACCGGGATCCCGGTTGCCGTGGTGCGAGGACTGACACTGCACGACAACGGATCCAATGCCCGTACGCTGCTGCGCCCCGGCGAAGAGGACCTTTTCTGGCTGGGCACCGAAGAGGCTCTCGCGATGGGCCGCGGCGAGGCGCAGCTGTTGCGCCGATCGGTTCGGCGATTCAGCGCGCAGCCTGTCCCGTCTGAACTCATCGAAGCCGCCGTTTCAGAGGCGCTGACAGCGCCCGCCCCGCATCACACGCGGCCGGTGCGGTTCGTGTGGATGGCCGACACCGCGGCCAAGACCGCACTGCTGGACCGGATGAAGGACAAGTGGCGAGCCGATCTCGCGGGCGACGGTAGGGCACCAGACGCCGTCGAACGCCGGGTCGGCCGCGGCCAGATCCTCTACGACGCACCCGAACTGGTGATCCCGTTTCTGGTTCCCGACGGTGCGCACAGCTACCCGGACGCCGCACGCACGGCCGCCGAACACACCATGTTCACCGTCGCGGTCGGGGCCGCCGTCCAGGCGCTTCTCGTCGCGCTGGCCGTACGCGGGGTCGGCAGCTGCTGGATCGGCTCGACGATCTTCGCCGCGGACTTGGTCCGGTCCGAGCTGGATCTACCCGCAGACTGGGAACCGTTGGGCGCCATCGCGATCGGTTATCCCGAGGAAGGGTCGGTGCCGCCGGGCCCGCGCGAACCGGCATTGACCGAGGGCCTGCTGGTGCGCAAGTGAGCTTGCGCGAATCCACGCTCGAGGCGCTGACCAGCTGGGCCCCGCCCGACCCCGCACAGGACGCGCTGCGGCATGCGGTGCTGTCGTTCGTGCTCGCCCGCGAGGACGCGTGCAGGAGGGAATGCGTGCCGGGCCACATCACCGCGTCCGCGCTGGTGCTCGACCACACCGGTACGCAGGCTCTGCTGACACTGCATCCGCGGTTCGGCCGGTGGCTGCAGCTCGGCGGCCACTGCGAGGACGGCGACCCCGACATCGCCGCTGCCGCACTGCGGGAGGCGTCCGAGGAATCCGGAATACCCGGCCTGACGATGGAGCGAGGCATCGCCGCGCTGCACGTGCATCCGGTGGTCTGCTCGCTGGGCGTTCCGACCCGTCACCTCGATCTGCAGTTCATCGCTCATGCTCCGGCCGACGCCGAAATCGTGTGCAGCGATGAGTCATTGGACCTGCGCTGGTGGCCGTTGGACGCGCTACCCGAAGGTACCGACTTCGGACTCGCGCAGCTGGTGGCCGCGGCGGCGAAGCGTCAGACGTCGGTCGAGTAGCGGATGCCGCCGTCGGGGATGGCCACCCCCGGCCACACCCTGGCGCCGCGCAGCAGCTCGCAGCGCGCTCCGATATCGGCCCCGTCGCCGATGACACCGTCACGGATCAGTGCGCGAGGGCCGATGCGCGCGCCGAAGCCGATGATCGACCGCTCGATCACCGATCCCGCCTCGACACGTACCCCGTCGAAGATCACCGCGCCGTCGAGCCGCGCGCCAGGGCCGATTTCGGCGCCCCTGCCCACGACGGTCCCGCCGATCAGCAGCGCACCGGGGGCCACCGCGGCGCCGTCGTGCACCAGCGACTCACCCCGATGGCCCTGCAGTGCGGGCGACGGCGCGATGCCGCGGACCAGGTCGGACGAGCCGCGGACGAAGTCCTCCGGCGTTCCCATATCGCGCCAGTACGTGGAGTCGACGTACCCGCACACCCTGAATCCGTCGGCAAGCAGCTGGGGGAAGACCTCGCGTTCCACCGACAGTGGCCTGCCCTTCGGCAGGCGGTCGATCACGTCGCGCTTGAACACATAGCAGCCCGCGTTGATCTGGTCGGTGGGCGGATCCTCGGTCTTCTCGAGGAAGGCGGTCACCACCCCGTCGGCGTCGGTCGGCACGCAGCCGAACGCCCTCGGGTCGCCGACGCGCACCAGGTGCAGCGTCACATCGGCGCCGTGGTCGTGGTGGCTGGCGAGCAGGGCGCCCAGATCGCAGCCCGACAGCACGTCGCCGTTGAAGACCATCGCGGTGTCATGCCGCAGCCTCGACGCGACGTTGGCGATCCCGCCGCCGGTGCCCAACGGCTCGTCTTCGACGACGTATTCGATCTGCAGGCCCAGCTTGGAGCCGTCCCCGAACTCGGACTCGAACACGCCCGCCTTGTAGGAGGTGCCGAGCACGACGTGCTCCATGCCTGCCGCGGCGATCCGGGACAGCAGATGGGTCAGGAACGGCAGCCCGGCGGTGGGCAGCATCGGTTTGGGCGCCGACAGCGTCAGCGGCCGAAGCCGGGTGCCCTGGCCGCCGACGAGGATGACGGCGTCCACACCCGCGGGGTTGATGGAATCCGCCACGCTAGTCCCGTCCTTTCGCCTTCCGTCGACTGCCTCTGACCACCAGTCGCGAGCGCACCTCGAGCGCGCCTCTCATCGTCCACCTCAGCGGCGCCTGCCACCGCTTGTTGTGCCGATCAGACAGGAAAGTGTAGGTGCTGCTGTGGTGTGCGGCCAAGTTGCGGGCGGGGTCGCGGCCGGTGGAGTGGCCCTTGTCGTGCAACACCTCCGCCGCCGGAACGTAGACGTTGCGCCAGCCGGCCTTGCCGAGCCGATCTCCCAGGTCGACGTCTTCCATATACATGAAGTAGCGCTCATCGAAGCCGCCGACCTGATCGAAGGCGGCGCCACGCAGCAACAGGCAGGATCCCGACAGCCAGCCGACCGGACGTTCGCTGGGCTCGAGCCGGTCCTGCCGGTATGCGGCCGTCCACGGGTTGGACCGCCACAGCGGGCCGATCACCGCGTGCATGCCGCCGCGGATGATGCTGGGTTGGTGCCGCGCCGACGGGTAGACCGAGCCGTCCGGGTCGCGGATCAGCGGGCCCAGCGCGGCCGCCCTTGGCCAGCGTCCCGCCGCCTCGAGCAGCGCGTCGATGCTGCCGGGGCCCCATTGCACGTCGGGATTGGCGACGACGAACAGGTCGAGGTCTGCGGAGTCCTTGCGCAGTTCGGCGACGGCGCGGTTGACGGCCGTGCCGTAGCCGAGATTCCCGCCGGTGCGCAGCAACCGGGTGTTGGGAAACCGCTCAAGGGCCTCCTCGGGGCTGCCGTCGGTCGAGCCGTTGTCGGCCATGATGACCGTCACCGGCCGTTCGGTGGCGTGCGAGAGCGTGGCGAGGAACCGGCCGAGGTGGGGTCCCGGTGAATACGTCACCGTCACCACCACTAGCTCGTCGCTCACGGCGTCGAGGGTAGCGGGGCGGTTAACGTCTGATCGCCTCGGCCAACGCCTCACGCCACGGCCGCAGCGGCGCCAGGCCCGCCGCCGTCGCCGACGCGGCCGGACAGCGCGGAATACGCCGGACGTGGGGCGGGGCGCGGCGCGTCCTCGCTCGACACCGGTCGCACCCGGTCGGGGTCGGCACCCACGCCTTCGAACACGGCCCGCGCCTGCTCGAACCTGCTGGCCGCGCCCTCGTTCGCGACGTGCAGCAGCGGCGGCGCCGTCGGTCGGTCGGCGATTTCCAGCAGCGCCGACACCAAATCGGCGACGTAGGTCGGCGACCCGATCTGGTCGACCACCATGCTGACGGGTGCGTCGCCCGCCGCCAGCTTGCGCATGGTGCCGACGAAGTCGGATCCGATGCCGGTGTAGACCCACGCCGTCCGCACCACGTGGGCATCCGGAAGCGCCGCGTGCGCCGCCCGCTCACCGGCCAGCTTGGTCTTGCCGTAGACGCTCAGTGGCGCGGCGGCGTCATCGACGTCATAGGGCCGGGGCGCGCCGTCGAACGACCCGCTGAACACGTAGTCGGTCGAAATGTGGATCATCCGCGCGCCTGCCGTCGCACAGGCCCGCGCCACGTTGCCGGGTCCGACGGCGTTCACGGCATGGGCGCGCTCGGGGTCGCTCTCGGCGGCATCCACCGCCGTAAAGGCCGCGCAGTTGACCACCACGTCGCCGGGCGCAACTATCCGCTCCGCCGCGTCGGCGTCGGTGATGTCCCACTGCGCCGAGGTCAGGGCCAGCACATCGAGGTGTCGGCGCCCGGCTTCGACTGCCAGAAAGCGCCCGACCTGCCCACCTGCGCCCGTAATCACGATCCGATCGGCCACCAGCAGAGTCTGGCACGCCGGAAGCGGCTACCGGGTCTGCGCCCCGAACCCAAGTAACCTGGGCTGATGCCATCCCGTGTGTTGCGGACCATCGCTGTCATCGTGGCAGCGACGGTCGTCATCGGGACTGGCGTGGCGTGGAGCAAGATCCGGTCTTTCGAATCCGGCATCAACCACATCTCGTCGGCAGCCCTCGGCGGCGGCGGCGAGGACGGCGCCATCGACATCCTGCTGGTCGGTTTGGACAGCCGCACCGACGCCCACGGCAACCCGCTCTCGCAGGAGGAGCTGGACACGCTGCGGGCAGGCGACGACGAGGCCACAAACACCGACACGATCATCCTGATCCGCATCCCCAACAACGGGAAGTCCGCGACCGCCATCTCGATCCCGCGCGACTCCTACGTCGACGCGCCCGGCATCGGCAAGATGAAGATCAACGGCGTCTACGGGTCGGTGCACCTGGAGAAGCTCAAGAAACTGGTCGAAGAGCAGGGTGTCGACCCGTCGGTCGCGGAGCCGGAAGCCACCGAAGCGGGCCGCGAAGCGCTGATCAAGACCGTCGCCAACCTCACCGGCGTCACCGTCGACCACTACGCCGAGATCGGCCTGCTGGGCTTCTCGCTGATCACCGACGCGCTCGGCGGCGTCAACGTATGCCTGAGAGACGCTGTGTACGAACCGCTTTCGGGCGCCGACTTCGCTGCCGGCTGGCAGAAGCTGGACGGCCCGCAGGCGCTGAGCTTCGTGCGGCAGCGCCACGACCTGCCCCGCGGTGACCTCGACCGGGTGGTCCGCCAGCAGGCGGTGATGGCTTCCCTTGCCCACCAGGTCATCTCGGGCAAGACGCTGTCCAGCCCCGCCACCCTCAACCGCCTGCAGGAAGCGGTGCAGCGGTCGGTGGTGCTGTCCGACGGTTGGGATGTCATGCAGTTCGCCGAACAGCTGCAGAAGCTGGCGGCCGGCAACGTCGCGTTCGCGACGATCCCGGTGCTGGACGAGAACGGCTGGAGCGACGACGGGATGCAGAGCGTCGTGCGGGTGGATTCCAACCAGGTGCACGACTGGGTCGACGGCCTGTTGCAGGACCAGGACCAAGGCAAGACCGAGGAACTCGCATACACGCCGAGCAAGACCGCCGCCGAGGTGATCAACGCCACCGACATCAACGGCCTTGCCGCCGCAGTGTCGGCCGCCCTCACCAACAACGGCTTCGCACCGGGACCGGTCGGCAACCACGACGAAGGCGTCCTGCCGACCAGCCAGGTGTTCGCAAACGCGGTCGATGACCTTGGCGCACAAGCGGTTTCCAAGGACCTGGGCGGTCTGCCGATCGCCGCCGACCCGTCCGTGCCGCCGGGAACGGTGCGGGTGGTGCTGGGTAACGACTACACGGGCCCGGGCTCCGGCCTGGACGGCACCGACCCGACGCTCGAGACGGTCGACCCGGCGGCCACCGACTCGGTCGATGGCGCTCCCCCGCCATCGCCGATCATCACCGCGGGCTCGGACAATCCAGACTGCGTGAATTGACGAATTTCAGCGCCGCCCTGCTCGATCCGTTGCTCAGCCGCGATCCGGTCGGCCCACGCATCACCTACTACGACGACGCGTCCGGCGAGCGGATCGAGCTGTCGACGGTCACGCTGCTCAACTGGGCGGCCAAGACCGCCAACCTGCTTCGCGACGAACTCGGCGCTGGACCAGACAGCCGGATCGCCGTGCTGCTGCCCGCGCACTGGCAGACCGCGGCGGTGCTGCTCGGCATCTGGTACATCGGCGCCGACGTGGTGCTCGGGTCCGACGAGGCCGATGTCGCCCTGTGCACCGCGGATCGGTTCGCCGACGCCGAGGCCGCGGTGGGGCCGGGTGAGATCGCGGTGCTGAGTTTGGATCCATTCGGCAAGCCCGTGGCTGATCTGCCGGTCGGCGTCACGGACTACGCGACGTCGGTGCGCGTGCACGGCGACCAGGTCATCCCCGAGCGTCAGCCCGGGCCTGCGCTGGACGGTCGTTCGGTGGCCGAACTCCTCGCCGCCGCAACCGATTCCGCCGCCGCGCAAGGTTTCACCGCCGACGACCGCGTGTTGTCGACGGCGCGGTGGGACACACCCGACGAACTGATCGCCAATTTCCTTGCGGTGCTCGCCGCAGGCGCTTCACTAGTGCTGGTGGCTAATCCGGATCCGTCGGCGCAGGAACGCCGCCGGCAGACGGAGAAAATCACCCGCGGCTAGCACCGAGCCTGCTGGTAGATCGCTTTTTCGGCGAATTTCTCGATCTGTCAGCAGTCTCGCGCAATCGAGACGGACGAAAAGGCCGACTACGACGAGGAACTGGTGCTGGTCCTCGACGATTGGATCGACGGTACCGGCACCAACCCGGACCAGGTGCTGGAGAACCTGAGGAAGAAGGGATGAAGCCGATGGAGCCCGGTGGGCCGGGGTCACCCCGACAACGCCGCTCGGCGCCGACGGCGGCGACGTCACCTACCCGTACTTCGTCATCAACGGCCGCGTCAGACCGATCCGCAGACGCAGGATTACCGTGCCGGACAACGCATCCGGCTTCGGGTTATCAATGCCGGATCGGATACCGCGTTCCGCGTCGCCGTGCCCGACACCGACCTGAACGTCATCGCCACCGACGGCTATCCGGTGATGCCCGTGGTTGCGAAGTCGGTCATCCTCGGCATGGGCGAGCGCGTCGACGCCATCTTCACCGTCAACAAATCGGTGCCCGTGGTCGCCGTGCCGGAGGGCAAGCAGGGCCACGCGCAATTGAACATCCGGGTCGCAAACACGCCGGCGCGGTGAAGGTGGACGAATTCGTCGACGCCGTCCGCAAGGACGTGACTCTCGACACCGCCACGTTGTCACCCACACCTGAGGTGACGCTGCCCGCGCGCACACCCGACCAGGTGATCGAGGCGCGGCTGAGCGGTCCGGGAGCGGCTACACCTGGCCGTTCAACGGCAGGCTTTATGACCCGACAAAGGACGGCATCGGGGTGAAACGCGACCAACGGGTGCGGATGCGAATGATCAACGAGTCCATGATGTTCCACCCGATCCACCTGCACGGGCACACCTTCCAGGTGGTGGGTCGCAACGGTCCACGGGCGCGCAAGGACACGGTGCTGGTGCCGCCCAAACAGACGGTCGAAGTGGACTTCGACACCGACAACCCGGGCAAGTGGATCACCCACTGCCACAACACATACCACCTCGAAGGCGGGATGGCCGGCTGGATCTTCTACGAAATCTGACGGTTACTTGATTGACCCACGGGTAAATATGAAGTCGGCTCTCTCAGGTAAAATTACGCTCGCTCAGGGCTTTTCAACAGAGCTGCACGCTAGATTGCAGTTTGATCAATACAGTGGCGCAATGCTGGGCATGCGGCTATTCGCGGTGCACAGTATTGGCAGCGATACGCATGAAGGCGGGAGGCTTGATGGCACCGAGCCTTGCTGCTCACATCACCCTTGTAGCGCTCTGGCGTTTGGCACTTACGCGTTCGACGTCATCCGAGTTGGTTGACCTGTCCCGATGGACAATTTTACATTACGGTCGGCAATCCGGCCGTTGTTATTGCGGTGTACTGGCTACGAACTCATCGACGATCGGCGGCTTTGAGTGGGCGCTGGGGAATCTTTGGGCGCTTGCCGCCATGTCCCCATTTGTTCACGCTTCAACGCACTCAACGCCGAATCCGAACGAACCATCTTGTCCGATCTCTACGTGCAGTCCACACCGCAACCGCAGACCTCCATCGACGCCCACTAAGGCGCCGTCAGTTATGAGGCCGGTTAACGCTATCGTTTTGCATGACCTCCGAGCAGCGCTCACCGTTGCGGGCCGAAGTGATCAGGCAAATCTTGCCCCACCCTGGCATCAGTTGGACATCGTTGCCGAAACCGGCTCCACAAATGAGGACCTGCTAGCCCATCTTGCCGCCGGTGAAGTGATCGACGGAACAGTGCTTGTCGCCGAATTCCAGCACGCGGGCCGCGGCCGATACGGACGATCATGGTCGGCTCCCTCCCCGATCGCAGATCGCAATGTCAGTCGGCGTTGGCGCGAAAGATGTGCCGGCAGAAGCATGGGCTGCTCCCCTTGCGACAGGCGTCGCTGTGGTCGACGCCGTACGCAATCTGTGCGGGGTCCCGGCAGGTCTCAAATGGCCCAATGACGCGCTCGTCGGTTCAGAGAAGCTGGCGGGCATACTGGCCAAAGTGGCGCCCCCGTTCGAGATCGTGGTCGGGATCGGCCTGATCGTGACTCTGACGTCGGATGAGGTGCCGCATTCCGCGGCTACCTCACTAGTCTGCTCGGTCATCGACGCTGGATCGAAATCAGTTGATCTGCGCCATACTCGGTGAGCTTGCGACTCGCGTCGACGCTTGGCGCCACGGCAAAGGTCCCACGCCCGTCTGATAGCAGACTACGAACGATTCAGTTTGACTTTGGGACGCAAAGTAATTGCCAGCTTGCCTGGGGATCGCCAAGTCACGGGCATTGCCCGTCTCGTCGATGGACTCGGTCGACTAAGCATCGATACGGGCCTTCAAAGGTACCGTGTCCGCGGCACATAACCCACTTGCGAACGCTCGACGCGCTAGCTCAGCAGTGCGCGTGACATCACCACGCGCTGATATGGTTGGTGCCCTCGTAGATCTGGGTGATCTTGGCGTCGCGCATCATCCGCTCGACATGAAGTCGTGGCTGTAACCCGCGCCACCGAATAGCTGCACCGCGTCGGTGGTCACCTCCATCGCCACGTCGGAGGCGAAGCACTTCGACGCCGACGAGATGAAGCCCAGGGCGGTCTCGCCACGCTCGGCGCGCGCCGCCGCGGAGTACACCATCAACCGCGCCGCCTCCACCTTCATCGCCATATCGGCGAGCATGAACTGCACACCCTGGAACTCGCTGATCGACTTGCCGAACTGCTTGCGATCCTTGGTGTATGCGATCGCCGCGTCCAACGCACCCTGCGCGATAGGACGCCATCGCCTCGCCGGACCCGATCGCGGGCAGCACCTGCTTCTTGAGGTCATCGGAGCCGGCAGGATCCCGCCGTTAGTAACCAGGCCCTCGGAAGAACCCGCTTTGGTTACATCCATCCGGACGGCAGCGTCCGATTCGTCTCAAGCGGCTGCCGTCAATGTTTCCGGGACAAGATCAACCTGACCACCTGGACAGCCACAACGGCGGCAGCAAACACGGAAAGCAGGTCGTAAGTCGTGACTCCGTTGTCGGGGGTTAAAACGACAAGGATACGTCCCTCGAACACCTCATTGGCGGCCGGCCAGAGAGCAGCGGATACAACCACTGCAAGGATCGACGCCCAATTCGGCCTTGCCAAACACCATGCAAGTGATGCAGAAAGAGCATTCAGCGCGACCATGGCGTGGAACACCTTGTGCGGATCTAGCACGGACGTACTCTCCTAACGGGACGGGATTTGCCTGGCGGCCGCCCGCCCCCCACGACGTCGACAGGCCGCGGCGCGCCCCCCGGCGGACATTTTCCCAGTGTGCCCCCTCGCGGGGCGTCATCACATCAGCTCTCGCCCCAGCGGGCGTCGCTGGCCAACGGAAGCGCCCCGCCGCTCCGCCGCGCTACGCCGAGTTCGTCGTTCGCCCACGACCGGCCAGCCCCCCGTGGGAGCTTGAAGGTTGACAGCTGCTTCTGAGCCACCTCACAGCTTCATGAAGCTACCGATACACCGCCCTTCTGGGCGACCCTAAACGCAGGCGGTCATGCTCGAAGGCGGCCAGATCGTCACGTGGGAGACGTACGTCATCCAGACGATCCCAGACGTGTAACGATGCTTTCAGACACTGCCGAGCGGGACACCCATCGCGTCGTCACCGCAGCCGTAATCACTCAACAGCGCCCGGCTCATCACCACCCGCTGGATCTGATTGGTGCCCTCATAGATCTGGGTGATCTTGGCGTCGCGCATCATCCGCTCGACCGGGAAGTCCTGCGTGTAGCCGGCACCGCCGAACAACTGCACGGCGTCGGTGGTGACCTCCATGGCCACGTCGGAGGCGAAGCATTTCGACGCCGACGAGATGAACCCGAGCGCAGGCTCGCCGCGCTCGGCCCGCGCCGCTGCGCTGTAGACCATCAACCGCGCCGCCTCGACCTTCATCGCCATGTCGGCGATCATGAACTGCACGCCCTGGAAGTCGCTGATCGACTTGCCGAACTGCTTGCGGTCCTTGGTGTAGGCGATCGCCGCATCCAGCGCGCCCTGGGCGATGCCGACGGCCTGGGCACCGATCGTCGGACGGGTGTGGTCGAGCGTGCGCAGTGCGGTCTTGAAGCCGGTGCCGGGCTCGCCGATGATGCGGTCCCCCGGAATGCGGCAGTTCTCGAAGTACAGCTCGGTGGTCGGCGACCCCTTGATGCCGAGCTTGCGCTCCTTCGGCCCGACGGTGAAACCCTCGTCGTCCTTGTGCACCATGAACGCCGAGATGCCGTTGGCGCCCTTGTCCGGATCGCTCGACGCCATCACCGTGTACCAGGTCGACTTGCCGCCGTTGGTGATCCAGCGCCTTGGTGCCGTTGAGGATCCAGGAGTCGCCGTCCTCGCGGGCGCGGGTCCGCATCGCCGCGGCATCGCTGCCGCTTCGCGCTCGGATAACGCATATGACGCCATCGCCTCGCCGGATGCGATGGACGGGAAGCACCTGCTTCTTCAGCTCGTCGGAGCCGGACAGGATCAGCCCCATCGTGCCCAGCTTGTTGACCGCGGGATCAACGACGACGACGCGCACACCCGCGCCACCTCCTCGATCACGATGCAGGTCGCGACCGAGTCCGCACCCTGCCCGCCGTACTCCTCGGGGATGTGCACCGCCGAGAACCCGGACTCGTTGAGCGCCTTGAGCGCCTCGTCGGGGAAGCGCGGTTTCTCGTCGACATCCGCGGCGTGCGGCTCGATCTCCTTCTCGCACAGGTCGCGCAGCACGGCACGCAACTCGTCGTGCTCCTCCGGCAGCTTGAACACGTCGAAATCAGGGTTACCAGCCATGAAAATCTCCTTGCTACTCGCCAGTAACTTTACCGTCGGCCCCGAGCAGCCGATCCCGCAGGGCGGCATCCTTCTCGAGCACGGATGCCCCGAGCTGCTCCTGGAACGCCTCCACCCGCTTGCGCAGCTGGGTATCGGCCGCGCCGAGGATGCGCACCGCCAGCAGCCCAGCATTGCGGGCGCCGCCGATCGACACCGTCGCCACCGGAACACCCGCGGGCATCTGCACGATCGACAGCAGCGAATCGAGGCCGTCGAGCTTGGCCAGCGGAACCGGAACGCCGATCACCGGCAGTGGCCGTCGCCGACGCGACCATCCCCGGCAGGTGCGCAGCACCGCCCGCGCCGGCGATGATCACCTCGATGCCGCGGTCGGCCGCGGTGCGCGCGTAGTCCAGCATGCGGTCGGGTGTGCGATGGGCCGACACGACGCCGACCTCGAACGGTATGTCGAACTCGGCCAACGCATGCGCGGCCGCCTCCATCACCGGCCAGTCGCTGTCGCTGCCCATGATCAGCCCGACCCGGGCGCCGCCGTCAGCCATGTGCCGTCCCATCCGTCGGTCCACTCCGCGTGAGACAACCAGTGTGCCGCCCGCTGGCGGCCCGTTCACGCAGTTTCGCCACGTCTTCGCCGAGGACGTTGACGTGTCCGATCTTGCGGCCCGGGCGCTCCTCCTTGCCGTAGAGGTGCACCTTCGCGTCGGGGATCCGGCCGAACAGATGGTGCAGCCGTTCGTCCATGCCCATGTCGCGGTTTGTCCGCTGCGCCAAGCACATTGGCCATCACCGTCACCGGTGCGAGCAGACCGGTGTCGCCGAGCGGGTAGTCCAGCACCGCGCGCAGGTGCTGCTCGAACTGGCTCGTGCGGGAGCCGTCCATCGTCCAGTGGCCGGAGTTGTGCGGTCGCATCGCCAGCTCGTTGACGACCAGCGCGCCGTCGACGGTCTCGAACAGCTCGACCGCCAGCAGCCCGACCACGCCGAGTTCGGCGGCCAGCCGCAGCGCCAGCTGCCCTGCCGCGCTTGCGGTCTCGCGCTCGAGATCCTGCGCGGGCGCGATCACCTCGACGCATATCCCGTCGCGCTGCACGGTCTCCACGACCGGCCATGCGGCGCCCTGGCCGAACGGCGACCGGGCCACCAGCGCGGCCAGCTCCCGCCGCATCGCCACGCGTTCCTCCACCAGAACCGGATCCCCTCAGCGAGATTGCGGCCCGCGAACTCCCTGGCCTCGTCGAGGTCGCGGGCCAACACCACGCCGCGACCGTCGTACCCGCCGCGCGCGGTCTTCAGCACCATCGGTCGGCCGAGCGGCGCGAACGCCTCCAGCTCGGCGGGATCGGTCACCTCGGCGTAGCGCGGAACCGGCGCCCCGATGGCCTCCAGTCGCCGGCGCATCACCAGCTTGTCCTGGGCGTGGATCAGCGCCTCGCGGCGGCGGGGCCACGTTGACGCCCTCGGCGACCAGCTTCTCGAGCAGCTCGGTCGGCACGTGTTCGTGGTCGAAGGTCAACGCGTCGGCGCCCTCGGCGGCGCGGCGCAGCGCGTCGAGGTCGGTGTGCGAACCGATCACCACGTCCGGGTGTGACCTGTGCCGCGGGATCGTCGGGTGTGACGGCAAGCACGCGCAGCGTCTGTCCGAGCGCGATAGCGGACTGATGCGTCATCCTGGCCAGCTGTCCGCCGCCGATCATGGTCACCTTGGGTGTCGGCACAGCGTTCATGGTGTCATGGCCGTGCGGAGGCCTGACCTGCGCGGGTGCGCGTAGGCACCCGATTGTTTCCGTAGACTGCGTTGTCGTGTCCTTCACCGATGCCACGATCGCGCGGCTGCCCCGCCCGATCCGGCCGTACTTCGAACGGCACCACGAGCTGATCAAGTTCGCGATCGTCGGCGCGACGACCTTCGTCATCGACTCGGCGGTGTTCTACACGCTCAAGCTGACGGTGCTGGAGCCCAAGCCGGTGACGGCGAAGATCATCGCCGGCATCGTCGCGGTGATCGCGTCCTACATCCTCAATCGCGAGTGGAGCTTCCAGAACCGCGGCGGCCGCGAGCGCCACCATGAGGCGCTGCTGTTCTTCGGGTTCAGCGGTGTCGGCGTGCTGATGTCCATGGCCCCGCTCTGGTTCTCCAGCTACGTGCTGCAGCTTCGCGTACCCGACGTCTCACTGACCGCCGAGAACATCGCCGACTTCATCTCGGCCTACATCATCGGCAACCTGCTGCAGATGGCGTTCCGGTTCTGGGCGTTCCGGCGCTGGGTGTTCCCCGACGAGTTCGGCCGTGACCCCGACAAGGCCGTCGAGTCCACCTTCACGGCGGGCGGCCTCGCCGAGGCGATGGAGGAAGTGCACGAGCATCACGAGCACGATGCGTCGAACGTCACCCCGCTGCAGCCGACGCGGCGTCGTCAGCGCCTGCCGGGAGACCGGCTGTCGGACTCCTCGCCGCCGAGCGTGTCGAAGACTTCGTGATAGAGCAGCGAGTGGACGCGCTCCACTTGCGGAATGTCGTTGAACTCCAACGGGTCCTGTGACGCCGACTCGATGATCAAGGTGCCGGTGCGCACCATCCGGTCGATCAGCCCGTGCCGGAACTCCACACTGTTGATCCGCGCCAGCGGGATGTCGATACCGGTGCGGGTCAGCAGCCCGTGCCGGAACATCACCCGCCGGTCGGTGATGACGAAGTGTGTCGTCAGCCAGCTGAGGAACGGCCAGACGGTCAGCCAGCCGACGACCAGCAGCCACACGGCCAGGATCACCAGCTGCACGACCGTCTTGGCGGTGCCCCAGTCCTGCTTGTCGACGATCGCAGCACCGAACGCCGCGACGGCCGTGCCGATGATCAGCGCCAGCGCCGGGCCGATGAGCCGCTTCCAGTGCGGGTGGCGGTGGAGCACCACCCGTTCGTCGGCGGCCAGCACGTTATCCGGATAACCCACGATCTGAAACTCTATGGGTTGGCCGGCCGCAAATGCGTGATGTCGCCGGCCGATACGGTCACCACTTCCTCGACGGTGTCGATCCGCAACCGGCCCAGGTCGTCGACGTCGTCGGCGACACCGGACACCGTGCGCTCGCCCGGCAGGGTCGCGCGCACCCGGTTGCCGATCGTCACACTGCAGGCGCGGTAGTCGGCTGCCAGCGTCGAGTCGACGCCGGCGAACCCCTGCCAAATCACGGATGCGGGTTGCCAACTGCGCGAGCACCGCCTCGGCCAGCGACGTTCGGTCGCTATCTCCTGCGTCGAGCATCGCCAGCGAGATGGCGACCTGGTCCGGCGCCTCCTCGCGGGTCATGGTGACGTTCAGGCCGAGACCCGACCACCACCACCGGTTCGGGTGCGGCCACCTCGGCGAGGATGCCTGCGAGCTTGCCGTTGCCGACGACGACGTCGTTGGGCCCCTTAAGACCGGCCCCTCAGACCCGTCACCTCGGCGACGGCGTCCACCACCGCGACGCCGGTCAGCAGCGGCAACCAGCCCCACGCTTCCGTTGGGTACGGCACCGACGCCGACACCGACCGATAGCGCGATCTGCGAACGCGGCGGCGTCGTCCAGCTCCTGCCGTGCCTCCCGCGGCCCGCGCTCTGGTGTTCGGCGAGCAGCACAGCACCGTCGATGTTCTCGCCTTCTGTGGCCCGCGCCAGCAGGTCGGCGTTAGTGGAGCCGGTTTCCTCGACGACGTCGAGCCGACGCCATGGCCGACCCGGACCCGTCAGCTTGTCGCGCAGTGACGTGGCACGTAACCGCTGCCTTGAACTGTCGCGATCCATGTTGAGGGTAGCGACGGGCTAAACCAGTCCCGAGCCCTTGCGGAGCGAAGTTGTTTGAATCCGGAAGTCTGTCGTCCTCACAGCTTAAAACAATGGCTGAGCCACGCATCGGAGGCGAAGATGAGCGACTCACCCGACTGTTGGTGGTCGTCTGCCACCGGGCCGGCCGGCAGATCGGACACCGCCGCAGTTTAGCGGAGCAGCGCAGCTCACGCTGGGAAACAGCATGTGGAAGATGCCGACCGTGTCATGGTCCATCCAACTCTGGCGCCGAACTCGGCGCTCACCAGAGGATCGCCGCAACACGGACTACTCCAACTTTGCCCATTGGGTTGACGGACGGGCCAAAGTTTGCGATGCTGGCAAACCTCACCTCAAGTGGGGGTGCTAGACAGAAAAGCGAGGGTGGGTCAAATGACCAGTATCGCTATGAGGATGAAGGTCGGCACTGCGGCAGGGGCAATCGCTCTCGCCGCGAGCTTCCCGGCGGTGGCTTCTGTTTCGGCGGTGCCGGCTTTGCCAATGCCGGCGGCTCCGATTCAGGTCCTGGATAATCTGACCAGAAACCACATTCGGTTTTGGTAATTTGGACCTGTTTGCCCTGATGAATGGCAACGACACGGAAATCGGGTCTACCACTTTTGAACCCGGGAGGGATTTTCGAAGTAATCATCGCCAAAGTCACCCAGCATTCATCCAGTTGATTTGCTACCACTTCACTGGCGGCGGCAAGGTGTGACCTGGGGGTAAGCGGACGGTATCGATAATTGACCTGCTTGAGGCCGGTGGCTGTGGGCCACCGGTCTCAACAGTTTTGTCGTTCTTAGGGCTAGTTTGAGGGTATTGCCTCGGTGCGGATTTCCTCGTGGAATCCGTCCGGGCGGGATTCGGGCAGGGATGGGTGGTTCTGTGCAGTCGGATGATGGAGATTCGGACAGCGGGAAGACCCGGCACCGTCGAGTTAGCGATGGTGCGTCTGAACAGGGCGGTGGGTCGGCACGGAAAGTGAGGCCGCGTAGGTGGCGTCGCGTGATCGTCGTGGGGTTCCTGTTAGTCGCGATCGCGCTCGGGTGCTGGTTGGTTGTTGAGGGGTTTCGGGCGAAGTCGAGCCTCGAGGAGGCGCGCCTGAGCGCTCAGGAGGCGAAGGACGCGCTTCTGCAGGGGGATGTCAAGACTGCCGCCGAACATGTGGACGAGGCGAATTCGTCAGCGCAGCGGGGGCGGGACGCGACGCACTCGCTGCCGTGGAACATCGCGTCGGTGGTGCCGTGGCTCGGAGGCCCGTTCAAGACGGGTCAACAGGTATCTGATGTCGTACTCGGTGTCATCGCCGATGTGTTGCGGCCTGGTGTGAATGTCGGGCAAGCGCTCTCACCGGACCGGTTGTACGAGGGTGGCCGTGTTGATGCGCACTGTTGCGGGACGCTGCACCTCAGTTGGGCGAGATAGCAACGGCGGCCACGGAACTCGATGCCGAGGCCGGCTCGATCTCTGACCCCCACTATCTTGCGGTCATGCGCGGTGCTCGCGCGGAAGTTCAAGGGCAGATCGCTGACCTTTCGGGGCTGCTGCGGAACGCGTCGCTGGCGGCACGCCTGGCGCCTTCGATGATGGGCGCGGACGGACCCCGCAGCTACTTCATTGGGTTTCAGACCAATGCTGAGGCGCGTGGCACCGGTGGCCTGCTCGGTGGCTTCGGAGTCCTTGACTTCGACAACGGCACTCCGACGGTCAACACCTTGGGGCAAAATGTCGAGTTGACGGGGGCATTTACGCCTATCGATCTGGGCCCGGACTTTGCCGAGCGATACGGAAAATCCGAACCCACGACTGATTTCCGGACCACTAATCAGAGTTCTCATTTTCCGTATGCGGCCCAGATTTGGAAGTCCTTGTGGGAGCAGCGATCGGGAACGAAGGTCGACGGAGCCATCGCGATCGACCCGGTCGCGCTGAGTTATGTGCTTGGCGCGGTGGGGCCGGTGACCATGCCGAGCGGGGAGGTAATAACGAAGGACAATGTGGTCGAGTTAACGGAATCGACCACCTACTTCCGGTTTCCCACCGACCAGGCCGCGCGCAAGCAGTATCTTCAGGATGTCGCCAGCGAAGTTGTCAAGAAAATGACAGGACCGGTGGAGTCGCCGCGGAAGCTGCTCGACGCCCTGGGTAAGGCGGTCGGTGAAGGTCGGGTCGCGGTGTGGAGTACGTCACCGGACGACCAGAAGCTTCTCGAGGAAACTCCGCTGGCACATGTGGTTCCCGACGACCTGCACCGTATGCCGGGGTCGTGATCAATAATCTCGGGGGTAACAAGCTCGACTACTATCTGACGAGAGAAATCGAGTACTCGGCCGGTGATTGTGATGGCCCGACCAGGAAATCGACTGTCATTGTCCGGTTGACAAATAATGCGCCCGCTGACGGACTGCCGGACTACGTTGCCGCTAGCCCTAATGCCCCCATGATCGATGTTCCGCTCGGTACCAACCTGGCGTGGGTGTCTCTTCTGGCGACGACGAACGCGGAGTTGACAAATGCTACTCTCGATGGTAGCCGACTGACGATCGTAGGCGAGGCCGAACGTGGTCACCCGGTCTTCAGCGCCCAGGTGGGTATACTGCCGGGGGAATCTGCCGAGTTGCGTTTCGAAATGACAGAGCCGACGGCTGCGGGGGCGCCGCGTGTGCCGATTCAGCCGTTGGTGGACAAGGTCGCTCCGAAAGTATCGGTGCCCGTGTGCCCGGGATGAACAGCGTCTTGCGTTCTTGGTGTCGCCCACAAAGGGTGCTCTGACCTTGCTCACCGAGTCCCATCTGTTCACCCGTTCATCGCCACGCAGCACAATCGCCGGTTTCCTCGGTGTGCGACGTACCGCGGCGCGATTGGCTTTTGTGCCCAGATCCGCGACGTCGCTGGCCGACGTGGGTCGCCAATTTCCGCGCCAGTGCCGATGCGGAGCCTCCCCGGCTCCTCAACTCCGTCGGCGATGCCCTCCAGCATGCGGT
>CAWGHF010000007.1:0-35421 GCA_963822305.1 uncultured Actinomycetota bacterium | reverse complement strand
GTCGCAAGAGCGAGACAGGCGTCGCCGTGATCGACCAACGCGTCCGTGCGCTCGGCCAAGCTGACAGCGGCCTCGGCAACTCGCCGAGCCTCGTCGTGATCACCACGGCGGGACAGCAGCTGTGCCCGAACCGTACGCCACGCGATCGACGCTTTCAGCGCATGGCCGGCGAGACGCTCGCTCTCCGAACACAATTCGTCGGCCTCGGCGTCTCGGTCAAGCGCGAGACATGCGCGGCCCAGTAGTGCTGCGGTCTCGGCGGTATCGGCGTCGAGGCCCATCCGCCGAAAGCCGTTGTAGGCCTTACGCAGATGCGGCTCGGCGGCCGCCGGATCGTCGACGACCAGCTCGACGATGCCTGCGAACTGCTCGACCTCGAGTAGCGCATGACGTAAGCCGAGTTCGGTGACCGTGCGGCGGGCCGAGTCGATCATCCGTCGGGCCGCGGCCGCGCGGCCCCGAACGCCTCCAGCACGGCCTGGCACCGCGTCGACGTCGCCTCGACCGCGGGCGAGTCAGTGGTGATTCGAAGCAGCCGAACCACGTCAAGACACCGCCCGCCTGCACGCGGAACGGGTTGGGTCCCCACAGAGCCGCGAGCGGCGCGTCCGCCAGGACGGCGTTCACCCGGCGGTGTTCCCGGCGCGCCGCGCCGCGGTCAGCGCGTGGTCCAGCGCGATCTCGCAGTCACCGATCCGCCCGAGCCGGGCGAGGCACCCGGCCCGCACGGTGTGCGCCTTGGCCTCTCCTGCAGCATCGTCGAGTTCGGCGAGCGTGTCGGCGGCCGCGCCGACCGCCGCCTCGACCGCGTCCAGTCGCTCGGGGTGGATCAGCATCGACAGCTGGCCGTCGAAGCATGTCGCCCATGCCGCAAGGCGAGCCGAATCGCGCGTCGCCGCTTGCAGTTGCGCCACCGCATCTGTCGCCGAAGCCACGTCACCGGCGGCGAGCAGCGCCTCGCAGCGCGCGACCAGGAGCTCGGCGGTCAGGTCTTCGCGGTCGGGCAGCTCGTCGTCGATCTCTTCCAGCGCGTGCAGCGCCCGGTCGTAGAGGTCGGCGGCGTCCTCGTAGGCGAGGCGAGCCATCGCTGGTCGGCGGCACGCCGGCAGTACTCGACCGCCTTGGCGGCGTTGCCCGCCCACGCGCATTCGAAGTAGTGGTGTGCCAGGTCGGCGAGCAGCTCGTCGTCGGCGCCGGGCTCGGTCTCCAGCGTCGTGGCGATGCGCTGGTGCAGCCGCATTCGCCGGACGGATGCCAGCTCGGCGAGCAGCGACTGTCGGACGAGCGCGTGGTTGAACCGGTAGCGGCCGCCGGGCTCTTCGATGACGATTCCGGCCTTGCACGCCTCGTCGAACGCGTCGACGAGATCCTGTTCGGCCACCCGCTCGACCAGGTCGACGGCGAACCGGCTTCCGACGACCGCGGCCGCGGCGAGCGCCTTGTTCGTTTCCGCCGGAAGCCGGGAAAGCCGGCGGCTGACGGCTTCGCGCACGCCCTGCGGCAAGGTGCTCGGATCCCAACGCCGCCGCTCTCCTCGACGTGGCGCAGCGCCTCGATGAGGAAGAACGGGTTGCCACCGGTGACTGAGGCCAATGCCCGGGCGAGTTCCTCGTCGTCGTAGCCGGCTCGGCGACGTATGTCGCCACGTCGTCCTCGTCGAGCCCGCTGAGTGGAGGCGCTCGGCGGTGCCGTCGCGGTGAAGGTCGGCGAGCATCGCCGCCAGGGGATGGGAGCGGTCGAGGTCGGTGCTGCGGTAGGTGCCGACGATCTGCACGCGGGCGCGCTCGCCGAAGCGCAGGAGATGGCGCAGAAGGAGCAGCGTCGTCTTGGCCGCCCAGTGAAGGTCGTCGAGTATCAGGACGACCGGCGCGCTCGTGGACGCGACTTCCAGCAGCGCGACGACCGCGTCGAAGAGTGCGTAGCGCTCGGTGTCGGGGTCGGCGCGGGTCGGCGCGGCGAGATCAGGCAGGACATCGGTCAACCCGGGAACCAGAGGCAGCAGCGCCTCGACGCCGCGCAGCCCACGCAGCCGGCTTTCACCGAGGCAGGGCACCAGCGACCGCAGCGCCTCCGCGAACGGCTGATAGGGCGCGCCGAGGTCCTCGTCGCAACGCCCGTAGAGCACGACCGCGTCTTGCGCGTACGCCTGGCGGGACCACTCGCCGGCCAGGCGCGTCTTGCCAACACCCGGTTCGCCTGCGATCAGCACAGCGCCCACACCGCCGGCGAGCGCGCCCTGCCACGCGGTCAACAGCCGGGCGAGCTCGCGGCCGCGGCCGACGAACGGCCCGGGACCGATGAGCACCGCTGGCAGCTCGGGTCGCTCAAGGGGTTCATCGATTTGCACGTCCCGAGCGCGGTCGTCGGTGCTTTCCAGGCGAAGCTCGAACACGTGCTCCGGGCGTGCGAGGTTGCGCAGTTGGCGCATCCCGAGATCGGTGAGCACGACGTCGTCGGGCAGAGAGTCGATCACGAGTTCGGCGGTCGCGCCCGAGCACAGGATCTGGCCACCCAAGGCCAATGACCGGAGGCGGGCGACGCGGTTGACCGCCCGACCGAAATAGTCGCCGTCGCGCAGCTCGACCTCGCCGGTGTGCAGAGCCACACGGATCCGCATCGGCACACTTAGCGCCCACGGCTCATGGGTGATCGCTTCTTGAAGCTCGATGGCCGCCGCGGCCGCCGACGACGGACGCTCGAAGACCGAGAACGTGGCGTCGCCTTCGCCGCGCGTCTTGATCAGTCGCCCGCCGCGCGATGTCACGACCTGTTCGACGAGCTCGTCGTGGCGTGCGAGTGCCACCGCCATGGCGCCCGCGTCGGCCTCCCATGCGGCGGTGGATCCCTCGATGTCGGTGAGGAGGAAGGTAACCGCGCGGGTGACACTCGACACTTGTTGTGCCACAGGCATTTCCAGCGCCGAGTCCTGGGCGACGATGGCGGCCTCCAGGCGCCGAAGCTCCGGCCCTGGGTCGACGCCCAATTCGTCGGCCAGCAGCGACCGTGCCCGCTGATACGCGCCGAGGGCTTCGCCTTGCCTGCCTGCACGGTAGAGAGCAAGCATCAGCTGACCCCAACGCCTCTCGCGAAGTGGCGCCTCGGCCACCGCGGCTTCGAGCTCGCCGATGATCTCCGCGGCACGACCGGTCACAAGTAGCGCATCGGCCCGGTCTTCCACCAGTGCGGCATGCGCCTCGATCCAGCGTGTTTTCTCCGATGACCCCCTCTGGCCGTCGGGCAGTTCGGGGATCCCGCGCCAAAGAGTCAGCGCCTCTTCGAAGCGCGCAACCGCTTGGCTCGTGTCGCCGGCGTTAGCGGCGTCACGGCCCAGTCTTGCGGCTGCCTTGTATCGCAACGCGTCTACGTCCGCCTCCGCCAAGGTCCAGCCCGCTCCCTCGGTCAGCACGAAGCCGTCGCCGAGATTGCGACGCAAAGACGAGATATGCGTCTGCAGGGCCTTGGCGGCTGTGCGCGGCGGATCGTCGCCCCAGAGCAATTCCAACAAGCTGTCCGCGGACACGACCGAACCACCGTGCAGCCCGAGCATCGTGAGGATGGCGCGCGGTTTGGCACCCGGAATCGCGACCGGCACACCGTGCTGCCGGACCTGGAGAGGCCCCAAAACCCCCAGCTCCACCGCTTGAAGCGTAGTCACCCGGTCATCGTCGGTGGGCCGATTCAACACACGGTCAAGGTCGAGTAAAGGCGTCGATCAAGCCCGCGAGCCCGGCGCCTAGCTCGCCTTGAGGCGCAGCCTCCATCGCACGAAGCTCCCGTACACGAGGCACAGCACGGCGAGCATCGCCATGTCGAACAGCCACGCGCCCGGCATGTGCGCCCAGTGCGCGTCCTGTGGGCCCGGGTCGGGCTCCAGCACTCGCAGGTCGACGGTGGAAGCCGCAGCGGCGTGGCCCCATCGTGCCGGCGTGACCCACGACAGCTGCTCGAGCCCTAGCCGCGCGGCCACCGGGAGCAGCCCGCCAGACAGCACCAGCTGCGCCATGATTGCCACCACCAGCAGCGGCATGATCTGCTCGTTCGACCGGGCAAGCGCGGACAGGGCAAGGCCCAGCAGCACCGACGCGACGCAGGTGGCCGCCACGGTGACGAACAACTCGAACGGGGCATTGTGCAGGAGCACTGCACCCCGCGTCGGCCCGTTCTTGCCGTACAGCACGATCCCAACCATGACTGCCGACTGGACAACCGCCGCAGTGCAATAGACGACCACCTTCGCCAGTAAGTAGGCCCAGGTGGACAGGCCAACCGCCTGCTCGCGGCGGAAGATCGGCCGCTCACCGATCAGATCGCGGATCGTCAGGGCGATTCCCACGAAAACCGCGCCGATGTTCAGCAGCACCAGGATTTCGCTCGGCTCGTCCGGGGCGCTGCCCATCGGGTTGGGTATCCCGAACCCCACATTGCCGGGAACAGCCAGCGACAGCGCACCCAGGATGAAGGGGAGCAACGCCAGGAACACGAAGTAGCCGCGGTCGGACAGGATCAGCCGCACTTGCCGGCGTGCGATTGTCGAGAACTGCCGCCACAAGCTGGTCTGAGCCGGCTTGCCCAGATCGGCCGGCTTTTCGGCCTCCGCCGGCGCCGGCGATCGGCCTGCCCGCGCAAGAAAGCGTTGGTTGGCCGCATCGGGATGGGTAGCGACCTCGCTGAAGATGTCGGCCCAGTCCGTCGTGCCCATCGCGGGCCCGACTTCGGCGGGTGAACCGTTGAAAGCCATCTTGCCGCCCGGAGCCAGCAGCACGACCTGGTCGCACACGCTCAGATAGTTCAGGGAGTGGGTGACGACGATGACGACACGGCCCGCGTCGGCGAGCTTGCGCAGCATCGTCATCACCTGTCGGTCCAGCGCGGGGTCCAGACCCGATGTCGGCTCGTCCAGGATCAGCAGCGACGGTCCCGTCAGGAGTTCCATCGCCACCGACGCACGCTTGCGCTGACCGCCCGACAGCTTGTCGACGCGCGTGTTCGCGTGCGGGGTCAATTCCAGCTCCTCGAGCACGTGTGCAACGACCCGGCGCCGGTCCTCCTTGGTGGTGTCCGGCGGCAACCGCAATTCGGCGGCGTAACTCAGCGCCTGGTCCACGGTGAGCCGGCTGTGCACCACATCGTCCTGCGGCACCAGCCCGATCCGACTGCGCAACGAGGCGTACGCGCCGTGAATGTCGTGGCCTTCGAAGGACACTCGGCCCTGGGTCGGAAAGGTCGCTCCGGCGATGAGCTTCGCCAGCGTCGATTTGCCCGCACCGGACGGACCGATCACCGCGGTCAGCGTCCCGGGTCGGGCCGAGAACGCGATGTTGTCGAGTAGGGTTCGGCCCTGCTCGATCGTCAGGCTCGCCCCTCGGACCTGCAAGCCGCCGGTGCGGGCCACCGCGGCGGTCTCGCTGCGGCCAACCAGCGTGCCGCCGGAGAAGACGAGGTCGAGGTTGCCGATCGTCACCACGTCGCCCTCGCGCAACGGCGCCGCCTCGGTGCGGACGCCGTTGACGAACGTGCCGTTGATGGTGCCGGCGTCCCGAATCTCCAGACCCCTGTCCGTCGGCACAATCGTCGCGTGATGTCGTGACGCCAGGACATCGGCTGACGACAATGTCGTTGTCGGCGGCGCGGCCCACCGAGATTGCCCCGGCAGCGGGGTCCCGACGGGGGATCACCCGGCGGCTTGCCGGCTGAACCCGCTGCGGGACCACCGGGCTGACGGGGGGCTTTGCGCCGAGCCGGTCTGTCGGCCGACCGAGAAGCTCAGTCGGGGTCCGTCAGGATCGCCGACGTTGATGCACTGCCCGTCGCTGATGTCGACGGCCGACATGCGCCGGCCATCGACGAATATGCCGTTGAGGCTCCCGTTGTCCGTCGCCACCCAGCGGCCGTCGTCGCAGCGCAGCACCAGGTGTGCGCGCGAAACCAGCGGGCTCGCAACGTGCATGTCGGCCTGCGGGTCGCGTCCGACGACGATGTCGCGGTCCGGCGCGAACGTTCGCTGCGACGAATCCGACCGGACGGTCAGAAACGGATCGCGGACCATCGGGACGGGGAAGATGTCGGTGGCTGGAGACTGCGGCGCAACGGTTCGGACGCTCGGCAATATCGCCGTTGGCAGCTCCTGCGTCGAGGGATGGCGCCGGAAGTCGGTCAAGGGCTGCACGGACATGGTCGAACTCCTTGCTGGTGTCGATCCCAAAAGAGGATGTGCCCGAAGCTACGTGCCCTTGACCAGCGGTTCGCGCTTGTGCGCACAACCCGCGCAATCGACGATCTTCGGCTTTACCGCATTCTGCTCACGACGATTTCCGGCGGTTCCAAGCTCGCCGCTGATGCTTTACTCGATCAATTACCGAGGGCCGCAACCGCCATGTCGTAGACCGCTTTTGGCGCCTTCGACGGGGCGCCGGCGTCGAACGGGGGATGAGGGTCGTATTCGATTGCGAGTTGAATGGTCTGGGCAACTTCGGATCCGGCGATCTTCGCGGCGAGGGTGAGAGCAAGGTCTATGCCGGCGGAGACGCCGGCGCCGGTCATTATTCGCGCAGAGGTGACCACCCGTTGTTCGGTCGGTTGGGCGCCGTAGGAGGCGAGTTCGTCGTAGGCGCTCCAGTGCGTGGTGGCGGGCAGTCCCTCCAGCAGCCCGGCGGCGCCGAGCAATAACGCGCCGGTGCACACCGAGGTTGTCCACGTGGTGCGCGGGTGGGCTGCGCGGATCCAGTCGACGATCGGGTGCCCGTCTGCGGCGTACTTTCCCGCGATGGGACCGCCGGGCACCAGCAGCACATCCGGACTCGGCACATCGGCGAACGTCGCGTCAACGCGCAGGTGCACCAGGTCGTTGTGGTCATCGACCACGCCAGTGCGCTCGGCGCAGATGACCATCTCGGCGCCGGGCAGATAGGTGAGTACCTCGTAGGGGCCGATCGCGTCGAGAGCGGTGAATCCCTGGTAAAGGCCGAGGGCGATGATCATGTTGCGGTCCCTTGTGCTGCGAGGATGCTCTATCTCGTCGATCTTGCGACCTGCCGGAAGACTTGGTCGCAGAATGGGCGAAACGTCGGGGCCGGCAAGGGGAGCGCATGAGAATCGATCGGACAGTTGCGGTGGCCGCGCTGTTGGGCGCAATGGCTGTCGGTTTCGCCGGCCCGGCTTGGGCCGAAGATCTGACCCCCGGCAAGTACACGGTCATACTCAGTGGCGGAATAGCGCCCGCGATGGCACCCGGAAACACGGCCTCGATGTGGACCGTCAATCCGTGTGGATCTGGTTGCGCGCAGGTAATCGGCGACAACGCCGTGACGTGGGAAGTCCATCTGGCGAACGGTCGGTGGACCGGATCTGTTCACCGGCCGGACGCGGTCGATTGCAAGAACGGGACGGCTGCCCCTGGCACATCAGAGCTTTCGCTCGATGCCGTAACCCTTAGAGGCACGGTTGTCAGTACCTCCGATGGTCCAGCCTGCGGTAGTCCGACGTCGATCACCACCGGCCCCGTGTACATCGCCATGGACCAGGCCTAGCTCGCATCTCATCTCGAGTAGCCGACTACTCACCTCGGCTGCGCAGCGCTCTCCCAAGATGTCTCCATGACGCTGTTTGCCATGCCGCCAGGGGAAGGTCGCCTTGCTTGGGTCTCAAAAGCCCAGTGCCGATCCGCTGATCCCGACGAACTCTTCGTCCGCGGCGCGGCGCAGAACCGAGCGGCATTGATATGTCGCGAGTGCGCCGTCGTCGCCGAGTGCCTCGCCGACGCGCTCGACAACCGGATTGAGTTCGGGGTCTGGGGCGGCATGACCGAGCGTCAACGCCGAAAGCTCATCAGGCAGCATCCCGAGGTCAAGTCCTGGTCGGAGCACTTCGCGGGCCGGCGCGCGTCGCGATGACAGAAATCTGACAGTGCTCGTCCGGCGATCCCGACCGGGCATACGATTCGGGAATGACCAAGGTCAAGTCTCGCTCCAAGGTGTCTTCCTGGGCGTACGCCCTGCGCACGACCAATCCGCCGCCGGACGCCCCAATCGACGCGGTCACGCGTTGGCTGGTAGTGACCAGGGCAGCGGTGCTGCCGATGACCCTGGTAGCCGGGCTGGTGGCCGCGCTGCTGGCGATCGGTGAGCCGGGCTTGGACTGGCGCTGGCTCGTGCTGGCGTTGATCGGGATCACCCTCGCCCATATCGCCAACAATCTGATGAACGACCTCTTCGACACTCAGGTCGGCACGGACAGCGCCACCTACCCGCGCGCCCTCTATGCTCCGCACCCCGTGCTGTCGGAGCTGGTGACCCGCCGGACGCTGTTGATATCGATCCTCCTGGTCAACATCGCCGACCTTGCGATCCTCGTGGTGCTGACGCTGGCGCGCGGCTGGCCGGTGCTGGCCTTCGCGCTCGCGGGCTTCGTGCTCAGCGTCGCCTACACGGCGCCGCCGCTGCGGCTGAAGAAGCGCGGTCTCGGTGAGCCCGACGTCTTCGTCGTCTGGGGTCCGTTGATGGTGTGCGGCACCTACTACTCAGCCGTGGGCACCGTCGGCTGGGACATCGTGCTGGCATCGCTTCCGTACGGGTTGTTGTGCACGACGGTGTTGATGGGCAAGCACATCGACAAGATCCCGTTCGACGAACCGCTCGGAATCCACACGCTCCCGGTCATTCTCGGCGAGCAGCGAGCCCGCGTTGCGCACGCTGGCGATGATGGCCGGCTTCTACGTGCTCGTCGTGCTGGCCGTCGTCCTCGGCGTTATGCCGTGGCCCGCGCTCCTCGTTTTCCTTGCGCTGCCGCGGCTTTGGAAGGTCTGGCCGCGGTTCCGCCGGCCGCCGCCAGACGAGCCGCCGCCGGACTATCCCATCTGGCCGCTGTGGTACGCGGCGCTGGCCTGGCTGCATGTGCGGCAGGCCGGGGCGCTTCTAGTGGTCGGCCTGGCGATCGGCGCCGTGCTGAAGGTCGTCTGACTGCCTCTGGCGGGCTGGCCTACCAGCAGCGCCCTTCGACGAATTCGAGGCTGTCCAGAACCGGGTGAACGGCCCTCGGGCAGCCTTGTGTACCCGCGGCCGTCAGTGCGGGGACGGTGAGCGTGTCGATGAGCATGGCCGCCGCGAACGCGGCGGTGATCGTGATCGACACGACCAGGAGGGCGATCGCTCTGATGCCCGATGCGCAACTCGTCTGCGACGAATTTCCATGATGGGGCCATTCCGCGTTCGGTCCGAGGCGTCGTTGCCCTCGGTTACCAGCTATGACCGGACAGGTTGTCAGTTCACGTGACGCTGCGGGTGCGAGATTCTGGTCGTCACGGTCCACTGCAGCGGGATCGGATCGCGGCCCAGCTTGTCTGGCTCCGCTCAAAATTCCCACATCAGCTGGTCGATGCCGTCTGCGGATCGCACGGACGGCCAGCAGCGCTGACGACGGCGTCGCCGCGCGAGATCAGTACGGAGGGCCGGCCGTTGGCCTCCGATCCGGGTGAGCGAGGTACCGGTGCCCGAAGTGGGCGTGCCCGAGTGATAGGCCTTCCCGATGCGTCGAACTCGTACGGAACCTCCATGGGTCGCGATTTAGCGACCCAGTCGACGAACTCGTTGCGGCGCTGTGCCAGGAAATGGGTCAGCGATTGCTGGTCGGGATAGTCGACCGGAAAGCGGAAGTCGAGCTTGTAGGTGGGGGTGCTGGCCTGCACGTGGCAGACCTTGTCGGTGTCGACCGTGCCTGCGAGTTGGTCGCACGCCGATTGCGCACCTTCAGCGGTGCCGGCTGAACTGATGACGATGTTTTTGCGACGAGGTCGGCGTGGACGAGTGGGCGTGCTTGAGACCGACGCAGCGCCTGCGATCAGGGCCGCAGTTGTGAGAGCCATCAACACATTTCGAGTTGTAATCACTACCTACCTCTGGCTCGCGTGGCCACCACAGCCTTACCGCGCACCGGGATTCGCGATGCACCGCGCACCGGTCGTGGTGTTTGTGCCCGGTCGTAGCGCAGCAACGACTGACCGCCGCCGCATGCGGCGCTCGCGTGCAGGGTCAGGGCCGGGCCGTCAACGCCGAGGACGCCGATGCTCTTGTCGTTGTCCGCCTCGGGAACCGACACCTTTTCCGTCTCCGATTCCGTTGCCGTCGCGTGTAGCTGACGACGTCCTCGGCGAGCAGCTTCGTCGCAGTCGCTGCAGATCACCCTGCTGGGCCGCAGCGACGAGCGCCTCCAGCAGCCTCCTCTGTTCCGCCGAATCGCACGGGTGCCCGGCGCTCGTCCGCGATGTGCTTACGGGCACGGGCGACGAGTCGGCGTGCGTTTTCCTCCTTGCCCTGCAACACCTCAGCGATCTGCGCATAGGGAATATGTCGAACGCCTCGCGCAGCACATAAGCGTGATAGCCATCGATTCCACCGCTCTGTCGCGGAGTGCAGGTCGACAATACGCCTTTCGAGAGATCAGCGTTGCCATCTATCGCCCAGCTGCCTCGCCGCCAGTCGATCACTCGGGGCCGGGTCCTTCGCCGGTGGCGAGAAGGTGGTGATCTTGTAGCGGCCACCGGCCGGGTTGACCAGGTACGCGTTGTGGTCGCGAGTGCGCGTGCCGACTGCAATGCGTTGATGCACAGCCGGGTCGTCGTCCGTAGCCGGGCTCCACGTGGCGATCGCCACCGGGGTCCACCTGGACCGGGATGCTCTCGATCATAGCCTCTTCATCGCGACCTGCGAGACCCTGGGCGGCTGTCCTCGGCGCTCGGTGGCCGGGTTGCCCGCGCAGGTTATCGCCGTCGATCCGCGACGACGAACAGGCGGCGCGACCACGTCGCCAGGGCTGCTATCGCTGCAGAGGTGAGCTTCATTGGAGGTCCTTAACTGCCCGTCGCTGTGCTCCAAGTCAGCGGATGAGCCTTCGCCCACAACCACGCCGTCATCCAAACACATCGCAACCGATGGCGGTACCGTCGAGGGTATGAGCTTGTTGAGTGACCTTGGCGGAGTCCGCGACGCAATGGGCCGCGCGCTCTTCGGCCTGGTCGCAGGGCCGGAGGGGGCCGACAACAGGGCTCGAATCCATGACACGCCCGGCCCGCGCTGGTTCGCCGATGATCGCCCGATCAGACGCGTGCACGCCGACGCCTCGATGTTCGTCGGCGGCCTGCGGGCGCTGCTCTTCCAATCGCTGCACCCCCTCGCCATGGCGGGAGTCGCCGAGCACTCCGACTACCGCGGCGACCCGTGGGGTCGGTTGCAACGCACCAGTACCTTCCTCGCCGTCACGACGTTTGGTACCGCAGACGATGCGCAACGTGCTGTCGACAAGGTGCGCGGAATCCACCGGCGGGTTCACGGCGTAGCGCCGGACGGCACGCCCTATGCCGCGTCGGATCCCCACCTGTTGGAGTGGGTGCACATCGCCGAGGTGGACAGCTTCCTGCTCGCATACCAGCGCTACGGTGCGGCCCCACTGGACCAGGACGGCCGCGACGGTTACGTGGCCGACGCCGCCCGTGTCGCGGAGGCGCTGGGCGTACCCGATCCTCCGCGTACTGAACAGCAACTGCGGCAACGGATCTCCTCTTACCGTCCTGAACTACGCGGAACGGCGTCCGCCAGGGATGCTGCCCGGTTCCTGTTGTTGACACCGCCGCTGCCGTTGGTGGCGCGGGCACCGTACGGCGTTTTAGCCGCGACCTCGGTGTCGATGCTGCCCGCATGGGCTCGTGCGCCGCTGTGGCTGCCGTATGTTCCGCCGGTGGAGGCCACCGTCATCAAGATGGCCGGCAATATCGTCGTCGGCGGGATCCGATGGGCGATGACGCCGGCGCGGGCGGACGATGAATCGGTGGCCTGAGCCCGAAAAGCCCGGACCGGGGCAGGAATCGGTGTGGGACTATCCCCGCCCGCCCAGGCTGGAGGAGTTCGCGGGTGCCATCACCGTCGAGCTCGGCGGAGACACGATCGCGTCGACGACCCGAGGTTGGCGTGTTCTGGAGACCAGCCATCCGCCGACCTATTACCTTCCGCGAGGATGCTTTTCGGAGGGTGTATTGCGACCCGCATCGGGATCGTCCTGGTGTGAGTGGAAGGGCCGGGCCGGCTACTTCGACCTGGTGACCGACACCGCACGCGCGCAGAAGGCGGCATGGACGTACCCGCACCCGACAACAGGTTTCGAGCCGATCGCCGGTGCCATCGCCGTGATGGCGGCCGCGGTCGACCGCTGCACCGTCAACGGTGAAGTCGTCGTGCCGCAGCCCGGCGGCTTCTACGGCGGGTGGGTGACAAGCTGGATCACGGGTCCGTTCAAGGGCGTTCCGGGGTCGATGGGCTGGTAATGGTTGAGGACGTGGAGTCGTGGTTACTGGACTCCGACCCGGCACTTCGGTGGCAAGTCGAACGCGACGTCTCCCACGATCCCCCCGCGGTCTGGGAAGCCACCCAAGCCAGGGTCGCGACAGAGGGATTCGGTGCGCGCCTTCTTGCCCTGCAGGACCCCGACGGTCAGTGGGCAGGCGGTGCCTTCTTTCCCAAGGGCTTCGATTTCGGCGACGTCGATGAAGAAGGCCAACCCTGGACGGCGACCACGTGGACCCTCAACGATCTACGGGAGTGGGGGCTTGACCCAGCGGTCCTGCGCGAGCGCCGCACCGCCGAGCTACTTGCGGAGAACGCGCGGTGGGAATACGACAACCTGCCGTACTGGGGTGGCGAGGTCGACTGCTGCATCAACGCCTGGACGGTCGCGAACGGCGTGTGGCTCGGTGCCGACGTCAAGAACATTGTGGGTTGGTTCCTCGAGCATCGGCTGTCCGACGGCGGCTGGAACTGCGAATGGGTCGAGGGGTCCACGCGATCGTCGTTTCACTCAACGCTCAACTCGCTCAAGGGTTTACTCGCCTATGATGTCGCCACCGGCGGAACCCGCGCGACGCGAGCCGTCCGACTGGCCGGCCAGGAGTATCTTCTGCAACGCGGGTTGTTCCGCCGGCTGTCGACGGGCCAACCGGTCGGGCCATGGGTGGACCATTTCGGCTATCCGTTCCGCTGGGTCTACAACGTGCTCAACGCCGCCGACTACTTTCGGGAGTCGTCGCTTCTCGACGGCGGTATCCCCGACCCCCGCATGGCCGAGGCGATCGAGCTCGTCCGCGCGGCACGACAGCCCGACGGCACGTGGCTTCAGGCCGGACGGCCGCCCGGCCGGGTGTGGTTCGAAACAGATGTAGCCGAAGGTGAGCCATCGAAGTGGTTGACCTTCTGCGGCACACGAGTGCTCGACTGGTGGGACAGCGCGACCCGATAACGGCCTTCCGTTACGTCGAACGTGCAGCCTCTGCGAATTTCGGGCCGATTTATCGCAGTGGGTGCACGTTCGACGACGCTTACACCGCGGCCCGCGGCCGCGAAGGCGGAACCGCGGCCAGGAGCGCGCGGGTGTACTCCTGCTCGGGATTGTCGAACAACTCGACGGCGGGTCGGTACTCGACCGCCGCGCCATCCCGCATCACGAGCACTTCGTGACTCATGCGCTGGATGACAGCGAGATCATGACCGATGAACAGGTAGGTCAGGCGCAGGTCGCGTTGCAGCTCCGCGAGCAGGTCGAGGACGCGCGACTGCACCGAAACATCCAACGACGCCGTCGACTCGTCGAGGATCAGAAGGTCGGGTTCGGTGGCCAGGGCGCGGGCGATGCTCACGCGTTGACGCTGTCCGCCGGACAGCTCGTGCGGGTAGCGCGACGCGAACGACGCTGAAAGGCCGACGAGTTCGAGCAGTTCGGCCACCCGCTTCTGGCGTGCCCGCTTGCCGTGCGCAAGACGGTGCACCCGCAGCGGCTCCTCGATCGCCGTGCCCGCGCGGGTGCGAGGGTTGAGCGACGAGAACGGGTCCTGGAAAACGAGGCTGATTCGCCTGCGCAGGGCTTTCTCTGCGCTGCCGCGCACATCCAACACGTCGACCCCGTCCAGTGATGCACTGCCGGCATCGGGCTCGACGAGCCCGGTCAGTGCGGCGGCCACAGTCGACTTGCCCGAACCTGATTCGCCGACCAGCCCCAGCGTCGTTCCGCGCCGAATCTCGAAACTCAAGTTCTTCACCGCATGAACGGTCGATCTGCCGACCGGCGTGGTCACCGGGAATCGAACATCCAGTCCCTTGACACGCAGCAGGACCGGTGCGTCGGCGTCGGCGGGCGGCGGACCGGATGCGCCGATGAGCGGGCGGGATTTCAACAGCTCCATTGTGTAGGCCTGCTGCGGGTTGTCGAATACGTCGAGGATCGGCGCCTGCTCCACGGCTTCCCCGTCCTGCAGAACGGTCACGTCATCCGCCACTTGGCCGATGACCCCGAGGTCGTGGCTGATCCATACCACCGCGGTGCCGAAGTCCCGCTGCAGATCGCGCACCAACTCGATGATCTGCGATTGCGTCGTCACATCGAGGGAGGTGGTCGGCTCATCGGCGATCAGCAGCTCGGGGTCGCATGCCAGCGCGATCGCGACCATCACGCGCTGCCGTTGCCCGCCTGACAGTTGATGGGGGTACGAGTTCAGTCGCGTCTGCGGGTCAGGCAGCCCGACCGCCTCGATCAGCTCGAGTGCCCGGGCGGTCGCCTGCCGCCTGGTCATCTTACGATGCGTCTCAAGGGATTCCGTGATCTGACGCTCAACAGTCAGCAGGGGATTCAGTGACGTCCCGGGATCCTGGAACACGAAACCGATGCGACCGCCATGTACTTCGCGCAGCAAGCGCGCCGATGCACCGACGAGTTGTGTCGGTGCCGATTCGCCTGCCAGCGTGCTCGTACCACTGACGACCGCGCCCGGCGCATCGAGCAACCCGGTCGCGGCCAGTACCGTCATCGACTTGCCCGAACCGGATTCGCCGACGATGCCCAGCGTCGACTCGCGCTCGACAGCGAAGGAGACCCCGCGGACGATCTCACGTCTGCCGATGCGCACACGCAGGTCACTTACGTTCAGGACGGGGTCAGCCACTGCGCCTCCGAGCCTCGATCATGGTGCGCTGCTTGGGATCCAGCACGTCGCGCAGGCCGTCGCCGAACAGGTTGAATGCCAGCACCGTGACGACGATGGCGGCCCCGGGGAACACCGCCATCCACCATGCGAGTGTGACGAAGCCCTGGGAGTCGAAGATCATCCGGCCCAACGACGGCTGCGGTGGTTGGATGCCGAGCCCGAGGAATGACAGCGCCGCCTCCGACAGGATCGCGAATGCCAGCGACAGCGACGTCTGCACGATCAGCGGTCCCGCGATATTGGGCAGGATGTGTCGCAGCAGCATGTAGACGTGCCCGGTGCCCATTGTGCGTGACACCTGAACGAAGGGCTCCACTCGCACGCTCAACGTGCTGGCCCGCGCGACACGCGCGAAAATCGGTGTGTAGACG
Source organism: uncultured Actinomycetota bacterium (assembly GCA_963822305.1). GTDB lineage: Bacteria > Actinomycetota > Actinomycetes > Mycobacteriales > Mycobacteriaceae > Mycobacterium. Next base: position 20,037 of record CAWGHF010000007.1, on the reverse strand, counting down.
ATGCCGATCGCCAGGATCGTCGTCGTCACGCCCGGGCCGAGGATCGCGACCACCGCCAAGGCGAGCAGCAGAACCGGGAACGCGAACATCACGTCGACGACCCGCATCACGATCGTGTCCAGCCAACCACCCCGATAGCCCGCGACCACGCCGAGCGTCACACCGACCACGACGGCGAACGCCACACTCACCACGGCCACCCGCATCGACGCCTGCACGGCCACCAAGACTCGCGACAACACGTCGCGGCCGAGTTCGTCGGTGCCAAACCAGTGTTCGCCGCTGGGCGGGCGCAATGCGTTCGGGACGTCGACATCGTTGATCCCGAACGGAGCGATCCACTGCGCTGTCACCGCGACGACTGCGACGATCGCGAGAACGACGGCGCTCACCACCGTGACGGGGTTGCTCGCCAACAGTCGCACCGCCGAGAGCCGGGCCCCCTCCTCAGGCGGCGCGGTGTCGGTGGAGATGTTTGTCGTCATGACAGCCGAATCCTCGGGTCTACCAACGCATACAGCATGTCCACGATCAGGTTGATGAGCAGGAACAGCGCCGCGATCAGCAGCACCGCACCCTGGATGACCGGGTAGTCGCGTGCCGCAACAGCGTTGTACACGAGGCGGCCGAGCCCCGGCCAGGCGAACACCACCTCGACGACGATGACACCGCCGAGGATGGTGGCGAGCTGAATACCGGTGATCGTCAAGATTGGGATGGCGGCGTTTCGGACGGTGTGCCGCATGGTGACCACCCGCGGCGGCAGTCCCTTCGAACGCGCGGTGCGCACGTAGCCCATTGCGGCGACCTCGAGTACGGCCGAACGGATATAACGGGTCATGATCGCGGCGGCGACGAGACCGACCGTGAGACCGGGCAGGATGATGTGCCGCAACCAGCCACCGGGGTCGTCGAACAGAGGCCGATATCCGGAGGTGGGAAGCCAGTGCAGCGTGGTAGCGAACACGGCGATCAGCAGAATGCCCATCCAGAAGTCCGGGACCGAAACCCCGAATTGGCTTGTCACGCGGACGATCGCGTCGCTGACACGACCCTCGTGCAGCGCGGACCAGATTCCGGCCGGCAGCGCGATCAGCAGCGCGATGATGATTCCCGCAACGGCGAGCGACACGGTCGCGGGTAGTCGTTCGAGAAGAGTGACGGTGACCGGGTCGCCGTTCCGAAAGCTGACCCCGAGGTCTCCGGTCAGCGCGGACCCGATGTAGCCGAAGAACTGCTCGACGATGGGGCGGTCCAATCCGCTTGCCGAACGCAGCGCTTCATAAGCCTGCGGCGTGTAACGGGTGCCGAGCGCGATGCGGACGGGGTCGCCCGGTACCAGATGCACGAGCATGAAGACCACGACGAGCACGCCCAGCATCACGATGATCGAATACAGCAGTCTCCGTGCGGCGAATCGCACGACCGGGTTCGACGCGAAACCCGTGGCGCGCACGCGAGGAGCACAAGACATCACTGCGTCCCGCCTTCGGTGATGCTCACGGTCCGGAATCGAACGGCCTTGTCGCGGCGCGCTTCATACCCCGACATGTCCTTGTTCCACGCTTGAATAACCGATGGGTTGTAAAGGTAGATGTAGCTGCAATCGTCGGCGATGATCGTCGCTGCTTTGCGGTAGATCGCGGCGCGGGCGTCTTGGTTCGTCTCGACGCGGCCGGCATCCAGCAGACGGTCGACTTCGGGGTTCGAATACTTCTGCGCGTTGCTGGTGCCGCCGGTGCGGTGCTGGGCGTAGTAGTAGTCGTCGGGGTCGATATTTCCCAGCCAACCCATCATCAGCATGTCGAAGTGCCCGCTGTTCTGCTCGTCGAGCCAGGTGGCGAAATCGACAGTGCGGATGTTCACCGTGATGCCAAGCGGTGCAAGGTTATCGGCGATGATCTGGGCGGCGGTCACCGTCTCGGGATATTCGGTGGTGACCAGCATGTCGAGGGTCTGCGGCGATGCACCGGCCTCACCCAGCAGGCGCTTGGCCTGCTCGACGTCATAGCGGTACTTGCCGTAGTCCGTGTACCAGAAGCTGCCTTTGGGAATCGCGAGCTGGTTGTTGGCGGCGGTGCCATAGCTGGTTGCCGCCACGATGGCGTCGCGGTCGATCGCATAGGCGATCGCCTGCCGAACCCGAACGTCGTTCCACGGCTTGCGGGCTTCGTTGAGAGCGAGGTACCAGTAGTCGTTGCTCGGCGTGACCGCGAGGTTGACGGAGTCGTCGTCCTTGAGCTGATTCACTCGCTGGGTGGGAATCGAATCGGTCCAATCGATTTCACCGGCCTGCAGGGCGGACAGCGCGGTGGACTTCTCGGGTATGAATCGGAAGATCACGCCTGAAACCTTCGGGCGGCCACCCCAGTAGTCCGGATTGGCGTCAAGCGTGATCGAGTCACCACTCTTCTGGCCTTCGAACGCGAACGGACCGGTGCCGATCGGGTGAGTGGCGATCTGGCCGCTTTCGACGTTCTTGCGTTGCACGATCGCCATGCCTTTGAAGCCGCCGAGGTTGGTCAGCAGGTTCGGGGTGGGCGCCTTGAGGCGCATGACGACGGTGGCCGGGTTCGTCGCCCGCAGGTCAGTGACGGCGCTGAGCTTGTCGACGTTCGACAGCTCCTCGTCGATGATGCGGCGGTAGGTGAAGACCACGTCCTCGGCGGTGAATGGGCTGCCGTCGTGGAACGTGACGCCGGGGCGCAGGTGAAAGGTCCAGGTGAGTTGGTCGGGGCTGACGTCCCATGACTCTGCCAGCGCAGGCCGCATCTCGAGGTTGGCGTCGGGTTCGACGAGGGTGTCGTAGACGTTTTCGAGGACCTCGAAGGAGAAGTAGGCGCTGGTCTTGTTGGGGTCGAGCTGGTCGGGTTCGCCGGCGATCGCGGCCACGAGGCGACCCGACGCGTCGTCGCCGAGGTCGACCTTTTCGCCGGTTGAGCAGGCGACAAGGGCAGCGACCAACAGGGCGATGAGGCCGGCAGCGGACCACCGCGCCGCTCTCGCCATCACCATCACCCCGAATCGTCGGCCCTTCGCTAACTACCCGGCTTGCACCGTGGTCGAAACGCGGCGCTCGGCATTTGAGTTGTAAACCCATATACCCGCGACAGTGCGTGTCTGCGGCCGACACTCGGTCACAATCGTGTGGTTTGCGCACGCTCGTCATTGCGGCCATCGATGGCCGTGACGAGGAACTTCCGCGAGCGTGCGCAGAATCATGTTCTAACGCGGCGTGTCAGCCAGCAGACACGCACGGTCGCGGGGATGGCTGGCGAGTGGGGTTTCGAGATTTACATTGAATGCTCTATGATTTTGATCCATGGCCAAGCCGCCACTGTCGATGACGCCGACCGGATGGTTCCAGGTCGCCTGGTCAGACGAGATCAAGGTCGGCGACGTGCACCGGATGAAGTACTTCGGTCGCGACCTGGTCGCGTGGCGTGCGCAATCGGGACAGCTCACCGTCATGGACGCCTACTGCGAGCACCTTGGCGCCCATCTCGGCTACGGCGGACATGTGGTGGGGGAGGTTCTGCAGTGTCCGTTCCACGGATGGCAGTGGAATCACGAAGGCCGCAACGTGTGCATCCCGTATCAGGACCGTCCGAACCGTGGCCGCCGCATCCGTACGTTCCCGGTCGCTGAACGCAACGAGTCGGTCTACATCTGGCACGACATCGACGGCCGCGACCCCTATTTCGAGGCACCCGACATCTTCGCGGGCTTCTCCGACGGAAGCAGCGCTGCCGACTACTACCCCCAACAGCGGCTCTACCGCGAGACTTTGGAGATGCATCCGCAGTACGTCCTTGAAAACGGCGTCGACTTCGCGCATTTCAAGTTCGTGCACCAGACCCCGATCGTTCCGGTGTTCACGCGTCACGACTTCGACGAGCCGGTGTCCTACGTGGATTTCACGATCACCTTCGAAGGTGACGAGAACCAGACGATCGACGACGTCAAGAGTGGCGTGGAAGCCATTAACGGCGGTCTCGGGATCGCGGTGACCAAGAGCTGGGGGATGGTGGACAACCGGACCATCTCAGCGATCACACCCGTCGACGACCGCACGTCCGATGTCCGCTTCATGGTCTATATCGGCCGCCGCCCCGGTGACGACTCGCCGAGGGCGGAGGCCAAGGCGCGCGAGTTCGGTGACGAGATCATCCGGCAGTTCACCCAGGACATCCACATCTGGCAGCACCAGCGCTATTCGGATCCGCCCGCACTCGCCGGCGCCGAGCAGCAGGGCTTCACTGCTATTCGCAACTGGGCCAAGCAGTTCTACCCCGACGGGATCGGCGGCAGCGCCGCCGAAGTGTATGCACAGAAAGGTCGAACCGAATGAGCCTCACCGACAAGCCGATTCGGGTGTTCCAAGTCGCGACGGGCAACGTCGGCTCGGAGATGATCAAGCGCATCGCCGATCAGCCCGACCTGGAGCTGATCGGCGTGCACTGCTATTCACCGGCGAAGATCGGCAAGGACGCGGGCGAGCTGGCCGGGTTGGCTCCCAACGGTGTGAAGGCGACTGGCACCGTCGAGGAAATCATCGCCGCCAAGCCCGATGTGCTGACGTTTCACGGTGTGTTCCCCGATGAGGATCTCTACGTCAAAGTCCTCGAGGCGGGTATCGACATCGTCACGACGGCCGACTGGATCACCGGCTGGCATCGCGACACCAATCACCCGCACCCCTCAGGTAAACCGGTGTCCCAGTTGTTGGCCGAGGCCTGCGACGCGGGCGGCTCAACCTTCTACGGAACGGGCATGAATCCCGGCTTGAATCAGATTCTCGGTGTGGTCTGTTCGGCCGACGTCGCCGAGATCGAGAACGTCACGACGATCGAGTCCGTCGATGTGTCCTGCCATCACAGTAAGGACACCTGGATCGAAGTCGGTTACGGGCTGCCCGTCGATGACCCGAGCATCCCGGCGAAGCTGGAGAAGTACACCCGCGTCTTCGCCGACAGCGTGCTGATGATGGCGGACTGTTTCGACCTGCAACTCGACGAGGTCAAGTTCAGCGCCGAGTTGGGCGCGTGCACCAAGGATGTCGACCTGGGCTGGTACACGCTGCCGAAGGGATCGCTTGGCGGCAACTACATCCGTTATCAGGGCATGGTCGACGGCGTGCCGCGGGTGGAGACACACCTGGAATGGCAGATGACCCCGCACACCGATCCGAGCTGGGATATCAAGGGCTGCTACATCACCAAAATCAAGGGCGACCCGTGTATCTACAACAAGCACATGGTCTTCCCGAAGCCCGGTGTCGACCTGTCGAACCCGGACAACTTCGCCTCGATCGGGATGACGATCACGGGCATGCCCGCACTCGCCGCGATCAAGTCGGTGGTCTCCGCACCGCCGGGAATCGTGACAAGCGCGGATCTGCCGCTGCGGGGTTTCGCGGGTCGTTTCAAGCTGTGACGCGCCTCAAGCGACTTCGAGTTCCAAACGTTCGAGCCGCCGGGATAGAAGGCTCTTGAGCCATCGGCCGGTGTCTGCGGTCTCGAAATGCGTAGTGCGCTCGAGCAGCTGGCCGATCACGATCCTGGCCTCCAGCCGGGCAAGTGCAGCGCCGACGCAGAAGTGAGCGCCTTTGCCAAAACTGATGTGGCCCTTGCCGCCCGGGCGATCCAGCCGGAATTCGTGGGGATCGTTGAATTGTGACGGATCCCTGTTCGCCGCGCCCCATAGAAGCAGCAGGCGTGATCCAGCGCTGAGATCCACGCCGCCAAGAGAGGTGTCGTTGACCACATGCCGGTAATGGCCCCGGAACGGGGGTTCATAGCGCAACACCTCCTCGAGGAATGCGCCTAAGAGATGGGGGTTTTCACGCACCTGCAGTTGGACGTCGGGACGGCTCGCCAAGATATGGGCCGCTGACCCGATCAACGATGCGGTGGACTCGCCGCCCGCGCTGAACAACGTGATAATCATTGGCAGCGCTGTCAATTCCGCCAATTGGCCTGAGGCCCAAGCCGTTGCAACCACACTGATCAAATCGTCTCGTGGGTCCGCGGCAGCCCGATGAAAATGGTCGACGATGTAACTGCCGAGCTCCAAAGTTGCAACGCCTGCAGCCGTCAGTTGATCTTGGTCGACAAGTCCCTCGACCAGTTTGGTGCTCGAGTAGGTCCACCGCTCCAACTGTTCGATGTCGACATCGGGCACACCTATCAGTCGCGTGACGATCATCATCGGTAGTCGATTCGCCATCGCCGACATCCACTCGATGGAGCCGTCGTGGACGCCTTCATTCCACAGTCTGTCCGTGGTTTCGCGGGCGAACAGCTCCAGTTCGTTGATGCGCTTAGCCGTCAATTGCGGCACCAACAACTTCCGGTGTGCGGCATGAGTGGGGTCATCGGCAGTTGCGAGCGCTTGAATGTCCGCGCCGAGTTCGCCCATCGGAAACGTTCCGACGTTGCCGTCCTGGTACGTCATCGTGGCGGTCAGGTTCGACGAGAAATCCTCCGGTCGGGCGATGACTTCGTTGACCGCGTCCCAGGTACACACCGCGTAGAACCCGGAATCGCCGACGGGGTGAACCGGCCCGCAGGCGCGCATGCGGTCGTAGAGCGGATACGGGTCCTGAACGAATCGGTCATCGAACAGGTTGAGCCCGAGCTGACCGCTACGTGCACTCATGCCACCAAGGCTGATGGACGCGGCTGGCCAGCGTCAACGTTCGGCAATGAAGTTGAAAAGTGCTGGTCCGTGTCCGTCTGGCACACCGTCTCACGCTGCGAGCCCGACCTGCGACGGACGTGAGAATTCTGGTCAAAATCGTCTCAACATGAGAAAGTTGAGCCCGTGGCTCGCAGCGACTGGCTTATCGGCGGTGATCGACGGACCGCGGCCGCCGAACGCATCTATGCCGCCGCGACAGATCTGATCGCGCGGGGCGGCATGGACGCATTCGACATCGACACCCTGGCGTCCCGGGTGCACTGCTCCCGGGCGACGATCTACCGCTGCGCCGGTGGCAAGCGTCAGATCCGCGACGCCGTGATGGAGCGCTCGGCTGTGCGGATCGTCGATGCGGTGCGGGAAGCCGTCGACGGGTTGACTGGCGCGCAGCGGATCGTCACCGCGATCACCGTGGCGCTCGAAGAGATTCGATCGGATCCGCTGGGTCAGTTGATGTTCAGCGCGATTCGGGGTGCCGAGGAAAGGGCCTGGCTGACCGAATCGCCGATTGTCGCGCGGTTCGCAACCGATCTGAACGGGTTGACCGACGATGACACGGAGGCGGCGCAGTGGATCGTCCGCATCGTGCTGTCCCTGTTGTACTGGCCTGTCGGCGACGCCTACGTCGAGCGTCAGATGGTCGAGCGCTTCATCTCTCCGGCATTCGCTGGAGTGAATAGAATCGAAGACGAATGATGGCCACCAACATCTCGCCGCGTCGACCCGTCAACGGAAAACAACTCCGCGCGGATCGCACGCGGGCGATGGTCATCGACGAGACGGTGCGGTGCGTCGTCGAGGAGGGTTTCGCCGCCGCGAGCGCCAAGCACATCACCGAGCGGGCAGGTGTCACGTGGGGAGTGATCCAGTACCACTTCGGCGATCGCGACGGCTTGCTGATGGCCGTGGTGGACAAGGGGTTTGGCCAACTCCTCGAAACGCTGCGCGGAATGGAACCCGAACTCGAGTCGACGGCTGGGCATGCGAGGGCCGAGCTGGTGGTCAACGCGGTGGCCGATGCGTTCTTGAGCCCGACATCGATTGCCGCACTGGAGATTCTGATCGCGACGCGCTCCGGCCGCGCTGACGGCGATCAAAAGCACCTCCTCGAATTGTTCTCCACGCTCACCCGTCTGGGCCGATATGTCGCCGACGGGCTCGAGCCCGACCGCGCCGACGCGGTCGGCAATCTGGTCTGGACCACGTTGATGGGCGCTATGGTCGCCAACATGGCTGTGCCGGGACCCGTCGACGTCAGCCGTGAGCTTCGTGCCCTGACCGATGTGATCGCCGCTTACGTCGATCACCAACGGACGAAATAGCCGCTGCCGGAGCCTGTTCCGGCCCGTACGCGGTAACGAGCTGGGTCAGCCCGTGCAGTTCCTGCTCGATATCGACTAGTCCGGCCGCGGCGAAGAACACAGGCACCGTGGTGCGGTCGAAGAGGTGCACTCCGCACATCGCCGCGCCCAAGGCCAGTACCTTGCGCGCCAGCGAGGACTCGTGGCCGTAGCTGGTGAGAACGGCGATCCGTCCGAGCGGCGCGAGCACACGGATCATCTCGCGCAGCACACCCAACGGCTCCGGCAGCACATGCAGCGCGCCGAAACAGCACACCGCGTCGAACGCGCCGTCGTCGAACGGAAGGCTCAGGGTGTCGGCACGCATGTAGACCACGCGGTCGTGGCTGTTGTTGAACGCGGCACGCTCCAGCGTCTGCCCCGACTGATCTACGCCGATGACGAACCCGTCACCGGTCAGCCTGCTTGCAAAGGCGCTGGTGTACTCGCCGGGCCCACATGCGACATCGAGCACCCGATGTCCGCCCGTGAGATGCAGGGCGGCGACGGCCTTGGCGCCGTCGGCGGACACCGACAGCCCGTGCATGCGCACTCGCTGTGCGACGGTGAGCCGGGTCGGGTAGTCCGGGCCGAGCAGGTCGGTGTAGCCATCGCAGTGCCGAATCGAGCGGAGCGCCTCGTGCCGGATCAGCCCACGCGCAAGCGCAGGCGACCACATGGCTTCATCCCAGTCCGCCCCGGACTGTTGGGCGGTCATGTCTAGTTCACGTACAAGGCCGTCGATCGGTTCATCGATCGACATGCGACGGCCACCAGATCCGCGGTCCGATCAATGTGAAGAGGGCCGGGACCACCACTGTGCGCACCAGAAAGGTGTCGAGCAAAATGCCAAGTCCCACAATCACACCAAGCTGGGTGAGCACTATCAGCGGAAGCACAGCAAGTACACAGAAAACTGCGGCAAGCACAATGCCCGCGCTGGTGATCACGGGTCCCGTCGAGGCTACCGCCCGCACAATGCCCTGCCGGGTGCCGTGCGTCGGCGTTTCCTCCCGGGCACGGGTGACCAGGAAGATGGTGTAGTCCACGCCGAGGGCGACAAGGAAGAGGAACGTGTACAGCGGCGTCGTGTAATCGAGTGCGGACATTCCCAGGACATGCACGCTGGCCCAGCCGCCGAGGCCCAGCGCCGAAAGCGCGCTGAGCACCATTACCGCGACCAACACCAAGGGGGCGAGCGCCGCGCGCAGAAGCACGTACAGCACGGTCAGCACCACGACGAGAATCGCCGGGATGAGCACGTGCCGGTCGTGAACGGCTGCATCCCGGGAATCAAGTGCCTGAGCGTCCGGCCCGCCGACAATCGCCGTCGGATCCACCCTCTTTGTCGACTCTCTCAGTTCGGCAACGGTATTGAAAGCTTGCGCAGATGCGGGCGGCGCCTCGAGTACCACCGACCACTGGGTGATTCCGGACGCCGATCCGGAATGGCTGAACGAAGCCACACCGGGCGTCGCCGAGATCGCCTGCGTCGTCGCAGCAGCGCGGCTCGTGTCACCGAGCACGAGGCTCGGATCGGTCAGGCCGCTAGGGAAGTGGGCGGACAGCGTCTCGTAACCGGCGACCGATTCTGCCTTCACGCGGAACTGCTCGGTCTGCGACAACCCGATCGGCGTCCCGAGCAGCCCGATAATCATCAACCCCAACACCGTCACCGAGCACACGGCCACCGGACGCGCATGGCCGGTGACCCATGCGGCGATGCCGCGCCACGCGCCGCTGGTGGTCGCCGCGCCTGCGCCATGTCGCGGAACGAACGGCCAGAACAGTCGGGTGCCGAACAGGCCGAGCAATGGCGGCAGTACGAGGAGGACGAGCAGCACCGCGATCACCAGCCCGACTGCGGCGTGCACACCGAGGCTGCGGGTGGCCGGGGCGTCGGCGAAAACAAGGGCCAGTAACCCCAGCACGACCGTCGCATTGCTCGCGACGACGGCCGGCCCGGCGCGGCTCACCGCCGTTCGCAGCGCGGCGCGATGATCGCCGGCACCCGCCAGCTCCTCGCGATAGCGCGAGATCAGCAGCAGCGCATAGTTCGTGCCCGCGCCGAAGACCAGCACGCTCGTGATGCCCGCAGTGGCGCCGTCGAACGTCAAGCCGGTCAGGCCGCGATACGGCCGACCCCACCGCGGTGGACAGTCCGTCGGCCAAGCCGATCACCGCCAGCGGGACCAGCCACAGGATGGGCGAGCGGTACGTGACGATGAGCAACACCGCGACCACCGATGCCGTCACCGCTAGCAGCACGATGTTGGCGCTCGACATCGCATTGCCGATGTCGGCGCCGAACGCGGGCCCGCCGGTGAGCTCGATTGCGAGGCCGGCAGGTGCACCCGCCGTCGCCGACCGGCGCAGCGCGTCGATGGTCTCGTTGAGTGCGGATCCGGATGTCACCGCCACGGGAATCGGGGTCACCGCCGCCCGGCCATCGGGCGAAACGATGAGCGGTGGACCGGTGACGCCTGCCGTCGACAAGACGCGCTGACGCGCGGCGTCGGCCGCGGCGATGTCGCCCGCAGCCAACGATGAGTCGTCGCGCCGGGACACCACCAAAACAGCGGGAATGCGCTCCCCGCCAGGAAGGGATTTCACCAGTTCTGCCGCCTTGGCCGATTCGGCCGATGAGGGAAGCTGGGTGGGTGGTTTATCGGCGTCGGCGTTCGAACCGGCGATGGCCATCAGCGCTCCGGAGGCGATGACGATCAGCAGTGCGACCATCCACGACCGCCGATGCGTAACCGCGGCGCCGATCCGGTCCCAAACCGTCATGTGAACCAGTCGCCCGTCTGCGCCGTGTTCAAGATATGGACGCCACGGAGGGGACGCGCCAAGAGCAGCGTGTGACCGTAACCGTCGATCGCGAGGGGATCATCAGGGAGTGGGACGACGCGGTGACCGACGTTGCGGGGTACTCGGCCGACGAGGCGGTCGGCCGCAATCTCGACGTCGTCATTCCGCCTGTGCTGCGCAGTCTGCACTGGCACGGGTTCGACAAGGCGATGAAACGGGGTCGGCTGAGTAACCCGGGCAAGATCTACAAGGTTCCGACGCTGCGCAACGATCGACGAATAGTCGTCGCACACGCAACATTTGAATTGATTCCGGGCCGCGACGGCTGTACTCGAGGCGCCGTTGTCACGTTCGTCGGCACGGGCCCGGCATGGCAGGGGCTGGCGTGGCGGTTGGCTCTTGCGCCGATCAACCTGGTTCATCAGGCCGTTCAACGGATGCGATCGAGTTCGTAGCGGCGCAGACCGACGCCGGGGAAGAACCGCCCGACGCTAGCCGAGTAGTCGCGATATGCGTCGCCGTGAATCCGCAGCAGGTAAGGCTCCTCGGCGCTGCGTACCGACACCTCAACCGCCGCCACGAATATCACGAAGACCGCGATCGCAACCGGATTCGGCGCCAACAGCGTCTGACCGAACGTGAACAACACCATCGCGCTGAAGATCGGATTGCGAACCAGGCCAAACGTTCCCGTGCGAACCAGCGCCGTCGACTCTGTGGTGTCGATGCCGACCCGCCACGACTCGCCCATGTCGAGCTGCGCGTAGATCGTGGCGACGAGCCCGCATGCGGCCAGCGTCAGGCCGGCGGTGTTGAGCCACGCGTGGTTGAGGCTCCGCAACGGTGTTACCACGCGCACGACTTGAAGAAGGGGAGCTGCGAGCCCACCCACCATCGCGACGATGAACGAAATGCCGCCGACCAGCCCGAGTGGACCAAGCCGACGACTGAGACCGCGGTAACCGGTCGAACCCGTCCGCCTCCACTGCACCAAGAGACGCCCACCGAGAGCCAACGTTCCGAAGGCAAGGTAAAGCGTGAGCGCGATGACGGCCATTGTTTCCCCTCACCAGGGACACGATTGGCTGCCGTGACTAGTTCAAGGCCAGTTTCAACTCAGCGGCGCGCGGACTCCGTCAGTGGGCCGCCATCCGCCGCCTGGAGCAAGCAGATCGCGGTGCTCGGGGTGGGATTGTTCGCGGTCCGATCCTGGTTCGAGTCGATCAAGTACGTCACCGCGAACGAGTTGCCGTTGAACGGCTGCCCGGTGTAGTCCACGAATCCCTCTGCACACTTGGTCATTCGCAACCTGATTGATGGCCGTGTCCACCGCCAACGGCTCGAGCAGAAAGACCTCCGCCTGATGCGGTGTCGAACAGCTGACGACTGTGGTGGTCACGACGCCGGTGTCGAGCGCCGGGATCTCGGTCACGCAGTCACCGACCTTCAAGTCGAACCAGTTCTTCGTCTGCGTGGCCGGTGCCGGTGTGGTGAGCACGATCGTCGTTGGTGTCGTGATTGCGAGCTTGGAACTCGTCGCCACACCGGAATCGTTTGAGGCACATGACGGTAGCAACGCGAGTGCGGTCAGCGACGCGCACAAGGTTGCCGCCCTACTGATCGGCCGCATCCTCGAGAAGCTGCGTGGTTATCTTCTGCGCATCGTCGTTGTCGTCCACGTCGCAGGAGAAGCCCTCGACGATCAGGTTGGAGACGACGCCCATCGCGTGTTGGCATATCCCGTCGAGCGCTCCGCTGACCTCAGCCTTCAGCGAGATCGTCCGCTCGTTGACGTCTACGACCTTGTCGGGTACCCAGGGGCCGTCCTCGACCTCGATGTCCTTCACCTGCGCGCACCCACGCCATTTCTCCTTGGACGCGTCGAAGAACTCGACGGCGTCGTCGGCGTTGTCGAAGAGGACGAGTGTCTGCTCGACGAGGCGGCCGTCGTCCTCACCACTGGCCTCGAGGAGCAACTCGTCACGAATCGCGGTCCAATCCGTTTCGTCGTAGACGGCATCCTCGCCCGGATAGATCGCACCCAGACAATCGAGATCGGACACCAGGTCGGCGTTGTCGTTCATCTCCTCGGCCGAATAGAGCGACTCCATCTCGACGCCGGAGATCTTTTTCAAGTCGCTGTTGCTGAGCAGCAGCCCTTCCAGCGCCGACTCCTCGAGTGCCGGCACGTCGTCCGCCGGCACCGAGGAACGGGATTTGACGGCTTCGCCCTGCACGGTGCTGGTGCAGCCCGTCGTCAGGACGCCGAAGGCGACAGCCACACAGAGCGCGAACACCGATACCGGCCTGGTCATGGCGGGAGTCTAAAAGACGCACGTGCTCAGCGCCCGTGATTGCCAGTGGGGGCCGATCCTTGATGCCGATGGGCGGCACTGTGATACTCCTTGCAATGGCCTGAGGAGGGGACATGGGGACGATCGCTCGTCTACTGGGCATTGCCGTCGTTATGGCGGCCGCGGCTCTGGGCACCGCGAGCCCTTCGTCGGCGGATCAGGTGATGGAGGGCATCTACACCTTCAACACCGAGGGTTCGCCGCCGGCCGAATGGACGATCTACCCGCTATGCACACCAACCGTGGGCGACCTGCGCGTCCCGCTGGAATTGCCGGTGGCTTGCAAGTTGAAGGTCGTCAGTGCGACCCCGGGCAAGTACACATTCGAGCTGAACAACCTGAACTGGGGCGGCGACGCCAAACTCACCGACGGCCAGTGGGCCCTCACGACGAACAAGGCCGACGGGTTTCAGTGTGCGGACGGCAGCACGGCACCCACCGTCGACACGTACAAGTTCGACGACGTGACACTCACCGGCACCCACACGTCGCTGCACACCGCTGTGTGTGGCGCGGCGCCGGGCATGACCAAGACGCCGTTCACACTCGCGTTCGCCAGGCCGCTGCCGATCCCCGTCGACCGCTACCCGTTGGTGTGCGAACCGGCAGGCAATCGTCTGTGCAGGTGACAACCGCTATACGGTGAAGCCGCCGTCCACGTTCCAATTGGCGCCGGTGATGTATCCCGTATCGCGGCCGGCCAGATAACCCACGACCCCCGCGACGTCACTGGGGTGACCGTAGCGACCGATTGCCATGAGTTCCTTTGCAGACTCGGCGAATTCGCCCTCATCCGGATTCATGTCGGTCGCGATAGGACCGGGCTGCACATTGTTGACCGTGATGCCGCGGGGCCCGAGTTCACGGGCCAACCCACGCGTCAAGCCTGCGACGGCAGCCTTCGTCATCGCATAGCCGGCCAGCCCGGGTGCGGGCACGCGGTCGGCGTTGATGCTGCCGATGTTGATGATGCGCCCGTCGCCGTCCAGATGCGGAACCGCGCGCTGAATCGCGACGAAGACCGCGCGGACGTTGATCGCCAGCTGCCGGTCGAACTCATCGAGGCTGAACGACTCGATATCACGCAGGACGGCCACCCCGGCGTTGTTGACGAGGACGTCCAGGCCGCCGAGCTGGGCGACCGCGTCGTCCACCGACTTCGCGACCTGTTCGGCGTCGGCGCTGTCGGCCTGAATCGCCACAGCCTTTCCGCCGTCGCCGGTCACCTCGGCGACCAACTTCTCGGCTTCGGCAGAAGACCTGCCGTATGTGAAGGCAACAGAGGCGCCGTCGGCCGCGAGGCGCCGGACGATCTCGGCACCGATGCCGCGGGATGCACCGGTGACCAGCACCCGGCGACCTTGGAGGTTTGTCATGGTGCGTTAAAGCTAACCGAGAGGGCAAAAATTCCCGTTGGGTTAGGGTCAGCGGTTGATGAGCCCGCAATCCCGGCTTGAGCGCTACGAGCAGCGCGCCGAGTGGCCGCTTGTTGCGGTAGCGCTGACCTTCCTGGCCCTCTACTCCGTACGGGTGTTGGCCCAGCCCCACGGCGGCGCGGAGAAAGCGCTCCAAGTCGCTCTGATCGCCCTCTTTGTGGTGTTCCTCGTCGATTACATCGTCAGACTCTCGCTCGCGCAGCCGCGTGCCAAGTGGTTCTTCAAACATCTCTGGGAGCTGCCGATCCTGCTGCTGCCCTTCCTGCGTCCGTTGCGACTGCTGAGCCTGGCAGTGGTGATCAACGCACTTCAGCGCGCCATCGGCCACACCATCCGTGGCCGGGTGATCGTCTACACGGCCTGTGGCGCCGTGGCGATTGTCTACGCGGCATCGCTGGCGATCCTCGACGTCGAAGGCAACCGTCCTGACAAGCATTCGGAAATCGATACGCTGGGCGACGCGCTGTGGTGGGCGATGACGACGGTGACCACCGTCGGATACGGGGATCTCAGACCGGTGTCAGCCGAGGGCAGGCTGGTCGCCGTGGCGTTGATGATCGCCGGCATCACCTTGCTGGGAAGTATCACCGCGACGCTGGCGTCCTGGATCGTGCAACGTGTGGCCGAGGAGGACACTGCGAGAGCCAGCGGCGACCGCGGCCATATCGCCGAATTGCACGAGGAGATTCGGCGGCTGACCGAAGCCGTCAAAACCAGGGGCGGGGCGAAACCGGGGAACAAGTGGAAGGCAGTGGATGACCAAGCGAATTGTGGTGTGGGGCACCGGTTTTGTCGGCAAAATGGTCATCGCCGAGGTTGTCAAGCACCCGCTGTTCGAACTGGTCGGCGTCGGAGTGAGCAGTCCCGACAAGGTCGGTCGCGACGTCGGCGAGATCTGCGGCCTGCCCACGCCGCTTGGCCTGACCGCGACCGACGACGTCGATGCGCTGATCGACCTCAAAGCCGACGCGCTTGTTCACTACGGCCCGACTGCCGCACATGCCGACGACAACATCGCGCTGATCGCCCGCTTCCTGCGGGCAGGCATCGACGTCTGCTCGACGTCGATGACACCGTGGGTGTGGCCGACGATGCACCTGAACCCGCCGAATTGGATTCAACCCATCACGGAGGCATGCGAGCTCGGCGAAGCGTCCTGCTTCACCACCGGCATCGATCCCGGCTTCGCTAACGACCTGTTCCCGATGTCGCTGATGGGCCTGTGTTCGGAGGTTCACACCGTGCGTGCGTCGGAGCTGCTGGACTACACCAACTACACCGGTGACTACGAGCGCGAGATGGGCATCGGCAGGCCGCCGGAGAAGAAGGCGATGCTGGAAACCCCCGATATCCTTGTGTTCGCCTGGGGCGGAACGGTTCCCATGATCGCGCACGCCGCGGGCATCATGCTCGACGAGATCACCACCACCTACGACAAGTGGGTGACTCCGACCGAACGCACGTCGGCCAAGGGCGTCATACCGGCCGGCAACGTCGCCGCGGTGCGGTTCACCATTAACGGCGTCTACCAGGGCGAAAGCCGGATCCAGCTGGAGCATGTCAACCGCATCGGAGACGATGCGGCCCCCGATTGGCCGACCGGCAACCAGAACGACGTGTACCGCGTCGACATCGAGGGCACGCCAAGCATCTTCCAGGAGACGGCATTTCGGTTCACCGACGGCTCGGGCCGCGACGCCGCGGCCGCAGGCTGTCTGGCAACCGGCATGCGTGCACTCAACGCGGTACCCGCTGTCAACGACCTGTCGCCCGGTTGGGTGACACCGCTGGACCTACCCCTGATCGCCGGGGTCGGCACGATTCGCTGAGTAACGCCTGCGACTCCATCCGAGATGGACGATAGGGTTGGCCGCGAGATTGGATTGAGATGGCTGATGGGGTAGGGCTGTCGGTTGGCGCCACCAACCTGACGGCAGTGGTAGTGGGCCGGGCCGCGGTGACGCGGTCGGCCGTGGTGACCCTTTTTCCGAACCGGCAACTCGAGGTCGGGCTGCCAGGCGAGAATCCCAGGCTGAACACCGACGAGCGTGGTCTGGTCATCACCGACTTCGTCGATCGCGTCGGCGATCCGGTGGGCATCGTGGCGGCCGACGGCAGCACCCACCGCGGCGAGGATCTCCTTACCGAAGCGCTGCTCGAGATGCTCTATCAGGTGACCAACGGGCGAGGCACCACGGACCCGGTCGTGGTGACGCACCCGGCACATTGGCGTCCCGCGACGGTGGAAGCGCTGCGCGCCGCCCTGTCCCCGGTGCGGGAGTTCGCCGGGGCGGCGGTGATCTCCGACGCGACGGCCGCCGTCGCGGCGTTGCACGACGATCCGGGACTGCCGACCATCGGCACGGTTGCCGTGTGCGACTTCGGCGGCAGCGGGACGAGCATCACGTTGTTCGACGCCGCCAATGGCGGCGAACCGATCGGCCAGACGGTCCGGTACACCGAACTGTCCGGTGACCTGATCGACCAGGCTGTGCTGACACAGGTGCTGGCGGGGATGTCGGATGCCGGGTCCGTCGACGTGACGGGCACCTCCGCGATCGGCCCGCTGAGTCGACTCCGCACGCAGTGCCGAGCGGCCAAGGAACGGCTGTCAACCACCGCGGCCACCTCGCTGGCCGCTGAGCTACCCGGACATCGCAGCGAGGTCCGGCTGACCCGCAATGAGCTCGACGAGGCGATCCGGCAGCCGCTCGACGACTTTGCAGGCGCTCTGCAGGAGACGCTTGATCGCAACGGGGCGCGCGGGTTGGCCGCCGTCGCATCCGCAGGTGGCGGCGCGCGCGTTCCGCTGATCACGACGACGCTGTCCGAGCACTTCGGGGTGCCGGTCATCACCACCCCGCAGCCCGAACTGACGTCGGCGATCGGCGGCGGCCTTCACGCCGCCCGCGGGACGGCCGAAGAGGGCGCGACAGCCTTGGCCGAAGCCGTCGCCCCACCCACCGCAGCGGCCGCCGCGGTGGCGGCCACACAGATGGCGCCGGAAATTCACGGGGACGAGTTGGCGTCCGGCGGGTCGTCAGGGTTGGCCTGGTCTGAGGCCGACGACGTTCCCGATATCGTCGCCCCGACAGACCCGTACGACTACGGCGGCGCGGCAACCACCGACGCGATGGGCGGGCCGCGTCCACAGATGCAGTTCGAGCCGGAGACCGGCCCGTACGAAGCCGACAAGCGCAGGACCCCGTTCGGCCTGTTGATCGCGGGCCTGGTCCTGGTGTTACTCGCGATCGCGTTGGCGGTGTGGTTCGTGCTGCGCAGCAACGAGAGCAGTCCGTCGCCGTCGTCGACGACCGTGAGCACGACCGCTCCGTCTGCGCCGCCGACGTCGGAAGCGCCGCCACCGCCGGCATCCGAGGCGCCACCGCCGGCGGAGGAGCCACCGCCCGTCACGCAGACGATCACGCGCGAGCCGGAATCGGTCACGCAGGAAGCGCCGCCGCCACCTCCGACGAGTGAGGCGCCTCCGCCACCTCCGCCGACGTCAGAGGCCCCGCCGCCGGCCCCGGAGTCACCGTCGACACCGCCGCGGTTGATCCCGACGCTGCCGTACCCGACCATCCCGGGTCTGCCGTTCGTTCCGAACCCGATCCCGCCGGCGCAGCCCTAGGCTGCCGTTCATGACTCAGACGGACGGCCTGCTGTTCAACCCGAATACCTACGATCCGGAGCAGTTCGACGCCGAGACCCGACGGTTGCTGCGCGCGACCATCGACTTCTTCGAGGGTCAGGGCAAGAAACGCCTGCTCGACGACGACCTGAAGGTGGTTTGGCCCGCCGACTTCGTCGACTTCGTGAAGCGCGAGAGGCTGTTCGCGACCTTCCTGACGCCGTCGGAGTTCGCCGACGGCGACCCGAACAAGCGCTGGGATGCGGCCCGCAACGCGGCACTGTCGGAGATCTTCGGGTTCTACGGGCTGACCTATTGGTACACCGAACAGGTCACCATCCTCGGGCTCGGGCCGATCTGGCAGAGCGAGAACAAGGACGCCAAGCTCAAGGCGGCTGACGACCTCGAGGCAGGCGAGATGATGGCGTTCGGGCTGTCCGAGCGCGAGCACGGCGCCGACGTCTACAACACCGACATGGTGCTCACGCCGGCTAGCGAGGACGACCGGGCCAACGGAATCCTCTACCGCGCGACAGGGGAGAAGTACTACATCGGCAACGGCAATGTCGCGAGCATGGTCTCGGTATTCGGCCGCCGCGGCGATGTCAGTGAGGCGAACGCCGGGGAAGGGTATGTGTTCTTCGCCGCAGACAGCCGGCACGAGAACTACCACCTTGTCGACAACGTCGTGCACATGCAGATCTACGTGAGCACGTTCCGGCTGGAGAACTATCCGGTGCGCGAGGAGGACATCCTGCACACCGGAGTGGAAGCCTTTGCGGCAGCACTCAATACCGTGAACATCGGCAAATTCAACCTGTGCACGTGTTCCATCGGCATGGTCGAGCACGCCTTCTACGAGGCGATCACGCACGCACAGAACCGAATCCTGTACGGCAATCCAGTCACCGACTTCGCGCACGTGCGGGCCAACTTCGTCGAGTCCTATGCGCGCATCGTGGCGATGAAATTGTTCAGCCAGCGGTCGGTGGACTACCTGCGCAGCGCAAGCCTCGACGACCGGCGCTATCTGTTGTTCAACCCGGTGACCAAGGCCAAGGTCACGATGGAGGGCGAGACCATCATGCGGGCGCTGCATGACGTGGTCGCCGCCAAGGGATACGAGAAGAACACCATGTTCCGCGAGGTGGCACAGCTCATCGGGGCGTTACCTCGGCTGGAGGGCACGGTGCACGTGAACGTCGGCCTTGTGCTGGAGTTCATGCCGAACTACATGCTCAACCCCAAGGATTATCCGGAGGTCCCCACCCGTAACGATCCCGCCGACGACGTCTTCTTCTGGAATCAGGGGCCGACGCGCGGCGCAGGCAAGGTGCAGTTCGCCGACTGGGCGCCCGTGTACGAAAGGCATTTGAAGATCCCGAATGTTGCCCGGTTCTATGAGCAGGCGCAGGCGTTCAAGCAGTTCCTCGTGACAGCAGCCCGGATGCCGACCAGCTCAAGGATCTGGACTTCCTGCTCGAGGTCGGCCACCTGTTCTCGCTGATCGTGTACGGACAGCTGATTCTCGAGCAGGCGGCGCTGACCGGCGTCGACAACGACATCGTTGACCAGATCTTCGATTTTCAGGTTCGCGATTTCAGCGCGTATGCCGTTGCCGTGCATGGAAAGTCGAGCTCGACGCAGGCACAGCAGGACTGGGCGCTTGGCGCGATCCGCAAACCGGTGTCCGACGCGGCACGCTTCGGCCGGGTGTGGGAACGGGTCAAGGCCCACAACGGCGCCTACGACATGCGCCCCTG
>CAWGHF010000006.1:0-126482 GCA_963822305.1 uncultured Actinomycetota bacterium | reverse complement strand
AAGGCCACTGCCTCGGTGGCGGAACGATGCTAACCCTCGAGGGTGATTACCGACTGGCCAGCGACGACCTCCACATCGGCCTCGGCGCCGTGCGCCACGGGATCCTCCCCGGTACTGCGCCCGAGGTGCTCGCGTCGATCGTCGGCGCCGCTTGTGCGCGGAGGCTCTGCCTGTTCGCCGAATACGTCGACGCGGACGAGGCGTTGCGAGTCGGCCTGGTTGACCGAGTCGTGCCACGCGAGTCGCTCGAGGATGCGGCCCGTCAACTCGGCGAGCGGGTCTCTGGATTCTCATCGACGGCGTTGCGGGAGTGCAAGTCGCTGCTCGCGCGCGCAGGCACACTCGACGCTGACGGATACGAGCGCGCATTTCGCGAGGCGCAGCAGCGGTGTCTCGATGACCGCGATCCGGGTTAGCGCCCGAAAAGCTATTGGTAGCAGGGCTTCTCGAATACGAAGTCCTTCGCCGTTGGCCCGGTGAAGAATGGCTCGAGCTCACTGACTCCGGAAGGCGCAGCCTCGTCGGGTTTGTGGACCTCGCTCTGCCTGAACACAATCTCGTTCGGCGTGCCGCTGTAATTGCCGGCCCCCGCGGGGAGCATGCCCTCATAGTCCACGGAGGTCAGTGAGTTCACCGCAGCCAGGAGCCCGGCTCGGGTGAGGTCCTTGTTCTCCGCGGCTTTCTGCAAGCGCCGCCTTCAGCGGGTACGAGAACACCCACCCCGCAACGTGCCCCTCGTTGGGCTGAGGCACGTTGCCCAGTGCCTGCCCGCATCGCCTCGTGGCCAGGAGTGTCTGCGCCGTAAGGCTGCAGCGGCGAGGACTGCAGGTACTGCGACATGACCGCGGCCGCGGCCGGGCCCTTCAACAGGCCGGGGTTCCAGGTGGGGCTGCGTGCCGATGAACTTGCCCTTGAATCCACGTGCGCTCGCTCTGTCCGATGATCACGGCGGCGTCGGTTGGGCCGTTGGCGAGGATGACCAGGTCGGGGTTTCCGGACACGATCGCGTCGATCGCGCCCGCCTGATTGTCCTGCCCGGTCGCGGTTTTCACGTCGGTGAACGTCAGCCCCCGCTTCTCCGCCGCGACTTCGGCACCGGCCGCGGCGTCGTCGCCGTAGTCACCGGCGAGGTGCACGGCCATCACGCTCTTGGCGCCCAACTTCTCGGCGGCGTAGTCCACCGCGTTCATCGACTCGATGCAGTAGTTCGTGCCCGACTCGAGCACCACGTCCTCGAACGCCCACAACGAGGTCCACGAGGCCGGTACCGCGACGATGTTGCTTGCCTTCAGGTCCGGCAGGATCGCTGCGGTCGTGCGGCGAGCCGAGGGTCTGAGCCAGCGCCAGGATGTTGGGCTTGATCTCCTGGTAGACCTGGTTGTGGATCTGTGGGTTGTACTTGTTGTCCTTGACGTAGGTGTTCGACGTCGACTTCGTAGCCGCCGATGCCACCCTGCTCGTTCACCCGCTGCCAGAAGGCCTTCTGCGCGTCCGTGATCGGCACGGCGAGCGCCTTGAAGGGACCCTCGGTGAGGTCGGAGATGGTGCCCAGGTAGATGCAGCCCTTGCTCGTGTCGACCGCCTGCGGACACGGCTCGTCGGTGACCCCGAAGTCGACCTTGGTGCCCTCCTTCGCCGGTTTGCGGAGCGGCGGATTCCTGGGAACGGCAGCCGGGGACCGCCAAGGCCACGGCCAGCGGCACGGCCAGCGCCGCGACCATGCTTCGTCGAATGGTCATGTGACGTCTCACTTTCCGGTCGCACTCAGTACGAGAACGGCCATGCCTTCCAATAGTTGCGGACGCGAATCCATATGCCGAATAAACCTCGTCGGCTCGAATAACAGGAACCCGATGATCAGCAGCCCGTACAGGATCGCTCTCGACCTGAACGACGGTGATCCCTCCACCGGTCGCGCTGGTGCTGATGAACGGCAGCACGGCAGGCAGCTCGCAGGTGATGCGCGGCAGCAGCGTGATGAACATCGCGCCCATGATCGACCCGGAGATCGTCGCGACGCCGCCGATCAGGATCATCGCGATGAACTGCACGGACATCAGCAGGTTGAAGTTGCCCGCCGTGAACGTCTGCGGGATCGACGTACAGCAGCGCGCCGGCGACCCCGGCGTAGAACGACGAGACCGCGAACGCGATCACCTTGTACCGGGTCAGGTTGACGCCGATCACCGCGGCGGCGATGTCCCGGTCGCGGATCGCGGCGAAGGCCCGGCCGGTGCGCGACCGGGCGAGGTTGCGTGCCAGCAGGGCGAAGATGACCAGGAGTACCAGCATCAGCAGATACAGCTGCTGGACGCGGGTCATCGACGGCGCCGTCGACGTCGATGCGGGTGCCGAACAGGGTGGCCACCGGCGCGGGCCGGCCGATGTCCGGCGGCCGCCGGTCATCTCCGTCCACTCGCCGAAACACGTACTGTCCGATGAAGACCAGGCCGAGCGTGACGATGGCCAGGTACAGCCCGCGCAGGCGCACGGCCAGCGGCGCGACCAGCGCGCCGGCGAGCGCCGCCACCGCCCCGGCGGCCAGCAGCCAGACCGGCACCTCGGTGATCCCGAAGCCGAGCACCCGCCCGTTCGGGTCGCCGGACAGCACCGCGGCGGTGTACGCGCCGATGGCCACGAAGAAGGCGTGGCCCAGCGACACCTGGCCGGCGTAGCCGGTGACGATGTTCAGCCCGATCGCCCCGATCGCCAGCGACGCACCCCGTGGCCAGCAACTGCAACAGGTCGTCGTCGACCGAGAACGGCATGCGCCAGCGCGACCACCAGCACGCCGGCGACGAAGACCTTCTTCGGCGTGGTGTTGAGCAGCGCCATGTCCTGGCTCGTAGGACGTGTACAGCTCCGGCCGGCCGAACCTGGTCCGCAGCGACGACGTCATATCCGGATCACCTCTCGGGTGCCGAACAACCCGTACGGCCGCACCAGCAGCACCATCATCATCACCAAATACGGTGTGACAAGGGAGAACTCACCGCCCAGCCACGGCGCGATGTCTGCCCCGTAGGTGGCGACCAGCGATCTCGACCACGCCGATCGCCAGCCCGGCGATCACCGCGCCGCCCAACGAGTCGAGACCGCCGAGGATGATGACCGGCAGCGCCTTCAGCGCGATGATCCACAACTGCTGGTCGACCCCTGCGCCGGTGGACACGAACACCCCGGCGACCGCAGCGAGCGCACCGGCGATCGCCCACGACAGCGCGAACACCGAGCCCACCGAGACCCCCTGGGCCAGCGCCACTTCCTGATCGAACGCGACCGCGCGCATCGCCAGGCCCATGCGCGAGTAGCGGAAGAACGCGAACAGTATGGCGACCAGCACCATCGTGGTGACGAACATGATCAGGTGCCGCTGCTGGACCTCGACGCCGAGCAGGCGCGACGTGGACAGCCCCCACGGGTCGCCGACCTGACGCACGTCCAGACCGATGTAGGCGTTGACCACCACCCTGATCACGATGTCGACGCCCAGCGTGATGATCGCGATCACGAACACGGGCTTGCCGATCATCGGGCGCAGTACGGTCCGCTCCACGCCGACCGCGAGCAGCGCCACCGCGGCGGCGGCCAGCACGCACCGCCAGGTAGAAATTCACGGTCGTGACCAGATAGGTCACCAGCACCGCACCCGCCAGCATCAACGCCGGCTGGGCGAAGCTGATCACGCCCATCGACTTGTAGATGATCACGAAGCCGAACGCCAGCAGCGCGTAGATCGAGCCGTCGCCGAGCCCGCGCACCAGACACTGCACCAGTTCGGTCATCCGGTACATGCCCTCGACCAGGTCGCCGAACATCGTCGCGATCGCCTTGCGCTTGACCTTCTGGGTCGCGGTCAGCTCGCCGTCCTCGTGGTCCAGCTCCTTGGGCAGCATGGAGAACTTCTTGATCTGCTCGACCCTCGCGAACTGCGCGTTCACCTCGTCCACGATGGACTGGACGAGCTCGACGCACCTCGGGCTTCTCGACCAGGTCGCGGTACGTGGTGTAGGGCGAGCTTGCGCGTCTGCGCCCAGTGGCCGACGGTGTCCAGCTCGATGCCGATCAACGCGGTGAGGTACGGCCGCCCGTCGCCGATCACGATGGCCTCCTTGATGTAGGGCGAGGCCTTGAGCGCGTTCTCGATCTCCGACGGCGACGATGTTCTTGCCGCCCGCGGTGATGATGATGTCCTTCGATCCGGTCGGTGATCTTGAGGTGCGTGCCGTCCACCCACTCGCCGACGTCACCGGTGTGCAGCCAGCCGTCGGCGATCGATCGTCGCGCGGTGGCCTCCGGGTTCTTCCAGTAGCCGGCGAACGTGCCGGGGTGGCGGGTGAGGATCTCGCCGGTGCCCTCGTCGATGCGCAGCTCGATGCCGTGCATGCGGCTCGCCGACCGTGCCGAGCTTCACCCTGCCGGGCCGGTTGGCGGTGGCGACCGCGGTGTTCTCGGTCATCCCGTAGACCTCGTGCATCGGCACGCCGATGCCCATGAAGAACCGCAACACTTCGGGCGCGATCGGGGCGGCGCCCGACGCCGCGTAGCCGGACCTTGCGCATGCCGATCCGGTCCTGCAGCGCGCGGTAGAAGAAGAGCCAACCGATGGCGTAGCGCACCCGCGTACCCGACGGTGTGCCGGCCACCGGTGCGCACCAGCGTCTCGGCCGATGCCGTCGGCCACCCGCAACCAGAACCGGCTGAGCATGCGCTTGAGCCAGGTCGCCGAGTCGATCCGGATCTGCACCGCCGGCGAGCATCTTCTCCCAGATGCGCGGCACGCCGAAGAAAATCGTCGGCTGCACCTCGCGCAGGTTCTGCCTGCACGGTCTCGATCGACTCGGCGAAGTGCACCTGGATGCCGGCGCCGGCGTTGAACCAGGTGGTGAAGATCCGCTCCGCGACGTGGCACAGCGGCAGGTAGGACAGCATGACGTCCGAGGCCGATGGCGGCGGAGAGGCGAACCCGCCGCCCTCGACGAGCACCTTGATCGCGAACTCCACGTTGGACACCGAGAGCATCGCGCCCTTGGGCGGCCCGGTGGTGCCCGAGGTGTAGACCAGCGTCAGCGACGTCGTCCTCGGTGGCCTCGGCCATCCGGCGGTCCACGGCGTCCGGATCGGACTCGCGGTGCTGCGCGCCGAGCGCGAGGAAGTCGTCCCAGGACAGCAGCTTCGGGTCGGTGTAGCGATACCGGATCCCGCGCGGCTCGAGGTAGATGATCTGCTCGAGCTCGGGCAGCTGGTCGAGCACCTCCAGCGCCTTGTCGACCTGCTCCTGGTCCTCGGCGATCAGGACCCGGGCGCCGGAGTGCGACAGCAGGTAGGCGACCTCGGCGCGGCGGATTGGTCGGGTACAGGCCAACGGTGGTGGCCCGCACCGCGATCGCGCCGACGTCGGAGTACAGCCACTCGCGGCGGTTCTCCGAGTGCACCGCGACCCGGTCGCCCGGCTCGATGCCCAGCGCCAGCAAGCGCGTGCCCGACCAGCTCGGCGTAGTCCCAGTAGTCAGCCCAGCTGACCTCCTGCCAGATGCCGAAGTCCTTCTCCCGCAACGCAATCCGGTCGGGCATCTCGCGACCTCGATCACGGACCCGGCTCGCCACCGTGGTGACCTTGGTGCTGATCTGTTGAGCGACAGCGGTCATCGCCGCACCGCCGGAGGTTCGGTGCTCCTGGCCCAGATAGGCGCTGATGACGTCTGGGTTGGTGGACACTTCCGCGGGCGTGCCGGTCGCAGATCGGCCTGCCGAAGTCCACGACCAGCACCCGGTCGGCGAGATCCATCACCAGGCCCATGTCGTGCTCGACCATGACGATCGGGATGCGCAGCTCGTCGCACACGTCGAGGATGAAGCGGGCCATGTCCTCGGTCTCCTCGAGGTTCATCCCGGCCACCGGCTCGTCCAGCAGCAGCAGCTTGGGCCCCATGGCCAGCGCGCGGCCGAGCTCGACGCGCTTCTGCACGCCGTAGGGCAATAGGCCGACCGGGAACCGCCGCCACTGCTCCAGCTCGAGGAAGTCGATGATGTCCTCGACCGCGGCCCGGTTGAGCAGCTCGCACCGCCGCGCCTTGCCCAGCCAGGCGAACGAGGACAGCACGCCGTAGGTGTTGTGGTGGTGGCGGCCGAGCATGAGGTTGTCGAGCACGGTCAGGTTGGCGAACAGCTCGATGTTCTGGAAGGTGCGGGCAATCCCGAGCTCGGCGATCTCGTCGGGACGCTTGCCGACTAGATCGGTGCCCGCGAAGGTGACCCGGCCGGACTGCGGGCGGTACACCCCGGACAGCACGTTGAAGATCGAGGTCTTGCCGGCGCCGTTGGGGCCGATGATCGCGAACAGCTCGCTGCCGCCGACCGTGAACGACACCCCGTCGATGGCCTTCACGCCCGCGAACGACAACTCGACGTCGCCGAATTCCAGCACCGGCGTCTCGATTTGCGGCTGGGCGGCGGCCCGCTCGGCGGTCGCGGTCATGACAGCCACCTCTTGCGGCGCTTGTAGTGCTTGACGTCGCGGAAGGATTTGGCCGCGCCCTCGGCGCCCAGCCCGAGGTAGAACTCGCGCACGTCCTCGTCGTCCAGCAGCTCGGCCGCCGGCTTGTCCATCACGATCTTGCCGTTCTCCATGACGTAGCCGTGGTCGGCGATGGCCAGTGCCATGGTGGCGTTCTGCTCGACCAGCAGCACGGTTGTCCCGCCCGCGTTGATCTCGACGATCAGGTCCCGGATCTGCTGCGCGATGCATCGGCGCCAGGCCCAGGCTCGGCTCGTCGAGCAGCAGGCAGCGCGGCTGCGACATCAGCGCCCGGCCCATCGCCAGCATCTGCTGCTCGCCGCCGGACAGGTAACCGGCGGTGCGCTTGCTCCGCTGAGCCAGCACCGGGAACAGGCCGTACACCCGCTCCAAGTTCTCGGGTAACTGTTTGGCGGCCACATGTCCGCCGATCCGCAGGTTCTCGTCGACGGTCAGCTCGGCGAAGATCCGTCGGCCCTCCAGCACCTGCTTGATGCCCAGCGAAACGATCTTGGTCGGTGGCCAGGTGGTGGATGGCTTGCCCGTCGAATTCCACTGAGCCCTTGGTGATTTCGCCCTCGTTGACGTCGAGCAAGCCGCTCACCGCCAGCAGCAGCGTGGATTTGCCCGCGCCGTTGGCGCCGAGCAGGGCGACGATCTTGCCTTCGGGCACCGTGAGGCTGACGCCCCGCAGTACCTGGATCACGTCGTCGTAGACGACCTCCAGGTTGTTAACCGACAGGAGCGCCGAGGAGGCCGAGGCCCCGGAACGCATCGCTAAAGTCTCTCCCCCTCGAGTGGACCCATTGTGATGCCTTCACAATGACCCATGACGCGCCCGCCCGGAGAGGTTTGCTAAAACGATCTCCGGTAACTTGCATATTTCCCCTACCAGGGGGTTCGGCTTCGGTGTAAACAATCGCAGCTGTGCGCAGAACGCTGCTGGACGGCTTCTGGTCGGGTAGCTCGAATCTCATCCCAGCGGCCGGTCGTCGGACATCGCACCGGTGCCGATTAGGCAGCCTCGGTCGATATCGAACCGGGAGTCGTCTTCGAGGATCACCTATCGGTGCCGCGGGCGAAGTCGGATCGTCGGGTCGTCGGCAGGCAGGTCATCACGAGCGGGAATGGGCGCGTCCCGGATGGTGTCGGGCTCGGGTGCGCCCGTGCGTGGGAGTCGCTGTGTCTCCTCGTCTAGATGGGCGATGGGCGTTGAATAACGGTCGGTGTCTGGCTCGGGTATGCGGATCGGTGAGAGTCGCTGTGTCTCTTCGTCTTGGTGAGTTGTCGGTCGTGGGTGCCGGACGGTGTCGGGTTCGGGTGCGCGCATCGATCGGAGCCGCTGTGTGTCTTCGTCTTGCTGACGTGTCGGCGGTGGGATTTCGGTGTCGCTCGGGGCTTCGCTGAAGCCGATGCGGGCGTGCAGCCACTTCAATGGCCTTGGCGCCCACCAGTTGAGGTCGCCCGCGACGCGAAGAAACGCGGGAACCACGACACCGCGGATCACGGTGGCGTCGATGACGATGGCGAGCGCGGTGCCGATGCCGAACATCTTCATGAAGGACAAACCGTTGGCGAAGGACAACAGCGTGATGGTGAGCAGGAGCGCGGCGCTGCTGATGATCCTGCCCACTCGGCCCAGGCCGATGACGATGGCGTCGTTATTGGACAGCCCCGTGTCGCGGGCTTCCTTGATCCGGCTGAGCAGAAAGATCTCATAGTCGACGGACAAGCTGAACGCGATACAGCAGAGCAAGACGACCATGGACAGGTTCAGCGGCGCGGGAGTGACTCCGAGTATCTGGGCCAGGTGCCCGTCCTGGAATATCCAGACCATTGAGCCGAGCACCGCGCTCAGCATCAGCAGGTTCAGGACGAGCGCCTTTATCGGCACGACGATGCTGCCCGTGAACAGGAAGAGGAGCACGAACGTGGCGAGGGCGATCAGGAGAATCGCCAACGGAAGCCGGTCGCCGACGGCGGCGCTGGTGTCGACGAGCGTGGCGGTCGGACCGCCGACTTCGACTCGGTGGTCGACGATCGTCGCGCGGATAGCGTGTACGAGCTGTTGCGCAGCGTCCGACTGCGCGGCTACCGACAGATACACCAATCCATAAGCAGCACCATTACTTTCGAACCCGGGCATTGGGCCTGTGATCGGCTTCCCGCGCTCGTAGGTGCCAGTGGGCCCGACAACCCGGACCACATCGTCCATGAGCGACACCGGGGCGGCAAGCTCGTCGAGCGCGCGGGTGTCGTTGCGGGCCAACAACGTCACCGCCTGCGAGGTGTCTGTTGCGTAGTCGTGGCGCAGCGACTCGGCGACCAGTCGAGCATTGGAGTCCGACGGTAGCGCGCGTTCGTCGGGCATCGCGAGCTGCACGCCGAGGAAGGGGATGCCGAGCACCAGCAACACCGCAATCACCGGCAAGGCACACCGCATAGGCCTTTTCGTCACCGCCTCGGCGCAACGTCGCCAGAACGCCGAGTCGGCCGAAAGGGGAACCTTTCGGCGGATGACCGCGAGCGAGTCGATTCGTTTTCCGAGCAGAGCCAGCAGCGCCGGCAACACCACGATCGCGCTGAGTGCCGACAGAATCACGACGGCGCTCGCGGTGAGTGCGGTCGACCGAAGAAAGTAGGTGGGGAACACCAGAAGTCCGGACATCGCCAATGTGACTGTTGCCGCGCTGAAGATGATCGTCCGGCCGGCGACTGTGACCGTCGCGATGATGGCCGCCTCATGGTCCTTGCCTCGATCGCGTTCCTCGCGGAACCGCGACACCATCAGCAATCCAAAGTCGATGGATAGCCCGAGACCGAACGCCGTCGCGACAGTGAGCGCGTGCACTGACACATCGGTGACGCTGACCATGAGCGCCAACACCAGCAGTGTCATGACGATCGATGTGATGCCGATGGCGAGGGGTAGGAAGGCGGCAACGAGACCGCCGAAGACGATCACGAGTACGGCGAGCAAGATGGGCAGCGCAATGCTCTCGCTGATGACGAGATCGTGCGCGACCCGGTCCTCGATCTCTACCGACACGCCAAGAGGGCCGCCCGCACGCACTTCGACCGCCGGGTCGTCGGTGGGCAACTCGTCGATGATCCGGATCGCCGTCTTTGTGGCCTCGTCAAGCGTCCCGCCGACGTGCACGAGGGTGAGACCGGAGCGCCCGTCCCTGCTGCGTAGATCGGCTGCGGATTTCTGGCTGAACGATCCGACCACCTTCGCCGCCGGCTCAGCCTCAATGAGCTGCTGCACCCGATTTGCGACGGCCGTGACGTCGGGATCGGTGATGTCGCCGTCGCGCGCGACGACTTCCAACACCAGGTTTGGCGTCGTGGGGAAGTTCTGGTCGAGGTAGTCGGCGACTTGTGACGATTCCGCCGCGGGGTCGACGAAGCCACCGACGCCGAGCTTCTCGGTCACCGTGCCGCCGAAGACGATGCTGACGCCGAGTAGAGCCAGCACGGCGATGAGGATCAGCTTCGGCCGACGCACCGTGAGAACGGCCAACCGGCTCAACATTTTTCGCTCACGGCCGGGAGTCTGGACAGCAGCGGCAGCAGAGTGGCGAACAACTGCTGCCCCTCACTGAGGTAGAAGTGGCCACCTGGCAGGACGTGCACCGAGAACTTGCTCGATGTCCGTGAACTCCATTCGTGCAAATCGGATTCGGTCACCAGTGGGTCGTCGCGGCCACCGAAGGCGTGAATCGGGCAGGCAAGCGCCACGGGTTCGGCTTCCTCATCGGTCATGCAAAGCCGCAGGTCGATTCGAGCCGCCGCGACGGCTCTATCGCGCAGAGCGGGCCATTCGGTGAGCTCCGGCGGGATGCCGCCCAGATCGGACAGCAGCGCCGCTAGCTGGTGATCGTCGAGGTGGTCCACCGCGGGTATCGGTGCCGGAAGATGGGGCGGCGAAAAGGACGACACGATGAGTGCGCGGGGCAGGGGAGAGCCCGATCCTGCGCGCGCACAGGCTAATCGGTATGCCAGCAGTGCGCCGAAGCTGTGGCCGAAGAACACATGCGGACCGTTGAGTGCCGATCGCAGTTGCTCGTTCACCTCGTCCACGAGGTGCCGCAGCGTGGCGAATCGCTCGCGGTCGACAATCTCGACCGGGACTACGTCGACGGCCGGGCCGAGCGCCGTGTTCCAGGCGTTGAACATCGCCCCGCCGCCGCCGGCGTGATGGAAGCAGAACAACCGCACCGTTTCACGCGCCTCAGGAGGCTTCCGTGAGGAGTGCAAGCTCCTCGGCAATCGCCTTCACTGTGTATCGGATCTGCTCGTCCGAATGGCAGCTGGTGACGAAGAACCGCAGTCGCGCTTTATCTTCCGGCACTGCCGGGTAGATGATTGGGTTGGCGTTGATGCCGCGGCCAAGAAGAGCGTTGGACAGTTTCAGTGCCGTGGCCGAGCTGCCCACAATGCATGGAATCACCGGCGTGCCTTCGCTATCGCCGGTGTCCAGGCCGGCCTCGCGGGCCAGCGTGAGGAACAGTGCGGACAGTTCACGAAGCCGTCGCAGATGCTCGGGCTCGCTGCGGATCGTGCGGATCGCGGCGAGCGATGCCGCCGCGGTGGGTGGCGGCATGCCGACGCTGTAGACGAAGCCCGGCGTCGTGTACTTGAGGAACTCGACGAGTTCCCGGCTTCCGCCGACGTAGCCGCCGCAGCCGGCCAGCGCCTTCGACATGGTGCCCGCCCACAATTCGACGTCGGCGCGATCGACGCCGAAGTGTTCGCCTATGCCACCGCCGGTCGCGCCGAGCACACCGATGCTGTGTGCCTCGTCGATCATGAGCAACGCGTGGTGTTTGCGCTTGACCGCGATGAAGGCGGGCAGATCGGGGATGTCACCGTCCTGGCTGTATATCCCTTCGATGATGATCAGCACCCGGCGGTAAAGGTGGCGGATGTTGTTGAGCAGCTCGTCGAGTGCGGCGTGGTCGTTGTGCGGGAACGGCCGGCGCGTGGCTCCGGAGAGCATGCAGCCTTGCATGATGCTGTCGTGCGCGAGGCTGTCGTGGATGACCAGGTCGCCTTCGCCGAGCAGGTGCCCGATCACCGTGACGTTGGTGGCGTGGCCGCTGACCAGGGCGATCGCGTCCTCGGTGCCGAGGAGTTCGGCCAGCTCGCGCTCCAGTTCGCGGTGGACGGGCTTCTCGCCGGAGATCGGGCGCGACGCCGAGCACGAGCTGCCCCATCGGCGCACCGCATCCGACACCGCCTCGGCCACCGAGGGGTGGCCCGACATGCCCAGGTAGTTGTAGCTGGAGAAGTTGATCACCTCCGCGCCGTTGATGATCGAGGTGTCACGTGTTACGCCGTCGTTGACCATGAAGTAGGGATTCTCGACGCCGATTGCCTCACCGAAGGCGAACCGGTCGGCCAGGGCCTTGACTTCCTCGAACTCGCGGATTTGGAACTGCGGGGTAACTGCCTGTGTTTCAGGGGCTTCGGCCGGTGTCGCCTCCTGTGCCTGGCCGCCCGCCATGCCGATCACGTCGGCGATTGTGGTGTCCGGGTTGAACCCCGCCGGGTCGATCGTCACTCCGGGGATCTTGCGGGTGAGCCCGCTGAACACGTCGGCCACCATGATCGAGTCGAAGCCGAGGTCGCCTGCGATGGTCTGGGTGGCGCGAAGATTCTTTTCGGGGAATCCACTGACGCGCGCGATCTCAGCGCGCACGATCGCGGTCGTATCACCGGCCGGAGCCGGAGAGCCGGCGACATTGGACTCAGGATTCGCTTGCGGCGCAGGCGCAGCCGGTGCTGCGGTCGCCAGATTGCCCTGCCCGTATGCGGCGAGCACAGCCGCCTGTTCGCGAAACAGTGCGATGAGATTGTCCATAGTCGAATCCTTTGTTGCGTCTGTCGTGGCGTCCGCGGTCGCGGCGGCGCTCGATGTCGCCGGCTGGGCACCTGCGCCGCTGCGTTCCTTGATCCAGAACCGATTGGCGGTGCTGAACGAGTAGCCGCGCAGCCGGTGAGCCGTCCGAGCTTCGTTGGGGTAGAGCAGGTTCCAGTCGGGATCGAGGCCGTCGCGATAGAGGGCGGCGATGGTTCCGGTCAGATCCGTTGCGACGTTCAGTGCAGGCGGCGCGCCTTCGTGCGACCGTGTGATCATCGGGCCGAGTGTGCGCTTGGCGCCGAACTCGACGAGGTGTGTGGGCTCGGCCTGCATTGCTTCGGCTGCTGCGTCGGCGAACCGAACGGTTGCGCGAACGTGGGCGGTCCAGTAGTCCGCGTCCATTGGTTCGTCATCGCGGAGCATCCGGCCATGCAGTGTGGAGAAGATCGGGAACGTGGGCAGTTCGTAGGAGCACGCCGCAGCGACCGATGCGAACTCTGCCGTTATGGGTTCCATGAGCTGCGAGTGAAACGCGTGCGACACGTTGAGCTGACGCACGGTGATACCCGCTTGCTCCAGGGTGCGTGCGGCATCGTCGATCGCTTCCGTTGCGCCGGACAGCACCACTTCGCTCGGGCCGTTCACCGCGGCCAGATCGAGGGGGAACCCCGACACGTCGTCGACAGATGCACGGACCGCGAGCATTCCGCCGCAGGCAGGCAGCTGCTGCATGAGACGTCCGCGGGCGACGACCAGCCGGCAGGCGTCGTCGAGGCTGAACACCTCAGCGATGGCGGCCGCGGCGTACTCGCCAATGCTGTGACCCAGCAGCCAGGCCGGTTCGGCACCGAACCGTTGTAGTACGTGTGCCTGCGCGTACTGCAGGGCGAAGATCGCGGGTTGAGCGAACTCTGTGCGATTGATGGCTTCGTCGTCCATGACCTCACGGATTCGCGCACCGAGGTGTGGTGCCATCGCCGCGTCTACCTCATCGAGCGCGTCGCGCAACACGTCGCTGCTTTCGCACAGAGTCGTTGCCATGCCGGGAAACTGCGTACCTTGGCCGCTGAACAACCAGCCGACCGACATTCCCGCAGCGGTGCCCGTCTCGAAGTCCCCGCGTAGCGCCGCAACGGCTTCGGATCGATCGACGGTGACGATCGCCAGCCGTGCCTTGCCGGAGGCCTTGATCTGGTTCGTGGACCAACACAGCTGCGCAAGAGGGGCGTCGCTGTTCTCGATGTCGTTGGCCAGCTGTAAGGCGTTGTGGCGCAGACTCTCTGGAGAGTCCGCCGATACGGTCAGGACACCCCGATCAAACTTGCCGGTGGCCGCCGGCGCGGGGTCGGTCGCCGGGGCGCTGGCGAGCACCATGTGGCAGTTCGTGCCCCCGATTCCGAAGCTGGAGACACCGGCATGAACGGTTTGCGGCGGCAGTTCCATCGGTTCGGACAGCATCCGCAGTCCGCCGTCGGCGAGCCGAAGCTGTTCGTTCTCCGTGTCAGCGAAGCGGGAAGGAGGGACCACTCGATGGTGCAGGCTGAGCACGACCTTGATCAAGCCTGCGATACCGGCTGCGCCCTCGGTGTGGCCCAGGTTGCCCTTGATGGACCCGATCGCGCAGGGTGTGTCGCGGCGCGAACGGTGCGCGTGGGCAAGGGCTTTCGCCTCGATCATGTCGCCGAGGAGGGTGCCGGTGCCGTGTGCTTCGATGAAGCTGATCTGCCCGGGCTCGATCCCGGCAGACTGACACGCCGAGGCGGCGACCTGCTGCTGCGCCCATCTGTTCGGCGCGGTGATCCCATTGCTGCGACCGTCGCTGTTGACCGCACTGCCCTTGATGACGGCGTAGATCGGCAAGCCCGCGGCGACCGCGTCCGACAGGCGGCGCAGCACGACGACGGCAACGCCCTCGCCGCGGCCGATTCCATCAGCCTTGCCGCTGAACGGTTTACAGCGCCCGTCGGGGGCCGCCAGGCCTGCCTTCGTATAGAAGACGTTCAGGGCGGGAGTGAGTGTGAGGTTGACGCCTGCGGCCAGCGCCTGGTCACACTCGCCATTGCGCAGCGCCTGGACCGCCAGGTGCACTGCGACCAGTGACGACGAGCACGCGGTGTCCACCGCGAGGCTGGGGCCCTTGAAATCCAGTTGGTAGGAGAGCCGGTTCGCGGTCATGAAGTAGCCGTTGCCCGAACCGTCCTGTGCAGTGATCGTGCGGTATTCGCTCATGTGCAGATGA
This sequence comes from uncultured Actinomycetota bacterium, assembly GCA_963822305.1. Classification (GTDB taxonomy): domain Bacteria; phylum Actinomycetota; class Actinomycetes; order Mycobacteriales; family Mycobacteriaceae; genus Mycobacterium. The sequence goes on along the minus strand of CAWGHF010000006.1, from coordinate 111,860 downwards.
GCCCATTCGTTGGCCATCACACCGACGAACACTCCGGTGTTGGAACCGGCCTGCCCGCGTGGGTCGAGGGTGGCGTCCTCGAGTGCGCGCCACGCCGTTTGCAGCAGCAGTCGTTGCTGCGGGTCCATCGCCTCCGCCTCCCGCGGCGCAATGCCGAAGAAGTCGTTGTCGAAGGCGTCGGCATCGTTGATCAGCCCGCCGGCAAGGTGGTTGACGGCGCCGTCGTCACGCAGTTCGGCCGCGTTCCACCGCTCGGCCGGGATCTCGTCGATGCCGTCATCGCCGTGGAGCAGCAGCGTCCACAGGGCGGCGGGGTCGCCTGCCTTCGGGAAGCGACAGTCAAGGCCGACTACTGCAATGTCGCTCATCGGGGGCGCTCCTCGTGGACGACGTCGGTGAGTTCGCCTTTCAGGAACGCTTCGCGCATCGATGCGCGCTGTACCTTTCCACTGGTGGTGAGGTGAATTCCGGCACGATTGACGAAAACTACGGTGGGGGCGGGAATCTCGAAGCCGCGCGCGACGGCGGTCTTGACGGCAGCGGCGAGGTCGTCGCAGCTCGTGTCACCGAGCAATTCGGTCTTGATGGCCTGGATCAGGACCAGGCGTTCAGCGTCGTCGATGTCGACCGACACTGCGCACCCTCGTGAACCGGCCACCGCCGGGTGCACATCCTGGGCGCATTCTTCGATGTCCTGCGGGTACAGGTTGCGGCCGTTGGCGATCAACAGGTCTTTGAGGCGCCCCGTGACATAGAGCTCGCTTTCGTGGAGCAGCCCGAGGTCGCCGGTGCGCAGATACGGTCCCTCGCCATCGGAGGTCTGGGCCCGAAACTGTTCGGCCGTCTGCACGGGACGGTTGTGGTAACCGCTCGCAACGCTCGCGCTGCGCAGCCAGATCTCGCCGACGTCACCGTCGGGTAGCACATTTAAGGTTTCGGGGTCGACGATCCGCACCTCGATGCCAGGTGCCGGCTCGCCTGAGCTCACCAGGCTGATCAAGCGGTCCTTGGCGGGTATGTAGCGGTGCTGTTCGAGGGCATCTGCGTCGGCGTCGAGGTGGTGCGGGACGCCGCGGCTGACAGTGGCCATCAGTGTCACCTCGGCCATGCCGTATCCGGGGCGCATCGCCGACGGTGTGAATCCGGCCGGAGCAACGACGTTCGTGAACCGCTCGACGGTGCGGCGGCGAACGGGCTCAGCGCCGTTGAGCGCGACCTCCCAAGCAGACAGGTCCAGGCCGGCGACTTGCTCCGGAGTCACCCGGCGCGCAATCAGGTCGTAGGCGAAATTCGGTGCGGCGGTGATGGTTCCGCGGTAATCGCTGATCGCCTTCAGCAGCCTGACCGGTTGCTTCAGAAATGCCAACGGTGACATTGTGACGAGGTCGGCTCCGTTGAAGAACGCCAGCAACTGGCCGATGAGGCCCATGTCGTGCCAGTGCGGAATCCAGCCGACAAGTACCGACGTAGGGCCGGCTCGGAGGGCTTCGGACATCGCGGCCTCGTTGTTCACCACGTTGCCGTGGGTCACGGCGACGCCTTTTGGGTCGCCAGTGGAGCCGGACGTGTACTGAAGGAATGCCACGGTGTCAGAAGTGAGGTCCGGCATCTTCCACGAGTCCGCGTCGGCAAGCGGCGCGTCGTCGGTGGCCACGCACACCAGTGGGCGGGCGAGATCGAATTCCTCGATGCCGGCGGTGAGCAGGGCGCGCAGCTTCTCGGTCGTCAATGCCAGGCTGCTGTCCGCATCGCGAAGTATCCCGGCGACGCGCTTCATGCTCCGTTGATCGATGGGCAGCGGGGTGGGCACGGCGATCACTCCGGCATAGAGGCAGCCGAGGAATGCGCGCCAGAAATCGATACCCGGCTCGAACAAGAGCAGGACAGGGCGCTCGGCCTCCGGTCGTGAACTCAGCCATGCGGCGACTTCGCGGGCATCACGGTCCAGGTCGCCGAAACTCGTGACTTCGGGGACGAGATGTCGGCCGGACTCGTTCAGATACGTGAAACAGCGGGTGTCGGCGTGAAGCTCGAATTGCGAGCGCAGGTGTGAGACGAGGTTGTTTCTGCCCGAGGCGAGGCGTCACCCTGGTCGCGTCGTCACTCATGGTCATCGCCGCTCGAGCTACGAGGCGCCGGCGATAGGTCGCGGGATGATCATGGCTGATCTCCTTAACGGAGCTGGACGGCAGCCGACCCGCGACCGCCAATCTCAGCAAACCTGTGCATTGATGATAGTGGCCCCAAAAGCAACGTTTGACAACCCTGAATGCTGGCCAGATGTGGGCAACGCCGGGGTCACGTCATTCACGGCTCCGCAAATTCCGTCCCGGTGCGAAGGCGTGACCGGTGTCGTCGCTTACGCGACCTGTTGCTGCTCGGCGACAGCGGTGCTGATGAATTCGGCGATGCGGGCGAGGGTGGGATAGTCGAAGATCAGCGTCGGATCGACGTCGATGTCGAACTGCATCTCGATGTCACCGACCAGGCTGATCGCGTGCACCGAGTCGACGCCCATTTCGGCGAGGGGAACCATGGGGTTGACGGCGGTTGTGGAGACCTCCAGGTAGGAGGCGAGTTGAGTGGTGAGCCAGCCGAGAATCGGGCGGCGGTTTGCGTTCATTTTGGACTCCTTAGATGGTCTGCTCTGCGTCGACGAAAGTGTCCGACTTCTATAGGTTTTCGCCGCTGCGTGCGGCTCGTGACTAATAGTCGTGGTCTAGCAGTGGCTCGGTAATCGCGGCGAAGCCAGAGTTGGCGGCTGAAAGGAGAGGGTTTCCTATCCGTCAGGCAAGGCGCGGGGTCAGCTCTTTTGACCGTCTGACGGTGAGCGCGGGCCATGGCAGCCGGATCTGTGGGAGTTGGGCGAAGCGGCCGGTGTTTTTGATCGGGCCGGTGGTATCGAGCACGGTGCCCCGTCAGGCTGAGCTCCTCGCCCGTGTCCTCAGCGGCACCGTTGGCGTCTACCTGGCGGTACTCATCACCGATCCGGCGCCGGCCCGGCATGCGATGCCAGACGCGCGCCGTCAACACCCGCCTCGAAGATTGCGCGGGTGCCCGGAGTGAGCGGGAAGTAAGGGTTATTGACTGCGGTGGAGAAAGCGGAGGGGTCGATCGTTGGTGTGTAGGTCTGCTGGCGAGCGCAGCGAGTCGTCGCCGGACGAGGCTGCCTCTTCAGTTGAGGCCGCAATCGCCGCGTTGAGTCGCCGGATGCCTTCTATTGCGCTATTGCGTCCTATCGCGTCGCGGAACCTGTAGCCGGTCAGACCGTCTCGGGCACACGCAGGTGGGCGAGCGCCAACTCGAAGTCGCACTCCTCGAGGACCTCTGCGCGCACTTCCTGGCTGCCCTTGGCTCTGATGCTGTCCATCTGGTCCTTAACCCGCTCCATCGCCTCGGCGCTGTCAAATGTCGATGAGGCCACGCCACGGCCGGACGCTCGGTCGACAAGCAGGCTCGCGCTGCAGAATCCCTCCAGTTCCTCGAGTGCGGGCAGGATAGTCATCTTGTAGAAATCGATGCCCTGGTCCGTCTGACCGGGGTCGATCTTCACCCAGGTGGCCCGCACACAGGAGCCCTCACTCGAGCGGTGCTCGCGGTGCAACGCAGCGATCTCCCATTCCTCGACCTGCGGGCTACCACCGAAAAGTTCCGCCGCCCGGTCACGAATCGGCCGAATCGACTCAGCGCTCGCCTGCATGGCCTCCTCAGACTCCCAGGAGGTGGTGGCAATGCAGCGGCCTGACGTTCGGTCGACCAACAGGGACAAGCCGACGCACCCGTCGACGCCCTCGAGCGCGGGCATCACGGTATCGCGCATATGGGCGATACCTGCGTCAATGGACGAGGGCTGCGCCTGGATTGTGGTGCTTCGTGCGTACATGATCTGCCTCCGTTGCGTGTGGGGCAGCGTCTCGACGGCGCCGCCGGACCACTTCATCGTCCTCCCACAGACAAGGCATGGCAATGGGTGGCGGCGGTCCGCTGGACGGTGGTGGTAATTACTGAAACCCATTGCGCACCGGAACAATACGCGTTTCACAATGAAGCACAGCTAATGAGTTCTGCGGGCCGCCGCCGGCGAGGGTGCTACCCGGATTCGCGAGCCAGATCCCACTGCCCGAAATCGGCTGCGAGGATGTCGTCCTCGTCCACATGGGTGCCGCCCAGGCTGATGCCTGGGTCTGACGCTGTGACGATGACTCGCTGATAGAGCACCGCGGCGGGCTCGCGTTCACCGTGCGACCACGCTCTGGTCTGCCATGCCCAGCGGTATCCCGGAGTGGTCGATTGCCCGATGACACCGTCGGCGATTGCCCACCCGCACACCGCGGCGTGACCGTAAACGCCGGTGCGCTGCACACCCAGTACCGAGTTGATACCTCGAAGCCATTCGACCGCAACGCTTTTCCAGGTGTCGGCGTCGATGTCCTCGTCGATGCTGAAAAAGATCGGCGCCGAATCAGGACCTCCGGCAGCGGCGTGCAGGCGAAGGGCGGTCTGAGCGTCGGCGACGCCGCCGTCGTATCCGCGGGTGAAATCCGACGGCGTCGGCCAACCGGGCTTACCGTACTGGTAGCAGCTGACGACATGAAGGCCCAACGCGCGCAGCGCATCCGCGTATTCGCGCGTGACCGGCTTGAAGTCGAAGGTGGCGCCCGGCCGTAGCTCGGAGACATAGACCAGGGCGCCGGCATAGCCCGCCGCCGCAACTTGATCCGCCGGGACCAGTCGTTCGGTGAAATCGATCAACTTGGAGTTGGCCGCCGACGCGTTCGGCGCGTTGACGGTCAGCACGCCGAGACCCGCGAGGGCCGGGCTGCACAGCGCGTATGTGAGGACCTCGCGTCGCGAGAACCCCTTACTCAGGCCCGACGACACGGCATTCGGTTGCACACGAGTCGATGGTCTCCGGAGAACGCTGCAGATGCGGTTGCGGTGGTGCGACGGGAATGGTCGACAGCGGCGGTGACCCGGGCGTCGGCAGATGCGGCTGGCCGGCGGGACTCGGAGCCTGCGGGGTCGCCTCCGGACGGGGCGTTGTCGCAAGCCGGGCAGCGGTGAAAGTGGCTGCCTGGTCGACCATCCCGGTTTCCACGTACTGGGTGTGCGCGTTGAAGTCGCGCCCGCTCGAGCAGACGAAGTCATCGGGGACGCACAGCTCGACGGTCTTGTCCGCGTACAGCGGGCCGATCGCGACCTGCGGCTGGTTGATCACCCGCATGAACCGCTCGTTGGGCTTTCCGAAAAGGGCGACCGCGGCGACGTGCTTGGCCACGTCGGTGGGCATCGGGTTCGGCACACCCTCGGGTACGCCGTCTGGAATGACGTTCGCGGTGACGAAGCCGGCTACGGCCGCGCCCTGCGAGAACCCGCCGAGCACGATGTTGGTGTCGGGACAGTTCGCCGCCGTGGACTCGACGCGGGCGCTCGCATCGCGGATGCCGTCCATGGCTTTGGGAAATTCGGTGGTGGCGGGGTAGTCGACCGGGTACACATCGAGCGACTTCGTGCCGATGCGGGAGCGCAACGAGTTCACGAACGCCTCACCCGTCGGACCGAGGCCGGGGTCCTCTGCTGTGCCGCGAGCGAACACCACTTGTACGTCGGGGCAGGGTTGCGCGGACGCGGATGGAACGGCGCCCAGTGAGGTCAAACTCATTACCGTCGCCGCCCCGGCGAATATGACGATATTTCTTTCCCGCACGGCGCAATGCTGACACACCACGAGGGCGATCGCGATTCGAAAAACCAACAGCTAATGAACGTCTTATCAATCGGCCAGCGGTGGCTTAGTGAATTCGGCGTTCCTGAGAATGTGTACGGCGATTCCAGCTGGTCAGGGGTGCGGTGTGACCGGAACATCCTGGCGCTGCTGTCCGCGGACTCGATGTGCATATGGATATCGCTGGAGTCGAATGCCGGAGCTGTCGTTCAATTGCGTAAACCGCAATTGTCGAGTCCCCAAAATCCCCGTTCCCGAACGCGCCCCTGGGGTTGACAGTTGGACCTTGCCGAGGTTGCCGCAATTGACGCCAGGCAGCGTCCTCGCGATTGCTACGAAGGGATGAAACAACAGAGAGCACGTCCGACGGACGTCTCTAACTTTGCTGTAGCCGCCCGCGCTATCAAGATCAATGTTACCAAAGTGATAGTGGAGACTGTTGTTACTTAAGAAAAACAAGTGAATGCTGTGTCGGCTTCCGCAGTGCGACGGAAGAGGGTGGGCTGAACTGACCACCCGATCGCCCGTCACCGCGTGAAACGCACGGCAGCATAGTGGTGCCGATCCACGGCGTCGGCGAATTCCTCGACCGTGGGCAATTGCCCGCCGCGGAATTTCAACCCCATCAGGGGTTGTGCGCGCCTGACGCCGTAGGACTCGGCGCACCGCCGCGAGAGGTCGGCGACCACCGTGCGATCCTCGATCAGATCTCCGCTCATGCGGGTTGTTTCGCCGCCGAGCAGCACCTCGCAGGTCGCCCCGTCACGAAAGTTGTGCTTCCACGGCGCACTGCTCAGGGCATACAGGTCGCCGTCGATCCGGTGCGCGCTCAACGGAATCGAGTACCGGCGACCCGTCCGGCGTCCGGTGACGTTCACGACCATCACCTGCTTGCCCAAGACACCTGCGAGCGGTGTGCGCAGCAGGAACCTCACGATGGGGTTGGCGGCATGCAGCAGCGACACCGGCGGATGCGAGAGGATGACCGCGGGCGGGTGTTCCGTCACGTCGCCACGGTATCGCCGTCTGGGACTAGATCATGTCCTTCTCGGTCATCCATCGCATCAGGAACCAGCCGACGAACACCGGCAGCCAGCACGTGAGCACCCGGTAGAGCAGCACCGACGACACGGCAATTCCGGCGGGCACCCCGAATGCCGCAAGACCACCGATCAGCGCCGCTTCCACCGCGCCAACGCCACCGGGAGTGGGCGCGGCCGACGCCAGCGTTCCGCCGATCATCGTGACCACGGTGACAGTAACGAACGAGGTGTCTCCACCGAACGCCAAGATGCATGCCCATAGCGCCAGCGCACCGCCGAGAGTCGTTGCGGCGCAGCCGATAACGATGAGGATAAGCCGCCTCGGTTCGCTCGCCAGCTCGCGCAGGTCGCGCAGAACCTCTCGCATTCGCGGGCCGACCGTCGCGGTCAACCACTTCCGTAGTTTGGGAACGATGACGAATGCCGCGACCACGAGCAGCAAGACGCCGCCGACGAGGTACACGATCGTCGTCGACGGCACGAAATGTGAGAGGTTGGCCGACGCCCCGGCGAACGCGCTGAACAGGATCAGCAGCAGGACGTGGGTGACCACCTGCACCGACTGCTGCAGGGCCACGGCGGTGGCTGCCCGCATCGCGCCGAGCCCACCCTTCTGCAAGAACCGTGCACTCAACGCCAGTCCGCCAACGCCCGCAGGCGTGGTGGTGGCGGCGAACGTGTTGGCCACCTGCATCAACGTGAGATTGCGGAAGCTCACCAGCCCGTCGGCGCACGCCCACAGCGCCGCTGCCGCACCGACATACTTCAGCGCGGAGACCACCAATCCGAGCAGGCCCCACCACCAGTTCGCCGTCCGCAATTCGGACAGGAACGTGGGCACGGTGCTGATGAACGGCAACGCGACGTAGATCAACGCGACCAGCAGCACCATCTGGATGATCTGATTGCGGTTGAACCGGGTTACCGTCTCCGTCTGGATCTCGTCGGCGCCAGTCTGCAGCTTCACCTCGTCGCGGACCGTGCCGAGCATCCGTTTGGAGTCGGGGATGATGTCCCGGATACGCTTGGGCACAGCGGTTTTCGTGAGACGCCCTGACGCCGTCAATACCGCGCTCTTGCCGAAGACCCCGATCGCTGCGCGCACCGCCGTGGGGACGTCATAAAGCGCACTGGTCGTCATCAGCAGCTGCGCGATGTCTGATTGCAGCTGCACGTCCGTCGCCCCGTATTCGGCGTGATCGAACCCGCCGAACAAAACCGCGTCGCCGTCGACGGTGATCTTCTTGGCGCGCAGGTCGCCGTGAGAAATGTGCTGACCATGCAGGGTGCGCAGCGATCCCCAGATCCGCGGCACCAGGGTCGTCTCGGTGGCTTCGTCGAGCGGAGTCCCCCGGTCCGGCGTGTGCGCGTACAACGTCCACCCGCGATCCAGCGGCGTGACGGCCAGCGGTGAGGTGTTGGCGACTTCGAGGTCACCGATGGCGATCGCCATCAGTGCGCGGTGCTCGACAATGCGGCGCATCGACGCATGGAAGGGCGCGGTCTCGCCGCCGCGCAAGGAGAACTTTCGCCAGAGTTGGCGCAGTGCACCGCCGCTGCGCTGGTTTGGGCTGTACAGCTCGATCTCCGTCGTCGCGCCGTTGGCGCAATCGGCCGACAAGAGCAGCGACCCGCGACCGGCAAGCCGCATCACGGTCAGCCCGGTCACCGTGCAACCCCGTCGGTCCATCGCGCGCACCGCACCCTCGAGCGGAACCTCGAGGGCAGGCGTGCCGACGACCAGAATCACCAGCGCGCCGACGAACCATCCCACCGCGAGGCCGAGCAGTGAGCGGGCCGGCACCACGGCGCTGACGACCAGGTGGATGGGTACGAACGCCAGCAGCAGCGCCCACCACCAGTGCCGCCAGCGCGCGGGCAGCCACGGCCCGGACACCGTGAGCATCGCGGCGAGCATGGCGATCCAGCGTGGGTCGTCCAGGAACTGCGAGAGGAAGGTCTTGGGCTGGTCGGCCAGATCCCAGTGCCATTGCGGCGCCGCGAAGCCGCCCGGCCGGACCGACAACGCGACCAGTGCGATGACGCCTGCCGCCGCATACGCGCCAAGCAGCTTCCAGTGCCTGCCCGCGATGAGCCCGATGAGAATGGCGAACGGCAGCGCCAGGATCGCGATGCCGTAGGCCAGGTAGACCAGGTTGGACTGGGTGGGCGTGAGCACGCCGACGATGTCGGAGATCGACCTTTCCAGGGCCACCCAGTCATATCGGGTGATCAGCGAGCTGGTGATGACGACCCCGAGGAAGATCGCCGCCAGCAGCAGCCGCAGGATGTCGCTGGTGCGCCGAGTCAGTGGCTGCAGCAAGCTGCCCGAAACGGTGATTTCCCGCCCGTCGACGCGCACGCCGACTAGTTAACACCGACAGGCTCAGCCGCCGTGCACGACATTGCGCAGCGGCTCGCCGCGCTGCAGCCTCCCGATATTGGCGACGACGTCATCGACGCGGCCGGTGAAGGTATCGCGGGTGACCCCGGAGGAGTGCGGGGTCATCAGGAGATTCGGCAGGTCAGCGAAGGGCATCGTGCCGGGTGCGCTGACGTCGTCCCCCGACGGGTAGCGGTACCAGACGTCGATCGCCGCGGCCCGGATGACGCCGCCGGCGAGTGCGTCGTAGAGCGCACGCTCCTGTACCAACATGCCGCGGCCGACGTTGATCAGCACGCCGTCCGGACCGAGCGCTTGTAGCTGCGGCGCGCCGATCATGCCCTCGGTGCGCTGGTTCAACGGTGCGGAGACGACGGCGACATCGCATTCGCGCAGTAACCGGTCCAACTCGCCGCTGTCGCCCGTCCATGCCAGGCCGGCATCGGCAACGCGACCCGACCCCGTTACCGCAGCGCCCGTGCAGCCGAAGGCGCGCAACAGGTTCCACGCGCGCTGACCGATGTGCCCGAAGCCGACGAATCCGATGTGGGCGTCACCGAGCGTCCTCGGCTGGGGTATCGCCGGGTCGTACACCGCCGTCGCCCAGATGTCGCATCGCAGCTCCCGGTCCTGGGTGAGAAAGTCGCGGCGCAACATCACCGCGGCGGCGACGACATACTCGGCGATGGACTGCTCGTGGTGAAAGGTGTTGGCCACCAATATCTCGGGCGGCAGTGCGTCGATATCGACCTTGTCGGTGCCCGCGCCGGCGATGTGGATGAGCTTCAGCTTCTCCGCGGCATCGGCCATCGCCGCGGTGAAGCGGCTTCCGACGTACACGTCGGCGTCCCGTAGTTCGTCGGGTGATACGCCGCTGCCCTGCCAGCACACGCGAGCGTCGGGCAGGGCTGACTCGAACCGCTCGCGGTGTGGGACCAGGTTGGCGTCTGCGACGATTATCTTCATCTCAACTCCGTTGCAGCGCAGGACGCTTGCTGTCGAACGTCCAGCCGGGGATCAGGAACTGCATCGCGACGGCGTCGTCGCGGCTACCGAGTCCCTCGCGCTGATAGAGCTCGTGCGCGGCGGCGACCGCCTCGTCGTCCAATTCGACGCCGAGGCCGGGCGCCTCAGGCACCGTCAGGTAGCCGTCGACGATGTCGTACGGCTCCTTGGTGATCCGCTGACCGTCCTGCCAGATCCAGTGGGTATCGATTGCGGTGACGGTGCCGGGAGCCGCGGCGGCGACATGGGTGAACATCGCCAGCGACACGTCGAAGTGGTTGTTGGAGTGCGAACCCCACGTCAGCCCCCACGCGTCGCAGAGCTGCGCGACGCGCACCGACCCGGCCATCGTCCAGAAGTGCGGATCCGCAAGCGGGATGTCGACGGCGTTGGCGCGGATCGCGTGGCCCAGCTCGCGCCAGTCGGTGCCGATCATGTTCGTCGCCGTCGGAAGCCCGGTGGCCCGCTTGAACTCGGCCATCACCTCGCGGCCGGAGAATCCGCCCTCGGGCCCGACGGGGTCCTCGGCGTAGGCGAGCACGTCGGTCAGCTCGCGGCACGTCCTGACCGCATCATCGAGCAGCCAGCCGCCGTTGGGGTCCAACGTGATGCGGGCTTCGGGGAAGCGGTCGGCGAGCGCGATCACTGCCTTCGCCTCATCGGCGGCGGGCAGCACGCCACCCTTGAGCTTGAAGTCGGCGAAGCCGTACCGCGCCTTGGCCGCCTCGGCGAGCCGGACGACGGACTCGGGCGACAGGGCCTCCTCGTGGCGGATGCGCAGCCAGTCGTCGGCATCAGCGCCCTCGTCGGCTGCCGACCGGTACGCCAGATCGGTCTTGGTGCGGTCGCCGACGAAGAACAGGTAGCCCAGCGCCTGCACCCGGTCGCGCTGCTGGCCGTCTCCGAGCAGCGCCGCCACCGGCACGTCGAGGTGCTTGCCGAGCGCGTCGAGCAGGGCGGACTCGACGGCGGTGACCGCGTGCACCGCGACGCGCAAATCGAACGTCTGCGCCCCGCGTCCCCCGGCGTCGCGGTCGCCGAACGCACGGCGCATGTCGTTGAGCACGCCGTGATAGTCGCCGATGCTGCGGCCGGTGACGATCGCCCGCGCATCCTCCAGCGTGCGCCGGATGGGCTCGCCGCCGGGCACCTCACCGACGCCGGTGTTGCCGTCGGAGTCGGTGATGATGACCAGGTTTCGGGTGAAGAACGGTCCGTGCGCGCCGCTGAGGTTCAGCAGCATGCTGTCGTGGCCGGCGATCGGGATCACCGCCATCTCGCGGACGACTGGAACATTCATCGGATTCTCCTGTTTGGTCACGATGCAAACCACCTGTCGCCGTTGGCCAGTGGCCGGACCACACGCGACACCTTGTCGCCCATGGCACGCAGGGCGTCGACGATCTCGCGCTCGCGTTGCGGGTTCAGCCGCTCGACGGGTATCGATGCGCTGATGGCGTCCTGCGGCGGGCTGCAGTAGCGCAGCGCGACGGCGAAACACTTCAGCCCGGGGGTGTTCTCCTGGTTGTCGGTGGCATAGCCGCGTACCCGCACCTCCTCGAGAACCTCGTCGAGAGCGGCCCGGTCGACGACCGTGTCGGTCGTCAACGGTGTCAGCGCTGAAGGGACGTGCGCGTCGCGCTCGACGCCGAACCGCTCGGCCAGCAGCGACTTACCCAACGCGGTCGCATACGCCGGCAGTCGGCGGCCGACGCGACTCTGAATCCGGGTGTACTGCTTGGACTCCCGCGTAGCAAGGTAGACGATGTCGGTGCCGTCGAGCCGACCGAGGTGAAACGTCTCGTCGAGATCCTGACGCAGCTCGTCGAGGAACGGGGTGATGAGCGGCAGGTACGGGTCGCTGTCGAGGTAGCTCGTGCCCACGAGCAGTGCGCGGATCCCGATGCCGTACAGGGTTCCCGACGCGTCGCACCGCACCCAGCCCTGCGCGACGAGCGTGCGCAGCAGGGCGTGGGCGCTGCTGCGCGGCATGTCGAGCGCGTCGCTGATCTCCCGCAGCCTCGCCGGGTTGTCGTGACGGGCGGCAAGGTATTCCAGCAGCTCGACCGTCCGCACGGCGGACTTCACCTTGCGGACCGCGAGATCGGGCTCGTCTGTCACGTCACCCTCCTAGCGCCAGCAGTTCACGGCCGATCAGCACAACGGCTCCCACAGTGGAGACTCCGATCGCCAACCACCGCAATCGACTTGGATCGAGGAACTTGTTCATCGGGCGCGACAGCAGGTATCCAGCCACTGCTGCAGGGACGAGCACGGTGAACCCCCACAGCGTTCGGCCGTCGATGGCTCCGGTGGCGGTCAGCGCGGCGATGGACATCATCGAGCCGACGAGAAAGAACCCGCTCATCGTGCCACGGAGCCGGGCGCCGGTATTGCGTTGCCAGACAAGGGCCATCGGCGGGCCGCCGATCGCGGTCGCCGTGCCGAGCACGCCGGATGCGGCGCCGGCGAGCACCACGTTGCGCCTGCGCGCCACCGGGATCCAGCCGAAGCTGGTGAGTACGACGCCACCGAGGACCACGGTCGCCAACAGAATCGCCAGCGCCCGGTGCGGCAGCATCGCCAGTAGCAAGGCGCCCGCGACAGTGCCGGGGACGCGGCCGACCAGCGCCCAACCGGTGCCGTGCAGATCGATGTCCTCGCGCTCGCGGATCACCACAATGAGCGTGACCACGGTAGCGACCATGATCAGCGTTCCCGGGATCAGGCGAGGGTCGACGAGCGCGACGATCGGCGCAGCGAGCAGCCCGATGCCGAAGCCGATCGACGCCTGTAGCGCCGACGCCAATAGAACCGTCCCGGCCACGATGCAATACCCCAGGACACTCACGCGCCGACCAGCGCGGCCCCCTCCTCCAGGAGGGGATGGTGACATTCGGCAGCATGTCCGACGACCTCGAGATCGAGTGCCTTCGGCGGCGCTGTCGTCGCGCAGATCTCGGTGGCCTTCCAGCAGCGGGTCCGGAATCGGCATCCCGATGGCGGGTTGAGCGGTGAAGGCACCTCGCCCTTCAGCAGGATCCGCTCGCGCCGCTGTTCGCCGTCCAGCGTCGGCGCCGCGGACATCAGTGCAGCGGTGTAGGGATGGTTGGGCCGCTCGAAAACCGCTTCGGTGGGCCCGGATTCGATGATCCGGCCGAGGTACATCACCGCTACCCGGTCCGCGACGTGCCTGACCACCGACAGGTCGTGCGAGATGAAGACGTAGGAGATCTGCAGCTGCTGCTGAAGGTCGTTGAGCAGGTTGAGCACCTGCGCCTGCACGGACAGGTCCAGCGCGGACACCGGCTCGTCACAGATGATGATGTCGGGGTCGAGGGCAAGCGCGCGGGCGATCCCGATGCGCTGACGCTGCCCGCCGGAGAACTCCTGCGGATACTTGTCGGCGGCCTTCGCGCCGAGGCCGACGAGGTCGAGCAGTCCACGGACCCGCATGTCGCGGTCGCGCTTGCTCTTGTACATGCCGGTGTGGCTGCGCCACGGCTCGGCGATGATGTCGCCGGCCGTCATCCGCGCGTTCAGCGAGGCGTAGGGATCCTGGAACACCATCTGCACGCGTCGGCGGAACTTGAGCAGATCCTTGCCGCGCAGGCTGAATGGATCGATGCCGTCGAAGCGCACGGTGCCGGAGTCGGGCCGCTCCAGCATGAGCAGAGTGCGTGCCAGAGTTGACTTTCCGCAGCCGGACTCACCGACAAGGCCGAGGGTCTCGCCGCGGGCCACGTCGAGGGTGATGCCGTCGAGCGCGGACAGCTTCTTCTTGCCCGCGTTGGGCACATGGAACGACTTGCGAAGGTCGCGGACCTCGAGCAGGTTCTCAGACATTGGTCACCTCTTCGGGGAAGTGGCAGGCGGCCTTGCGGCCCTTGCCGGTGGCGTCGAGAGTGGGTCGTTTGGTGGCGCAGATGTCGCGGGCCAGGGGGCAGCGCGCCTGGTACACGCAGCCGTCGGGGATCGCGTGCAGGTCGGGCGGCGAGCCGCCGATGGATTTGAGCTCGTCGCCACGACGGGCGTGGACTGGAACCGAGTTCAGCAGACCCTTGGTGTAGGGGTGCTTGGGGTTGGCGAAAACGTCTGAGACCGGACCGGTTTCGACGATGTTGCCTGCGTACATGACGGCGACACGGTCGGCTTCCTCGGCGACGAGTGCCAGGTCGTGGGTGATCAGCACGACGGCCATCCGGTACTCGGTGCGCAGATCCCGCAGCAGCGCCATGATCTGGGCCTGCACGGTGACGTCGAGCGCGGTGGTGGGCTCGTCGGCGATCAGCACGCTCGGATTCAGTGCGACGGCCATCGCGATGAGCAGCCGCTGCCGCATACCGCCGGAGAACTGGTGCGGGTAGGAGTTCACCCGGGTCTCTGGCTGTGGGATGCCGACGCGGGCCATCAGCTCGATCGCCTTGGCCTTGGCCTCCTTGGCGTTCATGCCGTGGTGGATCCGGAACGGTTCGGCCAGTTGGGTTCCCACGGTGTAGAGCGGGTTGAGCGCCGTCAGCGCATCTTGGAAGACGATCGCGAGTTCGGTGCCCGCGATCTCGCGACGCTTCTTGCGGTCTGCGTTGAGGATCTCGACATCGCCGAGGGTGGCGGTGCCGCTGACGATATCGGCGACGGGCTCCAGCAGGCCGACCAGCGCGGTGGCCGTCATCGACTTGCCGCACCCGGATTCGCCCAGCAGCGCGAGCGTTTCGCCGCGGCGGGCTTGGAAGCTCACCTCGTTGACGGCCCGCACCGTGCCGGTGATGGTGCGGATCTCGACGCTCATGCCGTCGACGTCGAGGACGGGTTCGGCATCGACCTGATCGATCGGCGCCTTGTGGTCGATGACAGCGGTCATGAGAGTGCCTTCGTGGTCTTGGTGAACTTGGACAGCCGTTTCTGCGGGACGGTCAGGCGCCACCGCTGGCCCGGATCGGTGGCGATGCGGGCCCATGCGGCGAGGATGGTGGCCGACACCGTGGTGATGACGATGGCCACGCCGGGGAAGAACGACAGCCACCAGGCGGTGTGCAGGTAGGTGCGGCCCTGCGAGACCATCAGGCCCCAGCTGATGTCGGGCGGCTGAATGCCGATGCCGAGGAAGCTCAGCGAGGACTCGGCCAGCATGACGTAGCAGAAGTCCAGCGTCGCGACGGTCAGCAGCGTCGGCAGTACGACGGGTAGGACGTGGCGCCAGATGATCGAGCGCGCGCTGGCGCCGAAGGTGCGGGCGGCGTCGACGAACAGCCGGCTCTGCAGTTCGGCGGACTCGGCGCGGGCGGTGCGCAGATACACCGGGATTCGGGTGATCGCCAGCACCAGAACGATGTTCGCGGCGCTCGGCGAGAACACGTAGAGAACGACGACGGCCAACAGCAGCGACGGGAAGCTCATGATGACGTCGGCGACACGCATCGCGACGGTTTCACGCCAGCCGCGGTAGTAGCCGGCCCACATGCCGATCGCCGAGCCGACGACGGCCGAGATGACGACAGCGGGGACTGCGACGGACAAAGTGGTCTGGCAGGCGACGATCAGCCGGGCAAGCATGCTGCGGCCGAGCGGATCGGTGCCCAGTATGTTGGCCCAGCCGTGTGACAACGTGAACGGCGCCTGGTTGGAGTTGTCCAGATCGATGTGGGTGGCCAGGTTGCCGACGAGCATGGGGCCGAAGATCGCGGTGAGAAAGACCAGGCCGAGGATTACGGCGGCGACGGCGGCGACGCGGTCATTGACCAGCATCCGGAACCACCTTGACCCGCCGCCCTTCCTGGCGGTGTCGGCCTCGCCGACGATCGCCGTCGTGGGCTTGAGGGGAACCAGATCGATTTGAGTGCTCATGTGTCGTGTCTCCCTTAGGCCATGACTGGTTCGCGGACGCGGGCGTCGAGCAGCGCGTAGCAGGCGTCGATGATGATGTTGAGGACGAAGATGCTCACCGCGGTCAGCAGCACGGCTGCCTGCAGCACCGCGAAGTCGCGTTGCAGGATCGCGTCGATCATCAGCTTGCCGATACCGGGCCAGCCGAAGATGGCCTCGACGACCACTGCGCCGTTGATCAGGCCGACGGCCAGGTCGCCCGCCACGGTCAGCGCGGGTGCGGCGGCGTTGCGCAGGGCGTGGTGGGTGACGACGCGGAAGTCGCTGGCGCCCTTGCTGCGGGCCAGCCGCACGTAGGGCGCCGACAGCGCGGAAACCATTGCGCCGCGGACCACCTGGGTGAGCACTCCGAGCGGGCGGATCATCAGTGTGGCGATCGGCAGGATCCACGACAGGAAGCCGCTGTCGACGCCGGAGGTGGGCAGTACGCCGAGCAGAACGGCGAACAGCCAGACACCGGTGATGGCGAACCAGAAGTCGGGGATGCTGGCGGCGGTCATGGACAGCAGGCTGGAGAACCGGTCGGCCAGTGAGTTGGGGCGGTAGGCGGCCCAGCAGCCGATGACGACGGCGAGGACGGTCGCCAGAAGCATTGTGGTGATGGCCAATTGCAGGGTCGCGGGGAACGCCCTCAGCGCCATCTCGAATGCGGGCTCGCCGGTGCGCAGCGAGGTACCGAAGTCGAGGTGGATGACGCCTTTGAAGTAGTCGACGAGCTGGGTCCACACCGGCTGGTCGAAGCCGTTCTGGGCCGCGAACTGCGCACGCTGCTCGGGGGTCGCCGACTCCGGCAGATACAGGTTGGTGGGGTCACCGGTGAGCCGGGCGAGCAGGAACACGCCGAGCAGCACGATGATCAACGGCAGTGCGCTGGTGTACATCCGGCGCCGAACGAAGGGAAACATGGGCTGGGGCCTCCGGTGCTTTCTAGGACTGGTCGGAGCGGTCGGCGCCGTTTTGGGCTGGTGTCATCTCGGCCAACCGCATTTCGTCACCGGTGGCGGAGTTGGGCTTGTATTCGACCCGCGCGGACTTGCCGAGGATGCCCTGCATATGCGCGATGTAGGCCATCTGCATGATCTCCTTCGGCTCCTCTGCGAAGAGCTTGGCGAAGGCGTCTTGGCGTTGCTGACCTGTGAGCGCTTCGGCGGCCTCGATCTTCTTGTCGAATTCCGGTGTGCCGTAGGCGGCTTGGGGTCCGTCGCTCAGCATGTACTGGTCCATGGTGAACGCGGCGTCACCGGCCTGGTTGCCGTGCATGATCATCAGCAGATAGGGGCCAGCGCCCTCGGGGAACGGCCGCAGCTGGTACAGCAGCTGGTTGGACGTGTCCATCATCTCGATCTTGACGTTGAGTCCGATCTCGGCGAACTCGCTCTGCAGCACCTCGATGGTC
Source organism: uncultured Actinomycetota bacterium (assembly GCA_963822305.1). Lineage (GTDB taxonomy): Bacteria > Actinomycetota > Actinomycetes > Mycobacteriales > Mycobacteriaceae > Mycobacterium. The sequence goes on along the minus strand of CAWGHF010000006.1, from coordinate 94,425 downwards.
TCGCTGATGTTCGGGAACTGGGAGGTGCGACCGATGAGCCGGATCTGCTTGTCGACGGGAACACCGTCGGCCTTGGCCTCTGCGACGAGCTGCTTGGCCTTCTCGGCGTCGTGCGGCCACAGCTGCAGTTGGTCGTTGTATCCGACCACGCCGGATGGAATCAGCTGTGACGCAGGCTGTCCCAGTCCGCGGAACAGGGCCTTGACGATGCCTTCGCGGTTGACGGCGTAGTTGATGGCCTGGCGCACCCGCATGTCGTTCAACGGCGCCTCGGTGGCCTGCATCCGCAGCGCGGTGGTCTCGTTGTTCTGGAACGGAACGCCGAGGTCGCCCGCGCCGTCCTCGGGCCCGAGTCCGGTCGCGATGTCGGTTTCGTCGTTGCTGATCATCGCGGCGCGGACACTGCCCTCGCTGCGCCACTGGTACTCGGCGTTGGCGAAGGCCGGCTTCTTGCCCCAGTAGGTGTCGTTGCGCTTCAGGATCAGCTTCTGCCCGTACTCCCAGTCGTCGATGGCGTAGGGGCCGGTGCCGATCGGCTCGCGCACCTTCTCCTTCACGCTGGTGCCACGCGGAACGATCTCGACGAACGAGATACGTAGCGGGAGAATCGGATCGGGGGTTTTGGTGGTCACGACGAGGGTGGTGTCGTTCGGCGCGGAGAGTTCGAGCGGGTCGTCGCCGAACACGTAGCCGTCGACGTTGCAGTTGAGGTCGGAGTTGACGGCGCGGTCGATCGAGAAGGCGGCATCCTGCGCGGTGAACGGGGCGCCGTTGGAGAACGTCACGCCCTTGCGGATGTCGAACTCCCATTGGTCGGGGGAGGTTTGGCGCCATTCGGTGGCCAGCAGCGGCTGCAGGTCGCCGGAGTTCGGGTCACGCTCGATGAGGGGCTCGGTGATGTTGGACCGGACCACGATGCCGGTGGAGGTCAGGGAGCTCTCACAGGGCTCGAGGGTGGGCGGCTCCTGCTGGAGAACGATGCGCAGGGTGTTGGGGTCGTATCCACCGTGGCGTGAGTTGGCGACCGTGCACCCGCTCGCGGCGAGGGTGATTCCCGCAAGGGCGACGGCAGCGGCCACTGTGGTGCGGCGTCGCGGTGTGCGTGCTGCGGGGCTCATGGATCCTCCCGGGACTGCAGTTGTGACGTCTACGTATGTGGATGAGACGTGTGATCGCAAACACAAGGTAAGGACGTGGCTTCTCGACCGTCAACCCCGGCGAAAAGGCTCAATCGGCGTTTTCAACCGCCTGACCGGACACTGCTTAGGACGAACTAAATATGCCGTGAGCTGCGACGTTAACCGTCCCTGACGATCGGCGATACCTTGCCGATGGCCTTAGTGAGCCAGCCATGCTGGTTAGGCATAAGTCGATGCTAATTGAATGTTGGACGGGTATTCGCAGGTCGCCGTACCGTGGTCGCAACATGAGTACTTCACCCCGCAGCCCGCACGGTCGGACCGTCCTCCAGGTCGGGCCGCTGAAGCCATCGTTGGCGCAGACCCTCCAGGATGACTACGCGGCCTATGTGCTGCCCGACGAGGCCGGTGAACGTGCGACGTTTCTGTCCACGCACGGCGAGGAGATCACGGCGGTGGTGACATCGGGCCGCACCGGTGTCGACGCGGCCTTGATGTCGGCGCTGCCAAAGCTCGGCGCGGTCGTGAACTTCGGCGTCGGGTACGACACGACCGATGTGGACGCCGCGGCGGAACGAGGGGTCGCCGTCAGCAATACACCGGACGTGTTGACCGACTGCGTGGCCGACACCGCGGTCGGCTTGATGATCGATGTGATGCGGCAGTTCTCGGCGGCCGACCGCTATGTGCGGTCCGGCCGTTGGCCCGTCGACGGCATGTACCCGTTGACGCGTCAGGTGAGCAATACGCGGGTGGGGATCATCGGCCTAGGCCGGATCGGAAGTGCAATCGCCAAGCGACTCAGTGCCTTTGGCTGCACCATCTCCTACCACAACCGGCACAAGATCGAGGACTCGCCGTTTGAGTATGCGTCGTCGGCCGAGGAGCTGGCGAAGCGGGTGGATGTCCTGGTCGTCGCCGCGGCCGGCGGATCGAGTACGCGAAAGCTGGTCAGCCGCGAGGTGATCGATGCGCTCGGCGTCGACGGCTATCTGGTGAACATCGCGCGGGGGAGCGTGGTCGACGAGCAGGCGTTGGTCGAGGCGCTGACAACCGGCCGGCTCGCGGGCGCGGGCCTTGACGTCTTCGCCGACGAGCCGAACGTGCCGGAGGCGTTCATCGCGATGGACAACGTCGTCGTCCTGCCGCACGTCGGAAGCGGCACCGTGCAGACGCGCGACGCTATGGAGGCGCTCACGCTGCACAACCTCGACAGCTTCCTGACCAAGGGTCATCTGGTGACACCGGTGCCGATGCCGGCCACGGCGTCCGGCTAGTGCGAAACGGTCAGACCTCGATGTAGTCGATGACGGGTGAGACCCAGTCGTGCCACTGTTCCGCGGTGGTGAAACCCTGTCAGCGGCAAGCTAGAGGCAGTACGGGCCTGTACTACGTGAGGTGCATGTTGTAGGTCTCGTTGTCACCCACGTCGAAACGGAAGAACTGGCCGTCGATGGTCTGTTGCGTGTTGCCGATCCCCCAGCACGCCGAGAAGGGTTGTTGCGGCAACCCGTGTCGCCACGGGCCCGTCCAGGATCGACCGTCAGTCGCGAATGCGTAGATGAACCAGTACCGGTTGAAATCGACATCACCGCCGTACACAACCGCTCTGCCGCCACGCGGGGCGATGTTCCACCACCCCCGCATCTCGAAATTCTTGCCCTCACCGCCGCAGGTGTTCGGGCTGTAGAACATGATCGCCGCCGACAGCGGAGCAGACCAATCGTTGTAGATCCTCAGACTCATGGCTCAGCCCTCCTCCAATGCCGGCTGGTGCGAACGCTCGTCGTCGCCAGACCGTTCGGTTTCAGGTTCGTGGTAACCGCCGGGCACTTCGAGGTAACCGCCCTCTTCCTCCGCGGCCTCCGGACCGGATGTTGTGGCCGGGGGTTCGCCGCCGAATTCGCCGCGCTCATCCTCGCCGCCGCCATAGTTATTCATCGCAATTCTCCCTTCGGGGTCGAGAGCTATTCGCCCCTAAAGGGAAGTGTGACGCGGGCGCGGTGCGGCGTCGTGAGTAGTTGACTACCTGATTTCCTGATGAAGAGAACCGGTCGGAAGGTGTCGTGCTGGGCCAAATTTGACGAAACGAACGAATGGCGCGCTTCTTGGTGGTCATATCGATCGAGATCACGCGTCGCTGCTCGCGCAACAACGCAATGCGACTTCCATCTTCCCGAGGAAGGGAGCTAACAATGGCATTCCTGCCCGACTGGACCATCCTGGTCTATCTCAATGCCAAAAACGAACTCGAACCGCAGTCGTTCAAGGCTTTTGAGCAAATGGCCGAGATCGGTAGTAGCGACAACGTCCGCATTCTGGTGGAGTACGGCCGCCCGCAACAGCACTACCCGCAGGGCGAGACGCCGCCGTTTGGGGGGTGGTCGAAAGTGATGCGCTTCGCCGTCGGCAAAGGCATGCGGCCGGAAGAGGACGAGGCGGTCGAGGACCTCGGGCAGGCGAACATGGCTGATCCGGCGACGTTAGCCGACTTCGTCGAATGGGGATTGACATGGCCGTCCTCCCCGAGCACGCACAACATGTTGGTTATCTGGAGTCCGGGGCCGCCACGGCAGAAGCTGCACAACGGATTGTGGTATGTCTCGCACGACGAGGACACCGGCGACAATTTGTACATGCGTGACGTGCAGGAAGTGCTGTCACCCTACAAAGACCGGTTGGACGTCATCGGCTTGGACGCGGGTCTGACTGCGATGCTGGAAAACGCCTACGCACTGCGCGACTGCGGCTCCATCCTGGTGGCCAGTGAGGACGTTCAACGCGGCGGAGGCTGGGACTATGCCCGCTTCCTCAGGGCCCTTGGGGCGGAGCGGCATGCTTCACCCGACCGGCTTGCCCGTCTGATCGTGCAGTCCTACCGCGACAGCCACGACGACGACGCGGCCACACTGTCGGCCGTCGATCTGACGAAGACGAAGCCGCTGGCCGACGCCGTCTCGAAATTCGGCCACCTGCCGCCCGACGGTGACGCCCGACGGAGCTATTTCGAGGCTATCCGTCAAGCCCGAAATGCCTGTGCGGACTACGGATATGGCCCCGAGTCCGGCGTCAGCGTCAACTCGATAGATCTCGGGCGATTCCTCGACGAGCTGGGCCATGCTCCCGACGTCGAGGGGACTGCCAAAATGGCGGCAACTGCCAGGAGCGCGCTGGACGACATCGTGCTCGACAACTACGCATCACCGGCGCGGCAGGGTGAGTTCGGCTCGCACGGAGTGGCCATCTACTTTCCGGGAGCTCATCTGATGTACCACCTGGATCCCGACTACGACGCGTATCGACCCACAAACCCGTCCCACCCGGTGCAATTCGTCGACAATGAGCAGTGGTCAGCCCTGGTCCACGCCTACATGACGTGGCTGTCCTACCCGGACTAGCAGGAATCGTGAGTCGCAGTGAGGAACAACGTGATTCAACGACGACAGAGATCTACCAGCACGATGAGCTAACCGCGGTTGCCGAAGGGCCTCGTATCGCGCGCGCAGTGGGCGTGAAAATTGGAGTATGCCACTACGCATCACTAATCGGTGCGGGGCGAGGACGCTATCAACGGAGGTAGACAAGGGCGCGAATCAACGCCGCCAACTTACTCAAGGAGGTTTCCTGACCATGGCGCGGACGAAGAGGGCCACACAGGCTGAGTGGACCATCATGGTATTCCTCAACGCGAAGAACAACCTTGAACCCTTCGCGTTCAAGAACTTCGAGCAGATGGCTGCGATCGGCAGCACCGACAAGGTCAATGTCCTCGTCGAATTCGGTCGCCCGCAGAACCACTACAGCAACGCGTGCGGGGCATGGTCGAAGACGCTGCGGTTCCGTGTCGAAAAGGACATGGAGCCGCTGGAGAACGCCGCCGTCGAAGATCTCGGCGCCACCAATATGGGTGACGGTGCGGCATTGGCCGATTTCGTCACCTGGGCGCGGACGAACTATCCCGCCAAGAAGACCATGCTGGCGATCTGGGACCACGGCCAGGGCTGGCGGCGCAGGCAGCTGCTGAACCTGCGCGCCGAGCGCAGTGCGCTGCGCTACATCGCCCGTAGCCGGGAAGCGGCGCGCTCTGGCCTCGGCGACGCGGTCGGCAGCCTGGAGGCCATTCCCGACGACACCCGGATCCTCGGCGGGTACCGATACGTGTCACACGACGAAGACACCGGCGACAAGCTGTACAACCGTGAGATCCAGGACACTCTGGCCGGCTTGGTGCAGACCACCAAGATCGATGTGATCGGATTCGACGCGTGTCTGATGGCGATGCTGGAGACCGCCTACGCGTTACGCGACGCCGGCACGGTGATGGTGGGCAGCGAAGAGCTCGAACCGGGGGACGGCTGGAGTTACGACAACTTCCTTCAGCCGCTGGTAGCCGACCCTGAAGGCACCGACGCCGCGGGGCTGGGGTCGTTGATGGTCGAGGGTTACCGCAAGTACTACGGCGATAGCGACGCCACCACGCTGTCGGCGGTCGACCTGACCAAGACCACCAAGCTGGCCAACGCGGTCTCACAGTTCGCCGCTACCGCCAGCGACAAGCTCGCCGACCACCTGCCCGTGCTCAAACAAGCGCGGAACGCGTGCGCGAACTATGCCCCCGGTTACGGGCTGAACTCGATCGACCTCGGCCGGTTCCTCGACCAGGTCGCCAACGCTGCCGGTGTCGACCCCGCGCTGGCCAAGAAAGCGACCACAGCGCGGAATGCCTTGCACGATATGGTCATCGACAATTACGCGTCGACCCAGCGCAAGAGCAAGTTCGGATCCGAGGGAGTAGCCATCTACTTCCCGAAGACACAAGTGGACCTCGACAACGACGCGGACGGGTCCGCCTACCAGCCGGGAAACACCGTGTACCCGGTGGAATTCGTCGACAAGCAGAAGTGGGCGAACTTTCTGCACCACTACCTGACGAAGGTGGGCTGATTTCGCGCTTTCACACGCCACCGCCAACCGAGCACACGACAGCCCTTAGTCCGCGTCTGGCGATTCCTTTACCGTGACCATATCGGCGCCACAAGTGCAGCGGTACGCCACGCCGGCGTCGGGGCAGTCGCATTGCGACTCGACACGGACGCGGCACCCACAGCCCTCATGGCTACAGGTCAACACCGTGCCTGCTGGGTAGTCGTCGGCCATATTGGTTTCCTTTCAAAGATGGGTGATCCGTTCCGGGCAGGTGGTGACGCTACTGGTCCAGGTCGTTGGGATCTAGGAATGGTCAAGATCATCCCGCGGCGAAGCGACTCCTCAGCAGACATCTTGTCGCACCGGCCATTCGATCGCGCCCGCGTCGGATCGCCGACGCCCAACGCGACGGTCTCCCAAGGTCTTTGGCTGGGTTGGGTAGCGGTGCGCACTACCTTTCGGCGGTGCGCACCGCTACCGAATTCGCGTTCGCCCCGGTCACCCGCTAGGCCAGCGGAGCTTCGATGCGATACCGCTTGAACAGCCCTTGGCCGAAATCGACTTCGATCTCGCGGGTCGCCACCAACACCGCCTGATCGCCGTCAATGGCGTACCCGACCTCGGTGGTGCCTGGGACGAGGCTGTAGCCGACGGGCATCTGTCCCTGAATCGCCCAGCGGCCCATCTGCTGTGCCCACGAAGCGCCGAGGCGTTGTTCCACCCCGTCGTCGTCGCCGGCCGGCGTGCGTCTCATGACGCTGCCGTCGGGTGCGGGGGTGGGGTTGCCGCCGCCGCGCGTCAGCCGGTCGACGACGCGGGCGGAGTTTGCCACGTGGGTGACCTTACCGTCGTTGTCCACCGTGACACGGACCTCGCCGGCTCCGGGTGTGACCACAGGCAGCCCATTGATGAGCTGACGGAACTGGACCGTCGTTCCCCTCACCGACGGGTCCAGCAGTTCGCCGTCACCCTCGGCGCTGCCGCCGGCCTGGGCTTCGTAGCGGACCGTATCGAACACCAGCTGGTTATCGCGCGCCAGCCCGTACAGGCCGAGTGCCTCTTGCGCGATGGCGGCGGCGTCGGTGAGCGAAATCTGGTCGCGGTTGTCGTAGTTGTGTTGCGCCAGATGGGCTTCGACCGTGCCGTCCGCACCGAACGCCAGGGTTGACTCGCCATCGCTGATCTGCGAAGCGCCGGACGGCGAGATCCTGACCTCCCGGGGGATGGTCAGTCGCAACCCGAAGCGGTCCACCGCCGAGCGCAGGACACGCGCGTTCACGTCGATCGGTCGCAGCACGGCGCTGGACATGTCCTGTGGGACGGTCATGTTGCGCTCGCGCGCGGCCATATTGGCAGGAGCCAGACGGGAGGCGTAATACCACCGCCACGACCACCAATTCTTGGGGACGTGAGCCCAACTGAACATGCGTTCGCTGCTCAGACGAGCGTCCGCGTCGGCCTGATTCGCGCCGCACGCGACGACGGAGGGCACCTGGCCGTGCGAGATGCGCCAGCTTGCGTCCAACCACGCGGTGCTGAAGGACTTGTTCTTGTTCCACTCCTGGAAGAAGTACTTGCCGTAGTTGGGATCGTCGACGCTGGTGGTCTCGAATCCGAACAACATGCGGAACCCGAGGTTCGCCGAGTTCCACGTGGTGACGGGGTTCAGTGGCGCGTAGACGGGGCAGGCGGAGCAGGTCGACCAGAAGATGTAGTTGACCCGTTCATTGCCCAAGCGCATCTTGTCAGACCACGCATTGGTGCCCTGGCCGGACCAGTCCGCGCCCAGAGGAAACCACACCCGGCCGTCGGCGAGCCTGCCGCCATGACCCGAGTGGTAGACGACATTCACCGCGTCCATGCCGTAGGTGTCCTGCCAGTTGTCATACTCTTCGTAATACGCCCAGACGGCCACCCCCCCGTCGCGGTACCAAAAATTCGGTGCGGCGAACTGTTTCACGTAGTCGTAGAAACCCTGGGCGTCCTCGTGTGTATAGGTCAATCCGCCGGAGTTGGCGAAGGTCTCTATCGAGAACGCGCCGTAGGCGTTGGCGCCGCCCCGCACCGCGCCGGCTTCGTCCGATTCCTCGGCCGGCAGTTCGGTGAATGGGTTGCGGTCGGCCGAACGGTCAAGAACAAGTCTGGGACTGTCGCCTTTAGGTGCATGCTGAGGTTTCGGCGCCGGTGCGGCAACGGGGCTTTCCACCGGAGCGCTAGCTGAACCCTCGACTTTTTCGGCTGTGCGCACTGCCGTCTTTCGTGCAGTCATATTCCAACTCCTTATCGGAACAGTGGGAGTCTTCTATTAGTGATCCCCCGATTCGGACCGTAGGGGTGTGACAGGCGCGAACGTAGAGTAGAGCACTACTCCAATTGCGGGTTAATCGCGCTTTTGTTCATCAGAATGTTCCTGAAGAGAAAGTTCGCGCTACCGTAGTTTTCTGTGCGTTTATTGCGGTATTCGCACCGGCCTCGCCGAGTGGAAAGTTTGCTCTGATATATCGCTGCCGCCCGCTGCGCCGTAGCCCGCGCCTTCCTAATCATCGAGGTCATCCACCGACCAGTGGTCGCCGGTGGCGGCGCCTTTCGGGGCAGGCAGATCTTGATCGCGTGGCCGACATGGACACTGAATTGTCGGGCGAAACGGCGGTGTTTGTGAAGACGAGGAAACGGACATCGGCGATACGGCAGGACGGCCTTCGGGAAAGCGGGATCTCGTCCGCCCGCGCGTTCGATGCAAAAGCCGCAAACTGCCGCACGTGGAAGGTGGATACTTGTTGCGGGTGGCAGCAATCTCTGAATGGAGTAGTTCACTACTCATGAGGCGATCCCTGCTTTGGCCATAAACTCCTGTAACCCGATCAGAGGAGGCGTGGTGAACGGTGAAGACGCTTCCATTGATGTGAGCCGGTGATGACATGTACCGCATCTTCATCAGCCATTCGAGCGTCGAGCTCCGCGAAGCTTCCGCGCTAAGGGATTGGTTGGTCCAGCAAGACCCGCCGCTGGCGAATGAGATTTTCCTCGATGCGGACATGATGCGTCCCGGCCTGCAGTGGAAAGATCAACTCAAACAGGCGATGAAGAACTGCGAAGCAGTCATCTGCCTCACGTCGAAGAGCTGGGCCGGTCGCCCTGAATGCCTCGCCGAATTCCGTACAGCCGAATATCTGAATAAGCGCATCTTCTGCGCTCGACTCGAACCCTCCGACGCTGACGAGGTGACCAGCGCTTGGCAACGCGTGGATTTGTCGGGCGAGCCGCAGACCGAGATTGTGCTTGACGACCACAAACCTCCCATTGCCTTCTACAGCGAGGGACTTCAGAAGCTCAAAGAGGAGATCGTCAAGAAGGGCATCGGCCCTGATTCCTTCGTGTGGCCTCCTCCCGAGGAACCCGACCGCGGCCCGTACCGAGGCTGGGAGCCCCTTGAAGAGGTGGATGCCGCCGTCTATTTCGGTCGGGATGCACAATTGCTCCGCGCCATGGACAAGCTTCGCGGTATGCGGCGTTCCGGGGAGGAGTCACTGTTCGTCATCCTCGGTCCGTCCGGCGCCGGGAAGTCGTCATTTCTCCGCGCAGGACTACTGCCGCGGCTGCGCCGCCTCGACCGTGACTTTGTGGTGCTCGATAAAGTCGTGCGTCCCGAGACACATGTCATGACAGGCAGAAACGGGGTCGCTGAGTCAATCTATGCCACCCGAGTCAGGTACGGACTCAATGAGCCGTTGCTCGCCGACATCCAAGAGGCGTGCATGGTCGATAGCAGTCGGGTACGAGAACTGTTACTGGAGATTCAGCGGGCCGCCGCACGACCCGGATCCAGCGAGGCCGACGTCGGGGAGCTTCCTACCCTGGTGATACCGATCGACCAGACCGAAGAACTCTTCAACGACGACTGCGTCGAGGAAGCCCCGCGCTTCCTGGAACTGCTCGCCCTGCACTCCCGCGCCGACGTCTCCCGGCAGCTTTCGCTCATCTTCGCACTGACCATCCGCACCGATCGCCATGAGGCCCTGCAAACCGCTGATCAGTTGTCCGACGCGAGAAGCGTGGTGTTCGATGACCTCAAACCCATGCCGCAGGGGCAGTTTCGGGAGGTTATCGAAGGGCCAGCGCGGCGCGCAACCGACAGCGGCAGCAAACTTGAGATCCGGCCTGATCTCGTCGAGCAGCTCCTCACTGATTGCACCGAGGGAGCCGACACGCTGCCACTGCTGGCTCTGACCCTTGCGCGGCTCTTCAAGGAATACGGGGCCGACGGTGACCTGACTCTCGAGGAGTACCAGCGGATGGGCGGGATGCGCGACATCGTGCAAACCGAGGTGGACGCCATCCTGTCCCACGATCCGAAGAAACGCCGGGCGCGACTGGACTTGCTGAAACCGGCCTTCCTGCCGTGGCTGGCAACCTTCGATAGGACCAGTAATCTGCCGATCCGCCGGGTGGCGCAATGGGAGAATCTGCCCGAAAGCGCGCTGGAACTCATGCAACAGTTCGTTGACAGACGACTACTGATGAGAGATACCCGCAACGGCGGCGACGTCGTGGAGGTTGCCTTGGACAGCCTCCTGCGCCAATGGAAGGAGCTGGCCGCGTGGTTGGAGGAAGCGCGCGGCGATCTGGAGATCGCGGACATATTGCAGGACAGCGCGAAGGAGTGGGAGGAGAACGGCCACAACCGCGACTACTTGCTCAAAGGGAAGCGCCTCGCTGAAGCCGAACGGCTAATCAATCGGCCCGACTACCGAGAACATCTAGAGCCGGCGCGGCCGTTCGTCGACGCATCCAACCGTCAGAGTCGGCGGCGGAAGGCGACGTCGCGCGGCCTGACAGCTGTCGCCGTAATCGCGGTAATAGCCGCGGTTCTCGGCTTCATACAGTATGCGTCGCAGCGGAGCGCAAGTCGCGAAACGATAAGGCAGAACACCGCGTGGCGTCTGGTATCGGAGGCCGACCAGACTCTCAAAGGCAGCCTTTCGGGGGGCGATGTTCAAGCCCTGCAAAAGCTGCTCGCGGCCAGCCATCTAGGGCCGGAAAGCGCTGACTCCAGCGCCGAGGCCGTGCTCAACAGCCGCCGTGACGAACTCAAGATCTTCGAGAACCCGTCGGCGTCGAGCGCAACTGGAGTCATACCCGTGCGCAGCGTCTCGGTGGACCTGGCGGGCAAGCAGATTGCAGCGGCCAACGATGACAACACGGTCCGGATCTGGGACATGGACACCGGCAAGGTCCGCGCTCTGCAAGTCGACGGTGAAGAGGCTCCCGCTGCCGTAGCGATGAGCCCAGACGGCGCCTGGGTCGCTGCGGGGACAGGCGACGATGCATTCCAGCTGTGGGACGCGGCAACCGGGAAGCGATACGGGGACGCAATTCCCGTAGGCGCCAAAGTGTGGGGTCTGGCTTTCAGCAGTAGCGGTGAACGGATCGCCGCCGCCGGCGGCGACGGCACGGTGAGCGTGTGGAACCGGGTGACCGGCCGCCACGTCGGCTCAATGCCCACCGGCCCCGACGTTGCGTTAAGCGTGGCGATCAACCGCTCCGGTGACCGGGTGGTGTCCGGTGGTAATGACGGCGCCGTCCACTTGTGGGACCTGCGGAACAACTCTCATCTCTTCTGGAAACCGCCGACGCCACAGCCCGCCCCGGCTCGAAGTGTCGCACTGAATCCCGCCGACGGTCGCGTCGCCGCGGCATTTGCCGACGGCAGCATCCACCTCTTCGACGGCAAGACATTGCAACCGTTGAGGACGTTGAACGACGCGCACCCCTACGCGGTCAACAGCGTCACCTTCACCATGGACGGTAGCCGCCTGGTGTCCGGTGGAGCCGATAACACCGTGCGTGTATGGGACGCAACGACACTGGCCCCGACCACTGACCCGCTGATCGGCCACCACGGCGGCGTGTCGGCGGTCGGGGTGACCATGGACGGCACTCGGATTGTTTCCGGAGGATCGGATGGGTCGGTGCGCGTGTGGGATGCGGTGACTGGTCTACCGATCCCCACGCAGCAGGGCGAAGTCCGTGCTGTCGCATTCAGCCTCAGCCCCAAGGCTCAAGTAATGGCATCTTCGGGCACAGATGGCACGGTGAAGCTTTGGAACGCAGGAACCGCGTCCTTACTTGCCCAGCTGGGCACCCCGTCGGCTGACGGAGGCCAGGCCATCAACGCCATGGCCCTCAGCAGCGACGGCAACCGTATCGCCACCGGAAGCAGGGACGGTGCCGTGCGGATCTGGGCACGTTACCGGCACGACCCAGTCGCTGTGCTGTCACCGTTCGACCCGGTGGGCGCGGTCGCCGTTGGTAGTCCCCGCGTTCAAGGGGTTGCCTTCAGTCCGGACGGTCATTTTGTCGCCGCCGCGGGCATGGATGGGACGGTACGGGTGTGGGACACCAACGGATTCACGCCGCTGGCCGCCGAGGTCGCGGTCACCATCGACGCGCAGGGCCGACGCCAGCCGTACCAGATCTGGAGCTTGGCCTTCAGTCCCGATAGCCGCCACATCGTCACCGGGGCCGGTGGCGGTAAGAACTTGATCCAAGTCTGGGCGCTTGATCCCTCGGCCCCGCCCGCGAGCGAGATTGTCCGCCGCCGGCGACCCGTTGGCCGGGCATGATCGCGACGTCTACAGCGTTGCCTTCAGCCCGGACGGCACACGTATCATTTCCGCCGGCTCGGATGGAACGGTCCGTATATGGGACGTTGAAAACCACAGACAGATCGGCGAGCCGCTCGCAATCGGCCAGAACCCGCTTCTGAGCGTGGCTGTCGCACACCGGCATCCATGGATTGTGGTCGGCAGCGACGAGGGCAAGGTGCGGCTGTGGGATATCGGGTCGGATCCACCCGAACCGATCGGCACCCCCCTTGAGGGTCATAAGAACTGGGTCTACAGCGTCGCGTTCAACTCAGACGACTCCCGCATCCTGTCTGGAAGTAGGGACGGAACGATCCACGTGTGGCCGGCGCCGGCGGCTCTGAAAGACGTCATCTGCAGCAAGCTGACGAGCAACATGAGCGAATCTCAATGGCGCGAGTGGATTTCCGGTGAATCCTTCATCGGTCCCGAGAAATTGTGCCCGAACCTGCCCGACGCCGGTCAGACAAGTGAGCAGCAGCAGAAACCAGAAAGGAGTCCAGCCTCATGAACGGTCCAACAATCCGCCGGTGTGCGGCGGGACTGGGACTGGTCGCGGTAACGGCGTCGGTACCGACAGCGGCCTTGGCCTTCGCCACTCCGCCGGAGCCACCAGACCCCTGCCGAATGAACCCTCTGCCATTGTCGTGCTTCTTTCCGATGACAGCGGGGTCGCCGGTGACGGCGTCCACCACCGTTGTCACGGCAGTCGTCGGCCCGTCGCTAACCAGCGTCACCGCGACCTACATTCCGCTGACTGCGACGGTCAGCGGAAAGCCCATCGCGTTGGCGCCCACAGCAGCGGTTGCCACCCCAACAGTCAACGGAACTCCCACACCGATGACGTTCACTCTGCCGGCAAGGACGACGGGCCCGGCAATTCCACCGTGGATGCCACCACGCCAGTAGCAGACTGACCTGACAGGAAGGATTGACCATGCCAACCAGGGAAAGCATTCTCCGAACCGAGTTCTCGGACCGCGAGCTCGAGATCGCCGCGGAGGAACTCGCGCTGTCCTACACATACCAAACCTCGGCCTACTACCCCTGCTGCAATTAGGTGCCACCCCATCGGCCGGAGGATCTGGCGGCCCGAGCCGCGACAATCGACGAGTTGCTGTCCGGCCGGTACGTCAGCGCGTCGCATGAAGGGGTCGGCGCCCGGCGTGTACCGGAGCAACTGGCGGCCTGGGCTGCTGCCTGTGCGGCCGGAGACCAGTCGCAGTTCGTCCGCCGCTTGGCCCGCGACGGTTGGACGATCGACGAAGTCACCGCTCGGTTGGCGAATGCCCAGCCGACCTCGTGTCCAGAGTGGGTTGAGGACGCCTTGTGGGTTCAGGCCACGCTGACGAAACCACCGCAGCCCCCAAGACGTCGCGGTCGAGCTTCGACGGAACTACCCTTCGACGACGCCTTCGCCCCGCTCGTCGATGCGGCTGACCGTCGGCTCGAGTCGGCCACCGCGGCGATCCAGTACTTGACTGACGATGCACATGAACAGTTGCGCGAGCTGCTGTACCGGGAGCTGTGCAGTCTCTGCGTACCGGTTCTCTACGAACAGTTCGACATCGACCGAAACTACGGCCGGTTCATCCGGGAAATGCACGGCGGCCGCTTCGCCGAGTTGTTCGCCACGAAGCCGGTGCTGCTACGCCTCCTCGCTGAGCGTCACACGGCAATGGCTGGAGGCATCATGTGAGTTTCTCGACCGGCTCGACACCGATTTCCCCGGCGCCACAGTCACTGTTCTTCGCGGCGGCCTGTCCGACAGGCATCACGGCGGTCGGCAGGCCATGCTCGTTGGCTTCGAGACGGGCACGACATTGATCTACAAACCGAAGGACCTGCGCGCCGACATCGCCTGGCACGCATTGGTGAAGCGGCTGAACCGCCGCGCGCCGATTCGCCTTCGCGCAGCCAAGGCGATCGCCGGAGCCGGCTATGGCTGGAGTGAATACGTTGTGCATACCGGGTGTCGTGACATCACGGATTTCGCCACATACTTTCGACGGGCCGGTGCTTGGCTAGCCTTGTTTCATTGCTTCGCGGCAAGCGATGTGCATCAAGAGAATCTCATCGCCGCGGCCGATCACCCGGTGCCCGTTGATCTTGAAACATTGTTCCAAGAAAGTGAGTCGTCCGCGCCTGGTGACGTCGCCGAGGCACGAGGTGCGGCCAGAGCGGCGGTAGCCGATTCCGTACTCGCCACCGGCTTGCTGCCGAGCCACCTCCGAGCACCCGGCAATGGCAGTCACCTCGTCGGCGGTGTCGCTCCCCACGATGACGGCGACAAAAGGGTCGAGTGGCGGCAGGTCAACACAGCTGCGATGCACCCTGTCGAAGTAGCGGTACATGCGCAGTCGCACAACCTCCCCCATGTCGATGGGAACTACGCCGACCTTGGCGCCCATGCCGAGGACTTCGTCGCTGGTTTCACTGCGTATGCGACGTTCCTTTCCCGACTTTGCGCTCGTGACGTGTTCGATGGGTTCTCCGGGTTGCCCGTTCGCCGCGTCCTGCGCCCGACGCAGTTCTACTCAATGCTGCTGCATCGCTTGCGTGACGACCGAACTATGTACGACGGTGTGGCATGGTCCGCCCAAGCCGACTTCCTCGCCCGGCTAGCCGATTGGGACGATGACGACCCTCGCTGGCCTTTCCAACGGGCCGAGCGGGAAGCCTTGCTGCGTCTGGATGTTCCGCGCTTCACCGTCGACAACTCCGACGGGCTCGTCCGCGCTACCGAACGTCTACAACATTTAGATGCCAGCGAGATCAGTTGGCAGACAGAGGTGATACGGCAAGCGTGGGCGGCTGTCGCGCAGCGGCCGAGCACTGATCCCGCGACGGCTTTCGCATCCGTTGAAGTGGAGTCGGCACCGACGCCAGAGGCATTCCTCAAAGAAGCCGATGCAGTCGCCGACCAGATTGTCTCTGGTGCCGTTAGGCGTGGTTCGGGCGCGGCGTGGGTCGGCCTCGGATTCCTTCCCGGCTCGGACGCGTGTCGGCTCGAGGTCCTCGGTCCGGACCTGTACAGCGGGTCATGCGGCATCGCCCTGTTCCTGGCAGCTCACGCCCGGGTTCGGAAGAGGGCACGTTCGGCCGATCTGGCGCTTGCGGCCGTTTCACAGCTCCGTCGCGAGTTGACCGGCCGCAATGCTAAACATCAGGCACGGGTCCTCGGCCTCGGCGGGGCAACGGGTCTGGGTTCGGTGCTATACGCGTTCGCGGTGATGTCCGAGCTGCTCGACGACGTCGACTTGATGGAGGACGCTAGGGCCACCACCGCATTGATATCGGATGATCTGATCGCCGAAGACCGACAACTCGACGTCGTTTCCGGCTGTGCCGGCGCGATCTTGACCTTGCTGAGGCTGTACCGCGAAACCGGCTGGCAGGACGCACTGAAGACAGCTGTGCGCTGCGGCGAGCAGCTCATGGCAACAGAGCGGCGCGGAGCCGAAGGGCAACGCAGTTGGCGTGGAGCGCAGCCCAATCCACTGGGGATCGCGGGAATGTCGCACGGAGCTGCCGGGTTCGGGTACGCCCTTACCGAGTTGGCGGCGGTGACAGAGCGGCCCGACTTCGCCGAAGCCGCGGTGGAATGCTTCGCGTTCGCAAGCGGCCACTTCAGGGCAGAAAATCTTCCCCGCTCTCAGTGGTGTCACGGCGCGGTCGGTATCGGGCTGGCACGGCTGGCCGTGGCCAAGTCTGGATCAGTCCCCGTCACCACCGTGGCGGACGACGTCGACGCCGCGCTGGCCGGTGCGGAGCTCATCTGGCCCGGCCACGTCGACACTCTCTGTTGCGGCTCGCTGGGCGCCGTCGAACTACTCGCCGAAGCGGGCACGGTCCTGCGACGCGCTGAGCTCGTACAGAGCGGCTCACGACATCTCAGCGCCGTCCTGAATACGAAGACGTCCGCAGGCGACTACCGCTGGAACACCGGAAGCAGCCAATTCAATTTGGGTCTCTTCCGTGGCCTCGCCGGAGTCGGGTATACCCTCCTGCGTCGAGTAGATGTATCGCTACCCAACGTCCTGATCTGGGAATAGCGGACAGACGATGGATCACGCGCCAGGTGGGTCGAGAGTCTGGCCACTTCAGCCACGGCGTCCGGCTGAGCCATCGCATTCTGCAACTGCTAATCGTCAGTTTGTCGCCGTGACGTCAATTACGCTCGCGCCATGCCGGAAACGGCGTACGCCTCTTGCGGTGACCTGAGCCTGGCCTATCAGGTATTCGGTGACGGGCCGATCGAACTCGTCTTCGTCGGGCCGATGGTCAGCCACGTAGAGCTGCTGTGGACCTTGCCCGAGTTCAAGTCGTTCTTCGACCAGCTGGCCACCTTCTGTCGTGTTGTCCTGTTCGACAAAGCGGGACTCGGGCTGTCGGACCCGATTGCGAGTGTTCGGACACTCGACGAACGAGCGGCGGAGATCGAAGCCGTCATGGACGCCGTCGGCTTCACCAGACCTGCCATTTTCGGCATGAGCGAGGGTGGTCCGTCCTCCATTCTCTTCGCGGCCACACGGCCTGAGCGAACGCGCGCGTTGATCCTCTACGGCACGTACACCTTCATGTCCGTCGGGTGGGATGACCTCGATTGCGAACCGTCCGAGCTGATGGTGAAGCAGGGGATCCAAATCAGCGATGACGTTTCCGAGAAGGGCAAGTACGCGTGGTCGGAAGAGCAGGTCGCGCGTATCCAGGAAATGGCACGTGCGGCCCGCTCTCGTTGGGGTAGCGGCGAAACCGCGAAGTACATGTTGCCGTCGGTGAAATCGATCCGGCAGCTCGCCATGTTCGAGCGCATGGTCGCCAGCCCCGGAATGATGCGAGCGACAATGGAATCGACATTCCGTATCGACGTGCGGCCGATCCTGCCGACGATCGCCGTGCCGACACTGGTCATCCACGCTCGGGACGAGCCGATGCCGGTGCAGCTGGGCCGCTACATCGCCGACCACATCCCCGGCGCGCGGATGCTCGAAGTCGAAGGAAGGGACCACGCGCCGTTCTTGACGGAACCAGCAAGGATCCTGAGCGAGATCGAAGAGTTGCTCACCGGCGGTCATGCTGCGCCGTCAGCCTCACATCGCGCGCTGCGCACCGTCCTGTTCACCGACATCGTTGCGTCCACTCGATCTGCGGCAGCGATGGGCGATGAGCGGTGGCGATCGGTCCTGCAGCGGTTCGGCGAGATCACCGCCGAGATCGTGGAACGGTTCGGCGGCACGGTGGTGAAGAGCACCGGAGATGGCCACCTCATGACCTTTCGATGGGCCGACGCACGCGATTCGGTGCGCAGAAGACTTGCGAGCAGACGCTGAATTACTGGGTATCGATATCCGTGCCGGTATCCACACCGGAGAGTGCGAGCTGCTGGGTGCCGACATCGGCGGGCTGGCAGTTCACATCGCAGCGCGGATACTCGGCCACGCCGGCCCGGGCGACATCGTCGTGTCGAGCACAGTGCGTGACCTAGTCGTCGGCTCCGGCACCGTCTTCCAGAACCGCGGCAGCGCTGAGTTGCGCGGCGTGCCAGGCAGTTGGGACCTTTTGGCAGTCGATCGCCAAGGCGCGCAGCCAGGTTCGATCGAAGCGAAGCTTGCCTCCGCGCCCACCCCCGGCCGAGGGACCAGCATGCGCCCGGCGGACCGCGCCGTTGAGATGATGGCCAGGCGTACCCCCTGGATCTTGCGCGGGGTGGCCCGCCTTTCCCCGGTGACGGGTCGCACCCCCGTTCGCAGTTAAGGCAGGGAAGGTGGAGCTACCGCGGACACTGCATGGCCAGCTATATCTGCTGGCGTATGACAACTACCGCAGGCAGTTCCAATTCGACTGTAACGGCGGCTGGAACAAACAGCTGGCGGTTCGAATTCGCCCTGCGTTCGGCGATGTTGACCGATCTGTATCTCAGCGGATACATCGAGGACCAAGAAGGCGAGGCGAGCCGTCTAAATGCGCGCCACGATGATCTGTTGCTAGGCGAAATGTTGAACCGTGCCGCAGGACGGGGTTGGTCGAGGTGGTCACCACGACGGTCGGCGGCTCGAGAAGTCTGCGTGACCAACTCGAGGCTGCCGGTTGGTGATGGGCAGCACCGCAGGATGTTGGGCATCGTCCCGCGCCCGTCTCGAGGTCTACGACAACGATATGGTCGGCGGCTTGGCTCATCGAGTGACCGGCACCCTTCGCAATATCCTCGACGATCGAGCGGCCGATCCGCGACTGCTGGCTCTGGGCTTGATCGCAGTCCAAGCGCAGTTGGCCGTGGTATCCAGCTTCATCGACGACCGGCATGATCGTGACCGGCTGCGCGAAATGACCCTTGCCGCAATCGAACCCATCCTCGGCCTGTACCAGGCGATCCACATTCGGTGGGACGATATCCGCTCGGGCATGGCCTGGGGCGGCGGAAGCTGACACTTCGCCGCAGTAGACGGCAACAGCGTCACCAAACGATGACGTTAACCGAGCACGTCCTCGACGAGGTCGTCGGTCGTCCATTCCCGTTGCGGCAGCACGTCTCTGAGCAGACGCAGCAGTGCGGGGTTGGTGCTGTCGCCGCGCCACACCGCATCGAGCTCGACAGGCCGCTCGCGAAAAGCGCCGATCGAGCGGAACACCACACCCTCGGGATGCAGTGTCGCCGCCGACGCAGGCACCAACGCGATGCCGATGCCTGAGCGCACCAACACCAGCATGGTGTGCACCTGCGTCACGGTCTGCACATAGCGCGGCGTCGCGCCGGCGATCGTGAATGTGCTGATGAGCAACTCGTTGAAATAGCGGGCCTGCACCGGTGAGTACATGACGACGTCCTGGCCGTCGAGGTCGTTCAACGTCAGTTGCCGGCCAAGCCCGACCAGCGGGTGCGCCTCGGGCAGCGCTGCGATCAGCTGCTCGTGCAGCAGCGGGCGCGACACCAGACCCGGGCGTCTCACCGGCGGTCGCGCCATGCCCAGGTCCACCTCGCCCGTCATCAACCCTTCGAGCTGAACGGCCGTCACCATCTCGCGCAGATCCAGTTTCACGTCGGGCAGCTTCTCCCGCGCCGCTCCCAGCAGTCTTGGCAAGACGACATGTGCGGACGCTGCCGTGAAGCCGATGACGACGGTGCCGAGATCGCCTGCGGGAATGCGCTTGACCGTCTGCGCCGCGCCCTCGGCCAGTTGCAGGATGCGGCGCGCGTCGGGCAGGAAGGCCATCCCGGCCGGGGTCAGGGTGACTGCCCGCGTGCTGCGCTCGATGAGCTGCACGCCGAGCTCGCTCTCGAGTTGTTGAATTTGGCGGCTCAGTGGCGGCTGCGTCATGTGCAGCCGCTCAGCGGCCCGCCCGAAGTGCAGTTCCTCGGCCACGGCGACGAAACACGACAGCCTGGCTAGCGATAACACCGATGCACTCCTCGCATTACTGGGCAGTCCTATGCGATAAGGGAGCATCAGTGTAGTGGTCGACGAATCGCACGCCGCCGTATTGCGCAACCCGGTAGCTTTGCGGGGTGGATGATCGGCAGCCCAGTCAGGCGCTGGCCGAAGAACGCTATCGCCGACTGGTCGAACGCAGTCCCGACGGGATCTGCGTGCACAGGGACGGACGCATTCTCTACGTCAACGACGCCGGTGTGCGGCTGATGCTTGCGGCCTCACCTGACGAGATCATGGGTCGTCCGATCACCGATTTCGTGGCAGCCGATTCGATACCACCGATGCAGGCCGGCGTCGCCGCGCTGCGCGACGTCGGCGACTGCTCCCCGCACTATCCGGCGCAGATGATCCGGGCCGACGGCTCCCTGCTGCCCGTCGAGATCGTCGTCGTGCTGACGATCTGGGAGGACGAGCTCGCCCACCAGGTCATCACCCGCGACGTCAGCGCACGCCATGCCGCCGACGTCGCCCTGAGGTACCAGGCCGCGTTGGTCACTCACGTCAGCGACGCCATCATCGGGACGACGGCGACGGGTGTGGTCACCAGTTGGAACCCCGCAGCCGAGGCTATCTACGGGCGGCCCGCCGACGAGGCGCACGGCAGTCCGATCAGCGAGTTGGTAGGCGCCGCAGTGGATCCCGTCGCGATCGTCACATCGGGTGGGGCCGTCCAGTGCACCCACCGCTCCGCTGACGGCACGCTGCTCGACGTGCGCGTTTCTGCCGCCGCCATGGAGAACGGGTACGTATTCGTCTGCTGCGACCTGACCGCGCTTCGCCGTGCGGAGCAACAGTTCGAAGCGATCGTGGCGTCGATGGTCGAAGGCGTCATCCTGATCGGCAAGGATGGTTGCATCAAGTCGATCAACCCGGCCGCCGTCCAGATCATGGGCGTGGGACCCGAATACGTGGGTGCCGACTTCTTCGCGATTACAGATCAATTCCCGTTCTACGACGCCGACGGCGTGAACATCCCGCCCGACGTGCGACCCGCTCGCGCTGTGCTGCGGACCGGCGTGCCGTTTTCCAATCAGGTGTTCGGTTTCGATCAGTTCGGTGGGCACCGTGCCTGGCTGATGTCGAGCTGCCGTCTTCTCAATCCCGATATGCCGGGGCAATCCGACATGCTGATGTCGTTCACGGATGTCACCGCTGAACGTAAGACCGCCGACAAGGTGATGTTCTACGCCAGGCATGACGCGTTGACAGAGCTGCCGAACCGGGTTTCCGTCCTGCGCAGACTCAGAAAGGCGCTCGCGGCGCCCGACGACGGCGAACAGTTGCGTGCGGTCCTGTTCATCGACATCGACGACCTCAAGTCGACGAACGACACCCACGGTCACACCGCAGGCGATGACCTTCTGCGGGCGGTCGCGGCATGTCTGCGTCGCGTGGTGGCGCCCGACGATGTCGCGGGACGATTGGGCGGCGACGAGTTCGTCGTGCTGGTCTCCCGTGAGGTCACCAAGAGTGAACTCGACGACATGGTCGCGCAGCTGCGACTTGCGCTCGATACGCCCGCGACCATCGGTGCGACGAGCCTGCCGATCGGTGCCAGCATCGGGGTCCTCGAGGTGCATCCCGGCGATGTGCGGACGGCGGACGAGATACTCCGCGACGCGGACCTCGCGATGTATAAGGCCAAGCGCGCCCGCCGAAGCCTGGGTGCCTAGGCGGAACTGCGGCGCCGCTTCGGGCCGGGCTCGGGTGGGCGTAACGACGCCATTGCTGAGGCCAGTTTCGGGTAGACGATCGCCGGGCCCATCCATCGCGCCACGAAGCGGCGCAACTCGATGCCAGTGCGCGGCGGCTGTCCCGGATCGGTGAGTAGCGAATGCAATGTGCGCAAGCCGATTTCGGCCAATTCGTCGAGGGCTGCTTCGTCGTAGCCGTGCTTCTCCCAGTCGACGTTGAGCTGGTGCAGCATCGAACGCCCGAACGTCATTGCGGTATCGGACGTCAGCATGGCCGTCGAGCCGTCCCGCGTCCGGCTGGTCAGCAGATGCTCTATCTGGCGATCGCCGGTGAGTTGTTCGACCGCGAACGCAACCCCTTCGACAATCGCCTCGGCGGGTTCCGTCAGCTCGCCGAGGTGTGCGGCGAACTGGTCGAGAAATCCGTTGGCCGACCGCATCGCGCTGACGATCAACAGCGTCTCGGCGCTGGGAAAGTAGCGGTACACGGTCTGCCTGGTGACGCCGAGAGTCCGTGCCACATCCGCTATCCGCAGCGAGGGTCCGCGCTCGGCCACGATCGTTTCGGCCGCGTCGAGGATGCGGTCGATCGCTTCCTCATCGGTCGCGGGCGCATTTCCCGACCAGCCGTGGCTACGCACGTGCGAACTCGATGGGCACCGCCGTCGGGCCGCTCAGACCCAGCATCGGCTTCCACGCCGCCGGGCCCGTGCGGACCGGGTCGGGCATCCTGCGGGCGAGTACCTTCAGCGCTTCGACAAGCTCCTTGCGGGCCAGGTTCGCGCCGAGGCAGTAGTGAATGCCACCACCGAAGGTCAACACCGCGGGCGCGCCTTCTCGGGTGATGTCGAAACGATCTGGATCGTCGTAGACGGCCGTATCGCGGTTGGCGGCAAAGGTATTGACGACCAGGAAGGTGCCGGCAGGGAAGGTGAAGCCGGCCAGCTCGGTGTCCTCGGTCACGGTCCGAAGAGTTCCGCAGGCGATGGGTGAGTGCCGCATGGATTCCTCGACCGCCTGCGGCGCCAGCTCGGGGCGGTCCTTGAGCAGCGCCCACTGGTCCGGGTGGTCGCAGAAGACGTCGACGGAGGCGGCCACCTGGTTGCGGGTGGTGTCCGTTCCTGCGAGCAGCAGACCAGCGGCCAGCATGCGCAGTTCGGCGGCGTTGAGCCGGTCGCCGTCCTCCTCCGCGCGGATGAGTTCGGACAGCAGATCGTCGGTGAGAGCATGCCGCCGCCGGGCGACCATGTCGTCGACGTACTCGTCGAGTTCGCCCCACGCATGCATGACGTGCTTCTCGTCGATGCCGTTGGGATCGAAGGTGAAGGCGGCGAAGATGTCGTCGGCCCATTGCGCGAACTGTTCCCAGTCCTCCTCGGGGGCACCGAGCAGCGCGCAGATGATCGGAACGGGGTAGGGCCGGGCGATGTCTTCGACGACGTCGCACCGGCCTTCGGCGGCAACGCGATCGACCAGTTCGTTGATCACGTCGACGATCGTGTCGTGCAGCCGGGCGCTCGCCCTTGGGGTGAACGCCTTCGACACTAGGCTGCGCAATCGGTGATGGGCGTCGCCCTCCAGGCCCAGCAGGCTGTTGACGATCTTGTCCCACAGCGGCCCCGACGTGATGCCGTGGGCCATCAGCGTCATTCCCGGCGGGATGGTGAATCGCGGGTCACGCAGAACGGTCCGCACCAGTCTCGTGCGAGAGGATTTCGGGCCCATACGGACCCAACGCCATCGGCGCTTGCGCCTGCGCAGCCCGAATCCGTGGGTAAACCGTTGCAGGCGGCTCCGCGAACTCGTATTCGAGGCTCGGGAGTCCGGCATCGAAGACGCTGGGGCATAGAGATGTGGTCATCGATCCTCCTGAGCCGACGGGAGTTCACCCGACACTATTGAAGAAATGTATGGCCATTGCCCCGGATCTTCGTCAATAGAACCAAGGATTGATAGATGATGGCCATACATACCTCTGCTGCTTGTTTGGTCGCAGCAAATCATCCCGATCGCAGCGGCCGGACGAAATCGCGGATGTCCTGCACCAATAAGTCGGGTTCCTCCATCGGGGCGAAGTGGCCGCCGCTCGGCATGCGGGTCCAGTGCACGAGGTTGGCGTGCTTCTCGGCCACCGACCGCGGCACATGGGACAGTTCACGGGGAAACACGGCGATTCCGGTTGGCGCCTGCAACGTCGGCTTTCGGTCGTGCGACGGCTGCCACGGTTCACGGAACGAGTCCGCGTAGAACCGCAATGAGCTCGACACCGTTCCGGTGAGCCAGTAGAGGGCAAAGCTCGTGATCAATTCGTCCTTGGTGAAACGCTTTTCGACGTCACCGTCGCAGTCGCTCCACGCCGCGCGCCGCTGCAGCATCCACGCGGCGAGACCCACAGGCGAGTCCTGCAATGCCCAGGCAAGCGTCTGCGGCTCCAGCATGTGGACCAGGAAGTGCGTCATATTCGACGTTGGAGGATGCTGCCGGTCGAAGTCCCGCACCTCGTCGGCGTCGAAGTCCTCGCGGTCGAACACCGCGGCCGGATCGAGGAGTGCCGGGTAGGTGAGGTGGGCGCCGATCAATCGGTCGGCGTGGGCGTGGGCGAGCTGAGCGCTGACGAAGGCTCCCGAGTCGCCGCCGTGGGCGACGAACCGTTCGTAGCCCAGCTCCGTCATCAGTCGCGCCCACAGGTCGGCGGTCTGACGCCAACCGACCCCGGGTGGTGTTGGCGTCGAGAAAACCGAACCGGGCAGCGACGGCACGACGACGTCGATGCCGTCCTCAGGGTCGCCGCCGAAGCGTTCGGGATGTGCGAGCGGTTCAATGACTTTCGCGAAGTCCCAGAAGGTCCACGGCCAACCGTGGGTGAGTATCAGTGGGGTGGGCGCGCTGCCGGAGCCGCGTTCGTGCAGTACGTGAAGCATGACGCCGTCCACCTCGCCGCGAAGGTGAGGCCACCGGTTCATCGCTGCTTCGTGTTCACGCCAGTCGTAATTCTCGATCCAGTGGTCGACGAGTCCGTGCAGGTAGTCGCCGGGCACGCCATAGGCCCAGTTCGATCCGTCCGAGATGTCCGCCCAGACGGTGTGGCGAAGCCGCTGATGAAGTCGATCGAGTCGCTCCTGTGGAACCTCGATCCGGTACGGCTTCAGCGGCATGGGTCGTACGCGATCATCAACGATCCCAACGGACGTCGGGTACGGCCGGTGTGACGCCTGCCGGGGGCTCCAGCTCCAACAGACCGGCCAGCATCTGAACGTGCATTCCAGTGGCGAGCTCCCCGTCGGCGACCTCGGCGGGCATCCGGCCCTGTGCGACGAACATCGAGAAGAGCTTGGCCATGATCGCGGCGAGCCGGTACGCGCCGAACACCAGATACCAGTGCAGGTCGGTAGCCTTCCTGCCGGTCAGCTCTTCCCAGAGGTCGACAAACTCGTCATTCGATCCGATGCCGTCGAGTCCCAGGCTGTCCTGCGGGGTCATCAGGATCCACCACGCGATGTCTGTCTGCGGCCCTGCCAACGAGACGAGGTCCCAGTCGAGCAGCCCGACGGGCGAGAAGTCGCGGTAGATGACGTTGGGCAGCCGGCTGTCACCCCACGACAGCGCGGTCTCCGTCGGGCGGTTCGCCGCCAACCAGGCCTCGGCTGGCTCGGTCAGCGGCACCGGCTGTGACGGCTTGGCCCAGCGCAGCGACCGTACCCAGTAGTCGAGGCAGTCGCCGACGCCGTCGGCCGTGGCACCCGTGCGCAGAAATGCGAACGGCTCGTCGTCGACGCGATGCACCTCGGCAAGCAGCGCCACCGTGCGCTCCCAGAGTTCGTATCGCTGCGAAGGTGTCGCGTCGACGACGAAACCCTCTGTGCCCCACGAGGGATTATCGGTCGGGATGGCGCCGTCGATTTTCTCCATCACGAAGAACTGCGAACCGATGATCGACGGGTCCGCTTCATAGCCGACGACCGCGGGCGTCGGCACCGTCGGCACCGTCATCATCGTCTCGTACATCCGGTAGTGCATGGCCAGGTCGTAGTCGAGGTAGAGCGGATCCGGCGTCGCCAACCGGGCGACGAACCCGTCGGTCGTTCCGTCCGATCGGCTGACGTCGAACAGAAGTGTCTCGTTGGCGACCCCGGTGCCTGCGGGCGGCGCGAGTGGTCCGACCACAAGGCCGTCATCGCCGAGGCGTCCTCGCATCCAGTCCCTCATGCCCGAGCGGACGTCGTCCAATTTTAGGCTCTGCTCCTTGAGCTGAGCCCACCCGGCGTCCACGTCCTCGTCAGCCATCACGCGTAAAACGGCTCGGGGGCAAGCTGATTGAGCCGGTCGGATCGCTCGCTGTAGAAGTAGCCGGTCTCCCCGTCCCAATCACAGCGCCCGTGGTTGAGTACGTACATCAGGCCGACGCCATCGAGGTCCTTGCCGATGGCGAGGCTGCGCTGCATCGACGTCCACAACGTTCGGTCGCATACCAGCTCGGTGTCGAGCACACCGCCAGACCACTCGAGCCGCACGGGAAGCACCTCGCCCCCGTGCTGGAGCTCCGTCAGCCTCGGCGCCGTCAGAACCTTGGCATGCTCGAACTTTCCGTCGACGAAGACGTAGCCGCCTTCCAGCGTGATGCGACCGTTGGCGGCGTAGTAGCGGGAGAACCCCCAGCCCTTTCCGCTGGGATACGGGCAGCCGACAATGATGTGCCCACCCCAGTCCATCATCAGGGAGTGGTCGCGAGCCCCACGTGAATGGTCCCGCCATCCGTATCCGTCGAACGGAATGGTGTCGCCGGACGGCAGCGTGACGGTACCCGTGGCATGGATCAGCTGTTCATAGTGCTCGTTGGCCCAGTCGTGGGAATCCATGTCGCCCGCACCGGATTCCAGGCCCGCTGCGGTGCGGGCATCCCATGCGGGCGTGAGGCACTCGATGTCCAACTCGGCGGAGAACGGTTTGCCCGGTCCGTCCCGGGTGATGCCGACAAGCATTTCGGGCACGGGTGTGTGCAGGCCGAAGCCGTCGAACGACACATGCCAGCGCCGCCACGGAGTGATCTGCCGGAACTCCAGGCCTGCGCCTGCGGGCCGACGTTCGGGCGCGGTGTGGTGGTAGGCGCGCAGTGACAGCGCTCCCTCCTCGCTGGGCAATATCACAAGGACGCGGTCCTCCCACATCGTCCATTTGTCCGCCACCGTGCCCAGATGCAGCCACATCGCGACGCCCGAGGCCGGGTCGTGGATCGCGAACAGCAGGTTCTCCGACCACTTGGGGATGTCGGGGCATTCACCGACGATGAAGTCGCGCTCGTCGGCCAGTCCCGACGACATGTCGACGGACATACTCACACCGGACACCGCGACTCCCTCTGGTAATCAATCACTTGATTAATTCGTATGATCGGCGCGGCGCCATGACCTGTCAAGAAGTCAGGACAGCTTCTGGTACTGGAATAGCGTTCCGCGGACCATCGCCTTCAAGGCCTGCACGGTCGCGTGGTAGGTGTCGGGCGAAGCAGTCGTGGTGAACTCGTTGAGTCCGCGGATCAGCACGAGGATGGCGTCGGTGGCGTTGTCGACGTTGACCCTGCGACCGAACGCCCGCTTACGACGGCCCTCGTCAATGACCGCACGGATCATCTCGCGCAGCGATGAGAACGTGGACTCGCTGTCCTGGTCGAGGGGCAGGTGTCGGGCGCTTTCGGCGCGGATCGCGCGGTCGAAAGCGGCGATATAGGGGTAATCCCGGTTGATCCGCTCACATTCGTCGAATATCACGGACAGCTTGTCGAGCACGCCGTTCGCGTCGTCGGCGGCATTCGACAGCCTGGGTATCACCACGTCGGCCATCTCGGTGAAGGTCGCCATGATGAGGTCGGTCTTGGTGGGGAAGTAGTGATACAGGCTCGCGCTGGTGACGTCGGCCAGGCGGGCGATCTCGCGGATGGTGGCTTGCGAATAGCCGACCTCAGCGACGCAGCGCATCGTCGACTCGATGATCCGGCGTCGTGTTTGGTCCGCGCTGGCGCCGACTGGGCGACCTGGCGATGAGACTGTGCGTGCCACATGCCAAGGCTAGGACACAAAACCGATCAAGCGATCGATTCGGCGACTACCAGCGCGGGCTGACCGCCTCGTAGCTGGGATCGATGGTCTTCATGTAACCGGTGTCGTCGCGGTCGCGGATGCCGCAGCGCACATATTGCTCGTGCAGCGTGGCGAGTGCGTCCTCGTCGATCTCGACGCCGAGGCCCGGGGTCGTCGGCACGGCAACCGCTCCGTCGACGAATTCCAGCGCGCCGGGCTTGACGATCTCCTCGGTCTTCCACGGCCAGTGGGTGTCGCAGGCGTAGGTGAGGTTTGGTGTGGCGCTGGCAAGGTGCACCATGGCGGCCAGGCTGATGCCCATATGGGAGTTGGAGTGCATGGACAGCCCGAGGCCGAAGGTCTCGCAGATGCCCGCCAGCATGCGCGAGCGCTGCAGGCCACCCCAGTAGTGGTGGTCGGAGAGCACCACCCGCACCGAGTCTTTCGCGACAGCGGGTGCGAGGTGGTCGAATGCGACAACGCACATGTTGGTCGCCAGCGGCATCGGCGCCTGCTGGGCGACTTCGGCCATCCCGTCGAGACCCGGCGTCGGATCTTCGAGGTATTCGAGGATGCCGGCCAGGCCCGAAGCCACCTTTACCGACGTCTGTGGTGTCCACGCGGCGTTGGGATCCAGCCGCAGCGGGTGGTCGGGGAAGGCCGCGTGCAGCGCTTCGATCGCCGCCATCTCCTCCTCGGGCGGGAACACGCCGCCCTTCAGTTTGATTGCGGTGAAGCCGTATTCGTCGATGATGCGGCGAGCCTGCGCGACGATGCCGTCCGGATCGAGGGCCTCGCCGAACGCGTCGGGCTCGGCGCCGGGATGGCAGGCCCACTTGTAGAAGAGGTAAGCGCTGAACGGCACGGCATCGCGCACCTTGCCGCCGAGCAGATCCGACACCGGCCTGCCGGTGGCGTGACCCTGCACGTCGAGGCATGCGACCTCGAACGGTGACAGCACCTGGTCGACCGCGCTGGCGGTCGTGATCATCCCGGCCGTGCCGACGGCGCGGGAGTCGCCGCGGAGCCGCTCGTCGATGGCGGCGCGAATCGCGTTGAGCGCGAACACGTCCAGACCGGTGATGGCGTCGGCGGCGGCTTGCAGCCTCGCCAGGTGCGTCTGGTCGGCGTAGGTCTCACCGAGTCCCACCAGACCCGCGTCGGTGTCGAGCTGAATGATGGCGCGCAGCGCGAAGGGCTCGTGTACGCCGACCGTGTTGAGCAGCGGCGGGTCGACGAACGCGATCGGTGTGATGCGGGCGCCGGTGATGCGGATCTGGCTCGGCGCCATCGCTAGCGCGCCTCGGTGAGCGCCTCGGCGAGAACGGCGCGACCCGCGTCGATGATCGAGCGCAATTCGGTGAGGTCGTCGGAAGACGGCATGATCAGCGGCGGCCGCACCGGCCCAGCCGGTATGCCCTCGAACGTGACGCCGGCCTTGACGAGCGATACCGCGTAGCCGGGCACCGTGTCACGCAGCCGGACGAGCGGATGGAAGAACTCCCGCAGCAGGGCGTTGGCCAGTTCTTCGTTGCCGGTCTCGAGCGCGTTGTAGAAGGCGAGCGCGAGGTCGGGCGCGAAGGCGAACGTCGCCGACGAGTAGAGCGGGACGCCGACGGCACGGTAGGCCTGCTGGGTGGTCTCGGCGGTGGGCATGCCGTTGAAGAACAGGAAGTCCTTGTCGCTGGCGGCGGTTACCGCATGCACGATGCGTGCGACGTTGTCGAGATCGCCTGTGCCGTCCTTGAATCCGATGACGTTCGAAATCTTCGACACGGCAATCGCGGATGCCTCGGTGAAGCGGGCGTTGTTGCGGTTGTAGACGATGACGGGCAGATCGGTGGCGGCGGCAACGTCGCGCACGTAGGCGACGAGGCCGGCCTGCGGCATCTCGACGAGGTACGGGGGAAGCAGCAGCAACCCGTCGGCTCCTGCCTCCTTTGCGGCCTTGGCGAACTGCTTGGCCTGTGCGACGGAGCCACCGGCGCCCGCGTAGACGGGCACGCGTCCGGCGACCACCTCGACGGCGGTGCGGACGATGGGGCCGAACTCCTGCAGCTCGAGAGCATGGAATTCGCCTGTGCCGCAGGCGATGAAGACGCCGCCGGGACCCGCATCGACACCGCTGGAGATGTGACGCGCCAGCGCGTCCAGGTCGACCTCACCGGCTTCCGTGAACGGGGTTACGGGGAAGAACAGAACTCCCTCGAAGGCAGGGCATGTGGGGGCGTTCAAAACGACTCCTTGGTGAGTGGTTGGGTCAGTCCTGTTGGAGCCGGCCGTCGATGCGCCGCCACAGGTTATCGGGGTTGCCGTCAGCGATTGCGCTGGGCAGCAACGATTTCGGCACATCCTGGTAGCAGACGGGCCGTAGATAGCGTTCGATCGCGCGCGCGCCGACCGATGTGCTGCGCGAATCCGACGTTGCGGGGGATGGTCCGCCGTGCACCATCGCGTGGCAGACCTCGACTCCGGTGGGCCAGCCGTCGAACAGGATCCGACCCGCCTTGAGTTCGAGCAGCGGCAGAAGCTCCCCTGCGTCGTCGTGGTCGGACTCGTCGGCATGCACCGTCGCCGTGAGCTGGCCTTCGATGTTCTCGGCGACCGTCTGCATCTCGGCGGCGTCGGCGCAGCGGACGATCAGGCTTGAGGAGCCGAAAATCTCGGCCTGCAGCGTCTCGGAGTTCAGGAAGCTGTTCACGTCGGTCGCGAAAAGCGCGGCACGACAGGTTGTCTGGCTGTCGGTGGCTTCGCCGCGGCCGATCAGGTCGGCTTCCCCGGTGAGCCGGGTGACGCCGGTGGCAAATGCATCGGCGATGCCTGGGGTCAGCATGGGTGCGGCCGACGACTGCGCCAGCGCGTCACGGGCCGCGGCGATGAACGTGTCGAGTCCTTGCCCGTCGACGGCGATCACCAGGCCGGGGTTGGTGCAGAACTGCCCCGAGCCGAGCGTGAGCGAGTTGACGAATGCGCGTCCCAGGTCGGCGCCGCGACTGGCCAGTGCGCCGTCGAGCAGGAAGACCGGGTTGATCGAGCTCATCTCGGCGTAGACCGGGATCGGCTCGGGCCGAGCGGCCGCGGCAGCCACGAGCGCCATTCCGCCGGAACGGGATCCGGTGAAGCCGACGGCCTTGATGCGCGGGTCGGTCACCAGCGCGACACCGAGTTCAGGTCCGAATCCGTACAGCAGCGAGAAGGTGCCCGCGGGCAGGCCGGCGGCGGCGACGGCGTCGGTGATCGCACGGCCGACGAGCTCGGACGTGCCGGGGTGGGCGTCGTGGGCCTTGACGACGACGGGGCAGCCCGCGGCGAGCGCCGATGCGGTGTCCCCGCCCGCGACCGAGAACGCCAACGGGAAGTTGCTGGCGCCGAATACTGCGACGGGTCCGAGCGGAATGGAGCGCTGGCGAATGTCGGGCCGGGGCAACGGGGTTCGATCGGGCAGTGCCGGGTCGATGCGCGCGCCGTTCCAGCTGCCCTCGCGGAGGACGCCGGCAAACAGGCGAAGCTGTCCGGTCGTGCGGCCGACCTCGCCGGTGAGGCGGGCCTGCGGGAGTCCGCTCTCGGCGACGGCGCGTTCGACGATGGCGTCCTTGGCGGCCTCGATATTGGTCGCGATCGTCTCGAGGAATTGGGCGCGCTGCTCGGCGGTCGTGGATCGGTAGTCGGCGAAGGCCGCCGCGGCAGCCGCGCAGGCGGCATCGACGTCGGACGCGTCGCCATAGGAGTAGGCGGGCTCGAGCTCTTGGCCTGCGGTGGGGTCGAAGGCGCGGATCTGTTTTCCGGAACCCCGAACCGGTTCACCGGCAATGAGCATCTGTCCCGTCAGGTGAGTGTCGGGCATCGTGGCAGTCATGTTGTCCTCGGCCTTTGAAAGGTCCAGTAGTCGGTGGTCTGGCACTAACGGTAGAAGCGACATCAATGCTTGTCCAAGACCGATTACGGCACGACTGATGCACTAATTGGATTAATAGGATGCCGGGTGCGGGCCGCCCGCTAACTCGCGGAATGTCCATTGACAGGCGACGGCGGTAGTGTCTGACCCGGATGAAAGGCAGAGGGGGATAGCGAATGGACCTGGTACTCGGTCTGTCGGTCACCTCGACGGCCGTCCGATGGGTGCTCGTCGAAGGAGTGACGGGCGACGGCGATGCCGTCGATCGCGGTGCGCTCGACATCGTCGACGGTGTGGAATTCGACGCTGAAGCCCTGCTCACAGTGTTGCTGGACGCCAATGAGGTGGTCATCGAAAACGGCGTGCACGCCGTCGGCGTGACCTGGACTCCCGCCGGGGAGGAAATCGCGGGCCCGATCGTCGAGGCGCTGCAGGAGCGCGGCGTGCAGAACGCCATCTCCGTCTCGGAGACAGAGGCCGCCGAGGCGCTGGCGAGCGGCATCGCCGACATCGCCGGATACGAAAATGTGGCCGTCTGCGTGTTCGAGCCCGGTTACACACTGGTCGCGGTTGTGAACGCCGACGGAGTCAGCGCCGAGCCGCAGAACCTGCCCGACGACGTCGAGTTGGCCGCCAGCGTGATCGCCCTGGACCTCAACGACCG
Organism: uncultured Actinomycetota bacterium; assembly: GCA_963822305.1. Classification (GTDB taxonomy): domain Bacteria; phylum Actinomycetota; class Actinomycetes; order Mycobacteriales; family Mycobacteriaceae; genus Mycobacterium. The sequence continues at coordinate 61,956 of CAWGHF010000006.1, read as the reverse complement.
CCAGCTGGACGCGATCTTCGTCGTCGGCTCGGCCGACCTCGATCCGGTCATCTCCTCGATGGACACCGTCGCGGCGGCCCCGGTGATCTCCGCGGCCGAGGCGGATATGGCCATGTCGCGTGGCGCGGCGGTGGCGTCGGCCATGGCGGTGAACTTCATGGACGGCGGCAGTCCGACGGCGCTGATGAGGCTGCGTGGAATGTCGAGGACAACCGTCTTGGCGTCTGTCCTCGTCGCCGCGGGCGTCACCTTGGTGATTTCGCTCTCGATCGCCCTTGGTCTGCAGGCCACGTCGGATTCGCCGTCTGAGACCAGGAACGCCAGCGTCACCGGCGAGCAGCTGAAAGAGGCGAAAGTGCCGTCGAAGGCGAGGGCCGCGATGGCCGCGCCCAAGCTGGAACAGCGTCCGGCCGCGAAGCCCGCACCCGCAGCACGCCCGCCTGCTCCCGAGCCTGCTTCTCCGCCGGTCGCGCAGACGATGGTGGCAGCGCCGCCGGCGCCCGCAGCGGTACCGGATGCCGATCCGCCCGCGCGCGCGCCGGACGCCTGGGAACCGCCCGCCGCAGCGCCGCCCGCGCCTGCCTATGTGCCGCCGGCCCCGGCTTACACGCCTCCTCCGGCCTATGTTCCGCCGCAGCCGCAGGTCCCTGCGGTACAGCCGGAACCGCGACTTCGGGACAAGATCATCGAGCGCATTCCGATCATCAACAGGTTCCACGACCCGCAGCCGATGTACCCGACGCGCTAATCGCGTAACCGCGTTGTACACGACGCGGAAAGCCAACGTACACAGCCTGTTTGCATAACGTCATCGCTGCGGCGGGACACCGTACTTCTCGCGGTCACCGTCCCGGCCTGCGGCGACGAAATCAGCGCCGGATGCACCGAACGACTCGACCGCGCTCGCACACTGACCGGCTTCGATCAGGAACGCTGGCTGCTCAACGGATTTGAGCAGACGCGCGCCGATGGGATGTGTTGGGGCCGCGGCTACGTCCAGACCCGCATCACCGCCGACGAGTTGCGAGCCGACTTCAGGGTGATGCCTTACGTCTCCCGCCCCGACGCCCCGGTTCAGACCGGGGCGTTATTCGTCGTGCCAGATCGGGACCCGACGCTGTATTAAGGCGCGGGAACGCTGGCGCAACCGACGCCCGGCACACAGCCCGACGCGCCTTCGGGTCCGGCTGTGCCTGCCGGGCCGCCGGGAATCGCGCCTGTTGCGCCTTCTGGGCCCGGCCATGCCGCCGGGTCCGCCCGGAATCGCCCCCGCCGCGCCTTCAGGTCCGGCCATGCCCGCGGGTCCACCGGGAACGGTGCCTGCCGCGCCACCCGGCGCTACCGCGCAACCGGTGCCTGCTGGGTCATAGCATCCGGATGGTCCGCCGGCGATTGCGGCTGGAGCTGCGGCGATGGCGGCCGCGGCGGCACCCGCAAACAGGAGGGGGGTGAGTTTCTTAAGTTTCAGCATGACCGCGAGTACCACCCGGTAAGCGGTCGAAACATGCGAGTTCAGCGGTGCTCGAAATGCTGATAGTCCTTCGGGCTGCGCCAGTCGCCGCCCCAGCGCCACCCGCGGTCGGTGAAGGCGCGTACGGCAGGATCGCCCGCGTGCAGGATTCCCGGGTCGGTGCGATTGCGGTCGAGGTATGGCCCGGCCGTCTTCGGCTGAATGTCGCCTCGACTGTCGATGAACGGGATTGATAAGCGGGTTGACGTCGATCGCCCGACCGTAGGCATGCAGCGCCCACGCGCGACCGGATGGCAGCAGTCGGCAGTTGAACGCCGACGTGTTGTTGTCCTGCATCGACAGCTCGTCCTCGGCGCCCGGATAGCGGGCGACGGTCTGCATCTTGGCGATCGGATAACCCAGCCGGTGCAGCTGCTCGAAGATCGCGATGACGTCGGCTGCCACGTCTTGGTGCACGATGAGCTCGCCGCGGTGCGTCTGCCCGTCGAAGCCGATGTAGTTCAAGTCGACCCGGCGCAGCAGCTCGGGACCGACCGGGCAGCCGAGCCGCCACGTCGCACCGAGTTCAGCGGCGGTGACCGGATGGACGGTAGCCGGCGTCGCAGTCGGCGACGTGCTGGTCGGCGGGGGAGGTAGCGGCGGCGTCGACCGTGTCGTCGTGGTGGACGGCGAGGTCGGTTTCGCCGGTTGCGTCGGCTCAGGAGCGCGGCATTGCAGCAGGGCAGCACTCATGGTGGCCAGCACCACCACGATGGCAATTCGCCGATAAACCCTGATGGCACAACGATAACGGGCGCCGAATCTGTGCTGTAAGGCACGCGGGCCAGCAGATCGCGCGCCGCCTTCGTCACCATCGCGGACGGCACGGTGGTGACGAGTTCGTGCTCCTCATCTACGGGGATGCCACGCGCGGTGAGCTCGACGATCTGGTGAGCGGGCTGCGGGTCCGGCTGGCGGAGCCGGTGGATATCGCCGACACATCGGTGCCGATCCGCGCGAGCGTGGGAATCGTCGAGGTCGCGCGCGACGACCGGCGAAGCGCGGAGGCGATACTGCGCGATGCGGACCGGGCGATGTACAAGGCCAAGCGGTCCAGCCGCGGTCAAGGCCGGTGACCCGCTGGCACGTCGCGAATTCGCGGAGCGACAACCGGGGTATAAGACCGGCATGGCCATCTGGATGCGCATCGGATTGAAACGGGTCGTGCTCGCGCTGGCGTCGGCGTTGATGCTGGTCGTCGGCTGCGCGAACTCGCAGGGGCAACCGAACGGCGGACCCGAGGACATCGCCACCGACCTCGCGGTGCCGTGGGGCATCGCCTTCCTCGGCGACGGAAGCGCGCTGATCGCCGAACGCGACAGCGCCGCGGTCAAGCGCCTGGCATCCGGAGCCGTGACCGATGCAGGCACTGTCGCAGGCGTCGCGGCGCGTGGAGAGGGCGGCCTGCTGGGTCTGGCGACGGCAGGCCAGACGGTGTACGCCTACATCACGACGGGCGGCGACAACCGCGTCGTCACGATGGGCTTCGACGGCAGCAGGCTCACCGGACAGACGCCGATCTTCACCGGCATCCCCGCGGGCAGCCGCCACGACGGCGGGCGCATCGCGTTCGGACCGGACGGCAAGCTGTATGTGGCGACGGGCGAAGCCGGCAATACCGATCTGGCACAGGACAAGTCGTCGCTGGGCGGCAAGATCCTCCGCATCAACCCCGACGGCTCGATCCCTGGCGACAACCCCGACTCGAAATCGCCGATCTGGTCCTACGGCCACCGCAACATCCAAGGGCTGGCGTGGGATTCCGGCGGTCGGCTGTGGGCGACGGAGTACGGCGCAAACAAGGTCGACGAGCTCAACCTGATACGGCCGGGCGGCAACTACGGGTGGCCGATCGCCGAGGGCCGGTCCGATGAACCGGGCTTCATCAATCCAGTCGTCGAGTGGGCGACGGGCGACGCGTCACCGTCCGGGCTGGCCTACTACGGCGGCTCGCTGTGGGTGGCGTGCCTGCGCGGTGAGCGGCTCTATCAGATCCCGGTCGGCGGCGATGGCGCACTGGGCGAGCCCGCTGCATTGTTCGCCGGACAGTACGGCCGGCTGCGGACAGTCGTTCCTGCGCCGAACGGCACGCTGTGGTTCTCCACGAGCAACCGCGACGGCCGCGGCGACCCGCGCTCGGGAGACGATCGGATTCTGCAGCTTCGCGAGTGAGACCACCTGCTAGTCGGCGAGCAGGTTCACCACGCCGGCGAAGACACCCGGAAAGTGCTTGGCGGCAGGCACGATTCGTGATCGCACCACCGGCCGGCCACTGGCGCGCAAGATACCGGCGGTCAGCATTCGGTAGCGGCGCGACATGCGGCGCCACTGTCGGTCGTAGTCGGCGGGCCGATCGGCCACCACACAGTTCACCAGAAGTTCGGCCGCGCTGAAGGCGATGCCGAGGCCTTCCCCCGTCAACGCGTCGACGTAGCCCGCGGCGTCACCGACCAGCAGCACCCGCCCGGCGGTTCTGCTGCGCACCCGCTGACGCAGCGGGCCTGCGGCCCGGTCATGGCCGTGGTCGTGACCGTTCAGCCGATCCTTCAGCGCGGGGAATGCGTCCAGGTGCTCGTCGAACCCGCCCTTGCGGGACGTCAGAATCGCGACGCCGACGCAGTCGTCCGCGACCGGTGTCACGTACGCCTCCGCATCGGCAGCCCAGTACACCTCCACACAGTCGGTCCACGGCGTCATCATGTGATGACGGCGAATGCCGAACCGCCGCGGCCCCGCCGACGGCCGGGCCAGCCCAAGCGACGCGCGAATCGGCGAGTGCAACCCGTCGGCGGCGGCGAGATAGCGGGCGCGGAACTCGCCGCAGCGCACCGACGTTGCGTCCTGGCACACCTCGTCGATCTCGCCATGTGCGACCTTGACGCCAGCGGCCGCGACCGCATCCAGCAGCGCGCCGTGCAGCGTGGTCCTGCGCACGCCGAGCCCGCTGCCGTTGCGGAATCGTCCAGTGACACAACGCTGCCCGTCGAGATAGGTGATGCCGCCGAACGGCTTGCCCTCCGCATGGACGCCGAGGCCGTGCAGCTGGTGCACGGCGTGCGGCATCAAGCCTTCACCGCACGCCTTGTCGACGACCCCGCGCCGACGCTCCACGACCATGACCTCGAGTCCGGCGCGGGCGCCGTGGATCGCGGTGGCCAGCCCGGCAGGCCCGCCACCCGCGACCAGCAGATCGATCACCGCAGCCTCGCCAGCGCCTCGTTCTCGACCTTGATCCGCGTCGTCAGCAGCGCGGCGTTGAGCGCGGTGAACGTCAGCGCCGTGATCCACGCGGTGTGCACCAGCGGCAGCGCGACACCCTCGAGGACCACCGCCACATAGTTGGGGTGCGACACGAGCCGGTATGGGCCGCCGGTGACCCGCAACGCGTCCGGTATGACGACGACGCGGGTATTCCACTGATGGCCAAGCGTTGCGATGCACCACCACCGCAGCCCCTGCGCGGCCAGCACGACCGCGAGCATCGGCCAGCCCAGTGCGGGCAGGAACGGGCGGTGCAGGAACACGGCCTCCAGCAGGCATCCCGCCAACAGCGCGGTGTGCAGGACGACCATCGCGGGATAGTGGCCCGCACCGAACTCCACACCCCCGCGTAACCGACTCCACGCCAGATTACGTTGGGAGACAACCAGTTCAGCGATGCGCTCGACCGCCACCGCGGCGATCAACAGCGCATACCAGAGCATGGTCGGATCAGTGCCAGCGCAGCAATACGAGTTCGCCGCAGAAGCCGGGCCCCATCGCCATCAGCAGCCCTGCGGTGTCACTCGCCGGCGGTTTGGCGCGTGCGTCGCGCAGGACGTGCAACACGGACGCCGACGAGAGGTTGCCGATTTCGCTGAGCGAGCGCCACGACAACTCCAGCGCATCGTCGTCGAGGCCCAGCGCGGCGTTGATCGCCTCGAGCACCTTGGGGCCACCCGGGTGCGACACCCACGAACCGATGTCGTCGACCGTCAGATCGTGTTCGGCGAGAAAGCCGGTGACATCGTCGGCGAGGTAGCGCTCGATGATTTCGGGCAGGTCTGCGGACAGCACCAGCCGGAAACCCGCGGCGCTGACGTCCCAGCCCATGGTGTTCAGCGAGTCGGGATACAGCCGGCTTCGGGTCGCCAACACGTCCGGTCCGTTGGCGCGGTCACGGGCTGCGCGACTCTCGCCGACGGCGACGACGGCGGCCGCGCCGTCACCGAACAGTGCGCTGCCCACAAGGCTGGGCATCGTCGGTTCGGCCGCCGGATACATCAGCGAACACAGTTCGACGGACACCAGCGCGGCGACGTCGTCGGGTGCGCCGCGAAGATAGTCGTGCAGCCGCGCGATGCCCGCGGCACCGGCTACGCAGCCGAGGCCGAAGATCGGCACCCGACGCACATCGGGGCGAAGACCCAGGCGCAGCGCGATACGGGCATCCAGCGACGGCGTCGCCACTCCCGTCACGGTCGTCGTGTAGATGACGTCGACGTCGCCTGGTTGCAGGCCCGCGTCTTCGAGCGCACCCGACAGTGCGGCGCAGCCCAGTTCGACCGCATGCTCGATGAAGAGGTTGTTGGTTTCGCCGAAATCGCTCAGCGTCTGGTAGTCGTCAATCGGGAGGATGGTGTGCCGGGTGTCGACCTTCGCGCTCGCGTGCAGGCCGCGGAGGATCGTCTCGAACCCTGCGTAGGCAGGCGCCTCGACGAACTTGTCGGTGATCTCCTGCTGGGTGTAACGATTGGGCGGTACGACTCCGTGTACGCCCGCAATAACGCTCGTCTTGCCCACGTTTTGGACACGAGTACTAGTAGTGGAACGGTTCAATTTTCGCTCACTTTTGTCAGATTTGCCGGTGTGTCGGTCGGCTCTGACGCGGCACGATGCCCCTCGTTGAATCCGAGGCGGTGGTGCAGCCAGACCAGCGGTCGGGGTGCCCACCAATTCCAGTGGCCCATCACGTGCATGAACGCCGGCACCAGCATCATTCGGACAAGGGTTGCGTCAGCCAGGACGGCCAGCGTAAGCCCTAGGCCGAACATCCGCATGAACGACACATTGGCGGCGATCAGCGCGGCGAAGGAGACCGACATGATCAGCGCCGCGGCCGTGATGATCCGACCGGTGTGGGCGATGCCGAGGGCCACGCTCTCGTCGTTGTCGTCTCTGGTCTTCCCGGACGCCAGCCAGTACTCCCGGATTCTGGAGACCAGGAACACCTCGTAGTCCATCGACAAGCCGAACGCGATGCAAAACAGCAGCACCGGCACGTTGGCGACCAGCGTTCCACTGGGGGTCGTGCCGAGCGCGCCAAAGTGCCCGTCCTGGAAGATCCACACCATCGCGCCGAACGTTGCGGTCAGCGAAAGTACGTTGAGCACCAGAGCTTTCAGGGGCATCACGATGCTGCCGGTCAACAGGAACAGCAGCGCGAGCATGATGCCGGCGATGAGGCCGAGCACCAGCGGCAGACGTGACGTGATGGCGTCGACGCTGTCCCGGTTCACCTGCGCGGTACCGGTCATGTCGACCCGCTTGCCGGCCGGAGTGGGCACCGCGTGCAGGTTGTCGAGCTGGCTCTCCGAGCGATCGGAGAACAGCGGGGCCGTGCTCTCAACGGTGAGGAACGCGCTGCCGGCGACTTGCCCGGTGGGCGCGGAGGGAGGTCCGGCGCGGTTACCCGCAACGAATGTGCCCATCGGAGCGGAGACGGCCGAAACGTCGGGCACCTGAGACAGGTTGGCGGCGTAGTCTCCGATGTCGTTCGGGCTGATGCCGTCGGTGTTCGGAACGACGATTGTCACCGCGGTGTCGGAGTTTTTGGCGAAGTCTTGACGCAACTGGTCGCCGACCTGGTGTGCAGAGGCAGTCTTCGGCAGCACCCGGTCGTCGGGAAAGCCCCACCGCACGCCGAGGAACGGCGCGCCGAGCAACAGGAGCAGCGCGACCCCGGTCAACCCGACTGGAACGGCACGGTGCATGGTGCATTTCGCCGAGCGATACCAGAACCTTTGCTCGACGGGGACAGGCGTCGGCTCGGGCCTGCCGAGCACATGCCGCGCGAACCGACCGACGTCCAGCGAATCCAGGCGGTCGCCGATGAGGACCAGAGCCGCGGGGGTCACCACGATGGCGGCTGTGGCGGCGAATGCGACGGTGGCGACGCCGGCGTATGCGAACGATTTCAGGAAGTGCATGGGGAACAGCACCAGCACCACCATCGACAGCGCCACGGTGGTGGCGGAGAACACGACGGTTCGCCCGGCCGACAACATCATTCGCGTCAGGGCGACCTCGCGGCCTGCGCCATCGGCCAGCTCGTCGCGATACCGGCTGATCATCAGCAGCGTGTAGTCGATCGCCAGCGCCAGACCCATCGCTGTTGTGAGGTTGAGCGCGAAGATCGACACGTCGGTGGTGAAGGAGATGATGCGCAGCACCGCGAGCGCGCCCAGGATCGCCATGACACCGACGGCGACCGGCAACGCTGCGGCCAGCAGGCCGCCGAACACCCATACCAGGATGAGAAAGCTCAGCGGGATCGCGATCGACTCCATCAAGAGGAGGTCTCGTTGCGACTGCTCGGTGATCTGGACGTTGACCATCGCGACGCCGCCGGAGCGCACGGTGACGTCGCCGCCGTCGCGGGCGACCTGTTCGGACAGGTCCTTGGCGTAGGTCTGCTGCTGGGCTTCGCTGCCGTTGATGCCCGCGACGACCAGTCCCGCGGTGCGGTCCCTGCTGACCAGGTCGGCGGCGGCTGCCGGCGGCGTGGTCCACGGTGACGTCACGTTCGCGACGTGCGGCGACTGACGCAGCTCGTCGGCGATTCGGGTGCCGGTCGCGCGGGCGTCGGCGCTGTCGATGCCGTCGGGTGAGGACACGACGATCAGCAGCTGCACATCGCCCTGGTGGAACTTGTCGGTCAGAAGCTCGGTCGCTCTAGAGGACTCGGCGCCCGGATCCTGGAATCCGCTTGGGGACAGGGTTTTGGCGACCGGCACCCCGAAGATGCCGAGCGCGACGGCGAGCAACGCCGCGGCGAGGATGACTCGACGCGGCGCGGCGATGGCCAGCCGGGCGATGCGGTATAGCAGTTCGTCCTCCGCTCGCGAACGTTCGCAGGAGCCGCGCTGCCCCCTACTGGTTCATACGAAACGGAACGGTCAGCGGTTCACGTCAAGGGCGAAGCGGAGTTTCGGGAGGGTTACAGGTCGCCCGGGTCGTCCGGCACGTCGACGGCGTGCTCCGCGAGGGCCTCCAGCGGCACCACGTCGAGCGTGCGCTCGTGCGTCGACGCCATGACGACTGGTGCGGCGCGCCCGTCCTCGTAGGCCTTCAGCCAGTTCGCGGCGGTGACGCACCAGCGGTCGCCGGGCACCAGGCCGGGAAAGCGGTACTCCGGACGAGGCGTCGACAGGTCGTTGCCGATGAAAACCTGGTGCTCGAGGAACTCGGCGGTCATCACCGCGCAGATGGTGTGCAGGCCGATGTCCTCGGGACCCGATGAGCAGCAGCCGTCGCGATAGAAACCTGTGAGCGGTTCGGTGCCGCACGGCTCCATCGGAGTCCCCAGCACGTTCAGATCCGGCATCGGCCCAGTATCGCCTGATGACTAGTGTCGTGGCCATGCCAACCATCACGCCCGTACCTGGCAAACCGAACCTGCTCATCGGCGGCTACCACCTCGCTGACCTCGGCTACGCCGCCAGCGAGTTCTTCGTTTCCGGAACAGCGTCGTCGTACGCAGGTGAAGGCGCCGCCGGTGAGGCCGATTACACGACCCGGATCGTCGCACTGACGCCGATCGACGCATCGAACTTCAACGGCACCGTTCTCGTCGAGTGGCTGAACGTCAGCGGTGGGATCGACACGCCCGCCGTGTGGATGATGGCTCACCGCGAGATTGCCCGTGCGGGCTATGCGTATGTCGTCGTCTCGGCGCAGAAAGTGGGTGTCGACGGCGGGCAAACCATCACCGGTATCGACATGTCACTGAAAAAGCAGAACCCCGAACGGTATTCAAGTCTCAGCCATCCCGGTGACGCATACGCGTACGACATCTTCAGTCAGGCGGGCAGGCTGGTTCGGGAGGCGTCGCACGATTTCCTTGGCCGGCTGGAGCCCGAACACTTTGTGGCGGTGGGGGAATCGCAGTCGGCGATGTTCCTGACGACGTATATCAATTCGGTGGACCGGCTGGCGAATGTTTATGACGGTTTCCTGGTCCATTCCCGGTTCGGAGTCGCGGCACCGCTCGACGGTGTGTCCGCATTGGAGGCGCTGCAAGAGGGCGCGTCGGATCCCGCCCCGTTCCGGGCCGACTTACGTGTGCCGGTGGTGAACATCATCACCGAGACCGACCTGGTCGGCGCGGTGCTGGCCGGCTACTACCGGTCCAGGCAGCCCGACAACGAGCGGCTGCGGACCTGGGAGATCCCGGGGACTGCGCACGCCGACGCTTACACCATCGCGGTCGGCTTCATCGACAACGGTTCCGCACCGGTGGACCAACTCGCGGCCGCGTATGCCCCGACCACAATGCTGATGGGTCAGGACATGGGCTACTTCATCAACTTCGCCCCGCAGCATCATTACGTCCTTCAGGCGGCGATCGCCGGCCTCGCCAACTGGGTGCGCACGGGCACCGCGCCGCCGAGCGCGCCCCGCATCGAGGTCGGCGAGGGCCATCCACCGCCTCTGCTTCTGGACGAAAACGGGATCGCGAAGGGTGGTGTCCGCACACCATGGGTCGACGTGCCGATCGCCCGAACGTCGGGAACCGCCGAAAGTGACAACGTCTTGGCGCACCTGTTCGGGTCGGGGGAGCCGTTCGACGAAGCGACACGCAACCGGCTCTATCCCGGCGGTAAGAGCGAATACCTCGAACGCTTCACGGAGTCGCTCGACGCGACGATCCGCGCGGGCTATCTGGTGCGGGCGGATCGTTCGGAGATCCTCGAGCTCGCGGCCGCGGCGTATTAGGCGGCGGTGAACTTGACGGCGCGCATGCCGTCGCGCTGCGCCGCCTCGGTGAACTCCTCGAGGGTGGGCACCCGGTTGTCGCGGAACTTCAGGCCCATCATGCGCTGCGCGTTCTTTGCGCCGTAGGACTCGGCGGCGCGGTGGGACAGGTCGGCGACGGTAGCAGGATCTCGGATGAGTTCGCCGCGCATGGTGGTCTTCTTCCCGTCCCAGAGCACTTCGGCGTTGGCGCCGTCGCGAAAATTGGCGGTCCAGCCGGCGCTGGCCAGCGCGTAGAGGGCGTTGTCGAGCCGGTGTGCGCTGACCGGAACCGAGTACTGGCGTCCGCTCTTGCGACCTGTGAAATTGAGCACCATCATCTGCCGCCGCAGGCCGCCGGCCAGCGGCGTACCCAGCAGGAACTTCACGGCGGGGTTGACGGCTCTCAGGAGCCCCTCAGGCGGGTGCGAGATGCTGACCGCAGGCAACTGATCTGTCATGCCGCTACCGTATGACGTCAGGGGTGCGTGGTGTGCTGAACCTCCGAACACGCTGCGCCGCAGCAAACTTCGATGACGAAGTGATTTGCCATATCGGGTAAGAACGTTAAACGGGCGGGCGAAACGGGAACATACCCATAGCCGCACGTCGAACCGTGGCGCCATCACATGTCGGGAAAAACGGAAGGATTGCCCAATGACCTCCGCGCAGGGCGGCTCGCGGCTGGGCACGCGATTCGGACCGTATGAGCTGCACACTCTGATCGGTGTCGGCGGCATGGGCGAGGTCTACCGCGCGTACGACACCGTGAAAGAGCGCATGGTTGCCGTGAAGGTGCTGCGCGCGGAGATGGCGGCGGACAAGAGCTACCAGGCGCGATTCCGGCGCGAATCGCGGGTGGCGGCGCGGCTGCAGGAACCGCACGTCATCCCGGTGCACGACTTCGGCGACATCGACGGCACGCTGTACATCGACATGCGGCTGGTCGAGGGCGCGAGCCTGAAGGACGAGTTACGGTCGAACGGGCCGCTGGAGCCTCGGCGAGCGGCGTCGATCATCGCGCAGGTGGCGGCCGCATTGGACGCGGCGCATGCCGATGGGCTGATTCACCGGGACATCAAGCCGGAGAACGTGCTGCTGACGTCGGACGACTTCGCATATCTCGTCGACTTCGGCATCGCTCACGGAGAGGGCGATGCGAGCGTCACGTCGACGGGATTGATCATCGGGTCGTGCGCGTACATGGCTGCAGAGCGGTTTGCGGGCGGCCAGGTTGGACCGGCGGCCGACATCTACTCGTTGACGTGTCTGCTGTACGAATGCCTCACCGGTAGGGCGCCTTTCGAGACCGGCGGGGATCTGCGACAGCTGATGAGCGCGCATATGTTCTCGCCGCCGCCGCGGCCGAGCATCATGCGACGCGGCATCACGCGGGCATTCGACGAGGTGATCGCGCGCGGCCTGGCGAAGAAGCCGTCGGATAGATACTCGTCGGCAGGTGAGCTGGCCAAGGCGGCAAATGCGGCGGCGGGTGCGGTCGAGGCGCCGCGGCCGCCGCTTCCTGCGCCGACCCCGCCGACGGACACGAGGCAGTTCTCGGCGATCTACGAGAACCCGTCGGGGACCGGATACACGCCGTACCCCGCGCCGCTGCAGGCACCTCCGCGCCCGCCTGCACCCCCGCGGAAGAGGCGGTTCGGCAGGACGCAGGTGGCGCTGGCAGCGGCGGTGATCGCGCTGTTCGGCGTGGCGGCGGTGCTGGCGTCGTTGTTGATCTCCAGTGGCGACGACAGCAGCCCGTCGCAGCCGACCACGCTGGCGGTGCCCCCGTCGGCGAGTACGACCACGGAGACGGTCACCACGACGTCCGGGTCGCCGACCACCACGTCGACGACGAGTGCGGCGGCCCTGGCGGGGATGACGGGGACGGACGGCCAGGGCTTCGTCGGCCACACGACCCGCTGCGACCCGGGCAGCTCGCTGGTGACGGCGATCCAGACGTCGCAGTCGATGGCGGTGGTGTGCGAGACGTCGCCGGGGACGTATCAGTACCGGGGCGAGCGGCTGCGCGACGGCGCCAACATCCAGCTCGCCGACGCGGTGCCGTCCGGGGGCGGATTCGACGTCACCAACCCGGCGGACGGTGCCCGTTACGAGGTGCGGCCCGACCGGCTCCGAATCCTCAGTGGTGGCGGGGTCGATTCGGACGAGCCTGCGCTGCAGTACGGGTCGCGGTAGGTGTGAGGCTCGCTGGACTGAGAGTCGCCGTGCCCGCCTCTGAGCGACAAAGTCGCGCTTACTTAGTCGGTTTCAGTTCGAGCGACAAAGTCGCTCCGAGGCGGGCAACGTCGCAGGCGGCTCTTCGGGTTTAGCGACACAGGTATCCGTCGACCCTCCCGCCATGGAACAGCGCAACGATCCGCCGGAAACGCCCATGGATGCGACGAAGCCGACGGAGCAGCAGCGCGAACTGCAGGAAGAGTTCGATCACCGGAACGACGATCCGGATGCGCCTGGCAGCCACCAAACGCGAAAGCAGGTCGCCGACGAGACCTAGCTGCGGGCTGTCAGCCTTCGTGGGTGGGTACCGCATCGACTGGATGGCGGTTGTGCAAGCTGTTTGCGTATCACGACTCGCAGGCGACGCCGTCGTTGTCGCGGTCGAGATGCGGCGCGTAGCCGGGATCACCTTCGTAGAGCGGTGTCACCCCGGCTGCGCGTGCTTCGGAGCAGTTCTTGTAGTAATCGTCGGCGTTGGCAGCCCCGGCGCCCAACAGCGCACCGCTGAGCAGCGCGCCGCCGATGGCGGCTGTGATTATCTTCTTCATAGTCTCGGAGTTGCCTTTCGTTGTTTGCGTTCTGCCGCAGCCTGATTGGCTCCGGGTCAGTTCTTGGGGGCGACCGTTACGCCGCGCAGGTGCTCGGCGACCACAAGCCGCGTTCATCGGTTCGGGCGCCGTCTTCGGCGGTGCGGAAGATCTGCTGATAGCGGTAGGGCAAGTCGTAGGTGTACTCATGCGCATAGCCCTCGGCGATCATGTCGAGGTTGAACAGCCGTCCCGACTCGGTCCAGACATAGGCCAGCGTGCGGCCATAACGATCGACGGAGTCCTGTGACGGGTCTGTCTCCAGATACACCGACTGACCGTCAAGGACTGCCTCGGCCTGCGCCGAGGCCTCGTGCGCGAAGCACTGCACCGGCTTGCGCGGATCTACCGACTCGGGAGTGTCCAGCCCGATCAAGCGGATCGTCTGGCGCTGGCCGTTGTCGTCGACCCGGATGGTGTCGCCGTCGACAACCTTGGTCACCGTGACGGGGCCCCGAACCTGATCGGGCATCACCGGATATTGAGCGTGCGCCGGAGCGGCTAGCGCCACCCCGCCCATCAGCGCTACAGCGGTCGCGAGTCCCGCGACCACGCTGCGGATGCGCATCAGATGGCGCTCACCTTCGACGTGCCATCCCGGTCAACGTGGCCCGCCACTGCGGTGGGAGGCGCGACCATGACGCTCGGCATCCCAGGCCTCAGGGCCGCCACGATCGTCGGCCTGGGCCGACTCGTCTCCCCGCAGTGAACCTCTGAGAAGCCATGCGCCGATGGCTGCCGCGGTGGCCTTCATCACCAACCACCGCCGCACTGACCCGGCATGGCCTCCGGCGGGAAGATCGTGCCGTCGTCGACGACGCATGACAGCTTCCAGGTGTAACCCTTGAACGGGATGAATCCACGGGCGACGTGCCACTTCGACGTGCTTCTTCATCAGGCGAGTGCTTTCTTCATCTTTCTTGGACGTCGACGATCTGCTCGCCGGCGTAGTTTTCCTGGTGTGTTCGGCGCGCGTCGTCTTCGCTGGCGGCGTACACGATTCGCGTGGTGTGTCCGCCGCCCCAGCTTTTGCTGGTGACGAGGAAAACGTCGTGCATCATTTCTTCCGGCCTCGACATGGGACTACTCGTCCTCGCCGGAGTTGACCTCGTCCGAGCTGGGCAAGCTGGGCGGGGCGGGGATGCCTTTGACGAACCTCTCGATGCTGTCTCTGAACGTTGCTGACTGGCCCTGGAGGTCCCGTCGGAAAAAGTCAAACTGGTTCAAGACGCCGGGGTGCGAGACCTCTGGAGGATCGGGGCATTCATCTAGGTTGGCCCCGCAATTGCCGTACAGGAACGTGTTGACGACCTCGCTGTTGCCCAACTTTTCTAGCTGGCTCTGCCCGGGCTTCGAGACAACCTCTGTGGCGTCGGCCGACGCGGGCCCAGCCATCGCGATCATGCCGGCAGTGCCGAGTGCGCCGGCCGCCAGTAGCAGGATTCGTTTCATTGGGATCTCCTTGGTTCACCGTCCAGCGTTGCGGGGTGCAACAGGGTGCTGATCGGTTGTGATGCAACGGTAGGAAATAAACGGCAATTGTGTCAAGTATCCGGAAACTATCTCCACTATGACCTCTGTCACAGCCTGGGCGGCGACCGCTGAAGGCGGCGCTGGATTTCCGCAGGTTAGATGCCTCGATGTCACGTGGCGGTTTGGCGGACGTGGCCGTGGGGTGCTGTCAGACTGAACTCCAGCCACCAGCGGACCGGGAGGCAGCGATGACGACGGTGTATGTGGTGACGGCGGGCAGCGGCGATACGTACCACATCGAACGGATTTACCTCGATAGCCAGGAGGCCTACGGGTTCGCCCAGGCCTACAACGGCATCGCGCCGGTCGAACAAGTGCAGGTGGAGGAGTGGCAGACCGGTTCACCCCCGGCCGGCTACGACGGCCAGTATTGGCGCGCAGAGTGGTGGGCGCGTATACCCGCCAGCAAGCGTCGCAGCGCGCTCCGCGACACCGATGAGGGCGAGCGCTTTGACGACTACGCCATCCGACAAGAATGGTGGACCGGCGACGCACTGCCCGACGCGAAGCTGGTGCGCCGCGAACTCGCCGGCATGCCGAAGATCGAGGTGGTAGGCCTGTCCAAGGAGAAGGTGGAAGAAGTCTTCTGGGACGCGGTTACCGAGGCCAGGGCAGAGTTGGCGGGGATCCAGAGGAAATGATCACCCCCGTTTCGTGCGCAAACCGGAAACAAATGCGCATGGCGGTTCGACATTTCCACTCTTGTGGGCCATGATGCCTGTATGGATCGGCGCTCTCTCCAACGGCTAGGCCACTACATCGTCAGTCGGCGCGTCGCGCTCGGTTACCGGAACCGCACTGATTTGGCGAGCAGCCTGCAGTTCACCGTGCGCACGCTTGCCGACATCGAGCACGGAGTGCGTAAGGCCAGCCCGGGCACCTACGCCATGCTGGAGAACAAACTGGCCTGGGCTCCCGGCAGCATCGACACCATCCTGGCTGGCGGGGAACCCCACGAGACAGTGACCGAACTGCGCCGGCCAGCCTCGGCGCCGGTGTCCCACCCCTCGTCCGACGCGCTGTCTCGCGCCTCCACCGAGGAGTTGCTGCTCGAGCTACGACGCCGCATCGTCGCCCCCGCCAACGACGCACTGTCGCCTGGGACGACGGCGGCGGCCTCGACCCCCATGGCGACTGGCCCCGGCAGGGCTAGTCGCTAGCGCCGTATTGACGCACGCGCGGACAATCCCGGCAAAGCTGATGTAGCTTCAATCCACACATCAGCGGGTTGGCCGCTGCCGAGGAGTTAGCGGTGGATGCGACACCATTCGGGCAGTATCAGCTGCAGGAGCTGATCGGCCGGGGCGGAATGGGCGAGGTCTACAGGGCCTTCGACACCAGGACCGACCGTATCGTCGCGCTCAAAGTACTGCCGTCGCACCTGGCCAAGGACGCCATCTTCCAGCAGCGATTCCGGCGCGAGTCGCAGGCCGCCGCGGGCATCAACGAACCACACATCGTGCCGATCCACGGCTTCGGCGAGATCGACGACAAGCTCTACCTGGACATGCGCCTGATCGACGGTCGCAACCTCGGGGCCATGTTGGGCGAGGACGACAACAAGAAGCCGCTCAAGCCCGCGCTGGCGGTGTCGATCATCGACCAGGTCGCGGCCGCTCTCGATGCCGCGCACGACCTCGGCCTGATCCACCGCGACGTCAAGCCATCCAACATCCTGGTCACCAACAACGACTTCGCCTACCTGATCGACTTCGGCCTGGCGCGCACAGCAGGCCAGCAAGGTTTGACGACGGCAGGCAGCACGCTGGGCACGATGGCCTACATGTCGCCCGAGCGGTTCGAGGGCGGCGAGGTCGATCGGCGCTCGGACGTCTACGCGCTCACGTGCGTGCTCTATGAATGCCTGACGGGCTCACGGCCCTATCCAGTGGACAGCCTCGAGCAGCAGATCGCCAAGCACATCAACGCGCCTGCGCCGAAACCGTCGGCCATCAATCCCGCGTTGGCGGCATTCGACGAGGTCATCGCCAAGGGCATGTCGAAGAAGCCGGGGCGGCGCTATCAGACGGCAGGCGAGATGGCCGCCGCAGCGCGCCAGGCGTTGAGCGTGCCGGTGCGCACGACCGGCTCCGGCCGGCATTCGGCGCGCCGCGTCAAGCAGAAGTCGACTCCTCGTGCGGTGTCCGGGAAGACCCTGGCCATCTTGGGTGCCGCGGTCCTGCTGGGTGTGGCGCTGGTTTTCGGGGCGTGGCAGCTGTGGGGCGGGCGCGACGACGGTGGCGGATCGGCGGAGTCGACGTCGGCGACGCCGGAGGGCGAGGGTAAACCAGGCGGACTGGTACCGGCGATCGCGGCGACGCTGCCCGCCGAAATCAGGGACTCGGGGCGGCTGACGATCGGCGTCAATGTTCCTTATGCGCCAAACGAATTCAAGAACTCCGCAGGCGATATCGTCGGCTTCGACGTCGACCTGATGAACGCGGTGGCCAAGACGGTGGGACTCATTCCCGAGTATCGGGAGTTCCTGTTCGAGGACATCATTCCGACGGTGCAGCGCGGGGAGATCAACGTCGGGATGTCGTCGTTCACCGACACGCTGGAGCGCCAGGAGTTGGTCGACTTCGTCACGTACTTCGAGGCGGGGACGTTGTGGGCGCAGCGGGCGGGTTCGGGCGTCGACCCGAACGCGGCGTGCGGGCTGCGGGTCGGCATGACGCCGGGTTCGACCCACGAAACCGTCGAGATCCCGGCCAAGAGCGATCAATGTGTCGCGGCGGGCTTGCCGCCGGTCGAGGCCGTCGTCTATCCCCGCCAGGACGAACTCACCGCAGCGGTGATCAACGGGGAGATCGACGCGATGTCGGCGGACTCACCGGTGACCGGGTTCGCGATCAAGGGCAGCGGCGGCGCGCTGGAACCCGCGGGCGAGCAGTTCGACACCGCGCCCTACGGGTGGCCGGTGGCAAAAGATTCGGGGCTGGCCGAATCGCTGCGGCAGGCACTCGAGCACGTCATGTCGACCGGCGAGTACAAGGCCATCGCCACCAAATGGGGTGTGGACAAAGGCATGATCGCCAAGCCGGTCATCAACGGCGCGATCAGCTAGACGCGGCCGCGCTGACGCCCAATTCGCCCGTTGGGTGCCCACCCTGTAGTCTGGTAGCAACGTTGGCGCTCAATGAATCTTGCCAACAGCGTCGTGGATCACTTCCCAATCGTGCACACAGCACAAGGTTTTCTCACGGCGATCGATATTGCCCACCGGCAATCTCGCCAGACTTGTGCTCGCTCGTGTCGATCAATCGCGCGAGCGTTGTGCAAACCAATGCCTGAAAGGCACTCGCAATTACCACTCAACAATCCTTCGCTGATCTCTGCGTCGACGACAGGCTGATCCAGTCGCTGGCCGCACGCGGAATCCTCACCCCTTTTCCTATTCAGGAGAAGACCCTTCCCGACACACTCGCCGGTCGAGATGTGTTGGGCCGCGGCAAGACCGGCAGCGGCAAGACGCTTGCGTTCTCCATCCCGATGGTCACTCGACTTGCAGCCATGCAGCGCCGTGGTCGACCAACTGGTCTGGTGCTCGCGCCGACCCGTGAGCTGGCGACCCAGATCGCCGCGACCCTCGAACCGCTGGCATCCGCCCACCAACTCAAGGTCACCACCATTTTCGGTGGCATCCCGCAGAACCGTCAGGTTTCGGCACTGCGTTCCGGCGTCGACATCGTCGTAGCCTGCCCAGGTCGGCTCGAAGACCTGATGCGCCAGCGCGTCATCAACCTCGATTCGGTCGAGGTCACCGTCGTCGACGAGGCCGATCACATGGCTGACCTGGGCTTCTTGCCCGGCGTGACCCGGATCCTGGCGGCCACGCCCGCAGGCGGGCAGCGCATGATGTTCTCCGCGACGCTGGACAACGGCGTCGACAAGCTCGTCAAGCGGTTCCTGCACAACCCGGTGACGCATTCGGTCGACGAGGCGCACTCACCGGTGTCCGAGATGACTCACCACGTGTTCCACGTGACGGGAGTTCAGGCCAAGAGGGAACTGGTGCACCATCTCGCCTCCGGTACCGGACGGCGGATCCTGTTCATGCGCACCAAACACCAGGCCCGCAAGCTCGCCAAGCAGCTCACCGAATCCGGTGTGCCGTCAGTTGACTTGCACGGCAACCTTTCTCAGAACGCACGCGACCGCAACCTGGCCGCGTTCAGCACCGGCCAAGCCCGTGTGCTGGTGGCCACCGACATCGCCGCGCGTGGTGTGCACGTCGACGACGTCGAACTCGTCGTGCACGTCGACCCTCCTGTGGAGCACAAGGCCTATCTGCACCGGTCCGGTCGGACGGCACGGGCCGGGAACTCGGGCGATGTGGTCACCGTCGTGCTGCCTGAGCAGCGCAGGGACCTGAACGCACTGATGCGCAAGGCCGGGATCAACGTCCGCCCGCAAGAAGTCGTCGCGAACTCGGCGCCGGTGACCGCACTGGTCGGCGAGGTCGCTCCGTTCAAGGCTCCGCCGCGTCGTCCGAACCCGACCGCGAACGCTACGCCAGCGAATACGTCCGGAGGTCCGCATCGCAGGCGCGGTGGAGGCAGTGCCGGTTCAGCGCGCGGTCAGCATCGCAACCCTTCGGGCCGTCGGCGCAGCGTCTCACGCTGAACCGGAGGCCGCTGACCTCGCAAACATCGGGTGTTCGGCGCGGGCGGCGAGGACGATGTCTTCTGCGGCCCTGAACGCATCGGTGTCTCGATGCACCGAGAAGACGGCCAGCCCGGCGGCCCGTCGCAGCAGCATGACGGCGAGCGCTGTGCTGGTCTGGCACGGTATGACCAGAAGGCGCGCGCAGGCTCGACTGCCGGTCACGGTCATGACGCGTTGCGGGCGGGTATTGCGGCTGCGAACGGCGGCATTACCGCGGTAATTCAGTGAGTCGAGATCGGGCACGCCCTCCAAGGGCGACCAGTTGACGCCGATATCGACGATTTGGCCCAGTGGACGTTCCAGCGCCTCGATCAGCTCGGGAAGTTCCTTTGCTACCGACGACGTGTACGGCCACCAGGCCCCGTCGAGCGCGCCGCCCAGTTCCGAAACCAGCGTGAGGCGGGTCGGGCCTGACAATTGCCGCCGGTTCAGTTCGCGCGCAGCGGTTTTCGTATTCGAGCCAGCGTAATCCATGGGCGATTCCCTCACTTCGAGCTGGTCCGACGCACGAGTGCGGGGGATTGGTTCACCTCGACGTTACACCTGCGACAATGCGGTCCGCGCACCGTCTCGGTCGTCGCGGGCCGACACGTGCTCGCCATCGTTTGTGAAATGTGCGCTGCCGCAACCAATAACGCGCCACGCGTACCCGAAGGCATCGTTGGAATGTCCTGGGTGTATCGTTGACAGGGTTGGGAACCCAGCCAGTCCGGAATGCATCAGTTGTCTTCCGCTGATTTGCCGAGCAACCGCTCACGTCGGACATGCCGGTAACAACCGTCCATCGGACTTACCTTGAGCGCTGCTCCCTTCTTCCCATCGCTGGCTCCGCCTATTCGAGTGCACCACGCGCCTCGCCGCGCACACTTCGGCATTCTCAGTCCCTATCCGCCAACCATGGGCGGACTGGCGACCTTCAGCGCTGCCCTCGCCGAAGCGTTGAGAAGCCATGATGCCGACGTCAATGTGGTCCGCGTGGCCGACGGTTCGCCAACGTCGCGGGCCGACGTGGTCGGAGAGCTGGTCAGCGACTCAGCAAAGTCGGTTGAGGAATGCGTCGACTTGCTCAACCAGGGCAACGTCGCGGTCATCCACTATGACTACGGCGTCTATGGGGGCGTTGACGGAAACGACGTGGTGGATATCATCCGCGGACTGCGTGTTCCGTCGATCGTTGTCGTGCATACGGTATTGAAAACCCCGACACCACACCAGCATTCGGTACTCGCTTGGATCGCGTCCACGGCAGAACAAGTGGTCGTCATGTCCGAGGTCGCCAAGCAACGGCTGTGTGACACCTATGGCGTCGATCGCCGCAAGATCACGACGATCCCGCACGGCGCGGTCGTCCCGAGCGAACCTCCTCTGAAGCGCCCGAGCAGACCAACCATCCTGACCTGGGGACTGCTGCGCCCAGGAAAGGGCATCGAGCGCGTGATCGAGGCGATGAGTTCCCTTCATCACCTGCCCGGCCGCCCCCGATACATGGTCGTCGGACCGACGCACCCGGAGGTGCTCGCCGAAGAAGGCGAGGCCTACCGCAATGCTCTGGCGGAACAAGTTCGTCGTGCCGGAATGGCGGATTCGGTGCTCTTCGACGCTCGCTACTTCAACGGGTCGATGCTGACTGCGCTCATCCAGTCTGCGGCTGTGGTTGTACTGCCCTATGACTCCACCGATCAGGTCAGCTCTGGTGCGCTGGCCGATGCGATCGCGGCCGGCCGGCCGGCCGTGGCGACCGCTTTCCCGCACGCTGTCGAACTTCTCCGTAACGGCGCGGGCGTATTCGTCGACCATGATGATCCCGGCGCATTGGTAACGGCGTTGCGGAACATACTGACGCAGCCACGCCTCGCCGGTTCGATGGCCGCAGACGCCCGAGGAATGGCGCCGGATATGGCGTGGCCCGTCGTGGCCGGCTCATATCTGCGTCTGGCGCAACGGCTGATCGCCGAGCAGCCGGCTGTGACATGACCGCCACCTGAAGGAGGGCGACCACGATGACAAAGTATGAGAGTCAACAGGGAAATGCCCATCGTGAGAACGCGATTCATGTAGGCGCGGGCTTCGTGGCGAAGGAGCGACAATACGTCGTGGACACGTTGTCGACGCTCGGACCGCACCTGGGCAAGTGGGACCCGCGGGATGTGGAACTGGATGTCTCGCTGCAGGACCGCGGCGGCAAAGAGCAGCGTGTCACCTTGCGTACCGTCTTGCCCGGCCGTCCGCCGCTGATAGCGGTCGCCGAGAACACGGACATCGATTCCGCACTCTCCGAAGCGAAGCGTGAGCTGATCCGCCAGCTCGAGCACCAGAAGTCTGCGCGCGAGCCCATGCACAACCGTCGACTACGGGAAGCGACGATCCGGCATCCGGGCGCTTCGGGTTAGGGCAACGCACCTGACGGCTCGGTGTGTTCCTTGCGGACCACGTGCGGATAGGCATCGTCGCGGTGTTGAAACGACAGAATGCTGGGATTGAGAATCGACGCCATCGCGGATCTCGATTGCCCGGGCGATTGTTG
Organism: uncultured Actinomycetota bacterium; assembly: GCA_963822305.1. GTDB lineage: Bacteria > Actinomycetota > Actinomycetes > Mycobacteriales > Mycobacteriaceae > Mycobacterium. The sequence continues at coordinate 39,899 of CAWGHF010000006.1, read as the reverse complement.
GGGACGAATTCCACGCCGCGGGCCCGGCAAGGACCGTATCGATGTGCGGCAACAACGCCTCGCTGATCTCCCACGTCGCCGAGTTCCACAGGTACGACGGGCTGTGGTCGACCGCGTAGTAGTGGACACCGCTGGCCAGCTCGATCATCGGCTGAGTGAACGATGTCGGTCGCGCCCAGTCGAAGCCCATACCGGTGTCACATGAGACGTCGATGATCAGGCTGCCCGGAGTGAAGGAGACCAGGTCGTCCTCGGTGACGAAGATCAGGGGTGCGTCGGGATCCTGAAGTACACAGTTGACGATGATGTCGTTGTCGGCGAGGAAGCGGGCCACCGGGATCACGCCATCGTCGGGTGTGTCCGCCCAGGTCCGATCAGGCGTTTCCTCGTCGCGACCCATCTGAACAATCTGGGTCGAATGGATCGGCGAACCGACGGCGGCCACATCCCGGTTGGTCAGCACACGAACGTCGTCGACGCCGTGAGCGTTCAACGCGGTGACCGCGCCACGGGCGGTGGCGCCGAACCCGATGACGGCAGCGCGGAGCCGGCGGCCGTAGTTGCCCGTGATCCCGACCAGTTGCATGGCGTGCAGGACGGAGCAGTAGCCCGCGAGCTCGTTGTTCTTGTGAAAGACGTGCAGGCCGAATCCGCCGTCGGCCTGCCAGTGATTCATCGCCTCGAAGGCGATCAAGGTCAACCGCCGATCTATGGCGATCTGCGTCAGGGCGGAATCCTGCACGCAGTGTGGCCAGCCCAAGACGACCTGTCCCATTTTGAATTCAGCCAGGTCCTCGGCCTGCACCTTGGGCAACAGAATGATGTCGCAGTCGGCGATGAGTTGTTCTCGGGTTCCGATTCCACCGACGAGTCCGGCCAGTGCGTCGTCCGTGGCGCCGAATTCTGAGCCGTAGCCATGCTCGAGGAAGATCCGCGGCAGGACCTGGGGATCGATCCTGCTGAAGTGCGCCGGGTGAATTGGCAGCCTGCGCTCGTTCTTCTTACCTGAGCGAGCCAGGACCCCCAGCGAAAGCTGTTGCGCCTCAGCGCTTCTTGTCATGGAACAGTGACTGGGCGGCGGATTCCTTGGCTGCTGACTTCGCGTGCTTGTCGGCGCGCTTCTCCTTCAGAGATTTTCCGGACTTCTTGGACATGCCTTGTCGAGGAGATTTATCAGACATCGCTAGCCCCTTGATCGTCGGGGGCCTGGTTGGTCCCGATGCCTTGACCTTACCCCGCTGCCGTTGCTCCGGCCTCGGCCGAGGACACCACGTTGCCGCCGGGCGCGATGGTCCGTAAGCTGGGGTTACGCCGACGCGCTGCCGTCCTCCCTTTCGATTTCGGCCGGTGATCCGCACCCTAGGGTTGTCACAACAGCCCATCGCAATCTGTACCGGATCGACAGGACATCAATTGGCAATCGCCGACATCGCCGCGTACGCGCATCTGACGCAAACAGACATCGAGACCCTCGGGGACGAGCTGGACTCCATTCGGAGTGATATCGAGGAGTCACTCGGTGAACGGGATGCTGCGTATATCCGCCGGACCATCAGGTTCCAAAGGACACTCGAGGTCGCGTCGCGCCTGCTCATCGGTTGCAGCCGGTCACGACCCGGCTGGGCCATCGGGACTTTGTCGCTGGCGTTCGCCAAATGCGTCGAGAACATGGAGATCGGCCACAACGTCAGCCACGGCCAATGGGATTGGATGAACGATCCCGAGATTCACTCCAGCTCGTGGGAGTGGGACATGGTGGCCGTTTCGTCGCAGTGGCGGTATTCGCACAATTACCGCCACCACGTGTTCAGCAACGTTGTCGGCGTCGACGATGATCTCGGCTTCGGCGTGATACGGGTGACCCGCGATGAGCCGTGGCGACGCGAGCATCTATTCCAGCCGCTTCGGAACCTGTTGTTGGCGAGCATTTTCGAGTGGGGTATCGCTCTGCACGGTATCCATTCAGAGCGGGATCGGCTGGCGCCGGATGCCGGGAAGGTGTCTGAAGCGAGGCGGACGTTCGCCAAAAAGATTGCGCGCCAATCCGTCAAGGACTACGTGATTTTTCCGGCGCTGAGCTTGTCTCGCTGGCGCAGAACGTTGGGCGCAAATGTGGTGGCGAACCTGTTGCGCAACCTCTGGACATACGTGGTCATCTTCTGTGGGCACTTCCCCGATGGCGCGGAGAAGTTCAGCGCCGACGTGCTCGAGCATGAAACCCGAGGCGAATGGTATCTGCGGCAGATGCTTGGTGCCGCGAACTTCAAAGCCGGCCCGCTGCTGGCGTTTTCGACGGGAAACTTGTGCTATCAGATCGAGCACCACCTGTTCCCCGACCTGCCGAGTAATCGCTACGCGCAGATCGCCGTGCGGGTGCAGGCGTTGTGCGACAAGTACGACCTGCCCTATACAACTGGTTCTCTCGTGCGCCAGTATCTCTTGACGCTGCGCACCATCCACAAACTCGCACTTCCCGACCGCTTCCTGACGGCCACCGCCGACGATGCGCCGGAGACCGCTTCGGAGCGGATGTTCGATGCCCGCGCTACGTCAGCTGCCCGATCGGGTGACCCGATAGTCGGGCTCGGCACGGCGTTGCGGGCGCGCACACGCCGTCGTAAGCGGGCGCCCGAAACCCGATGACGCGCAACGGCGTACTGTCATCGGTATCGGGCAGCTCGGTTGCGAGCAAACATGCTCGACTAAGAAGGAAAATGAAATGGCTTCGCCAACAACGCTCCGCACTCCCTACGACGTACGCGTCGACATTGTCAAAGACGCCATCATGGCTCACTCCAAGATGAAGGACCAGGATGCGGGCGAACTCGCGGTGCACGTCCTGCACGCTCTGAATTCAATTCCCGAAAAGGTGCGCTGAGCATTCACTCCTGGATGGCCTTCGCAATCGCGACGTAGGTAGTGACGTTCGCCGGGTCCCGCGTCGCCTGCCGGACGACTCGAACGACCGCCCACGCGCGGGCGCGTTCCTCGTCGAAACCTGACCCGTCGAGCAGACGGTGAAACCGCCGTCGCACGCCTACTCGGACGTCGCCGGTCACATCGTCCCAGCGGTGCCACAGCATCGGGGCGAGCTCGTAGTGCGGGTCGCCGTTCATCGGCGTGGGAGCGATCGCGAGCCACGGCTCGCGGTCGGCCGCCAGCACGGTTCCATAGTGGAGGTTTCCGTGCAGCACTACGGTGGCCGGTTCAGCGACCATCTCCCGGCCGAGCCCGATCGCCTGCTCGACCAGCCTGCGCGGGACAGCCGCGCTGCGCGGAAGCGATTCGAGCTCGCGGGTCCACAGTTCGAGTTCTGACGCCAGCGAACGTAATTGGGGCATCGGCGGTACCTGGAGGCGTCCGTAGAGGCCGGCGACGACGTCGCATGCGTCGACGTCGCGCAAGCTGCGGAGGGTCTCGGAATTCAGCCGCTCGAGGAGTAGCGCGCGGTGTGGCGGGTCGGCGCTCAACAGTCGGACGGCGCCGTCGCCGCCCCATCGCCGAAGCACGAGGTGCTCGTGTTCGGATTCCGCGTCAGGACGGCCGATCTTGAGGACGGCCCGCACTCCATCAGAGGTGCGTACCGGCTGAACAATCGAGCCGCGCCCTGCGACGGGATCGCCGTCGGGCACAAGCTTCCACTGGTCGAGCTGGCGTTGGAGCACGACCTCGATCAGTCGTCCAAGGCGCGGCCGACGATCTGTGGATCCGGTTCGCCCACCAGCTCGTGGTCCTTGTCGTCGTAGTCGAACTTGTCGAGCAGGTGGCGCATCGCGTTGATGCGGGCCCGCTTCTTGTCGTTGCTCTTGACCACGATCCACGGGGCGATGTCCGTGTCGGTCACGCGGAACATGTCCTCCTTCGCGGCGGTGTACTCCTCCCACTTGTCGATCGACTCCATGTCCATCGGCGAGAACTTCCACTGCCGAACGGGATCGACCAACCGGATCGCGAACCGGGTGCGCTGCTCGGCCGGTGACACCGAGAACCAGAACTTGGTGAGGTGAAGCCCCTCACTCACCAGCATGTCTTCGAACATCGGGGCCTGGCGCATGAACTCGTCGTATTGCTCGGGTGTGCAAAAACCCATCACCCGTTCCACCCCGGCGCGGTTGTACCAGGACCGGTCGAACAGGACCATTTCGCCGGCCATGGGCAGGTGTGTCACGTAGCGCTGGAAGTACCACTGCGACTTCTCGCCTTCGGTGGGTTTCTCCAACGCCACGACGCGGGCCCCGCGGGGGTTGAGATGCTCCGTGAACCGCTTGATGGTGCCGCCCTTGCCTGCGGCGTCCCGGCCCTCGAACACGATCACGTGCCGTGCGCCCGTTCGCTTGCTCCAGTTCTGTAGCTTCAGCAGCTCGATCTGCAGCCGCCGCTTCAGCCGCTCGTACTCGTCGCGCGACATCCGCTCGTCATAGGGGTATCTCTCGCGCCAGGTGTCGACGGGCCGCCCATCGCGGTCGAGCAACACCGGCTCGTCGTCGTCCTCGTCGTCGACCGTGTATCCGTGGGTGTCCGTCGACAGGGCTTCCAGATCGATGTCGTTCTCGCTCATAGCACCCACGTTATGACGAACACGGTGACGACGACCGGGGCGTTAGGTTGGCTAGGTGAAGGATGCGAGGCTGGACGGCCTGGTTAGGGGCGTAGCGAGCGCTCCGCTCAGCTTCGGGTGGCTGCTCGTCCTGTTCGTCACGACGCGGATTCAGCGGTCGGCCGGGCGACGGGGGTCCAAGCGAATCCAGCGCAGGCATTCGACCAACCTGCGGCGGCTGAGCAGCGAACCGTCGCGGGTACTCGCCGCGAGCCTGTTCTGGCTCGACGGCCGCATGTGGTGGCCGTACGTGCCGATGTTCGTCGGGGTCGTGGCCCCAGCCGAGCGTCGTTTGCGTTGGTGGCGTTGGCTCCTCGTCGGGTCGGCGGCGCATGCCATCGGTACCGTTGCCGGCCAGGGCTTTCTGAGGTGGTCGTTGAAGAAGGGCGAAGCGCCGAGGCGGCTGGTCGACGCCCGCGACGTCGGGGTGAGCTACTTCGTCCTCGGCGTGGCGGGCGCGCTGACGGGATATGTCCGGCCGCCTTTGAGGTCACGCAGCCAGGTGGTGGCGGTCGCCGCGCTGGCAGGCAATGCGGCGCTCCGGCCGACCTTCACAGAGGTGGGTCACCTGACGGCCTTCGTCGTCGGGCTCGCAGCGGCCCCGGCGGTGCCGGATCGCGACCAGATGCCGTACCCGCCGGCTGCCGTCGAGAGAAAGATGGCCCCATGACCTTCGCGCGCCGCCTCGGGCGTTGACCCGTTCGCCCGCTGTCGTAGACAACTTCTCGATAGTGTCGCCTGCGTGGACTTCGAGCTCGACGACGAGCAGCGTGGGTGGGTCGCCGAAGTGCGGCGGTTCCTCGCGGAGAACGTCACCCCGGCGCTGAAGGCCGAGATGGCCGAGCACGGCCTCGAGTACCAGGGCGGCGAGCTCACCGCGTTCCGCCGCAAGATCGGCGAGAAGGGCTGGTTCGGGCTGAACTGGCCGACGGAGTACGGCGGCCTCGGCCTCACCGCGATGCATCAGCACCTGCTGATGAGCGAGTTCGAGTACGCCGGAGTGCCCGGTCCCGACCTCACGGTGACCTCGATAGCGCCGATGATCATGCGGCACGGCACCGAGCAGAACAAGAAGGAGTTCCTGCCCGGAATCGCCAGGGGCGAGATCGTCTTCGCGCTCGGCTACTCCGAGCCCAACGCCGGGACCGACCTGGCCAGCCTGCGCACCCGCGCGGTCCGCGACGGCGACGAGTGGGTGATCAACGGGTCGAAGATCTGGAACAGCGGAGCCCAGCGTTCCACGCACGAATGGCTGTGCGTGCGAACCGATCCCGACGCCCCGCGACATCGCGGGATCTCGGTGATCGCGGTGCCGGTGAACAGCCCCGGCATCGAGATCCGCCCGCTGATCGCATGGTCGGGATACCGCACGAACGAGACGTTCCTCAACGACGTGCGCGTGCCGGCGACGAACCTGATCGGTGAGGTCAACGCCGGGTGGACCTACATCACCGGCGCGCTGGACCTCGAGCGCGGCGCATTGACGAATGCCGGCGACCTGCGGCGCGCGCTCGATGACCTGATCGCGATGGCGGGTTCGCCGGATCCGGTGTTCCGCCGCCGCCTCGCGCAGGCCGAGGCTGACGTCGAGGTTGCCAAGCTGATGGGCTACGAGGCCGCCTCTCTGCTCGACGGTGGTCGCATCCCCAGCATCGAGGTCAGCGTCGAGAAGATCTTCACCAGCGAGCTGCGGCAACGGATCGCCGACCTGGCCATCGACCTGCTCGGACCCGATGGACTCCGTGTCGGCAACTTTTTCGAGCGGCTGTACCGGGTGTCGCCGCTGATGCGGTTCGGCGGCGGCACCAACGAAGTGCTCCGCGATGTCATCGCCCAGCGTGGCCACAAGATGCCGTCGTACGGTCGGTGACGCCATGCGAGTGATTCCCTCTCAGGACGAACGCGATCTGGCCGCGATGTGCCGCAGCGTGCTGGCCGCCGAGCTGGAGCCGGATGCGCAGTGGAAGGCGCTGGCAGATGCGGGCGTGCTCGGGTTGGTGGTGGATGGCAGCCTCCCGGACGTCGGCGTCTTCTGCCTCGAAGCGGGAAGAGCCCTGTGTCCCAGGGTCGTTCAGAGCACGGTGTATGCGGCGCTGGCCGTGGACGTGCTCGGCGTGGGGTCGGGCTGGCTACCTCGATTGACCTCGGGCGAGACGCGCGGCACCTGTGCGTTGTTCAACCCGCGGGATGCCTCCGACGTGACGCCGCGGCTGCAGGTACGACGCGACGGCGACCGCTGGCTGGTGAGCGGTGTCGTGGACTTCGTCGCCGACGCCGATGCAGCGGACGTGATCGTCACGACCGCCGACGCGGGCGTCGTCGCCGTCCGCACCACGACATCAGGTATCACCGTCGAGCCCGTGCCGATGATGGGCGGGTTCGCGGCGTCCACGGTCCGTTTCGACGACGTAGTGGTCGACGAGCCGACACCCGTGGACGACGAGCAGCTCCGCCGCGTCGTGAACGCAATTGTGGCGCTGGACTGTCTGGACCTGGTCGGCGTCGGCGAGGCGGTGATCGACCGCACGGTCGACTACACCAAGGTGCGCGAGCAGTTCGGCAGGCCGATCGCGTCGTTTCAGGCCGCGCAGCATCTGGTCGCCGACATGCACATCGCACTGTCGGCGGCCCGCCTCGCCGCGCAGTCGGCGGTGTTCTGGATCGGCCGGGGCCGCACGGCAACGCGGGAGACGGCCGTCGCACGGATGCGCGCCGCCGACGTCAAGAAGATCACGCTCGACGCACATCAACTGCACGGCGGCATGGGCTACGTCGTCGACACCGGGCTGCACAAGTTCTCCGAACGAGCTCGGGTGCTGTCGACACTCGGTGGCGGAGCGGACATCGCCGCGAAATGGCTTGAGAATGAGAAGAACTGGGAGGGCTCGCGATGACGGCCGACAGCCTCATCGACGCGGAGTCGGCCGAGAAGATCGGGACGGTCGTCGCGGTCGCGACGGGCGAGGTGTACCGACGGGACTGGCAACGCTGGGCCGCCGCCGTCGGCGACCACAACCCGCTGTGGTTCGAACCCGAGTACGCGCGCCAGCACGGCTACCGCGACATCGTCTGCCCGCCGCTCTACCTGCAGTACGCGATCCTCGGAGTCGCGGCGCTCGGCGAGCTGCGGCCGGACGGCTCGTCGGGCGCGGTGACCGGCAGCATGGCGTTCCCGCGGGCACCGCGTCGGATGGCAGGTGGCGAGAGCACGAGGTTCCACCTGCCCGCCTATCACGGCGACGAGGTCGAGATGATGCGCACCGTCGACTCGATCGTTGAAAAACAGGGCAGGTCAGGCAAATTCGTGCTTGTGACCTGGCGCGCCGAATACCGTAACCAGCACCGCGAGCTCCTCGCCGAAGCGACGACGTCGATGATCGCCAGGCCCGCATGACCGACCAGGTGTACTTCGAGGACGTCGACACCGGCGACGCGATCCCGGTCCTGATTGTCAGCGTCGACGAGACGCAGATGTTCTTCTTCAGCGCCGCGACCTACAACGGGCACCGCATCCACTACGACAAGGAGTGGGCGCGCGACCGCGAAGGCTACGACAATGTGCTCGTCCAGGGCCCGCTGCAGGCTGCGCTGTTGTCTCGGGCGCTGACGGACTGGATCGGCGGCGACGGGCGGCTGGTGGAGTTCTCCGTGCAGAACCGCGCGATCGCGCTGCCCGGCCAGGAGTTGTCCTTCGGCGGCGTCGTCACAGAGAAGCGCGACGACGGCCTCGTCGACCTCGACATCTTCTGCAGGCGTGGCGACGACGTGCTGATGCCGGGCACCGCGACCGTCGCGCTGCCGCAGCGGGGTGCGCAGTGACGGGTCTACGCGGCGAGGCGGCCATCGTCGGCATCGCGGAACTGCCTGCCGAGAAGCGGCAGAGCGGGCCGCCGTCGTTCACCCTGGACCAGTACGCGCGGCTGGCCAAGATGGTCATCGAGGACGCGGGTGTCGATCCCGCTGTGGTGAACGGGCTTTCGACGCACGGTATCGCCGAGTCGAACATGTTCGCCCCGGCCACGCTCTCGGAGTATCTGGGACTGCCGCTGGACTTCGGTGACCGCGTCGACCTGGGCGGTGCGACCGCGGCGGGCATGGTGTGGCGCGCCGCAGCGGCCGTCGAGCTGGGCCAGTGCGAGGCGGTGCTCGTCGTCATGCCGGGCTCGACCGAGGTTCCGCGGTCGGAGGCGAAGCCAGGGCGGACCCTCGGCTGGTACGGGGCGTCGAGCAACAACTACGGCTCGCCGCAGGCCGAGTTCGAGATCCCGTACGGCAACGTCGGGCAGAACGGCCCGTACGCGCAGATCGCGCAGCGCTATGCGGCCGAATTCGGTTACGACGCAGCCGCCTTGGCGCGGATCGCGGTGCAGCAGCGCGAGAACGCGTGCGCCCATCCCGGCGCGGTGTTCCACGGCAAGCCGATCACCGTCGACGACGTGCTCAACAGCCCGGTGATCGCCGACCCGATCCACATGCTCGAGACCGTGATGCGGGTGCAGGGCGGTGCGGGCGTGCTGATCGCGAACGCCGGCGTCGCGCGTCAGGCTCGTCATCGCCCGGTGTGGATCAAGGGTTTCGGCGAGCACATCCGGTTCAAGACGCCGACGTACGCCGACGATCTCATCCGCACGCCGATTGCCCGTGCCGCCGAGCGGGCGTTCGCGATGGCGGGATTGCAGCGCTCCGACATCGACATGGCGTCGATCTACGACTGCTACACGATCACCGTGCTGATGACCCTGGAGGATGCGGGCTTCTGCGGCAAGGGCGAGGGCATGAGGTGGTTGACGGAGCACGACCTGACCTTCCGTGGCGACTTCCCCACCAACACGGCGGGCGGGCAGCTGTCGTACGGGCAGGCAGGCATAGCCGGCGGTATGCACCATGTGGTCGACGGCGCGCGCCAGGTGATGGGCCGCTCCGGCGAGGCGCAGGTGCGCGACTGCGACACGGCTTTCGTCACCGGCAACGGCGGCATCATGAGCGAGCAGGTCGCGCTGATCCTGGGTGGTGACTGAGGTGACCGCACCGTTGCCCGAACCGACGCCGGTGTCGCAGCCGTTCTGGGATGCGTTGCGCGAGCACCGGATTCTCATCCAGTACTCGCCGTCGACGAAGCAGTATGTTTTCTACCCGCGCACGCTTGCGCCGGGCACGCTCGCCGACGATCTGGAGTGGCGGGAGATCGACGGCGCCGGCTCGCTGTACACCTACACCGTCGCGCGCAGGCCGACCGGGCCGCCGTGGGCGGAGAAGCTGCCGCAGCTGCTGGCCGTCGTCGAGTGGGACGTCGGCCCGCGGGTGAGCACCGAACTCGTCGACGTCGAACCCGAGGACATCCGTATCGGGATGCGGGTCACACCCGTGTTCTGCGAGGTGCCCGACACGGGAATCACGCTGTTGCGCTACCGGCCCGCTCATGTTTGAGACGGTGCAGCAGCTGCTGCGGTCGCGGATGGACGACGACGGCATCGCGATGATGCACGAGGACCGGACGTGGACCTGGCGCGAGCACCTCGCCGAAGCGGCGGCCGAGGCGTCGGCACTCATCGCGCTCGCCGACCCGTCGCGGCCCATGCATGTCGGTGCGCTGCTTGGCAATACGCCCGCGATGCTGCGGTCGATGGCGGCGGCCGCGCTCGGCGGATATGTGCTGTGCGGAATCAACACCACGCGGCGCGGCGACGGCCTTGCGGCCGACATCCGGCGGTCTGACTGCCAGCTGGTGCTCGCTGACGCTGAGCACATGCCGCTGCTCGACGGTCTCGACCTCGGCGGTGCGCGAGTGCTGGACGTCGACGGGCCTGACTACCGTGACGCGGTGGCGGTCGCGAAACCGCTTGAGCCGTATAGCGAAGCTGCCGGTGTGGATCCGGTCGTCATGCTGTTCACGTCGGGCACGAGCGGCGACCCGAAGGCGGTGCGGTTCGCCCATGCGATGGCGGTGCTGTGCGGCGCCAGCCTGGCCGAGCGGTTCGAATTGACCGCCGACGACGTCTGCTACCTGTCGATGCCGCTGTTCCACTCGAACGGGGTGGCGGCGGGCTGGGCGGTGGCGCTCGCATGCGGCGCGACGATGGTGCCCGCGAAGTTCTCCCCGTCGCGGTTCCTGCCCGACATCCGTCGGTACGGCGCCACGTACATGAACTACGTCGGCAAGCCGCTGGCGCTTGTGCTGGCGACGCCCGAGAAGCCCGATGACGCCGACAACACACTGAGGGCGGCGTTCGGAAACGAGGCCACCGAACGCGACGTCGACGAGTTCGCACGACGATTCGGATGCAAGGTCGTGGACAGCTTCGGCTCCAGTGAGTTCGCGGTCGTCGTCATGCGCGAGGACGGATGTCCGCCGGGATCTATCGGCAAGGGATATCCGGGTGTCAGCGTCTACCATGCCGACACCGTGACGGAATGCGCACCAGCGGTTTTCGACGAGCACGGTGCACTGACCAACTTCGACGAAGCCGTCGGCGAGCTGGTCAACACCTACGGGGTCGGCGGCTTCACCGGGTACTACAACGACCCCGCCGCGACCGAGGAGCGGATGCGGCACGGCATGTACTGGTCTGGTGACCTGGCCTACCGCGACGCCGACGGCTGGATCTACCTGGCCGGCCGCACCGCCGACTGGATGAGGGTCGACGGGGAGAACATGGCGGCAGGCCCGATCGAGCGGATCCTGCAGCGGCACCCCGAGATCAGCCTCGTCGCCGTGTACGCCGTGCCGGACGAGATCGTCGGTGACCAGGTGATGGCGGCCGTCGTCGTCAACGACGGAGCCACCCTGTCGCACAAGCAGTTCGAAGAATTCCTCGCATCACAGCCCGACCTGTCGCCGAAGGCATGGCCGAGGTACGTGCGCATCAACGACGCACTCGCCGCAGACGGCGACGAACAAGATCCTCAAGCGCGCGCTGATCCGGGAAGGCGTCAGCGCGGGCGACGGCGAGTTGTGGGAGCGGAAGCCGCGCGGTCGGGAATACTCGGGTGCGATGACTGCTCCACCGCCACCAGAGGGCTTCTATCCCATTCCGAGCGGCCTGCCCGTGGAAGTCTCCTCGGCTCGGTCGTTCGTGCCGTCGCCGCAACGACGACCCGTTCTACATCTATTCCGGCAGCACGCCGCTCGACCAGATTCCGCCGGGCACGGTGCTGGCCACTCGCAGCGTTCCCTACCACATCGTGGGCCTTCCAACTCTGCTGAAGACCACGCAGCTGCTGTACCGGTCGACGAGCCAGACCGGAAAGCCGACCACCAACGTCACCTCCGTCATCCAGCCGCTGCACCAGCCCGATACGACGCGAATACTGTCGTATCAATCCGCCTACGACTCGCTGAACCGCAATGATCAGCCGTCGTATGCGATCAACGGCGGACTGACGTTCGGCGGCCTCGTTCCCAGCGTGGAGCTTGCGGTGTTCGGTCTCTTTCTCGCACAGGGATTCACGGTGATCGTGCCGGACACCGAAGGCCAACGCGCCGACTTCGCCGCGGGCCCTGAGTACGGCATGAACACCCTCGACTCGATTCGCGCCGCTTTCAACGCGTCGGCGGTCGAGACCGCGAGCGACGCGAACGTCGCGCTTCTCGGCTATTCCGGTGGTGCGATCGCCAGCGAATGGGCCGCCGAGCTAGCGCCGACATACGCACCAGATGTCAACGCCCGCTTGATCGGCGCGGCCATTGGCGGTGTGCTGGTCCACCCGGCGCACAACCTGCATTACGTCGAGAACACGTTCATCTGGGCGGGCGTGATGCCGATGGCGCTCATCGGGATCGCGCGGGCGTTCGAGGTCGACTTCACGCCGTACCTCACGCAACGGGGGTTGGATCTCTACCGCACCATGCAGGACGCATCGATCGTGCACGTCCTAGGTCAGCGTCGGTATTGGCGGTTGAAGTGGACCGATGTCGTCATCCCGGAATACCCGACGCCAGAGAGCCTTCGACTGTTCGTCACGATGGCCAACAAACTCATCATGGGGACGGGCGGCACGCCGACCGTCCCGCTGTTCATCGGCCAGGGTGCCAACGGCATTCCAGAGGGAACGCCGGGGAACAAGCCGGGCATCGGCGCCGGTGACGGGGTGATGATCGCCGGCGACGTCCGCACGCTCGCGCGCAACTACTGCGCACAGAGGACCGCCGTGCACTACGAGCAGTACAACCTGCTCAGCCACACCTCGAGCGTCGGCATCTGGCTGATGCAGGCGATCGACTGGATCAACGACCGCTTCGCCGGACGCCCCGCGCCGAACAACTGCGAGTCGATCCCCGTCGGCAACTCGCTGGACCCGATTCCGCCACCTAGCGAGCAGGGATGAACCGGTGGACCGCGTCGTAGGCGTGCCTTTGAACATCCGGATCTGCGAAGTCGGCAATGATGGTCGCTTGGTCGATTAGCGGTCCGGTCAGTGTGTTGGCGGTGCTCGCGTAGAACTTTCCGCCGTCGAGGTCGTCTCGGACTGTCGCGTCGACCAGTCGCCGAGCGCCCGCATCCAGCGGATGAGCGAGGCCGAACCTGGGCAATACATACGGCATAAGGATCCGATTCATCAGGGGCGTCACCATTGTCCCCAAGTCTCTGTAGACGTCGGTGCCCGCGGTGTTCCCCGGGCTGACAGTGACGAGCCGAAGGTGCGGGTTGCGACGGGCGAGCTCCGACATCCACAGGGCGCCCAAGTATTTGACCTGACCGTATGCGACGCCTGTATCGACCTTGCCTCCCGCGAAGAACGACCCGTCGATGACGCTGGTGAACTCGTCCACCGAATGCTCGGCGAAGGTGGGCCGGGGGAGTCGTAGCTTCGGCACACCGCGCGCGGCCTCGCTTCCGACCAGAACGGCCGAGCCCGTCAGAGCATCCGCCGCGATGAGCTGTTCGAGGAGCGCGGCATGGCCGAGCACATTCGACGCGAAGATCTCGGTAACCCCGTCGGCGGTCAGAGCCAAGGGCGTCGATCCGCCGGTTCCGCCGGCGTTCATCACGACAGCGCGTAACGGTGTATCGATCAAAGCGATCGCAGCACGGACGGAACCGAGGTCACTGGTGTCCAGCGGCACCGTTGTGAAGATCGCCTTGCCGGTGGTGCGCTCGAGTTCGTCGCGGGCCGCCTCGGCCTTGGCCTGATTTCGACAGGCGAGGTAGATGGTGTCGAAGCTGTCGGATTCGGCGAACTGGCGAGCGACCTCTTTGCCGATGCCGGAGTTGGCCCCGGTGATCAGCACTGAGGCAGTGGACGAGGCGGGCATGCCCCACTATGGCAGCCAGCCAGGACAACCGCCGGAGTGCCCGCCTCTGAGCGACAATGTCGCCGAAACCGCACATCGGCTAATTGATAACGACAATGTCGCTGCGAGGCGGGCAACCTCATCGGTATTCGACCTGCCAGTGCTTGATGCCGTTGATCATGCTGTGCCGCAGCCGCTCCGGAGCAGCGACGGGCTTCAGGTCCGGGATGTGGTCGGCGATCGCATTGAACATCAGGTCGATCGTCATCCGCGCGAGGTTGGCGCCGACGCAGTAGTGCGCACCGGTGCCGCCGAAGCTCACGTGCGGATTGGGATCCCGCAGGATGTCGAACGTGAACGGGTCGTCGAACACGTCCTCGTCGAAGTTCGCCGACCGGTAGAACAGCACCAGCCGCTGTCCCTTCTTGATCGGCACACCGCCGAGCTCGGTGTCGACCAGCGCGGTGCGCTGAAACGCGGTGATCGGCGAGGCCCAGCGGATGATCTCGTCGGCGGCGGTCTTCGGCCGCTGCGCCTTGAACAGCTCCCACTGGTCGGGGAAGTCGGTGAAGGCCATCATGCCCTGGGTGATCGAGTTGCGGGTCGTCTCGTTTCCGGCCACGGTCAGGGTGACGACGAACATCCCGAACTCGGCCTCGGTCAGCTGGCCGTCGGCGTCGGCGTCGATCAACGTGGTGACGATGTCGTCGCCGGGGTCCTCAGCCTTGCGCGCCGCCAATTGCATGGCGTACCAGATCAACTCGGCGGTCGACTGCAGCGGGTTGTATTCGGCGAACTCGGGGTCGTCGTCGCCTGCGATCATCTGGTTGGTCCAGTCGAAGAGCTTGTCGCGGTCCTCCAACGGCACCCCGAGGAGCTCGGCGATGGCCAGCAGCGGCAGCTCGCGGGCGACCTGGAGAACGAAGTCGCCCGAGCCCTCGGCGGCGGCCTGCGCGGCGATGCCCTGGGCCCGCTCGTTGAGCTCGGCGCGCAGCCGCTCGACGGCGCGCGGCGTGAACCCGCGGGAGATGATCTTGCGCAGCCGGCTGTGCTCGGGGTCGTCCATCATGATCATCGACGCGGCGCCGGCCTCGATCTGTCCACCGCCGCCGGTGACCTTGTAGCGCGGCACGATCGATTTCTTCTGCGACGAGAACACGTCGCTGCGCAGCGACACCTCGCGGACGTCGCGGTGCTTGCTGACCACCCAGAAGCCGCCGTCGCCGAAGCCGCCGACATCGGGTGGCTGCTCGTTCCACCAAATCGGTGCGGCGCGGCGGACCTCGGCGAACTCCTCCGTCGGCAGGCGGGTGGCGTAGATGTCGGGATCGGTGAAGTCGAAGCCGGGCGGCAGGTTGGGAGCGGCTTCGCGCACGTGAGGAGCGGATGGGGTCATGTGGACCTCCTCGGGCTGGCTTTCGTGATGGTAGCCAGCGATCGTGCATTACGGTTCGGATCATGGACGACGGCGTTCAGGCCTTTATGCGGTCCCTGGACGATGACTATCCCGATGTCGAGACGATGACCGCCGACGAGGCGCGGGCGGTGCTGGTCGGCCGACGTCTGCCCGTTGCGAACCTCGACGACGTGGCGAGCGCCGACGACCTCCTCATCCCCGGTCCGGGCGGCGACCTGCGGGTGCGGATCTACCGCCCGCACGGCGACAGCGAGTCGCGGCCCGCGGTGGTGTTCGCGCACGGCGGCGGCTTCGTACTCTGCGACCTGGACTCACACGACAGCTTCTGCCGGGCGATGTCGCGTCACACGGAGACCGTCGTCGTGTCGGTGGACTACCGGCTCGCGCCGGAAAATCGCGCACCCGCGGCCGCGGAGGACGTGTTCGCCGCGTGGTGCTGGACGCTCGAGCACGCCGACGAGCTCGGCATCGACCCCGCGAGAGCGTTGGTCGCCGGTGACAGCGCGGGCGGCAACCTGGCGGCCGTCACCGCGCTGATGTGCCGCGAGCGGGGCGCCCGGATGCCCGCCGGGCAGGTGCTGATCTATCCCGTGATCGAGCCGTTCTTCGACACCGAGAGCTATCGCAAGTACTCAACCGGCTACGTCAACACGCGCGACGCAATGCAGTACTACTGGCGGCAATACCTCGACGACAAGATGCCGTCTCCGGAGTATCTGGTGGCGCCTGCGCGGGCCGAATCGCACGAGGGCCTGCCGCCTGCGGTTGTCGTTACCGCCGGATTCGATGTGTTGCAGAGCGAGGCTACGTCGTATGCGCAGCGGCTGCGAGCCGCGAATGTGCCTGTGGTGCAACGCGACTACCCGGGGCTGTTCCACGGCTTCCTGACGATCATGCCGTTCTCTGCCGGAGCAGCGGCTCGTGAACTGCTGTGGTCCGATATGCGTCGGCTGCTCCCGGTAAGGGCGGAGGCGTCGGCGTGACGGTCGACGCGATCGTGATCGGCGCCGGGTTCGCCGGCCTGTATGCGGTGCACCGTTGCCTGTCGGAAGGCCTGACGGTGCAAGGCATCGAGGCCGCGCCGAGCGTCGGCGGCACCTGGTACTGGAACCGCTATCCCGGTGCACGCTGCGACGTCGAAAGCGTCGACTACTCATACTCTTTCGACGACGACCTGCAGAGCGAGTGGACGTGGACGGAGCGGTTCGCGGCCCAGCCCGAAATCCTGGCGTACCTGGACCATGTCGCCGACCGATTCGGCCTGCGGCGCCACTACCTCTTCGGCACCGAGGTGGTCGGAGCGCGGTTCGACGCCGGCGAATGGGTGGTGCAGACGTCGACGGGCGAGACACACCGCGGCCGGTTCCTGTTGTGCGCGACGGGCTGCCTGTCGGCGGTGAACCGGCCCGACATCCCCGGCCTCGACGACTTCGCGGGCGAGGTGTACTTCACCGCGGCGTGGCCGCGCGACGATCCGGACCTGCGCGGCAAGAAGATCGGCGTGATCGGTACGGGTTCGTCGGGCATCCAGGTGACGCCGATCCTCGCCGAACAGGCCGAGTCGTTGGTGGTGTTCCAGCGCTCGCCGAACTACACGATCCCGATGCCCAACTACCCGTGGTCGGACGAGGACCTGGACCGCATCCAGCGGGAGTATCCGGACCGCAGGCAGCGTTCGGCGTACGCGCCCTCGGGCACACCGCACGGCACGTATCACCAGAACGCGTTGGACACCGATCCCGCGGAGCGGGACGTGGCGATGTGGCAGCGCTGGCGCGACGGCGGGGTGTTGTTCAGCAAGACCTTTCCGGATCAGGGGTCGGTGCTCGCGGCCAACGACATCGCGCGGCAGTTCGCCGAGGACCGCATCCGCGAGATCGTCGACGACCCCGCGGTCGCCGAGGACCTGATCCCCACCGACCACCCGATCGGGACGAAACGCATCTGCACCGACGCGGGCTACTACGCGACGTTCAACCGCGACAACGTGCGGCTGGTGAACCTGCGCCGCGAGCCGATCGAGGCGATCAGCGCGGACGGTGTCCGGACGGGCGAGACGACCTACGACTGCGATGTGCTGGTGTTCGCGACGGGTTTCGACGCGCTGACGGGCGCGATGACGCGCGTGGACCCGATCGGTCCGGACGGGCAGCGGCTGACGGAGATCTGGGCCGACGGGCCGGTCACGTTCCTGGGGGTGATGGTGCCGCGGCTGCCGAACCTGTTCAGCTTCAGCGGTCCGGGCAGCCCGTCGGTGCTGGCGAACATGGTGCTGCACGCCGAGGTGCAGGTCGACTGGGCCGTCGAACTGATGGTGGACGCCAAGCGACGGGGGATCACCGAGGTCGAGCCGCGGCGCGATGCCGCGAAGGCGTGGACGAGCCACGTTGCCGAAGCGGCCGAGCGGACGCTGTTCCCCAGAGCCGAGTCGTCGTGGTACCTGGGCTCCAACATCGACGGCAAGAAGCGCGTGTTCATGCCCTACATCGGCGGCTTCGGCAACTACCGGCGATCGCTGGATGATATTGCGGCGCAGGGCTATCCGGGACTGGTGCTCACGACGCGCTGAGCCGGGCCCTTGCGGCGCCCGCGCGGGCGGAATCGTGCGAGGGTCAGCTCATCTCACGTTGCAGCCACTGCCCATGTTGTGGCAGTGCCCACTGCCGCCGCAGGTGGGGCAGTTGCAGCCACAGGCGATTTTGGACTGGGGCTTCGGTCGCGGGGCCGGCTGGACGTACTCAACGTCTCGGTCTCGTCGGTCGTGTCGTGGCATGTTGACCCCCTAGGTCGCCGTGACTTGACGACTCTGACGCTAGACCTGCGCGCAGGTGTGATGTGGAGAATTAGCGCGGAAATACTGAAAGACAATTACTTTCGCACCGCGTGGTGCTGCTGCAGGGTAGCCAGTGCCGTATCGACGGTGTCGTCGGTGGGCAGCAATCCCTGCGGGTCGCAGATTCGTAGCAGCCGGGAGACGGCGACACCAGGTACCACCGCCCACCCGATCCCGGCGCGCGCGCAGCTGACCGAGATTCTGTGCAGCGCCAAGAACCCCTCCGTGCCAAAGAATTCCAGACCGCTGAGATCCACGATCATTCCGCGGCAACGCAACGTCTTCACGACTGCATAATCGGTGAGGGTGCCCGCGTTCGTCCCGTCGATGTCGCCAAATGCGCTGACAATGACTACCGGTGACATCGTCCATCGAGTATCGAATTTTGTGGTGTTCCGCCTGGTGAGTAGTCGAGACCGGGTACCACGAATGATCGTTTTACTCATGGCGATCCCGGCCGGGAGACCGTTACCGGGCCGGTGAGTACAAGTGCCGCCATTGCGACGACGATGATCAAACTGGTTGTGTTGGTAGCCACATTGGGCCCATCAGATTGGTCGAGCCTGGGTGGATTCCAGTCAGTGCGAAGTACGCGTGTCGCCGCGAACCTACTGACGGTCTTCTGCGTCGGCGCGCTGTGCGTTCGGCGTCGCGGACGGCTCTGCGATCGTGTCGGCCCGTTCTTGATGTTCGAGCCGGGCGTCGTGGGCTCGGTTGGTGAACGCCAAGGCCGTTGCGTGTCGGGGGTTGACTCCGTGGTACAGCCGGGGCCAGTCCAGAGGCCGCTCGGTGCGAGCGGCGCCACCGCGCCGACCTTGATCCGAAAGAGGAACGTCGCGCCGGTTGGCCCCGGAGGGCGCTAGCCGAGCACGCATGTTTTCGGTCGGTGGGTGGGCCGTCCTTGCACTGCTCGCCGCATGCGCAACCGCCGCGCCGAGCAAAACACTTAACCCAGCGATGACAAGCATTTCAGCGCCTCTCATCTGGTGGTATGTCTCCAGTGAACGCCTGTTGCACCTGTCTGTCAACACCGTTGACGACTAGCGTTAACATACGATTTGTTCGCGCGTAGAGAGCCGAAGGAGGGGGCCATCCGTGGTGGCCAGAGATCGGGCCGTGCCCAGTACAGGCGCCGACGGAACTGACCTGTCCGACGCATCCAGCGGCAAGACCGAAGGTCCGGTCAGCCGGCCGATGATCCTGCAAGCGGCGCTGAGGATCATCGACCGCGACGGTAGCGACGGCCTGTCCATGCGTCGCCTCAGCGAAGAGGTGGGCCGGGATCCCACAGTGCTCTATCGGCATGTACCGAGCAAGGCGGCGCTGCTCGACGGTATGGCCGAGATCGTGCTCGGGCAATTACGGGTAGATACGTCTGATACAGACTGGACGGGCCAGTTGCGAGCAGTCGCTCATGAGTTTCGGCGTCTGGCTCTCGCACACCCAAACGTGGTGCCGCTGCTGGTGACTCGGCCGCTGGCAACGCCATTGGGCCAGCGGCCACCGGGGATGCTGCGGCCGCTCGAGGACGTCCTCGCCCTCCTTACGGCCGTCGGCTTCAGCGGCCCTGATGCCCTGCATATATACCGAATGCTCTTCGGTTACCTACAGGGCCACATCCTCACCGAATTGCAGGAGGTGATCGAGCGACCCGAGGAGACCGACGACGTGCTGCGCCTAGGGCTACACCGGCTGGCGGTCACCGAGTTCCCTCAGGTGCGCGCACTTGCATCGGTTCTGGCGTCCTACGACGGCGCCGCTGAGCTCGACCGCGGCCTCGATCTGCTACTCGTCGGTCTTGCGGCCACGCTCACACCACCGTCTGGTCGGTGAGGAAGAGGCGAAACGGCTCAGCTCAGCGGGGGCAGCGGATAGATGATCTTTGCCTCTGCCGAGTCCGGCGGGGCGATCGCCTTGACCTGCCCGCCCTGGATCTGGACCAGCATCGGGGTCAGCGCGGTGTTGTTGTGGAAGTGGTCGCCCTCGGTTGCGAACTTGACCGGCCCGAAGAAGCTCTGCAGGTCGGTGCTTGCGATCAGTTCGTTCAGCTTGCCGCGGGACTCCTCGGACAGCGACGGCGGCTCGCCCAGCTTCTCGACCGCGGCCTGCAGCACCTGCCCGGCGGCACTGCACCCGGCAGCGGTGTAATCCGGCGGCGACCCGTGCTGATCCTCGAATGTCTTCGCGTAGTCGGCGGCCGAGCCGAACAGGTCGTCCTTGAACGACGCGGTCGGCAGCCATACCGAAATGCCCATGACGCCGTCGGCCTGCCGGCCGAGCGCCTTCGCGAACGAGGCATCGGTGATGCCGTAGTGCTCGATGATCGCCTTCGGCGTGTAGCCGGTCGCGGCCATCGCCTTCACGAAGTCGACCAGAAGAACGTCGTGGCCGCCGACCGCCACGATGTCGGGCCGCTGCGCCGCGACCGCACCGGCCACCGGCGCGAGGTCGGCGTTCGTGGGGAACAGCCCGAAGTGCACCACGTTGAGCTTCGCATCCTGGGCCCCTTGGCGGAAGCCCTCTGCGGTGTTGTCGGAGAACGGCTCGTTGGCGCCGACGACCGCCGCCGTGGTCGGCTTGGGGTTGGCGTTGTCAACGATCGCCTGGATCGACCGGGCCGCCGTGGTGTCGACGGCGGGGATGACGCCAAACGTGAACTCGGGCTTGGCCTTCCAGACGTTGGGCGACTCCGCGGAGCCTGCGATGCACGGTATCCGGTACTTGGCGCAGATCGGATCCATCGCGAGCTGCACGCCGCTGGTGTACGCGCCGAAGATGGCGTTGACGCCGTCCTCGGTGACCAGCCGGGATGTCGCGTCGGCGCCGGTGGCAGGATCGCTCTTGCAGTCCTGCACGATCAGGTCGACTTCATATTTCTTGTCGCCGATCGCCAGCCCGCCCGCCTTGTTCACCGTGTCGGCCCACAGCTGGTATCCGCGCTGGGCGATCTGGCCACCCGTCGCGGATTCGCCGGACAACTCGAGCACGGCGCCGACCTTGAACTTGTCGGATGCTCCTCCGCCACCGCCAGTGTCGCCGCCGCACGCGGCGAGCAGGCTCGGGGCGGCAACCGCGCCGCCCACCACGAGGCCGGCCCTGGTGATAAAGCGCCGACGGTTGATGTAGTTGGACATCATTTCTCCTCTCGAGTTGCCCATGCGGGCAGCGGGCCGCAGCGGTGCATCGTTCAGCGACCCCCTAGATACAGATGGATGAGCTCGCGGTCGTCTTCGACGTCCGCGGGTGTGCCTTCGAACCGATTCCGGCCTGCCACAAGGACATACATGCGGTCGGCCACCCGCAACGACTCGCGGATGTTCTGCTCGATCATGATCACGCCCACCCCGCGCTGGGCGAGCTCGGTGGCCCTTACCAGGACGTCGCCGACCAGCTTGGGGGATAGGCCTGCGGACGGCTCGTCGAACAGCAGGAAGCGTGGGCGCAGCACGAGTGCGCGGGCGATCGACAGGATCATTTGTTCACCGCCGGAGAGCTGTCCGGCCTGCACGCTGTAGCGCTCGCGCAGCCGAGGGAACTCCTCCAGAAGCTCCTCGATCCGTTGGTCCAGCTGGCCCCGGGAACGGAGGGTGTAGCCGCCGACGCGCAGGTTCTCGCGCACCGAGAGTTGGGGGAACACACCACCGCCCTGCGGCATCATCGCGAGCCCGTAGCCAAGCGTGCGATGAGACGGCAGATGGGTGAGATCGTGATCGTCGAGGGTGATCTTGCCCGCCCACGGGTCGATCACTCCCGCCATCGCCTTCAGCAGCGTGCTCTTGCCGCAGCCGTTCGGTCCGAAGATGCAGGTGACCTCGCCGGTGCGGGCAGTCATCGACACCTTGTGCAGGATCTGCACGCTGCCATACCCCGCGTCGACGCTGTCGACCTTCACCACGCCGCCTCGGGATTCGCCGTCTTGGTGTTCACTCACTCAGCCGACACCCCCAGATACGCCTCCATTACGTGGGGATCGTGCGAAATGTCCTCAAAACTGCCCTGCGCCACGATCTTTCCGGCGTCCATCACGATGATGCGGTCGCAGATGTCCTGCGCGAGTTCCATGTCGTGTTCGATGACGAGGAACGTCGTGCCGTCGTCGCGCAGGCTGCGGATGGCCTCGAGCATGATCTGCCGCAGTCGCGGATGGACACCGGCGGCGACCTCGTCCAGCAACGCGATCTTCGGGTTCTGCATCAGCACCCGACCCATCTCCAGCAGCCGCTGCTGGCCGCCGGACAAGGTGTTCGCGAGGTCGTCGGCGACGTACGTCAGCTCCAGCCGCTCCAGTACGGCATTCGCGTTCGCCGTGGCGTTGTTCCAGTCGAACTGCACCGCGGCGGTCCAAAGGTTCTCCCGCACCGTCATGTTCACGAACAGAGCCGGAATCTGGAAGGTGCGGCTGAGGCCGGCCCGGGCAATCTTGTGAGGAGCAAGCCGGGTGATGTTCTTGTCGAACAAGGTAATGGTGCCCTTGTCGGGCTTCAGCGCGCCGGTGAGCAGATTGAACAGCGTGCTCTTCCCGCTGCCGTTCGGTCCGATGATGCCGACGATCTCTGCCTGCTCGACTGCGAACGAGACACCGTCGACCGCACGGATGCCGCCAAAGGAGCGGAACAGGTCGTCAACAGCCAGCACCGTCATTGTGTGGTCTCCTCGACCTCGCGGTCCGCTCGCGCCGGCGCATCCTCTTTGCGCTCTTTGCGGGTGCGGCGGATGTACTGGCGTATCAGCCTCATTCGTCGCGCCCGTCGGCCGATGCTGACCAGTCCGTCGGGCAGGAACAGCACGACCGCCATGACGAGCGCGCCGACGATGATGATGTAGGCGGTCGTCTCGCCGTAGCTGACCCGTAGTTGCTCCTGTAGGAGGAACAGCGCGGTCGCGCCGAGCGCAGGACCCCACGCGTGTCCGAGCCCGCCGACGAGCACCATGACGACGATCTGGTCGGTGATGATCGTGTTCAGCACGCTGTCGGGGTTGATGAACGTGATCCAGTAGGCGTTGATCCCGCCCAGCACGGCGGGGATCATCGCACTCAGCACGAAGGCGCAGATCTTGACCAACGTGGCGTTGATGCCCTGCGCACGGGCGGCGATCTCGTTGTCGCGCACCGCCTTTACCTGGAAGCCGAACCGGGATCGCTCCAGCAGGAGATAGCACAGCGCGTACGCGATCGCCGCGGCAGCGAGCATCGTGTAGAAGAAGAAGTTGTCGTCGAGGCGGATCGGTGTCTTGAGTCCACCGGAGCCGCCGGTGAAGTCGACGACCGTGGCGAATTCGCGGACGGCCTCGGCCAGCGCCCAGGTCGCGATGGCGAAGTACGCGCCTTTCAGTCGCAACGCCGGCCAGCCGACGAGTGCCGCGACGGCGCCCGCGATGACGGCCGCGACCGGCAGCGTCGCCCAGAAGTTCCAGTCGACGTCGGGCTGCATCAGGATCGCCGTCGTGTACGCGCCGATGCCGAAGAACGCCACGTGGCCGAAGCTGATGTAGCCGGCGTAGCCGCAGATCACGTTCCAGGACAGCGCGATTCCCGCCCACATCGCGACGCCGGTGGCCACCCGGATGTAATACGGCGACGTCATCATCGGCAGCAGGCACATCGCCGCGACGACGGCAGCGAGCACACCGAGGTTGAGGAATGGATTGCCCCCGGACGCGGGTCGGCTCATGCCAAATCCCCGACGCGAGATGCCCTGCGGGAACAGCAGCAGCGCGACGAACAGCACCGCGAAGACCACCATCAGGGTGTAGTCGGCGCCCAACATACGTCGTGACCAGCGACTGCAGCACGCCGAGGAAGAGCCCGGCGGCCAGCACGCCCACCACCGAGCCGAGCCCGGCCAGCACCACCACGAAGAAGGCGAACAGCGTGTAGCGCAGGCCGACCTCAGGGGTCATCGCGTAGATGGCGCCGAGCATCGCACCCGCCATCGCGGTGAGGCCGGTGTAGATGGCGTACACCAGGCCACTGACCCGCTTCACGTCGATGCCCATCAGCCCGGCGTTCTCCTTGCTCTGCGCGGTGGCGCGGATAGCGAGGCCGGTGCGGGTGTAGAACAGGAACGCCAGGAACAGGCCGGTGGCGACGACCGCGAAGGCGAAGCCGGCCACCCGGATCGCGGGTGCGGTGATGCCGAAGAGCGAGACGTTGCCGGTGAAGAATTCCGTGCGCACCGTGCGGGGCGTGTAGCCGAACATGGTGAGCAGGCCGCCACGGATCAGCGTGGCGAGGCCGAAGGTGAACGCCAGCCCCATCAGCGCGGGCAGTGCGTACTTGCTCGTGCGGACCCGGTAGATCAGCGGCGCGATGAGCCAGCCGACGGCCCCGAAGGCGACGAATACGACGGGGAGCAGCAGGAAGGCGTCGATCCCCAGCTTGTCGCTGGCGACGACAGCAGCGAACGCGCCGAGGACCACCCACATGCCGACCGCGAGGTCGACGACGTCGAGAACGCCGAACGACAGCGAGAAGCCGATGCTGATGGCGACGTAGAGGCCACCGATGAGAATCCCCCCGACGAGCGCTTGCGCCAGTTCGGTCACGGTGTCCTCTCAGCAGAGCAGTCGGGACTTCCGGAGCGTATCTGGACCGTAGGTTTGTTGACAATGGATCGATAGCTTCGGTCCGGCGACGGTCAGGAGCCGCAAGAAACTAGAGCCGACCGATGGCGAACGCCGCTCCCTCGGCGGCCATGCCGTTCATGGCGTACGAACCGTGGGCGTTGTCCTGATAGGCGGCGGCGTCGCCGGAGCAGACCATGTCACCGGGTGCGCAGAGTTCCAGCGACTTGCCGGCGTAGGCCGGTCCGATATCTGCGGCGGGCACGCCGTACTTGGCCAAAGATCCGTTCGCCGGCTTTCCGAACAGCACCACGGCCGCCACGCGGTCGTCGATCTCGGCTGGCAAGGGTGGGAAATCCGCGGGCACGTCGGCGGGGACCGCATCGGAGGTGGCAAACGCGCTCACGGCCGCGCCCTGCGAGTAGCCGCCGAGCACCATCCTGGCATCCGGGCAGACCGACATCACGCCGTGGACATGGTTCGCCTCGTCCCGGATTCCGTCGACGACGTTCCTCCTGAACCCCAGGCTGTCGGCGAAGTTGCTGCTGGCGGGGTAATTCACCCCGTGCACCCCGACCGTCCGGCCACCCGCCTGCGCGCGCACTGCGTCGACGAACGCCTGGCCCACGAACCCGACGCCCGGTGGTTCGCCAGTGCCTCGCGCGAACGCCACCGCGATGTCCGGGCAGGGCTCAGCGGATGCCGACGGAATCGCTTGTTCGGTGACTGACACCGCGGCCGCGATCATCACGGCGACGAGAAGACGGGCGCTTCGTTTCGCGGACAGGGCCTACCTCCGACTTGGAACTTTTCGAGAATCGGGTGCTGGTGGCGCCGGGCCACCCGAATCATGCACCGCCAGAAGGATACTCACGGTGAAGGTCGCGGCGAGGACTAATCAGCTTTTTTCTGAGGGCCTGATCAGCCAGAGCGCCAGGATGATTGCCACAACAGTCCGACGCCGATGATCAGTCTCGGCGTGGGTCTACCAGTAGCCGATCATCCGCCCCGCACCGACCGCCGTCAGCCAGCTGACGAGGGAAACACCACCCATGAGCGTGAGCCGCCGTGCTTCTGATGGGGAGAGAACACGTGTGGTGTGAGCCCGCCACGCCGCTGTGCGGCGCAGCACCACGGCGTTGACCAATCCCAGTCCGATGGCCAGAAACTTCACCAGTAGAACAGGGTTGTTCTCGTACTCGACGGCATTAGCGGTCAGGAGGCAGACACCGCTGGCCGCGGCGAGCGCGAAGCCCGCCATCGCGATCGGGGCGGCAACGGTGGTGATCGGGGGGAGCGGTGCACGGCGCCACGCCCCCAGCAGCCTCAGATCGAGAACGAGCACGGCACCGAAGAGCGTTGCGACCCCGAATACATGAATCACGTTGACAACGGGATAGGTCCACGGGCCGGTGCCGCGCATGAATATGCCGAGCGGAGACGACTCCAGCCAGACGAGCACGTCATGCATGCGTGCGCCCGCTCCGAGGCGCCGCCGCCAGGTCAGGCATCAATTGCGGTCGGGGTAGACGTTGAACACCTTTCCGTTCCACGTGAGGCGTTCCGTCTTGATTTCGAGTGTCGACTCGTCGAGATGCCGGTGGCCGCTTGCGGTTACCGTGTCGCCGACGGGGATGACGTCCTCGGTGAGGCCGGCGCTGGCAGTACGCGGCGATGGGGCCAGGACTATGTCCCAGAGCTTGTCGTCGGCTCTGATCTGCGCGGTCCCATGCGGCCCGGCGAGGCTGACGGCCGTCGCGAGCTCGCCGGTGATTTCGAATTGCTCATCGTGATATTCGCTCCATCCATGGTGAGCGCTGACCGGCGCTGCAAACGCCATGGCCATGAGGACGATGGCGGTGAGGATGGTCACCCCGCTGGAGTATTTCCGCATATTCGGACCTCCTGGTGTGAGCGTACTCGCGCGTTTACTCGTGAATTATGAACCGGACGAGACGGCGCACCGCGACGAGCTGCGTCAGACCTGGTCCTGGTTCTTGGCGGGCTTGATGAGCCAGAGCGCCAGGATGATCGCCGCGATCGGCCCAACGGCCATGATCAAACTCAGCGTGTGAATCGCGTCGACCGCGTTGTGGGGCGCCTGGTCGACCACCAGTCGCGCTTGCTCCGGATCGACCAGATGTGCGCCGCGGCCGCCGTGGACGGTCAGTAGGGCCTCGCGGGTTTCCGTGCGGGTGATCCCTGACCGGGAAAGGTCGTGGGCGGTGTCGGTGAGAAACAGGTTGATCCCGACAAGGGCGAAGAGCGCGGGTCCAAGCGAATACCCGCCCTCGTTCACGGCGCTCTTGACCGCGGAGATCGAACCGCCGAGATCATCTGGTGCACTGCCCATCATGATCGTGGCCTGCGGTGTGGTGACCAGTGCACCGCCAACCACGATGAGCGCCGTGGTGGCGAACACCACCGGTCGAGATGTGTCCAGGTCGAAGGTCCTGAGCACCACCAGGCCGGCCAGCATGAGGACGAGCCCGCCGACGAGCACCGTGCGGGCGCCGAACCGGTTCGCGGCCGGCCCTGCCGAGAACGCCGCCAGTGCCGCCATCGCAGTGGCCGGAATCAGCAAGAAGCCGAACAGCTCGTGGGATTCCTTGCGGATCGTCACCAGATAGAACGCCAGAAGGACCATCGACCCGCCGAGCACGATGTTGAACATCACCCCGGCCGTCACGGCCGCGTTGAACCGGCTCGAGCGAAAGACCCGCATATCGAGTGCCGGATCCGGCGTGCGCAGCTCCCACATGACGAACCCGCAGCCGGCCGCCAGGCCCGACTGCGATGGATACGAGGCCGACGACGTCGACGCCCGTCTCCATTCGTGAGGTGCCGAAGATCAGCCCGAGCAGCGCGACGGCGAACAGCACCAAGCCGGGCACATCCAGGCGGCGGTCGGCGCGCACCGTCTCGGGCACGTACCGCCACACGACGACTAACCCCAACGCAGCGATGACCGGCACGACGAAAAAGCATGCGCGCCAACCGATGGCATGCGCCAGCGCTCCACCGAGTGCGGGCAGCGGGGTGGCAACGGCGTATCCCACGCCGAAGTACGCCGCGATCGCCGCGGCCCGCCGACCCGGCGGAAACACCGCGTTGGTGATCGCCAGCGATAGGCCGACCAGGAATGCCAGTGCCACCCCTGCACCGGCGCGGGCGACTATCAACACCGCCGCTGTCGGCGCAGCGGCAGCCAGCGCGCTGAAAGCGATCGCGCCGGACAGCCCGATCAGGTACATGCGTCGCATGCCGTAGAGGTCGCCCAGAGCGCCTGCGCTGAGCACGGCGGCGGCCAGGGTGAGAGTCGCCAGGCTGGCCACGAATGTCGAGGTACTTCCGGAGATGTGCAGGCCGCTGGAGACGACCTGCAGGTTGGCCGACAGGATCGTCGGATCGCCGATTGAGATCGCATAGCCGAGTCCCATGGCGATGACGGTCATGACGGCCGCCAGGCCCGAGACGTATTGATGTTGGCTATCGGCGCGAGCATCCGTCGGCACGCGCTGGATGCTACTGGCCGCGGCTCAGCAGGGTGCTTCGATTGTGAAGGGCATGTCCGTCGTCTGACCCGGACTGGCTGGACCGGACACGACGGCGGTGCCGGTGATCGTGTAGATGCTGCTGCCGTTGATGGAGGCCTCGGCCTTGCCGACATCGCCTCCAGAGACGCCGTTGAGGCCGTCGATGTTCTCGATGCTGACTGTCTGGACGAGCGGCTTCTCGCCACCGAGTTGCAGAAGGACGCGCGCGCCCCCCGGGTCGGCTTTCGCGGCGATCGTCAACAATCGCTCGACCTGGGTGCACTTGATGGACTGCGTTTGTCGGGTCTTGTCGCCGACGGTGACCTGGCCGGACTTTTGGGACGGTTCGCTGGGTTCTGACCCCGTTAAACCGCACCCGGCGGTGACGGCCGTGGCCGCCAGCGCTGCTGTTAGTCCACGAAACCGTGTCTGCATCGGACGCCCCCTCGTGGGGCGGTTACCCAAAAAGGCGTGCCGGCTACACACTGCGAGTCAGAGCGATGCGCTCGCGGTCGGGTCGGACAACCCCGGAGTCGGCGTCGAAGAAGCACGACTGATCGTCGTCGCGGAATGAACGATGAACCTCCCGCGTTTCACCGCCGAAACGCCGTGAGGGGTCTAGCTATGTCGAGTCAAGCTGTCGGTTTTCACAGCGGCGAACTCGCTGTGCAACGGCGGGCCGGAGTCGAGGCAGAAGCCGCCCGGTTGCGGCCGATGATGGCCCCGGGCGAGCTGCGCGGGGGTGCGCCTGCATTTCTGGCGCACGCATCGTTCGCCGCAATCACCGCGCGCAATCGCGACGGCCGCCTGTGGACGTCTCCGCTAGTCGGACCGCCTGGCTTCATGGCAGCGACGACGTCCACGCGACTGTCGCTGCGCAACACGCTGCCCATCGGCGACCCGCTGCACGGGCTCCCCGAGAATCAGCCCATCGGAATCGTCGTGATGGACTTCGCCGCCAAGCGACGCGTCCGCATCAACGGGACGTTGGCCGCAACCAACAGCGGCTCGCTCCAAGTGGACGTCACCCAGGCATACGGCAACTGCCCGCAGTACATTCATCCTCGGCGGATCAGCGCGGAAAAAGACGTTCCTGCAACCGATTCCCACGTCGAGCACGGCGCTTCCCTCGGTGCCGACGACATCGCGCTGATTCGTTCGGTGGATACTTTTTTCCTGGGCACCACTCATCCCGAGCGCGGCAACGACGCGTCGCATCGCGGAGGGCCGGCGGGATTCGTGCACGCCGACCACAACACTGTCGAGTGGCCGGACTTCCCGGGCAACAACATGTTCAACAGTTTCGGCAATCTCGAGATCGACCCGACCGCCGCACTGCTGTTCATCGACTTCGAGAGCGGGCGCACACTTGCGCTATCGGGCCGGGCGGTTGTCGACTGGGAGAAGTCGGCCGCGCGTGGAGACACCGGCCGCTGGGTTCGGTTCACCGCCGAATGCGTCGTGAGCCGACAGCCCTAGGCATCGCGAGCTGCGATGAGTCCTGCCGCGTCCGGCGGTCATACTCTCGAACCCTGACGGAGGAGGACTTCTGGTGCGCAGCGTGACCTATTCGATGAACATCTCACTCGACGGCTACATCGTGGGGCCGGACGGCGGCATCGACTGGGCGACGCCCGACGAGGACGTCTTTCGCTTCGCCATCGACGAGATACAGGACGTTGGCGTTCACCTGATGGGACGACGGCTGTACGAAACGATGCTGTATTGGGAGGACCCCGAGCAGAGCGCATCGTTCGACGAGGCTGAGCTCGAGTGGGCCGCGCTCTGGAATCCGCTCCCGAAGGTGGTGTTCTCCTCCACGCTGTCGGAGGTGCAGGGCAACGCGCGCCTGGCTTCGGGCGGCCTGGCGGAGGAGATCGAGCGGTTGCGAGCCGAGCCGGGGGAGGGTGACATCGCGATCGGCGGCGCGACTATCGCCGCAGAGGCAGCCGCGTTGGGTCTGATCGACGAGTACCGCGCCAGGGTCCACCCGGTGCTGGTCGGCGGCGGCATTCCGTTCTTCCCCCAGCGCGAGGCCCAGGTGGATCTTGAACTCGTCGAGACCCGCACCTTCAACTCGAGAGTCGTCTACCTCCGCTACCGGGTGGCGCGCTAGACGTCTGACTTGGCCCACAATGTGCGGTCGCGGCCACGCGTATGAGACGATGTGCGCATTCACGCCGGCGTGACCAACCCGCCGCGTCCCCACGTAACCCGACTTGTGGAGTTCCGATGTCTGCCAAACGTTTCAGTGCTGATGTGTCGTGGCCGCGCGCCCTGGCGTACGCGATTGCCGCGGTCGTCATGGGTGTCGTCGTCGGCGAGCTCGTCGCCATGCTGATCTTCGCGGGCTCCAGCGACCGCCGGCTCGACGAGCAGGCGGCGCGCAGCGCCGATGCCGCACCCGCCGTCGTGGCCGCGTCGGCTGACCTGGAGCGGACGCGGCAGTCCCGCACTGCCCTGGACGACGCCGTCGTGGATGCGAGTCGCCAGCGCGACGCGGCGTTGGTCGTCGCGCGTTGCGAGTTCAACCCGTCGTCGGCCTGCCCGCAGACCCACATCACCGGCGTGCCGGGCGCCGGACCCGAGCACCGCACCGCGGACGAGTTTCTGGCGGACACGCAGGGGCAGCTCGACAAGGCGGTCGTCGAGCGGGACCGTCTCGCTCCCTCACTCGACGCGACGGCCGCCAACGACGAGCAGAAGCTCGCGCAGGCACGCGACGCCGCGATCGCGAGTGCGGACCGTGGGTTCGGCGCGCGGTGGCTGGCGATGAACGCTCACACCCTCGCGAGCCCAGGCGCGACGGTGCTGCGTGCGCTGATGACCGGCTTGTTCATCGTGCTGTTCCTCTTCCCGTTGCTCCTGCGGCTGTCGCGGGCGAAGACGACCGAGGATCGCCGCACGGCCGCACGCGCGGTGCGCGAACGGGCGGACCTGGAGGCCGACACCGCGATCGCCGTGAAGAAGGCCGAGGTGCGCGCCGCGATCGAGACGATGCGGGCTGAGCAGGAGCTGGCCAGTGCCCGGCTCGAGATCGAGGCGCAGAGCGAGATCGATCGCGAGGAGCAGCGCCGTCGCGTCGCCGCAGCGATCGAGGCTCCGACGCACGTGTCGTCGGAACGGGTCACCGAGGTCGTCGCCGAGTTGGAGGCCGATCCGTCGGCTGAAGAATCGGACAACCTACCCGCGTTGACCGAGTCAGCAGCGGGCGAGAAGCGCTCGCTGATCCCGGCGTTGCCCGACGTCGCGGGGGCGGCGGTGCGCTGGATGCGTCCGTTCGTGCCGCCGATCGTCGCCAGCGCGATCGATACGACGACGAGGCCGCTGCGCGGTGCGCGCCAGGTCTTCGAGGAGACGGAGGAGATCCACTTCAGCCTCAGGCGTAGCCACCGGGTGAGTATGACTTCCGAGGAAACGGTTGAGCCCGACGAGCAGTGGATCGATGCGACGCCCGCGGCTTCGGTCAAGAAAACGACGACCACACGAATCGATCGGCCGAAGCGGCAGGCGCGTACGGAGATTCACACGAGCGGCGGCCGACGCCAACTACCGTCAGCCGATGGATAACGCCATGTCCCAGAACGCCACCTCATGCGCCAGCACGTCGCCGACAAGCTCCTCATGTTCGTCCGGCACGGCCAGCTCGCCGAGCGCGGCGACATAGTCCGCGAAGTCCGGTGTGGACCAGTGCTCGATGAACTCACTGAACGGGGTGGAGTCTGACGCGGCGGAGGTCCACGCGAGCAGATACACCCGTTCGATCACCCACAGCGCCGTCGCCGCGGCCTCGTACGGTGTGGAATCCAGCCGCTGCAAGAGTTCGCGGTAGGCGAGCGTCGCCGGTAAGGCGGACGTGTTCAGGTCGAGCCCGCGACGAGTGGCCTGGTCTTCGAACCAGTCGAGCTCCGCGACCAGTGCGCTGCATCCTCCGGCGAGCACTGCCTGAGCCGGCCGCGGCGCCCGCGCCAGCAGGCGTGCCTGAAAGGTCAGCAGGTCGGCGACGAACAGCGCGTCCTGCACCAGCCAGCGGTCGAAGGCGGAGTCGGTGATCGTGCCGTCGCGCACCGCGTCGAGAAACGGATGCGCGGTGGCGGCGGTCCACAGTGAGTCATGCACAAACCGGAGGGTAGTCATGCCGGCGCGAGCGCGGAGTCCGAGAACTTTTGAGGTTGCCCGCCTCTCAGCGACTTTGTCGCTAACTGAATAGGCGGACAATGCTTTGAGCGACAAAGTCGCTCGGAGGCGGGCAGATCGCCCCACCACTCAGCCCGACGGTGGCGCCTGTTCGTCGGCATCGTCCGGCGGTGTGGGCAGCGCGATTGTCGGCTCGGATGCCCGTTCGCGACGCAGGATGCGAAGCGCGGCGGTCGGCGCGGCAACGCCCTCCGTCGGCGGAGCCGCGAGCACCGTCGTCGAATCCTCCCTCAGCCGAACGATTCTCGGCATTTCGGCCGGCTGTGCGGGTTGCGCAGGCCGCGCGAGTGTCGGTGGCGCGGACGCTGTTGGCGCGGCGGCCGATGGCTCGGGCGTGGGAGCGGGGGCCGCGATCCGGGCGTCGCGGCGGCGAACCAGGTAGCCCGCCAACGGCCCGGTGAACAGCATGGCGACCAGCACGGCGAAACTCAGCAAGCAGATGGTCACGTCGAACGTGCTGGTGATCTGCTGGGCCAGGTTGTTGCCGTAGACGGCGTTGGGCGACGGCTCGGCGTAACGCGGGGCGAGCGCGACGCCGATGGCCAGGTTCGCCACCGTGAAGACGAACAGCAGTCCGCTGAACGCCGCGATGACGGGCGGAAGGATCTCGCCCTTGACGAGTTGGCGGTGCAGCCACCGCGCGATCAAGCCGTGATCAGGTTGAACACCGTCATCGCGACGGTGTCGTACAGGGCGCGGGGGAGATCCAGTGACCAGGCGATCAGATAGTCGACGACGCGCAGCGCGGCCGCGGCGAACGCCCAGAACGCGATGAGCGTCAGGCATTTCTCCGCAGCCGAGCGGTAGGCACCGACCGTCGGCGGCTTGATCAAGAAGATGGCGTAGAGCGTCGTCGGCGCGACGATCGCGGCGGCCGCCGCCCAGAACAGGTAGCCCTCGTAACCGACGGCGGCCGTCGAGGTGTTCTGCGCGATGCCGTGGAAGGCGTCGACGTCGCGGCCGATGGGCAGGATCCACACCAGCGTCGCCGCCAGCGCGCCCGAGGCGCCCAGCGCGGTGGTGGCCAGCCTCGCGGCGGCGGTCCTCTCGGTGAGCCAGCGCGACGCGATGACCAACGCGATCATCGCCTCCGCGCCGTACAGCAGTGTGGTGACGATGACGGCGATGTCCTCGCCGCTGAACTCGCCGTTCGTGACGAACAGATAGCGCAGCCGCCAGTACACGTTGAAGGCCACCGAGAGCGTCGCGAGCGCAATCGACACCGCACCGAGCACCCGCGCGGCCGTGTACCAGCGCCGAAACCCGTTGTCCTGAATGGTGATACTGGTGATCGGCGGCTGCGACGCGAGCAGCGCGCCCCCGACGCCCAGCAGCAGGCCGGGTCCGACCCCCGGCGGCACCAGGCCGGTTCCGCCGCCGCGCCATGTCTCCAGCAACTGATACGCGACGAAGCCGATGGCGACGATCAGGTAGGCGACGCTGAGCAGCAGCCGGATCCGGCTTGTGCGGCGGACATCCTGGCCGTCGGCGGTGAGCCGGAACGGACCGACGTGTGGCGCCAGCGCGGCGAGGATGGCGAGCAGCGTCACTGCGACGACGACGGCGATCAGCAGGCCGTTGCCGACGGGGATACCGACACCGAAGTCGAGGTTCCACGGCAGAAGCAGCGCGACGATCGAGCAGCGCGACCGCGACTCCGTCGCGCACGGCGTTGGCGCGGGCAGGCACGTAGCCGACTCGAGGCGACCGGCCAACGACGGCCGCGGCGGCGGTCGCCACCACGGCGGTGTCGGGCGCGTCGTAACGCTGGTCGCTCACGTGACGATTTCCTCTCTGAGTGACGACTCGAGTCGCTGCCACCCCAGCGTGCCATTTTTGCATCCGGGCACAAGCGGTTCGGGCGTCGACTCGACCGGCGAGGATGCGGAAACCTGTCCGGTAGCTTGGAGCGTTGATGAGGCAAGGAGTGGACCTGTGGACGTAGTCCTCGGGGTAGCGGTCACCGGACGGGTGGCGCGTCTGGCGCTGATCGGTTCGTCCGCCTCGAGCGGCCAGGTGTTCGACGAGTACGCGCTCGACCTGACCGAGGACGCGGCGACTGACCTTGCCGACACCATCGTCGGCACCTACCGTGCGGTGGCCGACTCGGGCAATCAGGTGGTCGCGACGCGGCTCTGCCTACCCGATGTGTCCGAGGCCGAGACCTTGCGCCAGACCGTGGCGAACGCGGGCGTGCAGAACGTCGAGGTGGTGGCGGAGACCGAGGCGGCCGCGGCGCTGGCCCGCACTGTCGGCGCGGACGCCGCGTTACTGCTGGCCGCCGACGACACCGTGTCGCTGACGGTGATGGGCGAGGACGAGGAATCGACGTCGGTGTTGAGGTCGCTGCCCATCGGCTCGGCAGGTGTGGCCGTCGCGTGCGCCGCTGTGCTGCAGCAGGCTCCGGAGGCCACCACCCGGGTCATGTTGGTCGGGCAGCGCTTGGACCTCGATTCGGTTGCGGCCGAGCTTCGTTCGACCACGCCGGTGGAGGTGCCGCCGGATCCGGGCTTCGCGATCGCCCGAGGTGCTGCCCAGACGGCCACCGATTCCGGGTTCGCCCCGGCGGGCGCGGCGACGCAGATGGCGCCAGCCGTCGCGACGCAACGCAGATGGCGCCTGCCGCCGGCGACGCGACGCAGATGGCGCCAGCCGCCGGCGACGCGACGCAGATGGCGCCTGCTGCCGGCGACGCGACGCAGATGGCGCCGGCTTCGGATGGGGTAGTGGGCCCGCTGCTGGCGTACTCGCAGGAAGAGCCGGACTACTACGAGATGCCCGCGGATTCGCTCGAGGAGTTCGTCCCGGAGCAGGAGGACGAGGCGCCATACACCGCGGTGATCGCGCCGCCACCGCCGAGGACACTGCTCATGGGCAGCGCGCTGTCGTTCGTGGTGATGGCCTTCACGTCGCTGGCCGTGGCGGTCGCGGTCAACATCCGGCCGGTCGCCGACGTCCAAGCGCAGCCGGTGCCGGCGATCCAGTCGGAGACGGTGCCGGGGCGTTACCTGCCGGTGGTGCCACACGAAGCGGATCCGGTGGCGTTGCCGATCGCGGTGGTGTCGCCGCAGCCCGGCGCCCCGGCCCTGCCGAGGATCCGGACCAACCAGGTTGTCCCGGCGCCCAATAACGTGCCGCTGGCCCCGCCGGCGCAGGCGCCCGGGCAGGCGCCTGCGGTCCCGATCCCTGAGGTGCCGCCGATCCCGGTTCCCCCGACTGTTTTACCGCCGTGGAACCCGTTCCCCACGCCGACGTTCCCGTGGCCGACGATCACCCCGACGACACCGACGACCACCACGACGAGCCCACGACAACGACGACAGCCCGACAACGACCACGTCCACGACTACGACGACCACGGCGACGACCACCTCGGAGCCGCCGCCGGTTATCCAGGCCCCACCGCCGAAACCCCAGCCGCAGCCAGAGCCCGAATACAAGCCACCGGCTCCGCGCCCGAGCCCAAGCCTGCTCCGGTAGCGCCTGCTCCTGCTCCGGTGGCGCCTGCACCTGCGCCTGCTGCGGTGGCGCCAGCACCAGCGCCCGCACCTGCGGCGCCCGCACCCGCGCTGGTGCCAGCTCCTGCGCCCGCGCCGGTCGCGCCTGCGCCAGCCCCGGCTCCGCACCCGCGCCCGCGCCGGCTCCTGCACCTGCGATTTAGCTCCTGTCCTGCACCTGCACCGGCACCTGCACCCGCCCCGGCTCCAGCACCTGCACCCGCTCCGGTTCCCGTGACACCGACGCCGGTGTTGTCGCCGTAATCCATGTTCGGCAAGCAGTGTGCGCGGACGGCCATCGCGGTTGGCGCGGTCGTGCTCGGCACTCGCCACGGCCTGCTCGCAGGGTGATGCAGCGCAGACAGCCGAGACCCACAGCTCGCAGGCGGCGCCGGTTCCCGTCGTGCCTGCGCCACCACCCGCGCCGACGTTGCCGCCCGTTGCGCCTTCCCCGTATGACTTCGGCGCTGTCTCCAAG
Organism: uncultured Actinomycetota bacterium; assembly: GCA_963822305.1. Taxonomy (GTDB): domain Bacteria; phylum Actinomycetota; class Actinomycetes; order Mycobacteriales; family Mycobacteriaceae; genus Mycobacterium. Next base: position 3,548 of record CAWGHF010000006.1, on the reverse strand, counting down.
CTGATCGACGATGCGATCGCGGCCAACGAGTTGCCCGGTGCCGTGGTGCTGATCGGGCACGGCGGCAAGGTCGTCTTCCGCCAGGCGTATGGCGAGCGCAAGCTCGCGGGGGAGCCGGGGCTGGATGGATCGCCCGCACCTGCGGAGCCGATGACCGAGGACACGATCTTCGATTTGGCGTCGCTGACGAAGCCCTTCGCGACCGCGCCCGCCGTCATGCAGCTTTTCGAACAAGGGAAGGTGCAGTTCGACGACCCCGTGCAGAAGTATCTGCCGGACTTCAACACGGCCAACGATCCTGCGCGTGCAGCGGTGACGGTTCGCATGCTGCTCACGCACACGTCGGGCGAAACGGGTGACGTCGAGCTCAAGGATCCGTGGGGGTTGGCACAGGTCGACCGAGAAGAGGGCTTCCGTCGTGCGCTGACGACGCCATTGGAGTCGACGCCCGGTGCGGGGTTCCGCTACTCCGACATCAACTTCATTCTGCTCGGCTTGCTGGTCGAGAAGCTTACGGGCGAAGCGGAAGACGATTACGTGCAGCGGAATATCTTTGGGCCGCTTGGCATCACGGAGACGCGTTATCTGCCCGCGGCCAAGGCGTGTGGTCCGCACTCGATGAGGGGAGCGGCGCTCGCGTGGGAGCCGGACGGAGGTGCGCCGGCCGCTTGCCCGAAAGGCACGTGGAACACGAGCCTGTTGTCGCGCATCGCGCCCACGGCGCGCGACGAGGAAAGCCGAGCGGAGCCGGACAAGAATCCCGATATCGATTACCTGCTTCGGGGCACGGTGAATGACACGACCGCGCGACGGATGGGCGGAGTGGCCGGGCATGCCGGGGTGTTCTCGTCGGCACACGATGTCGGCATCTATGCGCAGGCGCTGCTCGACCGGTTGGCGGGACGGCCGAGCGCGTATCCGTTGACGCAAGAGACTGTGGCATTGATGACGACGCCCCAGCAGCCCGGGCACAGCGGTGGACAGATCGAAGCGGCCAACGAGGCCGAACGAGAAGCCATCGCGACGAAACCGAACACAGCAGACCCGCTGCTGGCTCCGCACTATCCGGCGATCAGGGGACAGAACCTGCGCGGCTTCGGCTGGGACATCGACACGGGCCAGTCCGTGCCGCGGGGCAGGCTCTTTCCCATCGGTAGCTTTGGCCACACGGGTTTCACGGGCACCAGCGTGTGGATAAACCCGGGTTCGGACACGTACGTGGTGCTGCTGACGAATTCAATTCACACTCGAGGAAGTCCACCGGCCTCGAAGCTGCGGGGAGACGTCGCGACGGCGACAGCGCAGGCGCTGGGACTTTATTAGCGGGCCGTCATCAGCCAACAAGGTTTTGCGGTTTGAGCTGATGGGACGTTGTTTTTCGCTACGCTCCCGTTGTCAGACCGCATCGGGAATCGGGGAAAGGCCACTATGAGCGAACGTCGGATCGGCCGTGAGAAGACTCAAGCCATCACCCAGCAAGAGGAAGACGACGTGCGCCAGCTGAAGGAATTCGAGGACTTCGCGAAGTTTTCCGAGGACGACCTGAAGCGGATCGTGCAGGCATCGCATCGCACCTCGACGTCGGGGCCGTGGCCCCTGATCCGGGAGCAGACCGTGTCGGATGCGTGCTACATCCTGCTGAGCGGGGAGGCAGCGGTGTACGTCGGCCGGGACAAGATCGCGACGGTGAAGGCGGGTGAGGTGATCGGCGAATCGGCGCTCAAACGCGGCAAACTGCGTGGTGCCACCGTGACGACGACAGGCCGCGCGGAAGTGCTGCACATCGACCGCGACGACCTCGACCGCTTGCTCGAAGATGTACCCGCACTGCGTGGCGTCATCGATGCAACAATCGCTCGTCGCGTCCCAGGCGGGGGCGAAGGCTAAGTCGAGCGAATTCCCCTATTTGTAAAAGCTTTTCGCGTGCGTCGTCCCGCCGACGTCGCGGCAGGTCGCTAGGTGTACCGTTGAGGGTGTTGGTAACCCAGCCAGTCCGGAACGCATTCGCCGTCTTCCGCTGATCGCCGAGCAACCGCTCATGTCGGACACGCAGGTAACAACCGTCACAAATCGGGATTACCTTGACCGCTCCACCCTTCTCTCCATCCACTTCTTCCCCCTACACGTCCCCCTATACGTCGACCCTCGACTCCGTTGAGGCGCATCGTTTTTCCCGACCTCTTCGTGTCGGCGTCCTGAGTACCTATGCGCCGACGCATTGCGGCCTGGCGACATTCACCGCCGCCCTGTCCGACGCCATGTGCGCGAATGGCTCCGAGGTGAGTGTCGTACGCGTGGCCGACGGCGGGCGTTCATCGCGCGACCGGGTGGTCGGTGAGCTGGTCAAGGTTCTGCGAGATCCGTAGCAGCGACCTGCGAACTGCTGAACCAGAACGACGTCGCCGTCATCCAGCATGAGTACGGAATCTATGGCGGTGTCGACGGAGACGACGTGGTGAATGTCATCGACGGGCTGCGTGTGCCGTCGATCGTCGTCGCCCACACAATCCTCAAATATCCGACGCCACACCAGCGTTCGGTTCTGGAAGCGATCGCGGCGATGGCGGATCAAGTAGTCGTCATGTCCGAGGCCGCACGGCATCGGTTGTGTGTCGGATTCGACGTCGACCGCCAAAAGGTCACCACGATCCCGCACGGCGCGGCCATCCCGACCGGCGCTGCTCAGAAGCGTCCGAGTAGACCCACTCTCTTGACGTGGGGGTTGCTGGGCCCTGGGAAGGGCGTCGAGCGGGTAGTCGAGTCGATGACTTCGTTGAAGGACTTGCCCGGCCGGCCGCATTATCTGGTCGCCGGCCAGACGCACCCGAAGGTCCTTGCCGACAATGGCGAGGCATATCGCGATGCCCGAAAGGAACAAGCGCGCCGCGGCGGCGTAGCGGATTCGGTGTCCTTCGACGCCCGGTACTGGAGCGTGTCGAAGTTGCCTGCCCTCATCCAGTCCGCCTCGGTCGTCGTACTGCCCTATGACTCCACCGATCAGGTCACCTCTGGTGTCCTGGTCGACGCGATCGCGTGTGGCCGGCCCGTTGTGGCCACCGCGTTCCCGCACGCCGTCGAGCTCCTCGGAACAGGAGCAGGCATCGTCGTCGACCACGACGATCCGGATGCCATGGCGTCCGCCCTGCGCCAAGTGCTGACGCAGCCGCGGCTCGCCGGCTCCATGGCCGCGGAGGCCCGTCGACTGGCGCCGGAGATGGCATGGCCGGTTGTGGCGAGCGCGTACCTGAGTCTGGCGAATCGGCTCCTGTCCGAGCGGCAGGCGCTGGTATGACGACCGCGACACCGCCTGCCAACTTCGACCATCTGCTGCGACTGACAGACCGTCGCGGCACCTTCGAGCACGCCTGCTTCGCCGAACCCCGGCCCGACACGGTTACTGCACCGACGACATGGCCCGCGTTCTTGTCGTCGCCACCAGAGAACCCGACACCGAGGGCCCGTTGAACGGCCTCGCCGGGCTTGCGATCCGGTTCTTGAACGAGGCGCAGGCATACAGCGGTGCATGCCGCAATCGCATGGACCGCATC
>CAWGHF010000005.1:0-13644 GCA_963822305.1 uncultured Actinomycetota bacterium | reverse complement strand
GCCGTTCGGCGACCTGATCACCGCGCCAAAGGGGCGTACGAGTCGGATTAGCGAGTCAACGAGTGCCCACCTACGAGCGAATTTGTCGCTTCGAGGCGGGCACTCTCAGGCGCCGAGCTCAGCAAGCAGCTCACGCAGCGGCACGGTCGCAATGCCGATGGCCGCGTCACCAATCCCGTACGGAATCACCAACGTCTCGCCGTGCACCAACGCACCGCACGAATAGACGACGTTGGGGACGTAGCCGTTCTGCTCGTCGGCTGCCGGGCTCAGCAGTGGCTGCCGCAGTTGACCGATGATGCGGGTCGGCTCCTCCAGGTCCAGCAGGATCGCCCCGATCCGGTACGTCCGCATCGGACCGACGCCGTGCGTCAGCACCAGCCACCCGGCCTCGGTTTCGATCGGCGGCCCGCAATTGCCCAGCTGCAACGCCTCCCAGGCCTGCGTCGGCTGCTGGCAGGGCGCGGAGTCCGGCCAAACGAACGGATCGTCAGCATAGGCAACCGAATTCGACTCGCGGTCCGACCTCGACATGGCGGCAAAACGCCCGCCGATGCGACGCGGAAACAGCGCCAGGCCCTTATTGGCAGCGGCGTTCCCAGTCATCGGCGCGGACGTGAATGACTGGAAATCTGTCGTCTCCAGCAGCTGCTGGCTGATTTCGCTTCCGCTGTAGGCCGTATAGGTGGCATAGAACCTGACCGACCCGTCGTCGTTGACGAAGCGGACGAAGCGCGCGTCCTCCATGCCCGCCGACTCGGCGGCCAACGTCGGGTGCAGCACCCGCTCGGACAACGGTATCTCGTCAGCGAATTCGACGGCGTAGAACCGCTCGGCGATGGCCCGAATCAGCGAAATCGTCTCCTGCGCGTGGCCGCGGGTCCTCATGTGCGCCCGGAGTGCGTCGAGTTGTTCGTCGAGGTCGGCTCTGGTGAACCGATCACCGAGTGCATCGAGAACGTAGTCGGCAGCCTCGCCCCCGTCGTGAAGCCGCGCGAGCTCACTGCGGAACACGGCAGCGTCGAGCAGCGTCGACCCGACCGATCCGACCGTGGCGAACCGAGTTGGAGCGTCGACCGTGACACCGCCTTCGGCGTCGACCACGCCCGTCCGAAACCCGATCGATGACCGGTGCCCTTCGCCGATACCCCGAACGCTCATCACGAATCGCAGGCTGCCCGCAGTCGTCCCCGCCTGATCCGGATGGGCGACGATGCTTGGATTGCACAATGCCGCAGCCTCGATGGCGTATTCACTGGTGAATGTGGCTCCCAGCAACAACATTCGAGCAGGCGACAGTTCGATGTCGGTATTCAGGCGATCGGCGAGTTCATCGGCATGGTCGCGGAAGGTGCCGACCAGATCTCGGTGCCGCCCGTCGAACCGCGTAACGACATCGTCCAACGCCCAACGCACCTCGTCCTCGTCGAGGGCGAGGATGCGTTTCAGCACGGCTCCCGCTCGGGAGTCCTGGTGCTCGAACCCTTCCGTTCCGGGTACGAAAAGTCGGGTGATGACCCTCGACGGGTCGGCCGCGAGCCGCTGTGGGCTACGTGTGACGAGTCCGGCCCGCACCGAAGTCATTGCGGGACAACGGCGAAGCGTTGCGCATGCTGCATCGTCGAGATCACGGCCAGCGTCGACTCCGCGCCCTGGTTCTGGTTCACCCCGTCGACGTGAAGTCCGTCGAACCCGCCGCCCGTCTCCGGGTCCCACATGACCTGTCCCGCGTCGTTGGCACCCTGGAACCAGGCTGCAGCGGCCGCGACACCATCGGGCCAGGTCGCAGCGGCGTCGACGGCAGCGGCACGCGCGCACGCATCGGCCAGTGCGGCCACCTCGATCGGCTGCTGGTCGAAAGCGGGCCTGACGTCTTCGGGCCCTCTGCCTGCCACCGGGGTGGGAGACAAATGGCCGTCTGCCGATTCGTAGTCGAGCAGCCAGCCCAACAGATCCAGGCCACGCTGCTGCAATGCCATGTCGTCAAGCGCAACTCCCGCGGCGATCATCGCCTCGGCAAGCACCGCGTTCGCGTAGGCCAGCCGCGGCTCGGGCCACGGCCACGAGCTGTCGCCATTGGGCGCGGCGAGCGAAACCGCATAGTCGCGTGATCAGCTTTCGTGCCGCCTGGTGCTCGGGGTCGACGGCGAGAAGCTCGGCGGCTCCCAGTGCGGCGAAAGCCATCGCACGCGGCGACTTCGACCGTGTCTGCGCGGCGCGCTCAAACTGGATCACTGCCAACCTGCGAACCATGCTCACGTCACTGTGGGCGGCGGCGGTACCGAGGCCCCAGATGCATCGGCCCCAATGGTCGTCCGTGGTCGGCTCGTCCGTCCAACGGCCGATGCGGTCCATGCGATTGCGGCATGCACCGCTGTATGCCTGCGCCTCGTTCAAGAACCGGATCGCGAGCCCGGCGAGGCCGTTCACCGGGCCGTCGGTGTCGGGTTCTCTGGTGGCGACGACAAGAACGCGGGCCATGTCGTCGGTGCAGTAACCGTGCTCGGGCCGGGGTTCGGCGAAGCAGGCGTGCTCGAAGGTGCCGCGACGGTCGGTCAGTCGCAGCAGATGGTCGAAGTTGGCAGGCGGTGTCGCGGTCGTCATACCAGCGCCTGCCGCTCGGACAGGAGCCGATTCGCCAGACTCAGGTACGCGCTCGCCACAACCGGCCATGCCATCTCCGGCGCCAGTCGACGGGCCTCCGCGGCCATGGAGCCGGCGAGCCGCGGCTGCGTCAGCACTTGGCGCAGGGCGGACGCCATGGCATCCGGATCGTCGTGGTCGACGACGATGCCTGCTCCTGTTCCGAGGAGCTCGACGGCGTGCGGGAACGCGGTGGCCACAACGGGCCGGCCACACGCGATCGCGTCGACCAGGACACCGGAGGTGACCTGATCGGTGGAGTCATAGGGCAGTACGACGACCGAGGCGGACTGGATGAGGGCAGGCAACTTCGACACGCTCCAGTAGCGGGCGTCGAAGGACACCGAATCCGCTACGCCGCCGCGGCGCGCTTGTTCCTTTCGGGCATCGCGATATGCCTCGCCATTGTCGGCAAGGACCTTCGGGTGCGTCTGGCCGGCGACCAGATAATGCGGCCGGCCGGGCAAGTCCTTCAACGAAGTCATCGACTCGACTACCCGCTCGACACCCTTCCCAGGGCCCAGCAACCCCCACGTCAAGAGAGTGGGTCTACTCGGACGCTTCTGAGCAGCGCCGGTCGGGATGGCCGCGCCGTGCGGGATCGTGGTGACCTTTTGGCGGTCGACGTCGAATCCGACACACAACCGATGCCGTGCGGCCTCGGACATGACGACTACTTGATCCGCCATCGCCGCGATCGCTTCCAGAACCGAACGCTGGTGTGGCGTCGGGTCTTTGAGGACTGTGTGGGCGACGACGATCGACGGCACACGCAGCCCGTCGATGACATTCACCACGTCGTCTCCGTCGACACCGCCATAGATTCCGTACTCATGCTGGATGACGGCGACGTCGTTCTGGTTCAGCAGTTCGCAGGTCGCTGCTACGGATCTCGCAGAACCTTTGACCAGCTCACCGACCACCCGGTCGCGCGATGAACGCCCGCCGTCGGCCACGCGTACGACACTCACCTCGGAGCCATTCGCGCACATGGCGTCGGACAGGGCGGCGGTGAATGTCGCCAGGCCGCAATGCGTCGGCGCATAGGTACTCAGGACGCCGACACGAAGAGGTCGGGAAAAACGATGCGCCTCAACGGAGTCGAGGGTCGACGTATAGGGGGACGTGTAGGGGGAAGAAGTGGATGGAGAGAAGGGTGGAGCGGTCAAGGTAATCCCGATTTGTGACGGTTGTTACCTGCGTGTCCGACATGAGCGGTTGCTCGGCGATCAGCGGAAGACGGCGAATGCATTCCGGACTGGCTGGGTTACCAACACCCTCAACGGTACACCTAGCGACCTGCCGCGACGTCGGCGGGACGACGCACGCGAAAAGCTTTTACAAATCGGAGAATTCGCTCGACTTAGCCTTCGCCCCCGCCTGGGACGCGACGAGCGATTGTTGCATCGATGACGCCACGCAGTGCGGGTACATCTTCGAGCAAGCGGTCGAGGTCGTCGCGGTCGATGTGCAGCACTTCCGCGCGGCCTGTCGTCGTCACGGTGGCACCACGCAGTTTGCCGCGTTTGAGCGCCGATTCGCCGATCACCTCACCCGCCTTCACTGTCGCGATCTTGTCCCGGCCGACGTACACCGCTGCCTCCCCGCTCAGCAGGATGTAGCACGCATCCGACACGGTCTGCTCCCGGATCAGGGGCCACGGCCCCGACGTCGAGGTGCGATGCGATGCCTGCACGATCCGCTTCAGGTCGTCCTCGGAAAACTTCGCGAAGTCCTCGAATTCCTTCAGCTGGCGCACGTCGTCTTCCTCTTGCTGGGTGATGGCTTGAGTCTTCTCACGGCCGATCCGACGTTCGCTCATAGTGGCCTTTCCCCGATTCCCGATGCGGTCTGACAACGGGAGCGTAGCGAAAAACAACGTCCCATCAGCTCAAACCGCAAAACCTCCGTGGCTCGATGACGCAGCGCTAATACACCCCCAGCGCCTGCGCTGCCGCCGTCGCGACGTCTCCCCGCAGCTTCGAGGCCGGTGGACTGCCTCGAGTGTGAATTGAATTCGTCAGCAGCACCACGTACGTGTCCGAACCCGGGTTTATCCACATGCTGGTGCCCGTGAAACCTGTGTGGCCAAAGCTACCGATGGGAAAGAGCCTGCCCCGCGGCACGGACTGGCCCGTGTCGATGTCCCAGCCGAAGCCGCGCAGGTTCTGTCCCCTGATCGCCGGATAGTGCGGAGCCAGCAGCGGGTCTGCTGTGTTCGGTTTCGTCGCGATGGCTTCTCGTTCGGCCTCGTTGGCCGCTTCGATCTGTCCATCGCTGTGCCCGGGCTGCTGGGGCGTCGTCATCAATGCCACAGTCTCTTGCGTCAACGGATACGCGCTCGGCCGTCCCGCCAACCGGTCGAGCAGCGCCTGCGCATAGATGCCGACATCGTGTGCCGTCGAGAACACCCCGGCATGCCCGGCCACTCCGCCCATCCGCCGCGCGGTCGTGTCATTCACCGTGCCCCGAAGCAGGTAATCGATATCGGGATTCTTGTCCGGCTCCGCTCGGCTTTCCTCGTCGCGCGCCGTGGGCGCGATGCGCGACAACAGGCTCGTGTTCCACGTGCCTTTCGGGCAAGCGGCCGGCGCACCTCCGTCCGGCTCCCACGCGAGCGCCGCGCCCCTCATCGAGTGCGGACCACACGCCTTGGCCGCGGGCAGATAACGCATCTCCGTGATGCCAAGCGGCCCAAAGATATTCCGCTGCACGTAATCGTCTTCCACTTCGCCCGTAAGCTTCTCGACCAGCAAGCCGAGCAGAATGAAGTTGATGTCGGAGTAGCGGAACCCCGCACCGGGCGTCGACTCCAATGGCGTCGTCAGCGCACGACGGAAGCCCTCTTCTCGGTCGACCTGTGCCAACCCCCACGGATCCTTGAGCTCGACGTCACCCGTTTCGCCCGACGTGTGCGTGAGCAACATGCGAACCGTCACCTCTGCACGCACGGGATCGTTGGCCGCATTGAAGTCCGGCAGATACTTCTGCACCGGATCGTCGAACTGCACCTTGCCCTGCTCGAACAGCTGCATGACTGCCGGCGTCGTCGCGAAGGGCTTCGTCAGCGAGGCCAGGTCGAAGATCGTGTCCTCGGTCATCGGCTCCGCAGGTGCGGGCGATCCATCCAGCCCCGGCTCCCCCGCGAGCTTGCGCTCGCCATACGCCTGGCGGAAGACGACCTTGCCGCCGTGCCCGATCAGCACCACGGCACCGGGCAACTCGTTGGCCGCGATCGCATCGTCGATCAGCTTGGAGACAGCGCCGAAGTCATACGGGGAAGGCGCAACGGGCGGCAACGTCGGCGCGGGTGCAGGCGCAGGCGCGACGGGAACCGGCGCCGCCTGCGAGCTGTGGGTCTCGGCTGTCTGCGCTGCATCACCCTGCGAGCAGGCCGTCGCCAGTCCGAGCAAGACCGCCCCCATCGCGATGGCCGTCCGCGCACACTGCTTGCCGAACATGGATTACGGCGAGAACACCGGCGTCGTCTCGGGACCGAGCGGGTGCCGGTGCTGGCGCCAGGGCGGGTGCAGGTGCCGGTGCGGCGCAACAGGAGCCACAATCGCAGGCGCCACCGGAGCGGGAGCCGCGGAGCGACCGGAGCGGGTGGCAGGCGCCACGGGCGCGGGCGCAGGAGCTGGCGCAGGCGCCACCGGCGCAGCAGGAGCCACAATCGCAGGCGCCACCGGAGCAGGAGCCAGGAGCGCACCGGAGCGGGTGCAGGCGCCACGGGCGGTTGGGCGCGGGCGCGAGAGCCGGTGGCTTGTATTCGGGCTCCGGCTGCGGCTGGGGTTTCGGCGGTGGGGCCTGGATAACCGGCGGCGGCTCCGAGGTGGTCGTCGCCGTGGTCGACGTAGCTCGTGGACGTTGGTCGTTGTCGGGCTAGTCGTCGTTGTCGTGGGACTCGTCGTCGTGGTCGTCGGTGTCGTCGTGGTGATCGTCGGCCACGGGAACGTCGGCATGGGGAACGGGTTCCACGGCGGGAAAACAGTCGGGGGAACCGGCACCGGCGGCACCTCAGGGATCGGGACCGCAGGCGCCTGCCCGGGCGCCTGCGCCGGCGGGGCCAGCGGCACGTTATTGGGCGCCGGGACAACCTGGTTGGTCCGGACCCTTGGCAAGGCCGGGGCGCCGGGCTGCGGCGATACCACCGCGATCGGCAACGCCACCGGATCCGCTTCGTGTGGCACCACCGGCAGGTATCGCCCCGGCACCGTCTCCGACTGGATCGCCGGCACCGGCTGCGCTTGGACGTCGGCGACCGGCCGGATGTTGACCGCGACCGCCACGGCCAGCGACGTGAAGGCCATCACCACGAACGACAGCGCGCTGCCCATGAGCACTGTCCTCGGCGGTGGCGGCGCGATCACCGCGGTGTACGGCGCCTCGTCCTCCTGCTCCGGGACGAACTCCTCGAGCGAATCCGCGGGCATCTCGTAGTAGTCCGGCTCTTCCTGCGAGTACGCCAGCAGCGGGCCCACTACCCCATCCGAAGCCGGCGCCATCTGCGTCGCGTCGCCGGCAGCAGGCGCCATCTGCGTCGCGTCGCCGGCGGCAGGCGCCATCTGCGTCGCGTCCGCGGCTGGCATCTGCGTTGCGCCGACGGCTGGCGCCATCTGCGTCGCCGCGCCCGCCGGGGCGAACCCGGAATCGGTGGCCGTCTGCGCAGCACCTCGGGCGATCGCGAAGCCCGGATCCGGCGGCACCTCCACCGGCGTGGTCGAACGAAGCTCGGCCGCAACCGAATCGAGGTCCAAGCGCTGCCCGACCAACATGACCCGGGTGGTGGCCTCCGGAGCCTGCTGCAGCACAGCGGCACACGCGACGGCCACACCTGCCGAGCCGATGGGCAGCGACCTCAACACCGACGTTGATTCCTCGTCCTCGCCCATCACCGTCAGCGACACGGTGTCGTCGGCCGCCAGCAGTAACGCGGCGTCCGCGCCGACACTGCGGGCCAGCGCCGCGGCCGCCTCGGTCTCCGCCACCACATCGACGTTCTGCACGCCCGCGCTCGCCACGGTCTGACGCAAGGTGTCGGCCTCGGACACATCGGGCAGGCAGAGCCGCGTCGCGACCACCTGATTACCCGAGTCGGCCACCGCACGGTAGGTGCCGACGATGGTGTCGGCGAGGTCAGTCGCCGCGTCCTCGGTCAGGTCGAGCGCGTACTCGTCGAACACCTGGCCGCTCGAGGCGGACGAACCGATCAGCGCCAGACGCGCCACCCGTCCGGTGACCGCTACCCCGAGGACTACGTCCACAGGTCCACTCCTTGCCTCATCAACGCTCCAAGCTACCGGACAGGTTTCCGCATCCTCGCCGGTCGAGTCGACGCCCGAACCGCTTGTGCCCGGATGCAAAAATGGCACGCTGGGGTGGCAGCGACTCGAGTCGTCACTCAGAGAGGAAATCGTCACGTGAGCGACCAGCGTTACGACGCGCCCGACACCGCCGTGGTGGCGACCGCCGCCGCGGCCGTCGTTGCCCGGTCGCCTCGAGTCGGCTACGTGCCTGCCCGCGCCAACGCCGTGCGCGACGGAGTCGCGGTCGCGCTGCTCGTCGTCGCGCTGCTTCTGCCGTGGAACCTCGACTTCGGTGTCGGCATCCCCGTCGGCAACGGCCTGCTGATCGCCGTCGTCGTCGCAGTGACGCTGCTCGCCATCCTCGCCGCGCTGGCGCCACACGTCGGCCCGTTCCGGCTCACCGCCGCACGGCCAGGATGTCCGCCGCACAAGCCGGATCCGGCTGCTGCTCAGCTTCCCCTACCTGATCGTCGCCGATCGGCTTCGTCGCGTATCAGTTGCTGGAGACATGGCGCGGCGGTGGATCCGGCCTGGTGCCGCCGGGGGTCGGACCCGGCCTGCTGCTGGGCGTCGGGGGCGCGCTGCTCGCGTCGCAGCCGCCGATCACCAGTATCACCATTCAGGACAACGGGTTTCGGCGCTGGTACGCGGCCGCGCGGGTGCTCGGTGCGGTGTCGATTGCGCTCGCGACGCTGTCGGTGGCCTTCAACGTGTACTGGCGGCTGCGCTATCTGTTCGTCACGAACGGCGAGTTCGGCGGCGAGGACATCGCCGTCATCATCACCACACTGCTGTACGGCGCGGAGGCGATGATCGCGTTGGTCATCGCGTCGCGCTGGCTCACCGAGAGGACCGCCGCCGCGAGGCTGGCCACCACTGCGCTGGGCGCCTCGGGAGCGCTGGCGGCCACGCTGGTGTGGATCCTGCCCATCGGCCGCGACGTCGACGCCTTCCACGGCATCGCGCAGAACACCTCGACGGCCGCCGTCGGTTACGAGGGCTACCTGTTCTGGGCGGCGGCCGCCGCGATCGTCGCGCCGACGACGCTCTACGCCATCTTCTTGATCAAGCCGCCGACGGTCGGTGCCTACCGCTCGGCCGCGGAGAAATGCCTGACGCTCGTCGCGTTCTGGGCGTTCGCCGCGGCCGCGCTGCGCGTCGTCGACTATCTGATCGCCTGGTCACTGGATCTCCCCCGCGCCCTGTACGACACCGTCGCGATGACGGTGTTCAACCTGATCACCGGCGTTGATCGCGCGGTGGCTGCACCGCCAACTCGTCAAGGGCGAGATCCTTCCGCCCGTCATCGCGGCGTTCAGCGGCCTGCTGTTCGTCTTCACGGTGGCGAACCTGGCCATCGGCGTCGCCCTCGCCCCGCGTTACGCCGAGCCGTCGCCCAATGCCGTCTACGGCAACAACCTGGCCCAGCAGATCACCAGCACGTTCGACGTGACCATCTGCTTGCTGAGTTTCGCCGTGCTGGTCGCCATGCTGTTCACCGGGCCGTTGGCGGGCTACCTGGTTCGCCGCCGCGAGGCTCGGATCGCGGCCCCCGCTCCCACGCCCGAGCCATCGCGCCGCCCGCGCCAACAGCCGTCCGCGCCACCGACACTCGCGCGGCCTCCGCAACCCGCACAGCCGGCCGAAATGCCGAGAATTGTTCGGCTGAGGGAGGATTCGACGACGGTGCTCGCGGCTCCACCGACCGAGGGCGTTGCCGCGCCGACCGCCGCGCTTCGCATCCTGCGTCGCGAACGGGCATCCGAGCCGACAATCGCGCTGTCCACACCGCCGGACGATGCCGGCGAGCAGACGCCACCGTCGGGCTGAGTGGTGGGGCGATCTGCCCGCCTCCGAGCGACTTTTTCGCTCAAAGCATTGTCCGCCTATTCAGTTAGCGACAAAGTCGCTGAGAGGCGGGCAACCTCAAAAGTTCTCGGACTCCGCGCTCGCGCCGGCATGACTACCCTCCGGTTTGTGCACGACTCACTGTGGACCGCCGCCACCAGGCATCCGTTTCTCGACGCGGTGCGCGACGGCACGATCACCGATTCCGCCTTCGACCGCTGGCTGGCGCAGGACGCGCTGTTCGTCGCAGACCTGCTGACCTTTCAGGCACGCCTGCTGGCGCGGGCGCCGCGGCCGGCGCAGGCAGTGCTCGCCGGAGGATGCAGCGCACTGGTCGCGGAGCTCGACTGGTTCGAAGGCCAGGCCACTCGTCGCGGGCTCGACCTGAACACGTCCGCCTTACCGGCGACGCTCGCCTACCGCGAACTCTTGCAGCGGCTGGATTCCACACCGTACGAGGCCGCGGCGACGGCGCTGTGGGTGATCGAACGGGTGTATCTGCTCGCGTGGACCTCCGCCGCGTCAGACTCCACCCCGTTCAGTGAGTTCATCGAGCACTGGTCCACACCGGAGTTCGCGGACTATGTCGCCGCGCTCGGCGAGCTGGCCGCGCCGGACGAACATGAGGAGCTCGTCGGCGACGTGCTGGCGCATGAGGTGGCGTTCTGGGACATGGCGTTATCCATCGGCTGACGGTAGTTGGCGTCGGCCGCCGCTCGTGTGAATCTCCGTACGCGCCTGCCGCTTCGGCCGATCGATTCGTGTGGTCGTCGTTTTCTTGACCGAAGCCGCGGGCGTCGCATCGATCCACTGCTCGTCGGGCTCAACCGTTTCCTCGGAAGTCATACTCACCCGGTGGCTACGCCTGAGGCTGAAGTGGATCTCCTCCGTCTCCTCGAAGACCTGACGCGCACCGCGCAACGGCCTCGTCGTCGTATCGATCGCACTGGCGACGATCGGCGGCACGAACGGACGCATCCAGCGCACCGCCGCCCCCGCGACGTCGGGCAACGCCGGGATCAGCGAGCGCTTCTCGCCCGCAGCTGACTCGGTCAACGCGGGCAGGTTGTCCGACTCTTCAGCCGACGGATCGGCCTCCAACTCGGCGACGACCTCTGTGACCCGCTCCGACGACACCTGCGTCGGCGCCTCGATTGCTGCGGCGACGCGACGGCGCTGCTCCTCCCGATCGATCTCGTTCTGCGCCTCGATCTCTAACCGGGCACTGGCCAGCTCCTGCTCAGCCCGCATCGTCTCGATCGCGGCGCGCACCTCGGCCTTCTTCACGGCGATCGCGGTGTCGGCCTCCAGATCCGCCCGTTCGCGCACCGCGCGTGCGGCCGTGCGGCGGTCCTCGGTCGTCTTCGCCCGCGACAGCCGCAGGAGCAACGGGAAGAGGAACAGCACGATGAACAAGCCGGTCATCAGCGCACGCAGCACCGTCGCGCCTGGGCTCGCGAGGGTGTGAGCGTTCATCGCCAACCACCGCGCGCCGAACCCACGGTCCGCACTCGCGATCGCGGCGTCGCGTGCCTGCGCGAGCTTCTGCTCGTCGTTGGCGACCGTCGCGTCGAGTGAGGGAGCGAGACGGTCCCGCTCGACGACCGCCTTGTCGAGCTGCCCTGCGTGTCCGCCAGAAACTCGTCCGCGGTGCGGTGCTCGGGTCCGGCGCCCGGCACGCCGGTGATGTGGGTCTGCGGGCAGGCCGACGACGGGTTGAACTCACAACGCGCGACGACCAGCGCCTCGTCGCGCTGGCGACTCGCATCCACGACGGCGTCGTCCAGGGCAGTGCGGGACTGCCGCGTCCGCTCCAGGTCGGCCGACGCGGCCACGACGGCGGGTGCGGCATCGGCGCTGCGCGCCGCCTGCTCGTCGAGCCGGCGGTCGCTGGAGCCCGCGAAGATCAGCATGGCGACGAGCTCGCCGACGACGACAGCCATGACGACCGCGGCAATCGCATACGCCAGGGCGCGCGGCCACGACACATCAGCACTGAAACGTTTGGCAGACATCGGAACTCCACAAGTCGGGTTACGTGGGGACGCGGCGGGTTGGTCACGCCGGCGTGAATGCGCACATCGTCTCATACGCGTGGCCGCGACCGCACCTTGCGGGCCGGAGTCAGGGAGGGAGAGGGGGAGGGGGGAGATTTGTGGGGGGGAAGGGGAAGGGGGGGGGGACGGGGAGGGCAGAGGCGAAGGAAAGGAGGAGGGGGAAGGGGAGGATGGAGAAGAGGGGAAGAGGGGGGGGGGGGGGGAAGGGAAGGGGGGGGGAGGGAGGGGGGAGGGGGGAAGGGCAAAGGAAGGAGGGGGAGGGGAGGGGGGGGGGGGGAAGAGGGAGAGAGTATAGAACGTCTAGCGCGCCACCCGGTAGCGGAGGTAGACGACTCTCGAGTTGAAGGTGTGGGTCCCGACGAGTTCAAGATCCACCTGGGCCTCGCGCTGGGGGAAGAACGGAATGCCGCCGCCGACCAGCACCGGGTGGACCCTGGCGCGGTACTCGTCGACCAGACCCAACGCGGCTGCCTCTGCGGCGATAGTCGCGCCGCCGATCGCGATGTCACCCTCCCCCGGCTTGGCTCGCAACCGCTCGATCTCCTCCGCCAGGCCGCCCGAAGCCAGGCGCGCGTTGCCCGCACCTCCGACAGAGTGGAGGAGAACACCACCTTCGGGAGCGGATTCCAGCGCGCGGCCCACTCGAGCTCAGCCTCGTCGAACCATGCGCTCTGCTCGGGTCCTCCCAATACAGCATCGTTTCGTACAGCCGTCGTCCCATCAGGTGAACGCCAACCCCCTGTATCTCGTCGATGGCGAAGCGAAGACGTCCTCGTCGGGCGTCGCCCAGTCGATGCCGCCGTCCGGCCCCACGATGTAGCCGTCGAGTGAGATGTTCATCGAATAGGTCACGTCGCACCAGCAGTCCTCCTCCGTCAGGGTTCGACAGTATGACCGCCGGACGCCGCAGGACTCATCGCAGCTCGCGTGGCTACCGCTGTCAGCTCACGACGCATTCGGCGGTGAAGCGCACCCAGCGGCCGGTGTCTCGACCCGCGGGCCGACTTCTCCCAGTCCACAACCGCCCGGCCCGACAACTGGAAGTGTTCGCCCGCTCTCGAAGTCGATGAACAGCAGTGCGGCGGTCGGGTCGATCTCGAGATTGCCGAAACTGTTGAACATGTTGTTGCCCGGGAAGTCCGGCTAATCGAGGCTGTTGTGGTCGGCGTGCACGAATCCCGCCGGCCTTCCGCGATGCGACGCGTCGTTGCCGCGCTCGGGATGAGAGGTGCCCAAGAAGAAGGTATCCGCCGAACGAATCAGCGCGATGTCGTCGGCACCGAGGGAAGCGCCGCGCTCGACGTGGGAATCGCTTGCAGCAGCATCGTTTTCCGCGCTGATCCGCCGCGGATGAATGTACTGCGGGCAATTGCCGTATGCCTGGGTGACGTCCACTTGGAGCGTTCCGCTGTTGGTTGCGCCACGTCCCGTCGATGCGAATGCGTCGCTTGGCAGCGAATTCCATCACGACGATTCCGACGGGCTGACTCTCGGGGAGCCCGTACAGCGGGTCGCCGATGGGCAGCGTGTTGCGCAGCGACAGTCGCGTGGACGTCGTCGCTGCCATGAAGCCAGGCGGTCCGACTAGCGGAGACGTCCACAAGCGGCCGTCGCGATCGCGCGCGGTGATTGCGGCGAACGATGCGTGCGCCAGATATGCAGGCGCACCCCCGCGCAGCTCACCCGGGACCATCTGGCCGCAACCGGGCGGCTTCCGCCTCGACTCCGGCCCGCTGTTGCACAGCGAGTTCGCCGCTGTGAAAACCGACAGCTTGACTCGACATAGCTAG
>CAWGHF010000004.1:0-31011 GCA_963822305.1 uncultured Actinomycetota bacterium | reverse complement strand
AGCCACGTCCGGGAGTCGGCGAAAACCGACGCGTCGATGTGCGCCTGGGGAATGAGGATGGCGGGGGCGAGGATCACCGCAGCCAACGACATCCCCACCGCCAACGAATCGAGTCCGTCGCCGGTGTCGGCCACCCGTTTACCGAGCAGGATGTAGCCGGCCCACATCGCGGCCGACACCAGCGCGAACAGCACGCCGGTCAGGTTGGCGTCGAATTCCACCCCCGCCAGGAGCGCCACGCCGACGCAGGCGAGCCCGACGGCGGCGAAGTCACGTCGTCTGCGTGAACCGAGTGCCGCCACCGCTGTCGGACCGAGAAACTCGATGGCGACCGCGGTGCCGAGCGGGATCCGCGAAATCGCCTCGTAGATGGCGACGTTCATAGCGATCGTCACGAGTCCGAACACCAGCGCGACACCGGCTTGCCGCCTGCTCCACCGACGACGCCATGGTCGCCGCCACACGACCAAGGCGACTGCTGCCGCGGCGGCCCGCAGCCAGGCGACCGTCGCCGGCTCCGTCGTCTCGAACAGGAAGACGCCGATGGCGGCGCCGACGTACTGAGAAATGGCCCCGACCACGAAGACGATCGGGATCGACCATCCCGGCAGCAGCGATTGAGATCGGATGAATCGCAAGCCTACGTCGTCGGCATACGCTGGCCGGATGAGCGCCGCGAGTGAGGCGCGCGAGGCACAGCGAGGACCGGAGCGAGTGGGAGTCGAGGCACCGGCGAGCGCCGGGGTGAAACTCACCAATCTCGACCAGCCGCTCAGCCCGGACGCGGGCGCCACCAAGCGCGACCTGGTGGACTACCTGGACGCAATCGCCGACCGGATGCTGCCCGGGTTGGCCGGGCGGCCGCTCACGGTGCTTCGAGTCCTGCGCGGGCAGGCGCCTTTCATGCAGAAGAACGTGCCGAAGTACACCCCGGACTGGGTGAAGACTGTCCCGATATGGGCCGAGGCGTCCAAGCGTGAGGTGCACTACGCGTTGTGCGACGACCGCCGCACCCTGCTGTGGTTCGCCAACCAGCGCGCCGTCGAGTACCACCCCACTCTGGGGCTGGCCGACAACATCTACCGGCCCACGCACATGGTGCTCGATCTCGACCCGCCCGGTGACGATGACTTCGCCGCCGTCGTCGCCGTCGCACATCTGGTCCGTCGGGCACTGGCGGACGCCGGCCTGTCGGGTGCGGTGAAGACGAGCGGCGCGAAGGGAATTCACGTTTTCGTGCCCATCGACGACTCCGCACCGGTCGACGATGTGGCCGCGGCAACCCGTGCGGTCGCAGCAAGGGCGGAGGCTCTCGAGCCCGCCTTGGCCACGACCGCGTTCATCGTCGAGGACCGTGGCGGCAAGGTGTTCGTGGACTCCACCCGCGCAGGCGGCGCAACCGTCGCGGCCGCCTACAGTCCTCGTCTCCGTCCGGGCACGCCGGTCTCATTTCCGTTGGACTGGTCGGACCTGGACCGCGCCGACCCGGCCGACTTCACGGTGCACTCGGCGATCGATGCGCTCGGCGGCCGCGACCCGTGGGCGGAGTCGATGCCCGAACCGCAGCGCCTGCCAACCGATTTGATCGAGCAGGGCCGACACCATCCCCGTCGCTCGAGTGGCCGCTATGCATGAAGGCAAGCGTCGGGCCCGTGCCCGTCGTCGATCCGACGGCGATTGACCGGTGCCAGCGCCGCGGGCTGCAACCAGTTCGCGAGGTTGCGAACATAGTCCTTGAAGACCTCCATACGGCTCGGGTCCGCTTTGATCTCGTGTGCCGGGTTGCTCGGTGACGAACGACGGCGCTCCGCAACCGAGATCCCAGTTGTAGTCGGCGAAGTGATGGAACGTCGACTCGGCGAGAGCCCTGCCCATCGGCCTACCGTCGGGCCCTCTCCTCACCGTCGATGACGACGGCAAGATTGAAGTGACGGCCGGTTGCTGTGCTTCTGCCTTTCGCCAGCACAGTGGCGCTGGGCACCTCCGCGGACACCCCGCCCTCATGTGGGTGCGCGGGAAACCACTCGATCCGCCCGCTCGCGGTCAGGTCGGTACGGAGCAATTCGTGCACCGGTCCGTCGGTGATCACCGGCTGATAGTCGCCGTTGGCACCCGAGTGGTAGTTGGGCCACGAGATCGTCGGGGTGTCCTGGTCGTCGCACCGTGTGGCCGGGTCGACCGACTTGTCGTGAAACTGGTTGACCTTCCCAATCGATCCGAGGCATAGCAGACACCGGCCCAGATCCTCGTGGTCGCGCGCGGTGAGCACACCTCCGCCGTTCTCCCGAAAGCGCACAATCGCTTCGCCTTCGGTATCCGTCAAACCGTCACCGACGTCGACCGCCATCAACCACAGCTGGTCGTAGTCCAACTCGTCAACACGACTCAGCACCGGGTCGTCGCTGCCACGGCCGGCGCGGTTACGGGCGACCACGTCGTGGCCCGCACGCCGCAGTTCGTCGGCGAGCAGCGAGAAGCGGGCGATGTCCCAATCGTCGGGATGCTCCTCGATCGTGTTCTGCAGCAATATCTTCGACATCGATCCGCTCCTAACTTCCGGTGCCTGGTTCGGCTGGTACGCGCAGATGCTTGCGGCTCTGCAGTTCCTCTTCGCTGACGAGTTCGAGCATCGGCCTGCCAGGGACACAGAGCATCGTGACCGTGAACCGGCACGCGATGTCGTCCCGGTTATTGGCGTCCGAGTAGTGGATGGCGTCGCCACCAGGCTCCCAGAAGGCCTCGCCTGCGCGAATCACGCGAGGCGGCCGACACCTCCAGCTCGAACAGCATCTCGCCCTCGAGCATGTAACCGAAACACGGGCCGCTCGGGTGCCGATGCGGCGGAGCACCCGCACTTGCCGGGCGGGTAGGCGACCACCACCGTCATCGCGTGTGCGTCATCGGGGATGAACGGCGGCTGCACCTCCTGCACCACCGTCAACGCGTCCTCCCACGAGGGGTCATAGTTCTTCGACATCGGTATCCTCCTTGGTGTTGTCAGATGGCCGTGCGGTATCACGCGATGAGTGGTTCATAGGAGGCGGCGGGCGCGAGATGAGCCAGGGCGACGCGCAGTCGCTGCCTGCCGCGCGAAGCGCGCGACATGACGGTGCCCACCGGGACGCCGAGGATGGCAGAGGTTTCGGCGTAGGTATATCCCTCGATGTCGGCGTAATACACCGCTTCGCGGAAGCCTCGGGGCAAAGCGGCGAATGCTGCCTTGATGTCGTTGTCGGGCAATACATCAAGCACCTCTGCTTCTGCAGAGCGTATTGCCGGTTCACGCTCGGCGAACCCGTCTGCCGACACCTCGAGCCGGACGGCTCTGCCTGGCGCGGTGGGTGCTCACCCAGCGGTTGTAGAGAATCCGGAACAGCCATGCCTGGAGGTTGCTGCCCTCCCGGAAGCTCCGGAATCCCGCGTACGCGTGCAGCAGCGTGTCCTGCAGCAGGTCTTCTGCGTCAGCAGCATTGCGGGCCAGCCGACGCGCTCCCCGCGACAGAACACCGAAGAGTGGCTCTGCTTCTCGGGCGAACTGCGCTGCGAGCTGCCGGTTGGCGTGCAATGTGGCCGGCACGGATGCGATGGTCATCACGTTTGAACCTCCAGTTTGCGATTGCCTTTGTGCTGGTGAGAGCCGGTGAATCGGCTTCGTAACTCAGACTCGCGGCTGCGGAGACAAAGCGAACCCTTGGAAACCCGTAGTCCGTAGTCCGTAGTCCGTAGTCACGGCGCCGCGTCAGTCCTGGATGAAGGTGACCGTCTCCTCGAGCGGGGCCCGCCCGGTGGGGATGTAGAAGACCGACGGGTCCTCGTAGCCGATTGACATGCCGCAGAAAAGCATCAGCTCATCCGGGGGCGAGACGATATCGGCGACGGTCTTACGGACCTGCGACCACGCCATCTGCGGACAGCTGTGCAGCCCCTCGGCTCGCAGCAGCAGCATCACGGTCTGCAGATACATTCCGAGATCTGACCACTGGGGCATGCCCAAGTCGCGGTCGATGTAACAGAACAGGGCGGCGGGGGCGCCGAAGCAGTCCCAGTTCGCGATCGCCGCACGCTGCCGCGCCTCCCAGTCCTCGCGCACGATGCCGAGCGCGCTGTAGCGCTCCTTGCCGAATTGGTTTCGGCGCTCGACATACGGCGACTTCAGTTCGGGCGGGTACATCACGAACTCACGCTCGTCCCACGGTTCCCCGGCGGCGACCGCTCGACAGCGAGCTTCCTGAGCCGCTTCAGCGGTTCGCCGGTCACGACGTAGATGTGCCACGGTTGCAAGTTCGACCCGGACGGCGCCCGCCCTGCTGCCTTGAGCACGCGCTCGAGCACCTCGGGCGATACGGGTTCATCGGTGAATCCGCGGACCGCCCGCCGACTCTCGACCGCCTCGTATACGTCCATGCTCGCCTGCCTTTCTCCTCAGCCTCTTCGGCCTGTCGATTCCAGCCTGGCGCCCGCAGACCCCGGGCGAACCCTTGAAAGTCCGTAGTCCTGCCGACTACGAAATGCGTTCCCGGCCCGGGGATGAGTTCGCGCGCGTGGACCCGTTCTGGCTGTCATGACCAGTTCCGAACAGCAGATCGCCGCGTCCGTCCTCGTCATCGGCACCGGAGGTTCGGGCCTGCGCGCGGCCATCGAGCTCGCCGATCCCGCGACGGTACAGATGGTCACCGAGGGTGCGGCGGAATCGATCAGGGACCTCGAGCGCTACGGCATGGCCTTCGCACGCGAACAGGACGGCCGAATTTCACAACGTTTCTTGTGTGGGTCCGCCACGAAGATCACAGCACCGGAGTGGAAGGCCTCTACGCGATCGGCGAGGCATCCAGCGGGCTGCACGGAGCCAACCGGCTCGGCGGCAATTCTCTGATCGAACTGCTCGTCTACGGAAAGATCGTCGGTCGAGCGGCGGCGCGCTACTCAGCTGGGCTCAATGCCCAACAACGTTCTCGTGCCGCAGTTTCCGCCGCCCGCGACGAGATAGACGAGATCCTCTCGGTCAACGGCCCGGAGAACGTCCGTTTCCTCCAACGAGCGCTGCGCAACGCGATGACCGAGCACGCCGGTGTCGTGCGGGACGAGGACGGGCTACGCAGCGGGCTCGGTGAGCTGGCGCAGGTCGAAGAGCGGCTGGCCCATGTCGGTGTGCACCCCGACATCGCCGGCTTCTACGACCTGGCGCACGCATTCGATCTCAAGGCCAGCGCCATCGCGGCGCGGGCCACACTCGAGTCGGCGCTGGAACGGCGTGAAACCCGCGGCTGTCACAACCGCTCCGACTTCCCCGATCTCGACGATGCACTCAATGTCAATCTGGTGTGGTCGGGGCCCGGCCAGGTTGAGCGCGAAGCCATTGCGGGCATCCCGCAGGATATTTCGACCCGGATGCGGGAAGTGTCTGCCCACGGCAAGCTGGTCGAGTAGGCCCTAGCTGGCCCAAGAAACGGTACGGAGTTGCCTTCGTGAGGTAATACCGAGCTTGACGAAGACCTTCCGCAGATGCCATTCGACGGTGTGGGTGCTGATGAACAGCTGCGCACCGATCTCCTGATTCGTCAGTCCTTCGCCGGCAAGCCGGGCGATCTGCGCCTCCTGAGCCGTCAGCTCGGTGCCGACGCCGACCGGCTGCTTGCGCACCTTCTCGCCGGTCGCGGCAAGCTCCCGCCTCGCCCTCTCGGCGAAGCCTTGCGCGCCGATCCGGGTGAACACCTCGTATGCGGTGTTGAGCTGGTGGCGGGCATCGAGTTTGCGATTCATCCGTCGCAACCACTCGCCGTAGCTCAATCGCACACGCGCGCAGTGGAGTCCGACATTGGCCCGCTCGAGCCGTTCGATCGCCTCGGCGAAGGAATCATCGGCAATCTCGTCGTCGGCGAGCATGGCCCTGGCTGCCGCCACCACGCCCAGCCCCCAGTCCGTCCCGCTGGCTCCTGCTCGTTGTTCGAACAGCGGCAGAGCCGAGGCGCCAGATCGGGTGTCGCCCACATGCACTGCGGCTTCGATGAGTTCGAACAGGCACCAGCTGAAGAAGCCCAGATCCTCGTATTCCAAACACTCATGCGCGGCTGCGAGCGCCTCCTCGTAGCGACCGAGACCGTTGAACAGGATCGCGGAGAGGAGCTTGGTCAGGCCGACCAGGCGGCCTTCCCCCTTGGCGGCGCCCTCCGCGGCTGCCGTCGCGATCAGGTCTACAGCCTCGCTGTGAACACCCCGCCAGGCGGCAAGGTTCAGTGCGTGGTACTTCCTCGGCGCGTACCCGATCGACTCGGTTATTGCTTCGGCCTCTTCGAGAAGTCTTGCTGCCGAAGCGAACTCACCCATATAGACGTGCACCCCGGCCCGATAGGCGAGCGCCGGCGGCAGTGCAGCAAGTGCACCGGCATCGCGGGCGCGCTTAACGGTCTGGGTGGCGATCTGCTGCAATACCGCGTCATCCCAGAGTTCGTGGGCGGCCGATTCCTGTGCGATGGGAAAGGGCCAGTTCCGGTCGTGGCTGTCGCTGCGCTCGTCGTGGGTGTTCCACAGTTCCAGCGCGGCGCGCATGTGGTCGGATCCCGCGCCCGGACCGTCGATGATGCGGCTTGTCATGCCGCTCAACAGGAAGTCGATCGGGCGCCGTAGTTCGTCCAGTCGATCGACGGCGGCGCGGCCGGCCTTCGCCACCTTAAGCATTGCGCCGGACTCGCCGAGCCTGCCCGCGTACATGGCAGCGGTGAGCGCCTCGAAATGCGTTTCCCGGGCCAGGCCGTCGTCGAGTCCTTCGAGTCCCGTTGCGGCACTGTGTAACAGCGTGGCGGCATCGCTTGTCCGAAGTGCACCCGGCATGCCGCTGCGGCTCCGGACGAACTCCATCTGAGCACGCATCCGGGCGATCTCGGCCTGCTGTAGCTCGGATAGGGGAGTCATTTCGGCGATCGCTAGAAGTTCGTACGCGGCCTCGGGCGCGGCGGCTTCTCGTTTGGCCTTGGCGGCGGCGATGGCCCTGGCGCCACGGATGGCCGGGTCCGACGTGAGGACCGTTGCACGCTCCAGAAATGCGGCGGCCGCTGCGACTCCACCCCTGCTCTGCGCCCGGCCTGCCGAGGCCTCCAGCTCCGCGGCAACCGACTCATCTGGACCTGTTGCGGCATTGGCGGCGTGCCACGCTCGACGGTCGGGGTCGGACTGCGGATCGGTGACGGCGGCCAACACTCGATGGATCTCACGGCGCTGCGTGAGATCGGCGGAGCGGTAGGCGGCAGAGCGCATCAACGGGTGAGCGAAGCGCATACGTGAGCCGAACTCGATCAGGCCCGCGGCTTCGGCCGGCGCGAGTGCGTCGATCGGAATGCCCAATTCCGCAGCAGCGCGCAGGAACAAGGCTGCGTCGCCAACCGGTTCCGCGGCTGCGACGAGCAATAGTCTCTGGGCCTGTTGCGAAAGCGATTTGATGCGACGAACGAACTCGTCCTCGATAGCTGCGGTCGAGGAGCGCTTCCCGGAGATCCAGAAGCCACCGGCCAACTCGGTCGCGGTGATGCTTCGCGGCACCTCGAGGATGGCCAGGGGAACACCTCGCGTCTCCGCGATGATGCGATCCCGTACCCGGGGATCGATGCCGCCCAACATCACCGATTCCAAGAGGTCGCGCGCGGCGTCGTCGGACAGCCCGCTGATGGCCAACTCGGGTAGCCCGGCCAACGCTGCCGCCCCTCCGTCGCGGGCGGCGAACACGAGGGCAACCGGTTCGGCGAGCAGTCGCCGGGCCACGAAGGCGAGGGTCTGCACGGACACCTGATCGAGCCACTGGGCGTCGTCGACGATGCAGAGCAACGGTTGGTCGGCACTAGCGGCGGCCATCAGACTCAGCACAGCCAGTCCGACCAGGAATCGATCGGGAGTCGGTCCGCCTGTACGGCCGAATGCGACATTCAAAGCTTCGCGCTGGGGTTCCGGCAGTTGATCGAGGTGATCGATCAGCGGTGCGCACAGTTGTTGCAGCCCGGCGAAGGCCAGTTCCATGTCGGACTCCACGCCTGCCACGTCGACACAACGGAATCCGTCGGCCTGCTCGGAGAGATACTGAAGCAACGCGGATTTTCCGACACCGGCCTCGCCGCGCAGCACCAGCACCTGGCAGCTTCCCGTTCGGACGGTCGATATCAGACCCCGAAGCGTCTCGCATTCGCTGTCGCGACCACGAAGACTGATCCCCCGACCCTCACTCGACATAGGCTCCACCGCGTGTGTTTGCAGTGGACCTTACCGGCCTGAACTATCCCTTGCGTCGGTGCCGGATGGCCCGTCGTGGCACGGGGGTCGCCGGCTACGCCTTGGCAGCCGCTTCCAGAATCCAATCCTCGAACCGGGTGTCGAACAGGGTCGCGCCTGCGCCGGGAACCAGGTCGCGCTCGTCAATGTGCACGCCCCAGTAGCCGGCGGCGGGGTCGGCGACGACCTCGCGGGTATCGCCACGGGCGACCAACGCGGTGCGGATGAGGTCGGGCAGCCGGAACTGTTGCGGCCCACCCACCTCGGTGATGCCGTTGACGGGCGCGTTGACAGCCGCGATCGCGACGGCCTCGGCGACATCGGCGCTGGCCATCGGCTGGAAGAGGGCCGGCGGCAGATGCACCTCGTTGCCGACTGTGGCGGAATCCGCGATCGCGTTGACGAACTCGAAGAACTGCGTCGCATGCACGATCGAGTAGGGAATCGGACCGGCGCTGATGAGAGCTTCCTGGGCCAGCTTGGCGTCGAAGTATCCGCTCTTCGGGGCGAGTCGATCGGTGCCCACCACCGACAGCGCGACATGGTGGCCGACGCCTGCGTCGGCTTCAGCCTTGAGCAGGTTGGTGGTCGCGGTGTGGAAGAACTCCTTCGCAGCATCATCGAGGGTCGGCGAGTTCGAGACGTCGACGACCACCTGTGCGCCCCTGACCGCCTCGGCCAGTCCTTCACCGGTAAGTGTGTTGACGCCGGTCGACGGGGCGGCGGCGATGGCATCGTGACCGTGTTCGGTCAAGCCGTGCACCACCTTTGACCCGATGCGGCCGGTTCCACCAATGACGACGATTCGCATGATTGATCCCTTCATGATCGTGATTGCTGACGGCCAGAACGGATGGCTCGGCGCGGATTCATCCCGATCTCGAAGGTTTTTCGCGGCCTAGACCTCCAGCGAAACGACGGTGATGTCCGGCGGCGCGCCGATTCGTACCGGCGGGCCCCAGAAGCCGGCGCCTCGGGTGACGTACAGCTGGGTCCCCTCGACGGTCGACAGCCCTGCGAGCGACGGTTGCACGGCCCGGACGATGTAATGGAAGGGCCACATCTGGCCGCCGTGGGTGTGGCCGGACAGCTGCAGATCCACGCCGCGCGCGGCGGCCTCCTTCACCTGAACCGGTTGGTGGGCAAGCAGAATCGTCGGTCGCGATCCGTCCACCCCGGACAGGGCGCGGTCGAAGTCGGGTGGGTCGGACCGCTGCTCCCCGGCGACGTCGTTGACGCCGACGAGATCGAGGGCCGCCGTGCCACGCCGGATCGCCGTGTTCTCATTGCGCAGCGACTGCACGCCGAGCCGCTCCAGTTCACGCAGCCAGGATGCCGTGTCGTCCACGAAATACTCGTGGTTACCGGTTACGAAAAAGGCGCCTTCCCGAGATACCAAGTCCCGCAACGGTTCCGCCGCAGAGCCGAGCTCCTCGACCGTTCCGTCCACCAGGTCTCCGACGATCGCGACAAGATCTGGCTCGGTCTCGTTGATCATCGCGACGATCCGCTCGGTTTGCGCGCGCCCAGCCAACGGGCCGAGGTGGATGTCGGACACCACGGCGATCCGGAACCCGTTGAACACGGGATCGAGTCGACGCAGCCGAACCGGAACACGCAGTAGGTCGGGCGGACCCAGCGCCGTCGCCACACCGACACCGACAAGGCCCACCGACGCCGCGCCCGCCGCGACCGCGCTTGTTCTGGCGAGGAAGACCCGCCGATTCATGGCCTGTTCCTTCGGTTGCGTCGCTTCCGGCGGTTGGCGCTTCGCCCAGCCGCGCAACGCGAGACGGACCGGCTCCAGCGCCAGCAGCGTGAGGAACAGGTAAACGACCAGACCGAACCAGACGTATCCAGGCCAGGCGAGCCACGCCGAGTCCCTCCACCCGAGAATCCTCGGCAGCAAGAGCGTCGCCATCAGCAGCACCAGCAGCGCGACAAGACCAACGGTGAGCGCCCATCGTGTACGGCCCCGCGAGGTGTCCTTGATCAGCCGCTTCCACACGTAAAGGTGCATCAGTCCGAGGACTGTGCCGAGGATGACGATGAACATGCGTCAGCAGGTGAGCGGCGGTAGGGAGTCGACTCTGACGACGCCGGCGCGCGTGGGGAGCTCTTTCATGGTCGCGCCAAGGCCTACCGCGATGGTCCCGCCGTCCGCGCCGCCGACCGACGGGCGTAGGTAGGCGAGTGCACCCGACCGCGTGTCGATGACGGTCGCAAAGGTGTCGTAGCTGTCGCCGGGGCGCCCCCTGTCGATCACGACGTACGGTCCGACGACGAAGAGCGGTAATGCCTGAAACTTCCCGCCCGGCGGAACATTGTTCGTGACCCGCACCAGGCCCGAGTTCGGTGACCAGAACGCGAGGCCGGGCTCGCCCTGGTCGCTTCCGGTGGACCACGCGTAGGCGTTGCCGTCAGTCGCGAGCGTCATCTGATCTCGGCCGGTGCCGACCGCCCCGGCGACCGCGGGCGGTAACGCGTCGGGAATCTTCAGCTCGGACCTGACGCCGGTATTTTGGTCCCACGCGACGTCCCAGGTCAGGCCCGCCGCTGTGGTCCGCACATTGCGCATCTCGCCGGACGCCACATCGCTCACGGCTCCGGTGTTGAGGTCGTATGACTGAATCTTCCCGGTGTCGCCGGAAAAGGTGTCCCGCGTGATCCAGTACACCTTGCCGCCGAAGAGGGCGACCGAATCGATCGTCTTGCCGCCGGATCTGCGGTCCTCCAGCGGGCTCTCCACGACGTTGCGGGTCGCGCCGTCCTGCCGGTCGATCACGTCGACACGCATGATCGTGGGAATGATCCCGTTGGCGCCACGCGGGGCGTGCTGCACGCCGACGACGACCCAGCGATCGTCCATCGCCACGGTCCCGATCGAGTTCTGGTTGGGCTCAGGCACCGCATAGATCTCGCTGACGGATTTGTCGGCACCGATCATCAGCAGATCGCGGGTGTCACCGTTGTCACGCGAGACGGCGACCTCGCCGCGCCGACCGACGGCCATGGGCACGTTGGAGACACCGCCCGTGACGACGGCGCTTTCGTCGATCGCCTTCTGCCAGGCCGCCGGCACCGCCGTTACGCAGGACGGCAGCGTGGTCGGCTGAGGTGCGGTGACGGTGGTGGATGTGCTGGTGGCCGCCTGGTTGGAGCCGGATCCGTCCGTACACGCAGACGCGACGACCGTCAGAACCGCCATCGCGACGGCACCGGCGCCTGTGCGTAACGATCGCGACCTCACAAGAGGAAGCATCGCCGGTCAGCGCTCAACTTGTCGAGTCAGAGCTCGTCAGCCCTCCGCCTCTTCTTGCTGACTATGCGCCAGCTGTGACGGAGAGGAAGTCCCCGCAACCCGTTTCGTTTGGTTGTTCTGCGGCAATTCCCAGCGCACGTGGCCGCGACAGCTCCATTCGAGCGGCTACCCCGAAAGAAAGGAACAGGCATGGCGCTCAACGATGACGACATCACCACATCTGGCGGCGGAGGAGAGGGAACTGCCGACGGTGGCTCGAATCCCGAAGGACACGACGGCGGAGCCGACGGAACCGCGGGCGGCGAAGGCCCCGCCGACGGTGGCTCGAATCCCGAAGGACACGACGGCGGAGCCGACGGAGCCGCGGGCGGCGAAGGCCCCGCCGACGGTGGCTCGAATCCCGAAGGACACGACGGCGGTGCAGACGGAACGGCCTGACCGCCTCTCGGTGCTGCGCCGCTGCATTGCAACCGACCCCCAGACATTCGCCACCGAATACTGGGGCCGCAGGCCGTTGCTCAGCCCGTCAGAAGCGCTCCCCCGCGACTTCGGCGACCTGCTCTCGCCCGACACGGTCGACGAGCTGATCGCCGAGCGCGGGGTGCGCGCGCCCTTCATCCGCTTGGCCAACGAAGGCGACGTGCTGGCCAAGGACTGCTACCTCGGTCCTGCCGGTTTCGGCGCGGAGATGGGTGACCAGGTGGACTCTGCGAAGGTGCTGGCCCAGTTCGCCACTGGGGCAACGATTGTGCTGCAAGGGCTACACCGGCTTTGGCCGCCGCTGATCGACTTCGTCCGGCAGGCGGTCGACGAGCTGGGTCATCCGGTGCAGGCGAACGCTTACATCACCCCGCCCGCCAATCGCGGCTTCGACCCGCATTACGACGTCCACGACGTCTTCGTCCTGCAGGCATCCGGACAGAAGCGTTGGATCGTGCACGAGCCCGTCCATGTCCATCCACTGCCGTCGCAGCCGTGGACGCAATATCGGGACGCGATCGCGGAGCGCGTAACCGGCAGCCCGGTGATAGACACGGTGCTGTCGGAGGGCGACGCGCTGTATCTGCCGCGGGGATGGGTCCATTCGGCACAGGCGCTGGAGACGACGTCCATCCATCTCACCATCGGCGTTTCTCCTCTGACCGGTCTCGACGTCGCACGAACGGTGATCGACGAGTTGGCGGCCTTCGACGGATATAGGAAGTCGCTGCCGATGGGCGGCGACCCGACCGATCAGGATGAGATCATCGCGGCGGTGAGCAAGGTGATGGCGGAAATGGTCGAGACGTTGCGGGACGAGGCTTCGGCGCTCAGCGACGGCGCGGCAGCGCGGTTGGTGCGGCGGCACGCTGACCGGACACGGCCCGTCGCGGTCCGCCCGCTGGCCTCGCTTCGGGCAGGCGAACGGGCGGGCACGACGAAGGTTCAGTGGCGCCGCGGGCTTGTCTCCACGATCGATCAGTCGGGTGGTCGTGTCGTGCTGCGGCTGCCCGACAAGGTGCTGACACTTCCGATGTCGTGCGCAGATGCCGTCGCGGCCCTACGACGCGGGCGCGTGGCCGACGCCGGTAGCTTGCCGGGTCTCGACCATGCGGACGGGACGGTGCTGATCCGCAGACTTCTGCGAGAGGCTGTCGTCGTACCGGTCAACGGATGACGGCTGCGGGAAGGGTGCCGTGCAGCGACCAGTCGCTGTCGCGTGACGACCCGATGTACGGCACCGCCTCGGCCGGGTTCTCGTGGGTACTGCTCGAATTGCCTGGAGCTTGGGGACATTCGGCGTTTCTCCACTCACCGAACATCATCGATCCCCAACTCGGCCGCGCCGTTGTCCGCCGCTTCGAGACGGCGAAGATGCGCATTGCGGCGATTCGTCGTCACGGTCGTCGGCCGACCACACCGCGATGGCGCTGGTTCGTGGCGCATTCCGAACCGGGTAGTGAAGCGCTGTACGGCGGCGAGGTCAGCGACCCCCGCGAATATCTTGATCTCGCTCTCGACGGAAGCGACGGGTCGCCGTCGACCGATCCCGTCGTGGCGGTCTGTGCACATGGCAAACACGATCAGTGCTGTGCCGTTCGAGGCCGCAGCGCCTGCAAGGCGATCGCGGAACGGTACCCCGAATACACCTGGGAGTGTTCACATTTGGGTGGCGATCGGTTCGCCGCAACGATGCTCGTGTTGCCGGAGGGACTGTGCTACGGGCGGGTCGACTCGACCGACTCGGCGGAGCTGGTTCGGCTATACCAGGAGGGGCGACTCGACAACCGGTTCCTCCGCGGACGCACCTCCTTGCCGCATGCCGTGCAGGCCGCCCAGTACTTCGCCCGTGAGGCGTATGGCGACGACCGCATCGCGAGCCTGTCGCCCCTGACCGTCGAGCGGGGCGAGGGCATTATTCACGTGGTACTCAGCGGCGACTCCGGCCCGATCGAGGTTGATCTGACCGAGGAGATGACCGAGCCGCTACTGTCGCAATGTGACGCACAAGTCGCAGGCAGCGTTCGGGTTTTCGTGCTGAACTCGATCAGAGCCGCATAAGACCGGCCCAACGAAAAAGGGAAGGGATCGATTTCCCTTCCACCATCAATCTATATCGCACTGGGGGGCTTGCGGCAAGGCCCCGGTCATGCCTCACAATCGTCCCCCTAGCCTTCGGCCGGGTGGGCCCCCCGCTTGCGTGGGGAGTACCCCCAGGCCTAGGCGAAAACCCGCGGCAAATGGGGGCATGTGACAACTCGAGACTATGAGAACGAGCTGCGGTCCGAACAGCAGTACGTGACCGAGCTCTACAGCCGGCTCGACGCTGAACGGGCGCGCGTGAAAGGCGGCTATGCCGCGGCGTTGCGGGGCCCGATCGACAAGAAGGACGGCGGGACGCTCGTGCAACGGGATTCCGAGGTGCGCGCGCTGGCCAAGGAGATGCGGCGGCTCGGTGTCGCAGACAACGGGTTGTGCTTCGGGCGGTTGGACTCCCTTGCCGGCGACCGCTCATACGTCGGCCGGATCGGCATCTTCGACAAGGACGATGAATACGAACCCTTGTTGATCGACTGGCGAGCGCCAGCAGCGCGTCCGTTCTACACGGCCACCGGCGCAAACCCGGAGAACATGCGGCGCCGCCGCCAGTTCCACACGCGTGGCCGCCGGATCATCGAATTCACCGACGAAATCCTCGGCCGACCCGACGGTGCCGAGCAGGGAGATCGCAGCGATGCCGCCCTGCTGGCGGCGGTCAACGCACCGCGCGGTGAGGGAATGCGCGACATCGTCGCAACCATCCAGGCCGAACAGGACGAGATCATCCGGCTCGACCATCCCGGCGTGCTGGTGATCGAGGGGGGCCCCGGTACCGGGAAGACCGTGGTGGCGCTGCACCGGGTCGCGTACCTGCTCTACACGCAGCGCAAGCGGATCGAGAACCACGGCGTGCTCGTGGTCGGGCCCAATTCGGCGTTCCTCAACCACATCGGCCGCGTCCTGCCGTCGCTCGGCGAAACCGACGTGGTGTTCATGACCACCGGGGACCTGGTGCCCGGTCTGCACGTCAGCGACGAAGACACGCCAGAGGCCGCGCGGCTCAAGGGCTCTCTGAAGATGCTGGACGTGCTCGCGGCGGCGATCGCCGATCGGCAACGGCTGCCGGAGAATCCGATACCGATCGACCTGGCGGACGTCACGGTGCAAATCGACGAAGAGACGGCGCAGTGGGCCAGGGAAGAGGCGCGCGGGAGCCAACGCCCGCACAACGAGGCCCGCGGTGTATTCATCGACATCGTCACGTATGTGCTGACCGAACGAGCGATAGCGCGTATCGGGCGCGGCTGGCTGACGCGGGACGATAAGAAAGCGTGGGAGCAGCTGCGCAGCGACCTCACCCGGGATCTTGCGGAGAATGCTTCGTTCTTGGCGGCGGTCGATGAACTCTGGCCGATACTCACCCCGGAATCGCTGTTGGCGACGCTGTACTGCTCGCCCGAGCGCCTGCAGGCGGCGGCCGCAGACGCAGCACTGTTTCGCGCAGAAGGCGACTCATGGACGGTCTCGGACGTGCCATTGCTCGACGAACTGGTCGACCTGTTAGGCCCCGACAAGCCCGTTGACGATTCCGCGGAACGGGAGCGGAAGGCCGAAGCCGAGTACGCCGAGGGGGTGCTCGACATGATGCTCAGCCGCGAAGACCTGATGTCCGACGAGGACCACCTGCTCGCCACCGACCTGCTCTACGCAGAGGACCTGGCGGACCGCTTCGTCGTACGCGACACCCGGGAACTCGCCGAACGCGCGGCCGCGGACAGGGACTGGACCTACCGGCACGTCGTCGTCGACGAGGCGCAGGAACTGTCCGAAATGGATTGGCGAGTGCTGATGCGACGCTGCCCGAGCCGGTCCTTCACCGTGGTCGGCGACCTCGCCCAGCGCCGGTCGGCGGCCGGAGCGACATCGTGGGACACGATGCTGGATCCGTACGTGCCCGGCCGGTGGGTGTACCGGTCGCTGTCGGTGAACTACCGCACTCCCGCGGAGATCATGTCCGTCGCCGCCGCGCTGCTCGCCGAGTTCGCGCCGGACGTCCAACCGCCGGATTCGGTCCGCGCGACCGGTGTGAGGCCATGGTCACGGCCGATCGCCGAGGACGAATTGGCCTCTGCCGTCGAAGATTTCGTCCGTGAGGAAGCCGGGCGCGAAGGCACAAGCGTTGTCATCGGCCCACCGGGTGTGCCGGGTGCGGTGCCAGCTTCGGAAACGAAGGGTCTGGAATTCGACGCGGTACTCGTGGTGGAGCCGGAGCGGATTATCGCGGCGGGACCGCGCGGCGCGGCTGAGCTGTATGTCGCCCTCACCCGTGCGACGCAACGCCTCGGCGTCCTACATCGTGGGCCGTTGCCGCAGGCGCTGAGCGGACTCGTCGAGGTCCAGCCCTAGACGTCACGGATGTCGGGCTTGAGCTCGTGCGGTGGCGTGTCGGTGTCGTCGATGCCGAAGCTGATGATGCGCGTCGGAGCGATCCTGATGATGGCGGCGTCGAGAGCGTCCCCCGCGGCGCCGGTGGACCGCGGTGCCGTCGCCTGATGCGCGGTGCCGCGAATCTCCAGGCAACGAACACGCCACGGCGTCTTCGACGCGATGTCGTCGACGACGAAGGCGACCTTCGGGTTGACGGCGATGTTCCGGTACTTCTGGCTCTTGGCCATGTTGTATCCGAAGATGTCGATGGTGCCCAGTTCGGCGTTGTAGGTGAACCCGACCGGGCTGGCCTGGGGCGTGCCGTTCCGTTGCACGGTGGCCAACCTGCCCAGGTCAGCGCTGTTCAGGTAGTCGATTTCGTACGGTTTGAAAGTCACGAACCCACGTTAAGACCTCAACTTTCGTTGAGGTCAAGCTCTCGATGGGCGTCAGTGTGCGCGGATGTGCAGCACTTGGGCGGGCTTCCGGTCTTCACCCGAAGCCGGCAATTCACCCTGGTAGGACGGGTGCCTACGCATCGCGGCCATCAGTGCCTCCGACCGGGTTCGGGATGCACGCCACCCGGGATGCGTTTCGAGGAAGACGACATTGGCGGCTGCGGCCGTCGCGGTCATCGTCACCACCACCTTGTGCGAATATGGCGTCGTTCTCGGATGTTCACTTCGATCGTGCCCGGCGAACCTGAGCGAGACCGTCAGTGCTACCCGTGAACTCGCTAAGAAATGCCCCGCCGGACAATTTTGTAAACCTGCTGCACTCGGCGTCTATTCCTACTTCCAGGCGAAAACCGGCTGCTCCAGATCGTCGACCCGGTCGTTGCGCCCCTCCAGCCCCAGCCGCCGCAGTTGCAGCAACACCGCACCTGTCGGCGCATGGATGAGGTCGTTTCCCAGGGGAATCTGCACAACCGGGCGCGGGCTCTCCGGGATGGTGATGAAGCGCGGGGAGTCGTCGCGCTGGAGTTGATGCAGCCCCACGCGGTAGACCGCCACCACCTCGTCGGGTGCGGGACGCGGATCGAGCCGTCCGCCGCCCCAGATCACCACCGGGGTGATGACGTAACCCGACCTTGTCGGATAATCGTCGAGCAGCCCGAGCACGTCGGCGGCTGTCAGCGTGACGCCGACTTCTTCGTCCAGTTCCCGCAGCGCGGCGTCGACGACCGTTTCGCCCGGGTCAAGGCGGCCACCCGGAAGTGCCCACTGCGCGGAATGTGACGAGAGGCGAGTTGCTCTGCGGCAGAGCAGGAATGCGGCACCTCCGGCCACGTCGACCATCCGGCCGTCGAGACCTTCGAGCACGATCTCGCGCCCGTCGTTCCAGTCGTCGACATTCACTGGGTCGACCCTGTCGTCTCCGACGTCGGAGTCGACGAGCACCACAGCGACGGCCGCGTGCCGCTTCGTCGGGTCGGCTACCGCGCGACGGTCGTGACCTGCCAAGTTCGCCCGAATCCGGTCGCGCAACGAGTCGTCATAGGTGATCGTCACCGCTCGACCATAGGACGAGGGCCGTTCTGGAACGTCGGCGCACCTGTTGGTGCCCTACCTGCCAGCCGGGTAGCGCGAGCGCCATTCGTTCATCAGATCGACCGCCGCGTCGAATGGGCGATCCCAGTGGCCCATGACGGTGCCGTCGGCCCTCGTCCCGTCGCGCCCACTGAAGTCGGCGAAGAGCTTGCGGGACAACGACCGACGATGTCCGGTTGAAAGGGCGAAGCCAACCCGGAATGCCGGAAGTCGGACGCCGCCATCCGTGGCTGCCTCGCGGAAAGAGATCCCGGGGGCGACGACAGCGTGCTCGATCTGGGCCGACGGCGCAACAAGCATGAACTTCTCGATATCGCGCCATTCATAGCGCCGCGGCCTGAATATCCGGTCGTTCACCTCGAATCCACTGGTCGAAAGCCGCAGCCACCAGTCGCCCCGACCGCTTCGCCAGGAGATGAGCGCCGACGCGGAGGCCAGCCGGCCGAACAACCAGGTGACCGCAACCAGGATGAGGCCGATCACGGCGGCGGCCAGCGGTATCGAAGGAGGGTGGCCACCAACAGGTAGAGGAACCACAGTCCGCCGGCCGCGAATGCGCCGAAGAACATCGGCAGGAAGATCCGGACGAGTCGGCCGTCAACGTCCGTGTAGTTCAGTTGACGCTGCGTCATCGCGCTAGCTCCCTTGCAGTTCGGTTGCGGCCGTGTGAATCTCGGCTACCCGCGCCGGCTCGACACCCCAAGGCTTGTCGACACCGACGCGACGGTCGAGATCCCAGAGCACACACTGCTCGCTCGGGCGATGCGACCAGCGTCCATGCGATCACGGTTCGGCGCAGCTGCTCCTCCATCGGGTCCGCGGCGGCCTCGACGTGGTCGGGCGCGCCGCCAACAGGATTGTGATGCATGAATTTCCCGTAGGCCTCGAAGCAAAATGCCTGATAGCGCATCGTGCACAGGATCAGCCCGTGCCACGCCTCGTCGACCGCGTGCGAGGGCATACCGATCACTTGATCGTCGCGAAGCGCGGCAGCGCAGCAGCGGAGCCATTGCCGCAGCCCTGTCTCGACGAGCTCGCGGGGCTGCCATGGGCACGTCTTGAATACCGCGGGCGGAAGCTCGAGTTGTGCAATCGCGCGGGACGCCCGATCAATAGCGTCGTGTCGTCGGCGATCTGCCGACAGCATGCTCGCCCGCATGGTCAACCGCCGCACCCGCCGCACCCGCCGCACCCGCCGCAGCCACCCGCCGACCCGATGGCCAACCAGGCGGACGTTTTCTTGGCGCGTGATTGCGCAGGGTCGGGATCCGCACCCGCCGACCAGACATCGTCGGCGGTGGGTGCTGCGCCGCGCGACTGGCGGATCCGCGCCCGCCACAACAAGATGCCAAGCACGGTAAGCATCACACCCAGCGCGATGACTGTGTACCCCATGATGACCCTCCATCTCGTGCCGTAGGTGCGCCCATCATGTGGAGGAGGCCGCAACTCGGGGAAGAGTGCGGGTACAGATCGCGACGTTTCCTTGCGCAATCCACAGATTCGCGCGTGTCGGTGCGATGGGAATCTGTGGATCGTGCAAGAAACCACAGCGATCCGGCCGTCGCATCTTCCCGTACCTCGACATCGCTCGCATCATGAGTTGCACCACGGCACGAGGAGGCGATTGGAAATGCGGTCGACACTCACAGACGATCTCGTTGAGCCCCGGATACCAGTCCGGTCGCGAGATCCTCTCAGCCACATGACGATCCACCGGTACCGCGTCCAGCCGACCCACTTGGGAGTCGTCGGTTACGTCGACGGAGGCACGCTACTCGAGTGGATACACAGAGCGGCCCATGCCACCGCCGCCCGGTGGAGCGGGCGCTGCTGCCTGGCCGCGTCGGTCGGCAACTTCCACCTCGACCGGCCCATCCGTGTCGGCGAATTGGTCGAGGTGCACGCTTGCCTCGTCTATACGGGCCACAGCAGCGTGCATGTCCTCGTCACCGTCTACTCCGGCGACCCTACTGGTATGAACGCGGTTCAATCCGCCCAATGCCCAATCGTTTTCGTCGCTGTCAATGATGTCGGTGAGCCGGTCGCGATTCCACCGTGGACACCCGTCACTATGCTGGACCTCCAGCGACAGCATCAGGCGCGGGTGCGGATACGGACGCGCAAGCGAATCGAAGATGCCGTCGCAGCAGAGATCTACACCGCCGAAGGCACCGCCCCTCGCACCACACGACACATCCTCGTGTCCCGCACCGATGTGCACTCCGACGGCGCCGTCCACGGCGGTCGAGCCATGCGGTGGATCGACGACGCGGCGAACGACTGCGCCGCCGACTGGTCCGGGGTTCGCGGTCTCACGTCCTACGTCGCTGCGATCCGCTTCCGCAGCACCGTCGCCGTCGGTGACCAGTTGGAGGTCACCGCGCGAATCGTCCACACCGGACCGCGCAGCATCCACATCGGTGTCCGCGTGACCACGAGCGACGTGGTCACCGGCGCGGCCTATGTGGTCGCCGAAGGTCTTGTCGTCGTCGTATCACTTGACGAACGAGGTGAGGCCAGGCCTGTTCTGCCGTGGACACCTGGCTGCGACGAAGACGTCCGGCTCGATCGGCACGCACAGCACCTGGTCGAGTTGCGCCAGTTCTTCGAGCCGTATCCCACCTCTGCCGGCTTCCCGCCGTCGCTTGTCGGATCAGTCGCCGCCCGTGAAGGCGGCGTCGAAGAACGCGAGCTCTAGACGCATCGCCCGCCGGTAGGCGGTCCGGACAGCCGGGGTGTCGTCGGCCTGTTCATCGAGCAACCGCTCCAACAGGCATGCCGTTTCCTCGAACTCCGGATCGGCGTAGGTCTGCACCCACTGGGCGTACGGACCCGCGGTGTCCGCGTCGAGCGACGCTCCAAGCCACGCATACAACCGCATGCACGGCGTCATCGCCGCGTAGATCACGCCCAGATCCTGGGTACCCGCCGTCGCAAGCAGGAATTCGGTGTACGCCGAAGTCGCCGACAACGGCTCGACACCGGCCATGTCGATACCCCACGAGTCGGCATAGGAAGCGTGCAGTCCGAGCTCCTGCCGCACACCGGCGAGGAGATCGGCCAAGGTGAGCAGTGTTGCCGTGTCCTGGCTGCGGGCAAGAGCCAAAGCGTATGCGCGAGCGAATGATTCGAGGAAAAAGGCGTCTTGAGCGATGTAGCCCGCGAAGAGTTCCCGCGGCAGAGAGCCATCCCCGATACCCCGCACGAACGGGTGGGCTAGCACGTCGGCAGCGACATCGGCGCTGTCCGACCACAGATGAGCAGACAGCGTCATG
Organism: uncultured Actinomycetota bacterium; assembly: GCA_963822305.1. Classification (GTDB taxonomy): domain Bacteria; phylum Actinomycetota; class Actinomycetes; order Mycobacteriales; family Mycobacteriaceae; genus Mycobacterium. Next base: position 9,721 of record CAWGHF010000004.1, on the reverse strand, counting down.
TCGGACCGATCAGCGTTTCAGCCAACCCTTCACAGTTTCGAGGTCCCTGGTCAGGGACATCAAGATGCCGTCTCGATACAACACACCACCACTGATGGCATGACTGCCCTGCCAGACGATGTGGACGCGCTCCGGCCGGCGCAGATAGTAATCGCTGCGGTCGGCGTCCCTGTGCTGCCAGCCGGCTTGCGCCGCGAGGTCGGACACCTCTTCGCGCTCGACGATTGTCGTCATGGGACGTACCTCCTGTGTCGCACGGGTACGGTATCAGCCGCCTTCACACGAGATTCTGTGGCGGAGGGCGGCCGCCCGCAGCGTGAGGTGGTTGCGCTCGGCGAGGTTCTGCGCCTGCGCGGCGGCTTGCACGTACAGCTCCGCGGCAGTGTCGATGTCGCCGGCCCGCTCGTGGAGGTACGCGGCGGAAGCGGTGTAGCGCGGGAGCGCCGGGTCGAGCTTGGCGAGCGCGGCCAACCCCGCCTGCGGGCCGTCCGCTTCCCCGACGGCGACGGCGCGGTTCAGCCGCACGACCGGGCTGTCGGTCAGCCCGACGAGCTCGTCGTACCACTCGACGATCTGCGGCCAATCGGTCTCGTCGGCCCTCTGCGCGTCTGCATGCAGGGCCGCGATCGCTGCCTGGGCCTGGTACTCCCCGAGCCGGTCGCGGGCAAGCGCGGCCTGCAGCACGGCCACTCCCTCGGCGATCATGTCGCGCCGCCAGAGGCTGCGGTGCTGCTCGGCGAGCGGCACGAGGCTGCCGTCGGCGCGCGTCCGGGCCGGGCGTCTCGCGTGGTGGAGCAGGAAAAGGGCGAGCAGGCCGGCAACCTCCGGGTCGTCGGTGGTCGCCGCCAGCTGCCGCGCCAGCCGGATCGCCTCCGCAGCGAGGTCGACGTCGCCGCCGTAGCCTTCGTTGAAAACCAGGTAGAGCACCTTCAGCACGGTGCGCAGGTCGCCGGGCTGATCCAGGCGGGCGCCGGTCACGGTGCGCTTGGCCCGGCTGATCCGCTGGGCCATCGTCGCTTCCGGGACGAGGTACGCCTGGGCGATCTGGCGGGTGGTGAGGCCGCCGACGGCCCGCAGCGTCAGGGCGACAGCCGCCGGGGCTGTCAGGCTTGGGTGCGCGCAGAGAAAGTAGAGCTGCAGCGTGTCATCCACAGACGCGGCCGGACCCGGCGGCGGCTCATCGGACACCAGGCCCTCGCGTCGGCGCCGCGCCGTATCGGATCGGGTCAGATCGATGAAGCGCCGCCACGCAGTGGTGATCAGCCAGCCCTTGGGGTCGTCGGGGCGCTGCTTCGGCCACATCTCGACGGCCCGGACCAGCGCTTCCTGGACGGCGTCCTCGGCGGTCGCGAAGTCCGCCCCGCGATGGACGAGGGCTGCCAATACTCCCGGGATCAGATCCCGCAGCTGGGCCTCGTCCACCGCGTCGACGGCCATTACTCGGTGACGGTCGTCGGGGCGCCCATGAACGGCCGCACCTCGAGCCACTCGTGGATCGGCCTGCCGCCCGCACCGGGCGCCGCCGACAGCTCGCCGGCCAGTTCCACGGCGCGCTGATACGAGTCGACATCGATGATCATGAAGCCCGCGATCAGGTCCTTGGTCTCCGCGAAGGGGCCGTCGGTGACGGGAGGCTTGCCCTCGCCGTCGTAGCGCACCCAGGCGCCCTCTGAAGCCAGAGCTTGACTGTCGACGTACTCGCCGTTGTCTCGAAGCCGGGCCGCGAAGTCTTCCATGTACTGCATATGCGCCTCGATCTCCTCGGGCGTCCACTGGTCCATCGGCACGTCGTTGACCGCCGCTGGTGCGCCGCGATAGTGCTTGAGGAACAGGTACTTGGCCATGAGATTCTCCCTTCAGGTTCGCGACCCTAGTTGGTCGCTCATCCCTGGGACGGAGCCGTCACGACGTTCTCGACATCGGGCCCGTGATCTATCGGCCCACTACTTCTGAGGCTCTTCCTCGACCTCTTCCTCGGCCTCGGTCGGCAGTGCTTGGGCTCCCGGGGTGGCAGGTGTCAGCACATCTTCGATGGGAACATCTGCACCGGTTGGCTCTGTCATCGTCATCTCCGTTTCGTCGCCGACGCGGCTAGCTGGCGCCGCAGCATGGTCAACGCGCCGTGTACCCAATCTTGGGATCGGTAGAACCGCCGTTGCTGTGAAGTTCCTTTTCAACGACGCCACGCGAAGTGGCGCACAAGCAAAGGGAACCCAATCATGAAGAGCACTTTACAAGCGAAAGCGAATCATCGCCGGGGCGCTGATGTCAGCCGGCGTTGCGATCGCCGGTATGGGCCTTTCCACCGGTGTCGCCGAAGCCGAAGTACCGCCGAGTGGACCAAACACCTGGTGTCCAGGGGATCCGCCGGTGCCCACCGGAAACATTCGGGTGAACCCTGTGGTTTGGGACAACAATGTCTGCCACGAGTATTGGTTCGTCTATCACGGGCAGGGCAACGTCGCGAAAAACATCTGGGAGGGACCAAACCCGCCGGGGCCGCCCCCAGGTCAGCATTTCGTCCCTCCGCCGCCAATTCCGGCGGGATGGTGCTGGGGCCTCTTCCTGCCGTCGCCGTGCCCCTAGGTCGCGATGCTCGTCTCGTGGGCATAGTCGGGTAAGGACAGATCGTCAGCGACGTTCAGGCGGTCGCCGGACAGGCCAGTGATGGCTTTACCGACGGGGCTCGCGACGAAACGGGCGCCGGCATGGAGCGCGCGGATGCCGGTTCGCGTGCGAGGGTTGGCAAGTCGCAACATGGCAGGGCGTACGTATGGGGCGGCGTCGACAAAGGGGCGCATCAAGAGCTGATACCGGGCCAGCGCAGCACGAATATCGCTGGCGCCGGACAGTTCACCGGCGAGGATGTAGGCGCCGATCAATGCCAAGCTGGTGCCGGCACCGCCGAAGGTTGCATTGCATGAGGCCGCGTCTCCGAGCAGGGCGATGCGGCCCTTGGTCCACAGATGGTTTCGCAGCTGACCGACCGCCGAGAAGTACATCGGCGCGCCCTTACCGAGTTCGGCGAGGACGCGAGGTGCAGCGCCGCCGATGCCGGCGAAAGTCCTTCGCAGAATGGTGATCTGGTCAGCCTGGTCGAGTTCCTCGAGACCCCGCACGTCAGAGATGAAGGTCAGGATGGCGCGGGTTGTGCCCAAATTGTCCGGCCGCAAATGCACGGTGCGAGACCTGGTCGCATGCTGCCAGTTCCACCATCGGTCATCTACGTCATCACGGGGGATGGTGGCATAGGCGAAGTACATATCGAGGTCCGTGACCTCTGCGGGCGTGACGAATCGGCGCGATCGCGAGCGTAAGCCTTCGGCAATGACCAGGAGGTCGGCGTCGATGACAGTGCCGTCGTGCAGCGTGGTGGTGACGTGGTCACCGTGGTCGGTGACGTCGGCTATCTCTGCGCTGAACCGGTAGTCGGTGCTGTCGATAGTGCGCTCGATCAGGATCCGGGACAACTCACCCCGTAAGATCTCCAATTCAGCTGTGGGACCGTCGGTTTCGCCCGGGGCCGACATGGCGAACGCTGCTGCCTGCGAGCCGTCCGCCTTCACGAAGCGCATGCCCTCTTCGCCGGTATTGGCCGCACGCACGTCGTGGTCGATGCCCATCCGGCGGACGACCTCGCGGGCGGCACCGCGGATGTCGACGTTCTGGCCCTCGTTGCGCCGCTGAGGGAAACGTTCGACGACGGTGGTTTTCCAGCCGCGCGCGGTGAGCTGATGAGCCAGCGCCGGTCCACCGATGCCGGCACCGGAGATGACAGCGTGAGGAGTCAAGGGTCGAAAATCCTGTCTGCGACGGCGCCTGCGGTCGCCGGCGGGAGCCTCAGCTATTTGCCCGCTGAAAGGCGACGTGAAACATTCGCGGCGAGGATCAGCCGCCGTGCGAAACCCTCGCGCTCGTTGAGGTGATGAAATCGTCGATGAGGTCGACGACCTGTGTGGGGGCTTCGACATGCGCGAAATGACCCACGTCCGGTAGCACCTCGAGGCGACAGTCCGGCCGCGCCTCCAACGCTGCATAGGCATGGTCGACCGGGATGATGGTGTCGTCCTCGCCCCAAATGGCCAACGTGGGTAGATCGGCCTTGAGCTGCAATCGGTTCAAGGCGCTGACCGATTGGCCGCGGTAGTCGACAACCGAGCGCAGCGTGCGCAGGAACGACTCGCGGGTCTGGGCATCGGAGAACGACGAATACGAGCTCCATATCTCCGCGCCACGCGGCGAGCGCAACCCCATCGAGGACAACCACGACTTGACCGAATCGCCAGCGCGCAGAACAAATTTAGGCGCAATCATCGGCATCACCAGCTCGGCTCCCGGCGCGGAGAGCAAGCGCAGGATCCAGCCGACATCCGGGCCCAACCCGCCACTGCTGATGAGGATGAGTCGCCGGCAGTAGTCGGGATGTTGGTAGAGGAACTGCATCGCGATTCCGCCGCCGAGCGAATGGCCGACGACGGTCGCCGACTCCACTCCGAGTTCGTCGAGCAAGTCGCGTAGGCCGACCGCGAACGCGCCGAGCGAATAGTCGGTTCTCGGCTTCGCGGATTGGCCGTGCCCCAGCAGGTCGGGCGCGATCACCCGGTAGCTCTTGGCGAGTCGGGGCAGAATCTCCCGCCACGTCTGAGAACTGCCCGCCATGCCGTGGACAAGCAGGATGGCCTCGCCCTGACCTTCGTCGAAATAGGCCAGCCGTTCGCCGTGGATGTCGATCGACTTGTGTTCGATCACGAGCGCCTCCCTTCCCCGACGAACACTCTACCGGCGGGTAACTTCGCTGGAGGTGTCGTCATCCCCGTTTGGCGAGCTCAGCCGCGACGAAGCGTGAGCAGGGTGATCTCGCTGGGCGCGAACACCCGGAAGGGAGGTCCCCAGAACCCTGTTCCGCGGCTGGTGTACAGCTGTGTCCGATCGCCGTGTCGACTCAGACCGTTCACCACCGGTTGTTCCAATCGGACCAGGAAATTGAAGGGCCAGATCTGGCCGCCATGGGTGTGACCCGAGACTTGAAGGTCGATTCCCGCGCGCACCGCATGCGCAACCTGCTTGGGTTGATGCGCAAGGAGAAGGACCGGCAGTGCGCGGTCGGCCCCCGCGAGAGCAGCCTCCAGGTTCGCGCCGTGTCCGTTCAATCCCGACGCCTTCGCGGTCGCATCGTCCACCCCGGCGACGACCAGCCGGTCACCGCCTTTCTCGACGATGAGGTGCCGGTTGTGCAGAGCGGTCCAGCCGATGCTCTCCATGTAGTCCAGCCAACCCTGAGCCTCGCTGAAGTACTCGTGGTTGCCGGTGACATACACGCGGGCCGACGTTCGCGTTCACCGAGGCCAGCGGGCTCGCTTGCGCCTCCCGTACGTCGGCCGGGCCGTCCGCGATGTCGCCGACGTGGCACACGACATCGGCGCCGAGTGCGTTCACCCGCGCCACCACACCGGCCGACCACCGCGCACGATCGATCGGGCCGTAGTGCGTGTCGGTGATTATCGCGACGCGCAGACCGTCCAGCCCGCGACCGAGCCGGTCGATGGTCACATCGACGTTCTTGACCCGCGGAATCCGCATCGCTTCGGCATAGCCCCACACCAGGAGCACCGCGCCCACGGCCGTCACCGTCACTGCGACCACCCGTGAGCGCGCTGGATCGTCCACCCCTGCGATGAGCAACACGAGCCGCAACACTTGGCCGAGCACCGACCACACGAACAGCACCCAGGCGGCGCCGAGCATCCCATCTCCGGTGGCTGCGGCCCAGTCGAGATGCCTACGGCCATGGCCCAGCATCATCAACCAGGGCATGGCGACGAAGGCCGCTGCGAAGAGCAGGGTGCCAGTGACGAAAACGGCAGTAGGCCAGGCCGCACCCGCCGCCAGCAGCGTCCACCACGGCACACCGAACAGCAGCAGCATGATGGCGAGCACGACGGCCATCCGCCGCCAATGCCGCCGGGACCGTCGTGGCGGGCCGACGGATTCGACTACGTCTGCCGGGGTTTCTGTCATCGGGCCTCGATCTATCTGCGGGTTATTTCCATCGACGACGGTACCGACGCCCACAATTGGCGCTCATTGCGTTGTGGCATCTATGTTTTTGGCGTGATGTCCTCAGGTGTCGGCGCAGTCGCGCGATGGATCTCCCCCTTCCTGGCGGTGGCGGCCGTCGCAGGCATCGGCTGTTCTGTCGTCACGGTCAACGACGGACCCGCCCCCGCCGTGCGCCTGGCCAGTGACGGGAACCCACTGGCCGGATTGCCGTTCTACGTCAACCCTTCGTCGAAGGCCCAGGCCGCAGCGGATGGAGTCGATCCGCGGAGTCCCGAGTTGGACGCCATCGCGAACACGCCGACGGCCTATTGGATGGACAACCTGTCCACTCCCGCTGTGGACGCGAAATACATCGCCGCCGCACAGACCGCAGGCACCATGCCGGTGCTGGCGCTCTATGGGATCCCGCATCGCGACTGCGGGAGCTTCGCCGCGGGCGGGTTCGGGTCGTCCGATGCCTACAAAGGGTGGATCAATGGCGTCGCATCCGCCATCGGCTCCGGACCGGCGGCGGTCATCCTTGAGCCCGACGCCCTCGCGATGGCCGACTGTCTGTCGGGTGACCAGCGACAGGAACGCTTCGATTTGATGCGGTACGCCGTCGACACGCTGACCGCCAACCCGGCCACGGCCGTGTACGTCGACGCTGGACACTCGCGCTGGGTGGGCGCCGAGGATATGGCAGGCAGACTCAACGATGTCGGTGTCGGCAAGGCGCGAGGTTTCAGCCTCAACACGGCGAACTTCTTCACAACCGAAGAGGAAATCGGTTATGGCGATGCGATTTCGGGGCTCACCAACGGCGCCCATTACGTGATCGACACAGGACGCAACGGCGCAGGTCCAGCGGACGGCGATATGTACTGGTGCAATCCGAGTGGACGGGCGCTCGGCGCCGCGCCCACGACGGACACCGGGAACGGCAACGTCGACGCTTTCCTCTGGGTCAAACGGCCCGGCGAATCCGACGGCTCGTGCGGCAACGGCGAACCCGGCGCGGGGCGCTTCGTGAACTCGTTCGCCATCGAACTGGCCCGCAACGCCGTCCGGTAGCGCCAGTACGCCTTACGCGCAACGGTATGCGGACTGTCCCTACTGTCACCGCTCCGCCAGGGCCACTGCTGCCGCTGTCGAGTGCGTGAGCACAATGCGCACAAGGCCGCCTATCGATACTTACCCGGGTAGTGCGCACAAGCACGACACCGTTGCCCGACCTCCGTAATTTCGAAGTCACACCACCACAGGTGACAACGAAGTACGGAGAATCCAATGCCAATCTCATTGCTGTGTCGTCGTTTTCGAAACAGCACGGCGACCGGCGGTGCCAAATGACAGATCAAGCCGTGCGGGAGTGGAGCACTTCCGCCGCCCGGCGAATCATCGGTGTCCTGCTTCTGGTCAGCCCCCTCGAGCAGGTCGCCTTCGACATCTACACTCCCGCGCTGCCCAAGATCGCCGAGCACTTCGCGGCGTCCAACACCCTGGTGCAGAACACCGTCACCGCCTACGTGTTGGGCATGGCGCTGGTGGTGTTACCCGCCGGTCTGATCGCGGACGCAATCGGACGCAAGCGCGTGCTGTTGGTCGGGCTGGGATTGATGACGCTGACGAGCATTGGCTGCGCGCTGGCAGACAACCTACCGATGATGATCGGATTGCGATTTCTGCAGGGCCTCGGCGCGGGAACGTGCCTGTTGTTGGCCGCCACCGTGGCGGCGGACTGCTTCCGCGGCGCCAAACTCGTTTCGGTCTTGGGCTTGCTCGGCGCGGCATGGGGTTCGGCCCCCGTGATCGCGCCGGCCGTCGGCGGTTTCATTACACAGTTCGGGTCCTGGCGAATGGTGTTCGTGGTGCTGGCGGCTTTGACCGCAACGGTCACAATTCTGGTGGCCGTGGTGTTGCCGGAAACCCTGCAGCTGGACCGCCGGTCACCGATTGACCTGCGCGCCGCGGGGAGGGTGCTGGGTGAGGCGTTGCGGCACCGGGCCTTCGTCGCGTTCGCGGTGATGTTCGGCCTGGTCGCAGCGGCGCAGACGGTGTTCGGTGTCGTAGGCCCCTTTCTGTACGAGGTTGGACTTGGGTTCTCCTCTTCGACATACGGATTCATTGCGCTGGGTGTGGGCGCTGCAAACTTCCTCGGCGCGGCGGCATGCGGTGCGCTCGCCCAGCGGACCACGACGCGGCGGTTGGCCATGGGCGGATCCGCGGTGTTGGCGCTGGCCGGTGTGATCATGCTGGCCTCCGCGCAATTCGTCGGGCTTTCCGCGTTGGCGATCACCGGTGGCGCTGCGCTGGCATTGATCAGTATCGGTGTCCTTGACCCTTTGACCAAGGGTCTGGCGATGGGTGTGTTCTCCCGCAACGTCGGGCTGGTCACGGGATTGATCAGTACGTTCTGCTACGTGTCGATCACGCTTGCAACGGCGTTGATGGCTTGGCTGCCCGAGCGGTCACAGGCACCCCTTGGCTGGTTCTACGTCGCGGCGGCGGCCGGGCTGGTGGCGGTGCTGACATTTGCGGCGAAGCACACGTCTCGGGTCGGCGCGGCGGCATGACTCAGTAGGTGAGCCCGCGCGTTAGTGTGCTTTGGTCGGCCTCAGCGAACAAGCCGACAGGAGAGTTGAGCGAATTCATGACCGCACCAGCAGAAGCGTCGGCGCTCGAATCGCGGGTCGGCCACTACTACCAGATGGACGGCACCTACCTCGTCGGCCGCGAGAAGGTGCGCGAGTACGCCCGCGCAGTGCAGGACTACCACCCCGCGCACTGGGACGTCGCCGCCGCCGCAGATCTGGGTTATTCGGACCTGGTGGCGCCGCTGACCTTCACGTCGACCCCGGGCATGACCTGCAATCGCCGCATGTTCGAACAGGTGGTCGTCGGATACGACACCTATATGCAGACCGAAGAAGTGTTCGAGCAGCACCGCCCGATCGTGGCCGGCGACGAACTGCACGTCGACGTCGAACTGTCGTCGGTGCGCAGGATCGCCGGTAGAGACCTCATCACCGTGACCAACACCTTTACCGACACGGCCGGCGAGCGGGTGCACACCCTGCACACCACCGTCGTCGGCCTCACCACCGAGGACGTCGATCCGGCGATCAAGACTGCCGTGCAGAAGATGATGATGCACGACGTGGACATCTTCGGAATCGGCGAATCCGAATACCACAAGACGGTGCGCCCCGAGGGCGACGTTCGCATCGCCGACGGAGGCATCACCCGCACGCCAGGAACGCCGTCGTTCGATGATGTAAAGGTCGGCGACGAGCTAGCCGTACACCACACCCGACTGTCCCGCGGCGACCTGGTGAACTATGCCGGCGTGGCCGGCGACGCCAATCCGATTCACTGGGACGAGGACATCGCCAAGCTGGCAGGGCTGCCGGATGTGATCGCCCACGGAATGCTCACCATGGGGTTGGGTGCCGGATTCGCCTCGGCATGGTACTGGGTGATCCCGGTGCGGTTACCCGTTACGCGGTGCGGCTGTCTGCGCCCGCGATCGTGTCGGCAAGCGAGGGCGCAGACATCGAGTTCAGCGGCCGGGTCAAGTCGTTGGACCCGGATACCCGCACCGGTGTCGTCATCGTCGCCGCGAAGTCCAGTGGCCGGAAGATCTTCGGCCTCGGTGATGTTCAACGTCCGCTTCCGCTGA
>CAWGHF010000003.1:0-133592 GCA_963822305.1 uncultured Actinomycetota bacterium | reverse complement strand
ACGTGCGCGTCGACTCCTATCTTCGGACCACCGCACCCCATGTCTTCGCGGCGGGGGACATCACCGGCCGCCTGATGCTGGTTCCGCAGGCCGTACATGACGGTTTAGTCGCGGCCACCAACGCGGTGCGCGGCGCGACGACCACGCTTGCGGATCAAGTAAGTCCGATCGGCAGCTTTACCGACCCGGAGTATGCGCAGGTCGGACTGACCGAGGCGAAAGCCCGAGAATCGCACGACGTGGCAGTAACGACGATCCGCTTCGACGAGAACACCCGTGCCATCATCGACGGTCGCACCACCGGGTTCTGCAAGCTGATCGTCGATCGCCCAACGTGCACCATCCTGGGCTGCCATGTCGTGGGCGAACGGGCCGTCGAGATTGTTCAGGCAGTGGCCATAGCCATGGCAGCGCGGATGCGGGTGGACGACCTGGCCCGGGTTCCGCTTTCGCTTCCAACGTATGCGGCAATTCTAGGGCGCGCGGCATATCGTGCCGCCGAACAGCTCAACCTGGACGTCAGCGGCCAGGTGTACCAGATGGAGGACTGAGGAGACACCGAGGTCGTGTTTGACGTTCAACCCGCACACCATGAAGCACAAGTGAACCGAGAAGAGATCCCGTGATGCGGATGAGTCGGCGGAAACTCTCTTCCCAGTCATCGGCGCGCGGATCCCATGTCCACCCGGGCAGCTCGCGCAGTCGGCGTCCGCGATCGGCGCCGAGGGTTCCTCTGTCGTGCTCAACGCGTTGAAATACGACCCGCGTACCGAGCCAGTGGCCATCGACCGTGTATGAGGAAGGCACACGGGCGTGCCCGTTGCCCTCGACAAACCGTTCCACGCGTTGCGGCGCAGTGTGGTTGCCTTGTCTGGTCTGAAAATCGTACCTGGACCGCTCGAGAAGCCGCTGATAGGAGAGGGCGCATGACGGAGGTGACGCCGTGGGGTCCACCGCAGTGATCAACCCGGCGTTGATCTGCAGGTGAGGTATCAATGGCCCATCAGATGCTGATTGTCTTCGCAGTTCTTGCCATTACCGTCGGACTGTTCGCCTGGGGACGTCCGCGCGCTGATGTCGTGGCGCTCCTCGTTGTGGCGGCACTGATGGCGAGTGGGGTGCTCACACCGACGGAAGCACTGTCCGGCTTCGGCTCCCCGGTGGTGTTTTTGCTTGCCGCTATCTTCGTCGTCAGCGCCGGATTGGTGAACACCGGTGTGACACAACGCCTGGGTGAACTGGTCGTGCGGGTGGGCGGCGGCAACGAGACGCGACTGGTCGTGTTGATCATGCTCGTCGCGGGAGTAGTCGGCTCGGTTCTCAACTCCGCGGCGATCGCCGCCATGCTCATCCCCGTCGTCTTGACGATCGCCAACAAGACCGGGTTTAACCGCAAACGTATGCTCATGCCGCTTTGCGTTGCCGTGATGATTAGCGGGATGATGACCCTGATCGCGTCCTCGCCGAACATCATCGTCCAAAACGCCTTACGGGAGCGCGGGGTCAATCCCCCACTGGGTTTTTTCAGTTTCACTCCTTTCGGGGTGGTCGCGCTGGCGATCAGTATCGTTTTCATGCTGTTGGTGGGGCGCAACCTATTGAGCCGAAAGCGTTCCGAGAAGACCGGAACCGAATCACCAAACGTTGTCGACGTCATCATTTCTTACGGTCTGGACGAGCGGTGGCATCGGTTACGGGTCCTCGCCGACTCGCCGCTGATCGGTCAGTCGGTGGCCGCGGTGCGACAACCGCTACGCGAGCGCTATGGACTCCGGTTCTTGGGCTTTGAAAAGCGCTCGCACGGCAAAACGGAAGTCCTGCCGATTCTGCTCGACTCGATGTTTGAGGCCGACGATGAAATCTTCACGCTCGTCGATGAGCAACAGGTTGCCGAAATAGCGGCAGACCTGCGCTGCACCGTTCTCGGAATGCGGGAGGAGAGCGAGCGCCGGGAGGTATTACACGATATCGGGGTAGCCGAAGTGATGCCCGCCCCCGAGTCAGGGTCGACCGGTCGCACCCTGGGAGATCTCGATCTCCCCTCGAACTACGACTTGGCAGTCCTGGCTATCCGCCATCGCGGCCACCCGATAACCGAAAACCTGGCGAGCCAGACCTTAGACTTCGGCGACATAGTGTTGGTGGCGGGAAACTGGGAAAACATCAATAGATTGAGCGACGATCGCCAGAACTTCGTGCTCCTGACCCTACCGACGGAATACCATGAGCGATTGCCGGCGCGGGGACGGGCACCCATCGCGGTGGGGATTCTCGTCGCCATGGTCGCGGTGATGGCTTTCGAAGTCCTGCCCACTGTCAACGCGGCCCTGATCGCGGCGCTGGCGATGGTCGCCGCCGGTTGCGTCCGCCTGGACCGCGTCTATCACGTGATCAGCTGGCATACGTTGGTGCTGCTTGCCGGGATGCTGCCCTTGGCTACCGCGCTCACCAAAACGGGCGCAACGACACTCATGGCCAACGGACTGGTGCAGACATTGGGCTCTCTTGGTCCAATCTTGATGCTCGCGGCGCTGTTCCTGATTACCGCACTGGTCTGCTCATTCCTTTCCAACGCAGCAGCAGCGGTATTGATTGGGCCGGTGGCGATTGAGGCCGCGCAGGCGTTGCACATCTCGCCCCAGGCATTCGCAATGACAGTAGCGATTGCCTGTTCCGCAGCTTTCGCGACGCCCGTATCGTCTCCGACGAACGTGTTGGTCATGGAGCCCGGGGGTTACCGCTTCGGGGACTATGTCAAAGTCGGGCTGCCCATGCTGTTTCTGACAATGCTGACCACCGTCGCACTGGCCAAGGTGATCTATCTACCTGGGTGACTCCACCCCACGGACCGTGCTTGCTGGATTGTCGTGGTCGCGCCCAGCTGCTCCACGGGACAGTTCAGCGTTGCGAACGAGGATGTTGCTCAACAGGGGAACACCTACCGACGTGCGTATCGGCTTGCGTCGCATGGTGACCCGGGCTCCGCTGCCGGGCGAAGTCCCGTCCGCGGCGTCGTAGCCGCTTCGTCGGGGTGAAGTTCACGGTCAGACCAAGTTTGGGGGTCTATGCGGTAGTGACCCGCCGGCCGATGCCGAAGTCACGGGTGTCGCAGACCACGGTCTTCGGTGCGCAAACGCCCGATGCTCCGCACACTTCACAACTACGCGTCCGCGGGATGATGGTGGAACCATCGGAGGTGACCGACATGGACCTGTACTTGATGCAGCACGGTCAGGCGACGACCGAAACAGAGGATCCCGAGCGACCCCTCACGGATGCCGGTCGAGCGGCGGTGCAGCGTGTCGCTAAGAGAGCCCGGGCTGCCGGCGTCCGGATCGGCGGTTGCCTGCACAGCGGAAAGCTGCGCGCAGAGCAGACTGCGCAGATGGGCGCTTCCGCCCGACCTCACCTGACCATCCACATAAACTGGACGGCGCCATGCATCACCGAGAAAGGTGCCGCGATGATGGCGACCAGACGTCGCTAAATGTCGTCCTCATCCTTCACCGTCTTAGGTGTGAATCCCCTTATCACGGGGGACGGTGCCTCGATGGTGCAAGTGGGGACGCGGCGGCCTTCCACTGGTGGGTCTCTTCGCACGGGCGCAGTCCAGCGGTCTTCGTCTGCTTTCGCGGATTGCCTGGGATCGTACATATCTTCCGCGTCGTCACAGTCTTCCAACTCATCCGCCGGTGTATTGACCGCGACGGGGCCATCGATCTTGCGCAGGATCTCCGGCCACAGCTCTTCCGGGACGGTGGAGTGGACGGCGTCGATGATGCGACCCATCTGCACCATGAGCTCGGCGATTCTCGTACCACTGGCCCGGGATTCGATCAGGGCTTGCAGCCGGCCGGCGGCGATCATGCCGGTGTTCACGTCCACCTCGGTGCCCGAATCGACAAGCGTCTCATAGCCCTTCACCATGACGGTCTCGTAGAAGGCCATCGGTGTGATCGCGGTGGCCACGCCCTTGACGAAGTCGAACGCCGTTCTCCTGCGCCCGCCGCTCCAGGATGTGGCGGTAGGTGGCCTTCGCGACGTTCTGCACGGGGAAGTGCCGCTTGGTGTGGCAGCGGATCGAATCGATGGTGACCCGGTCTCGCTGGTTTAGCTTCGCATTGTCCTGTTCGAGGGTGCGCAGGATCATTTCGTAGCTAGCGCCGACGCTCAGGAGAGCGTTGACCTTCTGCCGCAGTTCGTCGTTGCGGCACACGCGGCAACGTGGTTCCAGAGGGAGTCCATTGATGCGCGTGGCCAACTCGTTGAATGGTGCTGTCTCGGTGTCGATCTCACGGAGCGCTTGCAGCTGCGACACGGCCCTTCTCCATCCCAATGCGGGGGTTGTCGCTTACCAGTGTCTCAGCACGGAGGGGGTTGCGCATGTATCAGCCCGGGTATCTTCGCGGGACTTGGCGGGACTTGATGCAGGTCTGGCCGATTCGATGTGGCGGCGTAGACGTTCGGCGAGGGTCAACTGGCGGTGCGGGTACTCGTTGTTGTGCGATTGGACGGCCTGACGCAGTGCGCGGATACCTGCCCCGCGAGTCGGCACGGCACCGTCAAGATTATGTCCCGAGCACCCGCACCACAATGTGTGGCCTGAATCGCGGTGGTAGATCGACACAATGCCCACCGGGTAGGGGTGGGTCGGGTCGATCCGGATGTTCTGGTGAGCAACCGCGTAAGCCTGACGCACTGAGGTGGCCGCGACGAAATACGCGGTGCCCCGGTAATGGATCGTCTGCACCGTGAAGGTGCCAAAGCACGGGTACAGCTCGTAGACCCGGGTGGTCATGACTGACCTCCTTATGGTTGTGGTGCTGTGCCTTTGGGCAGTGCCGCAGAACCCGCAGAAGTAGCAAAAGGCCTCTTTTGCGTGATGTGCGGCTTCTGCGGCGAGAGTTAGCGTTCATCGGGCATCGGCTTCTGCATGTTGTGCGGTTTCTGCGGCAAGGTGGTGGACCCTGAACCGGGGGCTGGCCGGCCTACCCACAGTCGGCTTCGGCGCGGGCAGCCAGGCAATGAAGTTGTGCTCCTCCAGCCGCTTCAGCGCCGATTCCATGTCGCGCATTTTCTTGAACCTCGACCGGCTGCACGCCGTGAAAAGGTCGCGCTCGGACATCTCGGTGGTCCCCAGCGACACGACCCGCTCCAGCAGATAGACGGCGTCGTCGATGCCGGGGTCGGCCCGCATCTCGGCGAAGGCGTTGATCGCGCACGCCTGGAAGTACTCGCCGAACTTCTTGGCGTCCAGGATCGTGTCCCGCTCGACGGGGGTACGAGGCCCCTGCTCCGCACCATGGTGGCCCAGGTGCAACATGCCCGCGAGGCGGGTCACCGCTCCGACGTACTTGCCACCCCAGTCCCGCAGCGTGGACAGTGCGCCGTCGCCGACCAGCATCGGCTCCACCTCCGCCAGGAGGCTCACCACCTCCCGCCGGGCGTCGTCGGTGAGCATCAGCACCGCCGGGTCGCTGTTCCACTCCGCCAGGCCAGCAACCAGGGCACCGACGTGAGCCTCGTATGCCGTCACCGCCTCCCGATCCATTGGGGCCGGATCGGGATTCCGCCGGCCCACCTTGGAGGGCGGTCGGGAGTAGAGGAACCGGGCCAGCAGGCCACGGCCACGAAACTGAGGGTTGGCTGCGATGATGTTCAGCACCATGGGCTGAAACATCAGGCCCAGGGTGAGCGCCGGGGCCGGGATGTGCTCCGGCGCGCGGCCCTTGCGATCCACCCGCAGCGGGTCACCGGAGTGACTCTTGAGCCAAAGATCCATGTTCGGGACGTTGGCGTTGTAGCGCCCGCCGATGATGTCGAAGATGCCTCCCTCGGCGGAGATGATCGCCAGCCGACCGCCCTGCTCGGCCAGCAGTGACGCTGCAGCCTCGGGGGTGATGTCGTCGGCGATCAGCCTGGGCACCACCGGAACCTCGATGCCCTCCGCGATCTGCGCGGCAGCCAGCGCGGCCTCCATGTCGGCGTCGGCCTCGTCGGTACCCGCCGACCGGGCTGCCTTCCGGCGGCTGGCGTCGGCAGCCTGCTCGGCCACCGTCTGGCGGACCTCGGCCTGCATCCGCTCGATGGCCCCGTCTGTGATCAGACGCTGCTCGGCGGTCAGCAGCGGTCGCGTCATAGCCGACTGGACCGCCGACTTACGCTCAGCGGGATCGGCGATGGTGGCGAAGTACTCGTTGAGCGGCTCCCGCCACTCTGGGCGGACCTCGATGACCGCATGTCCGCCGCAGCACGCCGACAGCACGGACAACGCCGACGTGCCCGCCATCGCCGGGTCGGTCTGGGTGGCCTCCGCCAGCCCGGTCACCATGTCGGCCATCGGTTCGGGTAGGCACTCGACGGGAAATGGTGGTACCGCTCGCCGCAGAATCAGCGGAATTGGGTCGCCGTCGAACAGGTGCTCGCCACCCATTGGGTCGGTCCCGTCGTAGTCGATCATGTCTGCTGCCTTCTGATCGCGCGGGCTGCCGCTGACATGTCGCCGCAGTGGTTGAGCAGGGCATGTGCGCGGAACTTGGCATGGCCGTGCGGGTCGCCCGGACAGGTGGCCTCGAACACGGTGCTGGTGGACCAGACGAACAGGCACCCGTGACGGACGGTGGCCGAGCACGCTGACGTGGCGTCGGGGTGCAGCCAGACCGCCCCGTCCTCGTCGGAGTCGTAGCTGCGGCACCTCCCACCCGTGCGGCTCCAGGATGTCGGCCCAGGACGCCGATGCGCAGTAGTCATCGGCCAGCGACCCCGAGGCAGACGAGGAGCCGGGACGGTATGGCTGTGGTGGTCGCCTGCTGTCGATGACCAGCCGCATAAACCAGTCCGGGGGAGCCGGAACTGGGCCGTCTATCCGCCGATAGGGCTTGCCAGTTTCGGGATGGAGAGAGGGTGCCTGCACGGCAGTCAAAGTCTTCAGCTCGACACCCGAACCCAGATATCGTTCCGTGAGCCTGCCCGGTGGCCGTCGCACATACAGATGCCGCCCACCGTCGCCCCGTCCCGAGATCGTTGTCAGGCACTCGGGGAAATCGCCGTACTGGTCCTCTAGCAAAGCCCAGGCCCAATGACCGCTGTGGCGGGGGTCGATGTCGATCACCAGCATCGAGTCGGGGATGGCCGCACCGATGTTGCAGCCGCGGAAGGGGTCGCTCCACCACTGCCTCACGATGTCCACCTCGTCGGTGGCGTCGTAGTGACCGTGCCCGAACTGTCCGCAGCCGCCTTTGCAGCCGTTCTCCCGATTGGGCACCCGCACCAGGCCCTCGGTGCAGGGCCCGGTGGGGATGAGGAAGTACCGGGGGTGGGCCCGCGGGATCGCCGGAACCTTGCCGTAGAGCGGGAACACCCTAAGGTGGTGCTCGGCGTACTCAACGGCGGCAGCCAGCAGGGCCTCGTCGAGCGTCATTCTCGCTTCGTCCCCAACAGCGGCACCGGGGCCTAAACTGGAGGTGTTCGCATTCTGTGAGTTGCCCCCGGTTCGCTGATCCCGACCGGGGGACTCCTTTCTCATCATCCCCAACCACCTCCCCCGGCGTACGCAGCCTCTGCGTAATCAAGGCGAGGGCTCGAAGTGTTTGAATCCTGTTCGGCAAGCTCCTCGATGGCCTGGCCGGTCGTGTCGTTCACCACCGGATAGTCAGCCTCGGTTATGAGCCACCGTCTGCTCCTGATCGGCGATCCACGCCAGGAACACAGACCTGCGGTAGTAAATGCGGCGACCGACCCGGAAGAACGGGGCAAAGGAGCCTCTGGCTCTTCCCTTCTTCTGGCTGGCGCGGGGAATGCGGAACTCGACCTCCACGTCGAGAGGCGTGAGGATGTCCTCAACGGTTTGGGACACATTGGCCCTCATCTCGTCGGGTCTACGGCGACCGTGGCCGAGCGGAGTTTTTCTCCACTCATCTCTTCTGTCGGCTCAGTGCCCAAAACCCATTGCCGTGCACCAGCGAGCCCTCCGTAACCCTGTGAGAGAGCGGATGCTGGCCGTCCCGGACCAGATCCCGCCGATTGCGTCCGGACATCGGCGGAGCAAGAGTTACGGCCCGCTGCCGACGGACCACGCCGGGGTTCGGCATCAACGGTGACGAGCTTTTCCGCCGGGACCCGACCTGACCAGCGCCCCGCGGGCAGTGTGGCTGTCTTCTGCGCATCTTTCCTGCGTTGTCGGAACGCTCGAACTTCTCGGCGGTGTGAAGCTGTCCGTCCGCGATTACCCATAGCGGCTGAACACCGTGACCGAAAGGGTGGTCGGGGCAGCTGCGGGTGCCGTTGGCGTGGGCGCCGGTGCGGTAATCGAAGGCCAAGGGGGCTGGTAAAGGTCCGGTGGCGCCTGCTGGCGTGGCTGGGCGGGAAGCTGATCGGGTCGGCGCTCACTGGGTCAGTCCTGCCTGCAGCCGGTCCACCATGCGGATGAACCGGCGCACCGTGTCGGTGAGGATCTCACGGCAGTCGTCGAACTCGACGCCGTGGATCTCGTTGAGGATCGCCACGCAGTGGCTGAGCTTGCCCTCCAACGTCAAAAACCCCGGACGGCGTCTATTTCTGCCGGTGCGAAACACCCCGCCGTCTGCGGGCCGGTGACGGACGGCGGCGAACTCGTCCTCAGCATGGCTGAGCACCTCCAGCAGGTGGGGAAAGCCGATCTGACGCTGATCGCCGTCGCAACCCTGGCGGTTGACGCACCTAGAATCACAAGCATCAGCCTCGCGGTCGTTGCGCCGCTACCAGGACCGAATCCGGTCCTGCATCTGCGTCATTCGGCCTCCTCCATCAACCCAAGGTCGGCCAGCAACTCCAGATGCTGGCGAATTTCTTCGACCGGAGCGTGCATCCGGTAGGCCAGCGATGTTTCGTGAAAGTCACCGTGGCGGCTCATGTCCTGCGCCTCGCGCAAGACGCGGAGCTGGAACCGGGTGGGCCAGTCGGGACTGAGGATGCCGACCTTCTGGCCGGGGCACTCGTGCGGCAAAGGCTCCTCCAGGCGCGCCATCAGCCCGCCGATGATCTGGTCGTCGAAACCGACACCCTTGAAGGCGATCACCTCTGCGCCGATCTCCTTGGCGAGAAAGATCGCCTGGCTGATCTGTTCCTCGCGGTCCATGCCGATGAAGCCGATAAGGAAAAACTTCCTGCGGTTTATGTCGCGCAGACAGTGGACGTTCAGGACGAGGGACTCCATGTCCGCGGTGACCACGGCCACCTGCGGCCTGGTGTAGCAGTCGGGGTGGAACGGGAAGGTGTCACGGCTATAGGAGAAGGAAGATTTGTCGGTCATCGTTCCTCCACGTCACAATCCACGGGGCGCAGGGGCGTCGATGCAGTCCACCGCATCGGACAGACCGTCGAGAGCATCACCGCCTTTGAGTGCGCGCCCGGCGCGGGGTGGGAGTTCACTCTCTGGGACCCGATGCGCTAAGGCCGTCTATGTATTCGTTGAGCGAGGCCACCGTTATGAAGCTGCGGCGCCCGATGTTGACTAGATCGATGTCTCCGCGCTTCGCCAGTTCATAGATGGTCGTGCGGCCAATTCCGCCAAGCGCCGCCTGGGCACCGGGGATCGGCACAAGCTTTCGTGGCGGGGTGCCGGTGTCCATGCCTCGTCCTTTCGTCGATGCTCGCTTGTGCACGAGCGGTGGCCTTAGAGTGCATGGATAGATGCGGGGTTTCAATGTTCCCAGTGCGTACTTTTTTGGAGGTTGCGCGATGACGACCGGTGAAGGCGTGATCGGACCCATCAGAGTCGAATGGCGACAGCACGGTCACCGCGTCGGAATGAGCAAGTCGAGGGACAAGGTGCTTGTCCGTCGCATCGCCGACGGCTCCACGGTGATCGAGGGCCGAGAGGTGCCGAGCTGGATCGAAATGACCACGTTTGGCGGTGCCGACCCTGAAATGACCATGCGGGTGGAGTTGCGTGACGGGTCCCCGTCGTGACCGAGTTGTCGTGGAAGTCGCAGCCAGAGCAGGGCGAGATTCGCCAAAAACACTTGCGTCAGACCGACGTTGCGAAGGTAGCCACAGATCTGGTCGCGAGCACTATCGACACCGAGCTTGTTCCGATGAGCGACGTGTCCGACATCGTGATCCCAGCTGATGCGCCCATCGACGCCAATTTGATCGCGGCATTCAGAGAATCCCAGGCGACCGCAAGGCGGTTCGTGGAACGTCAGCGGTTGCCGCGCGCACGCCGTGTGATGACCGACGAGTTCCTCCGGAAAGTGGCCCAGGTCTATCGCGAGAACATCGACGGCAAGCCGACCAAGGCCGTCGGTGATGTGTTCAGCGTGCAACCACGGATGGCATCGAAGTACGTAGAGCGAGCACGACAGAAGAGCTCATCGGGTCTGCTGCACGAACGGGTGACAGTTTCGGTTACGCGGCCTGACGGGCCGGTGTGGTCATGATTGCTTCGAATTCGACGGGGGTCAACCGGCCCAGACCGACTTGCCGGCGTCGGCGGTGGTAGGTGCGTTCGATCCAGGTGACGATGGCGATGCGCAACTGCTCGCGGGTGTCCCAGCGGCGGCGGTCCAAGACGTTCTTCTGCAGCAGGCTGAAGAAGGACTCCATGGCCGCGTTGTCACCGGCCGCGCCGACGCGGCCCATCGATCCGACCATGTCGTGACGGCCCAGGGCGCGAACGAATTTTCGGCTGCGAAATTGCGACCCGCGGTCGCTGTGCACCACGCAGCCGGCGACGTCGCCGCGCCGTGCCACTGCACTGCTGAGCGCCGTGGTGGCCAGTCGTGACTTCATTCGCGAGTCGATGCTGTAGCCGACGATGCGGGTGGAGAACACGTCCTTGATCGCACACAGGTAGAGCTTGCCTTCGCCAGTTTGATGTTCGGTAATGTCGGCGAGCCACAACTGGTTTGGTGCATCCGCGGTGAAATCCCGGCCCACCAGATCATCGTGGACCGGTGGGCCGACCTTGCCGTTCTTGCCGCGTTTGCGCTTGCCGAACACACTCCACCAGCCGTTGTTCGAGCAGATCCGCCACGCGGTGCGCTCGGCCATCTGTTGCCCGGCGTCGCCGGCCTCGGCGACCAGAAAGCGGTAACCGAACTCCGGATCATCGCGGTGGGCGTCGAACAGGGCGTTCGCCCGATGCGCCTCGAGGTACTCGGCGCCGGTCACGGGGTCGGCCAGCCAGCGGTAGTAGGGCTGGCGGGCGAGCTTGAGAACCCGGCACGTCACCGCGACGGGGATTCCGTCGTCGGCGAGCTCCTTCACGAGCGGGTAAAGCCTTTTCCCGGCAGGTTGGACTGCGACAGATACGCCGCAGCCCGGCGCAGGACCTCATTCTCCTGCTCCAACAACCGATTCCGGCGACGCAGCTCCCGCAGCTCAGCCGACTCGCCGGTCGACTTACCCGACGCGGCCCCGTCATCGATATCAGCCTGCCGCAGCCACTTCCACAGCGTCATCGGATGCACCCCGAAATCGGCGGCGATCTGCTCGATCGTCACCCCGTCTTCACGGTTGCGGGCGACCCGAACAACGTCGTCACGGAACTCCTTGGGATAAGGCCTTGCCACAGTGACATCCTTCCAGCCCGCCCACCCTGGGCAAGCGATCTCAGGTGTCACCTATCCGTGCAGCAGACCCATCTACCCAAGACCGAGCGCGGAAAAAAGAAGGCGTGACCATGACCAACTCGACCAGTGGACGGCAGCAGCTGCCGCCGCAGATCAAAAAAATCGAGGTGACCGACCGCAGCACGAGTAAGCCGATGGTGCGCTATCAGATGACCGTGGATGCGGGGTACGACCTTCAGACAGGGCGTCGCCGGCAGGTGCGAGACGGTTCACAACGGAGAAGGCTGCACGTGTCCATCTGGCCGCCATTCAGGGCGAAGTCATTGCCGGGTCCTACGTGCAGTTGAACAAGCTCACCGTCGACCAGGCGTGTGAGGAGTGGCTGGCGTCCAAGCACGCACTGAAGCCATCTACGCTGCGCGGACACCGAGTCTCGTTGCAGCCTTTGCGTGACGAGTTGGGCGCCATCGAGGTGCAAAAACTCACAAAGGCACACCTGGACACTCTCGTCGGCCGGCTGCGTCGTGGTGAAGTCGAAGGCCGTCGGGCGTGGGCCGCACGCTCCTGCAATTACATGCTGTACCTATGTTCCGTTGTCCTCGAGGACCAGCTCAGACAGGGCCACGTTGTACGCAACGTCGCAAAGCTGGTAGATCGGGTATCGGGCGATGCCAAAGCTTTTCGCACACTGACCGAAGATGAGGTCTTCGCAATCCTCGACCACGAGTGCCGGGACCGACAGCTATGGGCTTTGGCAGTGTACGGCATGCGTCGCGGCGAGATCGCCGGGCTGCGATGGTCGAACGTGAACCTGACTGACAAGCAGATCGGCCACGGCAAGACTGCACTGCCGGCACGCTCGGTGCGGATCGAGGAGAGCCGCGTGGTGGTTGGCAAGCAGATCGAGTCGGGCGCGCCAAAGTCCCGACGAGCAACCGCACGCTTCCTATACCCGACGACGTTCTGGATGCGCTCAAGTCGGCGCGCAAGTGCCAGACCGAGGAACGGCTGAAATTCGGCGAGGGCTACGGGTCCGGGGAGTACGTTGCCGGCGACGAGACAGGCATGCCCTATCACCCGAACCTGCTTACATTCCGATGGGGCAAGCTGCTTGACAACCTCGGCATCGAGCAGGTACGGCTGCATGACGCTCGGCACTCATGTGCCACCCTCATGCATCTGCGAGGGGTGCCGATCGCCGTCATTGCCGCCTGGCTAGGGCATGCCAGCGCGGCGTTCACGATGTCGGTCTACGCGCACAGCCAGAACGACGCGCTGAAGGCGGCGGCAACCAGTTTCTCGCGAGTTGTGACAACTCGTGACACTCAAACCGCTCCTGTTAACTAAGACCTACAGCATGAAATGCCTCTCAACTGCTAATTCGTAGTGCCCCCAGTCGGACTCGAACCCAGACTGTGCGGATTTTAAGTCCGCTGCCTCTGCCAATTGGGCTATGGGGGCCGTCGTCGGAGAGCACGCTACCGCGTTGCCGAGGGCCGTCGAACGTGAGCTTGTGACCGAAAGCGAGGCGGAATCTCTCGCATGACCTGCATTCGGCGATCCCCCAAATTCCTTAGTCCCGTCAACTAAGTTACGTGAAGTGGAACCGCCCCACAGCTATCTACGGGAGCCCGCCGCTTCAGTGGTGCACCACGCGGACTATCTGAACACCCGAGACGACCACGCGCTCTGCGGTGTGGCGTGCCAGAATGCGACCGCTTTGGCCCAGACAGACAGCGCCGACACAATCTGCGCTGACTGTGAGGCACGGCTTGTCGTGTATCACCTCGAATGGTGGCGCGACAGGGCCCAAGCGGCCACCGCGGAACTCGAGGAGCTTCGCGCGAAGTATCGCGAGTTGCAGGAGCGCGCCGGCACCCAGCATCCGGCGTCCGCCCCAGCGCAGGTTGATGAGGTCTGGGCCCAAGAGGACCCCGCAGACCAATCCGAGACCGAGCCGACAACCTTCCTCGACCAAGCGCGACGGGACCTCACAGAACTCTGCCGGCAGTTCGACGGTGCAGTCCCCCACTGGCGCCTCAAGAACAGCATGCAGGCGTTCAGCGACAAACTCGACACTCACCAGCGAGTGCTCCTCGCGGAAGAGATCGGCACCGATGGTTCGCTGATACGTTGGGCCACAATCGAAGTCGAGACGCGGGGATGGCAGGTCACGAATAGCCCCGTCCAAGAGAACTCCGAGATGATGTGGGAGGAGTGGCTCCAGGAGTCACACCAAGCGCCAAGGAAGACCAAGCGGCGGTTCGGACGGTCCCGGTCGCACGACGGCAGCTGACGACGCGAACCGCCGGGCGAACGTGCTTTCACGAAAATCTGCGCCTAACGGCGCAACGAGCGCGCGTTGGGCGGCGGAAACCGTAAAGGACGTAGCCGCCGCCGTCAAGAAAGCGTTAAGGCCGCCAGTAGCCCCCTGAACAGGGCGTTCCATGGTCCAGGCCGCCGAAATCCGGCAGGCCGTAAACGACCGGAGCGACATGTCCGTCCTGATTTACATCGTGCTGACGGTGGCGATCTTCGCGCTGCTCGGGTGGATCCAGAAATTGGTCGAGGGACTGTGAGCCAGAACCTGATCGGCCTGGCGCTCGCGGTCCTGCTCGCGCTGTTTCTGTTCGCTGCCCTGCTCTTCCCAGAGAGGTTCTAGTGAGCTCCACGACGGCAGGGATCCTGTTCCTCGCATCCCTGATCATCGGCCTGGCGGCCATTCACGTGCCGCTGGGCGACTACATGTATCCGCGTCTACGCCTCCACCAAGGATTCGCGTGGCGAGGGCTTCATCTACCGGATGATCGGCGCCGACCCGAAATCCGAGCAGACGTGGGGCGCCTATGCGCGCAGTGTGCTGGCGTTCTCAGCGGTCAGCGTCATCTTCCTGTTCCTCCTGCAGTTGGTGCAGGGCAAGCTGCCGCTGCACCTCAACGACCCCGCCACGCCGATGACGCCTGCGCTCGCCTGGAACACCGCCGTCAGCTTCGTCGCCAACACGAACTGGCAGGCCTATTCCGGTGAGTCGACCCAAGGCCATCTCGTGCAGATGGCCGGCCTCGCCGTGCAGAACTTCGCGTCCGCGGCCGTCGGCATGGCCGTTGCCATGGCATTCGTGCGCGGACTGGCCCGACGCAATACCGGTGAGCTCGGCAACTTCTGGGTCGACCTGGTGCGGGGCAGCATCCGAATCCTGTTGCCGCTCTCGATCATTGCCGCGATCATCCTCGTTGTAGGCGGCACCATCCAGAACTTCGCACTGCACGACCAGGTAGTCAACACGCTGGTGGGCGGTCAGCAGACCATCACCGGCGGCCCGGTCGCCAGTCAGGAATCCATCAAGCTGCTCGGCACCAACGGCGGCGGGTTCTTCAACGCCAACTCCGCGCATCCCTTCGAGAACCCCACCGCATGGACCAACTGGGTCGAGATCTTCCTGTTGGCCTGCATCGCATTCTCGCTGCCCCGAACCTTCGGCCGCATGGTCGAGAGCAAGAAGCAGGGCTATGCCATCGCGGCGGCGATGTCGGTGATCGCATTGTTCAGCGTCACGTTGATGATGTGGTTCCAAATCCAGCACCACGGAACCGTTCCCACCGCGGTGGGATCCTCCATGGAAGGTGTGGAACAGCGCTTCGGCGTGCCGAATTCAGCGGTCTTCGCTGATCTGACGACGCTGACGTCGACGGGTGCGGTGGACTCGTTCCACGACTCCTACACCAGCCTCGGCGGCATGATCACCCTGTTCAACATGCAGCTCGGCGAAGTGGCGCCCGGCGGCGTCGGGTCCGGCCTGTACGGCATGCTCATTCTGGCCATCATTACGGTGTTCGTGGCGGGCCTGATGGTTGGCCGTACACCGGAGTACCTCGGCAAGAAGATCACGCCGCGGGAAATCAAGCTCGCCGCAACGTATTTCCTGATCACTCCGCTGATCGTGCTGACCGGTACCGCCGTCGCGATGGCCATGCCTGGGCAACGGGCGAGCATGCTCAACACCGGGCCGCACGGCCTTTCGGAGGTGCTCTACGCGTTCACCTCCGCGGCCAACAACAACGGCTCGGCATTCGCAGGCATCGGCGTGAACACCGTTTGGTACAACACCGCACTCGGAGTTGCGATGCTGTTCGGCCGGTTCCTGCCGATCATCTTCGTGCTGGCGCTGGCGGGCTCGCTGGCCAAACAGGGCAAGACGCCCGACTCGGTCGGCACCCTGCCCACCCACCGGCCGCAGTTCGTCGGCATGGTCGCCGGGGTCACCCTGATCCTGGTCGCCCTCACCTTCCTGCCCATGCTCGCGCTGGGCCCCCTCGCTGAAGGAATTCACTGATGACCACACCCACAATCGATTCCGCACCGGCCACGCAGCCGAAACCCGACACGCCCAAACGCGTTCAGGGCGGCCTGCTCGATCCCCGGATGCTGTGGAAGGCGATGCCCGACGCGCTGCGCAAGCTCAACCCGCGCACGCTGTGGCGCAATCCCGTCATGTTCATCGTGGAGATCGGCGCCGCGTGGAGCACCGTCCTCGCAGTCATCGAGCCGTCATGGTTCGCCTGGCTGATCGTGGTGTGGCTGTGGCTCACCGTGATCTTCGCCAACCTCGCCGAAGCCGTCGCCGAAGGCCGGGGCAAGGCGCAGGCCGAGACGCTCCGCAAGACGAAGACCGCCACCATGGCGCGACGCTTGGTTGGCTGGACACCCGGTGCCCCCGGCCGCGAAGAAGAAGTCTCCGCGCCGCTGCTTCAGCAAGGCGACTTCGTGGTGGTCGAAGCCGGCCAGACGATTCCCGGCGACGGCGACGTCGTGGAAGGCATTGCCTCCGTTGATGAGTCGGCGATCACCGGCGAGTCGGCACCTGTCATCCGCGAGTCCGGTGGCGACCGCTCGGCGGTCACCGGCGGCACCACCGTGCTGTCGGACCGCATCGTCGTCAAGATCACCCAGAGACCCGGCGAGAGCTTCATCGACCGGATGATCGCGCTCGTCGAGGGCGCCAACCGGCAGAAGACGCCCAACGAGATCGCGCTGAACATCCTGCTCGCGTCGTTGACGATCATCTTCCTGTTCGCCGTCGCGACGCTGCAGCCATTGGCGATCTTCTCGAAGGTGAACAACCCGGGCGTACCGGACACGTTGGCGCTCAACGGCAGTGGAGTGTCGGGCATCGTCATGGTCTCACTCCTCGTCTGCCTGATCCCGACGACCATCGGCGCACTGCTGTCGGCCATCGGCATCGCAGGCATGGACCGCCTCGTGCAGCGCAACGTGCTCGCGATGTCGGGTCGTGCGGTGGAGGCCGCGGGCGATGTGAACACGCTGCTGCTCGACAAGACCGGGACCATCACCCTGGGCAATCGGCAGGCCGCGGATTTCGTCCCGTTGACGGGCGTGACGCCCGATGCTCTCGCCAGCGCGGCCCAGCTATCCAGCCTTGCCGACGAGACGCCGGAAGGCCGTTCGATCGTCGTGTTCGCGAAGCAGGAGTACGGGCTGCGGGCGCGCACGCCCGGCGAGCTCGACAACGCGCACTGGGTGGAGTTCAGCGCCACCACGCGGATGTCCGGCGTCGACCTGCGCGATAGTCACATGCTGCGCAAGGGCGCGGCGAGCTCGGTGGCCGAGTGGGTGCGCTCCCAAGGCGGAACGGTGCCAACCCAACTCGGCGATATCGTCGACGGCATCTCGGCCGCGGGCGGCACTCCCCTTGTTGTCGGCGAGGTGCTCGACCATCAGGCATCGGTGCTCGGCGTCATCCACCTCAAGGACGTCGTCAAGCAGGGCATGCGGGAACGGTTCGACGAGATGCGCCGAATGGGCATCCGCACCGTGATGATCACCGGCGACAACCCGTTGACCGCCAAGGCGATCGCCGACGAGGCGGGTGTCGACGACTTCCTCGCCGAGGCCACGCCCGAGGACAAGATGGCGCTGATCAAGAAGGAGCAGGCAGGCGGCAAGCTCGTCGCGATGACCGGCGACGGCACCAACGACGCCCCCGCACTGGCTCAGGCCGACGTCGGCGTCGCGATGAACACCGGCACGTCGGCGGCCAAAGAGGCAGGCAACATGGTCGACCTCGACTCCGATCCGACGAAGCTCATCGAGATCGTCGAGATCGGCAAGCAGTTGCTCATCACGCGCGGCGCGTTGACCACGTTCTCGATCGCCAACGACATCGCCAAGTACTTCGCGATCATCCCCGCGATGTTCGTGGCGTTGTTCCCCGGCCTGGATCTGCTGAACATCATGCGGCTGCACAGCCCGCAGTCGGCGATCCTGTCCGCGGTGATCTTCAACGCGGTCGTCATCATCGCGCTCATCCCGCTGTCGCTGCGGGGCGTGCGTTACACGCCGAGCAGCGCGTCAAAGTTGTTGAGCCGCAACCTCTACATCTACGGCCTCGGCGGCATCATCGCGCCGTTCATCGGCATCAAGCTGATCGACCTCGTCATCCAACTATTCCCGGGAATGTGAAGAATGAAGCCCTCCAATATCGCTCGCCAACACTGGGCGGCGCTGCGTGCCCTGCTGGTGCTCACCGTGATCCTCGGTCTGGCGTACCCGGCCTTCATCTGGCTCGTCGCCCAGCTGCCCGGGCTGCGTGAGAATGCCGACGGGTCGATCATCGAGGCCGGCGGAAAGCCGGTCGGCAGCAGCTTGATCGGCCAGTCGTTCACCGACAGCGACGGCAACCCGCTGCCGCAATACTTCCAGAGCAGGCCTTCGGCGGCCGGCGACGGCTACGACCCGCTGGCCACCAGCGCAAGCAACCTGGGACCGGAGAACATCGTCGACACCGCCGGCGACCCGTCACTGCCCGAGGACGACAACGGCTTCAAGCCCAGCCTTCTCACCCTGGTGTGCTCACGCAGCGCCGCGGCCGGTGAACTCGACGGCGTCGACGGCTCCCGGCCGTTCTGCACAGGCGGCGGTGTCGGCGCGGTGCTGTCGGTCATCGGCACCCGTGACGCGCGCGGCGACGTCGTCCACCCGACACGCGTTGTCAGCGTCAACGAGCCGTGCCAGACCACGCCAACGCCGTTCCTGCACACCTACGAAGGCGTCCGGGTGGAGTGCGCCCGCTACGGCGAGGACTACAGCATCGGCCAGATCGTGCCGATCCGCGGCAGCGCTCCCGCCGAGCCGGCGGTGCCCGCCGATGCCGTCACCGCCAGCGGCAGCGGTCTCGACCCGCACATCTCCATCGCCTATGCCGATCTGCAGGTCAACCGGGTCGCCAAGGCCCGCGGCGTGGCCCCGGATCTGGTCCGGCAGGCCGTCGCCGACAACACCGATGGGCGCTGGCTCGGCTTCTTCGGCGAGCCAACGGTCAACGTGCTGAAGCTCAACCTGGAACTGGACCAGAAGTATCCGGCAAAGAGCTGATGCACCGGTGGATGATGAGCATGTGAGTACGTCGCCGCAGGGCGCCAAACGCGGAGAGCTGCGCATCTACCTCGGCGCAGCTCCCGGCGTCGGGAAGACGTACGCGATGCTCGGCGAGGCTCACCGTCGACTGGAGCGCGGCACCGATGTCGTCGCAGCGGTGGTCGAAACGCATGGCCGCAAGAAGACCGCAGATCTGCTCGACGGCATCGAAGTCATCCCGCCGCGCTACATCGACTACCGCGGCACCCGGTTCACCGAACTCGACGTCGACGCCGTCCTGCAGCGTCGCCCGCAGGTCGTCCTCGTCGACGAGCTGGCCCACACCAACACCCCGGGCAGCAGGAACCCGAAACGGTGGCAGGACGTCGACGAGATCCTCGACGCAGGCATCACCGTGATCTCGACGGTCAACGTCCAACACCTGGAGAGCCTCAACGACGTCGTCACCCAGATCACCGGCATCGAGCAGCAGGAGAAGGTGCCCGACGAGATCGTCCGCGCCGCCGACCAGATCGAACTGGTCGACATCACACCGGAGGCGTTGCGGCGCAGGCTGTCTCACGGCAACGTGTACGCCCCCGAGCGTGTCGATGCCGCACTGTCCAACTACTTCAGGCCGGGAAACCTCACCGCCCTGCGCGAAATGGCGCTGCTGTGGCTGGCCGACCAGGTCGACGCGGCACTCGCCAAATACCGCGCCGACAAACACATCACCGATACGTGGGAGGCCCGCGAGCGGGTGGTCGTCGCCGTCACCGGCGGGGCGGAGTCCGAAACCCTTGTCCGGCGCGCGTTCCGGATCGCATCGAAATCCAGTGCGGAGCTGATGGTGGTCCACGTCGTGCACGGCGACGGGCTGTCCGGCGTCTCGGCGCCCCAGATGGGCAAGGTGCGGGAGCTGGCCACCAGCCTGGGCGCCACCGTGCACACGGTGGTCGGAGACGACGTCCCCGCAGCGCTTCTCGATTTCGCCCGCGAGATGAACGCCACGCAGCTGGTGATCGGCACATCGCGCCGGTCACGGTGGGCGCGGATCTTCGACGAGGGCATCGGCGCCGCGGTCGTTCAACAGTCGGGCAAGATCGACGTGCACATGGTCACCCACGGGGAGGCCAAGCGCGGCCCCTCGTGGTCATCGCTGACTCCCCGTCACCGGCACACGGTGTCCTGGCTCGCCGCATTCGTCGTCCCGTCCGCCATCTGCGCGCTCATCGTCTGGCTGCTCGACCCGTACCTCGGCGTCGGCGGGGAGAGCGCGCTGTTCTTCATCGGGGTGCTGGTCGTCGCGCTGCTCGGCGGCGTGGCCCCCGCCGCACTGTCCGCCGTGCTGTCGGGTCTGCTGCTGAACTATTTCCTCGTCGAGCCGCGGCATACCTTCACCATCGCGGAACCCGACAGCGCGATCACCGTCGTCGTGCTGCTTGCCGTCGCGGTCGCCGTCGCCGCGCTCGTGGACGGCGCCGCCAAACGGGCCAGGGAGGCCACGCAGGCTTCCCGCGAAGCCGAACTCCTCGCGCTGTTCGCCGGTTCGGTGCTGCGGGGCGCCGACCTGGACACGCTGCTCGAGCGGGTCCGCGAGACCTACGCCGCAGCGTGCCGTGAGCGTGCTCCGCGTCATCGACGACGACGAAAGCGTCGTCGCGTGCGTCGGGAAGGATCCGTGCGTTTCGGTGGATTCGGCCGACACCGCCATCGAGGTCGGCGACGACGAGTTCTGGATGCTGATGGCGGGCAGGCAACTTGCGGCGCGCGACCGCCGCGTGCTGACAGCCGTCGCGAAACAGGCGGCGGGCCTCGTCAAGCAGCGCGAGCTCTCCGAGGAGGCGGGCAGGGCCGAGGCGATCGCACAGGCAGACGAGCTACGTCGCTCACTGCTGTCGGCCGTCAGCCACGACCTGCGCACACCGCTGGCGGCAGCCAAGGCAGCGGTATCGAGCCTGCGCAGCGACGACGTCGACTTCTCCGCCGAGGACACCTCCGAACTGCTCGCCACCATCGAGGAGTCGATCGACCAGCTGACAGCGCTCGTCGGCAACCTGCTCGACTCGTCGCGGCTGGCGGCCGGGGTGATCGCACCGAACCTGCAGTCGGTCTATCTGGAGGAGACGGTGCAGCGCGCACTCGTGGGAATCAGCAAGCACTCCACCGGTTTTCGTAGTGTCGCGCTGGACCGGGTGAAGGTGGAAGTCGACGATGCCGTCGCGATGGCCGACGCCGGCCTGCTCGAGCGGGTGCTCGCGAACGTGATCGACAATGCCCTGCGCTACGCGCCGGACAGCCCGGTACGGGTCACGGCGAGCACGGTCGGCGGCCGGGTCCTGATCGCGGTGATCGATGAGGGTCCCGGTATACCGCGCGGCACGGCAGAGCAGTTGTTCGCGCCGTTTCAGCGGCTCGGCGACCAGGACAACACCACCGGCGTCGGCCTCGGTCTCTCCGTCGCGAAAGGATTCGTCGATGCGATGGGCGGGACCATTCAGGCCACCGACACACCCGGCGGTGGGCTGACCGTACTTGTGGAATTCGCCTCTCCCCCAAAGGATTCGACGACATGACCAAGGTTCTGGTGGTCGACGACGAGCCGCAGATCCTGCGGGCGTTGCGGATCAACCTGTCCGTGCGTGGCTACGAGGTGGTCACCGCGGCGAGCGGCAGCGGTGCGTTACGCGCGGCGGCAGACGAGCACCCCGACGTCGTCATACTCGACCTCGGGCTGCCCGACATGTCGGGCATCGACGTGATCGGTGGGCTGCGGGGCTGGTTGACCGTGCCGATCATCGTGCTCTCGGCCCGCACCGACTCGGCGGATAA
This sequence comes from uncultured Actinomycetota bacterium, assembly GCA_963822305.1. Lineage (GTDB taxonomy): Bacteria > Actinomycetota > Actinomycetes > Mycobacteriales > Mycobacteriaceae > Mycobacterium. The sequence continues at coordinate 111,834 of CAWGHF010000003.1, read as the reverse complement.
GGTCGAGGCTCTCGACGCCGGGGCCGACGACTATGTCACCAAGCCCTTCGGTATGGACGAGTTCCTCGCCCGATTGCGCGCGGCGATCCGACGCGGGGCCGCCGCCGAGACCGACGAGCCCGTCGTCGAAACAGCCTCGTTCACTGTGGATTTGGCGTCGAAGAAGGTCACGAAGAACGGCACCGAGGTGCACCTGACGCCCACCGAGTGGGGGATGCTGGAGATGCTGGTCCGCAACCGCGGCAAGCTGGTCGGTCGCGAAGAACTCCTCAAGGAGGTGTGGGGGCCGGCGTACGCGAAGGAAACCCACTATCTGCGCGTGTACCTCGCGCAGTTGCGGCGCAAGCTCGAGGACGACCCTTCGCACCCCGTGCATCTATTGACCGAAGCCGGCATGGGCTACCGGTTTCAGGAGTGAGCGGTCTCCTCGGCCAGCGCAATCAGCTTCTTACGCACCAGGTCCGGCCGCTCGTCGACGACGAAGTGGGTGGCGTCGACGGTTTCCAGCGTGTAGTCGTCGGCGTTGGCGGTCTCCGGCGACACCATCGAGACGTCCACAGCGGCGTCAGCCGTACCGAACAGCACCCGGATCGGGACCGTCACACGTCGCGTTTCGGGTTGCCGCGCACCACGGGGCAAATCGCGAAGCAAGAAGCTTCGGTATGTATCCCGGCCGGCGCGAGCGCACACCGGGTCGCGGAACCGCTCAGCGAAGACGTGCGCTGTCTCGCGATCCATCCTCGATCCGATGCCGAAGATCACCCGTTCGATGTACGGGGTGCGTCGCTGCACCGACACACCGAACGTGGCGAGCGGCAGCTGGTACGCCAGTCGCCACAGATGCGGCAAGCACCGTACGCGGCGACTGCCACGGATGGTTGATGTTCATCGCGAGGTAGCCATCGAATCGCTCGGGCTCGCGCAGCACCATCAGCCAACCGGCGTAGGCGCCCCAATCGTGAGCCACCAGCAGTACGCGATCGAGGCCGATCGCATCGATCAGCGCCAGCACGTCGGTGGCGATGTCGTCCTTGGCCCATTTGTGCGGAGCGGGCCCAGACCAGCCATAGCCCGGGAGGTCAGGCGCGATGATCCGGAGGCCGGGCGGCGGGTCGGCCAGCAGGTCGCGCCACTCCCAGTGGTGTTGCGGCCACCCGTGCAAGGCGAGAACGGGGCGACCGTCGGGCGGACCAGCCTCGGTCACGTGGAATCGCACACCGTTTGCCTCCACGAAGGACCGGCGCACTCCTGAAATCGGCGGAGGATCTGCAGACATGAATCGGACTATAGGTACCGCTTCCGCGCTACGGTCGGGTATGGGCGGCTACCGCGAATTGTTCGACGCCAGCATCTCCGACCCCGCGGCCTTCTGGGCCGACGCCGCCCGCGCGGTGACGTGGACGCGGGAGCCGAAGCAGATCCTCGACGACTCGAACCCGCCGTTCTACCGCTGGTTCCCCGACGGCGAGCTCAACACCTGCGCCAACGCGCTGGACCGCCACGTCGACGGCGGCCGCGGCGACCAGCCCGCGCTGATCTACGACTCGCCGGTGACCGGCACGCAGCGCACCTACACCTACCGCGAACTGCTCGATCTGACTGCGCGGTTCGCGGGCGCGCTGCGCGGCCTCGGCGTCGACAAAGGCGACCGCGTCGTCATTTACATGCCGATGATCCCCGAGGCCGTCATCGCGATGCTGGCGTGTGCGCGGCTTGGCGCCGTCCACTCGGTGGTGTTCGGCGGATTCGCAGCCAGCGAACTGGCCGCCCGCATCGATGATGCCCGGCCCGCCGCCATCGTCACCGCATCCTGCGGCGTCGAGCCGACCCGCACCGTCGACTACAAACCGATGATCGACGCCGCGCTCGACATCGCCAAATACGCCCCGCCTGCATGCGTCATCGTGCAGCGAAACCAGCGCACCTGCGAACCCCTGGCCGGCCGCGACCTCGACTGGAACGACGTCATGGCCGACGCCGAGCCGGTGGATCCGGTGCCCGTCGCGGCCACCGACCCGCTGTATGTGCTCTACACATCGGGCACGACGGGCCGGCCCAAGGGAATCGTCCGCGACAACGGCGGGCACGCCGTCTCGCTGCTGTGGAGCATGCGGCACATCTACGACACCGAGCCGGGCGATGTGTACTGGGCGGCCTCCGACGTCGGCTGGGTGGTCGGCCACTCCTTCATCGTCTACGGCCCGCTGATGCTTGGCGCGACGAGCATGCTCTACGAGGGCAAGCCGGTCGGGACACCGGACGCAGGCGCTTACTGGCGGGTGGCAGCCGAGCACCGAGTGAAGGCGTTGTTCACCGCCCCGACAGCGATGCGCGCGATCAAGAAGGAAGACCCGGACGGCACTCATCTCGGCAAGCACGACCTGTCGGCGCTGAAGTATCTGTTCCAGGCCGGCGAGCGGCTCGACCCCGGCACCTACCACTGGGCGTCGGAAAGGCTGGGCATCCCGGTCATCGACCACTGGTGGCAGACCGAGACCGGTTGGCCCGTCGCCGCCAATCCGATGGGCGTCGAGCAGCTCGATATCAAGCCGGGCTCGGCCACCGTCCCGATGCCGGGATACGACGTGCGCATCCTGCGCCCGGACGGATCGCAGGCCGACCCGAACGAGGAGGGCGCGATCTGCGTGAAGCTGCCGCTGCCGCCGGGGACGCTGCCGACGCTGTGGGGTGACGACGACCGCTACGTCGAGTCCTATCTGTCGGCGTTCCCCGGCTACTACCTGACCGGTGACGGCGGCTACTTCGACGAGGACGGCTACCTGTACGTGATGGGGCGCACCGACGACGTCATCAACGTTGCGGGACACCGGTTGTCGACCGGCTCCATCGAGGCGGTGCTTGCCGCCCACCCCGCCGTCGCGGAGTGCGCGGTGATCGGCGTCGCCGACGAGGTCAAGGGGCAGGTGCCGCGCGGCCTCGTCGTGCTCAAGGCGGGCGCATCCGACGAGGGCCTGGCCGAGGAGCTGATCGCCGCCGTACGCGAGAACATCGGGGCCGTCGCGGCTTTCAAGGCCGTCGACGTCGTGCCCGCACTGCCGAAGACCCGGTCCGGGAAGATCCTGCGCAAGACCATGCGCGGCATCGCCGACGGTCGCGACGAGCCGGTGCCGTCGACGATCGAGGACCCGGCGGTGCTCGAACCGCTGAAGCCGATCCTGCACGACTGATCCCGCGCGAACGTTCCGTACCAGTCGAAATTTTCGCGATTCATCGACTGGTAAGGAACGTTCGGCCGATAAGGCGACTGCGGAGTCCAGGTATCGTCGAAGAGAACACGACCTGACCTGACGATGTAAGGGAGCAATGAGTAGCGCCTCGCGCGCACCCCGAAGACCTGTCCCACCCCGGACCGACCGCAGTGAGATGTCTCCGGAGGTGGGAGCGTGTTGACAGCGCTGGCCAACATCGGCCTCGGCGTCCTGGTGGTCGTGTTCATCACGGCGTTCACCGCGTATTTCGTCGCTCAGGAGTTCGCCTACACGACGGTCAGCCGCGCCAGCCTGACGGCCCACGCCGAGGCGGGTGATTCGGCCGCGGCCCGCGCGCTCGATGTCACCCGGCGGACGTCGTTCATGCTGTCCGGTGCGCAGCTGGGCATCACCGTCACGGGGCTGCTGGCGGGCTATCTTGCCGAGCCGTTGATCGGGGCGGGCCTGGCGGACCTGCTCGGCCTCGCCAGTGTTCCGACCGGCGTCGGTGTGGCGATCGGCACGACCGTGTCACTGGTCTTGTGCACCTTCATCCAGATGCTGTTCGGCGAACTTTTCCCGAAGAACCTCGCGATCGCCGTGCCGGAGTCGGTCGCCCGGCGGCTCGCGGTGTCCACCCGCTGGTATCTGCGACTGTTCGGCTGGCTGATCTGGTTCATGGACCAGTCGTCGAACGCGCTGCTGCGCGCGTTACGCATCGAACCGGTGCACGACGTCGAGCAGGCGGCGACCGCACGCGACCTCGAGCACATCGTCGCCGCTTCGTTCGCTTCAGGCGAGCTGCCCCGGGACCTCTCGACGCTGCTTGATCGCATCCTGGACTTCCCGACGAGCACGGCCGAACACGCGATGATCCCGCGTACCCGCGTCGACACGGTCCGATTCGATGAGTCGATCGACGCGGTGCTCACCCGGATGGCCACCGGCCATACCCGCTACCCGGTCGTCGGCGAGACCACTGACGAGGTGCTGGGCGTCATCGACCTGCACGCCGTACTGGATGCCGAGCCAACCGACACCGCCCGATCGCGGTGCAGGCCGGCGGTTCAGGTGCCGACCTCGCTGCCCCTTCCCGCGACGCTCAACCGGCTGACCGAGGCGGCTGACGAGATGGCGGTGGTCATCGACGAATACGGTGGCTTCGCCGGCATCGTCACCGTCGAAGACATCGCCGAGGAGCTGGTCGGCGAGATCGACGACGAACACGACGGTGCCGACAGCCAGGTCATGCGGCGCACCGACGGCTGGCTGCTTCCCGGCGACATCCACCTCGACGAGGCCCAGCGCCTGCTCGACGAGCGTCTGCCTGACGGCGATTACGAGACCATCGCCGGACTTCTGATTGAACAGTTCGGCCGGCTACCCGCCGTCGGGGACAGCATCGATATCGCGCTGCCAGACGACTCCGCGGGTTGGTCGGCGAAGCCAAAGGTGTTGTCGGCCACCGTCCGATCCGTCGAACGGCGCGTGCCCGCCGAGGTGTTCGTGGCGGTCCACCCCAAGGAGGCCGGCGTTGAGTAACCCATGGGTGGTGCTGGCAGTCACCGTCGGTCTGATCGCGGTCAGCGCGCTGTTCGTCGCCATTGAGTTCGCACTGCTGACGGCACGGCGCCATCGACTGGAGGACGCCGCTGCCAGGAGCCGGTCGGCCCGCGCCGCGCTGCGCAGCACCACGGAACTCTCACTGCTGCTTGCCGGCTCGCAACTGGGCATCACCGCATGCACGCTGGCTCTTGGCGCGACGACGAAACCGGCCGTGCACCATTGGCTCACTCCCCTGCTGCAAGGCACGGACGCACCCATCTGGCTCGCCGACGTCGGGGCCTTCGTGCTGGCGCTGGCGATCGTCACCTTCCTGCACCTCGTGATCGGCGAAATGGCGCCGAAGTCGTGGGCCATCGCACATCCCGAACGGGCCGCGATCATCCTGGCGATACCGATGCGGATGTTCATGACGCTCACCCGGCCGGTGCTGATCGCACTCAACCGCGCTGCCAACTGGTGTGTGCGCAAGGTGGGCGTCGACCCCGTCGACGAACTCGGCGAGGGGCAGGACCCCGACACCCTGCGGGCACTGGTCGAACACTCGGCTGCTGCCGGAGCGCTCGATCCGCGGTACTACCGCAATCTCATCACCGCACTGGACGTCGAGAAGCTCACTGTCGGCGATATCGTCTCGCGCACTGCGCAATTGAGCACGGTGTCGGCCGATGCAGATCCGCCCGCCATTCAAGCGATGTCCCAGCTGACCGGTCATCAACGGATACTCGTGCACGGCGATGACCACGCCGTGACGGGCATGGTGCATGTTCGCGACAGCCTGCGCACTGAACCCGGCACCAAGGCGCGCGACCTGATGCGGCCGGTGTTGCGCCTGCCGTCCGGCATGCCGGTGTACCGCGCGCTGCACCTGATGCGCCAGACCCGAAACCACCTGGCGATCGTCGACGACGACGGCGAGTTCGTCGGACTCATCGCCCTGACCGATGTCATGCAACGGCTGCTTGGCGACGCCGTGTCGGCGGCGTGATCCTCAGCGGAACGAGCTGTTCAGCCGCCGCTTGAACACCTCGTCGAAGCGGCGGAAGGTGTTGCGCATCGCGTGCGCGGGCCACTGACGTGGAATGAGCTCGGCAGGCAGCAACGGGTCGAGCTGCAGATGTCGGACGGCGGCGATGGACAGCGCGAACTGATACGCGAAGTCGTCGGCACCGAGCACCTCGACATCGAGCTCATCGCCCATGGCGGCGGTGAGTCGACGCGCATCGACGGCCCAATCATCGAGCCTGAAAACCGATCTCACGGTTTCGGCTGGAATATCGGTCTCGGCGCCGTGAAAATGGACGCACTGCTGATCCAGCACGGCACGCATCGTCGGCAGGCGGTTCCTGTCGAGGTTGTCGGGCCGCAACCACATACCTTCGCGTAGTTCGCCGAGGTGCAGCGCAGTGGCGGCCTTGCGCAGCGCCAGCCGATCGGTGGCGGGTCTGCGGTCCAGCGAGACGACCGCCAACTCCCACGTCCCGTCCCACGGCGGGAGGGCGGTGTCGTCGATCCGGGATGCGTCGTCGACGCGTTGTCGCCGTTCGAGAAGGCGCCCCGCGAGAGCGTAGACCCCGTCGTCGCTGGTGAGCTCGCCCGCCGAGGCCATTCGCCACAGGCACGTGCGGGCCGCGCCATCACTGATACCGAATAGTGCGGCCATCTCGACGAGTTCGCCGACCGTGAGGTGGGGCTGGTCAGCACCCAGCAGCGCGGTGGCGAGGACGGACCGCGCGCTCAGCGGTCGGTCCTCGATCAGGTCGGCGACGAGCGCGCGGCGCTCATCGACTGCGGCTGCTGGCACGCACCCATCCTCCCCTATCTCACATACTTGTTGACGCATGACATGCATAGTGTGATACTCGCATGGTGAGCACTCCGACGAAGTCGTCGGTCGCCGAGGACGTGGAGGTCGTTCGCCGCATCCTTGCGCACATCGACGCGGGCACGACCGATGAAGGTGACGCCTGGCGCGAGCCGGTCGAGAATTACCTGGACCCAGGCAGATTCACCCGTGAACTCGAGATGTTGCGCTCGTTCCCGAGCGTCTATGTCCCGTCGGCGGCGATTCCGCAAGCGGGCGATCACATCGAACGGGTCAGCTTCGGCGTGCCACTGTTCGCCGTGCGGGGCCACGACGGTCGCGCCCGGGTTTTCCGCAACGCATGCCGTCACCGCGGGCTGGCGCTCGTCGAGGGACCGGGCTGCGCCCACGCGCTGGTGTGCCGATATCACGGCTGGACGTACCGCCTCGACGGCTCGTTGTCGCACGTCCCCCACGCCGACGCCTTCCCCGACCTCGACGTGGCCACCCGGGGACTGGTCGAGGTCGACAGCCGCGAAGCCGACGGCCTGATCGTCATCGGGGCGCTGCAGACATCAGCAATCGATTCGCAGCGCCTGCGTGCCGACGAGGCGATGACGGCCCTGGCCGACGGCAGCCCGTGGCGCGGCAAGCTGCTACCTGCCGAGCGGCTCGTTTACGTCGACTCCACTGCGCGCCCGATGAATTGGAAGGTGCTCGTCGAGCAGTTCCTCGAGGGCTACCACATCCGCTCGACGCACAAAACCACCTTCTTCCCGATTCAATACGACGACCTCAACGTGGTCGAAGCGTTCGGCCCCAACACTCGAATCACGTTCCCCTACCAGAACATCGAAAATCTGCGCGACCGCCCCGAGTCGGCATGGACAATCGACCACCGCGCAACCTTCGTCTATCACCTGTTCCCGAACGTCATGCTCGCGACGTTCCCCGACCAGGTGCTGGTCGTGGTGATCGAACCCGTCGACATCGACCATTCCACGGTGACGATGTACGCAATGACCACACCCGCCGTGGCAGAAGCCGTCTCGGCCGCCCCGGGCGATGGCGCCGGTGCGCGCGGGCTGCTGGCCGCCGGCGCGCTGGAGGACAACGAGATGTCAGAAGGTGTACAGCGGGGACTGCGTGCCGGTGCCAACACCTTCCTGGAGTTCGGCACGCACGAAAGCGCCATCGGCCGCTTCCACGCCACCCTCGACGAGCGCCTGGAATGCTCCCGATGAGCCACTACGAGCATCTTCTCTACGAAACGCGCGGGCCCGTCACCATCATCACCATCAACCGTCCTGACCGCATGAATGCCATTGGGCCGCAGACACATCGGGAGCTCGTCGACGCGTGGGACAGGTTCCGCGCTGACGACGACGCGTTGGTAGGCGTCCTCACCGGCGCGGGTGACGTCGCATTCTGCGCAGGCGGCGACCTGAAAGCGGCGTTCGCAGGCGAACTCCCGGTCGACGCCAGCCCGGCAGACGGCGTGCTCGGCCCGTCACGGTGGACAGACGTCTACAAGCCGACCATCGCGGCCGTGAACGGCGTCGCCTACGCCGGCGGCCTCGAGTGGGCGTGCTGGACCGACCTCGCGATCGCCGACGAGCACGCGACATTCGGTGTGACCTGCCGGCGGTGGAACATCGGGCTGGCCGACGGCGGCACGCAACGCCTCACCCGAATCCTCGGCTACCGCCGCGCAATCGAGCTGATCATCACCGGCCGTGTCATCGATGCGCGCGAGGCAGAGCGGATCGGACTGGTAAACCAGGTCGTTCCTCGCGGGACGTGTGTACGACGCGCGATCGAACTCGCCGAGACCATCGCGGCACTACCCCAGCCCGCATTGCGCACCGACCTCGAGGCGGCCCGCAACGGGCAGGGCCGGCCCCTCGACGACGGCTTGCTCATCGAGGCCGAGTGCTTCAGCCGGTCGATCTCCTCACCGGAGACTTTCGATGGCCTGCGCCGATTCAACGACCGTGATCACCCGGATCGACGGGCGGGCGCCGAACCGCTCACCCCGGGGCTTCTCCGCACCCGCTGACATCAAGATCAAAAGCGCTGACATTCCTTTATTTCCAGCCCGACAGGAACTATTGTGAAATGGGCATATGTTGATACGAACTCTGCTCCCACCTGTTCAGGGCGGTCAGAGCGACTAAGGAGTTGAACAGCATGCGAGTGTCAGAAACCAAGGCCGGCGGCTGCAATTGTCATTGCAACGCATGCGACGGCGGTCATCACTGCGGTAACCCGCCCAACTGCAACGTCAGGCGCTGACCTGAGCGATTAACCGGCCCGTCGCCGGGGTACTTCTCTCACCTGCGGACCCGTCAATTAGCGGGTCAGAGGGAGGCGAAGCCATGTCGCCGCGTCCAAAGATCATGGCGGTGCAGGGTGCCGCCGTATTGGTGGCCGCCGCATTTCTGATGGTCGGCGTGCTGGGTTTCATCCCGGGCGCGACGAGCCACCTCGACCAGTTGCAATGGGCCGGCCATCATTCCGGCGCGAAGTTGTTCGGGATGTTCGCGGTGTCCGGACTGCACAACGTCGTGCATGTGGCGTTCGGCGTGATCGGCTTCATGTTCGCGCGCACCTACGCCGCATCGCGCGCCTACCTGCTGGCCGGCGGAATCGCCTATTCCGCGCTGTGGGCATACGGGTTACTCATGGACCAAAGCAGCGCACTGAACATCTTGTCGCTGAACAATGCCGACAACTGGCTGCACTTCGGACTGGGCGTCGGAATGATCATTCTCGCTCTAACGCTCGCGGGCCAGCGCGACCCGACGAAACGCCCGAAGCGCCCGAAGCGCCGCGAGAGGGTCCGCACCTAGACGATCGACGATCAAGCGGCGAGGGACGAGCCGCGTTGAGGAGTCCGACCCGAGACCTAGACGATCGACAGCGCTATGCCGTCGAGGATGTCGTGCTCACTGACCACCAACTCGTCTATTCCGGCCCGGCTGCCCAACGCGGCCGCAAGCTCCTCGGTGATGATTGCGCCGCCGCCGATCACGTCGACCCGGCCCTCGTGCATCGGCCCCAGCGCCGCTCGCTGGTCATGACTCATCGCGATGATGTCTTCACACACCGGCAGCAATTCGCCGAACCCGACACGGGACAGGTGGATCGCCACCGGGTCATAGCTCGTCATGCGTTGCGCAAGAGCGGCTAGCGTTGTCATGGTTCCCGCGACGCCGACCCACGTCCGCGCCCGCTCGACGGGCACCACCCGTAGCGCCTCCCCCAGACGCTCCCGCACGACCTCGCGCGCGGCCGCGATTTCCACCGCCGTCGGCGGGTCACTGTGCAGGCAGCGTTCCGTCAGCCGGACGCAGCCGATGTCGGCCGAGTAGCCGGCATCCATATCCCGTTCGCCGAGCACCACCTCGGTGGATCCGCCGCCGAGGTCGACCACTACGAAAGGTGCTGCCGCGACGTCCAACTCGTAGATGGCGCCGTGGAACGACAGTCTGGCCTCCTCGTCGCCACTGATCACCTCCGCGACAGCACCGGGGACGACGGCGCCGAGCACGTCGGATGTCATCGTGAAGAAGTCGTCACGGTTGGCGGCGTCGCGGGTCGCCGACGTCGCCACCATTCGCACCTTCGAAACTTCGTGGCGCCGGAGCAGTTCCGCGTAGTCGATGAGCGCGCGTTTCGTCCGCTCGATCGCCTCCTGGGCGAACTGTCCGGTGGCGTCCACACCCTGGCCGAGCCGCACGATGCGCATCTCGCGATGGACATCGCGCAACCTGCCGTCGAGCGCATCGGCGATCAGCAACCTGATCGAGTTTGTGCCGCAGTCGATTGCGCCGACCCTGCTCACGCCCACACCTCCCGATCCAGTATTCCCACCATGCCCTGCTCGCCGGCCAGAACGGCCAGAGCCTCGTCCCCCAGCGGATTCACGCCAGGGCCCTTCGCCAGCGAGTGCGCGATCAGCACGTGCAGACACTTCACCCGTTCCGGCATACCGCCGCCGGAGAACGTGGTTCCCAGTGATTCGATCGCATCCCGTTCGGCGAGGTACGACTCGTGTGCGCGGCGGTACGCGGCGGCCAGTTGCGGGTCGCCCTGGAGTCGATCGGTCATGTCGCGCATCAACCCCGATGACTCGAGTCGGCTCGCCGCGGCCGTCAACGCCGGATGCGTCAGGTAGTACAGCGTCGGAAACGGTGTTCCGTCAGGCAATCTCGGGACCGTCTTGACGACGCCGGGTTCGCCGTTCGGGCATCGGTACGCGATCTCCAGGACGCCGCGGGGCTCGCGGCCCAATTGCCGCGCGACGGCATCGAGATCCGACCGGTCAACCACCGGGAGGCGGAGCACCCGGCTCGGCGGGTGCCGGAGGTGCGGGTGGAACGGAAGGCACGGTGGTCGGGACGTTGTGCGGGTCATCGGCGATGGTGTGCCACAGCGACGTGTACCACGGCTGGCCTGCCCGCGCGGCCGCGACTTCTTGAGCCGGCTCGCCGGGTACCGCCGCGCCAGGAGGCAGCTGCACCTGATAGGGGATATCGCCGGGTTTGACGAAGCCGAGCCGCTCACGTGCCTGCGCCGCAATGTAAACGGGGTCAGCCAGTTTCGCCTTCTGCTCCTCTAGCTCGGCGATCTCCGCGCGCAGCATTTCCTCGCTCGCAGACAGCTGTTTCATCTCGGTCCGTTGCGCGAAATACGTCCGCACCGGGCCCGCGATCGTCAGCGTGAGCACGCAGACGACGGCGGCGAGAATGGCCGCCCGCCGCGCAGCGGAGCCCAGCCGCTGTTCGGACTGCTGTTCGGCCGCCTCGGCGATCGACTGGCGGATCGAGTCAGCTGTCGACTCGTCTTCGGGCTGCGGCTTCGCCCGTGACTCGGTCTTGCGCGGTTCCCGTCGCGCGGGCAAACCCGTCCGCGGACGACCCTTGGCGGAGTCGCCCGGCTTACCCGACTTTGCCGACTTGGCCGGTCGGGATGCCGGGGACCGCCGCTTCGGGTCGGGCCGCTTTGCTTCGGGCACGGGCTATTTGGCCTCCGGGGCATACCGGGGGAACGCAAGGTCACCGGCGTAGCGCGCGGCATCCCCGAGTGTCTCCTCGATTCGTAGCAGCTGGTTGTATTTCGCGACGCGCTCGCTACGCGCGGGGGCACCGGTCTTGATCTGGCCGCTGCCGACCGCGACCGCCAGATCGGCGATAGTGGTGTCCTCGGTTTCGCCGCTGCGGTGGCTCATCATTGTGCGATACCCGCTGTTGTGGGCAAGCGACACTGCATCGAGTGTCTCGGTCAGCGTGCCGATCTGGTTCACCTTCACCAGCAAGGCGTTTGCGGCACCGCGCTCGATGCCCTCCTCGAGCCGTTCCGGGTTGGTGACGAAGAGGTCGTCGCCGACGATCTGGACGCGGTCACCGATCGCAGTCGTCAGGTTCACCCAGCCGTCCCAGTCGTCCTCCGATAACGGGTCTTCGATCGAGACGAGCGGGTAGGAGTCGACCAGCCCCGAATAGAACTCGGTCATCTGATCTGCGCTGCGGGTCTCCTTTTCGAAGCTGTAACCCGTTCCGTCGGTGAAGAACTCGGTGGCAGCGACATCCAGCGCCAGCGCCACGTCGGTGCCGGCCTTGAAGCCCGTCGCGTCGATCGCCGAGAGGATGAGGTCGAGCGCTGCCTTGGTGCCTGCAACGTCGGGTGCGAACCCGCCTTCGTCGCCGAGGCCGGTCGCCAGGCCCTGCTTTTTCAACACCGCCTTCAGCGCGTGGTACACCTCGGCGCCCCACCGCATTGACTCCTTGAAGTTCGGCGCACCGATCGGCGCAACCATGAACTCCTGGACGTCGACGCCGGTGTCGGCGTGCGCGCCGCCGTTGAGGATGTTCATCATCGGCACGGGCAGGATGTGTGCGTTGGGGCCGCCGACATAGCGGAACAGCGGCAGCCCGGCCGACTCGGCGGCGGCCTTGGCCACCGCAAGCGAAACGCCGAGGATCGCGTTGGCGCCCAACCGGGACTTGTCCGGCGTGCCGTCGAGATCGAGCAGTGCCTGGTCGATCAGCCGCTGGTCGTCGGCGCTCAACCCGATGACCGCGGGAGCGATCTCGTCGAGAACCGCCTCGACGGCCTTCTGCACGCCCTTGCCGCCGTAGCGCGAGCCGCCGTCGCGAAGCTCCACCGCCTCGTGCTCGCCCGTGGAGGCACCGGACGGCACCGCCGCCCTGGCGAACGTGCCGTCGGTCAGGGCCAACTCGACCTCGACCGTCGGGTTGCCGCGGGAGTCGAGGATTTCGCGAGCTCCGACCTGCTCGATGATGGGCACTGGCGTCTCCTTGGTCGGTCGGGTTGGACTGCGGGCCTAGGGGATGAGCCTAGAACGTGCCCGTCGGGACGGTGCGATTAAAGGGGGTGGCCGTCGGCGTAGGCGGTCGCCCAATCCCGCACGGTGCGTGCGTACTGGTCGGACAGATTGTAGGCGCGAAGCGCGTTCATCCAGCCTCGCGGCGATGAAAGATCCTTGCCACGCCAGCACAGATAGCCCGCTGCCGACAGCGCCGCGTCGTCGAAGTTGTCCGGGCTGACCTCGCCGTCGTTGTTGGCGTCGACTCCGTAGAGCCGCCACGTCTCCGGGATGAACTGCATCGGTCCCATCGCGCGGTCCATGCCGGGGTCGCCGTCGAGCAGGCCTGAATCGCTGTCGATGATCTCCAGGTTGCCCATCGTGCCGTCCAGTCGCACGCCCCGGATGGGCGGCGTGACGTCGCCGTTCGGTGCGATGTTCGCGCCGCGGTAGGTGCCGTGGTGGCTTTCCACCATCCCGATACCCGCGAGCGTCGGCCAGCTGATGTGACAGTCGGGGTTCTCCACCTCGGCGACCCTGGCCGCGTACGCGTAGGCCTCCAGCGCCGTGACCGGGATGCCCAGTGTCGGCCCCCGCTCCGCCGCCCAGTCATGCAGCTGGTCGGCGGGTCTGCCCTTGGCATGGGTGTCGATCTGCGGCACCGGATCGCCCGTCGGCGGCGGCACCCCTTCAGGAATGGGGATGCCGAGCTGCCATGAGCAGCTGGAAGCCATCAGCAGCGCTGTCGCGGCTATCACCGCAACAGCCCGCAGCCAAAGCACTGGCGACACCGGACTCCCTCAAACCCCTAATTTATTGCAATCCATCGTCCCATGGCTCGAAGAGTGCTCGGCGAACCGCGCTGCAAAACGGCGCGGTAAGGCCAGGCAAACGATATTTAGGTGTGCCTACCCTCGTCGGAGCAAAACGTTGTAATGTTCTCGCGTCAACTACTAGGAGGCTCAATGAAACTGCATCTCGCCTGGCCCGTGTCGGTTACGGCCGCGGCCTTGGTTCTTGCCGGATGCTCCAGTAGCGATTCGGGCAGTACCGAAGAGAGCAGTGCCTCGAGTCCGGCCAGCGAGACATCGACATCGGCGGCCGCCGCTCCGAGCCCCGAGCTCGAGAAGGCGGCAGCGGACTACAAGGGATACGCGGTCGGCCAGATCGACGAGCTCGTCAAGGTCGTGAAGGTATTCACCGACGCAGTGCGGGCCAACAACCTTCAGGCGGCTCAGGACGCGTTTGCGCCGTCCCGCATGCCCTGGGAGCGCATCGAGCCGCTGGCCGGGCTGGTCGAGGAGATCGACGGCAAGGTCGACGCACGCGTCGACGACTTCGCCGGCGTCGACGACCCCGCCTTCACCGGTTGGCACCGTCTCGAGTTCCTGCTGTTCGAGAAGAACACCACCGAGGGCGGCGCACCATTCGCCGACCAGCTCGACAAGGACGTCGCCTCGCTGAAGGACGAGTTCGCAAAGGTCGAGGTCACGCCGCTCGACGTCGCCAACGGCGCAGCGGAGCTCATCGAAGAAGTCTCCGAGGGCAAGATCACCGGCGAGGAGGATCGCTACTCCAAGACCGATCTGTGGGACTTCGACGCCAACCTGCAGGGCTCGCAGGTTGCGATCGACAAGCTGACCCCCGCGCTGCAGAAGGCCGACCCCGCACTGCTCGGCAAGATCGACGGGGGAATCTCGCAGGTCTTCGACACCATGCGGCCGCTGCGGCAGGGCGATGGCTGGGTGAACTTCTGCCCGGAGAAAAGCGAATACCCGTCGCCACGGTGCCCCGCGGTCACGGTGACGCCACAGGTCGTCGACACGCTCAAGGCGCAGCTGGCCGGGCTCTCGGAGAACCTGTCTCAAGTTGCGGGCGTCCTGAAACTGCAGTGACCGAGCGACCACCACGTCGGGGAATCTCGCGCCGAGGCTTCGTCACCGGGGCGTTGGGTACCGGTGTCGCGGTGGGCGCAGGCGCGGCGCTGGCCGGGTGCTCGTCACCCGAGCCGGCCGCGCCGCGGCTACCGCAGGCCGCGTTCATCCCGTTCGAGGGTGCGCATCAAGCGGGGATCACCACGCTTCCGATTCCCGAACAGGGTTTGGTCGCGTCGTTCAATGTGCACGCCAAAGAACGGGCGGGTCTCAAGGCGACGCTGCAGGAGCTCACCGAGGAGATCCGTGGGCTGATGGCGGGAAAGCCGCCGGAGACACGGGATCCGGCCTATCCGCCCGTCGACTCGGGCATCCTCGGCGAGAAACCACCCGCCGATAACCTTTCGGTGCTCGTCGGTGTCGGGGCGTCGTTGTTCGACGACCGATTCGGCCTCGCGGATCGCAAGCCCAAGGAACTGGAAACCATGCCGTTCCTGGCCAACGATCGGCTGGACCCGAAGCTGTCCCACGGCGACATCTCGATCATCCTCGAGGCCGGGCACAACGACACCGTGCAGTTCGCGCTGCGGCAGTTGATGCGCCGCACCCGAAGCGAACTGACACTGCGGTGGATGATCGACGGGTACGCCCGAGGCATCGGAGCGGGCCAGACGTCAGACGCCGCGACTCCGCGAAACCTGTTGGGCTTCAAGGACGGCACGGCCAACCTCGACGTCGATGACGGCGCGTTGATGGATAAGCATGTCTGGGTGCAACCCGAGGACGGCGAGCCCGAGTGGGCGGTCGGCGGGTCGTATCAGGCCGTCCGCATCATCCGCATGTTCGTCGAGTTCTGGGATCGCACCCGCCTCGCAGAGCAGGAAACGCTCATCGGCCGCAAGAAAGTCAGCGGCGCCCCGCTGGGCATGACCGACGAGTTCGCCGATCCGGACTACGCCGAGGACCCCGACGGCAAGCGCATCCCGCTGGACGCCCACATCCGACTGGCCAATCCCCGCACCATCCAGTCCGAGCAGAACCTCATCCTGCGCAGGGGATTCAACTATTCGCGTGGATTCGACGGCGCCGGCCGACTCGACCAGGGGTTGGCGTTCATCGCCTACCAACGCAGCCTGCAGAAGGGGTTCCTCACCGTGCAGAGCCGGCTGAAGGGTGAGCCGCTCGAGGAGTACATCATGCCGGTGGGTGGCGGCTTTTTCTTTGTGCTGCCCGGCGTTACCGGTTCAGACCGCTTCCTCGGCGATCAACTCGTCGACTGACCGTCGCGAGTGTCGGCGGTGGTCGGCACACTCCGTCGCATGGGAACGCCATTCATCGGCAGTGAGGCGATTGCGTCAGGCAGGCTGACGCCCTACGCCCTCCGCAGCAGATTCGTCGCGCTTCATCCTGACGTCTATGTCTCGACTGGTACCGATGTGACGGCGGTGCTGCGCGCCCAGGCGGCTTGGCTGTGGTCGGGGCGCCAGGGTGTCGTAGCGGGACAATCGTCAGCGGCCCTGCACGGAGCGAAGTGGGTCGATCACCGCAAATCGGCCGAACTGTTGTGGCCGAATCGGCGCCCACCAAAAGGAATTCACACCTGGTCCGATCGAGTCGATGACGACGAGATCGAGGTCATCAACGGGATCCGGACGACTACACCCGCGCGTACCGCCCTTGACATCGCATGCCGGTACCCGCTCGACACCGCGGTTGCCGCGATCGATGCGTTGGCGCGCAAGACCCATCTCAAGATGGCGGATGTCGAGATTCTCGCCGATCGATACCGGGGGCGACGCGGTATACGTAGGGCCCGCAACGTCCTCGGCCTCGTCGATCCCGGCGCGGAGTCACCGAAAGAGTCCTGGCTTCGACTGCTGGTCATCCGTAATGGCTTTCCCCGGCCACAGACACAGATCCCGGTCTACGACGAGTTCGGCGCGCTTGTCGCGGTCTTCGACCTCGGATGGGAAGACATGAAGATTGCCATGGACTACGAGGGGGATCATCATCGGATCGACCGCAGGCGGTTCAACCATGACATCCGCAAGGCCGAGACGGTCGCGGAATTGGGTTGGGTCGATATCCGCGTGACTTCTGAGGACTCCGAGGGCGGGATCGTACGCAGGCTTTCAGCCGCTTGGCATCGCCGAACGTGAGGCTATTGCGAAATATTGGGTGATTTTTCGCAGTGAGCGCACGTTCGGGGCGTGGGACCTATTTGGGTTCGACGGGTTCGACGCCGTTGGTGCTGACGTCTTCGGGCGTCGGCTCGGGTACCTCCACCGGCCCGGGTTCGGGCACGTCGACCGGCCCTGGCTCCGGCACCTCGACCGGCGACGGCTCGGGAATGCGATCCGGCGCGGGTTCGGTATCCGCGATTTCGTCCACGGCCTCGACGGCCTCCGCTGACGGCCAGAACGCCCGCCACTCCTCCTCGGTGATGACCCCGAGCGACGCGATGTCGAGTTCTTCGGGCACGTCCTCGCCGCGACGGTCGGCGGCGATCGCCCGCTCCACCGTGCGCACGATGTCCATGAACTCCAAAACCACGGTCCGCAAATCGTTCTCCGCGTCGCCGTCCAGCGAGACCGCCACGCTCGTCATCGCTGCCGGGATGAGGTCCGCGGGTAGACCGGACTGGTTCACCCGGTCAATCACCTTCTGCGCCAACGCCAATGCGGGCTGGCCCGTCGGCACGCCGTCCATCGACGACTGACGTGACTTCTCGGCCGCCTTGCGCTCTTCCCATTGCGCCAGTTGGTCAACCAGCGATATCGGCTCGCCGGCGAGTACTGCGGGAACGCGATTGGCGAGCTTGCGCAGCAGCGAGTCGGCGACGTCGTCGATGGAGAACGGGTGCTGCGGGGCATCCTCGGCGATACGGGCTTGAAACAACACCTGCAGCAGAACGTCACCGAGCTCCTCGCGGAGTTCGTCGGCGTTACCACTGCGCACCGCGTCGAACAGCTCGTAGGTTTCCTCCAGCAGGAATCGACGCAGCGAGTCGTGCGTCTGCTCGCTCTCCCACGGCCCCGCCGTACGCAACTTGTCCATCATCGCGACGGCATCGACCAGACGCTCACCGGCCTGCGGGTCCGGGGCGGCGATCAGCTTGTCACCGGCGGCCAGTCGCGCCTGCACCGCGGGATGGTCGGGGTCCGACGACAACAGCACCGGCGCGTCGTCACCCTCGTAGGCCGGGCGGGACGACGGCAGCGACCACGGCACCTTGACCGGCATCTCTTCGGTGTACTGCACATCACCGGTGAGCAGCTCCATCGCCTCGACCGGAATCAGTGAAGGGCGACGGGGGTCGACCAATACGACGGTCATGGGCTCCACCCCTCACGCGTTTCGACGAGACCGCTGATCTCGGTTATATCAACACATTGTCGGACCTCGACATGCCTGGCGAGTACCGGCATGGCTGCGCTTTGCCGTAACCCGGATCGCTGCAGATACGGGATGGCCGCCCTGCCCGAAGGCAAGGCGGCCATCGTGTCACATTTCGTGGATCAGGACTCCGGCGGGAAGTCGTCCGGGATCTCCCAGTGACCAGGCACCTCGTCGAAGAACGGGTTGGCGAGTCCGTTTTCCAGCGTGGGCATCTTCTTCAGTTGACCAGGGGGGTTCCGAAGAACGGATTAGGCACCCCGTTGATGAACGCCGCATTCTTCAGCTGCCCCGGCGGAATGTGTCCGTTCGGCAGCCCGAAGGTGACCAGGCGATTAGGCCGAGAAATTAGATTTCGCTGTGATGTCGACACTGCCCTGCGGCTTTCCGTTCAGAGCGAGAATCAGATCGGCCACCATCTGCACCAGTTCAAGATCGCGTATCCGCGGGGCGCCCACGCCGCTGCCCGATCGGGGAATGGGAACCTGCACCGTCGACGTCGTCGCGCGGTAATGCGCGCTCGGGTGCATTCGCTTCAACCGGAGTTGCCCTGAGTCCAACAACGTCATCGGCGACACCCGCAGTGTCGACTCCGACGGTGCGCTGATCTCGGTGACGCCGTACTCGCGGGCCAACAACCGCAACCGCGCGACCGACACCAGCAGTTGCGCGGGTTCGGGCAGCGGACCGTACCGGTCGACGAGCTCCTCCACCACCGCACCGATAGCATCCTGGTCGGCAGCCGACGCCAGCCGGCGATAGCCCTCCAACCGCAGCCGGTCGCTGGCGATGTAGTCCGGCGGGAGATTGGCATCGACGGGCAGATCGATGCGAACATCCTTCGGTTCCTCAACGGCGGCAACGGTTTTCCCGTCCGCAGCGGCGCGGTACGCCTCGACGGCCTCGCCGACCAGCCGCACGTACAGGTCGAATCCGACACCGGCGACGTGTCCGGACTGTTCGACACCGAGCACGTTGCCCGCGCCGCGAATCTCCAGGTCCTTCATCGCGACCGCCATGCCCGCACCGAGTTCGTTGTTCTGCGCGATGGTGGCCAGCCGGTCGTACGCCGTCTCGGTGAGCGGTACCTCCGGCGGATACATGAAATACGCGTAGCCGCGCTCGCGGCTGCGACCCACCCTGCCGCGCAACTGGTGCAGCTGCGACAGCCCGAACGTGTCGGCTCGTTCGACGATCAACGTGTTGGCGTTGGAGATGTCCAGACCCGTCTCGACGATGGTCGTGCAGACCAGCACGTCGTATTCGCGGTTCCAGAAGCCCTCGACCGTGCGTTCCAGCTGCTCCTCGGGCATCTGCCCGTGCGCGACGACGACGCGCGCCTCAGGCACCAGCGCCTGCAACCGCGCGGCGGTCTGGTCGATCGACCGCACCCGGTTGTGGATGTAGAACGCCTGGCCATCGCGCAGCAGCTCGCGGCGCAGCGCCGCGGCGATCTGCTTGTCGTCGTGCTGCCCGACGTAGGTCAGCACCGGGTAGCGCTCCTCGGGCGGGGTGAGGATCGTCGACATCTCGCGGATCCCGGCCAGGCTCATCTCCAGCGTGCGGGGAATCGGCGTTGCGCTCATCGTCAGCACGTCGACGTGGGTGCGCATCGACTTGATGTGCTCCTTGTGTTCGACGCCGAACCGCTGCTCCTCGTCGACGACGACCAGGCCGAGGTCCTTCCAGGTCACCCCGGTCTGAATCAGCCGGTGTGTGCCGATCACGATGTCGACCGACCCGTCCTTCATGCCCGCGAGCACCGCACGCGACTCGGTGGGATCGGTGAACCGCGACAGCCCCTTCACGGTGACCGGGAACCCGGCCATCCGTTCGCCGAACGTCTGCAGGTGCTGGTCGGCCAGCAGCGTCGTCGGCACCAGCACCGCCACCTGCTTACCGTCCTGCACCGCCTTGAACGCCGCGCGCACCGCGATCTCGGTCTTGCCGTAACCGACGTCGCCGCAGATCACCCGGTCCATCGGGATCGGCTTCTCCATGTCGCCCTTGACCTCGGTGATGGCGGTGAGCTGGTCGACGGTCTCGGTGTAGCCGAACGCGTCCTCCATCTCGGCCTGCCATGGGGTGTCCGGTCCGTAGGCGTGCCCCGGCGACGCCTGCCGCTTGGCGTACAGCGACACCAGCTCACTGGCGATCTCACGAACCGCCCGCCTGGCCTTGGTCTTGGTGTTGGCCCAGTCGCTGCCGCCGAGCCGGCTCAGCGTCGGCGATTCGCCGCCGACATACCGCGACAGCTGGTCGAGCGAGTCCATCGGCACGAACAGCTTGTCCGACCCGCCACCGCGCTTGCTCGAGGCGTACTCCAGCACCAGGTACTCGCGCCGCGCACCGCCGACCGTGCGTTCCACCATCTCGACGAACCGGCCGATGCCGTGCTGGTCGTGCACCACCAGGTCGCCCGCCGTCAGCGCGAGCGGGTCGACGACATTGCGGCGCTTGGCGGCCAGCCGCTTTCCATCGGGCGCGGTCACCCGGTTTCCGGTCAGGTCGGTTTCGGTGATCACGACGAGGTTGGCCCCGGCCAGCACCACGCCGTCGTGCAGCGGGCCCTTGAGCACGCCGACGACGCCGGCCTTGGGCGCCTCTCCCGGCTCCAGCATCGCCGCGGGTGTATCGGCCTCCGCCAGCTGCTCGACCACCCGGTGCGCCGTGCCGGTGCCCGGCGTGACGACGGCCGCCGATCCGCCGGTGGCGACATGCGCCCGCAGCATCGCGAATATCTCGTCGACGCCCGACTGCTTGCCGCGGGCCGACGGCGATGGGCGGATATCCAGCTCGATCGCCGCCTCGTCGCTCAGCTGGCTCAGCGTCCACCACGGGTGCCCGCCCGAGCGGGCCGCAGCGGCCACGTCGTCGAGATCCAGATAGCCCGATGCCCCCAGCACCTCCAGGTCGATGGGCGCGTCGCCGCCGACCGCCGCCGTCGACCAGGATGCTTCGAGGAACTCGCGGCCGGTCTTGATCAGGTCGGCGGCCCGGGTGCGGATCTTCTCGGGGTCGCAGATCAGCAGCGGCGTCTGCGCGGGCAGATGGTCGCTGAGCTGGGAAAGCTCGGTGGGCCGCAGCAGCGGAAGAAGTGCCTCCATGCCGTCGACGGGGATGCCCTCACCGAGCTTGGCCAGCATGTCGGGCACGCTGCCGGGCACGTCGATGCCGGTCCGCGGGTGTTCGGCAGCCAACTCGAAGGCGCGGACCCGGACGTCGTCGGTCAGCAGCAGCTCACGGCACGGCATGGCGATCACCGTTTCGACGTCGATGTCGGGGATCGAGCGCTGGTCGGCGACCGCGAACATCCGCATCTCGGATACCTCGTCGCCCCAGAACTCGACGCGCACCGGGTGTTCGGCGGTCGGCGGGAACACGTCAAGGATGCCGCCGCGCACCGCGAACTCCCCTCGCTTTCCGACCATGTCGACGCGGGTGTAGGCCAGCTCCACCAGCCGGTGGATGACGCCGTCGAAGTCGGCGTCCTCGCCGAGGGTCAGGGTGACGGGATCGATGTCGGCGACATCCGGCGCCATCGGCTGCACCAGCGAGCGCACCGTGGTGACCACGACCCGCAGCGGCGGACCGAGCCGCTCGTCGTCGGGGTTGGCCAGCCGGCGCAGCACCATCAGCCGCTCGCCGACGGTGTCCACACCCGGCGAGAGCCGCTCGTGCGGCAGCGTCTCCCACGACGGGAACAACGCCGCCGAGTCACCGAAGACACCCCGCAGTTCGGCGGTCAGATCGTCGGCTTCGCGGCCGGTGGCGGTGACCACCAACAGCGGTGCCGCCTGGGCCAGCGCGCAGGCGGCGAACAGCCGCGCGCTCGCGGGGCCGACCAGCGCAAGGTCGACGGGTCTGTCGGCGGCACGGCCGATGACCTTCTGCAAACAGGGATCGCGCAGCGCGAGGTCGACGAGCCCCGCGATCGGGGTGTGGACACGAACGGTCCCCGATGCGGTCATGATGATTCCATCCTAGGCAAGTGCCGAAAAGCTTGCGGCTCAGGACCAAACGGCCGTCACTCGTCGAGCAGCGGCGGGTCGTCTTCGAGGTGCATCAGCCCGTTCCAGCACAGGTTGACCAGATGCGCGGCAACGACTTCCTTCTTCGGCTCGCGCACATCGAGCCACCACTGCGCCGTCATCGACACCGACCCGACGAGCGCCTGGGCGTATAGCGGCGCCATATCGGGATCGAGTCCGCGGCGGGAGAAGTCGCCCGCCAAGATCGACGACACCTGGTTGACGGCGTCGTTCAACAGCGTGGAGTAGGTGCCCGACGTGATGGCCGCCGGGGAGTCACGGATGAGGATCCGGAACCCGTCGGTGCGTTCGTCGACGTAGCTCAGCAGGGCCAGCGTGACGCGTTCGATCCGCAGCCGCGACCGGTTGTTGGTCGTCCTCGTCAACGACGACGTGATGCCGTCCAGCAGCGCCGACATCTCGCGGTCGACCACTACCGCGTAGAGACCCTCCTTGCCGCCGAAATGCTCGTAGACGACGGGCTTGGACACGTTGGCGCGCTGCGCGATCTCCTCGACCGAGGTGCCCTCGTAACCACGCTCAGCGAACAACGATCGCGCGATGTCGATGAGCTGGTGACGCCGCTCGGCACCGGTCATCCGGGCGCGGGGTGCACGCAGTTCCTTGTCCGGTACTGCCACACCTGTCAGCCTAGTTGCTTCGACTAGCATCACGTGTTGATCAGTCCGTCGTGGTGTAATCGGCAGCACCTCTGATTTTGGTTCAGATAGTTCAGGTTCGAGTCCTGGCGACGGAGCGAGGCTCGCCGAGCGACCATCGGCACGGAGCTGCGAGCGGATGACTCGATGAGGACAAGCAAATGACTGAGCATGGCCAATCCGCAGTCCTGGTGCTGGCCGCCGGTGCCGGTACCCGCATGCGATCGGACATCCCGAAGGTGCTGCACACGCTGGCAGGCCGCAGCATGCTGTCGCACGTCCTGCATTCGGTGGCCAAGGTCGCCCCGCAACACCTGGTGGTGCTGCTCGGCCATGCCCGCGATCGCATCACCCCGGCCGTCGCCGAGTTGGCGGAGACGCTGAGCCGCCCGATCGATATCGCCGTGCAGGAGCAGCGGCTGGGCACCGGCCACGCCGTCGGCTGCGGGCTGACCGCGCTGCCCGCCGACTTCGCCGGAACCGTCGTGGTGGTTTCGGGCGACGTTCCCCTGCTGGACGCCGACACGCTGGCCGACCTGATCGCCGCCCACAGCTCCGAAACCGCTGCCGCGACGGTGTTGACCACGACGCTGGCCGACCCGACGGGATACGGCCGAATTCTGCGCACCCAGGACCGGGAAGTCATCGGCATCGTCGAAGAGGTCGACGCCACCCGGTCGCAGCAGGCCATCAGCGAGGTCAACGCCGGCGTCTACGCATTCGACATCGAGGAGCTGCGCTCGGCGCTGGACCGGCTACGGCCCCACAACGCCCAGCAGGAGCTCTACCTCACCGACGTCATCTCGATCATCCGGCAGGACGGCCGGATCGTGCGCGCCAAGCACGTCGACGACGCTGCGCTGGTGGCGGGCATCAACGACCGTGTCCAGCTGGCCAAGCTGGCCGCCGAACTGAACCGGCGCATCGTGGCCACCCACCAGCGCGCGGGCGTCACGGTCGTCGACCCCGCCTCCACCTGGATCGACGTCGACGTGAGCGTCGGCCGCGACACCGTCGTCCAGCCCGGCACCCAGCTGCTCGGCGCCACCCGCATCGGCGGGCGCTGCGAGATCGGCCCCGACACCACGCTGACCGACGTCACCGTCGGCGACGAAGCCACCGTGGTCCGCACCCACGGCTCGGCATCGATCATCGGCGACGGCGCCACCGTCGGCCCATTCACCTATTTGCGGCCCGGCACCGTCCTTGGCGACGTCGGCAAGCTCGGCGCGTTCGTCGAGACCAAGAACGCCACCCTTGGCACCGGCACGAAGGTGCCGCACCTGACCTATGTCGGCGACGCGGACATCGGCGAGCACAGCAATATCGGCGCGTCGAGCGTCTTCGTCAACTACGACGGCGAGACCAAACGGCGCACCACGATCGGGTCGCACGTGCGCACCGGCTCGGACACCATGTTCGTCGCGCCGGTCAGCGTCGGCGACGGTGCCTACACCGGGGCGGGCACTGTGGTGCGTGACGACGTGCCACCGGGCGCCTTGGCCGTGTCGGCCGGTCCGCAGCGCAATATCGAGGGCTGGGTGGAGCGCAAGCGACCGGGGTCGGCAGCCGCCGAAGCGGCCCGGCGGGCCATTGAAGCCAGCGAAGACACGAACCCCGAGGACGACAAAACGACGTGAGCCGGTCGGATTCCGTTCTTGTTCTGGCAACCCGGCCACGCACGTCCAGCTGTGGATACGTACGATTAGGCCGACATCGAACCCCGAACGGCGAGGGCACACAGTGGGCACCGAGTGGACCGACAACCGCAAGAATTTGATGCTGTTCTCCGGTCGCGCGCACCCCGAACTCGCCGAACAGGTCGCCAAGGAGCTCGACGTCCCGGTCACCGCACAGACCGCACGTGACTTCGCCAACGGCGAGATCTTCGTCCGCTTCGACGAATCGGTCCGCGGTAGCGACGCGTTCGTGCTGCAGAGTCACCCGGCGCCGCTGAACCACTGGCTGATGGAACAGCTGATCATGATCGATGCGCTCAAGCGCGGCAGCGCCAAGCGGATCACCGCGATCCTGCCGTTCTATCCCTACGCGCGTCAGGACAAGAAACACCGCGGCCGCGAGCCGATCTCGGCGCGACTGGTGGCCGACCTGCTCAAGACCGCCGGCGCCAACCGGATTCTCACCGTGGACCTGCACACCGACCAGATCCAGGGTTTCTTCGACGGCCCGGTCGACCACATGCGCGCGCAGAACCTGCTCACCGGTTACATCGCCGAGAACTACACCGACGACGACATGGTCGTGGTGTCGCCGGATTCCGGGCGTGTCCGCGTGGCCGAGAAATGGGCCGACGCGCTGGGTGGCGTACCGCTGGCCTTCATCCACAAGACCCGCGACCCGTTGGTGCCCAACCAGGTCAAGTCGAACCGCGTGGTCGGTGACGTGCGGAACAGGACCTGCATCCTCACCGACGACATGATCGACACCGGCGGCACGATCGCGGGCGCGGTCAAGCTGCTGCATGAGGACGGCGCCAAGGACGTCATCATCGCCGCGACGCACGGCGTGCTGTCGGAGCCCGCATCGCAACGGCTCGCCGACTGCGGCGCCCGCGAGGTGATAGTCACCAACACCCTGCCGATCGGCGAGGACAAGCAGTTCCCGCAACTGACGGTGTTGTCCATCGCGCCACTACTGGCCAGCACGATTCGTGCCGTGTTCGAAAATGGGTCGGTGACAGGACTTTTCGACGGGTCGGCGTAGTGGGCGATTCCGTCATCTATCACAATCCTCGCTGCACGACCTCACGCAAGACGCTGGAGCTGTTGCGGGACAACGGCATCGAGCCGGAAGTGATCCAGTATCTGAAGACGCCGCCGTCGCGCGACGAACTCGTCAAGCTGATCAACGACGCCGGCATCGACGTTCGCACCGCGGTTCGCAAGCGTGAACCGCTCTACGCCGAGCTGAACCTTGCCGACGCCGACGACGACGAACTGCTCGACGCCATGGCCGAGCATCCGATCCTGATCGAGCGACCGTTCGTCGTCACACCCCGCGGGACCCGGCTGGCCAGGCCACTTGACTCAGTTCGCGAGATTCTGTGACCCGTCACCGCATCGCGGCGATTCTGACGTTGCTGGCCGTAACCGCAGCAGGCTGCGGCGAGAAGTCGCCTGACTACACGTCGCTGCTGACCACCACCACGAGCGCCAAGCCGACGGCCACCGAGACGCCGGTTCCAATCGCGCAGTACCTGGAAAGCGCGGGCGTCGTCGGACAACCCGTCGCCCCCGACAAACTGACCGACCTCACGGTGACGATGCCGAAGCCCAAAGGCTGGGAACAGTACAGCAACCCGAGGTTCGCGCCGGGCACTCGCGTCATCGCCAAGGGCGACACCTACCCGACCGCGATGCTGATCGTCTTCCAGCTCAGCGGCGGGGACTTCGACACCAAGAAGGCGATCGAGCACGGCACCGCGGACGCCGAGCTGTCGCAGAACTTCAAGCAGCTCAACGCTTCCCTCGACGACTTCAAGGGGTTCCCTTCGTCGATGATCGAGGGCAGTTACGACCTCAACGGCAAACGGATGCACAGCTACAACCGGATCGTCCTGGCCACCGGCCCCCCGCCCGCCAAGCAGCGCTACCTGGTTCAGTTCACCGTGACCGGCTATGCCGACAAGGCCCAGGCGGAGGCGCCCGACATCGAGGCGATCATCGCCGGCTTCACCGTCGCCAAGAAGTAGCCCCTGCCCCCGCGACTAGGGTGTCGGTCATGACTGGATGGACCGCCGCCGATCTGCCTTCCTTCGCCGGACGCACCGTGGTCGTCACCGGCGCCAACAGCGGCCTCGGCGAGGTGACCGCGCGAGAACTGGCACGGGTCGGGGCCAAAGTGATCCTGGCCTGCCGCAACACCGACAAGGGCGATGCGGCCGCATCGGGCATGACGGGTGACGTCGAGGTGCGCAAGCTCGACCTGCAGGACCTGGCCTCGGTGCGCACGTTCGCCGACGGTGTCAACGCCGTCGATGTGCTCGTCAACAACGCAGGCATCATGGCCGTGCCGTTCGCACAAACCGCTGACGGCTTCGAGAGCCAGATCGGCACCAACCACCTCGGCCACTTCGCGCTGACCAACCTGCTGCTGCCCAAGATCACCGACCGTGTGGTCACCGTGTCGTCGAGCATGCACATGATCGGCTACATCAGCCTGAAGGACCTCAACTGGAAATCGCGGCGCTATTTCGCATGGCCGGCCTACGGCCAGTCGAAGCTGGCCAACCTCCTGTTCACCAGCGAGCTGCAGCGCCGCCTCAGCGCCGCGGGGTCAGGATTGAAGGCACATGCCGCCCACCCCGGCTATTCCGAAACCAACCTGCAGGGCAATACGGGCAATCCGATCGGCACGAAATTGATGAACTTCGTCACTCCGTTGGTCGGCACGGACGCGGACTTCGGCGCGAGGCAGACGCTTTATGCGGCGTCCCAGGATCTTCCCGGCGACAGCTTCATCGGTCCGCGGTTCGCAATGCGCGGACCGACCGGACCGACGTTCCGCAGCCCGCTGGCGCGCGACGCAAAGAAGGCCGCGGCCCTGTGGGATCTGTCTGAGCAGCTCACAGGCACCGAATTCGCACTCTGAGGCGTTGATCGGATAATCTGTGCGGGCTCACGGCGAGGGTGGCTCGTGCCACCGTTATCGACGGGACACGCACCGAAAGTTGCGACCCTGGCCGTGGATGACCAATGACCGGCGTTAGAGGAGCAACACCCCCATGGCCAAGACCGCGGCCCGCAAAGAGAACAAACTGACCGCTGCCGTGCGCACCGAGACCGGCAAGGGCGCATCGCGCCGCGCACGCCGCGCAGGCCACATCCCCGCCGTGCTCTACGGCCACGGCTCCGACCCGCAGCACCTGCTGCTGTCCGGCCATGACTTCGCCGCGGTGCTCCGGCACTCCGGCACCAACGCCGTCCTCACGCTCGATATCGACGGCAAGGAGCAGCTCGCACTGACCAAGGCGCTCGAGATCCATCCGATCAGGCGCAACATCCAGCACGCCGACCTGCTGGTGGTCCGCCGCGGCGAGAAGGTGACCGTCGAGGTCAACGTCATCGTCGAGGGCGAGGCGATCCCCGGCACCCTGGTGACCCAGGACAGCAACTCCGTGGAGATCGAGGCCGACGTGCAGGCGATCCCCGAGCAACTGGTCGTGTCGGTCGAGGGCGCCGACATCGGCACGCAGTTCACCGCGGGTTCGATCGCACTGCCCGACGGTGTCTCGCTGGTGTCGGATCCCGAGATGCTGGTCGTCAACGTCGTTGCCGCCCCGACCGCCGAGGACCTCGAGGCCGAGGGTGCGGGCGAGGTCGTCGAGGGCGAGGAAGCCGAAGGGGCCGCCGAGGGCGAAGAGGGTGCCGAGGCCGCCGAGGGCGGCGAAGGTGGCGAGGAATCATCCGCCTCCGACGACTCCTCCGAGTAACCGGCGGGCCTCCACCCGAGATGGCCGAGCCACTTCTGGTGGTGGGCCTGGGCAATCCCGGGCCCAACTACGCCACGACGCGGCACAACCTCGGCTTCATGGTCGCCGACCTACTTGCCGACCGCATGGGCGAGAAGTTCAAGGTGCACAAGAAATCCGGCGCCGAGGTCGTCACCGGCAGGCTCGCCGGCCGGCCGGTCGTGCTGGCCAAGCCGCGCGTGTACATGAACGAGTCGGGCCGCCAGGTCGGGCCGCTGTCGAAGTTCTACTCCGTGCCCGCCGCCGACGTCGTGATCGTGCATGACGAGCTCGACATCGACTTCGGCCGGATTCGACTGAAGTTCGGTGGTGGCGTCGCGGGCCACAACGGTCTGCGATCGGTGGCATCGGCGTTGGGCACCAGCGACTTTCAACGGGTTCGGATCGGTATCGGCCGTCCGCCCGGCCGCAAGTCGGGAGCCTCGTTCGTGCTGGAGAACTTCACCGCCGCCGAGCGACCCGAAGTTCCGGTGATCTGCGAACAGGCCGCCGACGCGACCGAATTGCTGATCGCCCAGGGCCTGGAGCCGGCCCAGAACACCGTCCACGCCTGGGCGCTCCGACGCGATTGCCGACGAGTCGAGCGGCCGCTGATCCCGCTGTCCACCACCTTGATCTGCTTGTGTGGGTAGCGGCGCTCCGCGTGTTCTTTGGCGGCCGAGTTCGGCAGCACGTAGAGCGTCTCCTTCTTGTCCTGCAGGGGTTTGAGCACGAGATCCATGAAGCCCTTGCGATCGTCGAGGTAGGGCTCGATGACGTCTTCGCCCGCGGGGCACACCGCGAGGCAGTACGCCGCCTTGTAGTTCGCCTTGAACGACAGGCTCTGCCACATCGAGGCGTTCTCGGAATCGCTGACCCGAGAGCGGAAGTCGGCGGCGTCCTCGCTGTCGGCGATGGTCTGCGCCCAGTCGGTGAACCCACCCATGAACTCGCGGTAGTTGTGCACCGAGCATGCGACGAAATCGAAGTCGCCGTTCTTCTTGATCGCGCCGACGGGGCAGGCCGCCACGCACAGCTTGCACTCCAGGCACGGCGAATAGTCCAGCGGCTCACCGTATTCGCTGACCGGTGCGTCGACGAGAACGGTGCCGAGCAGGATGAAGTTGCCGAACCTGGGGTGGATCACATTGCGGTGAATGCCCATCACGCCGAGGCCCGCGGCGACCGCGACGGGCTTGTGGGCGACCACCCAGATGCGGCCGGGAAACCGGTCCATCTCCATCGGGAACGACATCGACGGGTTGATCGCGCGATGGCCGGCGTCCTGCAATGCCCGGGTGATCCGGTGCGCCGCCTCGTTCATGATCTCGCCGCTGCGGTGAAACTCTTGATTGGCGACGCTGCGCGCCGTCGACCGGACGTTGTCGCGGTTCATCCTGACCACGAGCGATATGAAGCTGCGCGTTCCGGGTAGCGCCGCGTCAACGTGTTCACGTTCGGACGCGAGTTCGGGGTTGTCCACTGCAGGCGAATGCGACGTCGTCGGCGCCTGCATCGAGACACACCTGACGCAACCAGTCGGCGTCGATGACGCCCGGTTTCCGCCTCGCGCGCGATGCCACCTTGCGGACCGTCGGGTGATCGGCGATCCGTGACGGAAGGTGTTCGGTCGCCGCCTACTCCTTCTTCCGGCGGGCCAGCAGGCGCTGCACCTGCCCGTAGGAGTCGATCGGGCTGTGCAGGGCCAGGCCGCCGTCGGCGAACACGGTCTGCCCAGTGACCCAGGACATTTCGAGGACCGCGACGATCGCTTCGGCGATGTCGTCGGCCTCGCCGAGGCGGCCGAGTGCGGTGCGCTCGGTCAGCCCTTCGACCCAGCCCGGCAGCTGCTCGGGGTTGGCGAGCATCGGCGTGCGGGTGACCCCGGGGCCGACGGCGTTGACCCGGATGCCGTGCACGCCCCATTCCGTGGCCGCGACCCGCACCAACATGTCGATGCCCGCCTTGGATACGCAGTAGGCACCCATGTCCCGGTCGGCGAGCGTTCCGCTGATGCTGGACACCGCGACGATCGACCCGCCGGCGCCCTGGCCGACCATCGCCTGCGCGACGGCTCGCATGGTCAGCCAGGTCCCCGTCAGGTTGGTGTCGATGACCCGCTGCCAGTCCGCGGTGGTCTGCTCGAGCAGCAGACCGGAGGCGCCGATGCCCGCGCACGCGACGAGGCGGCTGGGCACCCCGTGACCGGCGACGGTTCGGTCGATTGCGGCCGACACGGAATCGGGATCGCTGATGTCGCAGTCGATGTCGCCGCCCTTGACGTCCCACACCACGACGTCGCTTCCCGCCGCGCGCAGCCGGTCGACCACCGCACGACCGATGCCGGATCCTCCCCCGGTGACGATGGCAGTCGCGCTCACTGTGGCGGGCCGATCAGTTCGACCCGGACACCGTCGGGTGCGTTGACCACTGCCATTGCGACCCTCTTCCCGCCCGGCGCGGGCATCTCGATCCGGCGCACCCCGTCGTCGAAGCCGAGGCCGGCCAGCGTGACCAACGTCGCGTCGACGTCGCGCTGCAGCGACAGCAGGAAGAATCCGAACCCGGAACGTCCGTCGGCGGAGGCGCCGTCTCCGTGCTGATATCTTTCCGCTCCTCGCGTGCGCGGTCGAGTACGACCAACTCCACGATGCCCGTCTCCGGCGTCTCGGGGTCGCCGAGGAAGATCGACCGCAACTGATCGGTCGCCGCCCCGAACAGGGTCGGCCAGTCGCCGGTGAAGGTGTAGTCGAACAACTCGGCGAGGCCGAGGCCGTCGCGCCAGAACCGCATCGAGGCATCGACGTCGGCGGTCACTATCGCAGTGTGGTGGATTCCCGGCACGGGATCGCCTCCTTTCAGTCAGTCCGCGGTTGACAGGTCGAAGTCATCCAGTTTCACCTGCGCCAGCATCTCCTCGAATATGGTTCCGCTGTAAGGGAACTGGGTGATCACCTTTCCGTTTGCGTGGCGGTAGTAGTTGTTGCAGTTGGCGAGCCACACTGTTCCCTCCATCGCCTGCTGGATCTCGGCGTTGTAGGTGTCGTGCACCTCGCGCTTGATATCGACCGCCCGCGCCCCGGCCGCCGCCATGTCATCGAGGATGCGACGGACGAACTCGGCCTGGGCCTCGAGGATGTAGATGATCGAGGTGACGCCGTTGGTGTTGGGTCCGTACAGCGTGAACAGGTTCGGGTAACCAGGAACGACGGTGCCCAGATACGCCTCGGCGCCGTCGCCCCAGTCGTCGCGCAGTCGTCGGCCACCCGTTCCGTACACGTCGAGGCTGCGCAGGTAGTCGGCGGCGTGGAAGCCGGTTCCGTAGATGACGGTGTCGAATTCGTGGTGGATACCGTCGGCGGTGCGCAGCCCATGCTCGGTGAACTCGGCGATCGCCGAGGTCTCCAGCGTCACGTTCGGGCGTGCGAACGTCGGAAACCAGGTACGCGACTGAAGCGGCCGCTTGCAGCCGACCGGATACGAGGGGGTGAGCTTGGCGCGCAGTTCCGGGTCGGCCACCTTGCGGGCCAGGTATTCGCGGGCCATATCTGTCAGACCCTTCGTCATCTCCGAGTCGGCGCCGAAGTTGGCGGCCTCGTAGGCCTGGAACGCCGCATCGCGAACCTTGCGGGCCTCCTCGGGATCGCGTTCGAAAAGCTCCTGCTGCTCGGTCGTGAATGGCTCGTCGTAGCGCGGGCTGACCCAGATCGGCGTGCGCTGAAACACCGTCAAATGGGCGGCTTCGGCCGCGATCTCGGGTACGTACTGAATGGCGCTGGCGCCGGTGCCGATCGACGCGACACGTTCGCCTGCAGTGGATTTCGTGTGGTCCCAGTTCGACGAGTGAAACGTCCGCCCCCGGAACCGGTCTGCCCTCGGAATCACCGGGATATTGGGCACGTCGAGCATCCCGACGGCGCTGACGACGGCGTCGAACTCCTGCGTCATACCGTCGTCGGTCAGCAGCGACCAGCGCTGCGCGTCGTCGGCCCAACGCAGTTCGGTGATGCGTGTGTTGCCGACGAGACGGTCCTCGAGACCGTAGGCGGCGGCCACCCGCTCCAAATAGGCCAGGATCTCCGGCTGTTGGGCGAACGTCTTGCTCCACCGCGGGTTGAGCGCAAAAGAGTACGAATAGAAATGCGACGGGACGTCACAGGCCGCACCGGGATAGGTGTTGTTTCGCCAGGTACCACCGAAGCCATCGGCGCGGTCGAAGATCGTGAAGTCGTATCCGGCGGCCGCAAGCTGAATACCCATCGCGATGCCACCGGGACCGGCGCCGATGACCGCGACGGTCACAGGAACGAGTTCTCCGCGGTCAACCCGCGCTCGGGAAACGCGCCGAGCGCGAACGTCTCGGCGTTGCCAAGGCCGGTTCCGCCGCCGACGGGATCCTCAACCCGCACAAGCAGATCGCGCAGCTGATGCAATTGGCGGGCGGTCTCGGGTTTATCGGCGTCGGTGACGTGGTTGCCCTCCACCCGTTCGTCTCCGACCCACTGCCCGTACACCCAGTCGTTCCAGCCGTAATAGCCGGCCGTGCCCAGATGAAAGCCCGTCGGGCCGGCGGCGGTGATGGTCAACGGGCGCTTGGTTCCGTCGGTGTCGATCAGCGTGATGGTTCCGTGTGTGAACCGGCGATTGTCGTCCTGGAAGTGCATGTCCTGCTCAACCGACGCGAAGCGGTGCGAGGTGCCGTCCTCGTTTTGCTGCTCTGCCTGACAACGGATCTCGAGGTAGCCGTCGCCGCGCTCCTCCTGATACATCACGAACAGTGAGTAGCTCGACCCGTCGGGGCGCGTCATGGTCATCGGCAGCCAGGTCATGAACATCTGCTTGATCTTCCGCCCGCCCCTTGGCAATCCCGGGATCGGCTTGCCGACTCCCGGGCGTAGGCCCCACGAGTGATCCCGTATCGAGATCCAGTCGTCGGCCTCGATCTCGGTGCGGGTGCCCTCGACCTCCACCCAACCCGCCGCAACGCCGATCTGGTGATAGCGCAACACATTATGGGTGACGCGGTAGCCGTCCGGACTTCGGTCGGGCCAGGGATCCTCGAGCGCTGCGGTGTAGCTGCCACGCAGCTCAACGTCGAAAGCGATCGGCGCGTGCTCCGTCGCGTCGAGGCTCACTCGGATCGCCCGAAGCGGCTCGACCACCCGGTAGTGCACGGGTCCGACATCGGTGCCTGCGGGATCCGACGACAACCTGCGCCCGGCACGTACCGTCCACTGTTCGGTCCCCCGGCACACACCGGCCGCCCCGTCGAAGACTCCGCGGTTGGTGTACTTGCCGATGCCGAGAACGACCTGCAGCGAGTTGTCGCGGGCGTGCGCGATCGTCCAGATCTTCTCCGTCCACGACGGATCCGACTGGCTGACGGTGGCGAACGTGTCGACGATCTGATGGGTGAGCAGTTCGTCCTCGGGCACCAGCGCGCCGTAGTTCGTTGACAGCAAGTCGATCAGCTTTCTGCGAGGGGCGAGGACCCGGCGAACGTCGTCATGTCGGTGCCGCGGTCATATTCATTCATCCAGGTGTCGGCCCAGTCGGGCAGCGGTTGGTCGGCGGGGTCGTGGTAGGGCGTCTGCGACAGCCACAGCCGCCACACCATCTTGACCAGGTGGCTCGTCGGCACGGCGTGAAACAGCGTCGGGGGTCCGTCGCGGCGGGCACGCCTGCGGCGGCCGCCTGGCGTCCGGTACTTGAACTCGTCGTAGAGAAGATTCGACAGCACCTCCTGCGCGGATCCGCCGCGGTCGTCGAACGGAACGACCTGGTCGAAGGTCTTGGCGACCTTTTCGGCCATCTCGCCGACGTGGCGGAAGGTGCGGCGGATCTGTTTCACGCGGTACCAGGGATCGGGGTTGATGTGCTGGCACAGCACCAGCCCCGAGCTTCGGTGCTCGACCTCCTCGACGAAGTGCCACATCATCAGCGAGGCGACACGTGAGTCTCCGCCGTCGAAGAGTGAATCACGGTTGTCGAGAATGACTTTGAACAACGGTGTGAAGGTCGCCTCGAGGTTGGCGATGTAGGCGGCGTGGAACTCGATCGGCTGTTCGTCGATCAGCTTGTCGTAGGCACTGCAGGCGTCTTCATAGCAGCGTTCGAGCTCGGGGTAGCGCGCCACCAGCGCGAGCATGTGCTTGCGATG
The DNA here is from genome assembly GCA_963822305.1 of uncultured Actinomycetota bacterium. GTDB lineage: Bacteria > Actinomycetota > Actinomycetes > Mycobacteriales > Mycobacteriaceae > Mycobacterium. Next base: position 77,337 of record CAWGHF010000003.1, on the reverse strand, counting down.
AGCGGACGCATGCTGCGCCTCCTGCCGCAGGAAGGCGTCTGCCTCGGCGGCGACGTGGGGGTCGTGGTCGAGGATGTCCGCCGCCTTGCGCACCACGCTGACGATATAGCGCTCGAAAGGCACCGCGATGAAGGTAAAGGCGTTGCAGAACAATCCGAAGTCGGGGTTGGCGGGCTGCCACATGAATGGCACCGTCGCGTCGAACTCCCACGGGATCTTGCGGACCACGAGCTTCGTGATAGGTCGCCACCTCCCCGTTGACACGCGTCGCGGGCTTACATTGGTACGTATCGATGTCTCGCACTGTGGTGCAGGCAGCTAGCCACGAACCGTCGCTAGTGTGACATTTGGACCCCTAGATGTAAAGTAGGCGATCGTGACATCTCACCCGTCCGGCGACGGCGAGCAGTCGACGCGCCGCCGGATCCTCGCGGCCACGTTCGTCGTGCTCTCCCGAGACGGGCGACGCAAGCTGCAACTGTCCGACGTCGCCGCCGAGGCCAACGTGTCCCGGCCGACGCTGTATCGGTACTTCGGATCCAAGGATGGGCTGTTGGAGGCGTTCGGCCTCTACGAACAGGACAACTTCGACTCGGGTATCGCAGCGGCGATGGCGGGGTTGAGCGGCGCCGATCGCCTGGACGCGGCGTTGCGGTTCATCGTCGAATACCAGAGCAACTACTCGCTCGGTTCACTGGCCGATATCGAGCCTGAGCATGTGCTGCACCAGATGAAGCGGGTGCTGCCGATCATGCATGACCGCATCGCCCGCATCATTCCCGGCGAGGACAGCGCTATCGCCGCCGCGGCCGTCGTGCGTATCGCCGTGTGCCACTACGTGATCGCGGGTGGCAGTCCCGACCAGTTTCTCGCAGAACTGCGCCACGCCGCGGGGCTCGGCGCATCCCGGCGGCGCCTGCACCGAGCCGCTGCCGGTTAGCCGGCGAGCCAGTCGGTGATCTTGGCGGCGATCGCCCCGGGTTGTTGCAGATGCAGGAAATGACCTACGCCGTCGACGATTTCGAACGCCGATCCCGCAGCGGGTAGGTGTTCAGACGGCTGGCCCAAAATGTCGATGCCAAGCGCGCCGTCTTCGGCGCCATGGAGATACAGCGTAGGTACCGGCGGATCCTGCAATGCCGCCAGCGCTTCGGCTTTTGCAACCGGGTCGGCGAAATCCGGGTTGAAGGATGCTCGATAAGGGGCGATGACATTCGCGATATTGTCCGGGGACACATATCGCCGCAGCTCCAAGACATCTTCGCAGGGGTCGTATCCCGGCGACCAGTCCGCCCACAGCGACTCCCAGAATCCGGGCTCCAGCAGCACTGTCTCAGGGAGCCCGACCTGCTGGATGAGCCACACGTAGAACGACCTCTTGAGCTGGCGGTAGCTGAACATCGCCGCCAGCGCACCAGCCGGCGGAGCGGCCAGGGTGACAAGGCGACAGAATGCCGTGGGTTCGGTGACAACAGCTCCGTACGAGGCGACCGCTCCCCAGTCGTGGCCGACCAGGACGGCGCGATCGTCCGCGCGGTAGGTGCCGCGGGCAGCGAGGACGGAGCGGACGTATGTGCCGACACTGATCGGCTTGTTCGTCGGCGCGTCGTAGCCCGGCAGCCAGGGCGCGACCACGCGGTATCCGCGCTCGGCGAGTTCGGGACCGAGGTGCCGCCAGGTGTGTGGCGTGTCGGGAAAACCGTGAACGAGAACAGCCAGCGGGAGAGACGTGTCCTCGATGGCTCCGAAGGTGCGCGGTTCGGGTGTGGTCACCTCGCGAGCGTATTACATCTGGTGAAGCGGACGTAAACAATGATGGCTTTACATCTATTGCATCGTATGTAAATGTTGTCGGCATGGCAGGCATCGCGCTCACGCAACGCGACCTGGCCGCCACCCGGACTCGACTTCAGGCGTGGTTCGGGCACAGGCTCACCGGCGAAGCGCAGGTATCGGAACTGCGCGCGGCGAACAAGGCTGCGGGCTGGTCGAGCGAAAGCCTCATCTTCACCGCCACCGTCGGCGGGAACACCGACGAGTACGTCATCCGCATTCCACCCGCGGGCGGAGGCATCTTTCCGCACTACGACCTCGGCATGCAGACGCTGACGCAGGAGCTGCTGCACGAACACGGAATCCCCACTCCCTCGCCGATCCTCTACGAGCCCGACCGCGAGTGGATCGGCTCGAAATTCCTTGTGATGCCGCGGATTGTGGGCCACACGCCGTCGGACACCACGTACGCGATGCGCGGCTGGTTGTACAACGCGGGTCCTGATGTTCAGCGCCGTGTGCACGACTCGTTTCTCGAGACGCTCGCACAACTGCACCGGGTTCCCGTCAGCGAGGCGTCATGGCTCGAACGACCCGCGGGCGTCGGCGTCGTCGCCGAGCTGAAGTGGTGGCGCGAGTACGCGAAGTGGGGAACCGACAACAAGGTTCCCGACATCATGACCCGGGCGTTCGACTGGTTGGCTCGCCGGATGCCCGACGAGACGGGCGAATTGAGCGTGTGCTGGAACGATGCCCGGCTGTCCAACGCGATCTTCGACGACGAGGGCCAGATCGTCGGCGCACTGGACTGGGAGCAGGCCTGCCTGTGCCCGGCGGAGACCGACTTCGCCTGGTGGCTCGCGACCCGCAGGCAGATGCTGGAGGTCAGCGGACTTGACCTCGACCCGGAGCTACCGGGGTTCGACAGCCGCGAGCAGGTGATCCGCCGCTACGAGGAGATGATCGGGCGCCCGCTCGTCGACCTGCACTGGTACGAGGTGTTCGCCATGGTCCGGATGGGCTGCTGCATCCTGCGCACGCAGGAGCTCCTGCGCAGCATCGGCCAGGCCGATCATTTCCTCACGCGGGCGCCGATTCTGCCCGGCTGGACCGTTTCCGCCGTCCAAGCCTGACTGCTGCCAAGAAGCCGCGGCGAGGCGTAAAGAAACCGTTCGGATATCGCCACGGACGGGTCGACCGGCGTACACCCGAAGGTATGCAGGCACAGACACAGAACCGCCCCGGTCGGCTCCAGCGCTGGTGTGCCCAGCTGCTCGACGGCGAGAACCGGTGGGGATTCGTTCGCATCCAGATCGACCGCTTCGGCGTGACGCGTTACCGCCTGGTCGTCTATCCACCCGGCATCAGCGATGTGCAGCGACGCCGGCTCCGCATCTGGCGTGGCGCGGCGATCTGGGGAGCAGCGCTGTGGGTGGTGTCCGAGATCCTCCTTCAGGAGTTGATCGGACCGTGGACCGCGCTTGCGTTCTCCACCGGCGGCGTCTGCGCGCTGGCTGCCGTCGCGATGGCAAAGGCAGGCGACACGCGCACGATGGTCCGCTCGATGGGCGTGGTTACGATGCCCGGGCTCACCGAGGTCGCCACGATGCACTCGCGCCACGAGCTCCTGGCGATGGCCATGACGTTGACGGCCGCCGACGAACGCGTCGACGAGGAGCGGATGTCGCCGCTCGACCACGAGGCGCTCTGGTGGCAGGTGTACGAGAAGCTAGCGCCTGCCGCAGCAGTCACGAGCGCGCGCAAAACGACGCGCTAGGACAGCGTGTCGGGGTACAGACACGCTCGCTCGCGGTGCGAGGGACTAGGTGACCAGCGAGACGGAGTTCGCGCGGCGCAGCTTGCCCGACGGTGTCTTCGGAATGGTGCCGGGGCCCAGCACAACGACGTTGCGGGGCCGGACGTCGACCTCGGCGACGACCTCGTGGGCGACCTGGCGCTCGATGCGGTGCACCTCGTCCGGGTCCTGGTAGGCGTTCGACTCGACGGCGACCGCGAACGTCTCACGGGAGTGCCCCGCGTCCAGTCGCACCGCGACCGCGCAGCCCGGGCGAACCCCTTCGACGCGGCCCGCGGCCCGCTCGATATCGGTCGGGTAGATGTTGCGGCCCGCCATGATGATGACGTCCTTCACGCGGCCGCAGACCACGACGTGGCCGTTGTCGGTCAGGTAGCCGAGGTCGCCGGTGTCATACCAGCCGTGCTCGTCCTGCGCCGGGATGAAGCCACCCATGGTGATGTAACCGGGCGTGACGGGCTCGCCGCGCAGCTCGATGATGCCGACGCCGCGGGAGGGCATCACATTGCCCTGCTCGTCGATGATCCGGGCCTCGAGCCCCTCGAGCAGCGGGCCGAGCGTGGCCAGCCTGCGGGTGTTGCCCTTCGTCGCGGGCACCGCACGCCGAAGCGCGGCCATCAGGTCGGCGTCGACCTCGTCGACCACCAGGCCCGCGTTGCATTCGGAGAAGGACACGGCCAGGGTCGTCTCGGCCATGCCGTAGGCAGGCAGGATCGCTGAGGGGTGCAGGTCGAACGGCTTACCGGCGTCGAGCAGGTCTTCGACGTCGGCCGGCTCGACGGGCTCGGCGCCCGAGAGCGCGAAGCGCAGCGTGGACAGGTCGAACTCGCCGGGCTGGGCCTGGCGCCGCAGCCGCTTCGCGAGCAGTGCGTACGCGAAGTTCGGCGCCGCGGTCATCGTGCCCTTGTACTTGTCGATGAGCCGCGCCCACAGCAGGGTGTCGCGCAGGAAGTCCATCGGCGTGACCTTGACCAGCTCGGCGCCGAAGTACATCGGGATGGTCAGGAAGCCGACCATGCCCATGTCGTGGAAGCAGGGCAGCCAGCTGACCATGACGTCCTTGTCGACGTCGTACTCGGCGCCGATGAACATCGCCTCGGCGTTGGAGTGGATGTTGCGGTGCGTGATCTGCACGGCCTTCGGCGAGCCGGTGGAACCCGACGTCAGCTGCATGAGGGCCAGGTCGTCCTCGCCGACCTCGATGGGGTCGATCGGGTCTGCGGAGAGAAGGTCGGGCACGGTCAGCACCTTGATGCCGTGCTCCTCGAGCACGGGCACGGCGACCATGAACGGCTCGGACACGATGACGGCCTTTGCCTCGATCATGTGGACGACGTTCATCGTGTCTTCCGCCCAGACCACCAGGTCGGTGCGCGGAGTGGGCTGGTGAAGCATCGTCAGGCTGGCGCCACGCATCCACAGACCCTGAGCTGTCGGCGCGATCTCGACGGGGAAGCCGGCCAGCACGCCGACGGCGTCGCCGTGGCCGATACCCGCGGCGGCGAGGCCGCCTGCGATCTGGCGGGCCCTCTCGTGCACCTCACCCCAGGTATGACGGACGGGTTCGTGCGGTTCACCGGTGACCATGCCCGTACTCGCGTCACGGGCACTGCGGTACATCTTCTCGGTGAATCTGCTCACGACAGCCTCCTCGGGTCCACCGCAAATGCCAGTGTGTAATGCTCCGCCTGGTAGACGGCGCTTTCACGTAGGCGCGCACACATTTGGAGCGCGGTTATGTCTCGATTCGGTGATGCGCTATGGCGGGACGCCCGCCCGCCGGATTCTCCGGCGGCGGCAGTATTCGCGTCCACTTCTTGACCGCTAGTTTTCACCGTCGCTCATCTTAGGCAACTCTTAAGTAACTGCCAAACTAATGCAGTAATTGAGGTTCGTGTCACATCTGTGGCGTCGGTGCCGGAACCACCCGCGCGCCCTGTACCGGACCGCTGGCCACCCGGACCGTCCGGCACACCCCTGCTCCGGCGAGCTCAGCCCCGATGTCGACGGCGGACGACGACGAGGGGCACAGGAACGCGCATGTCGGCCCCGAGCCCGACACGATCCCGGCCAGGGCGCCGGCCTCCACGCCGGCTCGCAGGGTCCGCCGCAGATTCGGGTCGAGACTCAACGACGCGGGCTGCAGGTCGTTTCCCAGCAGCGGTGCAAGCGTGGCGGGGTCGCCGGAGGCCAGGGCCGCCAGCACAGGCTCTGGATCCTCCAGCGCCGGCGGGAGACTGCGGTCCTTGGACTCGCGAAGCCGGTCTACCTCGGCGAACACCGCCGGGGTGGACAAACCACCGTCGGCGAACGCCAGTACCCAGTGGAACGTGCTCCTGGCCAGCACGGTCGCCAGCTCCTCGCCTCGACCGGTGCCCAGCGCCGTGCCGCCATGCAGCGCGAAGGGAACGTCGCTGCCCAGCCGGGCGGCCAGCGTGTGCAGGTCGCGGCGCGGCACGCCGAGCTCCCACAGCGAATTGATCGCAACCAGCACCGCCGCCGCGTCGGCGCTGCCACCGGCCATGCCCCCTTCCACCGGGATCGACTTCTCGATGGTGATCGCGACGTCGGGAGCCCGGCCGACGTGCTCGGCCATCAGCTCGGCCGCCCGCCAGGCGAGGTTGCGCTCGTCGGTGGGCAGCGACTGCGCGCCCTCCCCTGCCAGCTCGAGCGACAGCATGTCAGCGTTGCGGACGGTGACCTCGTCCAGGAGAGAAACCGCGTGGAAGACGGTCGTCAGCTCGTGGTAACCGTCGTCGCGGCGATCTCCGACCGCCAGATACAGGTTGACCTTGCCCGGCACCCGCACGGTGACCGACCCGGTGGGAACCCACTCCGAGGCGGTACTGCCGTTGGACACGGCACGACATTAGCCCCGACACGCCGCAGACAAGTAGTCATGCCGTGAGAAAACCCCGCCGGAGCCCGTCCTAGGCTGGAATCGTGCTTCCCGTCGGCGAGGAGTTCGAAGGGTACGTCGTCGACACCACGCTGGGCCGCGGCGGATACGCCACGGTGTACCGGGTGCATACCTCCGCCGAGCCGAATCACGCTGTGGCACTCAAGGTTCTCGACCATCACCATCGCAACGAGGACCAAACCACCCGACTTCGAAGGGAATTCGAGTTCGCGCATCAACTCGACCATCCCCACGTCATCACCGTTCATCAACACGGCGTCGGCTGGCTCACCATGGAATTGGTCGACGGAGGCACGGCGGCCGTCCTGACCGAGCGGAAAGATCAGCTGTCCGCACTTGCGCAGATCGCCGACGCGCTGGACTACATACATCAGTGTGGAATCGTGCACTGCGACGTCAAGCCATCCAACATTCTTGTCTCACAGGGGCTTTCCCGTGCAGTTCTCATCGACTTCGGCGTCGCGCACACGGTCGCCGAAACCGTCTGGCGGCGGCCTGCACAACTCGAAGCGTCGCTGCCCTACACGGCACCCGAACTGCTGCGCGGCCGGCCACCGTCAGCTCTCACCGACCAGTACGCGCTGGCATGCACCGCGCTCGAGCTGTTACTCGGCGCCCCACCGTTTTCGGCCGACACGGCCATGGGGTTGATGGACGCACACCTCACCCAGCAGGTCCCGAGCTATTCGCACAGGATCGCATGGGTACCACGCATTTTCGACTCGGTGCTGCACAGGGCGTTGGCGAAGATCCCGGAGAGCAGGTACGACTCATGCACGGAGTTGGCCGAGCACCTCAGTGACGCGCTGGGCTAGCGACTAAATGGCGATTCGACTGGTTGGATCACTCTTTTCGTCTGGGGATCCCACACCCCCGAGCGCTCCAACAGCCTCACGAAGTCGGCGATGGAAAGCGTCTCGCCCCGTCGCGACGGATCGATGCTGGCGGCGAGCAGCCGTCGCGCCGACTCGTTGCCGCCGCCCGCCCATTCGGCGAACGCGTTTCGAGAAGTCTTGCGGCGCTGGGCGAAAGCGATGTCGATCAGGTTGAAGACCTGCTGGCGGAAGCCGTCGTCGGTCGGCCAGGGTGAGGTCTCATGCCGGTCGATGCGAACCAGTCCCGAGTAGACACGCGGAATGGGCCAGAACACCGTCGGCGACACCATGCCGTGCCTGCGCACCTTGCCGTAGAACCTGATCTTCGCGCTGGGCACGCCGTAGTCCTTGCCGCCGGGCTCGGCAGCGAGCCGCTCGGCCACCTCGGCCTGCACCATCACCATCACGGTGCGGATCGACGGGAAGTCGGCGAGCAGATGAAGAAGGGCGGGAACGGCCACGTTGTAGGGCAGGTTCGCGACCAGCGCGGTCGGCTCTTCTGGCAGGTCGCCCGGCGCCAGGTCAAGCACGTCCTGATGCAGCACGGCGAGCCGGTTGATCTCGCTGTGCGAGTGTTCGGCGACGGTGTGCGGCAGCTGGCCGGCCAGCACAGGGTCGATCTCCACGGCGGTGACCTTGGCCCCACGGTCCAGCAACGCTAGTGTCAGCGAGCCGAGACCGGGCCCGATCTCCAGAACGTGGTCCTGGCGGTTGATTCCGGATGCCGAAACCACACGGCGCACGGTGTTTGCGTCGTGAACAAAATTTTGGCCGAATGACTTACGCGGCCTGAAATCCAGCTCTTTGGCGAGGTGCCGAATTTCGGTGCGGCCCAGCAATCTGATGGTCAGGACGCCCCCACTCTCCCGCTACATACGGGCCACGCACCCCAACCTTGACGGGCTCGAGTGACCTCAGCAATCGCGATCTGTTCTTCACGTGTTGCCAAATCTGCCCTGGTAGCATACCTCAGACCGCCGTTTCGCTCCCAGGTGTTTTGATCAAATTGCACGCCGCCGAAGAAACCGTTGCCGGTATTGATCCCCCAGTTGCCGCCCGCCTCACATTGGGCGAGCGCGTCCCACGTGCCGCCATTACTCACGGGGGGCACTTCCGTACCCGGCTTGGTGCCCACTCGCAGCACCCCTTCCGTGGCCGGAGCGATGATGACATTGGCTACTGGCAGCCTGCCGGTTTCTGCCCCGTTGACCTTGGCGATGGCAAACGTTACGTCCTGAACGCCCGGCGTTCCGGGGTTTTCCACGACCTGGCGACTCATGTTCATCGTCGGGTCTTCGATGCGCGTGCTGGCCGGCGGCAACGGTACTCGTTCGGTGACCTTTTCGATCCGGACACGCGTGATCTGAACCTGCATTCCCTCGACGACGGGGGACGAGGCGGCGGGCACCACTGAGTCGCTCTGATCGAGTGGGGCACCCGCGGCGGCCAGCAGGTCGGCGACGTTCGGCGCGGCCAGGCGCACCATCCTCACGACGCCGCCGTCGTTGATCTGCACGTTCTTCGCGCTCACCACCGGCAGCGACATGCCGCCCAGCGGTACGCGGCTGCCTCGGGAGGCCGCTGCGGGCGCCTTGTCGTCCATGGATAGCTGAGCCAGGGCGTCGTCGACGGTGGACGCCGTCGTCCATACCTCACGGCTGTTCTGCCCGTCCAGCGAGATCTGCAGCGGACGGCTGCGCCGCAGCACGATCGTGTCCGACTGATGCACGGCCTGATCACCGGCCGGATAGAGATCGTCGCGGTCGCCGACGTCATAGCCGTTCTCCGCGACGACGTCGATGACCCTCGATTTCATCGTCGCCACCGTCATCTGGGTGCCGTCGACGGTCAGCGTCAGGGTCTTGTGGGCCGCCACGGCGAAACCGCCGGCGAACGTGAGCGCCAGCAACGTAACGAAAATCAGCGCTCGCAGATGCGGCGAGCGCGACTCATGAAGTTTGTCTAATGCATTCAAATCAGTGCTAATCCCCGACTCGGGCCCCGGTCTGGTTCTGTCCCCCCGACATAGATCACAAGACGGTAACGAACCGGCCTAGCAACGGCAACTCCGGCCGTCGTTCACGACGAGCTCACTCCGAAGCCGTATACCTGTCCCGCGGTCGCCGAGGTCTCTAGGGCCAGGTCGACGGCGGGCCGGTTCACGATATCCGCCAGCGCGCGCACCGTGTACGGCAGGCAGTACGGCTCGTTCGGCGCGCCCCGGTACGGATGTGGGGTCAGAAACGGCGCGTCGGTCTCCACCAGCAGCTGCCCGGCCGGGATCAGCGTGGCCGCCTCGTGCAGCGCGCGGGCGTTGCGGAAGCTGACGGTGCCCGAGAGGCTCAGCACCCATCCCGCGTCAACGTACGTTCGCGCCATCTCGGCGCCTGACGAGAAGCAGTGGAAGATCACCGTCGGCGGGGCGCCCTCGGCCCGCAGCACGTCGAGAACGTCGGCGTCGGCATCGCGGTTGTGGATCATCAGCGGCTTGCCGGTCTGCTTGGCCAAATCGATGTGCCAGGCGAAGGCGTCGCGCTGCTCGCTGGGGGTCGCGCACCCGTCGAGCCGGCCCGGCCAGTAGTTGTCCAATCCGGTTTCGCCGACCGCCACCACGCGGGGATGGTCCACAAGCCGCTCGATGACCGTCTTCGCCTCGTCGGTGAGCGCGTTGGCCCGCGTCGGATGCAGCGCCACGGCCGCATACACACGCGGATCCCAATCGGCGGCCTCCGTGACCCAGCGTGCCGACTCGAGGTCGTCGGCGATGGTGACGACGGCATGGACGCCGACGGCCGCGGCGCGATCCACGATCGCCCGCACGTCGTCGCCATCCTTGGCGCCGCACGCGTCGAGGTGGGTATGCGCGTCGACCAATGGGCCCAACGGCTCGGGAGGCGGCGGCGCCGGACGGGAACTGCTCACCGCCACACCATAAGGTGAGTGGAAATGAGCGAGCCGTACTACATAACGACAGCGATCGCCTATCCCAACGGCGACCCGCACGTCGGCCATGCCTACGAATACATCGCGACCGACTCGGTCGCGCGGTTCAAGCGGCTGGACGGATTCGACGTGCGGTACCTCACCGGCACCGACGTCCACGGCCTCAAGATGGCCGAGACGGCCGCGGCGCAGGGCATCCCGACCGCGGAGCTCGCCCGGTGCAACTCCGACGTTTTCCAACAGATGCAGGACAAGCTGGACATCTCCTACGACCGGTTCATCCGCACCTCCGACGACGACCACTACGAGGCGTCCAAGGAGATCTGGCGCCGGATGAACGAGTCCGGCGACATCTACCTCGACGCGTACAAGGGTTGGTACTCGATCCGCGACGAACGCTTCTTCACCGAAGCCGAGACGACCGTCGGCCCCGACGGGGTGCGGGTCGCGACCGAGACCGGCGCACCGGTGACGTGGACCGAGGAGCAGACGTACTTCTTCCGGCTGTCGGCCTACGCCGACAAACTGCTCGCCCTCTACCAGGCCCATCCCGAGTTCATCGGGCCCGACGTCCGGCGCAACGAGGTGGTCAGCTTCGTGTCCGGCGGGCTGCGCGACCTGTCGATCTCGCGCACGACGTTCGACTGGGGTGTGCCGGTTCCCGACCATCCCGATCACGTGATGTACGTGTGGGTCGACGCGCTGACCAACTATCTGACCGGCGTCGGCTTTCCCGATACGTCCTCGCAGCTGTTTCAGCGGTTCTGGCCCGCCGATCTGCACATGATCGGCAAGGACATCATCCGGTTCCACACCGTGTACTGGCCCGCGTTCCTGATGTCGGCAGGAATCGAGTTGCCGCGCAGGGTTTTTGTGCACGGCTTCGTCCTCAACCGCGGCGAGAAGATGAGCAAGTCGGTGGGCAACGTCGTCGACCCGGTGAACCTCGTCGACACGTTCGGCGTCGACCCGGTGCGCTACTTCTTTCTTCGTGAAGTGCCGTTCGGGCAGGACGGCAGCTACGGCGAGGACGCGATCATCACCCGGATCAACGCCGACCTGGCCAACGAGTTGGGCAACCTGGCGCAGCGGTCGCTGTCGATGGTGGCCAAGAACCTCGACGGAATCGTTCCTGAGCCGGGCGATTTCACCGACGACGACCGCGCGCTGCTGGCGCGCGCCGGCGAGGAGTTGCTGTCGACGGTGCGGGCGCATTTCGACGTGCCCGCGATGAACCTCGCGCTGGAGGCCATCTGGCTGATGCTCGGTGAGGCCAACCGCTACTTCTCGGCGCAGGAGCCGTGGGTGCTGCGCAAGTCGGAGGCCGAGGTAGACCAGCAGCGGTTCCGAACGGTGCTGTACACCACGATGGAGGTCGTACGCGTTGCCGCGCTGCTGGTGCAGCCGGTGATGCCCGGGTCGGCGGCCAAGCTGCTGGACCTGCTCGGCCAGCCCACCGACCAGCGGACCTTCGCCGCGATCGGCACTCGGCTGGCGCCCGGGACCGCGCTACCCGCCCCGGTCGGAGTCTTCCCGCGCTACGTCGTGGAGTGACGCGCGTCACGTTTTGTCACGTCTGGACGGTCGGCGGTGTCTTGAGGGCATGACCCAACACATCGCACCCACGAAGGTCGTCGTCATCGGCGGCGGCTACTCCGGAACACTGGCGGCCAACCATCTGCGGATGCGCGGCGACATCGACATCACCCTCGTCAACCCCCGGCCCAAGTTCGTTGAGCGGATTCGGCTGCACCAGCTCGTCGCGGGAACCCACGAGGCCACCGCCGACTACGGCAGCCTGCTCGGTGACGGCATCAAGCTCGTCGTCGACAGCGCCACCAAAATCGACACGACGGCCCGCATCGTGCAATTCGCATCGGGCAGGCAGGCACTGCCGTACGACTACGTCATCTACGCCGTCGGCAGCACCGGTGCAGTGCCCACATCGGTGCCCGGCGCAGTCGAATTCGCCTATCCCATAGCGGAACTGGAGCAGGCACAGCGCCTGCGTACCGCCATCGACGATGTGCACCCGGACGCCCCGATCACCGTCGTCGGCGCCGGGCTGACCGGGATCGAGGCCGCAACCGAGCTCGCCGAGCAGGGGCGCAACGTCACGTTGGTCTGCGGCGGTCAGCTGGGGCCGTACCTCTCCGACCCCGGACGTCGGTCGGTCGCAAAGGTGTTGCGCAAACTGGGCGTCGCGGTGCTCGAGGCCGACCTCGTCACCGAGGTGCGGCAGAACGCGGTGGTCTTCGCCGACGGCGCCGTGCGTCCGAGTGCCGTGACGATCTGGGTGGCCGGATTCGGTGTGCCCGACCTCGCGGCCACCAGCGGACTGCGCACCGACGCGATGGGCCGACTGCTGACGGATGAGACCCTGACAAGCGTGGACGATCCGCGCATCGTCGCTGCGGGCGACTGCGCCGCGCCATCAGGCGTGCCGCTACGGATGAGCTGCCAGTCCGCCTCGCCGCTGGGCGCGCAGGCGGCCAACACCGTCCTGAGCCGGGTCGCAGGCACCGCGCCCGCGGTCATCGACCAGGCGTTCGCCGGCGCCTGCATCAGCCTGGGCCGCAAGTCGGGCACCCTGCAGTTCGCCCATAAGGACGACACAGCGGTGAACCTGTACTTCACTGGCCGTATGGTCGCCTCGGTCAAGGAAGCGGTCTGCAAGGGCACGCTGTGGGCATTGCGCCGAGAGGCGTCCAAGCCGGGTTCGGCGTTCTGGTTCAAGGGTGGCCCGCGGCCCGAGCAGCCGGTGTTCGCGCCGAAGCTGGTCACGGAGACGTGACCAGCACCGCCGAACATGCCGAGCGGTTCACCCACCTGAGGCCGCTGCTGTTCACGATCGTCTACGAAATCCTCGGTTCGGCAACGGAATCCGACGATGTGCTGCAGGACAGCTACCTGCGATGGGCAGAGGTCGACCTCGCGACGGTGCGCGACACCAAGTCCTATCTCGCGCAACTGGTGACGAGCCAGGCGCTCAACGCGCTGCGGGCGCGGGCTCGCCGTCGCGAGGAATACATCGGACCGTGGCTGCCCGAGCCGTTACTGCTCGACGAGGGCGACGCTTCCTCTGATGTCGTTCTCGCCGAATCGGTGTCGATGGCAATGCTGGTGCTGCTCGAAACACTGACGCCCGACGAGCGGGCGGTGTTCGTGCTTCGCGAGGTGTTCGGCTTCGACTACGACGAAATCGCCGGAGCAGTCGGCAAATCCGCGGCGACGGTGCGACAGATGGCACACCGCGCCCGCGAACACGTACACGCACGGCGCAATCGGTTCGGGCCCGTGGACGCCGAGCGGACGGAACAGATCACGAATCAGTTCCTGACCGCGGCGAGTACGGGCGACATGGACGGACTGCTGTCGCTGCTGGCGCCGGGCGCCACCTGGACGGCCGACCACGGCGGCAAGGTGAGCGCGTTGCCACGGCCACTCGTCGGCGCGAGGAAGGTGGCTGGGGTGATGATCGCGCTCTTCCGGGCGGCGCGGCATATGGACATCCGGTTCGAGATGGCGATCTACAACAGCGCGCCCGCGGTGGTCATCTACGACGGCGAGAAGCTGGAGGGCGTTTTCGTGTTCGAAGTCATCGACGACGTGATCACGAACCTCTACGCCATGCGCAACCCGGACAAGCTGGCCGGCGTCACGATCCCGAGGACGATCAGCCGATCGTGACCTCCATCACAATGGGCGCAGAGCTGTCACACTCCGGATGTGCGCGGTGTCTCGAGGACAGACCGGCTCAACGAAGAGCCGGATGACCCAAGGAGACCGAAAATGACCGAACACAAAACCCGCGTCATCGTGATCGGCGGCGGATACGCCGGAACACTGGCGGCCAACAATCTGCGGCTTCGCGCCGACGTCGACATCACGTTGGTCAACCCACGGCCGAAGTTCGTCGAGCGGATCCGGCTGCACCAGCTCGTCGCGGGCAATCACGTCGCGACGGCGGACTACGGCACGCTGCTCGGCGAGGGCATCGCGCTCGTCGTCGACAGTGCCACCAGGATCGACGCCGCCACGCGCACCGTGGCGCTGGCGTCGGGCCGCCAGCTGACCTACGACTACCTCATCTATGCGGTCGGCAGCACCGGCGCGACACCGGCCTCTGTGCCGGGCGCGGCCGAATTCGCCTACCCGATAGCGGAATTCGAACTGGCACAGCGGCTGCGCGACACCCTCGATGAGCTCGACCTGGATGCCCCGGTGACAGTCATCGGCGCCGGCCTCACCGGAATCGAGACGGCATCCGAGCTGGCCGAGCAGGGCCGCACCGTCACACTGGTCTGCGGCGGACAACTGGCCCCGTCGCTGTCTGAGGCGGGTCGCCAGTCGATCGCCAAATGGTTCGCCAAGCACGGCGTCGTGGTGCTCGAGGACGACGTGGTGACCGAGGTCCGTTCGGACGCGGTGGTCTTCGCCGACGGCGCGGTGCGCCCCAGCGCGGTCACCATCTGGACCGCCGGCTTCGGGGTGCCGGAGTTGGCCGCCGACAGCGGGCTGCGCACCGACGCCCTTGGTCGACTGGTCACCGATGAGACGCTGACCAGCGTCGACGACGTCCACATCGTTGCCGCAGGCGACTGCGCTGCACCGTCGGGCGTGCCGCTGCGGATGAGCTGCCAGGCGGCGGGCCCGCTCGGTGACCAGGCCGCCAAGACGGTGCTGAGCCGGATCGCCGGTGAGGAGCCGGACGTCATCGAGCCGAAGTTCGTCGCTCAGTGTGTCAGCTTGGGCCGGCACGGCGCGATACTCCAGTTCACCCACGAAGACGACGCGCCAGCGCGGTTCTACCTCGCCGGTCGGGTCGCGGCTTCGGTGAAAGAGGCGATCTGCAAGGGCACGCTGTGGGGTCTGCGCCGCGAGGCGCGGAAGCCCGGTTCGGCGTTGGTGTTCAAGGGCTCCAAGCGTGTCGACGAGACGATGGTCGGTCCCCAGGTGGTCGCCAAACCATGACCACCGACAGCGAGCACGCCGAACGGTTCACGCTGCTGCGTCCGTTGCTGTTCACGATCGCCTACGAGATCCTCGGCAGTGCAACGGAATCCGACGACGTGCTGCAGGAGAGCTATCTGAGGTGGGCGGAGGTCGACCTCGCGACGGTGCGGGATACCAAGTCGTATCTAGCTCAACTTGTGACCCGGCAGGCGCTAAACGCGTTGCGCGCGGGCGCCCGCCGTCGCGAGGAGTACATCGGCCCGTGGCTGCCGGAGCCGCTACTGCTCGACGAACGCGACGCTTCAACCGATGTTGTTCTCGCCGAGTCGGTTTCGATGGCGATGCTCGTGCTCCTCGAGACGCTCACTCCGGACGAGCGTGCAGTGTTCGTGCTGCGTGAGGTGTTCGGCTTCGACTACGACGAAATCGCAGGCGCAGTGGGCAAGTCCGTGGCAAACGTACGCCAGGTGGCGCATCGCGCGCGCGAGCATGTGCAGGCGCGGCGCAAGCGCTTCGAACCCGCAGACTCCGCCATGACCGCGGAGCTGACCGAACAGTTCATGGCAGCGGCGTCTACGGGTGACGTGGACGGTCTGATGGCGCTGCTGGCGCCGGACGCCACGTGGACGGCCGACAGCAACGGCAAGGCAAGCGCAGCCCGCAGGCCGGTCGTCGGTGCACGGAAGGTGGCAAGCATCCTGTCCGCACTCTTCCGAGTGGCGGCCGAGCGCATGCCCGACGTCCGCTTCGAGACCGCTGTCTACAACAGCTCACCCGCGATGGTGGTCTACAACGGCGACCAGTTGGAGGGCGTCTTCCTGATCGAGATAATCGACGGCAAGATCACCCACTTCTATGCGATGCGCAACCCGGACAAGCTGTTGGGGATTGCGGTCCCAAGGGAGATCAGCCGCGAGGTCTGACAAGCTGAGCCAATGCGGATCGAGCGTCTCGGCGACCTCGGCAGCGCCCCCAGGGTGTTGCGGGCGGTCGCCGCCGCCGCGGACCGGCGCGGACTGGCGCCGCCCGCCGCGTTGATCGGCGATTGGTTCAGCTCGGGAGCCGTCATCGCACCGTCGTTGACGGTGTCCCCGGTGGCGGTGGGCGAGGTGTTCGACGTGCCGCAGGGAGGTGCGAGTTCCGGCGCGGTCGGGGGTGGCTGGTTCGGGTACCTGTCGTATCCCGATGCCGGCGCCGACGGCCGACCCGGGCGCATCCCCGAGGCGGCGGGCGGCTGGACCGAATGCGTGCTGCGCCAGGACGGCGACGGGCAATGGTGGTATGAAAGCCTCTCCGGTGCAGCCCTTTCCGGATGGATTGCCGAGGCATTGCGAAACCCGCTGCCGCCGAGGGACTTCGACATCACCTGGGGGGACGCCGATCGCGATGCCCACCGCGGGGGCGTGCTCGACTGCCTTGAGGCGATCGCCGCGGGTGAGATCTACCAGGCGTGTGTGTGCACGCAGTTCGCCGGCAGGCTCGACGGCGCCCCGGTCGACTTCTTCGTCGACGCCGTGGAACGCACCTCGCCTGCGCGGGCGGCGTATCTGGCCGGCGACTGGGGTGCGGTGGCGTCGCTGTCGCCGGAGTTGTTTCTGCGACGCGCAGGCGAGGCGGTGACGTCGAGCCCTATCAAGGGCACCCTGCCGCGGACAGCGGATCCCGCGGCGCTTCGGGCGTCGGTCAAGGACGTCGCGGAGAACATCATGATCGTCGACCTGGTCCGCAATGACCTGAGCCGCGTGGCGGTGACCGGCTCGGTCACCGTGTCCGAACTTCTCGCGGTCCGACCCGCACCGGGTGTGTGGCATCTGGTGTCGACGGTGTCGGCGCGCGTGCCCACCGAAGTGCCGATGGCCGCGCTGCTGGACGCCGCGTTCCCGCCCGCGTCCGTCACCGGCACACCCAAGACCCGCGCCCGCGAGTTGTTGATCGGCTGGGAGCGCCAACGGCGTGGGGTTTACTGCGGCACAGTCGGTTTGGCTTCGCCGGTCGCCGGCTGCGAGCTCAATGTGGCCATCCGTACCGTGGAGTTCGGCGCCGATGGCTCGGCGGTTCTCGGCGTCGGCGGTGGCATCACCGCGGACTCAGATCCCGACCGCGAATGGGACGAGTGCCTGCACAAGGCGGCCCCGATCGTCGGCGCTACGCGTACCGACGGCAGCGCTCGAGGAGAAGTTCGGCCAGCAGTTCCGGCTCGCTGACCATCAGGTTGTGGCAAGTGTCCATCGGGAGCACGGTCTCTACGCCACCCAGCGCGGCGATCGATCGGCGCTGCGAGCTCACCGAAAGAGCGCGGTCGCGCAGCGTGAGGATCCAGGTTCGCGGCACCTCGTCGGGCAGACCGGAGCGGTCGGCCTTCTCGAAGATGATGGACGGCGACTCGGCATAGAACCGGTCGCGGTTGAACATTCGCTGTCGACGTGACATCCCGTTGCAGAACACGAACTCCGCCAACGAGTTCGGCAGTGTCCCGGACATGCCGGTGTCGGCCTTGCGCCGTGCGTACCACCCCACCAGGCCGGGCAGCGTGTCCACCACGGCGGCGCCCTGGGGCGGGACGAACGCTGCGGCCAGCACCATCTCCCGCACTCGCGATGGACCGAGCTTCGTCACGACGCCGGGCACGGTGAGCCCGGCCATCGAATGGCCGACGATGACGAAGTCGTCCAGGCCGGCGTCCTCGATGTCGGCGAGCAATGAGTCCACCCAGTCGTCGATGGTGGCCGCGAGAAGGTCGCCGGGCTTGTCACGCCGTCCGGGCAGATCGAGCGAAACTACAGTGAGTCCTGGTGCCTGGCGGTGGATTTCGTCGACGGTGAGATCCCAGCAGTCCGCGGCGTGTTGACCGCCGTGCACCAGCACCAACGCGGGCAGTGCCATGGCGCCTCCGGGTCAGTCGCGCGAGCGCAGAACCGCATCGTAAAGCTCGCGCCGCGACGGTGCCCCGGGATTCGCGGCGACGACCTGCCCGCACGCGTCCTTCACCCGTGCGCCGTCGTCGACAAGCGCGTTCACCTCGGCGACCAGCGTGTCCAGGTCGGCCCGTGGCTCCGCCCCGGCCAATACGACGGTGATCTCGCCGAGCACACCGTTGGCCGCCCAGTCGGCCAGCTCGGCCAACGAGCCGCGCACGATTTCCTCGTGGGTTTTGGTCAGCTCGCGGCAAACAACGGCACGGCGCTCCGCCCCGAGCACCTCGACGGCGTCCTGCAGGCAGGCCGCGAGCCGCCGCGGAGACTCGAAGAACACGGCGGTCCGCTCCTCGGCGGCCAGGCCGGCCAACCACGTCTTGCGCGCCGAATGCTTGCGCGGCGGGAAGCCTTCGAAGCAGAACCGGTCGGCGGGCAACCCGGAGATCGCCAGCGCCGTCGTCACCGCCGACGGGCCGGGCAGGCAGCTCACCGTCAACCCGGCCTGCACGCAGGCCGACACGAGTCGGTAGCCGGGGTCGTTGATCACGGGCATGCCGGCATCGCTGACCACCAGCACCGTCGCGCCGCCCCTCACCTCGTCGACCAGGAAGGGCACCCGCGTCGCCTCGTTCTGGTCGAACAGGCTGACGACCTTGCCTGCGATCCTGACGTCCAGCGCCTGTGCGAGCGTCCGGACCCGGCGGGTGTCCTCGGCGGCCACCACATCGGCGCTGCCCAGCGCGCTGATCAGCCGGGCGGACGCGTCGGCGGGCAACCCCAACGGAGTGGCGGCCAGCAGCAATCGTCCGGGACTCATCCCGCACAGCCTACGATCGGTCGCGTGACCGCCACCGCCACCGAAGAGCCGTTGGCCGCGCGCTCGGTCCCCGTGATCAGCCCAGGGCCGCTGATGCCGGCCGCCGACTTCGGGCCCGTCGACCGGCTGAACGGCTGGACGATGACTGCCGTCATCGCGGCGCTGGCGGCGCTGACGCGGTTCCTCAACCTCAACTCGCCGACCGATGCGGGCACACCGATCTTCGACGAAAAGCATTACGCGCCGCAGGCCTGGCAGATGCTGTTCAACCACGGCGTCGAGGACAACCCCGGCTACGGGCTGGTCGTCCACCCGCCGGTCGGCAAGCAGCTGATCGCGATCGGCGAGGCGATCTTCGGCTACAACGGGCTGGGCTGGCGATTCACCGGCGCGGTGCTGGGCGTCATCGGAATCGCGCTGGTGGCGCGCATCGTGCGGCGAATGACCCGTTCGACAATGGTCGGTGCGATCGCGGGCCTGCTGCTCATCGCCGACGGGGTCAACTTCGTCGCGTCACGCACGGCGCTGCTCGACGGTTTCCTGGCGTTCTTCGTCGTGGCGGCGTTCGGCGCGTTGATCGTCGACCGCGACCAGGTGCGCGAACGCATGCACATCGCCCTGCTCGAGGGCCGCATCGGCGAGACTCCGTGGGGCCCGCGGCTGGGCGTGCGGTGGTGGCGCTTCGGTGCCGGCGTTCTGCTCGGACTGGCGTGTGCGACCAAGTGGTCCGGGCTGTACTTCATCGTGTTCTTCGGGTTGATGACGCTGGCGTTCGACATCGCCGCCCGGAGGCAGTACCGGGTGCCGCGGCCGTGGGCCGGGACGCTGCGGCGTGACCTTGGCCCGACCGCGTACGCGTTGGCGCTGATTCCATTCGGCGTCTACCTGGCGTCGTATGCACCGTGGTTCGCGTCGGAAACCGCGGTGAACCGCTACGAGGCCGGCCAGTCGATCGGCCCGGGTGGCTTTCTGCCCGACGCGATCCGGTCGCTGTGGCACTACACCTACGGGGCGTATCGGTTTCACTCCGGCCTGACCAACGCCGACGGCAACCACCACCCGTGGGAATCGAAGCCGTGGACGTGGCCGATGTCGTTGCGCCCGGTGCTCTATGCGATCGACCAGGAGAACGTGCCTGGATGCGGTGCGCAGTCGTGTGTGAAGGCCGTGATGCTCGTCGGCACGCCCGCGATGTGGTTCATCGCGGTGCCCGTGCTCGGCTGGGCGCTGTGGCGGGCGTTCGTCAAGAGGGACTGGCGGTACGGCGCCGTCCTGGTGGGCTATTGCGCGGGATTTCTGCCGTGGTTCGCCGACATCGACCGGCAGATGTACTTCTTCTACGCCGCGACCATGTCACCGTTCCTCGTCATGGCGATCGCGATGATCTGCGGCGACATCCTGCATCAGCCGAACCAGAACGCCGAGCGAAGAACGTTGGGCCTGTTAGCCGTCAGTTGCTATGTGGCCCTTGTGATCACGAACTACGCCTGGATGTATCCGATTCTCACGGGGGTACCGATCTCGCAGGCGACGTGGAACCTGGAGATCTGGCTGCCCAGCTGGCGGTAATTTCGCTCGCGAGTCCCTGCGAACTGAAGATTGCACGCGCGGCTGTTGCGTCGGCTTATCCACAGCCCTCGCCGCATTTTTCCCAAGCGCCGACCGAACTGTCGGTTCCGAAGGACAGCATCGCAGCATGCGAGAGGTCTTCGTCGGACAGTGATGCCTTGGCGGCTGGCGGCATGACTCGTGCGCACCTGCGCTGGAACTATCGAACAATCTTTCCAGGCATATACATGCCGAAAGATGCTCCTCCATCGCTTCAGCAGAGGACGCTGGGCGCCTGGCTATGGTCGGGGCGAAACGGTGTCATCGCGGGCCGTGCCGCTGCGGCGATTCACGGAGCCCTTTGGGTGGACCCGAGAACACCCGTCGAAATGATTTGGCGCTGCGGCAGGCCGCCGACGGGCATCAAGGTGCGCAACGAGCGAATCGATGCCGAGGACATCACGACCATCGGTGGCGTTCTCGTCACGACGCCCGAACGCACAGCATTCGACCTTGCGCGCCACTTGCCGCGCGACGTGGCGGTAATACATCTGGATGCACTCGCGCGGGCGACGGGCATAACCGCACCGCGAATCCATCTGCTCTCCGACCGCTACCCCAGAGCTCGCGGCTTTCCCCGCGGCCGAATCGCGTTGGCGCTGATGGACGGCGGAGCGCAATCACCTCAAGAGACACGGCTGCGACTTATTCTCATCGACGACGACTTACCGCCGCCGCGCACTCAGATCAGGGTGAGTGACGGGATGAACCAGGCGTTCATCGACATGGGTTACGACGAGCCGCAGGTCGGCTTCGACTATGAGGGCTCACATCACAGCGCGGTACGCGATCAATACGTTCACGACATCGGGCGAGCAGAATTGATCGACAGTGAGGGGTGGATCGACATCCGCGTGGTCGCCGAACACAGCAGACGATTCATCCTTCATCGCGCCTACTCAGCATTCGCCCGGCGCGGCTGGACGCCACCGAAATTGCACTGATGGCTGTGAATCCGATCGAGTCACAGCCGTCAGCGCAATCTTCAGGCGCGCTAGATGGGGTCGCGGGCGGCGGGGCAGGACATACAGCGCGGGCCGCCGCGGCCCGTGCCCAGCTCGCTGGCCTCGATGTGCAGCACCTCGATGCCCGAATCCCGCAGCCGAGCATTGGTTTCGATGTTCCGCTCGTAGGCGACGACGACGCCCGGCGCCACCGCGAGCGTGTTGTTGCCGTCGTCCCATTGCTCACGCTCGGCGGTGACGGGGTCCAGACCCGTCGCGATCACGCGCAGTTTCTCGATACCCATCGCGTCGGCGGCGGCCTCGACGAACGGCGCGGCGTCGTCGATCGTCACGCCACCGTCCCCGGTGCGGTGAATCGTGAACGCCGACAACGAGTCGACGATTTTCGGGTACATGACGACGGCGTCGGTGTCGACCATCGTGCAGACCGTGTCGAGGTGCATCTGCGCACGCTCCTGGGCGATCGGCACCGCCAGCACCGTGTGGGCCAGATCGTCGTCGAACAGGCTGCGGGCCAACGCCTCTGCGCCGGCGGGCGTGGTGCGCTCCCCTACGCCGACGGCAACCACGCCGGGCGCCAGCAGCAGCACGTCGCCACCTTCGACCGGCGCCGATCGCGACTCGTAGGCCCGCCGGACGCCGAGAAAGCGCGGGTGGTGCGCGTAGACCAGATCGGTCAGCGACGTCTCGCGGATGCGCGCGGGCAGCGCCAGCGACGTGATCGCCACCCGCGGCCCGATCCAGAACGACGAGTCGCGGGTGAACAGCAGGTTCGGCAGCGGTTCGATCACGAAGTCGCCGCCGTGGTGCATGCGACGGACCAGTGACACCTCACCACCGGCGATCGGCAGCTCGGTGAATGTCATGCCCGCCATCAGAACATATGCCAGCGCCGCGGGTTCCAGCGTCCGCAGATATGTCGAAAGCTGCTGCGCCAAAGGCAATCCGAGCCGTCGCGAGTCCACCGCCGCCGAGATGCCGTGCATCCGGGCCGCGCCGCTGGACAGCGCCTCGGTCAGCAGATCCGACAGCAGCAGCACCTCGACACCGCGCGACCGCAGCAGGTCGGCGAACGCGTCGTGCTCCGCCTGCGCCCTGGACACCCAGGGCAGCCCGTCGAACAACAACGCGTCGTTGTTGCGGGGCGTCAGTCGCTGCAGTTCGGCGCCGGGACGGTGCAGGATGACCGACCGCAGCGCCCCGACCTCGGAATTCACTCCCAGCGCTGTCCCGGACACATTAAGCACCGTATCGCGATCAGCCACCTCAACTATTGTTTAGGTATGGACATCCACGAGCTGACGCCCGGCGAGATGGCCGACCGCAGTGGTGTGGCCGTCTCGGCACTGCACTTCTACGAGCGCCAGGGCCTGATCGCCAGCCGCCGTACTACCGGTAACCAGCGCCGCTACCCGCGCGAGTCGTTGCGGCGCGTCGCGTTCATCCGAATGTCGCAGCGGCTCGGCATTCCGCTCGCCCGCATCCGGGAGGCGCTCGCCACGCTGCCCACAGACCGCGTCCCGACCAGCAAGGATTGGGCGCGACTCTCGGCCGGCTGGCGCCAAGACATCGACGATCGCATCCTTCATCTGCAACGGCTGCGCGACAACCTCACCGGCTGCATCGGCTGCGGGTGCCTGAGCCTGAAGACCTGCGCGCTCTCGAACCCCGGCGACGTGCTGGCCGACCAGGGACCCGGCGCGGTGCGGCTGTAGATCATTCGAACGCGTGTGCGATAAACTCGGGCGCATGGAGGTGGCGCTTCAAAGCTCGCTCTTCGACCCCGCCGAGCGGCAACACCTGGACGGCGGCGCATGGGTCGAGGTGCGCTCGGGCTGGCTGTCCGACGCGGACTCGCTGTTCGACGAACTCATGGAGGTCGTCCCGTGGCGGGCCGAGCGCAGGCAGATGTATGACCGCGTTCTCGATGTGCCCCGCCTGGTCAGCTTTCACCATCTGATCGACGAACCGGTTCCGCATCCGATGCTCAAGCAGATGCGCAGGCGACTCAACGACACTTACGGCGGCGAACTCGGCGAACCCTTCACCACCGCGGGGCTGTGCCTCTATCGCAACGGCGACGACAGCGTGGCCTGGCACGGCGACAACATCGGCCGGAGCAGTTCCGAGGACACCATGGTAGCGATCGTATGCTTGGGCGCCACAAGGGTTTTCGCGCTGCGTCCGCGCGGCGGCGGCAAGTCGCTACGGCTGCAGCACCACCACGGCGACCTGCTGGTGATGGGCGGGTCGTGCCAACGGACGTGGGAGCACGCCATCCCGAAGACGGTGAAACCGGTCGGCCCGCGGATCAGCATCCAGTTCCGGCCGCACGACGTGCGTTGAGCGTCAGGCTTTCACCGCGGACACACCCGCGCTGAGCAGCTCGCCTGCGCGCTTGGTGTCGACGGGGGCCACCGGCTTGTTCGGGACGACGAGCGGGTTGGCGGTGACGATCACCATCAGCGAGCCGAATCTGGCGACATAGTTGTAAAGCTCGCCGGTACGGGTCTTTCCGCCGACCGTCGTCTGTATGACTCGATGCGCACCTTGGGTCGCAACACCGTCGATCTTCGGCGCATCCACCACCTCGATGAGGCCGCGCACCCCCGGACCGGCGAATCCGACCTTCTGGCAATTCTCCGGAGGTCCATTCACCGGCACGGTTTCCGATGTCTCCACCGCGATCGCGATGAATCTGTTGCCCTCGCCCTCGGCAGTAAGCGCCGCCATGTTGCCTTTTACGCCGGCGGGCAGGACCTGCTGATTGGCGAACTGTCCGCAATCGGCCGGCTCGAATTTGATTTGCGCAGGCAGCTTTTGGGGCTCGAGGACGCGCGGGTCGATCGCGGTCGGGGCGATATCGGTGACCTTGAACGGCGCAGGAAAGTCTGATCGGAGGTTCTTGATGTTGGCGATGTCGGCGTGAGACATGTCCGGCTCCGCCGACTCGGCAGAACCGCACGCGGCGAGTGCGCCGACGCAGCCGACGACCAGCACGACCCTCAGGTTCAACATCGCCGCCAATGTACCCGCCGACACGGCGTCATCCGCGTAACGCCGACACCGTTTTGACCAATAGATCGGCGGCGAATTCCTGGCCGAGTGGAGGATTCGGCGATCCCGGATCCGTCACCACGGTGACGAATGCCAGGTAGTCGCCGAGATAGGCGCTGAACGTGTATACCGCCGAGGTCGTCTCCGTGCCACCCTCGACGACCGTCTTGGCGACGGTGTCCATGCCGACAGTGGTGGCGCCCTCAATGACGGGGGCGCCGATGAGGTTGACGGTGCCCGTGGTGTTTCCCGATATCACCGTCCACTGCCCGCATTCGGCCAGCACCGCCGGGTCGAAGGCGACCGGCGACGTCGGCGACCCGGTGACGACGGCGTGCACGATGCCGCCAGGACCCGATCCCGACCAGCCTTTGGTCGTCGCATCGTCGGTGGCCGGGCCCGCCAGCACCCCGCACTGCGGCGGTTCGGTGACCCAGCCGGGCCCGAAACCCCAGAAGGCCACCGGAGACGCGGGACCGCTGAGGTCTGCCACCTCGTATCCGGCAGGCAGGTCGCCGCGCACGCGTCCGATATTGACCGGGTTGACCTGCGATTCTGTCGCGGACGATGCGGTGGTCGACGTCGCGGAAGGCGATCCGGGCTGGCCGCAGCCTGCGACGACGGACGTCATCACCAGAGCTATCGCGAGCCCAAACCGGCGCACGCCCGTTGATACCACAAAGAGCCCTTTGAACCAGTTGGCAACGTTTTGCGTGTCTAGAGCGATCAACTAGTTGGGTCGGGCCTATTAGAAGTACGGAGAAACTGTCATGCGCGCAGCATTGGCTATGGCAGGGGGGATCGTGGCGGCGGGCGTGGCGCTCGCTCCGGCAACTATCGCAACGGCGGAACCCATTCAACCGGGTGGCGCCTATGCGACTATCGGGCAGCTTGAGGCTTCCGGCTACGACGTGAACATCGACCGCGTGGGCAGTGCTCCACTCGATCAGTGCATCGTGACGAGCGTGCGGAATCCGCAGGACATCACCCGGACCATCCGGGTGGACAACGGACGCAAGGGCGACAAGAGGGACTTCGATTACGTGGAAATCGTGGTCCGCCGGACAATCACCGTCTCACTCAACTGCGACGCTCGGACCTAGGCCGCCGCTTCGTCCTTCTGTTCCGGCTTCTGATCGTCAGCGGCCTGAGTCTCAGCGGTGGGCTCGGGCCGCTGGCCCGTCAGGGTGTTGACGATTCGCTTCAGCGGTCCATCACCGCTGGGCCGGATTCCAAACGGCCGGTTGTCTGGGTCGAACTTCAGCGATTCGCGCAGCTTCGCGAACGGCTGAGGCTTGGTGACCTCCGGCGTTTCGTTCTCCTCGGGCGTCACGTCATTGCCGACCTGATCCGTCTCGATCGCCAGCTTGTTGTCGTCACCGGTTTCCGGCGCTCCGAGCGTCTGGAGCGACTCTTGCGTGTCGTACTGACCGGCGCCGCCGCCTGTGGGCAGGCCGACGTTGTCTTCGTCAGGCAGCCCCGTCGTCTTGTTGTAGACCGGTCCGCCGACGCCGAAGGGCCGATAGACATCCGCAGTTCCGAGCGGACGGAATCCGCCCCCGGCCTGTTGCACGGTGTCGTCGATGCCGACCGGGATGGCGCCGAGCATGTTGCCAACGAGATTCACCGGATTGCCAATCGGGCTCAGCTCGAACGGCACGTGCTCGCCTGGACTGAGGTCGCGCCGGTACTTGTCCTCCATCCACACCCGCAGGATCGCGTCGGGAATCGCCAGCACGGGCCCTGGCACGCCGGCCTGCTGCACCAGCAGCAGAAGCGGTAGCCGCGGTGCGGTGACCATGTAGTAGGTGGTATCGCCGTACGTGTCCTGGTAGACGACGTTGTGGTCATTTGGGACCTCCCCGCCGGGTGCGATCGTCCTGTTCGGCATATTTCCATGCAAGAGGGCGTAGGCCGCGATCGAGTTGGCGAAAGCGAGCGGGTCGAGTCGGGCGGGGGCGTCGCCGCCGAGGATGTCGTACTGCTGCGCGACGTCGGTGGTCGGCGTCACGAGTGATCACTCGCTGGGATCGCAACTTCCCGGCCCGAACAGCTGTTTGCTGTTGGCCCGTAAAAGGTTATGCCGATTATCGGGATGGTCAGCCCCTCGAGCCCGCGCCCTAAGATGCCGCCGTTGGACTCGCATGGGATTCGAGACCATGTCGAATTCTGTGTTTGTCGGGTCGCTACCGCCAGCCTCGAATGAGATCGTTCTTGACCAGCGACGCGACGACAGCGCTCTGCGAGTACCCGAAGACGATGAAGTCATCTTCCGTCGGGTTCGGCGCTGTCGAGTTGACGCCGGTGTTGCAGTTGCAACCGCCCACAGACGCTCCAAGGCAATGCGAAAGATTGTTCCGCCCGATAGCAACGGAGTCATCGAAAGTCGTTGAGCCGAACACGGGGGCGAATTCGGCCGGGTAGATGACGGCTACCCGGTTGTACTCCGTTGGGTTGGGAGGCACGGGTGATCCATCGGGATCGATGTAATTGTTGATCGCCTGGTTCATGTATCCCGTGACGAAGTCATTCGGATCTGTCGGGCAACGACAGCGGGTGCTGGGTGCCGCCCATGATCAACGCCGTCGTGGCCAGTAGCTGAACGGCGGTCGTGAGCGTGACCGACACCGCCAACGCGGGCACGGCGATCAGTGCTATCAAAATGACGACCAGCGAACGCGCAATTGCCTTCATGTCCGAACCTTCCCCTCGCCAAGGCCGAAGCCCGCGCTGCGTACCGTCAGCGACTACTCCGAAACACCGCTGCCAGCCCCCACCTCGCAGTACAGAGCATCTTGCACCACAGACGTACTAGTTGGCAGCGAAACCATCAGGGTTTTCCGCTCGGGCGTAACCATACCTATGTAAACCGGCATCGGGCGCAGCCAGGCAACCGATCTGACGTCGGAATCGGCACAAATTACGGGTGGCTGTGCTTCGCGGCGATTTTCCTTCCATCCAGCGTTTGCCGACCGTAGAGTCATGGCGCAGATTTCAACTGACACGGGAGATTCAATGAAGAGAGTGAGGGCCGGCGGCATCGCCATCATGGCCGTCATAGTCGGCCTCGCCTTGGCGGGTTGCGGATCCGACGAGAAGAAGGACGAGGCGAGTGCCTCGGAGAAGGCTACGTCGTCGAGTGCGGGGCCGAGCACCACAAAGGCTCCCTACGCCCAGACCATTCCCGAGTACATCAAGCAGAACGGGCTCACCGAAACGCCGGTGAAGCGCGGCGATCCGGGATCTCCCGACATCATCCTTCCGTTCCCGCCCGGTTGGGAGGACTTGGGACCCGCGTTACCCGCGTGGGCTTGGGGTGGAATGAAATTCACCGGCGACCCGGCGATGGCCCAGAATCCGCCGACGATCATCGCGCTGCTCTCGAAGCTGCAGGGCAACGTTGACACGAAGAAGATCCTTGAGTTCGCGCCGGGCGAGATGAAGAACCTGCCTGGTTATGAGGGCGATGGTGTCGGCTCGGCCAGCAAGCTCGGCGGTTTCGACGCCTGGCAGATCGGCGGCACCTATATGAAGGCCGGCGCCAAGCATGCCGTGGCGCAGAAGACGGTGGTGATTCCGGCAGCAGACGGCGTATTCGTCATGCAGCTCAACGCTGACGGCACCGAGGACCAGATGGGTGTCCTCATGGACGCCACCAACATCATCGACGAGCAGACCACCATCACTCCGGCTCCGTGACGGCGGTTCAGCCGCCCGCTCCGAACGAACCGCCACCGCCCCAGCGCGGTCTGACTCGGGAGGAGCGCGGCCGCGATATCAGCGCTGCCCAGGCGGAGGCCGAGGCCGAAACCTCGAAGGTGAAGCAGTATCTCAAGGCGATGAGCCCACGATTCCTGTGGTCGATGGCCGAGGGATACCCGGTGGTGCTCAAGCAGTTCATCCAGTTCTGCCTGATCATCATCTATCCGGCTTGGGTGTTCGGCGTGCTCTTCGCCGCCGCGATGCACCTGCTGTTCTACGTCACGGTCTACCCGGTGTTGTGGCTGCTGTTTTGGCCTGTTCGGGCGCACCAGAAGAAGCACCATCCTGAGGAGTACGCCGCGAACCGGGCCAAGTACAAGAAAAAGAAGTAGCGAGCGTCAGTGGGGTTGTTCAACCGGTCGGCCGGCGCTCAGGTGACTGTGGCGCCGGCCGTCGTCCGACCACGTCAAACGGTCACGGCCACCGTCACGACCGACAGTCCGGTCGACAAGGTGACTTCGGCGACGCTGCAGTGGGGCTATACCAACTTCTACCGCTACCGATGGGCCGGCCGCGCCGACTCAACGGCCGTCGAGATGAACGACGCGTGGTGGATGATGGGCGAGGTCGGTACCGACGCGGGTAGTGAGAAGGACACCGAGGACTGGGTCGGTGTGACGAAGGTCGACCTACCGATCGCCACGGGCGAATTCAGCGGTGCCACTTCATCGTTCACGGTGCCGTCGTGGGCACCGGGATCATCGGATGCACTCGCGCGATGGTCGGCGCGCCTCACTGTCGAGCGCGGCGGCCGCGACATCGATACCCGCGGCGACTTCAACGTGGTCATCAGCGCCGACGACCTCCAAGTCACCGACGAGCCGCAGCGGCGCGTCGGCGGGGACGGCGAGACCGAACTCGCCATCGTGTTGCCATCGCTCGTCTTTCGTGCCGGCGAGACGATTAACGGCAACATCGTCCTCACGCCGCAGAAGGACATGTCCGACGGCGAGCTCGGAATCTACTGGGCCTATACGACGCTCTCTCATCCGCTGGAGAAGACACCCGCGGCCGGCGGCGGCTACAAGTCCGGTGACAGGGTGAAGCTCGGCAAGGAAATTCCGCTGCGCAACGGCACACCTATGTCGGTGCCGTTCGCGCTGCCCCTACCGGCGGATGTACCTCCGACGGGCTCGGCGGTGCACTCGACGCTGATGTGGTTCCTCGAAGCAACGATGATGTACGCCAAATGGACCCAGGGCATCGAGAAGGTGCGCCGTCATATCGTCGTCGTCAACGCGTAGTCAGGCGCGCGAAATCGCCGATGCGTCGGCCACGTGCTCGGCTGTCGGCCGCACTCCTGTGTAGCGCTCGAACTGCTCGGCGGCCTGCAGTGCGATCACCTCACCGCCGGTGATGACCTTGACCCCCGCAGCCCGGGCGGCGACGATCAGCGGGGTCTCCGATGGCAGCGCGACCACATCGAAGACGGTGTCCGCCTTTGCAATTGTCGATGTGTCGAATGCGCTCTGCCGTTCCTCTGGTCCACCGGCCATCCCGATTGGCGTCACATTGACGATGATGTCCGCTGTCCGCGACCCCACCTCGCCCGCATAGTCGTAGTCGAGTTTTCGCGCCATCGCCTCGCCGGTCTCAGCATTGCGAGCGATGACTAGCCCCTTGTGAAAGCCACTGTCCCGGAACGCCGCTCCTACCGCGCTGGCCATTCCCCCGCTGCCATGAATCAACACCGATTGCGAACCATCCAACCCGTGCTGGTCGATCAACCGCTGCACGGCGATGTAGTCGGTGTTCGACGCGGTGAGGTGCTCGTCGTCGTTGACGATCGTGTTGACGGCGTTGATGGCCCGCGCCGAATCCTCCACGGTGTCGACGAGTGGGATGACGTCCTGCTTGAACGGCATCGACACCGAGCACCCTCGGATACCGAGGGCACGGACGCCGCCGATCGCCGCGACGATGTCGGTGGTGGTGAACGCCTTGTAGACGAAGTCGAGGCCCAGCAGGTCGTACAGATAGTTGTGGAACCTGGTGCCGATATTGCTCGGCCGGGCCGCCAGCGAGATGCACAGCCGGGTGTCCTTGCTCAGCGGCGGGCGCATCAGCCGACGGCTCCCGTGACTTGCCTTGCCACACTGTGGAGTTCGCGGTAGAGGTCCCGCGAAATCGGCAGGTCGCGCAGTGCCGGCACATCGATGATGGTGGTCACCACGCCGAGATCCTCCCGCTGCCACTGTGCGCCGAACTTGTCCAGGATCGTGCGCATCGCAAGGTTGTCGGAGAGCACGCGCGCCGAGAAGCGTCGAACTCCGTCGCCACGCGCGGCGACTGCCAGCGCTGCCATCAGAAACGAGCCGACACCGCGGCCCTGGTAGTCGTCGCCGACGATGAAGGCCACCTCCGCGAGCGTCGGATCGGTTTCATCGCGCACGAATCGGGCGTCGGCTACGACGGGCCCCTCGGCTCCCTCCGTCATCACCCATACGAAGTGGTCCTTGTAGTCGACCTCGAAAAGGTAGGTCATCATCGACTTGGTCGGCGTGCGGGGCGTCTGGAACCTGCTGTACAGCGTGTCACTGGAGAACTCAATCGTGCCGTCCGAGGTGCGCTCGCTGTCGCCCGGAAGCACCGGCCGCAGGTAAAGCCAAGAGTCGTCACGCATTTGAATCGGGATCGGCGTGATGAAGGCGGCCAGCCGTTGACGCGCTGTCCTCACCAACTTGTCCATCACGCCCGGCACGTCGAGCATGGCGGCGAAGGCTGCGTGGCCCCCTGCCCATCCGGTCAGCGGTTCGGTGGCCACCACAGTCGCCGTTCGTGGCGTGTCCCGCAGCAGCGCGATCTCACCGACGATCAGCGGGGGCGCCACCTCCAGGACGGTGGGCACTCCGTCGCTACCCATATGCGTGATCTCGGCTTTTCCGGAATCGATCAGCAAGAACGATTCCGCGCGTTCTCCTTGGCGCATCAAGACCCGGCCCGCCGGTGCATTCAGCGGGCGTAGCTGCGCCGCCAGCGTCACCAGAGCATCCGGACGACAGCCCGTGAAAATTTCCAGGGCGGCGAGTTCGTCGGCGCTGACGGCCGTCAGTCCGGCCACGTCACGAGGCTACCGCCTCCAACCCCCCGAAACTGCGGGGAGATCGCGATCTATCGCCGAAACGCGATCTCCCCGCAGGCTCGCCCCCGGCTTTCAGCCCGGCGCGGAGATCTCCGTGGCCTCGGATCGTCCCCGCAACACCTCGCTGCCCTTCGCGGTCCAGTGTTTGCGTTCGGCGTCATCGGCGCGCTCGATGGCCGCCGACGAGCACAGGATCCGTCGGTCCGAGGTCTTCGCGAGATCCGCGAGCCGCGCGGCCTCGTTGACCGGGTCTCCGATCACCGTGTACTCGTAGCGATTCTCGGCGCCGATGTTGCCCGCGAAAACCGAGCCCGCCGACACGCCGACCCCGAAGTCGACCAGCGGCAGCTCGCGCAACTGCTCGCCGAGGGTGCGGGCCGTCGCCAACGCCGCCGAGGCGGCGTTGCCGCTGCGTAGTGGCACTCCGAACACGGCGAGCGCGGCGTCGCCCTGGAATTTGTTGATCATCCCGTCGCGGGCGTCGACGGCGTTGACGACGATCCGGAAGAAGTCGTTGAGCACCTCGGCGACCTGTTGCGGTGGATGACTGGCGGCCAATTCCGTCGAACCGGTCAGGTCGATGAAGAGAATCGCCGCTTCCTGGACGTCGCCCGACATCGATGCGCCTTCTTCGATGGCGCGCCGCGCGACGTTGGTGCCGACGTGCCGTCCGAACAGGTCGCGCACCCGTTCCCGCTCGGCCAGTCCGGCGACCATCCGGTTGAATCCGCCCTGCAGCCTGCCGATTTCGGAACGCTCGAAGACATCCACCGATGTGTCGAAATGCCCTCGCTCGACTTCGGCCATGGCGTCGACGACTTCGCCTATCGGATCGGAGATCGACCTCGACGTGAGGATCATCGTCGGCAATCCGAGGAGCACCGCGGCGAGTGCGACCACCAGAACAGCGATCTCCACCGATGCCGTTTTCGGGATGAGCCAGCCGTTGGAGCGCACCACGACCAGCGCCACGATGACGGCGCACGGCAGCGCGCTGCACAGCAGCCACAGCAGAATCAGGCGTGCGAACACACTGGGCGCCGCGACGAGGCGCTCAGACGCGTGGGTCGCCGCGGCAAGGAGCGGGCGAATGAGCTTCATCGTCAATAGAAGGCCGATGCCCGTCGCGGCGGATCCGCCCAGGACGACGCCGAAAGTGGTCGCGACGACAATGCCGGTCCCGCCGCCGGTATTGAGCAGGACGGAGATTGCGCCGCTTACCACCCAGGTACCCGCGAGGAGCACCGATTGGCGAGCGAGCATCCGCGTCAACCCTTTTCGCTGACGATCATCTGGTTCGAGGCCGGGATTGAACCACCTCAGCGTCGGCGAGATGTTCAGGACGCCACCCACCGCGACCACGATCGTTCCGATACCGACCAGCACCGCCGACGCGACGATGTTTCGCGTGGTGAAGTAGTGCTGCGCTCCGGTGAGCGCCTCGCCGCCGAGCGGAATCAGGATGGCGACGGCAGCGGTGATCGACAGCAGATACGCGCCGGCGAGGCGGCTCGCATAGTTGATCGCCAACCTGCTCATGTGAACAACGTAGCGATATGCCGCTGTTTACGGGTTCGGCTTGAACTCCAGGTGCAGTTCTGCCAGCCCACGCATGATGAACGTCGGCTCGTAGGCATATCGTCGCGCCTCCGGTGGACCGTGGTGTTCTTCGGAAACCCTGAAGTCGGTCATCCGGTCCAGAATCCGGCTCACCGAGATGCGGCCTTCGGTGCGGGCGAGCGGTGCACCTGGGCACGAGTGGACGCCGCGGATGAACGCGATCTGCTCCCGAACATTGCGTCGGTCGGGACGGAAGGTGTCGGGATCGTCGAACTTTCGCGCATCCCGGTTACATGCGCCGGGCAGCAGCATGACGGTGCTTCCGGCGGGTATCTCAGTGTCGCCGATGGTCGTCGACGTGCGCGCCATCCGGAAGTGGGACTTCACCGGACTCTCCATCCGCAGTGTCTCTTCCAGAAAGGCCGGAATGCGGCCACGGTCTTCGCGCAGATAAGTCTCATACTCAGGGTTCTCGGCGATGACGCGCATCGCCGAGCTGACGAGCTTCGTCGTCGTCTCGGTGCCCGCGGCGAACAGGAACGTCGAGAGGTTCATCACATCGTCGATGTCCGGCGTCGACCCATCTTCGTACTTCGCCTGCGCCAGTTCGGTCAGGACGTCGCCTCGCGGCTCCCGCCTGCGGTTCTCGATATAGCTGTGAAACTTGTCGTTCAGCCATTGCAGCGGGTTGTGCGCCGTGGGCGCCTCTTCGCCGAGTTGGCCGACCAGTTCCCCTGCGAAAACGGCACGGAACTCGTCGTGGTCCTCGGCCGGTACGCCGAGGAGATCGGCAATGACCAAGAGCGAGAACGGCTTCGCGTAGTCCTCGAGGAATTCACATGAGCCGCGGTCGACGAACGTGTCGAGCTGTTCGTCGGCGAGACGCCACATGAAGTCTTCATTCTCCTTGAGGCGCTTGGGAGTGATGAGCTTGTTCAGCAATCCCCGGGTTCGCGTGTGCAACGGGGGATCCTGCGTGGTGATGTGCTCGCTCATCGGGACCGCACCGCGGTGTTCCTCGATCAGCTCGGACACATCGTCCCCGCCAGGGCCGAACGGCAGTCCCGAAAAGGGGCCTGCCACCGAAATGCACGATGAGAACGCCGGGTCCTTGTAGACCGCCAGCGCCTCCTCATAGCCCGTGACGGCCAGCACATTGAACGGCGTCGCCTGTGTCACAGGGCATTTCGACCGCAGATGATCAAAGTACGGATACGGGTCGGGAACGAGGGCCTCGTCGGTGAAAAAGTCGATTGATTCGAAATCGGTCAAGACACACTCCTGTTCGGCGGATCGAAGAGCACCGGTAGCGACGTCGGCGAGCGGAACACCATGCCACGGATGTGCGGATCGTCGCCATCCGGATCCAGCCGCAGGTTGGGCAGCCGGTCGAGTAGAAGGTTGACCGCGGTGCGCATCTCGAGTCGCGCCAGGTGCATGCCGAGACAGACGTGCACCCCGTGTCCCCAGCTGATGGGGACCTTGGCCTGCCGGAAGATGTCGAACCGGTCCGGGTCCGGATACCTGTCCTCCTGTCGGTTGGCCGCGCCGAGCATCGGCATCACCGACGAGCCTTGCGGAATCGGCACTCCGGCAAGCTCGGTGTCGCGCGTCGCGACCCTGGTGATGTTCAACAGCGGCGCGTCCCATCGCACGGCCTCTTCGATCGCCTGCGGTAAGAGCGACCGGTCGGCGCGGATCGCCTCGAGTTGATCGACGTTGGTCAACAGCGCCGAACAAAAGGTTGCCCAGCGACCGATACGTCGTCTCCACCCCGGCGGGTAGCAGCAGCCGGATGAATGAGTAGATGTCCTCGTCGGCGAGCTTCTCCCCATCGATCTCAGCGGCCGCGAGGCTGCTGATCAGGTCTTCGCGTGGTTCCGCCCGACGGGCCTTCAGGATCGGACTGAAATAGTCCACCAGCGCCTGCGACGCCGCCTTGCCGCGTTCGGGGTTGACGGTGAAGCTCAGCATCGAGATCGACCAGCGCTGGAACTGCGGAAAGTCCTCCTCCGGCAGGCCGAGCAACGCGGCGATGATGCGGGTCGGAAACGGAAAGGTGAACGCCTTGGCCAAGTCTGCCTTGCCGTTTGAGGCGAACTGGTCGATCAGTTCATTCCCGATGCGCCCGACGATCTCGTCCTCCCAGCGCGCGAGTGCCTTCTGAGTGAACGCCTTCGTCACCAGCGACCGGAGCCTGCCGTGCACGGGCTCGTCCATACCCAGCATCACCCCGTGGCCAAGCACGTCACCGAAGATCTGGATCACGACGTTGGACGAGAAGGTCTCGTTGTCGCGCAACATCGTCTGGATGTCTTCGTGGCGGTACACGATGAAAACCGGCTTGCCCTCCTCGCCGGGCATCGCGGACATGTCGATTCGCTGGATCGGCGTCTCGTGCCGCTGCCTGGCCAACTCCGGGTAGGGATCCCGGACGTTGCCCGAAACAACGTCGTCGAACGCCCCGAAGTCCTCGAGGTCGTCGAATAGATCTGACATTGGAACTCCTACTGTGTTGTGTTTCTCACGCAAGCGCTCGTCACTGGGCCGGGTAGGCCACCGATTTCACTTCCGTGTACTGGTCAAAACCTGTGATGCCGTTCTGGCGTCCTACGCCGCTGGCCTTGTAGCCACCGAACGGTGTGTCGGCGCCATAGCCCGCGGTGCCGTTGAGGCCGATGAAACCGGCGCGCAGCCGCTTGGCCACTGCCAGAGCGTGATCGAGCGTTCCGGACATCACGTTGCCTGCAAGTCCGTATGGGCTGTCGTTCGCGATTCGCACGGCGTCGTCTTCGTCGTCGAACGGTATGACGACGAGCACCGGCCCGAAGATCTCCTCCTGGGCGATGGTCATCGAGTTGTCGACATCGACGAACAGCGTTGGCTTGACGAAGAATCCCTTGTCCAGCCCGTCGGGTGCCTCGGCACCGCCGACGAGCATCGTGGCGCCTTCCTCGACGCCCTTCTCGATGTAACCGCGGATTCGGCTGCGCTGCTTGTCTGAGATCACCGGTCCGCACAGCGTCGCGGGATCCTGCGGGTCGCCCGGCGAGACACCCTCGTACATTCCCTTGAGGATCTCGACGCCCTCGTCGTAGCGCGACCGCGGCAGCAGCATCCGGGTCGGCATCGCGCAACCCTGCCCTGCATGCATGCACGGCGCGATGCCCATCATGCAGCCCAACGCGAAATCGGCGTCCTCCAAGACGATGGTCGCCGACTTGCCTCCGAGCTCGAGGAAGAGGCGCTTCATCGTCGCCGCACCCTTTTCCATGATCCGCTTGCCGACCACGGTCGAGCCCGTGAACGAGATCAGATCCACCTTGGGTGACAGGGTGAGTTCCTCGCCGACGAAGTGGTCTGAGGCCGTTACGACATTCACCACACCCGCTGGGATGTCGGTGTTCTCGGCGATCAGCCGGCCCAGACGGGTGGCATTGAAGGGCGTATTGGGTGCCGGCTTCAAGACGACCGTGTTGCCCGTCGCCAGGCCCTGCCCGAGCTTTTGAATCGTGACCTCGAACGGGAAATTCCACGGCACGATCGCACCGACGACGCCGACGGGTTCGCGCCATACCGTCCGGGTGGTGTTCACCCCCGTGAGCGAGATCATCGCATCGCCGAGCGATGTCTCCCAGGGGTATTCGTCGATCAGCTTCGCGGGGTATCTCAGCGCGTCGGCCAGCGGCGCGTCGAGCTGCGGGCCGTGGGTTATCGCACGCGGACAACCCACCTCGCGGATGAGCTCTTCGCGCAGCTCCTCCTGCTCGGCCTCGATCGCGTCCTGCAGTTGCAGAAGGCACTTCTGCCGGAAGGAGTGATTGGTGGACCAATCCGTCTCGTCGAACGCCCGCCGCGCCGCATCGATCGCGCGGTGCATGTCGTCTTTCGACGCATCGGCGACCTCCCCCAGCGGCTCTTCGGTGGCCGGGTTGATGTTTGTGAAAGTGCCTGCCGCGCCGTCGACGAGCTTGCCGTCGATCATCATCTTCGACTCGAAACCGACAGTGGGAGTATCAGCCATTCTTGTCGCTCTCCTGAATATGCGGATCTGGTACACCCATGGTTGCGGCCGACGTGCCCCCCAGAGCACCGAATCCTGGGATTCCCATCATCAGACGCGTCATGGTGTGCATTGCGGCGCCGGGCAGCAACCGGTTCGCGACCAGCAGGATTCGCGCGTCCGGTCCAACAGATCGCCGGACGAACGGCTTGTTTTCCTCGAGCGCCTTGGCGAGCCCGGCCGCGAAGCGATCCGGCGACTTGGCTGCCCGTTTCATCGCGGCGCGCCCGCGCCTGTCCATGGTGCGGTGATGGCGGGCGTACGGGC
Source organism: uncultured Actinomycetota bacterium (assembly GCA_963822305.1). Lineage (GTDB taxonomy): Bacteria > Actinomycetota > Actinomycetes > Mycobacteriales > Mycobacteriaceae > Mycobacterium. The sequence continues at coordinate 39,958 of CAWGHF010000003.1, read as the reverse complement.
CGTCGAGGACACGGCTGTCCGTGGTGCCCGCGTCGGTGATGATCTCGGTGTCGTATGTGCCGGTCACCAGGATCGTGACGCCGATGCCGAACGTGGCGACCTCACCGGCCATGGATTCGCCCCACCGTTCCAGTGCGCCCTTGACAGCGGAATATGGTGCGGTCGCGGGCATTCCGCGGACACCGCCGGCACTCGAGATCAGCACGATGCGGCCACTCCCCGCCGCCCGCATGGATGGCAGCAGCGCCTTGGTCAGCGCCACCGGTCCGAAGATGTTGGTCGCGAACATGCGCTCCCACAGGCTCATCGGGGCTTCCTCGACCATTCCGGCCGCGGATATGCCCGCGTTGTGCACCAACGCGTACGGGGCGCCGACGGCTTCCTCTATCGACTTCGCGGCGGCGGCGACCGACGCGGAGTCCGTGAGATCGAGCGTGACGCCGATCAGCCGCGGATCGTCGGGAGCCGCACCGGTCGCTTCGCGCAACCTCTCCATGCCCGCGTCGACCGACCGCATCGCCGCGACGACCTGCCACCCGCGCTTGTAGAGGAGCGATGCGGAAGCCAACCCGAGCCCGCGTGACGCTCCGGTGATGACGACGCTGCGCGTCTCAGCCATTCGGGCTTTCCGGTCCACACCTATCGCTGACCGCACCGAGCTCGACGTCCGGCCGGCCGTCGGGCTGCGCGCTCATCCAGGTGGACCATATCCCGACCGCGTACGGCCCCTCTTGGCCGTTCTCCTCGTAGAAGCCCTGCGGGTCATAGACTTTGGCCTCCGGATAGGGCCAGGGGCACGCCACCGACGTCGCGGTCCTCGTCCACTTGATGATCGCGAAGCCGGTGCCGTACGCGAAGTAGGCGAGGTTGATGATCACGAACATCACCACGAACATTCCGAGTACCGGCTTACCGGCGAAAATGCGGGCCCGCTGTGCCAGCTTCTCGGCAACCGTCTTTCCGGTGTCGTCTCGGTACAACAGCACACCGGCGGGGATCATCACAAAGGTCACCATCAGCGATTCCCAGATCAGCGGGAACTGATACGGCTCCCCGACGAAGATCGAACCCCAGGGGATGACCTGCGAGTAGATGTAGAAGCCGGTGCGGACGAGGGTTACCTCGAGCATCATGTCGATGACGAACCCGATCGGCAGGATGATCAGCGCCAGGCTGATCAGCGGATGCCGCCACACGAACGAGTCAACAGGCCTGCGGGCCTGCAGCTTTCGCAGGATCCAGATGGCCGGGAAGTACGGGCCGAGGTAGAACATGATGTACCCGATGACCAGGAATGGTTCGACCGTCGGCGACAGCGACACCAGGGGCCAGTCTTCGGGCCAATGCCACAGTTGCGGGTTGTAGACGGCGTATGGCGACCAGTTCATGATCGGGTCCTGCCAGACGATCAGCGTGCAGATGATGCCCATCAGCAGCACCGGGTGTGCACCATAGCGCCGCCACGCGAACACATATGCCGCGATGACCATGCTCATCGAGATGATCGTGAAGATCTGGAACAGGCCCAACCAGTGCTCATAGCCGAACAGCGGCTCGACGGGACGCGGTGCGCCCTCGACCTCGGGATTGCGGATGCGCGGGGACACGGCACCCATTCGCGCGTTGACGGCGATCAGCACGAGAAGGATCACGGCGACGGCGATCCACAACGCAGCCTTCAACGAGCCCTTGTTGCCTTCAGGCGCAGGGCTATCTGCTGACGGGACAGTCTCTCTGGTCGTCATTGACTACTCCTCACCGAAACGGTCGACGAGATGGGAGTTGACGCCGTCGGCGTCAAGCTTTCGGGCCACTAGGTATCCGGATCCCATCCATGCGCGCCGCGTCCACTTGCCCAGGGAGACACGGGTTCCCGGGGCACCCGAGGCGGCCGGCAGCATCTTGACGCGTTCCAATGCCTCCTTGACCCCGCGCGGGCTGAGCGGATGCGCGTCGGTGAACGCTCGGACCAGGGTGGCGGCGACGTCACGGTTCACCACCGTCACGCAGAACTCGGGGCGACTGCCGTTGTACTTCGCGGCGTACTGGTCCAGGAAGCTCTGTCCGATCAGGTTCCCCTCGTCGTACTGATCGACCCCGACCCAGCCCATGAACGCGTTCCACATGATCGGGTTGACCCACGCGTTCTGGAACGCGGTAGTGGTAAACCGCGGCGGGTCCCAGCCGAGGCTCTCGAGCGCCGGGTTGATGAAGACGATCCCGAATCCGAAGCCCAGGTGCACGATCGCCTCGGCCTTCGCCTCGTGCAGGGTCTGCACGGCCGCGTTGATGTCCTGCGCCGTCTGGGCGATCTCGACTTCCGCGACGATCCGAAGGCCTTTGCGGCGGCACGCGCTTCGCAGGTTCTTCAGGTAACTCTCGCCGATGAGGCTCTGCTCGACCAGGACGCCGATTTCGGTCAGCCCGCGCTTGGCCACGAGATCCGCCAAGAAGATCGGCTCATCGGTCATGGAGCCTTGGGGGAAGGCGAACGTCCACTCACCGAGCCAATCGTCGGTGCCGGTGACGCTGATGGCGGGCACCTTGAAGCGTTCCTCGATCGCCTCGCGCACCGGCACGCAGTTGTCGGTGATGTTGGGGCCGAACACCACCAGACAGCCTTCGTCGACGAGTTCGCCATAGGCGTCGATCACCGCCTTCACCGAACCCTTGGGCAATCCCTCGACCTCGCGGTAGATCATCTGCACCGGCCGATCCATCAGGCCCTGCTCGACCGCCTCGGAGAAGATGAGGTCGAAGGTTTGAGTGAAGGAGGCGAACAAATCCTCCGGAAACCCCGGTGGCAGCGTGAAATCCATCAGGTAGCCGACCTTGATCGGCTCTGCGGTGCTTTCGTACGACATGCAACCTCCGTTGGTGTGCGGCGCGTCAATCGGTGGGTGGTTGGTCGGCCAGGTACACGTCGATCATCTCGACGAGACCGCGGGTCACTGTCGAGTCGTCGGTGAGCGGCCCGGCGATGGCGGCGCGCGCCGCATCGCGCGGGCTCAACCCCTCGACGATGAGCTGGCCCGCCGCGATCAGCACGCGCGTCGACGCCACTTCGCGCAGCCCGCCGGTCTCCAGCCGACGGATGGCTTGACCCAACCGCACCAGTTCAGCGGCGCGCTCGTGGCCGATGCCCGCCTCGTTGACGAGGATCTTCTCCTCCACATCCGGTGTGGGGAAACCGAAGTCGATCGCAACCATGCGCTGACGCGTCGAGTCCTTGAGGTCCTTCAGCACGCTCTGGTAGCCCGGGTTGTACGACACGACGAGACAGAAGCCGGGCGCCGCATCGATCGTCTCCCCCAGCCGCTCGATCGGCAGCTGCCGCCGGTGATCGGCCAGCGGGTGCAGCACCACGGTGGTGTCCTGCCGCGCCTCGACCACCTCGTCGAGGTAGCAGATCGCGCCGTCGCGCACCGCGCGGGTCAGCGGTCCATCGACCCATTCCGTGTCGCCGCCGCGTAATAGGAAGCGCCCCACGAGGTCGGCGGTGGTCAAGTCGTCGTGACAGGAGACGGTGATGAGCGGACGGTCCAGATCATGCGCCATCGCCTCGACGAACCGAGTCTTGCCGCAGCCCGTCGGGCCCTTCAGCGCGATGGACAATCCCTGCCGGTAGGCGGCCTTGAACACCTGCTCCTCGTTGGCCACTGGCACGTAGTAGGGGCGCGGCGGCTTCACCGGCATGTTTTCCTCTCTCGGCATCCGCTTTCGAGCACCCTAGCGCGGAACAGATGTTTGGTTCAAGGCTCGGCTTACTAGGACACCTTGCGACGCAGGTCCGCGCTCCGCAGTGCGGCGCGGAACAGCGGGCCGATAACGTCGGCAAGTTGCCTGGGTTTGGGTATCGATGCGTGAGCGGCGCTCCCGAAGACCCTGGTGAGCTCGCCGGTGTCGGTGGCCGCGCCGATCGTCAGGCACAGGCAGCCGATGCCCTGCCGACGGGCCTCGCCCAGCGCACGCCGCGCATCGGCGGCTCCGTAGACGCGCTCGTATCCGTGGTCGTAGGCCAGCCCGTCGGACAGCACGACCAGCAGCCGCCGGGATGTTCCCGCCTTCTCGCTGATGACGGATGTGCCATGGCGGATCGCGGCGCCCAGGCGCGAGTACGCACCTGGCGCGAGGCTGCCCAGACGCTGCATCACCAGCGCATTCAGGCTGTCGTCGAACCGTTTCACCGGCATCATGTGCACGGCGGAGCGGCCCTGCGACTGATACGCGTACAGCGCAACACGATCACCGAGTTCGTGCAGCGCAACGGTTAGCGCCGCTGCCGCCGCGCGCTGTTGCTCGTGCACCGTTTGGCCGAAAGTGCCTGCCTCAGCCGACGATCCGGAGACATCGAGTAAGACGAGTACCGCCAAGTCACGTCGACGGCGCAGATTGTCCAGATAGACGGCTTCGTCCGGCGCTTGCCCGGCCAGCGTCTCCACCCGCGCCTCGACCGCGGCGTCGACGTCGATGTCGTCGCCCTGCGTCTGCCGATGACAGCGATCCAGTCCGATCCCAAGTCGCGTCAGGGGCCGCCGCAGCGCATGGACATCAGGGTGCTCCATCGGATGCCCCTCCGTTGAAGGAGGGTCGATCTCGTGGACGGTGCACCAGTCGTGCCGGTAGCGCTTGCGATGCACGTCCCATTCGGGATACTTCCTGCCCTCACCCTCACCGTCATTGCCGTCATCGATCTCAGACGGTGGCGCTGAGGTCGAGGTGACCATCCCCGCGCCGCGAATACCGCTGTGCGATCGGTGCGTTGGGGTGTCGGCCCCTGGCGATCCGCCGCCGCTGAGTTGGCGCACCCTGCTCATCAATCGCTGCAGCAGCTTGCCCGCCGCTCCGCCACCGCCGACCGGACTGGAGAACGGATCCATGGCATCGGTGTCGTCGCCGTCGTCGGCATCCTCGAGTTCAGGCAGCTCCTTCGCCGACTTGCGACGAGGGTCGTGGGCGCCGGCCGTATCCGACCGCTGCACGCTCGCGTGCGTGGTCAACAGGTTGCGGGCCTTGATCACGCCGAAGCTCGCCGGCGGATCCGCGACCTTCTGGCCACCGGCCACGGCCAGCGACGCGGCAGGAGAATCGGCGCGGATGGCGAGATCGAGGTCGATCAGCGATCGAACGGGATACGGCAGCAGTCCGTCGTTCGCCGCAAGAGCCCGGTGGCCTTCGACGGCCAGGTACCTCTTGGCCAGCGCGGGTCGCCGAACAAGCTTCCGAACGACGTCGGGCTCGAGGCCCCCGCCCGCGAGCAACGATGCCTGCACGGTGACCGATTCGAGCTGCCGACGAGGGCTCTCGGCGGGGTCGACGAATACGGTGATGCCGTCCGTCCAAGCGGGTTCGCCGCGGTCGCCCGACGCCACCGCGACGGTGCGACCGGCCAGCGCCGACGCCAGCAGCCCAAGCCGCTGCGGACCGTCATCATCGACCGTCGTCGAGCCCGTCTCCACGGCACCTCAATCATTGACCAAATATCTGTTCCACCGTAGTGTCCGCACCCGACGCCAGTCAACGAACCTGGGGGTGGGCCCATGATCGACTTCGACGGCCAGGTCGCGGTCGTCACCGGCGCCGGGCGCGGACTCGGGCGCCTCTATGCGATCGATTTAGCGCGCCGCGGCGCATCCGTCGTCGTCAACGACCTAGGCGGAACCATGCACGGCGATGGCGCCGACGCATCCGTCGCGGACCAGGTCGTCGACGAGATCACCGCCGCGGGCGGGTCGGCAGTGGCCTCGCACGACTCCGTCGACAGCCCCGAGGGCGGCGAGGCGATCGTGCACACCGCTGTCGAGAGCTTCGGGCGTCTGGACGCGGTGGTCAGCAATGCGGGCATCTTCAACAGCATCCCGTTCGACGAACTGGCGCCCGAAGACTGGCGGCGCATGCTGCAGGTGCATCTCGACGGCGGCTTCTACCTCGCGCAGCCGGCTTTCCGGGTGATGAAGAAGCAGGGCTACGGCCGCTTTGTGTTCATCTCGTCGACGGCGGGCATGTTCGGCCAGCACCTGGAGTCCCACTACGCTGCCGCCAAGGCAGGCCTCGTCGGGTTGACCAACATCATCGCCCTCGAAGGCGCCCCACACGGGATCCTCGCGAACACCGTACTGCCGACCGGCTTCTCACGGATGGTCACCGAAACCGTCGCCGACACCCGAGCACTCGAGGAGTCCGGCTTTCTGGACATGATCAGGCCGGAACTCGTCACGCCGATGGTGGTGTACCTGGCCAGCCGCGCGTGCGAATTCAGTCATCGCAACTACTCGGCTATCGGTGGCCGCTATGCCCGCGTGTTCATCGGCCTGGCTCAAGGGTGGTTGGCGGAACGCAGCACCGAGCCGACGGCCGACGACGTCGCGGCCCACATCGCCGAGATATCGGCGACGGAGGTGTTCACGATTCCGGAGACGAACTACGAAGAGGTCTTCGAGGTCACAGAGCGGCTAGCCGCGAGCCCATGACCCCTGTCCGCGCGGTCCGTCTACCGGCGCTTTCGGCGCGTCGGAGGACACAGCGCGACACCGCACTTCTGGTAGCGTTAACCAAACATTGGGTCAGTTAGGCAAACCCACGACGGGAGTCGGCAGCCGTGCAGGTGTTGTGGGGCGTCCGCACGTGACGCCGTCGAATGCCGGACATGCCTACGACGACGGCACCAGGCGCACCGAGATACTGCAAACCGCTGCGTCGCTGATCGCGACCTCGGGCCTACGTACCTCCCTCCAGGAGATCGCCGACGCGGCCGGCATCCTGCCGGGCAGCCTCTATCACCATTTCGAATCCAAGGAAGCGATCCTCGTCGAGCTGCTCCGGCGGTATCACACCGATCTGGACCGCATCGCCGAGCACGCGCAGAGCCGGTTGGACGACGCCACCTCCCGGTCGGCCTTCGAGCGGATCGTCGACCTCAGTTCGGCGATCGCGCAGTGCGCGGTGACGCACGGCGCAGCGTTGCAGATGACGTTCTACGAGGCCCACGGCCCGAATCGGGAACTCACCGCGCTGGCCCAACAGCGGCCGACGGCGATTTTGGAAGCCATGGTGCAGACTCTGCGGGCCGCCAGGTGGAGTGGCTATGTGAAACCCGATGTCGACCTTCCTGTGCTGGCCGACCGACTCGTGCAAGTGATGCTGCAGGTCGGTCTGGACGTCATCCGCTTCAACGCCAGCGCCGACAAGCTGGCCGAGCTGCTGTGCCGAATCCTGTTGGAGGGCCTCGCCGCCGTGCCACCGACCGACGCACAGCTGGATCGCTCCGCAGCGTTCGTCGCGGCCGATGACGTGGTGAAGTCATGGAGCGATGATGCGCACGCCGAGCCAGGCGACAAGGCGGCGCACGTTCGTGCCGTCGCGCGCGCCGAGTTCGGCCGCAAGGGGTACGAGGTCACGACCATCAGGGATATCGCGTCGGCCGCCCAACTCGGGACCGGCACGGTGTACCGATTGATCGGCTCGAAAGACCAACTGCTGGCGTCGATCATGCAATCGTTCGGCGAGAAGGTCGCCGAGGGGTGGATCCGCGTGCTGCGCTCCGATTCATCGCCTATCGAGAAGCTGGACGCGCTCAGCTGGGTCAACACGAACGTGCTTGACCGCTTCGGTGACGAGTTCCGCATTCAGCTCGCGTGGATGCGGCAGTCTCCCCCGGACACCCCGAATATCGGCTGGCTGTTCGCCAAGCGGGTGCGACAGATGAAAGCGCTTCTGGCCGAAGGCATCAAGTCCGGCGAGATCGCGATCGACAGCCCCTCGAACGAGACGTTGGCGCGGTCGGTGATCGGCGTCGGCTGGATTCCGGAGAACATCCTGCACGACCTGGGCATCCGGCCCTCACTCATTCACCTGCGCGATACGGTGATTCGCGGGGTGACGACTAGCCGAGCGTGACCGGCAGCTTCGACCATCCGCGCACGCTGGCGGTATGTGCCTTTTCGGCGTTGTCGTAGTCGACTTCCCAGTCGGGCCAGCGCCGCAGCACCTCCTCGAGCACGACCCGTGCCTGCATGCGCGCCAACGCCGAGCCCATGCAGAAGTGCAGCCCCTGGCCGAAGGACAGATGGGCGCCGCCGCGGTGGATGTCGAAGCGGTCGGGATCGGGATAGTGCCGCTCGTCGCGGTTCGCCGACCCGTTGAGAAGCAACATCACCGACCCCTCGGGGATGGTCTGTTCACGACACTCCACGTCGTGGGCGACGTAGCGGGCCTGCACGGGTGACGGCGCCTCGTAGCGCAACATCTCTTCGATCGCGCCGGGAATCAATGCGTAGTCGTTCGCCAATTCGCGCCGCTGGTCGGGGTTCTCGGCGAGGAGCTGCCCGGCGAAGCCGATCAACCGTGTCGTCGTCTCATTGCCCGCGCCCGCGACCATGCCCGTGTACATCAGCACCTCGGTGCGGGTCAGCCGGCGCACTTCACCGTCCTGCTCCAGCTCAGCGTTGAGCAACTGGGTCATCAGGTCGTCGGACGGATGGTCGGCCCGCCAGTCGATGTACTCGGCGAACAATTCGTGGCTGTTCTCGAACAGATCGGCACGCGCTCCGCTGAACTCGCCGTCCTTGAGTGTGAGCGCATTGTTCGAGGTGTCGCGGATCATCTCCTGGTTGTGCTCGGGTATGCCGAGCAGGTAACCGATGGTGCGCATCGGGATCTGCGACCCGATGTCGGCGATGAAGTCGAACCGGTCGGAGCCGACGAGTGGATCGAGGGCACGCACACAGTACTGGCGGGTCAGCGGTTCGATCGCCTCCATCCGCCGAGGCGTGAAAACCCTTGAGAGCAAACGACGGTGAAGGTCATGGATCGGCGGGTCCTCGAAAAGGATGATGCCGGGCGGCAACTCGATACCGGCCAGGATGATGTCCATCGTGGTGCCATGGCCGGACCGGTAGGTCTCCCAGTTGTGAAGTTCGCGTGCCACGTCCTCGTATCGGCTCAGGGCGTAGAAGCCGTACTTCTCGTTGTAGTACAGCGGAGCTTCGTCACGCAGCCGCTTCCAGACCGGGTAGGGATCGTCGTCGATCGCGAAATCGTAAGGGTCGTAATACACCTCGACCGCGCTGGTGCCGGTCACTTGGCCGCCTCGGACATGACCACCTCTCCGACGCGCTTCAGGTACTGCCAGGCGAGTTCCGGCGGTACCCCGCCACACAGGGGCGACAGGTTGAGCATCTCGCCCGCTCGCACCCGCTGCGACGGCCTCCTCGACGCTGTAGATCCGGTGTGACGTCTGGTTGGCCCGTAGTTCCTCGACGGTTCTCACGTCGGAGAAGCCTGCTGAGGTGTCGTTGCCCGGATTCCAAGCGGCGTAGGTGCAGACGTCGTGCAGCAGGTACGGCCCGAGTTCTTCCCACGCCTTGTCGACGTCGTCGGCGACGAAGCACACCGACGGGGTGTCGCGATCGGGCAGGAAGACCGGCCCCGGCTCGTGCCCGTGCTGGTGGCAGGCCTCCTGGTAGGCCTCGTGCATGCCCTCGACGTTCGCGTTTCCGAGCATGCCAAGCCCGTACTTGCCGGCCCGGCGCGCCGCGGCGATCGTGCCCCCACCCCACATCAGCATTGGCCCTCCCGCGGTGTGCGGCGGTGGCGTCGTGTTGATGTGACGACCCTCGAACATCGCGGCGCCGGAGAGCAACTCGCGCAGCAGGGCCAGCTTCTCGTCCGCGAGGCGTCCGCGGGTACGCATGTCGACACCGAAGTGTTCGAACTCTTCCGGCCGATAGCCCAGCGCGAGGATGTAGGAGGCCCGGCCCTTGCTGATGATGTCGAGTACCGCCATGTCCTCCGCGAGCCGGACCGGGTCGTAGAACGGCAGCAGCAGGATCAGGCTCAGCGCCAGGCGTTCGGTACGGGCGGCGATCGCCGACGCGAGAATGAGCGGCGAAGGAAGGTAGCCGTCCTCGGACCCGTGGTGTTCGCACAACACGGCGGCAAGAGCACCGTGGTTCTCCGCCCACGCGCACATCTCCGTTGCCGCGGAGTACAGCTGCACCGTCGGCGCGCCGATCTCCGGTGCCCGCATGTCGAAGCGCAGCATGTACACAAGGCCTCCCAAGCGGACCCAAAGATCCGTTCCGGAAACGCTACGGCTGGTTGCGGAACGCTGTCAACCGATTCCTCAGCACTGGCAACCCGGGCCCGCCGAGACGATCGAACAGCGCGTCGCGGCCGGTAGCGGCCAGCAGCAACGCCCGCACCGGGCCTCGGATCTCAGCGCCGCTTCCCCACGATCGGTCGATATCGCTTGCCTGCAATCGGATCCCGCGAAGCCGTCCGAACGGGACGAAACCCAAAGCCCGGACTCCGGTGAGAAAGTCGAGCGCAACGGCGCAGAGTTGCGGGTCCGGCTCGAAAGGCCGGCCAAGCGGTATCCGGATGTCGCCGCCGTGCACGAGAACGTCGGTCAGCCCGGAGCGCGGCCCGGTGATCGGCGGGCTCAGCTGGTGATCGGCACCCTGACGCAGGCACGCGACGATCTGCGACGCGGGCTGCTGCGCGCGCCGGCGAGCCAGCTCGTCGATGGCCCGATGCACGCCGCCGCAGCGAATCGCCGTCCACTGAAACACCCAGAAACTGTCGGCGAACACGCTGACCAGATGTGCCGCGACGGTCTTGACGTCCCAGCCCGTGCACAGGCTCGGCGTCGCCAGCTGAGCGTCATCCAGGTCGTCGATCAGTGCCGCGATCTTGCGTCGCTCATCCGCAACAGCCGTGAAGACGAACTCCTTGGCGACCCGCATCAGGCACTCGTCAGTCGAATGCGTGCCGCGGCAACGTGTTCGGCATGTCGAGTGAGCTCAACAGCCCTGCGGGCGCGTCGATCACGTAGGGGATCGCGTTGACGACGCGCATGGCGGTTGCGGCCATCGCCGCTCGGCCTGCGCCGTGTCCCTCGGCGTCGCCCAGGTTCATCGAACAGTGGATATCCGGCTCCCCCTCGATGTCGACGCGGTAGGTCGCGTCGAACTCCGACGCCAACCAGTCGGGCGCGACGTCGCGGGCCATCCGGATGATGTGCTCGATCACGATGGCCTCGCGGCCGTTGACGACGCCCGCCGCCCGAGTGAGGACCGCCCCACACGTGCCTGCCTTGATGGTTCCGAATGCCACTTCGATGTCTCGGTCCGTCAGCCGCCGGTCCATTGACGCCGCGGACCTCCTCAGACCTCGACACCGAGCCCATCGGCCATCAAATGAATCGGCGCCGCCCAGGCCATCTCGATGAAGCCGGGAGTCTTCAGCATCGGCTCGAAGTCGAGCGGATGACCGAACCCCAGCCCGTTCATCATGATGTCGGCGACCGGATAGTGGTCGTTGAGCGCGATCTCCGTGGCCGTGATGCACCGGATCTTCTTCGACTGTGTCGCCAACAAAAGAGCCAGTTGGTCCGAGCCGAACCCGGGGAAGATTCCCGACCCGTAGAACGATGCGTTGCCGGACTTGGCCGCCGCCTCGAGTTGGTCGCGCCAGTCCGGCGAGTAATACGTGGGCGGGTATATCAGGCTGGTCGATGTCGTTGACACCACGTTGATTCCGGCCTCGAGCAGCCGCAGGTAGTCCGGGACGGCGCCGGCGTCGCGCTCCGGTCCGCTCGCGGCGTAGACCACGCAGTCCGGTCGCAGATCGATCAACGCTGCGGCGTCGTTCGTGGCCACGACACCAATCGGTTCACCGCCGGCCAGCTCCCCGGCGTCGCGGCCCACCTTGTCCTGCGAGTGCACCCACACCCCGACGAGCTCGAGATCCGGGCGGCGGTGTACGGCGTCGACCGCGATGGAGCCGACGCCACCCGGTCGACCAGACCACCACCCGACTCGGGCTTGCCTCCATGGTTCTCCTTCGTTCAGCCTGCGCGGGCCGCCGCGTCGGCAGCGCGCTCCAGGTACGGCCATGCCAGATCCGGTGGCACTCCACCGCAGAGTGGCGCGAGCGGCAGGGCCTGTCCGCCGCGCATGTAGTCGACCGCCTCGTCGGTGGTGAAGACGCGGTACGGCCCGTTGGCCGTCGCGCAGCCCGCTGACGTCGGCGGCGCGCGAGATGCTGGCCACCCCCTCGTCGCCGTGCCGATAGGCCGCGGCGGTCACCGCGTCGTGCAGCAAGTACGGGCCCAGCTCGTCCCACGCCTTGTCCACATCGTCGGCGACGAACACCGCGGTCGGAGCGCCGTCGGCCGGAAGCTGGACGAAACCGGGTTCGTGGCCGTTCGCGCGACATTCGTTCTCGTACAACTCTTTCAGGCCGCCCTGATTGGTCTGCAGGACGACGCCCAATCCGTGCCTTGCCGCGCGCTTGACGGCGGCTTCACTGCCGCCGGCCAGCATGATGAACGGCCCGCCTGGTGATGTGCACGCGGGCGTGACGTGGGTGCGCCTGCCGTCGGCGACCACCGGGTCGCCCGTCAGCAGCTGCCGCAGCAGGGTCAGCTTCTCGTCGGCGAGGCGGCCACGGCGACGGATGTCGACGCCGAAGTGCTCGTACTCCTCGGGTCGGTGGCCGATGCCGAACGCGTAGGACACCCGGCCCTTGCTGATGATGTCGAGCACGCTCATGTCCTCGGCCAGCCGGACCGGATCCCAGAACGGAAGCACGACCGCCGCCAGCATGATCGGCAGCCGCTCGGTTCGGGCCGCGATCGCCGATGCCAACACCAGCGGCGAGGGCAGATGGTTGTCTTCGGCTCCGTGGTGCTCGGACAGCACCGCCACGATCGCCCCGCGGGATTCCGCCCAGGCGCACATGTCGATCGCCCCGGCATACAAGTCGCTCGTCGGCGCTCCGAACGAGGGCGCGCGCATGTCGAACCGGATCGTGAACACCAGAACGGACTATAACCCGATTCTTGTTGACGATAATAGTGCCCACTGTTAACTTCGGAGCAAAAGTTAGGTCGATGTGTACCGCCATCAGGAGGAACAATGACAGCAGGTCGGCACCGCGTCGTGGTGTGGTCCACAGGCGGCATCGGATCGATCGCGATTCGCGCCATCCACCAGCGGCCCAACCTGGACCTTGTCGGGGTGTGGGTGCACTCGCCGGAGAAGGACGGCAAGGATGCCGGCGAGCTTGCGAACGGCGAGCCCATCGGCCTGGCCGCCACCAACGACGCCGACGCGCTGATCGCCCTCAAACCCGACTGCGTGATCTACGCGGCCAGCGGCCCCGAGCGTGATGCTCTGGCGATCCCCGACTACGTCAAGCTGCTCAGTGCGGGCATCAACGTGGTGACGACGAGCACCACACGACTGGTCAATCCGCATGCCTACGAACCCGTCGAGTGGCGGGATCAACTGGCGGTGGCCGCGAAGGAAGGCCAGGTGTCGCTGTATGCGTCCGGCATCGAACCGGGGTTCGCCGCCGACTACCTGCCCTTGGTCCTGACCACGCAGTCGTCACAGATCGAGAAGATCCACGCCTACGAGATCGGCCTGTACGACGACTACGGCGTCCCCGACATCATGAGTGACGCGTTGGGATTCGGCCGTCCCCTCGACTACCAGCCCTGGATCAGTTTCCCGGGCGCCATCTCCGGTGAGTGGCAGGGACAGATCCGAATGGTCGCCGACGCACTCGGCGTCGAGGTTCAGGAAGTGCGTGAGACGTTCGATCGCGCGGTGACCAACCGGACGCTGGAGGTCGCGATGGGCACAGTCGAGGCCGGAACCTGTGGCGCACTGCGGATGCAGGCGATCGGCGTTGTCGACGGGCGTGAGGCCATCGTCATCGAACACGTCACCCGGCTGGCTCCCGATGTCGCACCCGACTGGCCGACGCTTCCGAACGCGCTTGGCTATCGCGTGGTCATCACCGGCACACCGGACATCGACTGCACAATCGACGCGACGCTTCGAGACCGCAAGAAGGCCGGGATCGAGAGCATGACGTCCGGGGCGGGCGCGATGGTCGCTACGGCGATGCGCGTCGTGAACGCCATCCCGTATGTCGTTGCGGCAGAGCCGGGTCTGCTGAGCTCGGTCGACCTACCGCTCACCATTCCGCGCGGGGCGTTCAACCCTGGGTGAGGAAGTGACGTGTCGCCGCCAATCGAGTTGCTTTGAATGATCGCGCCAGCTCGTTGTTGGCGGCGAAATCGAATCCGTGAAAGGCACCGCGAATGACCTCGAGCTGCGTGGGTACCCCTGCTGCCTGAAGGCGCGTCGCGTAGTCGACGTCTTCATCGTGGAAGAAATCTGCTGTGCCGACGCCGATCCATGTCGGGGGAAGGCCGGCGAGGTCCTTCCGACGAGCGGGGGCCGCATAAGCGCTGACCTCGTCGGCGCCGACGTCGGCATCCAAGTACGACCGCCAACCGAATCTGTTGTCCTCGGGGGTCCAACCCAGGGCGGAGGTGATTGACTTCAGCGTCGTTCGATCGTCCAACATCGGATACTGGAGCACCTGGCCGGCGAGATCCACCAAACCCGTGTCGACGCATTTCAAGGTCAGTGCTGCGGCCAGCCCACCGCCGGCGCTGACTCCGGAGACGACTATGCGACGAGAATCGATATCTGGTTGTGCCACAAGCCACCCCAGCGCGGCATAGCAATCGTCGAGTGCGGCCGGATACGGATTCTCGGGGGCGAGGCGGTAGTCGACCGCCACCACTGCGCACCCAAGACGTCGGCCATGCGTCGAGCCTTGCGGTCCTCGACACGCGCCGACCCGAGCACGTATCCACCGCCATGAATCCACAGCACGGCTGGCAGCGGCCCGGTCGCATCGCTCGGTCGGTGAACGCGCACGCTGGCTGTCGGCGATACTCGGGCCACCTCGACACCACGCAGACCAAGTACTCGCTCAGCCCCAGCGACGGCAATGCGGGACAGCCGAAGTCGCCGCGTCACCAAGCCCTTTCCCCGCGGCATGATCACGGCGACAAGACCGCAGCGACGGATCTATTTCTTGCGGGCGCGCTTGGTTGTTCACTCGACTGGGGTCAGCGTGAAGGGCAACCGCACATCGAGCTGCTTGTTCCATCCACACGCGCCGCTGAGACCCGTCGTCGTGTCCCAACCTTTGAGCGGAAGCGGTTCCGGGTAGCCCTTGGAGAACGTGAAGATCTGCGCCCCCGGCGTCGCGGTGCCGTCGATGCACGGCTCCCAGTTGTCCACGGTGCGGCGAACGATCCAACTACCGCTCATGTATTTCATGTCCGCGCTCCAGCCTTGGTCGCTGGTGACGCGTCCGGTGCAGTCCTGATACGTGCTGCACGTCGAGGTGATCGTCCACGTCTGGGTCACGCTGCGCTCGTCATGGTATGAGTCGTTCGTCTTCGCCCACACACCGTCCGAGAACGCCGTATACGTGCCGTTCAAGGCGATGCCGTCGCCGGGATCTGCGTGGGCCGGTGGCGCACCGACCACGACTGACGCTGCGAGTGCGACACCGAAAACAAAGCGCGCGAACATCATGCATCCGCCATGTAGATCAGGTCCTGCCATGACTTGGCCGGATCGACGAGATTCTCCTGACGGAAGACCTGCCCGTCCGGTGCCGCGTATTGCCCGGTCTGCGGATCGTAGTGCGCGACCGCGACCGACGGTCCCGGCTCGGAGCCGTTGGTGCCGAACGAACTCGGCGTCGCGGGCACCGCACCTCCGGTATCCATCGGCGGGAAGACCTCCGCCGGAGGTGGCGCCGGGGGCGCCGGCAGCGGCGAGGTGGGGCACCGGGCGGTAGTGGTGGCGCCCCGGGCGGTGGAGCATCGGGCGGGGTTCCGCCGGACATTGCCCCAGGCGGCATGGGCGTGCCCTCGACGGGGGCGTAGAGCCGTTGGTTGCCATCGACGCGATCGTCCGGCGGAATGCCTTGCGCTATCAGATTGGGATCGATCGGGTAGGGCCCCAGCGCATGCTGCCGCATCGCGAGCGGCGTGTAGGGCTTGTCGCTGTAGCACTCCTGCACCGTCGGCGCGCGCTTGCCGGGCACACCCATGCACGGAGAGTTGCGCGCTCCGCGCACAACGACCGGCGAGTCCTGCGGCAGCTTGCAATACAGGCCGTCCGGCGTATCGATCGTCGTCAGATCGGCAGGCGAACGCCACTGCGACGGCGGCAGGAACCCGACGGTGCACGGCGGCCCGTCACCGAGCTGGATCCTGAAGTCGCCCAGCGGTATCCCGGTCGGGTTGTTCTGGGGAGCCGAAGAGAGTACGTCACCCACAAACGGCGGCAGTAACACGAGAACCTGCTCCAGTGACGGATGGTAGGTGACCGCCACTTGGCCGAGCGTGGTGAGGTTCGCCAACAGGACGGGCAGCGTCGGCTTCACCTGATCGAGCAGTCGCGATACCTCGTTCGCTGCGCCGGGTCCCTGCTGTAGCAGCGTGCGTATCTGCGGGTCGTTGGCTGCGACCTGTCCGGTGATCCCGGCCAGGCTTCTCGCCCACAGCCGCAGCGAATCGGTCTGTCTGTGCTTGCGAATCGAGAAGCGGCCCGCTGTCTTCGATGAGGGCCGTGGACTGATCGGACACCTTGTTGAGATCGCCGGAGATCTGCGCCGACGAGTCGAACAGCGAGCCGAGGTCGTAGCCGGCCCCGTTGAATGCATTGAACGACTCGTCGACCAATCCGCTCAACTTGTCCTTGGGAACGCTGTTGATCAGGGTGCTCACCTGATCGAGCATCGGGCCGACCGCCTGCGGAATCTTGGTGTCGGCCATGGCGATCACCGAGCCGTCCTTAGGTACGGCGGCGAGTCCGTGCGCGGCATCAGTTCGACGTACTGCTCGCCGACCGCCGACACGCTGCGCACCTCGGCGACCAGGTCGGCCGGGATCTTCGGTGAACTGTCCAGCTTGAGCGTCGCGGTCGCTTGCGTGCGCGACACGTCCATCCCCGTCACCTTGCCGACCTCGACGCCGCGGTACGTCACGTTGGAGAACCGGTACAGCCCACCCGATGTGGGGAGTTCCAGCTTGACCGTGATCCGCCCGATACCGAGGAACGTCGGTGCCTGCATGTAGACGAACACCATGACCAGCACGCCGATGACCGACGCGATCGTGAAGATCGCCAGTTGGATGCGGACGAACCTCGTCAGCATCAGCCACCACCCCCGGGCTCCCATGGCGCCGCGTTCGCATTCGGTATCGGTCCGAAGGGTGGTGAGGTGCCCACGCCCAGCGGGAACTTCGTGTAGTAGGCGTCATATCCGGGATCGCCCGGGCCGGGATCATCGACGCGCGGTCCTGTCCGAGTCGTGTACCGAGCAAGAGCCCGCGCTTGATACGAGAGTTCGTCCAGATCGACAGTGACGAACAGATTCACGTAGTCGCCGCGGACGCCCCGGTCGATGAGGTTCTGGGTCAGCGGGAACGTCGGAATATACGCGAGAGCGGTGTCGATCTCCGGGCCCACGTCGGCCAGTGCCTTGAGGGTGGGTTCGAGATTCTGCAGGTTCGTGACGAGGTCGGCCTGGGTGTCGTTGACAAGCCCAGAGACGGTCTCGCTCAGCGTGCCCAGTTTCTCCAGCGCGGTGGTGAGCCTCGGTCGCTCCTTGATCAAAACGTCCAAGGCAGGCGGGATCTTGTTCAGCGCACGGGTGAGCACTTCCTGTTGTCCGCCGAGCGTCGACGCGAACCTGTTGAGTTCGTTGATCGTGGCGATGATGTTGTCGCGCTGTTGATACAGGGTTCCGACGAAGGTGTCGAGACGAGCGATCAGGTCGCGAACGACATCACCGCGGCCGTTCAACGCGGTGTTGAAGTTGTGGACGATGTCGCCGACCTGTCCGAGTCCCCCGCCGTTGACGACGGCCGCAAGTGACGACAGCGTCTGTTCGGTCGACGGGTATGTCGACGAACTGGTTCAGACCGATCGTGGCGCCTGGCTTGCAGCCGGCCGCTCGGCACTTCGCCCAGCGGCGGATCGAGCGCGACGTGCATCGATCCCAGCAGGCTCGTCTGGCCGACGGTCGCGACGGCGTTGGCGGGGACGATGGCGTCCGGCTTCAGCGATACATCGACATCGATATGCCAGCCGTGCAATCTCATCTTGCCGACACTGCCGACGACGACATCGTCGATCATCACCGGCGAATTCGATTCGAGGGTACCGATATTCGCGAGCTCGACGTGGTAGACAGTCGCGTCACCGCCGCGCCCGACCGCGCCGGGCAGCGGCAGCGAGTTCACGCCCTGGAACGCACACCCGGTGACGGTCACCATCGACGCTGCACCCGACCGCCAGCAGGCGACGCCCGACTCTTCGCCCCGATCACGGCGGTGTCCCGTCAGCTGGCGGTGGCGGATCGCCGGTGCATCACCTGGCGGTGGCGGCGCCTCGGCGGGCAGCAGCATGTCCTGCAATGTCGGCGCCGGAGCAGGCGGTGAGGCCATGGGCAGCGGCGCCCGGGCGGTGGGCCGGGCGGCGGCCCATACCCCGGCGGCGGAGGCACGTCGCCGGCACCCGGTGTACGCGGAAACCGCGGGCGGGTCGGTGTACGGCGGGGGTGGTTGTCCTTCGTTCTCCGGCCGCAGCCTGTCCTCGGAGTATCTGAGCATGTAGTCCGGCGGATTCGACGTCAGGAACGGATTGAACGGAACCGGCAGATTGTTGATGTTGATCGTGTTCGCAGCGCGGGGCCGACGTATTGGGCGCACAGCTTGCCGGTCTCCGGGGACGTCACGTTCTCGAGCGCGCCGATCATGGTGCAGATCGCCCACACCGGGTTCGAGAGGTTGTTCAACACGAAGACACCGCTGGCGGCCCGGTCCGCGGGTCGAACATGTTGACGGCGTTGGCGATCGAGTGCGG
This sequence comes from uncultured Actinomycetota bacterium, assembly GCA_963822305.1. GTDB lineage: Bacteria > Actinomycetota > Actinomycetes > Mycobacteriales > Mycobacteriaceae > Mycobacterium. The sequence continues at coordinate 21,200 of CAWGHF010000003.1, read as the reverse complement.
CGCGATGTGCAGGACGTTCTCGAGGTCCATGCGGTGGTCGACCAGGTTCTGGGTGACGTTGGCCGAGCAGCGCTGGATCTGTTCGGCGGTCTTGTCCCGGGTGCCTTCGATGAAGCGCTGCGTCTCGCCGACGACGTCGGACAGATTCTTCAGCGCGGCGTCGAGGTCGGACCTGCTGTCGTCGACCACGCTTGTCAACGTCGCGAACCGGTTCTGGAACTGCACGATCTGGTCGTTGCTGTCGCGCAGCGCGGTGACGAAGGTCTGCAGGTTGGTGATCGTGTCGACGATGTTCCCGCTGCCGTCGGCCAGGATCCGCCCGACGCCGGACAGCTGAGCCAGCGTCTGACGCAGCTTGTCTCCGTTGCCGTCCAGCGCGTTGGCGGCGCTGTCGATGAATCGCCCGACCGAGCCCGTCGACATGCCCTTGTCCGGGCCCAGTTCCGTTGCCAGCCGCATCAGTTGTTCTTTGACCTCGTCCCACTCGACGGGGATCGCGGTGCGGTCCAGCGGGATCACCGCACCGTCGCTCATCGTCGGACCGGACTCGTAGGCGGGCGCGAGCTGGACATAGCGGGCCGAGATCAGGTTCTGGGCGACGATCACGGCCTTGGCGTCGGCGGGAACGCGAGATCCCGCTGTCGACGCGCAGCGTCATCTTGGCCTGGGTGCCGATCGGTTCGATCGAGTCGATGGTGCCCACTTTCACGCCGGCGATGCGGACCTCGTCGCCGGGGTAGATGGCGACCGTCGTTGGTGAAGTACGCGGTGATCGTGTTGGGCCGGAAGAAGGTCTGCTGAACGACGACGGCGACGCCGCCGACGAGCGCTACCGCGAGCACCGCCGCGAGCGCCAGTTTCAGAAGCCGGTTTCGAGTCATGGTGGTGGCGGACCCCACTGCTCGTTCTCCTGCGGAATTCCGTTGTACGGGAAGGGAAGCTCGGCGCGAGGCCCGGCATTGTCCGGTGGCTGACCGGCGTTGGTGCCCCGCCGGAAGCCGAACGCGTAATCGAAGAACGGCTGCAGGATTTCGCTGATAGAAGATATTGGGGATGTATGCCTGGTAGTAGGGACCGTTGCCGATCGTCTCGCCGAGCGGTGGTCTGGAACTTCGCCAGCCCCGGCAGCGCCTTGGCGATGTTGTCGCGGTTCTTCTCCAAGTATCGCCGTCACCGCGTTGAGCTTGTCCAGCGTCGGCGCCAGTTTCTGCCTCGTTGTCGTGGATCAGGCCCGGACAGTTGCTTCGCCAACGCCGATGTGTGGACCAGCAGTTCGACGATCGCCTAGCGCCGGTCGTTGAGCACTGCCGACCAGATCGTTGGCGTTGAGAATCAACGTGTTCACCTGTGCGCTGCGGTCCGACAGAATCTTGGTGACGTCGGCACCGTCTTTGAGCAGCGCGCCCAGTGTGTCGTCGCGGTCGTTGATGGCCTGCGACAGCCTGGTGATGCCGTCGAACGTCGGACCGAGCTGTGGCGCAACCTGATCCAGCGTCCCCGAGAGCGTGTCCAGCGACTGATTGAGAGATGCGGTGTCGGTGCCTGCGGTGTTGGTCGTCAGCTCGCTGACCGCTTCGGTCAACGAGTACGGCGAAGCCGTGCGCGATACCGGGATGACGTCCATCGGGTGCATCGTGCCGTCGCCCGCGGACTCCAACGTCAGCACACGTTCGCCGAGAAGCGTTCCGGTTCGGATGTGTGCGGTGGTGTCCGACCCGAGTTGCGACCGTGCCGTCGATGGTGAACGTCACGAGCGCGTTGCGTCCCTGCAGGCCGACATCCGAGACGCTGCCGACCTTGATTCCGGCGATCGTCACGTCGTTGCCCGCCGTCAGGCCACCGGCGTCGGAGAACTGCGCCTGATACCGGATCGCCGTCGCCCAGCGACGTCAACGTCTCGGGTGAAAGGCCCGACGAGGACGATGAGAATCGCCAGGACGACGCCCATGAATCCGGTCCGAATAAGCTTGTTTCCACGGTATTTCAGCATCAGGGCTCGGTGCACCTCCCGCTCTTGCTTGACCCAGGGGAACTCGGCGGTGCGGCCCTGAAGGTCGGTCACCCGCCACTTGAGTTCGCAGATGTAGTAGTTGAAGAAGCTGCCGTAGGACCCGGTGCGGACCAGCTTGCGGTAGTTCTCCGGCGCCTTCTGCAGTGAGGCGTCGAGCCGGTCCTTCTGACCGTCCATGTTGGTGACCAACCGGTTCAACTGGTCGACGGTGCCCTTCGAGTGGAGGCCGGGCATCGGTGAGCAGATCAGCCACCGAGGCGGTGCCGTTGTTCAGCGATTCGATGGCCGTGCCGATCGGATCCTTCTCTGCCGCAAGCTCGAGTCACCAACTGTCTCCAACTTGGCGATCGTGCCGGAGAACTTGTCGCCCTCCTTGGTCAACGTGGACAGCAGTGTGCGCAGATTGTCGATCAACGCCTGGATCGTCTGGTTGTGTTCGGCCAGCGCGGTGGTGAATCCCGACGTATTGGACAGTAGGGACTGCAGGGTGCCGCCCTGCCCCTGGAAGATCTGGATCAGCGACGCCGACAGGGCGTTGACGTCTTGCGGATTGAGGCCTCGGATAACGGGTTTGAGGCCGCCGAGAAGCAGGTCGAGGTCCAGGGCCGACTGTGTTCGCTCCTGCGGGTATCTGCGATCCGGGCGGCAGCCGCCGGTCCCCTGGTCCGTCGATCAGCTCCAGATAGCGGTCGCCGACGAGATTGAGGTAGCGCACGGCCACCTGGGTGCCGGTGGTCATCTGCACGGCGGGGTCGGCGTCGAATGTGACGAGCGCCGTCTTGTCCTTCTGGAGCTTGACGCTGTTGACCGTCCCGACTCGCATTCCCCCGACGCGCACCGACTGGCCGACCTTGAGGCGCGAGGCATCCTTGAAGACCGCCGAGTAGTCCTTGGTCGAACCGGTTTGGTACTGCCCGAAGATGAAGAACAGGCACGCGGTCAGGACGACCATGACCACGCCGAAGATCCCGAACTTGACCAGCGTCGGGCGTAGCGAGCGCCTCATCCGGGCTGGCCGATCTGATAGGTGTTGCGGGGCGGCCCGTCGATCTCGCCGAACATGATCTTCTTCAGTGCCGTCGGAATTCAGCACGATGCCGGGATAGGTGCGCCTCCACGGGTTGGTCCCGGTGTCGGCGACGACGTAGGGCGGCACCCCTTCGAACGGCAGGTTCGGCAGGCCGGTGCACTGCGGGCCGCCCGTCGCACCCGCCTTCGGCAGATCCATCGGGTAGCGGTAGCGCTCCTGTCCCCACAGGAAGCCGGCCAGCACCACGACGCCAGGCTCCTTCAGCGGCGGCCGGCCGCGAAGCGTTGACCATCCCGGACAGGCGCACCACAGCGCCTGGTTGTACTTGTTCAGTAGATCGGTGGTCGGCACCAGCAGGTGTAGGACATCGGTGAGTGGTTGCCGGTTCGTCGCCGATCACGTCGTTGCCGATGTCGGCCAGGCCGGTCACGCTGACCAGTGCGGCGTCGAGGTTCTGCTCCTGGTCGACGATCGTGTCGCTGATCCGCGCCGCATTGTCGGCGACGGTGACGAAGTCGGGCGCGGCGTCGCCGTAGGCCCGCAGTACCTGCGGGCGCGACCTCCAGGTCGTGGCTCAGCGCGGGCAGGCTCGGTTCGATCTTGGCGAGGTATGCGTCGAGATCGGTGAGCATCTGGCCGATCTTCTCGCCGCGCCGTTGACGGCCGACGCGATGGCGCCCAGGGTCTCGTTGAGTTTCGGCGGGTCGATCTTGCGACAGCACGGACGTGAGATTTTCGAAGACCGTGTTGATCTCGACCATGACGTGCTTGGCGGCGAGCACCTGGCCGGCGCGCAGGGATTCCGGCGACGGGTCCGGCGGGATGACGAACTGGACGTATTTGGCGCCGAACACCGTCGTCGATGCGATGTCGACGAGCACGTTGGCCGGTATCGCGTTCATCCGCTTCGGGATCCATCGCGAGATGAATGCGCGGCCTCGCCGTTGGGCATCTGCTCTATCGAGTCGACCTTGCCCACCTGGACGCCGCGGATCTGCACCTTGGCGTCCGGGTTCATCACCAGGCCGGCCCGCGGCGACATCACCGTCACGGGCACGCTGTCGGTGAGGCCGCCGCGAAACAGGGTCGCGGCGAGGACCACCACCGCGACGATCGCGGCGACGGTGGCGACGCCCATCAGGGCGCGCAGGGCGCGACCGCTCACCCCGCCACCATTCGCGCCGTCACGCGACTCCAGGATGGAAGAGATTCACAGTGCCCCCACTGACCTGATGCCGATACCCCCGGTCCGGGCGGGCACTCTACCGGCGGAACAAGTATTTGGTCAACGGTGCGAGGCGTTGAAGGCGGGTACTCGCCCGCGCCGACATCGGCGCGTGAGCGGTGCCTCCATCGATCCCCCTGATGTCATAGGCCTCTGCCTGGGGCGACGGCTATTATCTAAAAATAACAATAATTGGTCAATGGGCGGTAGGCCGGTGACCGAGCCAGCCGCCGATCCGTTCGCTGTATTCACACCGGGTTGCACCGTCCCGCGATCGTGCCGCCATCACGCCTCCCTGCGGCAGCAGTTGTAGGTGCACCGTAAGAGAACTGGTCAGCGCACGTGCCGGATTCAGGGATTAATTCACTGTGCGTCAGCCGACGGTCGCGCGCCGGTCCGCGAATGTATCGCTCCGCCAGGTGAATTGGTGTTCACTAACGATATTTGTCGCATGCTGCGTCGAATTTGCGACGATTGTCGCTCATGTGTCGCACTTGTGCGACAGTGAAGGCTCGATGATTCGTCCACCGCGCGGTCACGCGGCCAGCCGGCTACCGCAGCACAGGTGATGTGGGGGTTTGCCTGCAGGCAACGCCTCGGTGGCGCCTCAACCAGTCTTGACGGGCAATTTCGCCCAGCCCCGCACGCTGGACGTCCGCGCTCTGGCCGCATTGCCGTAGTCGACGTCCCAATCGGTCCACCGCTTGAGGACCTCTTCGAACGCGACCCGCCCCTCGAGCCGGGCCAGCGCCGAGCCAAGGCAGAAGTGCAGTCCCTGGCCGAAGCTCAAGTGGCCGCCCGTCCGGTGAATGTCGTAACGGTCGGGGTCGGTGAATTTCGTCTCGTCGCGATTGGCTGACCCGTTGAGCAGCAACATGTAGGACCCTTCGGTCACGGTCTGCCCGTACAGCTCGACGTCGGCGGCGACGTAGCGCGCCTGTACCGGCGACGGCGGCTCGTAGCGCAGGGTCTCCTCTACAGCTGACGGGATCAGCGACGGATCCTCGACGAGTTCGCGTCGTTGATCGGGGTGTTCACCGAGCAGTTGCCCCATGAATCCGATCAACCGAGCGGTGGTCTCGTTACCGGCACCGGCGATCATCGCGGTGTATGCGAGGACCTCGGTGCGTTCGAGCCGACGACGGGTGCCGTCCGGTTCGTCGACCTCCGCATTGAGCAGTTCGGTCATCAGATCGTCGGAGGGATGCGTCGCCCGCCACTCGATGTACTCGGCGAACATCGCGATCGAATCCTGGATGATCGTCTGACTGAGATCGCCCTGCTCCGCGCCGACGGTGATGCTCTTGTCGTTGCGATCGCGGATCTGCTGCTGGCCCTCCTCCGGGATGCCCAGCAAGTAGCCGATCGTCCGCATCGGCATGAACGCGCCGAGATCGGCGACGAAATCGAAGCCGTCGGCGTCGCGAAGGGGATCCAGTGCGCTGACACAGAATTCACGAACCAGATCCTCCACCGCCAACATTCGACGTGGCGTGAAGACGCGCGACAGCAGGCGCCGATGCAGGTCGTGCAACGGCGGGTCTTCGAACAGCAGAATTCCCGGCGGCACCTCGATGCCGCTGAACAGAATGTCCGCAGTCGTACCGCGTCCCGACCGATACGTCTGCCAATCCGGTAGTGCACGTGCGACATCGTCGTAACGACTCAGCGCGTAGAAGTTGTACTTCTCGTTGAAATACAGAGGCGCTTCTGCGCGCATCCGTTTCCACACCGAATACGGGTCGTCGTCGATGGCGTGGTCGAACGGGTCGTAGTACAACTCGACCGTCGGGCTACCGCCCACTGGTCCTCCCTTGCTGTCCTTATTTGGGTTGGTTCGGAACGCCCGGGAACAACTGCTCCCCCGTTCCCGACGTCACGTAACCCAGTTGCTTGGTGATGAGATGTGGCGCGAAAACCGCTCCGTAGAGCGCGTTTCCGATGATGATCACAGCGACGATGGACACGACTGCCGACTGAACACGGGTCTTCGAAATCCTGTCCGACCACATCTCGACGACATTGCGTCCTTGCGAGTCCGTCCGGCCCAGGAGGTAGGTGAAGACCATCATCTGTATGCCCATCGCAATGGCGTCATAGATGGGGTACTGGTGCAAGGTCCCCTCGAATAGTCCCAACCCCGGGATCACATAGGCGTAGTAGAAGACGCCGAGGTGCGCTCCCAGGCCCGCATTGAAGAGCAAGGCCCAGCAGAAGCCGACGACGAGGCCCACGGCCAGGAATGTGACCGGCTGGCGCCATCCGAACCGTGCCACAAGCCGTCGCCCGATCGCGGCGCCGATTGTGGCGGGCAGGCAGAAGTACCCGATGTACCCAAGAGGTACAGACGACGGCAGCCCACCCCAGGTCATGTTCAGCGGCCACCACGATGGCATGCGCGGAAGTGCGGGCGGGAACTGCGCGTACATCGCCCAGTCGTAGGGCGCCTCGATCCACGAGAACGAGATCGCCGAGATGCAAAGGAGCAGCAATGGGTGCAGTCGCCGGTTGCGAATGCTCAGGTAGATGCCGGCGACCAAGAACAAAATTCCGCTGGCCCAGCCGAAGATCACGGACGCCGTCAGCAGTGGCGTCAGTTCGGTGCTCATCGATCGCGCTCTTCACCCGCGCGACCGCGCGATTCAGGGTCGAAATACATGACCGCGCCGAAGATGATCACGATCAGCCCGAACAACGTGCCGAGCATGATGAGTTGGCCCACGTCCGGTCCCTTCCGCCATTGCATCCGATCGGTAATAGTGGACACTATTAAAAGAGCGGGGTCAAGGCCGCTATCGTGAATGTCGTCAACCGCGAGCGCGGTTCGAGGAGCTGACAACCGTGCCGCAACGACGATCGCCCGCAAGCCGGAGCGCGACGAAGGCGTCCGTTCCGGCCGTCCGCCGCCCCCGCGGCGAGCCGCGCAGGCTCCTGCTCGACGCCGCCCGTGAGCTGTTCGCCCGCAAGGACTATCGCAGTACTACGACGCGTGAGATCGCCGAAAGCGCCGGCGTCACCGAATACCTGCTGTTCCGGCACTTCGGCTCCAAGGCCGGACTGTTCCGAGAGGCGCTGGTGCTCCCGTTCACGAGCATTGTCGACGAGTTCGCCCTCCAGTGGCAGACACTCATTCCCGAGGAGACCGACGAAGACGAACTGGCCCGCCATTTCGTCGAACAGGTCTATGACGTGGTCGTCGAGCACCGGGGTCTGCTGCTGACGCTTGTCGCCTCGGAGGCGTTCAGCGAGGAAGAGGTCGCCGACGCCGGCATCGCCGACATCAGGCGGGCGTTGAGGGTCTTGGGTCAGATCAGCGTCGAGGGCATGCAGTTGCGCGGCATGCGATCGAGCCAGCCGGACCTGCCTGCGCACTCGACGATGGCGATGATCGTCGGCATGGTGGCATTGCGATCGTCCTTCTTCGGGGCGAAGCCACCCTCACGGGACGCGATCGTCGACGAACTCGTCCAAGCGACACTGCACGGCTTCCTGCACCGCGGCGACTAGTTGGGCTTGGCGAAGCCCGAGGCACTCAAGACCTTCTGCCCCGCCGCACCGGTGACGAGATTGACGAACTTACCCGCCAGCTCTTGATCCTTGGATTGCTTGAGGACCGCGATGGGGTAGGTGTTCACCGCCTCCGCGGACTCCGGGAACGGCACCGCAGTCACTTTGTCGCCCGCGCCCTGCGCGTCGGTGACGTACACGAGGCCGGCATCCGCCTCGCCGCTGGTCACCTTGCCGAGCACGTCGGTCACCTGTGACTCTTCACTGACCGGGTTCAGTTGCACCCCGGTCGCCTTCTCGACCTTCTCCGCGGCGGACCCGCACGGCACCTGCGGCGCGCACACCACCACCGACAAGCCGGGCTGAGCGAGGTCCTTGAACGAGGCCACCGTCTTCGGATTACCCGGCGCCGTAACGATTGTCAGGGTGTTGGACGCGAAGTTCACCGGGTCACCCGCCAGCAGGTCCGCCTGTGCCGCCTTGTCCATGTTCTTGGTGTCGGCGGAGGCGAAGACGTCGCCAGGAGCACCCTGCGTCAACTGCGTCACCAGATCGGACGAGCCGGCGAAGTTGAACTCGACGTCGCTGCCCGGGTTGTCGGTCTTGAACTGCTCACCGATCTCGGTGAACGACTTCTTCAACGAAGCGGCCGCGAACACGATGAGCTTTCCACCGTCGGCGCCACTTGTTGAGGTAGGCGACGAAGACTCGTTCGACGAACCGCAGCCGGCGACCGCGAGGCTGACTGCGGCGGTCACTGCTGCGATGCGCGCTACGCGTTTCACGCCTGTCCTCCAGGGGTTTCCACGATCACGGTGGTGGCTTTGACAACAGCGACGGCAACGCTGCCGGGCTCCAGCTTCAACTCGCGCGCCGCGTCGGCGCTCATCAGCGATACGACGGTGAACGGTCCGCACTTCATCTCGACCTGCGCCATCACGCCATCGATGACGACTCTGGTGACGAGGCCGGTGAAGCGGTTTCGCGCCGAGCTCGCGATGCCGAGCGGTTCCTTCGGTGCCGCCGCGGAATTCGCGACGGCGAACTCGGCCAGGGCCACGCCCGGGATCACTTTGCGGCCGGCCTGGTCCTGTTCGGCGGGCAGCGTGCCGTCGTCGATCCAGCGCCGAACGGTGTCGTCGCTGACGCCCAACAGGTCGGCGGCGTCGCGAACCCGAATCATGGACACGTCCGCATCGTAGCCGTATCTTCGGCTATGAATGCCGTTTAGATCCGCATTTGCGACCACCTGGGCGGATGCGGATGATGCTCACCGCGTGCCGGAGTTTCCACAAGCCCGCGCGAAACCAGTGACACGAGCCGGTCCGGTGTGTGACCTACAGTGCATGCCCCACCAACCCGCCGCTCGAGGTGTCTCCCGGCCGGCCCGTGTCGTGGTCGTTGGTGGAGGATTCAGCGGAACGATGACCGCCGTGAACCTCGCCAGGCTCGCCGACGATCCGCTCGAGATCACCATCGTCAACGAACGGACGCCGCCCGGCCGGGGCGTCGCCTATCGGCGACGGCGCCCCGAGTACTTGCTCAATGTGGCGACGCGCAATATGTCGGCGTTCCCCGACGACTCCGACCATTTTCTGCGGTGGGTGAGTACACGTCCCGAGTACGAAGCAGTGCCGGAGATCGACCTTCGTGAACGGTTCATTCCCAGACAGACCTACGGCGACTACTTGAGCTCCATTGCGCAGAAATACCTGGCGACTCCAGGTGACGGGATCTCGTCGCGGTTCGTCATCGGCGAGGCGGTGGACGTCGAGCCAGAAGAATTCGGGTGCGCCGTACGACTGTCCGATGGGACGACGCTCAACGCCGACCGCGTCGTGCTGGCCACGGGAAACGAGACACCCGCATCCCTGCCCGGCGCAGAAAGTCTTGTCGGCCATCGAGCGTGGATCGGCGATCCGTGGCAGGCCTGGGAGGAGCGGTTGCCACCGAGGGACGCAAGTGTGGTCGTTCTGGGTACCGGCCTCACAGCAGTCGACGCAATCATCACCCTGCGCGCCATTGGATGGATGGGCACCATCCACGCGGTGTCACGGCACGGATGGTTTCCACACGCGCATTTCAAGGGTATCGAGTACCCCGAATTCCCGCCCCCGGGAGTCGATCTCACGGCCGTCGGCCTCGACGAGCTGGTTGCACTCGTGAAGCATCACTGCGCGGTACTTCACGAGCGCAACGCGCACCCCGCCATCATTGTCGACAAGCTGCGTCCTCACACACAACGCATCTGGGCCGGCTTCAGTCCGGAAGAGCGCCTGGCATTCGCGAAGCACCATGCCGCCAAGTGGAATGTGTTCCGCCACCGCATTTCTCCCGACATCCATGCTGCGCTCACCCACCTGCAGCTCACCGGACAGCTACAGGTGCGCGCCGCGAACATCGAGAAACTGGGCGAGTCGTCCGACCAGATAAGCGTTCATCTGGACGACGGCGAAATCCTCTCGGGTGACGTGGTGATCAACGCCACCGGACCCTCCGCCAAGCTCACTGCCACCACCTCGGTGCTTCTGCAGAACTTGCTGCGCCGCGGCCTCATCACCCCAGATGCGACGGACATGGGTATCAGCGTCGCGGACGACCACACGGTGTTGACCGGCGACGGCGACCGTTCGGCTTGGTTACTGGCGATGGGTCCGCTGGTCCGTGGCACCTACTGGGAGACCGTCGCGGTGCCGGAACTGCGCGGGCAAGCAAAGCGCGTCGCGGAGACGGCGCTCGACCGTGTGCACAGCGATGAGGAGGAAGGGCCGGAGCTACTCGAGTACATGGTCTGATCACGGCGGAGAAACCCCTGGCGTGCGCTCAACCGTCTGAGGTGTTTGGACGCCCAGGGGCGCATTGCGTTTGGCGCGAATGGCCACGAGTCCGCCTCCGATCACCAACGCCATACCGAGATACGCATACAGGGTCGGTCGATGGTCCCAGACGATCCAGTCGATCAGTGCGGTGAACACGATGACGGAATAGATGAACGGGCCGACCTTCTCCGCCGATGCGTAGCGGTAGGCCACCACGATGAGGACCTGCGAGAGCAACTGTGCGATGCCGAGTGCGATCAACCAGCCCCAGGCTTGCGAGGTGAACGGGTGCCAGTCGAAAACGGCGATGGGGACGGACATCACGGTCGAGAGCAAGAAGTAGTAGAAGAGGACTCTGGTCGTTGGTTCGGTCGCACCGAGCCAACGGACCGACATCATCGCGACGGCCAGGAATAGGGCGCCTGCGAGCGCGGATAACTCGCCGAGGTTGAAGCTGTGTCCCTGAGGCTGAAGCACGAGGATCACCCCGGCGAAGCCGATGCCGGCGCCGATCCAAGTCAGTCTGGACACCCGTTGGCGGGTGACGACCCAGGCGACGAGTGGCATCCACAGCGGCGCGCTGTAGGTCAGCAGTGTCGCGGTGGACAGAGGAATCTGCGTGATCGCGAAGAAAAGCGCGTACCAACACGCGGTTCCCATTGTCGCGCGTAGAACGTGGAGGCCGATCTTGCGGGTCCGTAGTGCTGACCAGCCACCGCGCAGTGCCACCGGAATCATGAACAAGAAACAGATCAAGTTCTGGGACAGCAGGAGCACTCCGGTCGAGGTGTACTGGCCCGACACCTTCGCCAGAGTGCCCACCAGCGCAACGCAGAAGAATGCCGCAGTAGTGAGAAGTGCTGCCAGACCGAGGTTCTCGGGCCGGTGACCCGCCCCGGTGTCTGTTGCCGCCACGTCACTCACTTGGCCGCCTGTTCGAGGGCAGCCTTCACGTCCGTCTGGGTCTTGGCCAAGAAAGTCTCGAACTCGTCGCCGATCATGAAGGTGGTGGTGAACTGGCTCCGCTGCGCGATCTGCTTCCAGGTGGGTGACTCCACCATCTCGCCGAGCGCCTTCTGCCAGTATGCGACGGCGAACTGCGGCATGTCCGGCGGCCCATAGAGGCCACGCCAGTTCGAAAGGGTGACGTCGAGTCCCTGCTCCCTGGCAGTCGGGGCGTCGAGGCCGGGCAAGCGATTCTCAGACAGCACACCGAGCGCCCTGAGGTCTCCCGACTTCAATGCGCCGATGAACTCACTGACACCGCCGATCGCGACGCTGATGTCACCCGTGAGGAGCGCGGCGCTCTGGTCACTGCCGCCCTCAACGGGGGCGTAGTTGACGGATGACGGGTCACCGCCGGCTGCCGACACGAGCAGGTCGAAGGGGGCCTCATCGTCCTGCGCGGCACCGACTTTGACGCTGGCAGGGGCGGCCTTGAACGCCGTCATGACGTCTCCGAGGTTTGTGAACGGCGAGCCAGGCGCAACGACGACGATAAAGTACTCCGTCATCAAACGGGCGATCATTGTGACGTCGTCGTAGCCGTACTTGGATTTGCCGCGCAGCTCGTTCATCGTCATCGCCAGGGATGCCACCGACACCTGGTTATCATCGCCCTTGTACTGCTCCACCATGGTGGCCAGGAAATCCGCTCCGCTTCCGCCTGGCCGATTCTGCACCGGCAGCGGCACTTTGACGATGCCCTCCTTCTCCAAGGCTTCGACGACCGAGCGGATCGTGATGTCGAATCCACTGCCTGGGTTGGCGCCCGCCGTCATCGTCACGGGCGCAGAGGGATAATCCTCTCCGCCGGAAACCTGCTGAGAGTCCTGGCAACCCGTCAGGATCAGCGAGGCAGCCAGTGCTGCGGTGATTATCGATTTCATCATCGGCTCAGGCGCGCGCAACCGAGATATCCGCTACCGGTGCGTGTTTGGCAACGTCGGAAGCGCGGGCGTTCATTCGATTGGTCTCGCGTTCCAGGAGGTCGTTGAGCATGCGGGGCGCGACGACGTCGAGGGCACGAAGCGCGAGGGCCTTTCGGGGCGCGATGCGGATCGGCCTGGTGCGGGCGGCGGTCACCATCCAGTCGGCCGCTTCATCGGCGGTGAGTGCGGCCACTCCCTTGTACGCGCCGCTGGGCGCGATCATCGGCGTTGCCACCAAGGGGTAGTACAGGGTGGTGGAGTGAACGCCCTGGTGGCCCCACTCGGTGTCGATGACGCGACTGACGGCGCTCAATGCCGCCTTGGATGCGTTGTAGGCGGCGAACAGCGGTGATGATTCCGGTAGCACGCGCCAGGTGGCGACGTTGATGATGTGTCCATCGCCGCGCTCGATCATGCCGGGGGCCAGCCCGCGGATCAGTCGCAGCGGTGCGAAGTAGTTGAGCTGCATGACTCGCTCGATGTCATGCCAACGTTCCAACGACTCGGCCAGCGGTCTGCGTATGGACCTGGCCGCATTGTTGATCAGAACGTCGATGGGGCCGATCGTTTGCACCAGTTCGTCGACCTGGTCGAGTTCGGCGAGGTCGGCCCGGATGAAGGTTGCGCGCCCGCCCGCCGCGATGATCCCGTCGACGACTTCTGCCAACAGATCCTCGCGACGTGCGACACCGATGACTGTTGCGCCTTCTGCGGCGAGTTTCTTCGCCGCAACCGCTCCGATTCCCGTAGACGCACCGGTCAGCAATATCCGTTTACCGCGTAGATCCACGGTCGCGCGGGCCGGCCATCGCGGCATCGGCCGCATCCCGGCCAGCCGCATCGCCCTCCTGATACTTGGAATCACGGCCGTGCACCCCTGTCCGGTCGGGCGATTGCTGCAGGAGCAGCATGCGTGCCGCGCTTGCTCGAAGTTCGGCTTGCTCATCATAGTGTGATGATCTTGGTAATAGCCGATTAACAGGGTTTTTGTGATTCTCGACAGCTCCGGGACTTTTGCGAGATGAAAACGGTGTATACCAGGCCGGGCTCATGTCTAATTCGCCACGACCGCGTTAATTACCACTCCCAGTTTGTGGAAACGCGTAAGTGTAGACTTACCAGTTGTGGTTACTGGCGAAGCCACCGATGCGTGGGCCGCTCTTGCCGACGGCACCCGGCGGGCGATATTCAAGCGCCTCGCCGGAGGGCCGATGGCAGTTGGTGAGCTGGCTCATGGTCTGCCTGTCAGCAGGCCGGCCGTGTCTCAGCATCTCAAGGTGCTCAAATGCGCCGGACTCGTTTCAGACCGCGCCGTTGGGAGGCGGCGGGTGTATCGGGTGAACCGGGAAGGCATCGAGGCACTGAGGTCCGAGCTCGACGTGTTCTGGGGCAACGCACTAGACGCCTACAGGTTGATTGTGGATGAAGGAGGACACGAATCGTGACGTCATCGAAAGTGCAGCCGATTCGGAAGAGCGTCGTCGTCAACGCCAATGTCGAGCGGGCGTTCGCCCTGTTCGTCGAGAGATTCGACGCGATCAAACCGCGTGAACACAATCTGCTTCCGGTCGCCATCGCCGAAACCGTCTTCGAACCGCGCGTTGGAGGGCATGTCTACGACATCGGAGTCGACGGCAGTCGATGCGAATGGGCGCGGGTGCTCGTTTACTCACCGCCGTCTCGCGTGGTCTTTTCGTGGGACATCGGGCCGACCTGGCAACTGGAGTCCGACCCCGCTCGCGCGAGCGAGGTCGAAGTACGGTTCATCGCCGAGTCGGCCGATCGCACCCGCGTCGAGCTGGAGCACCGACACCTCGACCGTCATGGCTCGGGCTGGCAAGCCGTGGCCGATGGAGTCGACGGCGACGCCGGGTGGCCGCTGTACCTCCACCGCTACGTCGACATCGTGACGACGGAGGTGTCGCAGTGAGTGTCGACGAAAAGTCGCTCATGGACATGGCTTACGAAGAGCGGACAGACCTGGCCGCGTTCCTGAAGACGTTGAGGACCGAAGAGTGGAACGCGGCCAGCCTCTGTGATCGATGGACGGTGAAAGACGTCGTTGCCCACGTCGTCAGCTATGAGGAACTGAATGTTGTCGGCCTGATGAAGCGATTCGCAAAGGGCTGGATTGTGCGGGCGAACGAGGTGGGGGTCAAAGAGTTCGGTGCGCTCTCCCCCGACGATTTGACGGAGTTCCTCGAAAGACACCTCCACCCGCGCGGGCTGACCGCAGGTTTCGGCGGAATGATCGGGCTTGTCGACGGAACCGTGCACCATCAGGACATCCGCCGCGCGCTTGGCCATCCGCGCACCGTGCCCGTTGATCGCCTCGAGCGAATTCTGCCGTTGGTGCCCGGTAATCCACGCCTTGGTGCGGGGCGGCGGATCAGAGGACTGCACCTGCGGGCGACCGACGTCGCGTGGGAACACGGCAGCGGACCCGAAGTCACTGGCAGCGGAGAAGCACTGTTGATGGCTATGACGGGCCGCGGAGTCGCTATCGACGAACTCGCCGGCCCAGGCACGGCGACGCTCGCCGCGCGTATGTGAGGTATCTGACCAGACGCGCTTTACGACAACTGCCGGATGACCTGACGCAGCGGTTCCGGGGACGTCCCGATCTCGCCTATGAACGGGTGCGAGAGTTCTAGAACGAGGAACAGATTGGCGCCTACCAGCA
Source organism: uncultured Actinomycetota bacterium (assembly GCA_963822305.1). Lineage (GTDB taxonomy): Bacteria > Actinomycetota > Actinomycetes > Mycobacteriales > Mycobacteriaceae > Mycobacterium. The sequence continues at coordinate 5,994 of CAWGHF010000003.1, read as the reverse complement.
CTCCGAGGATCGCAACCATTGTGTAGTGGGTGGAGGGTTTCTCGACGTCGTAAATGATGGCGCAGCCAGAAGAAGGCCACTGGTCACCCAGATGACGGCCCATAGCGACCAGGGCGGCCCGACATCCGTGCGCGCTTGCAGTACCCGCTGCGTGCGGGCCTGGCTGAGACTGTCCAGATTGCTGAAAGAGGTTGCGAGTAGCGTCTTTTGCGCATCGGTGCGCGCTTGGACATGTTCATAAGTGGAATAGAGCCGCGCCAAAGCGGTATCGGCCTCGGGGAAAGAGTTGCCGCTCGGCGGCTTTGTTCCATTCGACTAACGCCGCCTGCTCGTATTCGAGCAGAGCTTTTCGAATCTGGTCGCGCTCAGGCTGATCGAACACCGTGGCGTCCCTCGCAAGCTGCACACCCGCCGCTCCTTCGGTCCGTGCTCTGCCGTCCGCATCGCCGATCTGTCCCCACATGGCAGATACGACGAAGCCAATAAAGAACGCGAACACGAAGCCGATCACCCCGAACGCGAACTTGATGACGTCGTTGTGCTCTTCGCCCTTGAGGTTCGGGAACTTACGGCGCACAAATACTTGCAGGAGAACCGCTCCGCCCGCGACGACGACGATGATCCCCAGCAATAGCAACCACGATGGAAGGTTGCTCACCAGCCATTGACTCACGGCGCACTTCTCCTAAAGACGATGTGTCCGGCGGGCTTTGGCGGGCCGGGCCTTCGACTGTAGGTGTTCGCTGCGGTTACCGGCACTCGATCTGCAAAGTTCGGGTCCTTCGCCCTCGCAACCGTGACTAGGTGCAGCAGTTGGGGTCGAGCACGACGCAGAGCGCTCCAACCGCATCGCGGTGCGGCCGGTGGTAAACGTTCATTCCCCGCCGGTCCGATTCGACGAGTCCCGCCCGACGCAGTTGGGTGACGTGATGGCTGACGGTGGATTCGGATAGTCCGAGCACCTTCGCCAAGTCACCGCTGTTCTGCTCACCCGATGGCGAACTGAATAGGTAGGACATGATCTTCACCCGCACGGGGTCAGCGAGCGCTTTGAGTCGAAGCGCGACATGCAGTGCGTCGTCGTCGCTCATCGGGCCTGCTGCGACAGGTGCGCAGCACACAGGCGACGACGTATCGATCACCGGAAGCGTCTTGGGCACCAGACCATGCTGCCATGGATCTTGACATATATCAAAAAGGTGGCATTCTGAGTCCAGCGCGCTCTTCGATATATGTCTCACAGGTACAGGAAGGAACCACCGATGTCCCGCGTTCAATTAGCTCTCAACGTCGATGACCTCGACGAAGCGATCACGTTCTACTCGAAGCTGTTCAACACCGCCCCCGCCAAGGTCAAAGAGGGTTACGCCAACTTCGCCGTCGCGGAACCGCCACTCAAGCTGGTGCTGATCCAGAATCCCGGCACCGGCGGCACGATCAACCATCTGGGCGTCGAAGTCGAATCCAGTGAGCACGTGCATGCCGAAATCGCTCGCCTCTCCGGCGAGGGGCTCTTCACTGACGAAGAGATCGGCACAACCTGTTGCTTCGCCCTCCAGGACAAGGTGTGGGTGACCGGTCCCGCCGGCGAGAAGTGGGAGGTCTACACGGTGCTCGCCGACTCCGACTCATTCGGTTCCAGTCCGCAGCACCTCGACGCTGATGACGGTGGTGGAGTGTGTTGCGGCGGCCAGGCTGCCGACAAAGCTGACGCCCAAGCCTCTTGCTGCTGACCACGAGTCGTCGGGACCGGCGGGGTGTTCCTTCGTCGGTCTCGACGCTCTGGCACGTTCACCCGTTGTTCGTTTGTGCGCTGATTCGATGACTGTCAATATTGATGGATGTCGAAGTCACGGCTTTCGCTGACCGACGTATCGGGCTGCGACGTGGCTCCCCTGATACGCGAGCCCCTTTCCACCGATGCGGCAATCGAGTTGGCAGGCATGCTGAAGGCGCTGTCTGATCCAGTGCGGCTGAGGCTGCTGAGTGTTGTCGCTAGCCATACCGGTGGCGAGGCATGCGTCTGCGACATCTCAGTCGGTATAGATCTGACTCAGCCGACGATCTCCCACCACCTCAAGGTGCTGCGCATCGCGGGACTACTCGACAGCGAGCGACGAGGGTCGTGGGTCTATTACCGCGTGATACCAGAAGCGCTGCAAAAGCTCTCACGCGTCCTAGGTGCAGACGGCCTGATCGGAAGTCGGTAGGTGACAAGCGAGGATCTGCCGCGTCGACTCCTCGCGGAATTCGTCGGCACCGCCCTACTGGTGACCGTGGTCGTCGGCTCTGGAATCGCCGCCGCGAAGCTATCCACGACCGATGTTGGGCTACAACTGCTGGAGAACTCCACCGCCACCGTGTTCGGGCTCGCGGTGCTGATCCTGATGTTCGGTCCCGTCTCCGGCGCACACTTCAACCCCGTAGTAACTGCGGCTGACTGGCTGCTGGGTCGCCGGTCCGGAACGGGCATCGCCGGCGGTGATGCGCTCGCGTACGTCGCCGTCCAGGTAATCGGCGCAGTGGCCGGCGCATTGCTCGCCAACGTCATGTTCGACCGTCGGGTATTCGAGTTGGCCACCACGGACCGCATCACGACCGGCCACCTCGTCGGCGAGATCGTGGCGACCGCAGGCTTGATTGCGCTCATCTTCACTCTCGCCCGCACAGGCCGTGCCGCCCTCTGTGCGGCAGCCGTCGGGGCATACATCGGTGCGGCGTACTGGTTCACCAGCTCGACCTCGTTCGCCAACCCGGCCGTCACCGTCGGCCGCATGTTCTCCGACTCATTCGCCGGAATCGCACCCGGCTCGGCGCCGGGATTCATCGCCGCTCAAATCGTCGGAGCGCTCATCGGATTGGCGCTGATCGTTGCGCTGTACCCCGACGCAGCCCAGCGAGCCGATGACGTCGTCGTCCCCCATCCACACCACAGCAAGTTGCCCTCGAGGAGGCAAGGTGACTGACGGCAAGCCAACCGTGCTGTTCCTCTGCACACACAACGCAGGCCGCTCCCAAATGGCGCTTGGGTTCTTTACTCATCTGGCAGGCGAAGACGCCGTGGCCTGGTCGGGTGGTTCCGAACCAGGCAACGAGATCAACCCAGCGGCAATCGCGGCGATGGACGAGATCGGCATCGACATCACGGGCGAGTTTCCCAAGCCCTGGACCGACGAAATCGTCCAAGCCGCCGACGTCGTGATCACGATGGGCTGCGGCGACGCGTGCCCGATCTTCCCGGGCAAGCGGTACGAGAACTGGGACCTACCAGACCCGGCCGGTCAATCTGTCGATGCAGTCCGGCTCATCCGAGACGAGATCGAAGAACGAGTCCGCCACCTGCTCGCCGATCTCGAAATCCCGCCGACGGTCGAACTTTGAGTGAAGCTAAGGGTGTGTGAGTTCACGACATAGGTGACAGATGAGTCGGGTGTTGGGTTACACCTGCGATGGCCGTTGATGAGTCGGGTCATAGGTGACAGTCGTGGTTCATGTCCAAAGCGCGGGTTGCCGTCCTCCATGTCGTTAGTGGTCAGTCTGAGGACAACCGTTTACACCAAAGTAATAACTTTCAACTATGACCAGTTAGTCGAGTTGGCATGGCTGCTGTACACCAAAGACATTCGCGGCAAATCGAGTGACAGGTCTTCGTCTCGCAATCTCTACCCGTCGTCTTAACACCGCTCACGGCTCGCGGTGGTCATGGCAGCTTCAAGGCTTCGTCGAACTCGCCGAGCGATTTCCAACTGTTGAAATTGCATGGTTCACTTGGTTGGTACTACTCAGGTCTACATGGTCCGCCTGGTGACATCGTGCATGACCGGGGACTCCGCGGCGATGGGTGGAACGCCGCTGCCGAATCTCCCGCCGCCTACGCTGTCAGTCACCTGCCGACCTCGAACCCATGGTTGTTCCGCCTGCCACCATCAAGAGTCCGTACTACGGCAATAACGTTCTACGGTCGTTGTGGACGTCGGCGGCGTTGCACCTCCGGAATGCCAAGGAGGTGGTGATCATGGGCTTTAGCCTTCCTGCTACAGACATGCTTGTTAGTTCGATGCTGTGTACCTCTGCATGAGCACTGCATCACACCTGTCGACTACTCGGGAGACATCGTCGCTCGATTGTGCGCCGCTTTTGATATAACACCCGACGATCGCCGCCTTAACACTCGGTATGCGGGCCTTGGACACAAAGCGATTCCCCAGTGGGTGGAGGAGAACGTCGATTAGTTCCCTGTGTGGAAACTGCCACGGATATACCGAGCGGACACGACCTGTCCCTACGAAAGGCCACCTAGAAAAAACCTAAGGGCGACCTGTGACATACCCGCCAGTCTATCGCGAAGTGGCTCGAACGTGCGGAATGGTTGCTGCTGAGACGCCACTCCTAGTTCTGGAGATTACTCCCGGCTTTGGGACATATAGCCCAAAGCCGCAGCGTTTCAATAACATTGGGCCACTTTTCGACCTGCAAAGTACTTGCGCTCGCTCTTGAAGAGCCGAAATAATTACCACTAAGTCCTTGATGAGGGAGGTCTTCCTATGAGCGATGCGTCGCTGAGGCATGACCTGAGTGGGTTTGCCCTTGAGTTACGGAAGTTGGCCTATACCATGCCCGGCGGGCACGAGGACCCACTCATTCGGCTGAGCGAGCGGATGGGTCGTCGCGCAAATGAAGTGGTCACTGATGGCCGGGTGTACCGAACAGGGTAATGAGCTGGCGTTTAAGGTTTTCCGGTTAGACGCCTGATGAGCGGGCTAATCATAGCCCGTAGGGAGCAGTGGCTGCGCCGAGCGGACACTCGAAGTTAGGGAGGATCATGAGGGGTTCCATCGACTTTGCCGAGTTGGAGATCGACGACCGCGATTACGACCGCTGGCTAGTTACAATCACAGAAGCGACCGCACGCCTCGACGCCCTAGAAGCAGCCGTAACCGACGTGCGCTGCCTGTGCGAAAACGAGGGTGCTCCACCGACCAGATCCTCAAAGTGCTCGATCGGATGGGCGTATAGCCCGCTGCGGGTGTGGGCTACTCGCCACCAAGCGTTTTCGGTCCAGTCCAGGTTGTCCGTGCGGTCGGGCGGGATCCTTTGCCTTCATCCGACTGCCTAGTCGGGAAGAAGGCCGGTGCCCACGAAGCCTGGCTGCAGCGCAACAGCTTCCAACAATTACGCGCATCGAATTATGCTGTGCCCCCACGGTCTTCGGGCCGGGCATCGAGAATGCATTTGGACTGCTTCGCCAGTGATCGGCGCCGCTGTGGAGGATCGGTGTATCCCGCGAAACCCGTGCGAGGGTATCCGGCTCCCCAAGCGCAAGCACACAGACCGCGGATACCTCGCCCATGCACAGTCGTCGCGCTCGCGTCCGCCGTCGAACGTGACGGCACAGTGGTGCGGTTCGTCGCCTACACCGGCTTGCGTTGGGGTGAAATGGCCGCGCTGCGTGTGCAGGATTTCGACATGCTCCGCCGCCGGGTGAATGTGTCGTGCTTGGTTACCGCGTCCGGCGGACTGGTGTGGTCTACGCCCAAGACACATGAACGCCGGTCGGTTCCGTTCCCGGCGATATTGGCCGACGAGCTAGCGGCGTCAATGGTCGGCAAGGCGCGCGATGCACTGGTGTTCACCGATATGCGCGGTGGGGTGCTGCGCAACTCCAATTGGCGGGCAAGGGTGTTCGCGCCCGCCGTCGCCAAGTGCCAAAAGGCCGACGAATCGTTTCCGTCGATCACGCCGCACGACCTGCGGCACACGGCAGCCAGTGTGGCGGTGAGCGCGGGCGCAAATGTCAAAGCGGTGCAACGAATGCTAGGTCATGCCAAGGCAACGATGACTCTGGACACCTACGCCGATTTGTTCGACACCGACTTAGACGACGTTGCCGACCGACTGGACACTGCGATCCGAGCTGCTGCGTACCCACTGCGTACCGGGGCACCTAACACCGGGCACCCGGTTAACGGTTAGGGCCTGGCGTACCTGGCAATC
>CAWGHF010000002.1:0-114255 GCA_963822305.1 uncultured Actinomycetota bacterium | reverse complement strand
CACTTTTGGGTAAGGCTTTCGGGTAGGTGAATCGGTAGCTTGGCCAGCATGGCGTCGAGCGGAACACGGGCGATGGCCGGCATCGCCGCGGCCGCAGTCGCCCTCGGCGTCACTCAGCTGGTGGCGGCATTCGTCGGCCCACAGTCCGATTCCCGCACGGCGATCGGGTCGTCCGTCATCGACCTCACCCCCGGCCCGGTGAAGGAATGGGCGATCACCACGTTCGGCACGGCCGACAAGCTCGTGCTGTCGGTGCTCGTGCTGGCGGTGATCGCCGTCATCGCCGCGGTCGCCGGCTCGATGGAGCGGCCGCGCGTCCCGATCGGCAGCGCGGCGATCGTCCTCGCCGGGGTGGCCGGATCCGCGGCGGTGCTGTCCCGCGGTGGGCAACTGCCGGTGGACATCGTGCCCACCGTCGTCGGCACCGTGTGTGGGGTCGTGGTTCTCCGCCTGCTGACCTCCGGTCGGTTCACCGACGGGCCCACCGAGCCTGCCGAGCCCGACACATCCGACGAGCCCGACCAGGGTAGGCGGCTGTCCCTGGTGACGCTTGGACTACTCACCGCGGGCGCGCTGACCGGTGTTGTCGGGGTCGTGCTGTCGCGGGCCAGAACGTCTGTGGCCGCTGACCGCGATGCGTTCGCCCTGCCCGCGGTGGACGTCGCCGCACCGCCGATCCCGCCGACGGTGCAGCCCAAAGGTGTTGCGCTGCCCTCATTCGTCACCAGCAATGACGACTTCTACCGGATCGACACGGCGTTGACCGTCCCACAGCTGAGCCGCGCCGACTGGGAGCTCAAGATTCACGGCATGGTCGACCGCGAGCTCACCTACCGTTTCGAGGATCTGGACCGATTCGAGGTCGTCGAGAAGGTCGTGACGCTGACATGCGTGTCCAATCCCGTTGGCGGGGACCTCATCTCGAATGCGAGCTGGACGGGCTACCGGGTGCGCGACCTGCTGGCCGACGCGGGTGTGCAGGCCGACGCCGACATGGTGTTGTCCAAGTCGAGCGACGGGTTCACCGCGGGCACTCCCGTCGAGGCACTCACCGACGGCCGCGACGCATTGCTGGCCATTGGGATGAACGGCCAGCCGCTGCCCACCGACCACGGCTACCCCGCGCGGCTCGTCGTGCCCGGCCTGTACGGATACGTGTCGGCCACCAAATGGGTTGTGGACCTTGAGGTGACGCGGTTCGACAAGGCCGAGGCGTATTGGACGCGGCTGGGCTGGTCGCCGCGCGGACCGATCAAGACCGAGTCCCGCATCGATCTGCCGCGCAGCGGCGAGGACGTCGCCCGCGGGCCGGTGACCTTCGGCGGGGTGGCGTGGGCGCAGAACCGCGGGGTTAAGGCCGTCGAGGTGCGCATCGATGACGGGCCGTGGCAGCAGGCACAGCTGGGTGCGAGCTACTCCAATGACGCCTGGCGGTTATGGAGCTTCCCGTGGCGGGCCGAAGCGTCTGGCCCGCACACGATTTCGGTGCGAGCCACCGATAACACCGGCGCGACGCAGACCGAGCAGTGGGCCGACCCCGTTCCCGACGGCGCCACCGGCTGGCACTCGGTCGACTTCGCCGTCAAGTAGTCATCTTCGCGAGAGTGCGTGTCTGCGCACCGGCACGCCGGAAAATCAGATGCAATTGCGCACGCTCGCGCGTACTTTGGCGAGCCGTGTCCACCCAGCCCGCCGAGACCTGGCGCACGCTTCTCCGCGCATCGCTCCTTGCTGCCCGCAAGAAGCGTGACTCGACGCGCGCCACTGCGCTGCGCTCTGTGCTGAGCGCCATCGACAACGCCGAGACACCCGAAACCGTCGTCATGCAGGGGCGGGCGAGCGGAGCAATCGCGGGCGCTGTCGCAGGCCTCGGCGCCGCCGAAGTGGCGCGTCGGGAGCTGTCGGAGGAGCAGATCCGGGACCTCGTGCGGTCCGAGATCGACGAGCGGCGCAGCGCCGCGGACCAGTTCACCGCGAGCGGCCACGCCGAAAGGGCCGCCGCACTTCGCGCCGAGGTGGCTGTCCTCGCCGGCCTGTTGGGAGATGTCTGACCCTCGTCAAGTAGGTTCGCACGCCGACATGGGGTGCCAAATCCTCATCCAGCGAGGTCTTTGGTCTCTAGCCCGTCGCAACCGTCTTTGACGACGAAGCCGCCGGCGCCGGCCAGGATCGCGTCGAGCATTGCTTCGTCAGACCAGTCAGTGTCCAACATGCGCACCGCGTCGCCGCATTACAAGTGTCCGGGGCCCAGCGGCGGATCTCCAAGATCCCCCGATGCGATCGTCTCGGTATCGGCGCTGGGATGTCCACCCTGAGGTTGCGCTCCGGCGGCGCTCCGGTATTCGGGTAGGCCGGGTTCGCGGAATCTGCGCCCGGTCATCTTCTCAATCCGAATCCGCACAAAATGATCCCGCCGACCGTCAACCCACGGCTGCAGGAACGTTCCCGACAGTTCCACCAACTCGTCCACGTCCGTGATCCGCTGCGCGTGCCCCACAACGGTCACACTCCATCCTTGGCGTAGGTCTGGGTCCAACTCATCAGCCTCGAACGCCACGACGAGATTGTCGGTGGCGGCGGCCAATTTGGCCCCCCCGGCCACCCGAATCACCACGTCGTCGCGCCACAGACGGAAGTTCACCGGCTGTACCGCTGGCAGCGCGTCCTCTGTGAAAACCAGGCGACCCACCCGCACCGTGTCCAATCGGTCCAGACACTGCCGGCGGTTGAGGACCTCGAGTTCTTGTCGCTTCGACATAGTGATCAATTTCCTTGCACCAGTGCGAGCGTCCCCACGGGGTGGAGCGCCAGTGGCCCGCGCTGATCGCAGTCAAGCGTATGACTGCCCGCTCGATGCCGTTCGCGAGTTCGTCGACGTCGTCGACGCAGCGCGGAGCGCCGAGATCGAGCGGCTGGGTACGCAGGATCTGCCTGAACCGCGGCACTGAGAGTATGCGTCCGGCCAGCACGGCCACGAGCGAGTCGAAGTCGGGCATCGGTCCAGCAAGGACAGCAACGGCGCCGATCGCGAGACTTACGTGGCGGTCGGAGTCCTCGGCCTGGAGGAACGCCGCATCCAGCATCGTCAGTTGGTCCACGTACACACTGTCTGTCGTATGCGGACGACGCGGGAGAGGCAAAGGTCCCGAACATCGAAGGCCCGGGGGCTCTGCCGTCGTCAGGCGAGCGGTCAGTCGCGGTCGGGTTCGGGACCGAACCGGAAGCGGCGGCCGGTGATCACCGATGGAATCACACGAACGTAGCGGCGCTTCGACGTTGCCGTCCAGGACAGCAGCTGTGCTCGTTCCGCTTCTTGGATCTCGGCGTAGGTATTGAGCACCAGCGCCCTGCCCTTGACGATGACGCTCCAGCCTTCCGACACGTTGTGGTCGTCGGCCTCGAACGCCACCTGGCTATTCATGACGACGGTGAACAGCTTGGCGCCCTCTGCGGTGCGGAACAGCACGGTCCTGCGTTGCACGACGAAGTTGACGGGGAAGATCTCGGGCTGGCCCTCGACGCTGGTGACAAGTCGCCCAAGAGCCATCCCCGACAGCAGACTCCAGCATTCACTCTCCGAAAGGATGTCCATCGGCTCACCCTGCGACATCATGGTCCTCCCGAGGAGCCATCGCGGCGACCAACGGCGTGTCCACGCCCACTGGACCCAGTTGGGCAGCGCCACCCGGGCAACTGAGTGGGGCGTCGCGGCCTGGCAATACTTCCAGCGCCAGGTTCACAGATCTCCTGGTGCCGGTGTCCGGCGTGCTCACATTCTCAGGCAACCATCCGACCGTAATCTGGTTGGAGTTTTGGCGGAAACTATTGCGGCAGAAGCGGTGGAGGCGGCTATCCTCACCGACCTGCTGGGGATGTCTGACCGTCGTGCCAGGGTGATGGTGTGCAGTTGATCGACGTCGCCACCGCGTCGGCCGAGGTCGGCGCCTCGTCAGCGCGGCTGGCCAAGATCGCCCGCATCGCCGATCTGCTCACCAGGGCGGGCGAGGACGGCGACGAGCGGCTGGTCGCCGTCATCGTGGCGTGGCTGTCTGGCGACCTGCCGCAACGCCAGATCGGCGTCGGGTGGGCGGCGTTGCGGTCGCTGCCGGACCCCGCGGACGAGCCGACGCTGGCGGTCGACGCCGTCGATGCCGCGTTCACCGAGATCGGCGCCGTCGCGGGTAAGGGGTCGCAGGCGCTGCGGGCTGGACTCGTTGCGGATCTCTTCACCGCGGCGACGGACGCCGAGCAGACGTTCCTGCGCCGGCTTCTCGGCGGCGAGCTGCGCCAGGGCGCGCTGGCCGGGGTCATGGCCGACGCCGTCGCGAAGGCTCGGGAGTGCCCGCCGCGACTGTCCGCAGGGCGGCGATGCTGGGCGGCGACCTGCCTGCTGTCGCTGCCGCCGCCCTGACCGGCGGTGAGGCGGCGCTGTCGGAGTTCACGCTGCGGGTCGGTCAGCCCGTCGGGCCGATGCTGGCCCAGACCGCGACCGGCGTCGCCGAGGCACTCGAGCGACTCGGCGGCGAGGCCGTCTTCGAGGCCAAGCTCGACGGTGCCCGCGTCCAGATCCACCGGTCCGGCGATGAGGTGTCGATCTACACCCGCAGCCTCGACGACGTCACCGCCCGGCTGCCCGAGGTCGTCGAGGCGACGCTTTCGCTACCGGTGACGAATCTGATCGCCGACGGCGAGGCGATCGCGCTGCGCCCCGACGGGCGCCCGCACCGATTCCAGGTCACCGCGTCGCGGTTCGGTCGCGGAGGCGGCAGGGGTGTCAAGGATCGAAGCGTCGACGTCGCCGCCGCCCGCGCTGCTCAGCCGCTGTCAGTGTTCTTTTTCGACGTCCTGCATCTCGACGGTGTCGACCTGCTCGACGAACCCACGCGCGACAGGCTGTCGGCGCTCGACGCGATCGTGCCGTCAGCTCAGCGCGTCGACCGGTTGTTCACTTCGGATGCGCAAGCGGCCCAGCGGTTCCTGGACACGACGCTGGCCGCGGGCCACGAAGGGCTGATGGCGAAGGCGCCGTCCGCGCCGTATGAGGCAGGCCGCCGCGGTGCGGGCTGGCTGAAGGTGAAGCCGGTGCACACCCTCGACCTCGTCGTGCTTGCCGTCGAATGGGGATCCGGCAGACGCACCGGCAAGCTGTCGAACATCCACCTCGGCGCACGCGACCCGGCGACAGGCGGGTTCGTCATGCTGGGCAAGACGTTCAAGGGCATGACGGACGCGATGCTCGAATGGCAGACTGCCCGCTTCACCGAGCTGGCCGACGGGCCGACCGACGGCTGGGTGGTCAAGCTCCGGCCCGAGCAGGTGGTGGAAATCGCGTTCGACGGCGTGCAGACCTCCTCGCGCTATCCAGGAGGCATGGCGTTGCGTTTCGCGAGGGTGCTGCGCTACCGGGACGACAAAAGCCCCCACGAGGCCGATACCGTCGACACAGTCCGGGCGTTCCACGAGCGCGAATAGCAGGTAATTCGGCCATCTTCGGCAATCCTCTTCAGGCCCGGCCCCGCCTTTGACAGGATCATCTCAGGCACGAGAACTCCACCGTGATCGAGGGAGGAACCAGTGGCTTCACCCACCGCAGAGTCGACGGATCGCTTCGAAGAGCGCGACGGCGACCTCACGTTCATCCGCACCGACAAGGATCTACCGCCGGTCGCCATCATCGATCGATCGCCGATCACCACCCGCCACAAGATCATCTTCGGGATCATCGCTGTGCTGGGCGCGATCGCCTGGGCGGTCATCGCCTTCTTCCGCGGCGAGACGGTCAACGCGGTCTGGTTCGTCATCGCCGCGATCTGCACCTACGTGATCGGGTTCCGGTTCTACGCCCGGCTGATCGAGATGAAGATCGTTCGCCCGCGCGACGATAATGCCACTCCGGCAGAAGTGTTCGAAAACGACACCGACTACATGCCGACCGACCGGAGGGTGCTGTTCGGCCATCACTTCGCCGCGATCGCGGGCGCGGGTCCGCTGGTCGGCCCGGTGCTTGCCATGCAGATGGGTTATCTGCCGGGCACCATCTGGATCATCATCGGCGCGGTATTCGCCGGATGTGTGCAGGACTACCTCGTGCTGTGGATCTCCACCCGACGACGGGGCCGCTCGCTGGGTCAGATGGTCCGCGACGAACTCGGCGCCGTCGGCGGCGCGGCCGCCATCATCGGGATCATCACGATCATGACGATCCTGCTGGCGGTGCTGGCGCTGGTGGTGGTGCAGGCGCTCGCGGAGAGCCCGTGGGGTGTCTTCTCGATCGCGATGACCATCCCCATTGCGCTCTTCATGGGCGTCTATTTGCGGCTCCTGCGTCCCGGACGGGTGTCCGAGGTGTCTGCGATCGGCGTCGCGCTGCTGTTGCTGGCCGTCGTCGCCGGCGGCTGGGTCGCCGAAACATCCTGGGGCGCTTCATGGTTCGGTCTTTCCGCGGTGACGATCGGTTGGTGCCTCATCATCTACGGCTTCGCCGCCTCGGTGCTGCCCGTGTGGTTGCTGCTCGCGCCGCGCGACTACCTGTCGACGTTCATGAAGGTCGGCACCATCGCGCTGCTCGCGATCGGCATCCTGATCGCCCGCCCGGTCATGCAGGCACCCGCTGTCTCCGAGTTCGCCGGCAGCGGCCAGGGTCCAGTGTTCGCCGGCTCGTTGTTCCCGTTCCTGTTCATCACGATCGCGTGCGGTGCGCTGTCCGGCTTCCACTCACTGATCGCCTCCGGCACCACGCCGAAAATGCTCGAGAAAGAAAGCCAGATGAGGCTGATCGGCTACGGCGGCATGATGACCGAATCGTTCGTCGGCATCATCGCGCTGATCACCGCCGCGATCCTGAACCAGCACCTGTACTTCACGCTCAACGCACCGGCGGCGCAGACCGGCAGTACCGCGGCGACGGCCGCCGAGTACGTCAACAATCTGCCGCTCACCGGCGACCCAATCACCCCCGAGCAAATCACCCAAGCCGCCGAGGACGTCGGCGAGGAATCCATCATCTCCCGCACCGGCGGGGCGCCCACGCTGGCGATCGGCATGTCGGAAGTATTGCACCGCGTGTTCGGCGGTACCGGCCTGAAGGCGTTCTGGTATCACTTCGCGATCATGTTCGAGGCCTTGTTCATCCTGACGACCGTCGACGCCGGCACGCGGGTCGCGCGGTTCATGATCTCGGATGGCCTGAGCAACCTCGGTGGCCCGCTGCGCAAGCTCCGCGATCCGAGTTGGCGGGTCGGCGTATGGATGTGCAGCCTGGCCGTCGTCGCGTTGTGGGGCAGCATCCTGCTGATGGGTATCACCGATCCGCTCGGCGGGATCAACTCCCTGTTTCCGCTGTTCGGCATCGCCAACCAGCTGCTCGCCGCGATCGCACTGACCATCGTGACCGTGGTCGTGGTCAAGAAGGGTTACCTGAAATGGATGTGGATACCGGCTATTCCGCTGCTGTGGGATCTCATCGTGACCCTGACCGCGTCGTGGCAGAAGATCTTCTCCGGCGACCCGAGGGTCGGATTCTGGACCCAACACTTCCAGTACCGGAACGCGCTGGATGCCGGTGAGACCTCGTTCGGCGCGGCCAAGAATGTCGACGCGATGGAAGCGGTCATCCGAAATACCTTCATTCAGGGCACGCTGTCAATCGTGTTTGCGCTGATGGTGGTCATTGTCTTCGCAGCAGGCGTCGTCATGGTGATCAGGGCACTGCGCGGTGGCGGCCGACCACTCACCGAGGACGAAGAGGTGCCGTCGAAACTCTTTGCGCCGTCGGGACTGATCCCCACCAAGGTCGAGAACGGGAGGTGCAAAAGCAATGGGACGAGTTGCCTGGATCACACGGCGGGCCGCACGCCAAATCGGTTGGTACTGGGGCACATTGATGGGTGACAACCATTATCGGCGCTACGTCGAGCACCGCGGGCGCATGCACCCCGACGAACCAGTCGTTTCCGAACGCGAGTATTGGCGCATGCGCCACGACGCAACGGAGAGCAATCCCAACCCTCGCTGCTGCTGACTCCCCACAATCTTGTCAATCGCTGACAGCGTCGAACAACGCTGTCAGCCGTACAGCGGATTGATAACAGCGACATAGCTCGCTCTTAGGGTGCCTTCCTACCGTCGCCTTTGGGTTGGGGCGTCTATCGACGCGGGAAAGGCCTGGTAATGAAACTCAATCAGCTCTTAGCTGGTGCAGCGATCGGCTGCATGCTCGGCACGGCAGGCATCAGCCTGGGGTCGGGCATCGCCAACGCCGCGCCTCAATGCCCTCCGGGGGTGCAGTGCGGTCCCGGCGGAGGTGGCGGACACGGCGGTCCTCCTCCCGGCGGACCCGCCGGCGACCGTGGACCCGGCGGTCCGCCGGGCGACCGTGGACCCGGTGGCCCTCCCGGCGGTCCGCCCGGTGACTTCCGCGGACCCGGAGGTGGTCCTGGCGGCCCGCCGCCCGGTGACTTCAACCGCCCTGGCGGCCATGATTGGCGGCCGCCGTTCAGTCCTCAGGACAACGACTGGCGCGGGCGATTCCACGGCGCCCCGTGGGGTGACGGACTGCCGCCATGGGGCTGGGGCGCGCCGCCGCCGCCGATTTGGGATGGGCCGTTGCCTGAGGCGTGGGGGCCGCCGCCTCCGCCGATCAACTACTTCGGCTTCAACGAGCAACCGGTGTGGGACCCCGGCTACAACCAGTGGGGTTTCTATTTCTTCGGGATCTGGATTCCACTACCGGTCTGACAGACGACCCGGCGAGACGGCCGCCTCGGATAATCCCCGGGGCGGTCGTCAACGCTTCAGCGCAGCGAATAACGGATCGGCAGGTGCTTGAGGCCGCCGACGAATGTGGTCGCGACATGCTGCGGGTCGCCCGCAAGTTCGACGGACTCGAGTCGCGGTAGCAGCTCGGAGAAGAAGCTGCCCACCTCCATTCGGGCCAGCGCCGCGCCGAGGCAGAAGTGCACACCGTAGCCGAAGGCGATGTGCTTGTTGGGATCTCGCGTGACGTCGAAGCGGAACGGGTCGTCGAAGACGTCTTCGTCTCGATTACCCGAAACGTAGGACAGCAGAACCGAGTCCCCCGCCGCGATCGGCACCCCGCGAACCATGGCGTCCTCAACCGCCGTCCGCATGAATGCCTTGACGGGAGTGACCCAGCGGACCATCTCCTCGGTAGCAAGCGGCATCAGGTCCAGATCGGCGGCCAGCCTTCGATGCTGGTCGGGATTCTCGATGAGTGCCAGCATGCCGCCCGAGATGGTCGCGCTGGTGGTGTCGTGCCCGGCGGCGGCGATGATCGCGTAGTAGGAGATGGTGTCGATGTCGGACAACGGCTCGCCATCGATGGTGGCGTTGGCGATCGCCGAAGCCAAGTCCTCCGTTGGGTTTTCCCGCCGCGAAGCGATCAACGCGGTGAAATACTCGAACATCTCCAGCAGCGCCGACATCTGATCTCCCCCGTCGGCGCCGCGCTTGAACTCATCGTCATCGCTGCCGAACAACTCCTGGGTGAGCTTCAGCATCAGTGGAAAGTCCGATTCGGGCACACCGAGCAGCGACATGATCATGTACAGCGGGTAATTCACAGCGACCTGCTGGGCGAAGTCGCATTCGGGCCCGATCGCCGCCATCTTGTCGACGTAGACCTTGGCGAGTTCGTCCGCACGGTTTCTCAGCGCCCGCATGGCCTTCGGCCGGAACCAGTCGGCACCGATCGCCCGTACGCCGCGGTGCTGCGGATCATCCATGTGGATCAACGTGCGGACGCCGACGGCTGCCTGTCGCTCGTCGTCCTCGGCGGTGACGAGCACCGGACGGGGGTAGTTGGTGAACACATTGTTCGCCCGCTCGATGTCCATGATGTCGGCGTGCTTGGTGATAGCCCAAAACGGCTTGTAGGACGGCACTTCGACCCACGACACCGGAGCGTTGGCGCGCAGATGGGTCAGCGCGGCATGCAGTTTCGGCTCATCGGCGTACGCCTTCGGCGTGGCGAACACCCTGCCTGCCTCATCCATGATCGGCGTACTCAATCGCGACTCCTCATCTCGTGCAGCACGGCGGCGACGGTGGCGTCGTCGACTGAGGCAGGAAACCCCACCATGACTCGGTCGATGACGCCGTCGCACCGGTTACGAACCGCCTGGGCAACATCGCTCAACGGCGCCACCACCGCGAACTCGTTGAGGATCTCGTCGTTGATGAGCGAACCCATCGCATCCCATTGACCCTCCTTCGACATCCGGTGCAGGTCGGTTTGCAGGTCCCCCCAGCCGTGCAGTTCGAGAACCTTGCGGTATGCGGGCGTCGAGGCGTAGAACGCGATCTGCTTGCGCGTGCCGATTGCATTGGTCGCCAATTCGGCTTCGTCGTTACCCGTCACCACGAACAGCGGGCAGGACAGCTGAAACTCGCTGCGCTTGCGGCCGGACCGCTCCATGCCGCGCAGCAGGGCAGGCGTCGTCACCTCTTCGAAGTAGCGCTTCGTCGTGAACGCATGCGCGAGAAGACCGTCGGCGACCTCTCCACACATCTCGGTCATCGCCTCGCCGACCGCGGCGACGAACACCTTCGGGAAGCCGTGCGCGAGCGGTTCGGGTGTGAACATCGGCGTCATCAGCTTGTGGGTGTAGAAGTCGCCTTCGAATGCGAGCTTCGTTCCCGCTTGCCAGCACGACCAGATCTCGCGCATCGCCAGCACGAACTCACGCATGCGTTGTACGGGCCGACTCCACGGCATACTGAATCGGTTCTCGATGTGCGGCTTGATCTGCGAGCCGAGACCCAGGATGAAGCGGCCTTCGGAGTACGCCTGCAGATCCCAGCCGACGTTGGCGACCGTCATCGGATTTCGCGCGAACGCCACCGCGATGCTGGTGCCCAGCTCGATTGTCGTGGTGTGTTCGGCCGCCAGCACAAGCGGCAGGAATGGGTCGTGGTTGATCTCGGCGGTCCAACAGCAGTCGTAGCCCCGGTTCTCCAGCCGATTCGCCGCTTCGGCGACGTTCGCGAGTTGGCTGGAGACGGCCCCGTCGACCTTGAGACCGCCGTGGTCACCCATACACGTGGACGCTACAGTAAGCAATTCAGTATGGTCAACGTGAGCACGCCGGTGCGACGATCGCCTTCTCAAGACGGGAATTGCGCATGACGAACGAGCAGGGCTGGAAGGAGACGCTCGAAGATCTCGATCTTCGGCGTCAGCGCTCGCGGGCGATGGGCGGCGACGAACGGCTGGCCAAACATCGGGGCAAGGGCAAGCTCGACGCCCGCGCGCGGCTGGAGCACCTTCTCGACAAGGGCACGTTCCGAGAGTTCGGCACCCTCGTCGGCGGCGACATCGCGGCCGACGGCATCGTGGCAGGCTCCGGGATGATCGACGGGTCACCGGTGATGGTCGGTGCGGAGGACTTCACCACGCTCGCGGGCAGCATCGGCCCCGGCGGCAACGCGAAGCGCTACCGGCTGGCCGAACTGGCGTTGCGCGACAAGGTTCCGCTCGTGATGCTTCTCGAGGGCGCCGGATTCCGGCCCAGTGGGGAACACTACGGCCGCACCCCCACCGATCTGCTCGCACAGGCGAAATGCTCCGGCAAGGTTCCGACCGTGGCGGGGTTGCTCGGCCCATCGGCCGGACACGGCGCTCTGGTCGCACCGGTCTGCGATTTCACCATCATGAGCCGCCAGGGCGCGATATTCACCGCGGGTCCGCCGGTCGTCAAAGAGTCCACCGGCGAAGAGATCTCGAAGGAGGACTTGGGCGGACCCGGCGTCGCGCTTGCCAGTGGGGTGATCCACAACCTCGCGGAAGACGACGAGGCGGTGCTCGACGACATCCGCCGCTACCTGTCGTACTTCCCGTCCAGCGCATGGTCGTATCCGCCCTCGCTGCCTGCCGACGAGACGAGCGAGCCGCGACCGACGCCGGAGCTGCTCGACATCGTGCCGCGCACCAACCGCCGGGTGTATGACATGAAGACAGTGCTCGACGTCGTCTTCGACCGGCAGGACTGGTTCGAGGTGCAGCCGAAGTTCGGGCCGGCGATCATCTGCGCGCTCGCTCACCTCGGCGGCCACCCCGTCGCTGTCGTCGCGAACCAGCCGAAGGTCCTTGCCGGCTCGATCGACGCCGACGCCGCCGACAAGGCAGCGCATTTCATCACGGTCGCCGACTCGTTCCACCTGCCGATCGTGTTCCTCGCGGACAACCCCGGCATGCTGCCGGGCAGCCGGTCGGAGAAGAGTGGCGTGCTGCGCAGCGGCGCGCGGATGTTCGCCGCACAGACGGCCGCGACGACGATCAAGCTGCATGTCACGCTGCGCAAGGCCTACGGGTTCGGCTCAATGGTGATGTCGCTGTTGGGATTCGACAGCCAGAGTGCGACGTTCGCCTATCCCGGCGCCACGATGGGAGCGATGAGCGCGGCCGCACTCAGCCGCGCATCGAACGCCGCCGAGGACGTCGAGGCCAAGCTCCGCAAGGCGGAGGTGGAGGCATCCTTCCGGTCGGCGGGCACCCTCGGGTTCGACGACCTCATCCACCCGGAGGAGACCCGCGACGCGCTGCTGTCGGCGCTGCAGCGAGGCGTCTACAGCAGGCAGGCCGCCGCGGAACCGGTGAGCCGCACCGTCATCACCCCGTAGAAGCGCGATAAGCCGCGACGACGGGCTCGAGCTCGTCGGGCGTCGCACCGTGCATGATCAGCGCGTCGGCGCCGTAGTCGAACTCCTTGCGGATGCGGTCGACGCACTGCTGCGCCGAGCCGGTGGCCGAAGGCTCTAGCCAGTCGTCGGGGATCAGCGTCGCGATGTGCTCGATCTGCTCCGCGGTGGCTTTGTGGTCGATGCCGCCCGGTATCGAGGTGACGACGGAGTCTTCGCGGAACCGTTGCAGCACAGCGGGATCCCAGTTGTTGGTGGTGACCAACAGGTCGCCATAGCCCTGCAGATAGGTGGCCAGCCGGGCGACCGTCTTCTTCAGCCGCAACTCTTCGGGCAGATGGTCGCCGACGGTGGCGAAACACGACCATACCCGAACGCTGTCGGGGTCGCGCCCGGCCTTCTCTGCAGCGTCCTTCACCGTCGTGACGCACCGCTGCAGGGTTTCCGGCGTGAAGTAGGTGTGCAGGATGACATCGTCGAAGACACGGCCGCCCAGTTCGAGAGTTTTCGGGCCGAACGCCACCAGCGCGAGCCTGATGTTTTCCTTGAAGTCCGGGTCCAGGAACAGCACCTGGTACTTACCGATCGGCCCGTCGTGATTGAAGATGACCTCGCCGTTCCAAAGTCGGCGCATGACCTGGGCGAAATCCTCCATCTGGGCGGTAGTCACCGCTGGGATGCCGAACGCGGCGTACATCGCCGCCACCCCCCGACCGAGACCGAGGGTGAACCGGCCGCCGGAAAGCCGGTGCATGGTGGTCGCCCACGAGGCGGTGATCAACGGGTGGCGGGTGTTGTGATTGGTTGCGGCGGTGGCGATCTGCATCCGGCTGGTCACCGCGCAAGCCGCGCCGACGAGCGACGACGCCTCCTTGACGTTCCACCGCTCAGAAATGAACGCAGTACCGAAGCCCATCTCCTCGCCGCGCCGGGCTTCCGCAGTCAGCGTCGAAGGCCCCTCCCCGCCTGCACCGGCCAGCAGGTAGTAGCCCAGCTCGTCGAGTACACGTTCAGTCGCCGCCGGCTGAGCCGGTAATTCAGTCATTGCCAAATCCCTTGCTTGTAGCCGCAATTCCAGACTTCGGTGATCCTGCCGTCGACGACACGGAAGATCTCCATGCTGCCGACGTCGGTCTTGGTGCCGTCCTTGAGCTCCATCGGCGACTGGTACACGATCGCGACGTGTTCACCGTCATCGCCTGCCACCACGAGGTTCAAGTCGAACCGGATGGTGCTGAACATCTCCCAATGGTCCACGATGCGCCGGACGGCCTGCTCGTGGGTCAATGTCGTCGCCTCGCCCACCTCATGGCGGATCACGCTGTCGCCCATCAACTCCTCGGCGAGCTCGAAGTCACGCTTGTTCCACACCACCAGGTTGTACAGCTCCACCACCTCACGTGCGGAACGGGTCACGCGAACACCTCCAGTGCGTCGATCTCGTCGATGGTGGCCACCGCCCGGTCGGTCAGCGTCAAGCAGAGCGCCCGGGATCGTTCCGGCATAGCATCCCAACCATTCAGCGTGATCACCGGTAGCACCATCAAATACGCGACGGCGAACCGGTAGTGCCGCCACGCCTCGTCGAAGGAGTAGTCGCTCACACCGTGCGCGGCCAACCGTTCGAGATAGTCCCGGACGAGCGCCTTGTCGTGGCCACGACGCACCTCTGTCGGGAGTCCCTGGCTGACCAGGTAGGCAACATCGGCCGCACCTACGCCGCGGGACGCGAACTGGAAGTCGACCACCTTCAGCCGATCACCATCGAAGAACAGGTTGTCCGCCCTGATGTCGCCATGCAGGAGCATCGATCGGTCAGTCAGCGCCTGCAGGGCCTCGCCGCGCATGTTCGGCGAACTGCTCGGCAAAGCGGGCGACAGCGCGACGGCACCGACGCCGACGACTTCTCGAGATAGACCTGCCACCCGGGCCCGAACGCAGGCACGAGCAGATCACGGGCAATCGGGGTGTCGATGCTCGGGAAGCCATCGCAGCGCACCGGCATTCGCGCGTCGGTCGACCAGGCATGCAGCCCGGCCAGCGCATCGATGCAGAGCCGAGCCTGATTCATCGACAATCCGGCCAGGTGATCCGCGTTGTCCCAATGCTGGAGATCCTCCAGCAACAACACGAAATCAGCTGCGCCAGGCACCATCCTCGCGGTGTAGACCTGCGGTGTTTCCATCGGCGCTCGCCCGGCGACGTCTTGGTAGAACGCCAGCTCGCGCCGGTAGCCGCCGAGCATCTCCATCGCCCCACGCGCCTCGGATTGCGCGGGCAGTTTGGCGATCAACGTCGGCGGAACGCCGTCGCCGGTCAGATGGAGTCGATACAGCAGAGACGAGAACCCGCTGTCCTGCGCGATCTGCTCGGCTCGCACGTCGAAGACTCGAGCGCCCGAGCGCCGTATGTCAGCCACTGCGGAGTGAGGCCCTCGATGCTCTGACGGGACCTCCGCCTCATGCAGCCGTCATCGTGTCACCGCGAGCGCACCGAGGAATTTCTCGGAGGCGTCCTGTACGCCCCTGGCGAAAAGGTGGCCGACATGGCTTCCCTTGTGCCAGAACAGCTCTCCCCCCCACCGCTCATGCAGTTGCAGGGCCGGCTCGCGCATCGCCATCCGGTCGTGCCACGCACCCACGATGAGGCGTCCTCGCGGAGGCGCCGTCGGTTCGACGGCGGTGTGATCGACCGCGGACGCAATAGCAGCCACCGTCGGCGAGCCCAGCAGGTCGATGGTGTCGTTCACCGACGGTCCCCACCGACCCAGATGCTGCGAGATCATCGCGTTCAGGCCGAGTATCGGCGTGTACACCGCGACGCCGTCGACGTCCTCGAAGTGCGAAACAAGCGCTGCCACCGGGCTTCCCATGGAGACCCCGGACACCGCCATCACGGTCGACTGCGGCCGCAGCCATCGCACCAGGGCGCGGACCTCGGAGACGACGCGCATCATGCCCGCGACGTTGGTCAGCGGGTCCATGTTCGGATACGGCGGCCACGCGGTGCGCCGTGAACCGTGGCCTGGTTGAACGGGCAGGGCGATGTTGAAGCCGAGCTCATCCCGGATGCGCCGGGCCCGGGAGAACAGCAGGTCTATCGGCTGGCCCTGGCCTGCGCCGTGCACCCAGACCAGCCATGGCCTGCGGTCGTCTCCGGTCCGGCACAGATGCGCGACCGCGGTTGCGGGCCCGCCGAGACCGGCTGCGGCGAGTGAGTGCGGTAGCGCGGGTTCGTGGTCGAACTTGAGCTTCTCGTACGTCAGCCGCCCGAGCCTGCGGCGGCGAATCGACTTCACCTTCAGGGGTTCCGGGGTGGTGTGGGCGCGCTCGACACCCAGCGCCGAGAGCTCCTCGGCAGCGGCTTCGCACGATTCCAGTGTGCGCTCCAGCTTCGGCGGCGGAGCCGTCAGCGTCATACCGGACAGCGCAAGTTCGTCGAGCATTACCTCGCCGAGCTGCCGTGCGCCGATCGACGACAGCGGCTCCCAGTCCCCGGAGCTTCTCAACGCGGCGTGCGCACGGGGCAGCGCACCGGCGAAATCCCGGCCGATGCGATAGGCGCGTTCCGAAGCCTTCATCACGCGAGCTTGAAACCTGTGTAGCCGGCGTCGGCGACCTCGTCACACCGTCGGCGATACTCCGGAATTCCTCCCGTGTAGCCCATGTACATCCGTTGCTTGCCGGGGACGTTGCCGCCGTTGTACCAGGAGTTGCAGGACGAGTGGACGAGCACCGTCGGCGCAACGAGGGACGTGATGTGCTCGATCCATTCCTGCTGCGCCTCGGGCAGCGCCTCGATGGTCTGATAGTCGTTGGCACGCAGATAGGTGATGCAGTCGCCGATCCACTCCACGTGCTGTTCCAGCGCGGCGACGAAATTGCTTGCCGGCGCGGGGCTTCCTGGGGCCTGGACGATGAACAGGTTGGGAAACCCCGCGACCGCCAGCCCGAGGTAACACAGTGGGCCTTCGTCGGCCCAGAAGTCCTTGAGCGACATGCCGTCCCGGCCACGGATGTCGATGCGGCTGAGCGCGCCGGTCATCGCGTCGAAGCCGGTGGCGTAGATGATCACGTCGAGCTCGTGAGACCCCTGGTCGGTGTCGATGCCGGTCGGCGTCACCGCACGAATCGGACCCTTGCGGAGGTCGACGAGCGTGACGTTGTCACGGTTGAACGTCTCGTAGTACCCCTGGTCGATGATCGGGCGCTTGCATCCGAAGGGATGGGTCGGCGTCAGCGACGCGGCGGTGTCGGGGTCGTTGACGATCCGTCCCACCGCCTCCCCGTAGAGCTTGGCCGCCATCTGGCTGGACTCGATGTCGAAGAACACGTCACCCCAGCTGAGCGCGCCCATGATGCCGTTCTCTTCGACGGCTTGTAACTGGTCTTCTCGCGACGCCGTCTTCAGCGGCGGGTTGGCCATCATCTCGAACATCACCGAGAAGGCCGACAACCGCGCTGCCCCGATCGGATGCGCTCGCTGCGCGGCGCGGATCTCGCCGTAGCCGGCCTTCATCTCGTCCAACTCGCCTGGCTCGAAGGCGCGGACCTTCCACGGCAGGGTGTACGCGGGCGAACGCTGAAACACGGTGAGGTGCTCGACTTCCTTGGCCACCGACCGGGATCAGCTGTACCCCGGTCGAGCCGGTGCCGATGACACCGACGCGCTTTCCGGTGAGGTCGACGTCGTGCCTGGGCCAGCGGCTGGTGAACAGCGAGGTGCCGGCGAACGTGTCCATGCCGGGGATGTCGGGTTCCAGCGGCGCCGAGAGGATGCCTGCTGCGGCGACGACGAACGGCGCGGTGAACTGCTCCCCCGCTTCGGTTTTCACCGTCCAGATCGCCGCTTGTTCGTCGAAGGTCATCGAGGCGACGGTGGTGTTGAACCGGATGTCGCGGCGCAGGTCGAGCCGGTCGGCGACGAAGTTGAGGTAGGCCTCGATTTCCGGCTGGGCGGGCATCGTCTCCGTCCACACCCACTCCTGCTGGATCTCGTCGGAGAAGCTGTAGGAGTACTCGATGCTCTCGATGTCGCAGCGCGCGCCGGGATACCGGTTGAACAACCATGTCCCGCCGACTCTGTCGGCCCGCTCGATGATCACCGCCTTCAGCCCGAGCTCTCTAAGCCGATGCAACGCATACAGGCCGGAGAACCCGGCACCGATGACGATCGCGTCGAAGCGACCTTCTGACATCGCCACGCCTCCTTGCGCTGCCGTTCCACCCGTAGCTGCCGAAAACTATACTGTAATATCTTCCGTTGACTAGGCTTGGCGACCCAGGAGGCCCGTGTGAAAGTCCCCTTCACCTGGAAGGTCACCGGCTGGTTCATGGTCGGCTGGTCGGCCGAATTCCAGGCCGGCGAGACGCGACCGCTGCGGTACTTCGGTGAGGACCTGGTCGCCTATCGCGACGAGGCTGGGGAACTTCACGTGCTGTCTGGGCACTGCCGCCACCTCGGCGCTCACATCGGACACGGCGGCAAGGTGGTCGGCGACTGCGTCGAATGCCCGTTTCACGGCTGGCGATGGGGCCCGGACGGCACCAACCGCTACATCCCCTATCAGCCCGACCGCCCGAACAAGGCGCTACGGCTGCGCGTCTACCCGGTGCGCGAACAGTACGGCTGCGTGTTCGTCTGGCACCAACCCGACGGCAAGGAACCGCAGTGGGAGATGCCTGACCTCTTTCACAAGTTCCCGCAGTTCCCGACGGATCCGGACGCGTATTACCGTCCGTACCCGGAGTTTTCGCGCCGGGCCGAGCACGAGCCGGTGCACCCGCAGATCGTCGCGGAGAACGGGCCGGACAGCGCCCACTTCCACTACGTGCACGGCGCGTCTGTGACGCCGGTCTGCCTCAACTGGGAAGCCGTTGACGAGGAATGGCGCTTCCTCACCGGCTGGCCGGATGCCCGCAGCGACGACCCGGACAAGATGGCGCTGTACATCCACAGCCACTTCTCCGGCCTCGGTTTCGCGATCAGCGCGTTCGAGGGGTCGTCCAACCACCGGCTGATCTTCGCCTGCACGCCGGTCGAGGACGGATACTCGGACATGTTCTATTCGGTCTGGTGGCCGCGGCTTCCCGGCGACACCTCCGACGTGCCGCCCGATTCGGTGCGCGAGAAGGTCGAGCGCCAGTTCCTCGGCACGGTCTGGGATGACCTGAACATCTGGCGCTATCAGGAGTACGTCGAAAACCCCGCATTGTCGAAGGTG
Organism: uncultured Actinomycetota bacterium; assembly: GCA_963822305.1. GTDB lineage: Bacteria > Actinomycetota > Actinomycetes > Mycobacteriales > Mycobacteriaceae > Mycobacterium. The sequence goes on along the minus strand of CAWGHF010000002.1, from coordinate 95,375 downwards.
GACGCGAAACCCTATATGGCCATGCGCAAGTGGGCCACACAGTTCTACGAAGTTCCCGCCACCGTATGACGATCGATCTCGCCGAGATCGCGGCACCCGGACATACGGCGATCGTCACGCAGGAACTCCAGGGCGCGGTCGTCGGGCCCAACGCCGGCCTTGCCGTGCTCGCCAAGGAGGCGCAGAGGCAGGCGCTGCCCAACATCGAGCGACTGCTTCCGGCTGCGCGCGACGCGGGCGTGCGTGTCGTGCACTGCCTCGTGCAGCGACGGCCCGATGGGCTCGGCGCGAACCACAATGCGCCGATCTTCATGATGGGAAGAAAGCAGGTCGACATCAGTCCCGGCAGTGAGGGCGCCACGCTGCTTCCCGAATTCGGCCCTGCCCCAGACGATGTCGTGCTGCACCGATGGCATGGCGTAGGCCCGATGGGCGGCACCGACCTCGACGTGATCCTGCGCAACCTCGGTGTGACGACGATCGTCGCCGTCGGCGTATCGGTCAACATCGCGATCACCAACCTCGTCATGGACGCGGTGAACGCCGCCTACCGCGTCGTCGTCCCGCGTGATGCGGTCGCGGGCATCCCCGCCGACTACGCCGACGCGATCGTCGACAACACCATTTCGCTGCTGGCGACGGTCACTACCACCGCGGATCTGCTGGCGGCGTGGAAGTGACCGAAACCAGCCACGAGACCAGGGGCTTTCCACCGATCGAACCCATCGACGCGCCACCGGAGATGGCCCGGTTCATGACGGCGATGCGCAGGCTGCAGGACATCGCGGTGTCCACCGCGCCCGACGGCGATCTGTGGACCGACGGAGCGCGGCGCATCGAGGAGCTGTGCGAGCAGCTCGAGGTGCATCGGGCGCCGCAGGGCGTCGCGCCCGCAGGCAGGGCACCGCATCTGCCCGGCCTCGGCCATCCGCTGGTGCCACCGTGGACCCTCGCGGAGTACGGGCCCGACGGCGTAACCATGCACGGGCACTTCAGCCGATTCCATGTCGGCGGCAACAACGCCGTCCACGGCGGCGTCATCCCGCTGTTCTTCGACTGGCACTTCGGCATGATCGTGTCCGCCGCGGACCGGCCCATCAGCCGGACCGCCTACCTACACGTCGACTACAAGAAGGTGACCCCGATCGACGAACCCCTTGTGTCGCGCGGGCGGATCGACAGAATCGATGGGCGCAAGGCATTCCTCACCGCGACGATGACCGACGCCGACGGCACCGTACTATCCGAAGCGAACGGCCTGATGATCAAGCTGTTGCCGCACCAACCCTGAAGAGTTTCGATGACCGCCCCCTCAACGCAGTTCACCGTCCCAGCCACCGCCGCCGCCGTCGCAGGCGCGATCGGCGACCGGGAGTACATCATCCAGGGCGACCGCCGCTACACCTACGCCCAGATCGTCGAGCGGTCCAACCGCCTCGCGGCCTATCTGCACTCCCGCGGGCTGGGCTGCAAAACCGAACGGTCGGAGCTGGCCGGCCATGAAGTCGGCCAGGACCTGCTGGGCCTCTACGCCTACAACGGCCCCGAGTACGTCGAGGGGATGCTCGGCGCGTGGCGGGCGAGGGTGGCCCCGTTCAACGTCAACTACCGGTATGTGAAGAGCGAACTGCAGTACCTGCTCGCGGACTCCGGTGCGACCGCGTTGCTCTACCACGCGACGTTCGCGCCCCGCGTCGGCGAGGTGCTCCCCGACCTGCCGAAGCTGCGGGTGCTGATCCAGATCGCCGACGACTCCGGCCACGACCTCGTCCACGGCGCCGTCGACTACGAGTCGATCGTCTCGTCGGGCACGACGCAGCCGCCGCCGGTCGAGCCGTCGCCCGACGACCTCTACGTGCTCTACACCGGGGGCACCACCGGGATGCCGAAGGGCGTGCTGTGGCGTCAGCACGACATCTTCATGACGTCGTTCGGCGGCAGGAACATGTACACCGGCGAGGTCACCGCCTCCTACGACGAGATCGCCAAGCGGGTGGCGGAGAATCCCGGTACCAAGATCTTCACCCTGCCGCCACTCATGCACGGCGCCGCGCAGTGGGCCGTCATGACCGCGCTCACCACCGGACAGACGGTCGTATTCCCCACCACACAAGGCAGATTCGACGCCGACGAAGTCGTGCGCACGATCGAGCGGGAAAAGATTCTGACGGTTCAGGTCGTCGGCGACGCCATGGCACGGCCCATCGCCGATGCCATCGAACGCGGTACCGCGGACGTATCGTCGCTCGCGGTCGTCGCCAACGGCGGCGCCCTGCTGACCCCGACCGCCAAACAGCGCCTCATCGACATCAAACCCGGCCTGATCGTGATGGACGGCGTCGGATCATCGGAGACCGGCATCCAGATGAGCCACATGTCCACGCCCGGTGCGGTGTCGACCGGCAAGTTCAACGCAGGGCCCGACACCAGCGTCGCGGCAGAAGACCTCGACTCAATTCTGGAACCCGGCCATGACGGCATGGGCTGGCTCGCGCAGCGCGGCTACGTTCCACTCGGTTATAAGGGCGACGCGGCCAAGACGGCGAAGACATTCCCGGTCATCGACGGCGTGCGTTACTCGATACCCGGCGACCGCGCGCGTCATCTCGCCGAAGGCGGAATCGAACTGCTCGGCCGCGACTCGGTGACCATCAACTCCGGCGGCGAGAAGATCTTCGCCGAGGAGGTCGAAAGCGCACTGCTGTCGCACCCGGCGGTGGCCGACGTCGTGGTGTCCGGGCGGCCCAGCGAGCGGTGGGGCCAGGAGGTCGTCGCGATCGTCGCCCTCATCGACGGCGCCACCGCCGACGCGCAGGAGCTCATCGACCACGCGGCAGGCGTCATCGCCCGCTACAAGCTGCCGAAGGCCGTTGTGTTCCGGCCCGTCATCGAACGAAGCCCGGCAGGTAAGGCCGACTACCGGTGGGCGCGCGAACAGGCGCTCAGCGAGGGCGCCTGAGCCGATTGACGGGTGAGAACGCCCGCGACGTACCGTTCGATACTCCTATACTGTAATCTTTACAGTACCCATAGCAGGATGTCTGTCCGTTCGAGGATGCTGGAGATCAGACGTGGATACCCCAGTGCTGGACGTCACGGCCGACGAAGCGGCCGACCTCCTTCGTGACCCCTATCCCATCTTCCAGCGCAGGCGGGCTGAGACCAGCGGCGTCTTCTGCGGCAGCGTCATGGACTGGACGAAAGCCGCGGAAGACTTTCGACCCGAGAACCTTTACGCCGCGGTGTCCTTCGACGCGGTCAACCGAGTCTTCCGCGACGGCAAGGTGTTCAACTCACACATCTACGACTCCACCATCGGTCTGTTCATCGGACCGACCATCCTGGCGATGGAGGGCAAGACCCATTGGGAACACCGCAATCTCGTGTCCGCGGCGTTCAAGTCGCGCTCGCTGTCGCGGTGGGAACCCGAGATCGTACGGCCGGTTGTCAACGGATTGATCGACGAGTTCGTTCACGCCGGCGAGGCCGACCTGGTCCGCGACTTCACGCTGGAGTTCCCCACCCGGGTGATCTCGAAGCTGCTCGGACTACCGGACGAGGACCTGCCGTGGTTCCGCAAGCGCGCCGTGGAACTGATCAGCTATCACGTCAAGTACAAGCGGGCCTTCGAGGCGTCGGCCGCGCTCAAGGACTACTTCCTCGACCAGATCGACAAGCGCCGGTCGAAGCCGACCGAAGACGTCATCGGTGACCTGGTCAGCGCCGAGATCGACGGTGAGAAGCTCAGCGACGAAGCCATTTTCTCCTTCCTGCGGTTGCTGCTGCCCGCAGGCCTGGAGACGACCTACCGCTCATCGGGCAACCTGCTGTTCCTCCTGCTCACGCACCCCGAACAATTCCGCGCCGTGCAGGCCGATCGCGAGCTCATCGCCCCCGCGATCGAGGAAGGGCTGCGCTTCGAGACGCCGTTGACAACGGTGCAGCGGTACGCCGCGGAAGAAACCGAGCTCGAAGGCGTCACGTTGCCCCAGGGCTCGGTGATCGACGTCTGCATCGGCTCGGCGAACCGCGACGAGAACCGGTGGGAGCGCTCCGAGGAATTCGACATCTTCCGGAAACGGCTGCCGCACATCTCGTTTGCCGCCGGTGAGCACACCTGTATGGGACTTCACCTGGCCCGGATGGAGACCAGGGTCGCCGTCGAGTGCCTCCTCGACCGGCTGACCGACATCGAGTTCGTCACCGACGACAATCCGCACATCTACGGGCAGCCATTCCGCTCACCGACCGCGCTTCCGGTGAAGTTCGTCGCCGCGGGGTGATCCGACATGGCCAGGCCGGCTGGGGGTGAACCGCGCCGACGACGTGAGCGCGGCTCGATCAACGCCGACGAAATCGTCACCGGCGCTTTCGAAGTGGCCGCCGAGGTCTCCTTGGACAACCTCAGCATGCCGATGCTGGCCAAGCATCTCGGCGTCGGCGTGACGAGCCTCTACTGGTACTTCCGCAAGAAGGACGACCTGCTCGACGCGATGGCCGACCGGGCCCTGCGCGAGTACAAGTACACCGACCCGTCCATCGACGCCGAGAACTGGCGCGAGTCACTGCGCAAGCACGCTCAGACGATGCGGCAGACGTTTCGCAACGATCCGGTTCTGTGTGACCTGATCCTGATCCGGGGCACCTACAGCCGCGGCGCGGCCCGCAATGCACTGGAGAAGATCGAGTCCCCGGTCGCCGCCCTGGTCCGGGCCGGGCTGAGCCCCGAGGACGCATTCGACACCTACGCGGCGATCGCCGTGCACACCCGCGGCTCGGCAGTGCTGGCAAGGCTGCAGGACAAGATGGTCGCGCCGACGGCCAGCGGCGACAAGCTGATCGATGAGGAGTCCATGCCGCTGATCGCCGAAGTGGCGAAGAAGGGCCACCGGATCGGTGCGCCGGACGACATCAACTTCGACTTGATCCTTGACTCTATCCTCGACCGTGCGGAGCGTTTGATCGCCGGCGAGCGCAACGACCAGGAGGATTGACCTTGATCAAGGTGATGGAGGGCGTACGGGTCCTCGAGGTTGCGCAGTTCACCTTCGTTCCCGCGGCCGGAGCGATCCTCGCCGACTGGGGCGCCGACGTCATCAAAGTGGAACACCCGGTGCGCGGCGATACCCAGCGCGGCTTCATCAACATGGGCGGCTTCGAGCTGAACCCCGAACGGCACCCGCTGATCGAGCATCCCAACCGCGGCAAGCGCAGCGTCGGGATCGACGTCTCCACCGCCGGTGGCCAGGAAGTCCTCTACGAGATCGCCAAGACCTCCGATGTCTTCCTGACCAACTACATGCCCGCGCAGCGCCAGAAGAACAAGTTCGACATCGAGCACATCCGCGCGGCCAACCCGAACATCATCTACGCCCGCGGGAGTGCCTACGGCGACAAGGGTTCCGAGCGCGATACGGGCGGCTTCGACGGCACAGCATTCTGGACGCGTAGCGGCGTTGGCCACGCGCTGACACCCGAGGAACTCGGCGGCGCCCTGTCGCAGGGCATTCCGGCATTCGGCGACTCCATCGGCGGCATGAACATCGCTGGCGGAATATCGGCTGCCCTGTTCCATCGCGAGCGAACGGGCGAGGCGGTCGAAATCGACGTGTCGTTGTTGAGCACAGCGTGGTGGGCGGCGGGCGCCAGCATGACCCAGGGCATGGAGACCGGCGAGACGATGCGCTCGCTGATGCCGAATGCCACAGGACCGACGTGTCAATCCCTTCATGGCGAATTACCTGACCTCGGACGGCGGCACGATCAATCTGTGCATCGTCAGCCCGACCGGGCTACATCCGCGACGCATTCGAGCATCTCGGACTTCCCGGAGCTGGCCGATGACCCACGCTTCTCCGACGTCCTGCCGCTGATCGAGAATGCCGCGGCGGCAGTCGAACTCATCACTGAGTCGATCCGCAGCAAGCCGTTCGAGTACTGGCGCCAGCACCTCAAGACGATGAAGGGCCAGTGGGCGCCGTTCCAGAGCCTTCATCGACCTCGCGACTGACGAGCAGGCGATCGCCAACGACATGATCGTCGAGGTCGAGGCCGCCGACGGCGGGAAGCCGTTCAAGGTGGTTCGCGGCCCGATCCAGTTCAACCACGAGCCCCTCGAGACGACGCGTGCACCGCAGGCGTCCGAGCACACCGAGATCGTGCTGATGGAGCTCGGGATGGAGTGGGACCGCATCGAGGAGCTCAAGGACTCCGGCGCGATCGCCTAGACGCGTTCGACCCGTACCCGCGAGCGTGCGTGTCTGCACATCGACACGCCGCAGATGGCTGACACTTCGCGCACCTTCACCAAGCCGCGGCCGTGCGTGTCTGCACCGAGACACACCGCGCATGGCCGACATTTCGCGCACCTTGGTCAGGTCGCGAGCGTGCGCAGTGTGGTGCCGTCCTTCGGCGTGTCGGGCGACAGACACGCACGCTCGCGGATTGGGAACTAGACGGGCTCCACGCGCACCGGGACACCGGTCAGCCACGCCATGCCCGACAGCGACTCGACATCCGCGGGCTCGCTCGACGTCAACTGGTTGACGTTCGCGCCGCCTGCCTTGTTGGCCAATCGCCATGTCCCCGTGCCCTTGTGCCCCCAGCCGTGCGGCACGGCGATCACGCCGGCCATCAGATCCTTGGTGGCGGTCACCCCGACGGTGATCTCCCCGAAGGGCGACGACACCCGCACGAGGTCGCCGTCAGAGATCTGTAGCTCGGCCGCATCGTCGACGTGGATGAGCGCGCGCTGCACCCGCTCACCGCGCATCAACAGCGGCGAGTTGTGCATCCACGAGTTCTCCGAACGCGGTTCCCGCATTCCGATCATCCGCAACGGATAGTCGTCGGGATGCTGACCCTGCGTGAGCTTGTCGACTTCGGCAGCGATATCGGGATGCACCAACCGGATTCGGCGCGACAGGTAGGCCACCGCGTCGCGCAACACACCGGTGCGGATATGCGGTGCGACGACGACTCCGTGCGGATGCTGGTCGATGAGCCTGCGAAGCGACAACCCGCCGCGGCGCAGGCCGAACCGGTCACCGCCCTGCGACATCCGGATCAGCCCGTCGATCATCGCACGCGGTTCAAGGTTCAACCCGAAGGCGCCCAGCGCTTTTCGAACAGCACCGAGGCCGCGGAATACCGGCGTTGTGCCTGCCAGCCGACTGGCCAGGTCGTCGATGATGTCCCATTCCGTTCGCGCTTCACCTGCCGGTGCGACGACGGCCTCGGTTGCCTGACGAAATGGCGTGGCCTGAAACGCCTGGAACGTGTACGGGAAGTCGTCACGCTCGTACATCGTGGTGACCGGAAGGATGTAGTCGCATCGGCTGGTCGTCTCGGTGACGTAGAAGTCGAGCGCTACCGACAGGTCCAGCTGCTCGAAGGCGGCCTCGAGCTCTTCGCCGTTGGGCACCGATAGGACGGGATTGCCCGCAGAGACGAACATGGCCTTGATCTGGCGATCGCCCGGTGTGGTGATTTCCTTGGCCATCAGGGCGGCCGGCTCCGAGCCGATGGCACTTGGAATGCCGCCGATGCGCGTCCGGCGGCGATAGGCGCGCCTCAGGGCGACACCCATGATGGTGTTCTGCCATCGCTGGCCCACCGTCTGCATCAGGCCGAACACCGAGCCGCCCGGGGCATCGAGGTTTCCCGCGACGAGGTTGACCGCGTCGATCAGGTAGGCCACCAGCGTGCCGTACCGGCCGACGCAGGTACCGAGCCTGCCGTAGACGGCGGCCCGTGGTGTGCGTACCAGGTCGTGCGCGAGTGAGCGGACGCTTTCCGCGTCGATTCCGGTCTGCTCGGCGGTCGCCTCCGGGGTGAACGGTTGGCACAGCGCCTGCAGCCAATCGATCCCGTCGGCCTGGACGCTCACCGCGGCACCGTCGACGAGGCCGTCGGCGAACATCACCTGCAGGAGCGACAGCAGCAGGAAGGCGTCGGCGTCGGGGACGATGCCGAGCCATTCGAACGCCGAAGCCGTCTCCGTGCGGCGCGGATCGACGACCACGACTCGCCCACCACGCTTGACGATGTCGTGCATGCGATCCTTGATCCGCGGCGCGGTGAGGAAGCTCCCGTGTGAGACAACCGGATTGGCGCCCATCATCACCAGCAAGTCGGTGCGCGTCAGATCGGGTATCGGCACCGACGTCGGCACACCGTAGAGCAACTGGCTCGCGATCAACCTGCTGTTGGTGTCCTGAGACGAGGCGGTGAAGTAGTGACTGTGCCGTCCGGTGCCCTTGATGAACATCAGTGCGGCGAACGTGTGCGCATAGCTGAATGCCCCGGGGTTGCCCATGTACCAACCGACGGCTCCCGACCCGTCCCTTCGCAGGATTACGGACAGGCGGCCCGCGATATCCGACAGTGCATCGTCCCAGCTGACCGGCTCGAAGCCGTTGGGTCCGCGCCGCAGCGGTGTGGTGACGCGGTCGGGGTCGTTGTGCACCTCGGTGAATGCGATGCCCTTCTGGCAGGCGAAGCCCGACGAAAGCGGGTGGTCCTTGTCCGGGCGCAAGGCCACCAGCTTGCCGTCCTCGACCGTCGCGATCATGCCGCAGAGCGGCTCGCAGATTCGGCAGAACGTCGCCTTGTGCTCGGTTAACGGTGCCACCCAGACTACGATACTGTAAGAGTTACAGTTGCGATACACTCGGCCAATGAACGACGTTGCGATCATCGGCGTGGGGCTGCACCCGTTCGGCCGGTTCGAAGGCAAGTCCGCGATGGAGATGGGCGTCGACGCCATCTTCGCCGCGGTTGCCGACGCCGGTGTCGAGTGGAATGAAGTCCAGTTCGCCACCGGCGGGAGCTGGACGGTGGCCAACCCCGACGCGATCGTCGGCATGGTCGGGCTTTCCGGCATCCCGTTCACCAACGTCTTCAACGCCTGCGCGACCGCGGCGAGCGCAGCCAAGGCATGCGCTGACGGCATCCGGCTCGGTGACTACGACATCGGCATCGCGGTCGGCCTGGACAAGCACCCGCGCGGCGCCTTCACCGAAGACCCCGCACTCGTCGGTATGCCGGCCTGGTACGCCGAGAACGGCCAGTACCTCACCACCCAGTTCTTCGGTATGAAGGCCAACCGCTACCTGCACGACCACGGCATCTCGCAGGCGACTTTGGCGAAGGTCGCCGCCAAGAACTTCCGCAACGGCGCACTGAACCCGAACGCCTTCCGGCGCAAGCCGATCCCCGAGGAAGACATCCTCAACTCGACGATGCTCAACTATCCCCTGACCCAGTACATGTTCTGTGCACCCGACGAAGGGGCCGCCGCGGTCGTCATGTGCCGAGCCGACATCGCGCACCGCTACACGTCGAAGCCCGTGTACCTGCGCGCCGTCGAGGTCCGCACTCGCAAGTACGGCGCATACGAGGTCAATACGACGTTCGCACCGGTCGAGGAGGACGTGGCGCCGACGGTTTACGCCGCCAAGGCCGCGTTCGAAAAGGCAGGCGTCGCACCGGATGACGTCGATGTCATCCAGCTGCAGGACACCGACGCAGGCGCGGAGATCATCCACATGGCCGAATGCGGCTTCTGCGAGCACGGCGATCAGGAGAAGCTGCTGGCCGACGGCGCCACCGAGATCCACGGACCGATGCCGGTGAACACCGACGGTGGCCTGATCGCCAACGGCGAGCCGATCGGCGCTTCGGGCCTGCGCCAAATTCACGAGCTGGTGCGGCAGTTGCGCGGTGAGGCAGGCGACCGCCAGGTGGCGGGGGAACCGAGGGTCGGGTTCGCCCAGCTCTACGGTGCACCCGGCACCGCCGCGGCCACGATCGTGACGCTCTAGACCCCTAGGCCGGCCATCGATATGCGCCGAACACCGGCGGGATGACGACGCCAGGCGGCGCCTCGAGCACGTAGGGAATGGCGCGGACCGCCGTCATCGCGACGGCGAGCTGACCACCCGCGACTCCGGGGAGATCAACGGGGTCGTTGCCGATGGTGAGCTCGACCCGCAGTGGCGGAGCCCCGTCGACGACGACCCGAACGAGGAACTCGCCGTCGAGCACCACGTCAAAGTCAGGTATGTCTGCAGCAGCCGTCCAGTATTCCTCCGCAACGAGCACCGGCGCACCATCGCGGTATGCGCTCCACGAAAGAATCTGCCCGACAACGGAACCCGCGGGCAGCGTGCCGCAGGAGACCTCAACGTCGTAGTCCACCGTCGCCGTCTGGATCTTTGGTGCAATCTCGTCGATCTGAAGGCCCAAGACGTCCGCCGTCGCCGCCAGGGACTGCTCGTACTGAGACGAAATCGCACGAAACATCGCGGAGTCGACGGTGATCTCGTCCGGCTGCTTGCCCATGCCCATCAGATCGACGAGCATTCCGCGCGCCGTGACCGCCCGGCAGTCGACGAACTCGGAGACGGTGATCTTGTCGACGCGCTGCGACAGTGCGGTGAGCGATGTTGCCAGCCGCTCGAACATGAAGCCCGGATGCTCCCCCGCGGCGTGGAAGCGCGTCCCGGTCTCCCCGCACGCGCGGTTGATGCGCTCGTCGACGTCGGCGCCGAAGGTCGGCAGGTGGGTGTACGACGTCGTGGTGATGACGCTCTTCCCGGACGCGAGCAGCGCCACGATGTCGTCGGTGTTGGTGTTGTCGGGGAACGCCTTGCTGGCCGCATGCAGAACGAGGTCGGCGTCCAGTCCCAGGATCGCCGACGCATCGTTGGTGGCGAGCACACCGGTCGGCGGTCGGTCGACGAGCGTGCCTGCGTCGACGCCGACCTTCGATGGGCTGTACACGTACAGGCCGACGAGTTCGAGATCGGGACTGTCGATGACCTCACGCAGCTGGGCCGTTCCGACCGCGCCGGTCGCCCACTGAATGACGCGGATCGTCATGGCAACGCGGGGGGTTCGAGCAGGCCCTCGATGGTGCCGTGCAGGACGATGCCGCTGGCGTCGGGCAGGACCCGGCGCGCCACCAGGAACTCGCTGCCCACCCAGCCGTGCCGGATGAACTTGCCGAACCGCAGTCTCGTGCCGGGTGCGCCGGTCGCGGCGGGAAGCATCTTGATCTTCTCCAGCGCCTGCTTGACGCCTGCCCCCGTCAGCGGGCGGGCATTGGCCAGCGCGATCATCATCAGTCGGCCGACGTCGTAGCAGTACACCGGGAAGAAGTACTCCGGCCTGCGTCCGTGGCGCGCTTCGAACCGGTCCAGAAACTGCTGGCCGGTCACATTGCGCTCGTCGTACTGGTCCAGCCCGATCCAGCCGGCGAGCTGTTCGCGCCACCATGGGGTGGTGGACGCGAATTCGAATGCCGTGGTGGTGTACCGCGGTGGCATCCAACCGATTTCCCGCAATGCGTCGTTCATGCCGGGAATACCGAGGCCGAACCCGACGTGCAGGATCGCGTCCGGTTTGTCGGCCGCCAGTGTCGCCATCGTCGCCTGCTTTTCGGACTGCACCTGCGGGATGGGCACCTCGGCGGTGATACGCAAACCCGCGTCGGCACAGGCCACCCTGGTGGTTCTCAGGTACTCGGTGCCGATGAGAGAGTCCTCGAACGCGATGCCGACCGTGCGGCAACCGTCGAGGGCCGCGACGGTGGCCATGATGATCGGTTCTTCTTCCATCGAGCCCGCAGGCAGCCCGAAAACCCACTCGCCGAGCATGGTTTCGGTTGCGCCCATCGTGATGCAGGCGACCTCGGCAAGCTCCTCCACGTACCGGCGCAGCGCGGCGCCGTTCTCCGAGACCCACGGGCCGAAGATGACGAGCGCATCCTGCTCGACGAGTTCGAAGAAGGCGTCCCTGACGGCGCGGAACGAGCCGTTGGGAAGTCCCTGTACTGCGCGGACGACGAACTCGACCGGACGCTCCAGGATTCCCTGCTCGACATACTCGTCGGCCACCAATTGCAGTGCGGGCAGGATGTTCTCGTCGAAGCCGCCGTCGTCGTCCACATAGTCGATCAGCAAGCCGATCCGGGCCGGCAACACCTCGCTCATGCCTCGGCTCCCCCTCGCTCCGGTCCTCGCTCCGCTGCGATCCTCACTCGGGTTCGCCTTCGGGGCTCATGTGGCGTTCACCCGTTCTCGACATAGAACTGCGCCGCCCGCTTGATCGACTCGGCGGTCGGCCGGGGTTCCCATCCGAGTTCGCGTGTCGCCTTACTGTGATCGGCGGCCGACATCATGTGCAGGAGCTTTACTCCGGTGACGTTCATCGAGAGATCGCGCCGCAGCACCCGGCTCGCCGCGCCCATGATCCAGCCGACGGCGTAGAGCATCGCCAGCGGCACACCGAACCGCGGCGGCTTCGCGCCGACCGCCGACGCCGCCGTCTCGAACATCTGCCGCATGGGCATGAAGCTTTCGGAGATGATGTACCGCTCACCGTTGCGGCCGCGCTCCGCGGCGAGCAGGAACGCGTCGGCCACGTCTTCGATCCCGACGACTTCGGTGGACACGCCCTTGACGTACACCGGCATCTTCCCCAGCGCCGCCGCCTTGACCATCATGCCCTGATGGGGCTGCCAGTCGAGCGGTCCGTACGGGTTGGACACGCACATCGCAACGGCGGGCAGGCCTTTGGTGCGGGCGTACTCCAGCACCAGGTCTTCTGCCTGGCGGCGCGATTCGATATACGCACCGCCCACGCCCTCCCAGTTGAACGGCATGTCCTCCGTTGCGGATTCGCCGTTCTCGGCGATGGCGATCGTGCCGATGGTGCTGCAGAACACGAACCGGTCCAGGTTCGCGTCGACCGCGATGTCCAGCACGCGACGCAGGCTCTCGACGTTCGTCTCGAACAACGGCGCCGGGTCGCGCAGGTAGAAGCGGGTATCGACCACGCAGTAGAACACCACGTCCCGGTCGGCCATGGCGGCGCGCAACGCCTCGTCGTCGCGGAGATCGCCAAAGGCGCGTTCGACATCGAGGTCGTCGATGGCCACCGTATTGCTGGACTTACGCAGATACACCCGCACGTCGTCACCGCGCTCGACCAGCTTGCGGGTGACGTGTGAGCCGACGAAGCCGCTGGCGCCCATCACGAGGACTCGCCGCCGCGCCGGTTCAGGGGTCACGAAGCCTTCTTCTGCACCGGTGGCGAGTAGTTGGGCTTACCGAGGCCGAGCACATACTGCGCGATCATGTTGCGGAACACCTCGAGCGTCCCGCCGTAGATGCCGACGAGCGGTGCGAAGCGGTAGACGTATTCGGCCGCACCGTCATCGGCGGCACCGTCGGTTCCGATCGGCAACGACGCCGCAGTACCGAGGATGTCCATCAGGTCCGGTGAGATGTCGCGCATCGTCTGCGCGAGCGCCACCCGGCCGAAGATGCTCGTCGCCGACAGCGACGCCTCCATCCGAGCGATGCTGCGGCCCAAGCGGTATGCCACCGAGCCGTCGTCGATCAGCTTGCGGCCATCCGGTCCGGCCTCGGCGACCTTGGCGGCCGCCTTGTCGGCCGCGGTGGCCATGAACCCGGCCTGGTGCATCATGATCGAGACATCCTGCAGGCCGTCCGGCGCGGCTTCCACGGCCCCGTGCTCGACGTTCAGCGGTTCACGAACCACCGTCCAGCCGTCGTTCACCTCGCCGAGCCGATACTTGTCGTCGACGCGGACGTCGCTGTAGTACACGATGTTCGTCCGGTCACCGTCGACGGTCCGGATGCCCTGAATCTCGATGCCCGGCGAGTCGAGCGGGACCAGGAACATGGTGAGGCTCTTGTGCTTCGGCGCATCGGGATCGGTGTTGGTGATGAGGAAGACGTACTGGCAGTTGTGGGCGCCGGTGGTGAACATCTTCGACCCGTTGATGACCCAGGAGTCACCGTCGCGCACCGCGCGGGTCTTGCACGTGGCGACGTCGGAACCCCCCTCGGGCTCGGTGTAGCCGAGGCACAGTCGCACCTGGCCGTTGAAAACCCTCGGCATCACCTCGGCCTTGAGTTCCGGCGAACCGAACTTCTCGACCGACCGAGAGATCATCGCGGTGGTGCCGAAGGTCACCCACGGCACATGCGCCCTGCGCTTCTCGAGGTCCCAGATGCGCTTGCGCACCCGGTTGAATCCGCCGTCGGATTCCGGCTTCCATTCGCGCGCCAGGTATCCGGCTTCGCCGAGCGCTAGATGCACGTCCTCGTTGAAGTTGTCGCCGGTCTCGCGGTCGCGGCGAAGAACGTCGTCGGTGACGAGCTCGCGCAGGTATTCGCGGGACTCGTGGAGAAACGCTTCGTCCTCATCGGACAGCTCGACCCGTGAGAAGTCCATCAGTTCGCTCCCCCGCTCTCGCGTGCCGCGACGATCTCGGCGATGTACTTCGCACTGGCACCGGGATCGCCGCCGGCCAGAGCCCATCCGCGGGCCCGAACCAGATACGCGGTGGCGGCCGCCTCCGCGCTCACGCCGAGACCGCCTTGTACCTGCACGGCCATGGTGGCGGCCTTGGAGGCCTCCTCGGCCATGAACACGAACGCCGACGGCGCCAGCTCCGGCCGTTCGTCGGGTTCGTTGTCGAGGAACCAGGCCGCACGACGCGCCAGGTTGCGTCCGCCCGCAACGGTGATCGCGATGTTGGCGAGCGGATGCGAGATGGCCTGCAGCGTGGAGATCGGTACCCCCAGCGTGTATCGGTTCTTGGCGAACTCGGCCGCGATCGTCATCGTCTCCTCGACCAGCCCGACCAGGGCCGCCGCCGACAGCACCCGCCACTCGTCCAGCGCCCGTTGGTATTCCGCCAACGCCTCGGCTCCGCTTGCGACGACGGTCCTGCTGTCTGCCGCCGCGGGGTCGACCCATGCCATCGGCAGCTTGCCGATGTTGTCGACCTTCACCGGGCGGGTGCCGAACGTCAGCGCAACGATGTCGTCGCCGTCGCGAACCAGGATCTGGTCGGCAATCGAGCCGGTCGGGATCAGCCGAACCCCCGACACGCTCTCGTGCTGCGGATCGAGGGCGGCGAGTTGCCTGCCGGTGACGAGATCGGAGTCCAGCGCACCCAGCCGTGCCAGCAGGCGCGCCGCACACACATGGTCGATCCACGGGACCGGCGCCAGCGACCGGCCGATCTCCTCGGCGACCAGCGTCAGGTCAACCAGCGTCGCCCCGTCCCCGCCGGCCGACTCGGGCAGCGCCATCGTCGTCGCACCCATCGCACACAGCCGCTCCCACAGGCTCTTGTCGAAGCCGGTTTCCTCTGCGGCACGCACGCTTTCGATCGGACAGTGCGTCTTGAAGAACTGCTTGTACGCCTCCTGGATCGCCTGGTGGTCCTCGGTGAGGCTGTAATCCAGCCTGCGCAGTTCGTACCGGTCCATCGTCAGTCTTCCTGTTCTCCGAAAAAGAATTCCTTGGCGTTGTTGTAGAGGTAGTTGTCCAACACGTCTGCGGGCAGATCCAGTGCGGCCGCCTCGGGTACCACGCGCCGCATTCGCAGCACCGGCCAGTCGGACGCGTAGATCACCTTGTCCTTGCCGCGGGTGCGCATGAAGTGCAGGAGGCTTTCGGGCAGCCGCTTGGGCGACCAGGCCGACGTCATCAACCGCAGGTTCTGGTACTTGATCATCAAGCGGATCGCGATGTCCCACCACGGATCCGCGCCGTGGATCATGCACAGCTTCAGCTCGGGGAACCGGACGCACACCCGGTCGAGGTGGATCGGGTTCTGTGCCTCTCCGGGGATCGGCGGCCCCGGCAGGCCTGTGTTGATGCACAGCGGCAGCTCGATCTCGGCACACTTGGTGTAGAGCGGATAGTAGACCGCGTCGCTGGGAGGGTACTGGCCGTCACCCCAGAAGCTCGGCCCCACAACGGCATACGCCACGGGCAGATCATTGACTACGGCGGTGAGCTCGCGCAGCGACGGCATCGGCTTGAGCAGGTTGACGCCGCCCATCGCCAGCCTGAACCGGTCGGGCCGTGACTCGACGAACTTGCGCGCGGTGACCGACGGCTTGGCGAGGTTGTCCATCAGGATCGCCTTGGCCACGCCCTGCTCGTCCATTTCGTCGAGCAGCTCGGACAGGTCGACGGGGGCGAACATCGAGTCGGGACCCTTGAAGTAGTCGTCGCGCACCTTGAGCATCCAGGTCGGTTGCTGTTCGGTTTCGCCGAAGTGCACGTTGACCAGGCAATCGATTGCTTTACGTGTCATGTCATTGCTCGCTGCGTCGCTTGATTTTTCGCCCACCGGTAGTCGGCCTTTCCGTTGCCGAGGCGGCGCACCTTGTCGACGAAGATGAACTCCTTGGGCGCCTTGAACCGGGCGAGGTTCTCCACACACGCTGCGTGCAGTGACCCCGCGTCGACGGTCGCCTCCGGATGGGTTTGCACGAGCGCCACGATCTCCTGCCCCCACCTGTCGCTTTCGCGCCCGACCACCAGCGCGTCGACGACCCCCTGGCATGCCCGCAGTATCGCCTCGACCTCCTCGACGAAGACCTTCTCCCCGCCGGTGTTGACCACCAGTGAGTCGCGGCCGTAGAGCCGCAGCGTGCCGTCCGCCTCGAGCGATGCGCGGTCGCCAGACACCACGACGCGCTGCCCGTCGACCACGGGGAAGGTCTTGCGGGTCGCGTCGGCATCGTCGAAGTAGCCCAGCGGTATCCGGCCCGTGCGCACCACCCAGCCGACCTCCGGCTCGCCGGGTTCGACGAATCTGGTCATATCGCTGGATACCACGGTTCCACCCTCGCGCAGATCGAAGGTATCCCGGTGCGAACCCCGCTGGTTGTGCCCGAATCCCATGTTGCCGGTCTCCGACGAGCCGTAGCCGTTGATGATCGTCAGCTGGGGCAGCTTCTCCAGGAGTGCGCTCACATGCTTGGGATTGGTTGCGGCGCCGCCCGTTCCGATGGCGTACAGCGACGACAACTCGTAGGCGGTGCGATTGAGCTCCTCGACGAGTGGGGCCGCGTAGGCGTCTCCCACCATCGTCATCATGCCCACCTTCTGCCGCTCGGCGGTCCGCCATACCAGGGGTGGGTTGAATTTGGTCCGGTCGTCGTAGAGCACCACCGGCAGTCCGGCCAGCGTCCCGGAGAACACCGTCCACAGGCCCGCCGCATGCATCAGCGGCGATACCGCGAACCATGGCGCGCCCTCGTTGCGGCGCACCTTGTCGTGGATCTCG
The DNA here is from genome assembly GCA_963822305.1 of uncultured Actinomycetota bacterium. GTDB lineage: Bacteria > Actinomycetota > Actinomycetes > Mycobacteriales > Mycobacteriaceae > Mycobacterium. Next base: position 78,247 of record CAWGHF010000002.1, on the reverse strand, counting down.
GTCGGCGACTCGTGGTCGGCACCCACCATCGATGACACGTAGGTGTCGCTCTGCCGCCACAGCACGCCTTTCGGCCTGCCCGTCGTGCCGCCCGTGCAGTACATGATGACGTCGTCCGGCGACCCCGCGATCCTACGTTCCGGATCGCCTTGCGCCACAGCATCGTCCAAGTCGATGGACCCCGCGATGTCGGGGCTGTCACTGGCGTCGTCGACCGCGATCAGGAGATCGGCGCCCAGCGATCCCAGCACGTCGGCGAATTTCGCACCGAGGGCGCGGTGATAGATCACGGCCCGCGGTTTGACGTAATCGAGCAGGTCGGCGACCTCGCGCGGGGTGTAGTGATGGTTGACGTTCACTGGCACCGTGCGAGCCTTCAGGCAGCCGACCACCATCTCGGGATAGCGATCGTTGTACATGATCAACGCGACCCGGTCCTGGCCGCACTCCCAGTTGTCCAGGCCGTCGCGCTCGCGGTGGGCGCCGAACCCCTTGTCCGCCAAAAAGTTCGCCAGCCGGCGTGTGCGTTCCGCCATCTCACCGTAGGTGGTTCGGCGGTCACCGCACACTGTCATCGTGCGGTCTCCAATGACGTCGGCGATGGCGTCGACGACATCGCCAATGGTCCACTCCGTCATGCCGGGACGTTCACGCCAAGCAGGTTGAGGGCGTTGTCCCGCATAACCTTCCGGGTGTCTTCGTCGCTGAACTCCGGGAACTGCGGAATGTCGGCGGTGAACGACATCGGATCGGCAAGTCCTTCACCGTGTGGCCAGTCCGAGCCGAACAGGATCTTGTCCACACCGATGGTCTCGGCCAGCACCTTCACATCGTCCTCGTAGTACGGCGCGATCCAGACGTTGTTCCTCAGCTGCCCGACCGGGTCCTCCTTGAAGTGATACGGCGCGGTGTTGGCGGCCTTCTTCAACCGCTTGATCAAGCGGTAGACGAAGTAGGAGCCGTTCTCGATGCTGGCGACCTTCAAGGTCGGATGTCGGGTGAAGACCTGGTGGACGATCATCGACGCCATCGCGTCGTGGATGGCGCGGTCGTCGAGCAGTACCTGATCGAGCGGATCCTTCTTACCAAAGCCCTCGAACGTCGCCTTGCCGCCCCACAGCGCCGCGATCGCGAGGTAGCCGCTGTCGGACAGGTGGAAGACCACCGGAACGCCGGCTTCGGCCAGACGGGCCCACACCGGATCGTGCAGCGGATCGCCGAGCGAGCGCGGCTTGACCACACCGGGCACCGGAGCGGGCCGTACGCACACGATCTTTGCGCCCCGGCTCAGCACGAACTCGACTTCGTCGACCGCCTTGTCCGGGTCGGCCAGCGAGATGATCGGCGCCGACAGGAACCGATGGTCGGGACGGTCGAATCCCCAGTCCTCGTCGAGCCACAGGTTGAAGGCGTGCACCGTCGCCATCGTCGCATCGATATCGTGCTTGAGCGCTTCCTCGACACCGCAGGCGAAGGTCGGCAGCATGAACACCGTCTCGAGGTTCTGCTTGTCCAGGATCTTCACCCGGGCGTCGCGGTTCTGGTACTCGGGATGATCGGGCAGTCGATCAACTTTCATCAGCGACGCCGGATCCACACCCTCGGGAATTTCACCGCGGAACAACAGGTCCAGACATCCCGGCTCGATGATCGGATCGAACGTCGGGTTCGGGATGAAGTGATTGACGACGCCACCCATGACGGCGAAAGTGCGCTTGCCCTCGGTGAGCATCTGCACGCCGCGGCGCTTGAACTCCTTGGGCAGGTGGCGGGTGCACGAGTCGATCGGCTCGTAATAGTGGTTGTCGACGTCGATCGCGCGGTAATCGAGCGTCATAGCGTGACCTCCTTGAGCGGCGGGAAGTTCGGGGTGCGCTTCTCGAAGAATGCCGTGATGCCCTCGATGAAGTCGGGACGTTGCATGGATTCACCCATCAACTTCTCGGCGTGCTCGCTGGCCTCGAATACATCGCGCATGGTGTCTGCGTACACCTGTTGCTTGATCACCGCCAGAGAACTCGGCGCGCAGTTCTCGGCTATGTCCTCGGCGTAGGCGATCGCCCGGGGCAGCAGCTCGTCCGGTGCCACCACTTCGTTGACGAGCCCGAGCGCGGCGGCCTCCTCGGCCAGGAACACGCGGCCGGACAGGAGCAGGTCCATCGCAACGCCCCACCCGACGACGCGCGGAAGTATCCAGCTGATGCCGTACTCCGCGATCAGGCCGCGACGCGCGAACGAAGTGGTGAACTTCGCCCCTGCGGCCGCGAACCGCACGTCGCACATCAGCGCCTGGGTCAGCCCGATGCCTGCGCATGCCCCGTTGATCGCGGCGATGACCGGCTTGCGCAGGGTAGCCACGAAATGCGGATGGCGTTCGCCGACCAACGTGGAGATATCGGTCTCGCCGTTCGTGTTGGCCTTTTCGATCGATGACAGGTCACCCATGTCGGCTCCGGCGCAGAACGCCCGGCCCGCACCGGTGACGACGATCGCCCGCACGTTCGGGTCGGCCTCGGCACGGTCGAGCAGGCTGTAGAACTTGGCGGCCAGGCCGCCGCCCCACCCGTTCATCCGCTCGGGCCGGTTGAGGGTCAGCACGGCTACCCCGCTGTCGCGCAACTCGTAGAGGACCGGGTCATCGGCACTCACCGGGCGGACCTCCTCAGATGCGGGTTCGAGCCTGATGTATGCACATACTGTACACCTATCGGTAGTGCCTTCCGCAACCGCTGCCGCCCTCAGCCGGAGACCAGTCCAAACCGGCGATAAGCAGCGTCGATCTGCGCTTTACCCTCGGCAGGGAACTTGGCTTGCGGCGGGCGCGAGTGGGGGTAGTCGCCGATCGGCAGACCGAGCACCGACGCCGCGTACTTGAACGCCCCGCCCCAGTGCGTGAAGTACTCCGGCCGGCCGGGATAGCAGGTGAACCAGGACGCCATATCGATGCCGAACTGGTCCAGCCCGGACTTCTCGGCGTAATCCATCGCCTCGACCAACTTGTCGTTCCAGACAAGCTCCCAATACTCGGAAATGACGGGCTGCTCCGGCGTCTCGTACAGGTAGCCTGCGGTGCCGAGTTGTGCGGGACCGACGATCCCCGCCCGCAGCCAGCCCGCGCGGTAGACGGTCAGGTCACACTCCCAGATCGTCAGATTGGGCGCGAGCTCATGCAGCAGCCGGCTGCTCGCGGGCCGGAATGCGCCTTCCTTCGTCGCGCAGACCGCCGGGATCTCGGAGTAGATCCGCGCGCCCTCCGCGGGCGTCAGCACGTAGCCCGAGGACGGCGAGTTGAACATGCCGAGCGCGATGTCGGTGCGATCGGCGATGTAGCGGAAGAAGCTCAGCACGCCTTCCCCGCCGTGGGCTTCCATCATCGGCGTCTGGATGTAGACGATGTCGGCACCTGCCTGCTGCGCGTGCTGCGTCAGGTCAAGGCAGTCCTTGGCGGACATGGCGGCGGTGCAGGCCTGGATGACGACATCGGGATCGGCTCTGCGGCCTTCCTCGATCGCTATCTCCAGCAACTGCTTTCGCTCGGCGATCGTCAGCGACCAGAACTCCGCGATGCCACTGGTGCACCACAGCATCGGGTGTTTGAGCTCGCCGACGCAGTAGCGCACCAGGGCGCGGTACGCGTCCCAGTCGATGTCGTCACCGTCTGTGCCGCAGAACGGCGTGTAGAGGCTGTTGCCGATCCCGCGCAACCCCGAACGTGCCCAGTCGCGCGCGTCGCGTGCTGTTGCCATGCCGCCTCCCGTTAGGTGAAGTCGCTGCCGCCGTCGACGTTGATGTTGGCGCCGGTCATGTAGGAGTTGCGCCGCGAGACCAAAAACGCGACGACGGGGCCGATCTCGTCGGGCTGGCCGGCGCGCGGCAGATGCGCGGGGTGCCCGAAATGCTTGTCGATGCCGGCCATCACCGCGTAGGGGTCGCGTCCGTCGATGCCGACGGAGTCCGCCCAGCCCGCCAGCGACTCCGACAGGATGCTGCCCGGCGACACGACGTTCACCATGATCTCGTCGGGGGCCAGGGCCAGCGACAGGTTCTTGGAGATGCTGGTGACCATCGCCTTTGCCGCCGTGTAGGCGGGCAGGATAACGCTCTGGCGCTGCGTCGAATGCGCCGAGAAGTTGACGATGCGCGCCCACTCGGCCTTGCGCAGCAGCGGCAGTGCGGACCGGACGCAGTGCACCATGCCCATGACGCCTTCGTCGACGGCCTGCCGCCACTGGTCGTCGGCGAGGTCCTCGAAGGTTCCCACCGCACCAGGGCCCGCGACATTGACGAGGATGTTGAGCTCACCGTCCCACCGGCGACCCACTTCGTCGAAAACCCGTTGGGCCGCTTCGGCATCGGTGACGTCGGCGACCAGCGCGACCGCATCGGGGCTGCCGCGGCTCGACAAGTCCGCGACCGCCTCATCGAGCACCGACTGAGTCCGGCCGACGACGGCGATGCGCGCTCCGTCGTCGGCTAGGCAGCGAGCTGCGGCCAACCCCATGCCACGGCCGCCGCCGACGACTACCGCGGTGGCGTTCGAGAGCCCGAGATCCATCAGGCAGCTCTCAGGTGCCGGTCCAGTTGGGCGCGCGCTTCTCGGCGAATGCGATCGCGCCCTCCTTCGCGTCGTTGGAGGTGAAGATCGGCAGGATGTGTTCGAGTTGCTTCTTCCACATCTCTTCTTCGGACCACTCCGCGGACTTCGTGATGATCTCCTTGGTGGTCGCGACCGCCAGCGGGCCGTTGGCCGTGATGCGCTCCGCCAGCTCGACCGCGCCGTTCAACGCCTCCCCTGGCTCGGTGACGGCATTGACGAAGCCCCACTGCGCACCCTGCTCGGCGGTGAAACTCTCTCCGGTCAAAGCCAATTCGAGCGCCTTCTGGTAGGGGATGCGCCGCGGTAGCCGCAGCAGCCCACCACCGGCGGCGACCAGACCGCGCTTGACCTCCGGGATGCCGAACTTCGCGGACCGCGACGCCACCACCAGGTCGGTGGCGAGCACCACCTCCGTGCCGCCCGCCAAGGCATAGCCCTCGACGGCGGAGATCAGCGGCTTCCTCGGCGGCCGCTCGGTGAAGCCGATACCGCGGCCGGGAATCGCGACAACCTCACCGGCGGCGAACGCCTTGAGGTCCATGCCCGCACAGAAGTTTCCGCCTGCACCGGTGATGATCCCGACCGACAGGTCGGCGCTGTCGTCGAGTTCGTCGACGGCGTCCGCCAGACCCTGACTGACCGCAAGGTTCACCGCGTTGCGCTGATCCGGCCGATTGATGGTGATGATGAGAACGCGTCCGCGGCGCTCCCGTAGAACCTCTTCAGACACACGTAGCCCTTCGCCTGCGCACCAATTCTGCTAGAAAAGCTTACTATAGGTCTTACAGTAGTTGAGCGGAACAGATGGAGGTGCCCTTCGTGGCCAAGCAGGCAACCGCGGAGAAGCGTCAGCGACGAGAACGTGGGTCCATCAATCCCGACGACATCATCAAGGGCGCATTCGAGCTCGCGGAGGATGTCGGCATCGACAACCTCAGCATGCCGTTGTTGGGTAAGCACCTCGGCGTCGGCGTGACGAGCATCTACTGGTACTTCCGCAAGAAGGACGACCTGCTCAACGCGATGACGGACCGCGCGCTCAAGCAGTACGTGTTCGCGACGCCCTATGTGGAGGCCAAGGACTGGCGCGAGACGCTGGCCAATCACGCGCGCACGATGCGAAAGACGTTCCTCGGCAACCCGATTCTGTGCGACCTGATCCTCATCCGGTCAGCGCTGAGCCCACGCGCGGCCAAGCTCGGGGTGGCCGCCGTCGAGAAGGCGATCGAAAGCCTCGCCGAGGCCGGGTTGTCACCGGAGGACGCCTTCGACACCTACTCCGCGGTTTCGGTGCATGTGCGCGGATCGGTTGTGCTGCAACGGCTCTACGACAAGAACCGGTCGACGGACGACGGGCCCGGCGACTTCGAGGAGACGATGGTCGTCGACCCTGCGACGGCGCCGCTGCTCGCACAGGCGACAGCGAAGGGCCACCGCATCGGCGCGGCAGACGATTTCAACTTCGACTACGGCCTCGAATGCATCCTCGAACACGCCGAGCGACTGATCGAGACGTCGAAGAAGAAGCCCGCGAAGAAACCCGCCAAGCGCTAGACCTCGATGACGACGGCGCCGCCCTGGCCGCCGCCTGCACACATCGCGGCGACGCCGATGCCACCGCCGCGACGTTGCAGCTCGTAGACGAGCGTCGTCACCATCCGCGCACCCGATGCCGCAATGGGATGGCCCAGGCTGCAGCCGCTTCCGGAGAAGTTCACCAGCTCCTCGTCCAGACCGTATTCGCGGCACGCCGCGATCGGCACAGAGGCGAAGGCCTCGTTGATCTCCCACAGCGCGACGTCCGACGGCTTCAAGCCGGCCCGGTCGAGCACCTTGCCGATCACCTTCACGGCGCCGAGTCCGCAGTCACGCGGCGCGACACCGGCTGCCGCCCAAGCCCTCACGGTGGCCATCTTCGTCAGCTTCTCCGCGGCGGCGTACTCACTGTCGACGAGGGCTACCGCGGCAGCGGCGTCGTTGGTGCCGCTGCTGTTGCCCGCGGTGATGGAGAAGCCCTCGATCTCGGGATGAAGCACCTTCAACCCGGCCAGCTTCTCGACGGTGGTGTCGCGACGCGGGTGCTCGTCGACGCTGAAGTCGACGACGGATCCGTCGAACTGCTGCACCTTCAGCGGGATGATCTCGTCGAGGAACTTGCCCGCGTCGATCGCGGCGATCGCGCGCTGATGCGATCGCGCAGCCCACGCATCCATCTCCTCGCGGGTGATGCCGACCGACTGCGCGGTGTTCCAGCCGACCGTGATCGACATGTCCTTGGCCGGCGCGTCCGGCGTCTCGACGTGCGTCGGCGGCATCCACCGCTCCTCGAACTTCAGCTCGGGACCGGGGATGCGCCAGTTCGTCAGCGGCGTCATCGACAGCGACTGCACCCCGCCTGCGACCAACGCACGCTCCATTCCGGAGCCGATCTGGGCCGCCGCATTGCCGATGGCGGTCAGGCTGCCCGCGCAGTGCCGGTTCACGGACTGACCGGGAACACTCTCCATGCCGGTCGCGGTTGCGGCATAACGGGCGAGATCGCCGCCGCCGTAGTGCGATTCGGCGACGATGATGTCGTCGAATGCGGCCGGGTCGACGCCGGACCGGCGGACGACCTCGGGCAGCACGGTGGTGATCAGGGTTTCCGGGGTGGTGTTGACCAGCGTCCCCTTGAAGGACCGGCCGATCGCTGTCCTGGCGGCGCCGACGATGACGGGTGTGCCCATGTTCTTTGACCTCAGCTTTTGGCGGTAACGACTTTACAAAAGTAGCAGATACTGTATTGCTCTCAGTATGTGACCGCGCTCACTCCGGCTCGGGCACCTGGAAATGCTCGTCACGCAGGCGAAACGCCTCCTTGGTTCCGTGCGCCGCCCGCGTCTTGACGAAATTGAACTCACCGGGCGCGAACTGCAGGTTCGTCCCGTAGGCGTGGAACAGGTAGCTCGCCACTTCCTCGCCCTGATAGGCCTGGCTCTGCTCGACCAGGCGGAACGCCTCCTTGGCGATGACGACGCCGTCGGCGGGCATCTTGGCCGCCTTCTCCGCCCAGTACCTCGCCCTGGCCGCGACCTTCGACGGATCGCACGTGTCGGTGAATATGCCCAGATGCTCGATCTCGCCGGCCTCGATGATGTCGCCGGTCAGCAGCAGTCGTCGGGCGAGCACCGGGCCGAGGCGGTGGAAGAACATGTGCAGGCTGCCCAGCGCGGGCCCGAGGAAGCGGGTGGCGGGCATGCCGATCTTCGTGTCGCGGGCGATGACGGAGATATCGGTCATCAGCGCGATCTCGAAACCGCCACCGAGCGCGTATCCGCTGATCTCGCCGACGGTGACCTTCGGGAAGCCCATCAGGTTGTGGTAGAAGCCAAATGACTTGCGGTCGACCGTGAGCCGTCGACGCTGGCTTGGCCGGCTCTTCTTCTCTTCGCGCGGGCGCTCATCGCCATACCAGCCGTAGGCGTTGTTCATGTCCGCGCCGGTGCTGAACACCCCGTCGGCTCCGCGCAGCAGGACGACAGTGATGTCGTCGTCGTCGGCGACCTCATCCAGGCAGCGGGCGACGGCCTCGCGCATGGCCGCGTCATAAGAGTTGCGCTGCTTGGGATTGTTCAGGGTGATCGTCGCGATCCGCTTGTCCGCGTCGACGTCGAACAGAACGCGATCATCTGTTGAAGCAGTCATTGCCCCGAGCTCCTCGAAATCAGTTTCGCCTCAATGGTTTTGTCCGCACCGACGGCAAGTGTGTTGCGCCGGGCGGCGGCAAGATGGTCCTGCGCCAGCCGTACGGCGCGTGGCGCGTTACCGTCACGGATGGCGTCCAACAGCCGCTGATGGTCGCGCAGCGCGGCACGCATGGTCTTGTGGTTCACGTCGTCGTCGCTCCACACCGAGGACTCATGCGCCGACCAGACGAGTTCGAGTGAACCGATCAACAGGATCATCGGTTCGTTGCCGCAGCGGGACACCAGCGCCTCGTGAAACCGCCTCGCGTTCGGCACATAGGCGGACACCTCGTCGAACTGTTCTGTCTGCAGATCGATTTCGGCCGCCAGATACGGCACGACCTCCGTCATCCGATCCTCTCGCGACGCACACATGCCTGCGCAGATCGGTTCGAGATGCAGCAGCGCCTCGCTGACATCCGCGGGTGTGGAGCCGCGGGTCTGCAGCACCATGCTGATCATGTGCGCGGTGCGCACCGCTGACGGCAGGTGGACCACCGCTCCCCCGACGTTGCCGCGTCGCACCGAGATCAGACCGTCGGTCTCCAGGATGTGGATGGCCTCGCGCAGCGCGGGCGGGCTGACACCGAACTGCTGGAACAGGCTTTCCTGCGAGGGCAGCACGTCGCCCTCTTTCAGGCGCCCGGACAGGATCTCGTCGCGCAGCCGCGATGCCACGATCTCTGCGACGCGCGGCTGCCGAATGCCCTGCAACTCCATGGGGTCAGGCCCGTCGCTTGCCGAAGTTGAATCCGGTGAGCTTGTCCGGCGAGAGCGCGAGCGTGGTGGCCTCGCCGATGCACAGCACCTCGTCGTCGAGCAGCAGCCGGGCCGTCGACGTCACCCCCCGATCCTCCTGCGTGCGGGTGATGTCGAAGCGAAGCTCGGTGAGGATGGGCGTCGGCCTGCGGAACTTCACGTTCAGCGACCGGGTCTTGCCCGACAGCTCGGTGGCGCAGTTCTGGTGCTGGATCACGCAGTCGAAGAACACCGCGAGGAAGCCGCCGTGCACCAGACCGGGCGGCCCTTCGTAGACGACCGGGAATGTGACCCGGCCCGCCGCAGTCTCGGTGTCGATGCGGTCGAATTCGTATTCCGGAAAGCACGGGTTGAACGCGCCGATGTCGAAGGCGTGCGAAAGGTAGACCCGCTGGCTGTCGGCGCCGTCGCCGATTCGCGGTGTGGCATCCGGTGCGACCACGCCCGCCAGCTCCTTCTCCCATTCGGCGACCCGCTCGATCACAGCGTCGACCGCGGGGTGGGGATGCTCCAGCGACAACAACTGGCCTGCGAGACGCCGGAGCGCGCCCGCGGCGGCGACGGTCTGGGCGAGCGGCTGCTCACCGAACTGAGCAGTGTCACCATCCGGCATTCGGGCTTTCCTTTCTATCTTGTATAGGATAGCAATGGTTTAGCATACTGTATGGGTATCCGTATACGGCTCAGGAAGGGACCCGGCAGTGAGTCAAGAAGTCGGTTCCGCTGACGGTGCGTTGACCGCGCAGCGGGACGGCGCGATTCTGCGGCTCACGCTCGACCGCCCGGCAAGGCGTAACTCGTTGAGCCATTCGATGGTCGACGCGCTCGTCGACGCGCTGACCACCGCCGCCACCGACGATTCGTTGCGGGCCATCCACATTCGCGGCGAAGGCGACGACTTCTGCTCCGGCGCTGACTGGGTCGCCACCAATTCCGGCGGCCAGCGGCCGCGCACCGGCGATCTGGTCCGTCGCATCCCCCACACCTCTCATCGGCTGGTCGAACTCGTCGCAACCATCCACCTGCCCGTGGTGTGCACCGTGCGGGGTTGGGCCGTCGGCCTCGGCTGCAACCTCGCGCTCGCCGCCGACTTCGCGGTGGCAGCCGACGACGCGGTGTTCTGGGAGCCGTTCGTCACCCGCGGCTTCAGCCCTGATTCCGGCGCGACGTGGCTGCTGCCGCGGCTGGTGGGTCTGGCACGCGCGAAGCGGATGCTGCTGCTCGGCGAGAAGGTCAGGGCATCGGATGCCGCGGACTGGGGGCTGATCCACGACGCCGTCGACCCCGCAGGCCTCGACGAGGCCGCCGAAAAGCTGCTGGCACAGCTTGCCGCCGCCCCGACGGTGGCGATCGGGCTGGCCAAGCAGGCCATTCACTACGGCCAGCACGCCACGCTGCCCCAGACGATGAACCAGGAGCTGTTCAACCTGGAGCTGTCCTGCCGGACAACGGATTTCAAAGAAGGTTTGGCCGCGTTCCGGGAACGACGCACACCGGAGTTCCACGGCCGATGACCGACGATCGACTTGACGAAGGGAACACCGATGGCCGCTGAGTCGTACGACACCATCAAATACGAGGTCGACGGGCACAAGGCCACCATCACGCTGAACCGCCCGGACGCCCTCAACGCGCTCAGCCCCTTCATGATCACCGAGCTGCGCGCCGCCTACGACGAAGCCGAAAACGACGAAAAGATCTGGCTTCTCATCGTCACGGGTGCAGGCCGCGCGTTCTGCACGGGCGCGGACGCGAAGCAGATCCCCGAGGACGGCAAGGTCATCAACGAACGTGCCTACCTGTCGACCTACGACCAGTGGGAGGCGCCCCAGGAGGGCACGCCACCGTTTCGCCGGATGGCCAAGCCGGTGCTGGCGGCGATCAACGGCATCTGCTGCGGCGCGGGCCTGGACTGGGTCACCACCGGCGACATCGTCATCGCATCCGACAAGGCCACGTTCTTCGATCCGCACGTCAGCATCGGCCTGGTCGCCGGCCGGGAAATGGTCAGGCTGGCGCGAGTGCTGCCTCGAAACGTCGCGCTGCGCATGGCGTTGACCGGCAAGCACGAGCGGATGGACGCGCAACGCGCGTACGAGCTGGGCATGATCAGTGAAATCGTCAGCCACGATCAACTGCTCGAGCGGGCACACGAGATCGGCGACATGGTGAACTCGAATGCGCCGCTGGCGGTTCGGGGCACTCGGCTGGCGATTCACAAGACGCTGGACCTGCCGCTGCATGACGGCGAGATCCTCGCGGAGGCCTTCAGGGAGCGCAATCTGCACACCGAGGACTCACTCGAAGGGCCGAGGGCGTTCGTGGAGAAGCGCGCGCCGAACTGGCAGTGCCGATGAGCGGAGGCTTCGAAACCATCCTGCTCGACGTCGATGCCGACGACCACGTCGCCACCATCACGTTGAACCGACCCGACGCGCTCAACGCGTTCAACCGGACGATGTGCGAGGAGATGGAGCGTGCGTGGCGCATCGTGAAACTCGACGACTCCGTCAACGCGGTGGTGCTGCGCGCCGCAGGTGAGCGGGCGTTCAGTGCCGGCCTCGACATCAAGTCGTCCTACGGGCAGCCCGACAACGTGTGGAATCACGAGGATCCGGGTGAGGCGCTGAGCCCGAAATGGCAGAAGGTGTGGAAGCCGGTCGTCTGCGCCGTCAACGGCATCTGCACTGCGGGCGCGTTCTACTTCGTCAACGAGTCCGACGTCGTGATCTGTTCGGAGGATGCCACGTTCTTCGACTCGCACGTTTCGGCCGGCCTGGTCTGCGCGCTCGAGCCGATCGGCCTGATGCGGCGCATCGGTCTTGCCCAGACCCTGCGAATCGCGTTGATGGGTAACGACGAACGGGTCAGCGCCGACACCGCCCTGCAGATCGGGCTGGTGTCGGAGGTCGTGTCGCGGGACCAGCTCTGGGCCCGCGCCCACGCGATCGCGGCCACGATCGCCGCCAAGCCACCGGCGGCGACGCAGGGCACCGTGAAGGCGATCTGGGAGTCACTCGACAAGCCCTACCGGGCCGCGCTCGAACAGAACCTGATCTACACCCGGTTGGGAAACCCGATCGGCACGGCCGAGCTCGCGGCACGGGGCGGGCCGGTGAAATCCGATCCGCGGATCCGGTGATGACCGATCACCCGTTGCGCCAGCGGATCGCCGCCGTGCTCGACATCGCACCAGACGCGTCCGCGATCGAGTACGACGGGCAGTGGTCTACCTATGGGCAGGTCGGTGCACTGGCCCGCCAGATTGCATCGCTGGTCGACGACCGCGGCCAGGTCGGCATGCTCCTGCGCAACCGGCCCGCCCATGTCGCCGCGTTCCTCGGAGTGCTGCTCGCCGGCGGGACGGTGGTCGTGATCAATCCCTCCCGCGGTGACGACCGAACCAAGGACGACATCGCCGCGCTGGAACTGCCGGTGATCATCGGCGGCCACGACGATCTGGCGAAGCTGGTCGGGCGGCGGTCCGCGATCGACGGCGATATCGATTTCGACGCTCGACGCCGAGCCTGCGCTGGTGGCGGCAGGCGGGGCTCACGATGCGGCCAGACCCGGTGTCGCGGTGCGGATGTTGACCAGCGGCACCACCGGTCCGCCGAAGCGGATCGACCTCACCTACGACATGCTGGCGCACAGCGTGATGGGACCCGAGCCGGGCCGGTCGCAGACGCCGACAGAAGTCCGCAACGGCGTCGCGATCGTCAACGCACCGCTGGTGCACATCGGCGGCGTGTTCCGGGTGCTGCAATGCGTCGCCGAGGCGAGGCCGTTCGCACTGCTGGACCGGTTCGACCTCGACAAGTGGGCCGACGCGGTTCGCAGACACCGCCCACGCGCGGTGTCTCTGGTGCCTGCCGCACTCCGGATGGTGTTGCACTCCGCTCTGCGCCGCGAGGACCTCGACGGCGTGCGCGCCGTCACGTCGGGCACCGCGCCGCTTTCGGCGGAGGACGCCGACGCGTTTCAGGAAAAGTTCGGCGTCCCCGTGCTCACCTCGTATGCCGCAACGGAGTTCGGCGGCGGCGTGGCCGGCTGGACGCTGTCCGATCATCAGAAGTACTGGCAGGCCAAGCGGGGCAGCGTGGGACGCGCCAACGCAGGCGCGCAGCTGCGGGTGATCGACGACGACGGCAACCCGCTGGGACCCGGCCGGCCGGGGCTGCTCGAGGTCAAGCCGGGTCAGATGGGCCCGTCGGCGGACTGGCTGCGGACCACCGACGTGGCCCGAATCGACGAGGACGGCTTCCTGTGGATCCTGGGCCGCGCCGACCAGGCGATCATCCGCGGCGGCTTCAAGGTGATGCCCGACGATGTGCGCGCCGCACTGGAAAGCCATCCCGCCGTGCAGGGCGCGGCCGTGGTCGGCCGTCCCGACGAGCGTCTCGGGGAAACACCGGTCGCCGTGGTCGAGCTGAGGGAGAGCGCGTCCGTCGACGCCGACGAGCTGCTGGAGTTCCTGCGAAACCGACTGGCCCGCTACGAGATTCCCAGCGAGATCGCGATCGTCGACGCCATCCCCCGGACGCCGTCGGGCAAGCCGGATCTGAGCGCGATCCGTGGCGGCTGAGCCCGACACCGTCGCCGGAGTATTGCGACGGCAGGCAGACTCACGGGGCCCGCACCCGCTGTTGATATGCGACGGCGACCGGCTCAGCTACTCCGAAGCAGATCGCCGGTCGGCTGAACTCGCCCGCGGCCTGGTCGCACTCGGCGCCGGCAAGGGCACGCATATCGGTCTGCTCCACCCGAATGGCGCGGACTTCGTGGTCGCAATGCTGGCGGCGGCCCGGATCGGGTCCGTGGTCGTACCGTTCAGCACGTTCGCCACCGCGCCCGAACTCCGGGAACAACTCGTCCACAGCGATGTGACGATCCTGCTCGCCGCATCGTGCCACCGCGGCAACGACTTCGGCGCCCGGCTGGCCGACATCCGCGGCTCCGTCCCGCTATTGCGCCATGTGCTGATAGACGCAGTACCGCAAACCACTGTCGACGTGGCGCTGCTGGCGGCGCTCGAAGCGGACGTCGACGGATCGGATCCGCTGGCGATCATCTACACGTCGGGTTCGACCGCGGCGCCGAAGGGTGTGGTGCACACCCATGCCTCCCTGCTCGCGCATCAGCAGAATCTCAACGCGATCCGCGGACTGACGGCTGACGACAAGCTGTTCTGCAACTCGCCCTTCTTCTGGATCGGCGGATTCGCCTTCGGCCTACTGGCCACGTTGGTCGCCGGATCGACGCTGGTGTGCTCCAACGCCACCGACGCGGGCCAGACACTCGATCTGCTCGAGGCCGAGCGGCCCACCATGACAAACGGTTTCGTCGCAGGCATCGCCCAGCTGGCCCGGCATCCCAGCATCGGCACACGCGACCTGTCATCGATGCGTCGCGGCAATCTGTATCCGATCATGGCGCCCGATGCGCGGCCGGCCGACCCCGAACTGCGGCACAACATGCTCGGCATGACCGAAGCGGGCAGCGTCGTCCTGCTCAGCGGCGACGAGTCCGACCAGCCCGAACACCGGCGCGGATCCTTCGGTGTGCCTGCGCCAGGGTTCGAGACCAAGGTCGACGAGCACGGCGAGTTGTGCATCCGTGGGCCATACGTCATGCAGCGCTACTACAAGCGCAGCCGCGAAGAATGCTTCGACGCCGACGGTTGGTTCCACACAGACGATCTCGTAAGGACCGATGCCGACGGCTTCCACTACTTCGTCGGCAGACGGGGTTCGATGATCAAGAGCGCCGGCGCCAACGTCGCTCCCGCGGAAGTGGAGAAGGCGATCGCCCGGCTCAGCGGAGGCTCGACCGCGTACGTGTTCGGCGTACCCGATCCCGACCGCGGACAGGCGGTGGTCGCCGTGATCGCCAGCGATGACGACATCGACGAGCCGTCACTTCGGCGCGGGCTCAAGCGGGAGCTCTCCGCATACAAGATCCCGAAGCGGATCGTCGCCGTGCCACCGGCGCAGATACCGGTGCTGTCCAGCGGCAAGGTGGACATGAACCGGCTCGCGACGGTGTTCGATGACTGAGTCACCGTCGACCGTCGATCACC
This sequence comes from uncultured Actinomycetota bacterium, assembly GCA_963822305.1. Lineage (GTDB taxonomy): Bacteria > Actinomycetota > Actinomycetes > Mycobacteriales > Mycobacteriaceae > Mycobacterium. The sequence goes on along the minus strand of CAWGHF010000002.1, from coordinate 63,087 downwards.
TGGTCCGGCTTCGCGCCGGCCAGCACCCGACCAAGCCGATGGTCATCGACCCGGTGAACCGCGTCACCTTCGCCGAACTCGACGCGACCACGCACGCGATGGCGGCGGCATTCCTGGAGGCCGGGGTGACCAAGGGCACCCGCGTCGGGCTGATCATGCCCAACTGCACCGGCTGGGTGCAGACCGCGCTCGCGCTCACGCGCATCGGCGCCGTGCTCGTCCCGCTGAGCACTCTGCTGGCGCCACGAGAACTCGTCGCGCAGCTACGGGTCGCATCCGTGCAGTATCTGGTGGCCGTCGAGGAGTTCCGCGGGCACCGCTATCTCGACGAGCTGGAGTCCGAGTGCCACTCGCCGACGGAACTGCCTGCACTGCGCGCTGTTTGGACGCCCGACCAGTTGCCACAGGCCACCGCCGCGACGACCGGCACCGTCGACGCAATCACCGCGACGGTCACGGCGGCCGACAACCTGGTCATCATGTTCACGTCGGGAAGCAGCGGGCCGCCGAAAGGCGTCATCCACTCACATGGCAACGCGCTGCGCGCCGTACAGTCCGGACTTGCGGCCCGGTGCATCGATGCCGACACCCGCCTGTACCTGCCGATGCCGTTCTTCTGGGTCGGCGGCTTCGGCAGCGGCATCCTGTCGGTACTCCTGGCCGGCGCGACACTGGTGACCGAGGAGATCCCGCGGCCGGAAACCACGCTTCGGCTTTTGGAACGCGAGCGCGTGACGTTGTTTCGCGGCTGGCCCGACCAGGCCGAAGCCCTTGCCCGCCAATCGGAGTCGGTCGGTGCCGACCTCTCCGCGCTTCGGCCGGGCAGCCTGGAGGCGCTGTTGCCCGCCGACCAGCGGGCGGCCCAGGGCGCCCGGGCCAAGTTGTTCGGGATGACGGAGGCGTTCGGGCCGTACTGCGGCTACCCCGCCGACACCGACATGCCGCGCTCGGCATGGGGCAGCTGCGGCAGACCGTTCGCCGGCACCGAGGTCCGCATCGTCGAACCCGACACCGGCGAACCCGTGCCGACCGGGACGATCGGGATGATCCAGATCCGCGGGCCGAACACGCTGCGCGGCATCTGCCGTCGGAGTCGAGAAGAGGTCTTCACCCCCGACGGCTACTACCCAACGGGCGATCTCGGCCACCTCGACGACGACGGCTTCATGTACTACCACGGCAGATCCGATGACATGTTCAAGGTCAGCGGCGCCACCGTCTACCCGAGCGAGGTCGAGCAGGCCCTCCGCGGCATCGATGGCGTCCAGAACGCCTTTGTCACCGACGTGTCGGGTGCGGTGGGCGCCGTCGTGATAGCCGACCGGCCGGTCGATCGGCTCCGGGATGTGGCGCGAAAGCTGCTGAGCTCCTTCAAGGTCCCGACGGTGTGGCTGCTCGTCGACTCCGATGACGCCATCCCCCGAGGCGGCACCGGCAAGGTCGACGTCGCGGCGCTGAAACAGATGCTGACCACTCAACAGGAGGCTCAACGATGAAAACCAAGGGTGCGCTCGTCTGGGACTTCCACCAGCCGTGGTCGGTCGAGGAGATCGAGATCGGCGACCCCCGCAAGGGTGAGGTCAAGGTGGCCCTCGAGGTGGCCGGCATGTGTCACTCCGACCATCACATCGTGACGGGCGATATTCCGGTGTTGGGCTTCCCGGTGCTCGGCGGCCACGAAGGCGCAGGTGTTGTCGTCGAGGTCGGCGAGGGCGTCGAGGATCTGGTGCCCGGTGATCACGTTGCCGCATCGTTCATCCCGTCCTGCGGCGTGTGCCGGTCGTGCCAGTCCGGCCAACGCAACCTGTGCGACCTCGGGATGGGATTGATGTCCGGTACATCGGTGTCGGACGGGACGTTTCGCGTTCAGGCGCGGGGCCAGAATGTCTACCCGTACTCGCTGCTGGGAACATACTCGCCGTACCTGGTCGTGCACCGGACCTCGCTGGTCAAGATCGACAAGGCAATCCCATTCGAGGCGGCGGCCCTCGTCAGCTGCGGCGTGACGACGGGCTGGGGCTCAGCGACCAAGGCGGCTGCCGTCCGGCCCGGTGAAGACGTCGCCGTGATCGGTCTCGGCGGCGTCGGGATGGCGGCGCTTCAGGGGGTGGTGAACTCGGGCGCGCGAAATGTGTTCGCCGTCGATCCCGCCGAGTGGAAACACGAGTTGGCGCTCAAATTCGGTGCCACCCATACATATTCGGACGTCGAGTCGGCCACGGCGGGGATAGCGGAGGTGACCGAGGGTCGGATGGCTCGCAAGGTCATCGTCACCGTCGGCAGAATCAACGGCGCGGACATCGAGGGTTACCTGTCGGTCACGGCCAAGGGCGGAACGTGTGTCTTGACGGCGATGGGTGCCGTGTTGGATACCGAAGTGACGCTCAATGTGGCCCTGCTGAGCTTGTTGCAGAAGAACCTGCAGGGCAGCATCTTCGGCCACGGCAACCCGCAGTACGACATCCCGATGCTGCTGTCGCTGTATCAGGCGGGCAAGCTGAACCTGGACGACATGATGACCCGCGAGTACAGGCTCGAGCAGATCAACGACGGGTATCGCGACATGCTCGAGGGCCGCAACATCCGCGGCATCATCCGCTACACCGACGCCGACCGCTGATCAGCTGACCACGCCTCGTTGTTTGAGGTGATTGATCAGCGGCGTCGCCCCCGCCGAAAGGTGCTCGGACATGGCGGCGCGTGCCTCTTCGGCGTCGCGTTTGGCCAGCGCCGCGACCACTCTTCGATGATCCCTCATCGACTTCTTCGGCCAGCCATCGACGACCGGAAACACCGATTCGGGTGCGTATCGGGTGATCTGGGACATCAGCTGTGCGAGCTTCGGCGAGTCGGCGGCGACGTTGATGGCGCGGTGGAAGTCGTGGTTGAGCCGGACCGCCCGCTCGTGGTCGTCGCCCGCGTAGGCGGACTCCAGCTGTGCCTGAATCGACTCCAGCTCGCGCACCTGGTCGTCGGTGATGTTCGCGGCGGCCCTGGCGGCGAGCTCTCCCCCGATGTGCGCCTGTACGTCGGAGACGTCGGTGATGTCCCGTCGCGTCACCGGTAACACCACGAACCCGCGGTGCAGCTTCTGGTCAAGCAGCCCTTCGGCGCGCAACTGGAAAAGCGCCTCACGCACCGGCGTCACACTGATTCCCAGCTCGGCGGCCAGCTGGTCGAGCCGCACATATTCACCCGCCGCGTAGGTCCCGTCGAAGATCCGGTTGCGGACATACCGCGCAACCTCCTCGGAAAGCTGTGGTCGCGTGGCGAACTCGGGAACAGACACGTCAGATCCGATAGTCGGCGAGCAGTCGCTTGCTGATGATGTTCTTCTGGATCTCGCTGGTGCCCTCACCGATCAACAGGAAGGGGGCGTCGCGCATCAGCCGCTCGATCTCGTACTCCTTGGAGTATCCATAGCCGCCGTGGATGCGGAAGCTCTGCTGGGTGACCTCCGAGCAGAACTCGCTTGCCAGGTACTTCGCCATACCCGCGGCGACGTCGTTGCGTTCACCGGAGTCCTTGAGCCTGGCGGCGTTGACCATCATCAGGTGCGCCGCTTCGACTTTCGTCGCCATCTCGGCCAGTTGGAACGCGATGGCCTGGTGTTCGGCGATCGGCTTGCCGAAAGTCTGGCGCTGTTGTGCGTAGCGGATGGCCAGCTCGAATGCGCGGATGCCGACGCCGCATGCTCGTGCCGACACGTTGACCCTGCCGACCTCGATGCCGTCCATCATCTGGAAGAAGCCCTGGCCCGGGGCTTCGCCGAGGATGTCGTCGGCCTTGGCGACGTAGCCGTCGAAGATCATCTCCGTGGTGTCGATGCCCTTGTACCCGAGCTTGTCGATCTTGCCCGGGATCAGCAGGCCGGGCGCGACTTCCCCGAACCCGGTTGGCTTTTCGACAAGGAAGGCCGTCAGGTTGCGGTGCGGCTTCTCGGCACCTTCGTCGGTTCGCACCAGCACCGCTACCAGCGTGGAGCTTCCGCCGTTGGTGAGCCACATCTTCTGGCCGTCGATGGTGTACGTGCCGTCGTCATTGTGCTTGGCGCGTGTTCGGATCGCGGCGACATCGGAACCGAGTTCCGGCTCGGACATCGAGAACGCGCCACGGGTCTCCCCGGTGGCCATCCTCGGCAGGAACCGCTGCTTCTGTTCCTCTGTTCCGTGTTGGCGCAACATGTACGCCACGATGAAGTGGGTGTTGATCACCCCGGAGACGCTCATCCAGCCGCGGGCCAGCTCCTCGACACACAGCGCGTAGGTCAGCAGCGACTCGCCCAGGCCCCCGTACTCCTCCGGGATCATCAAGCCGAACAGACCCATCTCGCGCATCTGGTCGACGATGTCCTGCGGGTAGGTGTCGGCGTGCTCGAGCTCCTGCGCGTTCGGAATGATCTCCTTGTCGACGAACTGCCGCACGTTGGCGACGATCTCGGTCTGGAACTCCGTCAGCCCCAGCGTCTGAGCGATTCTGCTCATGCTCCTACCCTTTCGAACACCGCCGCCAGGCCCTGCCCGCCGCCGATACACATGGTTTCCAGCCCGTAGCGCGCCTCGCGCCGATTCAATTCGCGCGCCAGCGTGGCGAGCATCCGCCCCCCGGTGGCGCCGACGGGGTGGCCGAGCGAAATCCCCGACCCGTGCACGTTCGTCCGCTCGCGGTCGGTATCGGTGAAACCCCATTCCTGCATCACGGCAAGCGCCTGCGCCGCGAACGCCTCGTTGAGTTCGATCACGTCGATGTCACTCAGCCGCAGACCTGCCTTGCCGAGCGCGACCTCGGTCGACGGCACCGGCCCGATGCCCATGATGTTCGGTGCGACTCCGGCAGACCCCCACGAGACCAGCCGGACCAGCGGGTCGAGGCCGAGCTCGGCAGCCTTCTCCGGTGTCGTGACGATGCACATGGATGCGGCGTCGTTCTGCCCGCTGGCGTTTCCGGCGGTGACGGTTGCATCCGGATCATCCTTGCCGAGAACGGGTTTCAGTCTCGGCCAGCGACTCGACGGAGGTGTCGGCGCGGGGATGCTCGTCGGTGTCGATGAGCTGCTCGCCCTGGCGCGTGCGCACGGTGACCGGGATGATCTCCTCGGCGAGGATGCCGTCCTTCTGCGCGGCGACCGCCCGCTGATGCGATGCCACCGCCAGCTCGTCCTGTTCCTGTCGCGAGATGCCGTACTGGCGGCGCAGGTTCTCGGCGGTCTCGAGCATGCCGCCGGGCACCGGATAGTGCTGTCCGCCGGCGGTGGTGCGCCCGCGCGCCAGCCCGTCGTGCACCTTGACACCGGATCTTCCTCCGCCCCAACGCATATCCGTCGAGTAGAAGGCGACGTTGCTCATGCTCTCCGCGCCGCCCGCCACGACGAGATCGTTGTTGCCGGTGCTCACCTGCATGCACGCCTGGATGACGGCCTGCAGACCCGATCCGCAGCGCCGGTCGACCTGCATACCGGGCACGGTCACCGGCAGGCCTGCATCCAGCGCGACCACACGACCGATCGCAGGCGCCTCGCTGTTCGGATAGCAGTGGCCGAGAATCACGTCGTCGACCGCATCGGGCGAGATTCCGGTCCGGTCCAGCAGACCCTTGAGCGCGGCCACCCCGAGGTCGACCGCCGTCAACGACGCAAACATGCCGCCGTAACGGCCGATCGGTGTACGCACGGGTTCGCAGATGACGGCTTCGCGGTTTGTCATATGTGCCGCCCTCCGGTGACCTCGAGGACGGTTCCGGTCATGTACGACGACAGATCGCTGGCCAGGAACAGCGCGACCTTGGCGACCTCGGCGGGTTCGCCGGCCCGACCCATCGGCACCTCGGCCAGTTTCTGGTCCCAAATATGTTGGGGCATGGCCTCGGTCATCGCAGATCTGATCAGGCCCGGCTGGATCGCGTTGACCCGCACCCCGAGGTGGGCCAGTTCCTTGGCGGCGGCCTTTGTCATGCCGACGATGCCGGCCTTGGCCGCCGAGTAGTTCGTCTGACCGACGAGTCCGACCTTGCCCGAGATCGACGACATGTTCACGATCGCTCCGCGGTTGTTCTCGCGCATGATCGCGGCGGCGGCCTTGATCCCGTTCCAGGTGCCCTTCAGGTGCACGGCGATGACCTGATCGAACTGTTCCTCGGTCATCTTGCGGATCGTGGCGTCGCGGGTGATGCCCGCGTTGTTGACCATGATGTCGAGGCCGCCGAAGTGTCCGACCGCCGCGGCGACCAACGCGTCGACCTCGTCGGCCTTGGTCACGTCGCATCGAACGGCCAACGCGGCGTCGGAGCCGAGTTGCTTGGCGGCGGCTTCCGTCGCGGCGAGGTCGAGATCACCGAGCACCACCCGGGCGCCCTCGGCGATGAAGCTCTCGGCGATCGCATAACCCAAGCCCTGCGCACCGCCGGTGACGACCGCTGTCTGATCTGTCAGCAATGACACCTGATCACCCATCCTCACCCTTGTTCTCGGACCACCAGGGGCCCCGGCAAGTGGACATCATATTTCATATATGATTTCTCCCGCCACGCGGCTTCCACTCGCCGAACAGGAGCAGCTCTGTCATGACCACCGCCGAAGTCAGCGACGACGATTTCCGGGAGATCCTGGCCCAGACCCGTCATTTCGTTCGCAGCGCGGTCGTGCCACGCGAACAGGAGATCCTCGCTGACGACCGGGTCCCCGACGACCTGCGCGAGCAGGCCGCGAAGATGGGGCTGTTCGGCTACGCGATCCCCCAGGAGTGGGGCGGTCTCGGGTTAAACCTGGCCCAGGATGTCGAAATGGCGATGGAGCTGGGCTATACCTCGCTGGCGCTGCGGTCGATGTTCGGGACCAACAACGGCATCGCGGGCCAGGTGCTCGTGGGATTCGGCACCGACGAGCAGAAGGCGCAGTGGCTCGAGCGGTTGGCCACCGGCGAAGTGGCCTCGTTCGCCCTGACGGAGCCCGGCGCCGGATCGAACCCATCGGGACTGCGCACGAAGGCGGTTCGCGATGGTGACAACTGGATCATCAACGGGGACAAGCGGTTCATCACCAATGCCCCCATCGCCGACCTGTTCGTCGTCTTCGCGCGCAGCCGCCCCGCCGACGACAACGGCCCCGGCATCGCGGTTTTCCTGGTGCCCGCTGACGCGGCGGGGGTCCAGGTCGGCGTCAAGGACGCCAAGATGGGCCAGGAGGGCGCGTGGACGTCCGACGTCAGCTTCACCGACGTCCACGTGCCAGCGGGCGCGCTGATCGGCGGCAGCGAGGACATCGGCTACCGGGCGGCGATGACCTCGCTTGCGCGCGGCCGCGTTCACATCGCCGCGCTCGCCGTCGGCATTGCGCAACGGGCTCTGGACGAATCCGTCACGTATGCCGCCACCGCCACTCAGGGCGGCAAGCCGATCGGCAGCTTCCAGCTGGTACAGGCCATGCTCGCCGACCAGCAGACCGGCGTGCTGGCCGGACGCGCACTCGTGCGGGACACCGCGCAACGCTGGCTGTCCGGCGAAGACCGCAGGATCGCACCGTCGGCGGCGAAGCTGTTCTGCACCGAGATGGCAGGCGAGGTCGCCGATCTCGCGGTCCAGGTGCACGGCGGCAGCGGCTACATGCGAGAGGTTCCGGTGGAGCGGATCTATCGCGACGTCCGGCTGCTCCGGTTGTACGAGGGCACCAGCGAGATCCAGCGGCTGATCATCGGAGGCAATCTCGTGAAGGGCGCGCAGGCATGAGCCAGAGGTTGACCGGCAAGGTGGCGTTCATAACCGGAGCGGCGCGGGGCCAAGGCCGCGCGCACGCCGTCCGGCTCGCCGCAGAAGGCGCCGACATCATTGCGATCGACGTAGCCGGCGACTTGCCGCCGGGTGTGCCCTATCCTCCGGCGACGCCCGAGGACCTGAAGGAAACCGCACGACTCGTGGAGGCGACCGGCCGCCGAATCCTCACAACCGCTGTGGACACCCGTGACCATGACGGGCTGAAGAAGGCCGTCGACGAAGGCGTCGCGTCTTTGGGAGGGCTCGACATCATCGTCGCCAATGCCGGCATCTCCTCTCCCAGGCCATGGAACGCGATCACGCCCGAAGAGTTCCGAGATGTGATGGACGTCAATGTGACCGGCACCTGGAACTCGGTGATGGCCGGAGCACAGCACATCATCGACGGCGGCCGCGGCGGATCGATCATCCTGATCAGCTCTGCTGCCGGAGTCAAGTTGCAACCGTTCATGATTCACTACACCGCAAGCAAGCACGCCGTCACCGGAATGGCTCGCGCCTTTGCCGCCGAACTCGGCAAGCATTCGATTCGCGTCAACAGCGTGCATCCCGGTCCTGTCGTCACCCCCATGGGCTCCGCCGAGATGGTGGAGGCGATGGGAAAGGCAGCCGACGCCGACGGCAATCAGGCTTTGTTGAATGTGCTCACGCCATTTCTGCCCACCTGGGTGGCACAACCCGAGGACATCGCAGACGCAGTCTGCTGGTTGGCCAGCAATGAGTCCAAACTCGTGACGGCGCAAGCGATCTCGGTCGACCAAGGGTCGTCGCAGTATTGATCCACCTCAGAACACGACAGTCTGGTTGCCGTACCGGATGATTCGGTCCTGACAGTGCCAGAGCACGGCCCTCGATAGGACAACGCGTTCGACGTCGGCGCCGAGACGCGTGAGGTCGTCAACGGAGTGCCGGTGGTCGACGCGCACGACGTCCTGCTCGATGATCGGTCCGTCGTCGAGTTCCTCGGTGACATAGTGTGCGGTCGCCCCCACCAGCTTCACCCCGCGCTCCTTGGCGCGCCGGTAGGGCGCCGCCCCGATGAACGCAGGCAGGAACGAGTGGTGGATGTTGATCAACGGACAGCCCACACTCGACAGAAAGTCCTGGGTGAGGATCTGCATGTAACGCGCCAGCACGACCAGGTCGGCGTTGCCCCGGAGCAGATCGAGCAGACGTTGTTCGGCTTCTACCCGGTTGTCTTTCGTCGCGGGGACATGAACGAATGGCACCCCGAAGGGCCGAACCTGATCGGCGAGGTCGGGATGGTTCGAGATCACCATCGACACCGACATGTCCAGCTCACCGCGACGATTACGCCACAGCAGATCCAGGAGGCAGTGATCCTCTTTGGACGCCAGGATCACCACCCGTTTGGGTTTGGCCGCCTCGGTCAGCCGGAAATCCATCTCGAACGGGCCGGCGACCTGCTCGGCGAACGCGCTCTCCAGCGCATCGCGGGCGGCCGTCAGCCCCGGCAGGTGGAAAATGGTGCGCTGCATGAAGGTGCCACCGGACTGTTCGGTTGCGTGCTGGTCCAGCGAAACGATGTTGGCGCCGGACTGGGCCAGGAAACCGCTCACCGCGGCAACCAAGCCAGGGCGGTCTGCGCACCGCAGCAGGAGCCGGCCGACATCCTTCGTCGTGGACATCCCCTCAACCCTCCCAAGTCGGGTCCATCAGAGCCTGACCGCCTTCAGGGTCTCATTCCGGCCACCGGCGGGCGGCCGTCTGCGGTGGAAATGCTCACGCGATGGCGGATGATCGCTGAGACACGCTCGCTGCTTCACTACCGAGGCAACCAGATATGACCGCGGCCTAGATTTATGGCAACGTAAGTAATGGGCATCAGTTTCGTGAATCCGTTCGCCATATACGGTCAAATAAATCCATTTATCTGGGGTTATTGACGCATGCGCTAGTAGCCCAGCAATTTCTCGTTCGAAAAGCTCCGCAAACAACGTAGCTGACCAAGGAAATATTGCCGGACAAGATCGGCTCGGCTAGCTGGAATAACGGTCATGGAAAGGGCAATACTCGTTACTTAGGTATTCATATAGACCGCATGTGAATGCCTCTCCGGTAACTGCGATCACTCGACGATTCTGATCACCGTTGCCCGAACGATGGGACAAAAATGACCGTTCCTCAGCCGAGCATTGACCGTCAGGTTTCTCACTCTCCGCTCGACGAGGGAATCAGTTGGTTCGATCCCGACACTAAGCTGCACCGTCGTCGTTTCGACGCCGGCTGCCGACCCGGCCCTGTGGGCCGACTTCGTCGACGGCGCGGTGCGCAGCTACCACAGGCATGGGATCGAACGCGCGCTGGACATGGACTCGCTCACCGACGAGGCCAATACCCAGCTGTTCCACGCCGTGGTGAATGACGCGGGAGCGATCATGGGCGGAGTCCGCGCCAAGGGTCCGCTGGACTCGCCCGAGGAATCGCATGCCGTCGTCGAATGGGAGGACCGACCCGGCCTACGCACGGTTCGCAAGATGCTGACCGACCGACTGCCGTTTGGCGTCGTGGAGATGAAAACCGCCTGGATGTCCGACGACCCGGGCCGGAGCCGAGGCATCAGCAACACGCTGGCGCGCTCGCCGTTCACCACGATGGCGCTGCTGGACGCGCAATTCGTGGTGGCGACGGCAGGATCACATGTCCTGAACCGATGGCGCACGTCCGGCGGTGTCGTGGCGAAGATTCCGGCGACGCCGTATCCCGACGATCGATACCGTACGAAGATTGATGTGGTGGGATCGCAGCACCTTCGCCAACAACGCCGACGCTGAGCAGGTTCCGAAGATCTTCAACGAATTGGCCATCGTCGCGCGTCGGCTGGACCATGTGGGTGCTCGGGCACTCGGAAACGGCCTGTGACGCTGCACGGTTGAGACGCGTTTCGCGCACTGTCAGCTATTGAGCCCTACGAATACCAGTAGTCTCTTGGCATAACAGTAGACACCGGAGCAAACGTGGCTCGTACCCTTGACGAAGTCGTCACCGCCGTCGCAACCGAACTTATGGCGGTGAACGCGGCTACCTCGGCCGCCGTGAGTCAGCGTGTGCTCGCTGACCTCGTTGAATACCTCGGCGTCGACGTCAGCTTCCTGCGCCACAACGACCACGAAATCCGCGCGACGAGGCTCATCGCCGAGTGGCCGGTCCGGCCATTCATCCCTGACCCTGACCCGCTTGGCCTCGTCTACTTTGCCGACGCGGACCCCGTGTTCGCGCTTTGCGAGCACCAGAAAGAGCCCGTCGTCTTGCGCCCTGAACCCGCGACAGACGACTATCAACGCACCATCGAAGAAGCCACGAACGTCCCCGCGACCTCGATGGCATGCGTCCCGATGCTGTCGGGCGATATCACCACGGGCGTACTTGGGTTCGTCAAAATCGGCGACAGGGAATGGACCCCCGAGGAGCTCAACGCGCTCAAGGCGATCGCATCGCTGTTCGCGCAGCTGCAGGCTCGCATCGTCGCCGAGGACCAGCTGCGCTTCCTCGCCGAGCATGACGACCTGACGGGGCTCAACAACCGTCGCGCCCTGATAGCTCACCTCGACCAGCGATTGGCTGCAGGACAGCCAGGCCCGGTCTCGGCCCTGTTCCTCGACCTGGACCGGCTCAAGGCGATCAACGACTACCTGGGCCATACGGCTGGCGACTGGTTCATCCGCGTCTTCTCCAAACGCCTGCGCGAAGGCGCGGAAGGCCCCAATCTGATCGCCCGGCTCGGCGGTGACGAGTTCTTCGTCGTCCCGGTGGCGCCCATGAGCGCCACCGAAGCCGAGACCCTCGCCAACAAGCTGCAGGCGACCCTGCGCGAACGGGTGTCCATCGACGGCGAGATGCTCACCCGCACGGTGAGCATCGGCGTCGCGCTCGGTGTGCCCGGCCGCGACACCACGTCGGATCTGCTGCGCCGCGCCGATCAGGCCCTCCTCGCCGCCAAGAGCGGGGGCGGCAACAAGATCGCGGTGTTCTCCGACGACATGTCCCTGAAGGGCGAGTTCCGCAACGACATCGAGCTTCATCTTGCGAGTGCGATCGAGAACGGCGCCCTGGTGCTGCACTATCTGCCGGAAGTCGACATGCGTACCGGCGAGATCCTCGCGTTCGAGGCGCTGGTGCGCTGGCAGCACCCGACGCGCGGCCTGCTCTCGCCGAACGCCTTCATCGGGGTGGCCGAATCCATCAACTTCGCAGGTGAGCTTGGCCGCTGGGTGATGCGCGCCGGCTGCGCCGAGTTCCGAAAGTGGCGGTCGAAGGGAATAGGCGAAGACGCCGTACTCCGGCTCAACGTCTCGCCGGTGCAGTTGGTGACCGAGGGCTTCGTCGAGACTGTCGCGGACATCATCGACGAGTTCGGCCTCGACGGCGGCTCAGTTTGTCTGGAGATCACGGAAAGCGTGGTTGTCCAGGACATCGAAACCACCCGGATCACGCTCGCGGGTCTCAAAGAGGTCGGTGTGCAGATCGCCATCGACGACTTCGGCACGGGATACAGCGTGCTGTCGCATCTGAAGTCGCTGCCGGTCGACACGCTCAAGATCGACAAGAGCTTCGTGCGCGAACTGGGGACGAATCCCGGCGATCTCGCAATCGTGCGCGCCGTCATCGCGCTGGCCGAGTCGTTCGGCCTGGAACTGGTCGCCGAGGGCGTCGAGACCGAGGAGGCCGCGCTGACCTTGCTGCGGCACGGATGCCACCGGGCCCAGGGTTTCCTGCTGTCGCACCCCGTGGCCGGCGATGCGATGGAAGCTCTACTCGCCCAGCGGCGGATACCGCTGCAGTTCTCCGCCGCGCCCGTTCGATAACCGGCGCTGCCGGGCCTCTGCAACGACGTGCCCTCGTCATACCGATACATAGCAATTTATCGTTGAATTGCCAGCGCTGCGAAATAATGACAAAAATGCATTCCTAGTCGATAATTGCATACGTAACAACTTGCTATCGTGAATTAAGGCAACGAAAAGCATGGCTGGATTCGGCGATGTAATTCCCTCCCCCGCAAACAAATCCAGCTAAACCGAGGCGGTCGTCTATGCGATGGCCGGCGCTCACCACTCCGGCGGTGCGGCTCCCCTGCCGAAGCCCCATGTCGCCTGACCGAGTCGCGGTTTGTACTCAGGCTGGGCCGGTCGGCGGCGGAAGTGGAACGCCAGCAGGGGTCCTGGGTCGGCGCCTTCGAAGAGCCTCAGACACGGTGACCTGAATTCGCATTCGAGACAATGCGGGCCGGGACTCGGATAGATCGTCGGTGTACCAGTCATCTCGATCGCCTCGGCCGCCATCTGTCCGCCGATGGCGACGATCTCGTCACGACTACGCCGAATCCGTGTTCGGCGCAGCATGCCCGCGGTGCGCTGCTCGACGCGGCCGCCGGTCAGCCGAGACCCGCGGGCCGCTGTCCGCACGTGCTGCGGGATCGACCGTCCTCCGCCGCTGGGTTCGTGCTGGGCCACCGTTCTGGCGTGGTCGATCTGCGCCGTTTGGTCGACGGGAGGCCCGAGCGTGCCGTCGAGACGGATTTCGTTGTGGACGGTGCCCGCGATTTCCATGCCGATGTAGTCCTGCTCCCACGCCCAGCAGGCTGCGATGGCCTCCTCGTCGAGAAGCAACTCGTCGACGGACCGCCAGTCGTCGACGATCTGGTGCCGCATCACCCAGTACTCGTCGGCCGCGTCCACGGCCAACAGGTCGACGCGGCATGCGTAGGTGACTCCCGCATTATTGGGCGTGAGTAGACCCTTTTCTGGATCGCTCGGGTCGCGGACCAGGGCGGTCACGTCGTGCTGGATCTTGACCGGGGCGAAGTCGTCGATCGTCATCGCCCAGGCGTCGTAGAGGTCGACCAATGTCGTCGCACGCTCGAACTCTCCGTCGGATGGGTTCTCCAACGACCGCCACATCGCCTTGTGCACAAGCGACTGTTTCAACTCGTGTTGCCAGTCCCACGTTCCAGGGTAGTAATAGACAGCCAGTGCATCCGTGAATGCCACTGCAAGAGTGGATGGTTCGTGTTCTTGTGCGGGCTCGAGGTCGCCGCGATACGGCGAGGCGAAATCCCACTGCCGTCGGCAGCGCTTGAACCGTGTGCGGTCCTCGGGTGTGATCCGGTAGTCCACCATGTGCGTCCGTCAGTGGAAATGCGGCCATGGCTGGTCGATGGGCCATCGACAGCGGTCCGCTCCGCCTGCCATCGACTCCAGCTCAGCGATCACGTCGTCGAAGAACATCCGTAACCGGTCGGGGTCCTCGACGGGCCAGGCGGCCGAAAACGACATCCACACATCGGGGCTCTCGCCGGTCGCCGGCCATCTGGTGTCCGCCCCGGCCGGCACCAGATGCCAGTCGTATTCGGTCCCGCGGCGCTCGAGATACACGGTGTCATCACGACCGGGGCGTGTCGCCGCGATCGAGGTGAGCAGTTCTTCCCGGTTCACTCCGCCCTCGCGTGGTCCAGAGTAGTCCCGCGCGCTCGAAGTTCGGCCCGCTTCGATTACCGCCAGTTGAGTAACTAGGTTTACTATGTGGCTACCGAGCAGAGGGGAACCGATGGACCTGCAGTGGTCGGAGGCCGACTCCGCGTTTCGTGACGACGTACGCGGCTTCCTCGACGAGAAGCTGACACCGGAGCTGCGCACAGCGGGCCGGCTCATGACAAGCGTCTATGCCGACCACGATGCCAGCATGGAGTGGCAGCGGATCCTGCACGAGCGGGGCTGGGCCGCCCCCGCGTGGCCCGTCGAACACGGCGGCTGCGACTGGAGCCTGACCCAGCACTACATCTTCAGCAGGGAATCGACGCTGGCGGGAGCTCCGTCGCTGTCCCCCATGGGAATTCGCATGGTGGCGCACGCGATCATCGCCTTCGGCACCGACGTGCAGAAGGACTTCTTTCTGCCCCGGATCCTCACCGGCGAGGTGTTCTTCTGTCAGGGGTACTCCGAACCCGAGGCCGGATCGGACCTGGCATCGCTGTCGATGTCGGCGGTCGACGACGGTGACGATCTGGTGTGCACCGGAAGCAAGATCTGGACGACGCACGCCCGTGAGGCGAATTGGATGTTCGGCTTGGTGCGCACCTCACGGGGTGGGAAGAAACAGCAAGGCATCACATTCGTCCTGATCGATATGACCTCACCCGGTATCCAGATCCGCCCACTGGTGATGACCTCGGGCGAAGAGGTGCAGAACCAGGTCTTCTTCGACGAGGTTCGGGTGCCGAAGGCCAATGTGCTCGGCAAGATCGACGACGGCTGGACGGTCGCGAAGTACCTACTGGAGTTCGAGCGCGGCGGCGGCGCGTCCTCGCCCGCGCTGCAAGTGGTGGCCGAGGAGATCTCGACGGTCGCCGCGGACATGCCCGGCTCCGACGGCGGACGCCTCATCGACGACCCGGCGTTCGCGCGAAAGCTGGCCGACGCGCGGATACGGACAGAGGTGCTCGAGATCCTCGAGTACCGGGTGCTGGCGGCGGTGTCCGAGGGCAAGAACCCCGGTACGGCAGCCTCGATGCTCAAGGTAATAGCCACCGAGCTCAGCCAGACGCTGACCGAATTGGCGATGGAGGCGGCGGGACCGCGCGGGCGCGCATATCAACCGCACGCGACCCGCCCCGGCGGCCCGGTCACCGAATTCGAGCCGCCGCCGGACGGATACGTCAGCGGCGAGCCGTGGCAGGCGGTCGCGCCGCTGCGCTACTTCAACGACCGCGCCGGCTCGATTTACGCCGGCAGCAACGAGATTCAGCGAAACATCCTCGCCAAGGCAGCATTGGGGCTCTGATGGACTTCAACCTGAGCAAGGAACAGGAACTTCTCCGGGACGGACTGACGAAGTTCCTGTCCACGCGTTACGACCTCGAGAAGAGCCGCGCCGCGGCCAAGACCGGCGCCGGCTGGCAGCCCGACATCTGGCGGGCGTTCGCCGACGAGCTCGGAATCCTCGGTGCCACCCTGCCCGAGGATGTGGGCGGAATCGGCGGTGGCCCAGTCGAACTCATGGTCATCACCGAGGCACTCGGTCACGCATTGGTGGTCGAACCCTTCGTCGACACCGTGGTCGTCGGCGGTGGGCTTCTCGAGCGTGCCGGCGGCGAGCAGGCCGCGTCGCTGCTGGAGAAGGTCGTCGCGGGCACCGCGATCGTCGCGCTGGCCGCAGGCGAGTCCGAATCCGGCGACCGCTGGCAAGAGGTTGCGACCACCGCGGAGCGCGAGGGCGACGGCTGGATACTCCACGGCCGCAAGTCCGTAGCGATGACCGCTCCATTGGCCACCCACCTGTTGGTCACCGCGAAGACGCCCGCCGGCCTGTCGCTGTTTCTCGTCGATCTCGACTCGGTGCATAGCGGCCTTTCGCTGACCGGCTACCGGACCATCGACGACCGCCGCGCCGCGGACCTGGTGCTCGACGGTCTGCGGTTGCCCGCCGGGGCGCTGCTCGGAGATGACGGGCAGGCCTGGCCGTCACTGGAGCAGGCTCGCGACGAAGGTGCCTCCGCGATCTGTTCGGAAGCTGTTGGGTGCATGCGAAAGGTGTTGGCGGACACCGTCGAGTACTGCAAACAACGCCAGCAGTTCGGCGTGCCGATCGGCAGCTTCCAGGTGCTGCAGCACCGGATGGTCGATATGCACATCGAGCTGGAACAGGCCAGCGCCGCTGTCCTGCTCGCCGTCCTGCACCTCGAGGACGACCCTGTCCTGCGGGGGCGGTCGGTATCGGCGGCGAAGGCGACTGTCGGCCGCGCAGCCCGCTTCATCGGCCAGCAGGCCGTGCAGCTGCACGGCGGAATGGGCATGACCGAGGAACTGGCGATCGGCCATTACTTCAAGCGACTGACGGCGATGCAGTACGAATTCGGCACCACCGACCACCACATCGCCCGGTACGCGCAGTTGTCCCGGGCGACGCGATAGCGTCGGACTACACCCGGGCCTGCTGGCAGATCGCGTTCTCGCAAGATTTCGCGATCTCCGCAGTGTCGATTTTCCCGGCGCGCTCTGGTCATCCCCGCCTAGTCTCAAGGTCTTCCGGCGCGGCTCGTAATGTGGTCGAGGTGAGCTCGCGCGGATGGCTGTTGTTCATCGCGATGAGCATCATCTGGGGCATTCCCTATCTGCTGATCAAAGTCGCCGTCGAAGGCGTGTCGGTCCCCGTCCTGGTGTTCGCGAGGACCGCCGTCGGCGCGGCGGTGCTGTTGCCGCTCGCGCTGTCGAGCGGAATTCCGAGGATGGTCCGCCAACACTGGAAGGCGATGCTCGGCTTCTCATTCTTCGAGATCATCGCCGCGTGGTTTCTGCTCTCGGACGCCGAACGCCATCTGACGAGTTCGATGACCGGCCTGCTGATCGCCGCCTCACCGATCATCGCGGCGATCCTCGACCGCTTCACCGGCGGTGAGCAGCGGCTCGGATTCCGGCGGGTGCTGGGTCTTGGTATCGGCTTGGCCGGTGTGGCCGTACTCGCCGGCCCGCATCTCACAGGCGGAAGCGCCTGGCCCGTCGTCGAGGTTCTCCTGGTGTCGACGTGCTACGCGATCGCTCCCCTGATCGCCGCGAGGCATCTCTCCGACGTGGCCGCGCTGCCGATGACCGCAACGTGCCTGGGATTCGGCGCCTTGGTGTATGCCGCTCCCTGCCGCGGCCACGTGGCCGACCGAGATGCCGTCCACTCGAGTCTTGTTGGCGATAGCCGGTTTGGCGATCATCTGCACGGCCCTCGCGTTCATCGTGTTCTTCGCCCTGATCCGTGAAGTCGGTGCCGCCCGCGCACTGGTCTTCACCTATGTGAACCCTGCGGTCGCGCTGCTGGCCGGGGTGCTCGTGCTGAACGAGCCGATCACCGCGTGGAACGTCGCCGCGCTGGCTGTTGATCCTTGCCGGCTGCGTCCTGGCAACGCATCGGCCGGACGAGCCGGTTCCGGACCCGCAGTGCGAGGAACGTGTCGCAAGATAGCCAGCATCACCAGGGCAAATACCGGCAGACGTGCCCCGTTGCATTAGCGTAGTTATGTGGAGATCACCGGGCCCGCTGATGCGCGCCGTGTCGATGTCCGCAGGCCCGTCGACGCGGAAACACAGCGCGCGATGCTGCGTCACATGCTGATGGCCAGGGGCATCGACGAGGAGGCGGGGCTACTGGAGAACCAGAGCGCGCTCGACCTCTGGCTGTCGTGCCGTGGCCAGGAGGCGGCACAGGTCGGTTCGGCAATGGCCATCGGTGATGAACCGGTGATCTTTCCCAGCTATCGAGAACATGCGGTCGCCGTCGTACGTGGCATCGACGCAGTCTCCTTGGTCGCGCAATGGGCCGGCCGCACATTCTGCGGCTGGAATCCCCGGCTGCACCGGTTCTTCCCGTACACCCTGGTGCTGGCGGCACAGGCCCTACACGCCGTCGGATACGCCGTCGGGAAGCGGTTGCAGAACATGGCGGAAACCGTGGTCGTATACGTCGGCGACGGCGCGACCAGTGAAGGCGACATGTCGGAGGCGCTGAACCTGGCTGCCGTCGAGTCCGCTCAGGTGCTGTTCATCTGCCAGAACAACGGGTGGGCCATCTCGAAACCGAGCCACGAGCAGATGCTGACCTCGATTGCCGATCGCGCCAACGGATTCGGTGTTCGGTCGTGGTCGATTCCGGCCGACGATCCCGACAGCACCTATCTCGCATGCCTCGAAGCGAGGCGCTACGTCGAGACGTCTGCGTCGCCCGGCCTCATCGAGCTGCGTGCCACGCGCATCGGGGGGCACACCACGACCGATCCCCACGCCACCTACCGCGAGCCCGACGAACTCGCCGCGGCGATCGCGAATGACCCTGTCGTGAAGTACCGCGAAACATTGGTTGCCGCAGGCGTCGTCGACGACGAATGGCTGGCCGCTGTCGACGCCGACGTCGCCGAGGCTCGACGGGAACTGCTGAAGGCCTTCGCCTCGTGATCGATACCAAGCCCAGTTCCCTGGCCGAATCGCTCAACGGTGCGCTGCACGAACTGATGGACGGCGACGACTCCATCGTCATCGTCGGTCAGGACATCGGCCGTCTCGGGGGCGTGTTCCGGGTGACGAAGGGCCTTCAGGAACGCTTCGGAGCTGGCCGAGTCCGCGACGCGATACTCGCCGAGTCCTCCATCGTGGGGCAGGCGATCGGCATGTCACTCAGTGGACTCAAGCCGGTCTGCGAGATTCAGTTCGAGGGTTTCATCTATCCGGCGATGAACCAGATCGTCACGCAGGCAGCGAAGATGACGACGCGCTGGAACGACGACGCAGCGCTCAACCTCGTCATCCGGGTGCCCGTCGGCGGGGGCATTCGTGCCGTCGAGCATCACAGCGAATCGAACGAGGCGTACTTCGCGCACACACCCGGTCTGCATGTCGCATTTCCGTCCACTCCCACCGACGCCGCAGCGATGCTGAAGTACTCGACCTCCCTGGGCTCACCAGTCATTTTCTTCGAGCCAAAACGCCTGTACTGGAAGCGAAGGCAGCAGCCGCGTGAGCTTTCGGAGCCGGCAACGCCCCTGAGCGCACGCATTGTCCGACGCGGGTCCGATATCACCGTCGTCGGCTTCGGCGCCATACTCGAGGAGGTACTCGCGGCGGCAGACCGGGTCTCGTCCACAACTGATGTCGAGGTCGTGGATCTGCGCTGGGTCGCCCCGATGGACATCGACACGGTGCTGGAGTCGGTTGTCCGAACTGGTCGCCTGCTGGTTGTGCAGGAAGCGGTCGGATTCTCCGGCGTCGGGGCCGAGTTGGTCGCAACGGTGGCCGAACACGGCTCCCATCATCTGAAAACGCCGATGCGACGACTGGGCGCGCCACGTCGGATTTACCCGCCTGCGGATTACGAAAAGCACCATCTGATCGGCATTCCCGAGATTGTCGGCGCGATCGAGGAGATGTGCGCTTGAGCGATCCGATCGACATCCCGGTACCGGAGTTCGGCCATGGACTGACGGATGCCCTTGTCATCGAGTGGCTCGTGTCGGTCGGCGATACCGTCGAGCGCGGTGATGTGATCGCAGTGCTGGAGACCGACAAGAGCAGTGTCGATCTGTTGGCCGAGAAGTCGGGCACCATTGTGGAGATCGTCGTTGCCGCACGTTCGATAACCACCTCGGGTGCTGTCCTGTACAAGCTCGACGAGAGTCGATGAAAGGTGAAACGCAATGGCGTCCACAGACGAGCGAATGAATTCGGTGATGCTGTCGGTCATCCGGCGCAGAACTCCGTCGGCGGACGTCGCCGATTTCGGCAAGCAGATCTATGACCTCGACATGGACTCGCTTGATGTGGTCGACCTCAGCCTAGCGCTAGAGAAGGAGTTCGGAGTCCAGGCCGATCTGGAGCGTGTGGCGGATTGCCTGACGCCGTCCGAAATCGGTTCCTATTTCCGAGAATTGATCGGCTCGACATGACGGCGGGCATCGTCGATATCGTCACGGCGACTCCCGGAGAGCACATTGACAACGACTATTTCGATTCGATCGGCCTGACCGACGAGTGGATCCGGCGACGCACGGGAGTCGGTGCGCGCTGGTGGATGGACCCCGACGAGCCACTCGAGGATGTCGGTGCGCAGGTCTGCGCGCCGCTCGTTTCGCGCCACCGCGAGCGCGTGAACATCGCCGCGCTGATCGTCGTCAGCTGCTCGACCGGTGGAAAGGTTCCCGGCATCGCGCAGCGGGTTGCGAAGCAATCGGGACTGCCGACCGAGATCCTGGCATTCGATGTGAACGCGGCCTGCAGCGGTTTCGTCTACGGCGTGATCTCCGGGCTGTCGCTCTGCCCGCCGGGGGGCGCGGTGATCGTGTGCGCGGTCGAGGCGATGTCGCGCCTGATCGACAAGACGGACCGCAACACCGGCTGCCTGTTCGGTGACGGCGCAGGCGCCGTGCTGATCGAGTCGCGCCCAGAGTTTCGCGAGCACCGATGGCACGCAGGGTGCGACGGCGACCGGGTCGATCTCATGCGCGGCGAGATCGGCGGCGGCATCCAGCTGGACGGAATGCACGTGTATGACCGGGCGGTGCGGACAATGACCGACACCGTGAACCGACTGCACGACAACGATGTCGAACCAACAGTCCTCATCGGGCACCAGGCCAATTCGCGGATCCTGCAGAAGATTCGCGAGGAGGTCGACCTGGGCGACACCCAGTTCGTCGACTCCGTCGAGGAGTTCGGCAACACCTCGGCGGCCTCGATACCGCTAGCGCTGGGAACCTGTGTCGCCAAGCAATCCATTCCGCCGACCGGCCGGATGACGCTGGTTGCCTACGGCGCCGGTGAAGCATGGGGCGGGGTGTCTCTCGACTACGACCTCACCGACGCCATGGCGGGCAACGGATCGTGAGCAAGGTCGTCCTGGTGACCGGGGCCTCCCGCGGCGTCGGAGCTGAGATCGCCACTCAGCTCGCCGGGCCACACCATCACGTCGTGGTGAACTACCGCGAGAAGGCCAAGCGGGCTGACGAAGTTGTCGAGGCGGTGCGAGCAGCAGGCGGAAGCGCTGACACTTTCCGAGCCGATGTGACCGATGAGCGGGCAGTAACCGCGATGTTCGATGACATCGACCGCCGGTATGGCCGTCTGGACGCGTTGGTGCTCAATGCATCCGGTGGATTGGAGCCCGGCGCCGACCCCGGCTACGCGATGCGGCTGAACTGCGACGCGCAGGTGCGCCTGGCTCAGCTGGCGCTTCCGCTGATGCTTGAAGGAGGGCGCATCGTCTTCGTCACCAGCCATCTGGCGCACTTCCACGAGAGCACACCCATCCTTACCGACTACGTTCCGGTCGCCACCAGCAAGCGGGCAGGCGAGAAAGCCTTGCGCGACATGCTGCCCATATTCGAGGCGGCGGGCATCACATTCGTCGTGGTGTCCGGTGACATGATCGAGGGAAGCACCATGGTGCGCCTGTTCGAGCGGCGCGATCCAGAGGCGGTGGCGGCGCGTCGCCAGGCAGGCGGCGGATTGCCAACGGCGACGGAGTTCGCCGACGCTATCGTTCGCGCCACCCACGAGCCCCACCCGAACGGCGACACGATCTACGTCGGCGGAGCCGACTACCTGACGTAGCGTCGACACCCTTGCTTACGAACCCGCCACGCATCGACGATGTGGCGATGCCGCCTGTCAAACGCGTCCTCGTTCTCGGATCCGGCTTCGCCGGGCTATGGGCCGCACTCGGCGCTGCAAGGCGGCTGGACGAG
Organism: uncultured Actinomycetota bacterium; assembly: GCA_963822305.1. Classification (GTDB taxonomy): domain Bacteria; phylum Actinomycetota; class Actinomycetes; order Mycobacteriales; family Mycobacteriaceae; genus Mycobacterium. The sequence continues at coordinate 41,087 of CAWGHF010000002.1, read as the reverse complement.
TTCGGTGCCGCGCAGGGCGCTGTCGACATCACAGTCATCAGTTCGCAGCCTTACCACGACATTCGGGTCCGCAACTACGAGGCCGATCTCAGTCCGTGCCGAATCCCGTTGCGAGAGCTGCTCGATCCGGCCGGGATCAGCCACATCACCGCCGACGTGACGGGAATCGACGCTTCGGCCGCACTGGTGAGCACTGCCGGCGGCGCGAGCTCACGGCTATGACCGCCTGGTGCTCGCCGTGGGAAGCAAGGTGGCCAAACCGGACCTTCCCGGGCTGGCCGAGTTCGGCTACGACGTCGACACCTACGACGGCGCGACCAAGCTGCAGGCGCACATTCGCGACCTGGCCGGCCGCAAATCAGATCCCGCGAGCGCGGCAGCGGTCGTGGTCGGTGCGGGCCTCACTGGCATCGAAACCGCCTGTGAGCTACCGCAGATGCTGACCGACGCGCTGGGCGCCGGGGTGACGCCGCGGGTGATCCTCGTCGACCACAACCCACGCGTCGGCTCGGACATGGGCGACTCGGCCCGGCCGGTCATCGAGGCGGCGTTGGCCGACAACAGGGTTGACACCATGACCGGAGAGGGCGTCGTCGCCGTCGACGAGCGAAGCGTGACGTTGTCGTCCGGCGAGGTCATTCCGGCCGCGACGCTGGTGTGGTGTGCCGGAATGCGGGCCAACCCGTTGACGGCGCAGTTCGGCGTGACGTGCGACCGGCTGGGCCGGCTGCCCGTTGACGACTATCTGAGAGTCGAGGGCGTCGACAATGTGTTCGCCGCGGGCGATGTGGCGGCGGCGAAGATGGACGACGAACACCTGTCGGTGATGTCGTGTCAGCACGGCAGGCCGATGGGCCGCTATGCCGGCTACAACGTGGTCAGCGACCTGCTGGGCGCTCCCATGCTGTCGCTGCGCATCCCTTGGTATGTCACCGTTCTCGATCTCGGCCGGGCCGGCGCGGTGTACACCGAGGGCTGGGACCGCAAGGTCGTCAGCCGCGGCGACGAGGCCAAGGCGACCAAGCGGGTGATCAACGGCGAGCGCATCTACCCCCCGCTGACCGGCGACCGTGCCGCGCTGCTCGCCGCGGCCGCGCCGAACTTGCAGGCCCCGCCCGCATACGGGCAATAAGCGCCGGCACGGGCCGCCTCGCCGATCGAATCGGTCAACGAACCAGCACGCCCATACTCGAACATATGTTCGATTAGCGATGCCGTCTGACATTGATGCCACCGCGTGAGCACAACGCGCAAAAGGTGCAAATCGCCTGTTAGCGCGCCTTGCGCGCACAACCGAGCCACAGCGCGAACAGGTCCCTAACTTCAGGTGCAGAGGTGCAACAAATGCGCCGAACGACACGCTAACAAGGAGCACGAAATGACCACCTACCCTTCGAACCGGAACCAGGACTGGACTGCGACGCAAGCGGCTCCATGGCAGACGCCTTCCCCCGACGCGGCCACCATGGCGGCCTACTTTCCGCCGACGGCAGCGCGTCCGGCATACGGCCAGGCGTTCGGTCAGCCGCAGATGGCGTGGTCGGCCGAGCAGCCGGAGTTCAATTCGGCCCCTGCGCCATACCCCACGCAGCAGCCTTGGTATTCGCGTCCCCGTGTGCTGGCCTTCGCGGGCGCGGGACTCGTGGCCGCCGCTGCCGCCGGCCTGTTCGGTGCGCTGCACGGCTCGTCGAGCAGCACCCCGGTGAACACCGCCGCCCAGAGCGCACCCGCACCTGCACCGGCCCCAGCACCGGCACCCATGCCTGCTGCCCAGCCGGCAACGCCCAGCCCTCGGTCGACGTACCACTCGACGAGGTCGAGCGGTGGATACTCCGCGCCCGTCAGCCATCAGGCACCGCCGCAGACTCCGCCGGCCCCGCAAGGACAGCCCAGCGGTGATCAGTCCGGGCAGTCGTATCACGACAACGGATCCGATCCCTCGCAGTGGAACAACAGCGGCAACTACTCGTGGACGCACCGGCGCGATGACGACAGCCGTTGGCAGGGTGACCACGACAGCCGCTGGAACTTCTTCAACCGCGATCACGACAGCGACAACAGCCGCACGTCAAATGATCACGACAACAGCGGATCGTCTGATCACGACAACAGCGGATCGTCTGATCACGACAACAGCGGGTCGTCGAACGATCAGAGCAGCGGCAGCCACTCGACCGGATCGAACGAGAGCGGAGACTCGAAGTGACAACAGCACTGGTGCAGCCCGACCATAAGGTCGGGCTGCACGACATCGGGCGGCGCCTTGATCGACTTCCGGTCGGGCGCATCCACCGCAAGATCGTCGTCGCGATCGGGCTGGGCCTCTTCTTCGAGGTGTACGAGATCTTTCTGTCCAGCACCATCGCCACCGCACTGAAGACCGAGTACGGCCTCGGCGGCACGGCACTGCAACTGTTGATGGCTTCGTCGTTCGTCGGAATGTTCATCGGTGCAGCAGCTTTCGGCCGGATCGCCGATCGCATCGGACGCAGGCGGGCGTTTCTCCTCAACCTGGTGTGGTTCTCCGTATGGAGCATCATCGGCGCCTTCGCACCGAATCCTATGATGCTCGTCGGAGCACGCTTCATGGCAGGAATAGGCGTTGGCGCGGAATACCCGGTCGCCGATTCCTACCTGTCCGATGTGCTGCCGAAGGCTGATCGCGGGCGGTTGGCGGCTTGGGCCTACACCTGCTCATTCCTTGCAGTGCCGGCGCTGGGATTCCTGACGCTTTCCCTCAACGGTCGCAGCGTGTTCGGCTTCGACAGTTGGCGAGTCCTGCTGGTGGTCGGCGCGGTCGGCGCGCTGTTCGTCATCGCGCTACGCCGTGGCCTCCCGGAGTCGCCGCGGTGGCTGGCAGGCGTGGGTCGCACCGACGAGGCGCAGGCCGCGATGCGGGCCTTCGAATCAGGTGCGGGTCCGGCGACGGAGGACACAGCAGACGAGGACGCAGCGGACAACGATGCACAGGACGAGGTCACGCCGGCGTCGCAGCCGGTCCAGAAGGTCACTGCGTTTGAGCGGCTGCGACTTTCGCCCTATCGGCAGCGTTTGGTCATGCTCGTCGTGTTTCATCTGTTCCAGCCCTTCGGCTACTACGGATTCGGCACGCTGGCGGCGCTGGTGTTGGTCAGCCGCGGGTACGACGTGACATCGTCGCTGCTTTTCACCGCGGTGTCATTCGTCGGCTACCCGATCGGGTCCCTCATTTCGATTCCGCTGATGAAGAGGTTCGAACGCAAATACGTGATCATGGCCACGGTCGTCGTCATGGCGGTGTGCGGCATGCTCTTCGCGACGGCAACTGTGCCCGCAATGATCGTCGTGTTCGGACTGTTGACCACGGCGGCGAGCAACGCGTTCTCGAACACCTACCACGTGTATCAGGCGGAGATCTTCCCCAACGATGTGCGGGCGACCGCGGTTGGATGGACCTACTCGGTGTCGCGGCTCTCGAGCGCGGCGCTTCCATTCATCCTCATCCCGGTGCTCAACCACTACGGTGCCACAACGATGTTCACCGTCGTGATCGTCGCACTGGCCGCCACGATCGCCGTCCTCGTTCCGTTCGGGCCGCGCACCACAGGAAGGAGCCTGGACGAGATCAACCCGACATGATCACCTCTATCGACAACCCGCCTCGTGCCGGTCTCCCCAATGGGAGGCCGGCACGAAGTCATGTGACAGGTGCGGGCGGTCTCGATGAAGCGGCGGCCGATGAGCTGGTAGTCGGGCCAGCCTGGACGGTGCAACCGTTGTAGTGCAGGATGCGCCGAATGGTCGAGGTGGATGGCACGGGCAAGCCGGCGATTAGTTTCGCCATGGTTTCCAGTCTGTATCCCCAACACGCCATCAACCGCACTCGAGGAGAGCATCATGACCGCTACCTACACCTTCGACGTCTTTTCCAGCCTCGACGGCTTCGGCGGCGTCAGCGGCGGCGACTGGGGCGGCTACTGGGGCAAGCAAGGCCCGGAACTGCTCGACCACCGCCTCGCCCTGTACGACGAGAAGCAGCGAATGGTCTTTGGCGCCAACACGTATCGGGCATTCGCGCAAATGCTGGCCGAGAGCTCCGAGGAGTCCGAGGTGCGCGACCCGTGGGTGACCCGGATGCGGCACCTGCCGGCGACGGTGGTGTCGACCACCCTGGATGGACCTCTCGACTGGCCTGACGCGACCGTCATGAGCGGCGACGCCGTCGACGTCGTCGCCCGGCTCAAGGAGGAGTCCGAGATACCGTTGCGCTCGCACGGCAGCCTGTCGATGAACCGAGCGCTGATGGCCGCCGGCCTGGTCGACCGCGTCCAGGTGACGCTCTTCCCCGTGATCACGGGTCAGACCGGTGATGACCCGATCTTCCAGGGTGCGGCCGACTTCGACCTCGAGCTGATCGACAGCCGAACGCTCGACGGCAATATCCAAGAGCTCATCTACCGGCCCACCCTGCATGTCTGAGTCCATCCATGCACACCACCCCATCAAGCAGCCGAACCGGACCGGGAGTTCCAGCTGACCGACATGCCAACCGACTCTGAACAGGGGCAGTGGTCTGAACGCTCAAAAACGCCAAGCCGCCTACGGAATGTCACCGCAAGGTGTCACACCTCGGAGGTCTTCAGGTCGCGCCCGGACAGCCGGAGATAAGTGGCTACACCGACACCGATGACGAGCCAGATGATCCCGACGATCTTGGCGTTCGCGTCGGCGTCCCACAACGCGACCATCAGGATCGCTGCGCCGAGTAGCGGGGAAACCAAATGGGTGAACCACTGGCGGCTTCCGTTGCGCTTGAAAAAGTGGGTGATGACGCTGAAGTGCATCAGGATGTAGGACAGCAGGGCGCCGAAGGTCACCAGCGTGGTGAGCAGGCTCGCCTGGCTGACTCCGAAGATGCCGATCGCCAGCGCAAGCGCGGAGATCATGACCATCGCGTTCACCGGCACCTTGTGCTTGCCGCTCACCCGGGCGAACAACTTCGGCAGGTGGCCGTCGCGCGCCATGCTGTACACCAGCCGCGACGCCGTGGCGTTGGCCGCGGTTATGTTGCCCAGCGCCGCGAACAGCGCCGAGTTCAGCACGATGAACAACTTGAACTTATTGTCCATGATGCTGCCGACCAGGTCGTAGAAGGCGTTGTTGGCCGCCGTCCCGTCGGCGTAATGAGTACCGTTCGGCACCAGGATGCATGCGAAGTAGACCTGCACGACGAATAACGCTGTCGAGAGGTACATGACGAGCATCGTCGCCTTCGACACCGCCTTACCTCCGCCCTTCGCCTCCTCGTTGAGAGTCGAGACGGCGTCGAAGCCCAGGAAGCTGAACGCCGCGACCGGGATGGCGCCTGCCACGACGGCCCACGATGCGCCGCCGTGCGGATGGAACGGGTCCAGCGTCAGATGCGCGTGGCCCTGGAGCACCAGAACCGCTGCCCAGCTTAGGAACACCGCCAGGATGGCGAGCTGGATGTATAGGGAGTACTTGTTTATCTTCGCGGTGAAGTTCATGCCGAGCAGGTTCGTCACTGCGGTGATGGCGACGAAGAGCACAACCCACATCCACGCGGGCACCGAAGGCACGATTGTGGTCAAAGCGCTCGCTGACAGTACGCACAGCAGGGCGGGCAAGAGTAGATAGTCCAACAGGATCGCCCAGCCCGACACGAATCCGAGGAAGCGGTTCGTCCCGAGGCTGACGTAGCTGTACGTCGACCCCGAGACGGGAAACACTTGGGCCATTTCCTTATAGCTGATGGCGCTGAACAACATCGCGATCGCGGCGATCACATAGACCGCGGCTACCGCCCCGGCCGACATGTTGTAGAGGATCCCGAACACGCCGATCGGCGCCAGCGGCACCATGTAGATCAGTCCGTGGATCACCAAATCCCGCACGGACAGAGTTCGTGCGAGTTCGGGTTCGTATCCGAGTTCACGCAACCGCGCGGCGTCATCGTCGAGTTGCATCAGCATGGCGGTCTCCCTGAACACTTCGGTCCGAAGCGGGTTCTGCTCCGGTTTGAACCGAAGCTACGGATGCGCCAGCGCGGTGGCTCGCTTGTGCGCACAACACGCGCAACCGGCGATCTTGAGCTTTTGCGCATTGTGCTCACGCAGCCTTGTACGCTATTTCCATGGCGCGAATTCGGCGCGTGGATGTGCGGCTTGCCACCCAGGTGTTGGTGCTGCAAGTCGCCGTAGTGACGCTCACGCTGGGCATCGCCGGCGGGATGCTCGCCTTCTTCAGCCACGACCGCCTCGCCTCCCAATACGAGGACCAGTCGCTGGATGTCGCGCGCGCGATCGCCTTCGCCCCCGCGGTCCGCGCCGACGTCACGCGCTACGACACCGCCCCGTTGTCGCCGAGCCCGGCGCTCACCGCCGAACTGGCCGATGGGCAGTTGCAGCAGCTGGCCACCGAGGTCCAGCAGCGCGCCGGCCTTCTGTTCGTGGTGATCACCAACGATCAGGGCATCAGGCTGTCCCATCCCAACCGCGACGAACTCGGTAAGCATGTCAGCACCGATCCCTCAGAGGCATTGGCCGGCCACGAGGTGGTGGATCGGGAATCGGGCACACTCGGAAGATCGGTTCGCGCGAAAGTTCCTGTCCTTGCGCCGAATTCGAATCGAGTTGTGGGAGAAGTCAGCGTGGGCATCTCAACCGCCGAGGTCCACCACCAGTTGTGGTCGGATGTGCGAAAGGCGGGTCTCCTGGTCGGCCTGGCGTTGATCATCGGCATCGTGGGGTCAGTGCTTCTTGCCCGGCGGTGGCGTGGCCTCACGCTGGGGTTGCAGCCCTCCGAGATGGCCGAGTTGATCCGCGGCCAGGCAGCCGTGCTGCACGGTATCGACGAGGGGGTGCTCGCCGTCGACACCGACTGGAAAATCACGTTCGTCAACGACGAGGCGCGCCGGCTCCTCGAGGTCGGCAACGAGCCGGGCAGACCGGTCGCGGAGATCGGTTTGACGCCCCGCGTGCTCGACGTGTTCAGGTCGGCGGATTCGACGCCCACGCTCGCCACCGTCGGCGACCGGATCGTCGTGGTATCGGCACGACACGTGGCGCGCGAGGGGCGCGATCTGGGAACCGTTCTCGTCGTGCGTGATCGCACCGACGTCGAATCGCTGACCCGCCAGCTCGACGCGGTGCAATTGATGAGCACGGTCCTTCGCGCTCAACGCCACGAGTTCGCCAATCGGCTGCACCTGCTCAACGGTCTTCTGCAGAGTGGCCACCTCGAGGAGGCCGCTCAATATGTCGAGGAGCTCTTGGGGTCGGGCCCCCTGGGATCGGCGATTCCGGGCATCGACGCCATCCGCGACGCGTTCCTGCAGGCGTTCCTGGCGGCAAAGTCCGCGTCCGCCAGGGAATCGGGGGTGACGCTGACGATCGGAGAGAACACCTGGGTACCAGGCCGACTCGCCTTACCCGTCGACGTGACGACCGTGCTCGGCAATCTGCTCGACAATGCGATTTACGCCGCGCGCACCGGGGCCAACGAGGCCAAGGTGGTGGAAGTCGAACTACTACAGGATGATTCGACACTGCACATCACGGTCGCCGACACCGGGGACGGAGTGGCACCCGAGTTCGTCGAGCACGTGTTCACCGAAGGCAAGTCGACCAAGCCCGATTCCGGGATACCCGGAGGGCGTGGTATCGGCATGGCGTTGTCACGACAGATCACTCGCGCACTGAGTGGTGACATCCGGCTGTCGAGCCCGGGTAACCCCGGCGCGAAGTTGTGCGGCGCAGAATTCATCGCCCGACTGCCGGGTGTGATGGTGGAGGAGGAGGCCCAATGGGCGGCTCAGAACTGAAGGTGCTCGTGGTTGACGACGACTTCCGCGTTGCCAACATGCACGCGGGCATTGTCAACGCGCTGCCGGGCTTCACGGTGACGACGACGGCGACAACACTCGCCGCGGCCCGTAAGGCCGAACCCGTCGACCTCGCCCTGGTCGACGTTTATCTGCCTGACGGGTCGGGAGTCGACTTTGTCCGCGAGTTACGCTGCGACAGCATGGTTTTGAGCGCAGCAACGGATGCGCCGACGATTCGGGCCGCGTTGGCTGCCGGAGCATTGAGCTATATCGTCAAGCCGTTCGCTCCCGCGGACCTCGCGGCCCGGCTTGGCGGTTATGCGCGCTACCGCAAGATCCTGTCCGGAACCAACCTCGGCGGCAAGGAGGTTGACGCCGCGCTGGACGCGATCCGCCCGCGCATCGCGCCCGCCCAATCCCCCACCGCGGTGACCTCGCCGACGAAGGACCTTGTGCTCGAGGCACTTCGCACATCGGGCCAGCCGATGTCGTCTGCCGAGGTCTCTACGGAGATCGGCGTGTCCAGGGCGACCGCGCAGCGGTATCTGTCCACGCTGGCCAATTCCGGTGAGGTCAAGATCCAGCTCCGCTACGGCACGACAGGTCGGCCCGAACAGGAGTTCGTGGCCGTCGAGAAGCCACCCGCCCGGCCCACACGCTGATGGAGGGGACGCGCCGAGCGCGTCCCCTCCACCAGACCCTCCATCAGAACTCCGTCACGCGGCAACGGGAACCGCCTGCCCGCGCAACGCCGACCCCGTGATCTCTTGGATTGGGGCCGCATTGGCCGCTATTGCCGCAAGAAATTCGGTGTAGTTCCAGCCGATCTCATCTGCGGACATGGCTGACAAGTTGATCATCTGTTCCCGCCCAGGCCGACCCGGGCCGGTCATGCTGGGCTTCATGTTGATGTCGATGGCCTTGATGACACCGTTGGCGTCTTCTCGGCAGTCGATCCGAATCGGTGCAGTAGCCCCCAGGAACTGCGCGACTCGAACGGCATGGCGGCCGAACTCGCGGAGTTGATCATCGTCGCCCGCGGGCTTGCTGTTCGACTGGATCGGCACCACTCCACTGAACGGCATCACGCCGCCGTGGTGGCCAGTGCGCTCGATCGCCGGAAGCGTCCAATGGGTGGCTTCGCTGTGCACCCCGTCAGCCGTTTCGTAGGTTCCCGGCGGCATCACGGTCACGGCCAGTTCTCTGCCGGACAGGTACTCCTCGATGAGGAACTTGCTGCCGAATTTCGGCCCGACATGAGACTCGATGTGCTCGGCCGCTTCCTCGACTGAGTTGACCACCTTCACACCGGCGCTGCCGCGGCCGCGGACAGGCTTGACGATGACCGGAAAAGTCAGCTTGTTCAGCGAAACTGCTTTTTCGATTTGACCTTTCGCCGGTCCATTCTCCACGTTGACGAGGGCTTGCACGGGCACCGGAACGCCGATTGCGCTGATGGCTTCCTGGCAGACGTCCTTGTCTTCGAACTTTTCGACGACGTCCAGTGGCTGACCAACGACGTACAGTCCGTTCGTGGGAAGCGAATTCGGCCATCGGATGCTCGTCGAACAAGCTCGTGTTGGCCCAGAGGATCTCTGCTCCATCGGCGACAGCCTGGGTGATCCCCTCGAGCGTATCGGGGTACGTCCAATCCGCGTCGACATCGGGGCGCGGGTTACGCGCTGGGGTCAGCACGTCGCAGCCGGCCTGCGCCAGCGCGTTCGCGATGTCGGCGGACGAATCCCGGTAACCGAAAGGATTAGACGGCTTGACCGCCCCGTTCAACGATGGCGGCGTCACCGCCTGGTGTAGAACCGCGATCGGCCGCCCGTACAACGACGGGGCATTCTGGACTTCGGTCTTGATCTGATCGATTGTGATGGTCATTTGAATTCTCCTGTGTGAGTAAGTGTTTGGTATTGCTTTGAACTTGCGAGATCGAAATTACGGGTGTGCGCTCGAGAAGGCCCGCTTGTGCGCACAACCTCTGAAACCCCGCGATTTCCGGCTTTTGCGCATTGTGCGCACCGGCGCGATTGGTGCGCCGGTGTCCCTGTTCGGGTCGGCGCGTGACGTCCAAATCTAGATTCGGCGTAGCGTCGTCAACGCCGAGTTCGCTTGTCGGGCAACAGATTCAAAGAAGGTAATGGCGCAGTGAGCCCCACACGCGGGGCCTGCTGACGCCGAGATTCGTGGTCAGCTGGTCAGGGCTGGGAAGTGAGCGACGATATCGGCGACATCCGCGCAGTTGTCGAGGTCGAGAACCTTATCCGCGAGGGTGTTGATCGCCGCCGGCGTGGCGCCGAGCCCCATCTCGAGGCAGCTCGAGAACTTGGTGATCACCTCGTCGTCGGTCATCGGCTGCTCCGGGCTGCCCTCCATGAACTCGAGGAAGCGTTCGATTCGCCGACCGTCCCGGCAGAGGATGGTCACCCGGGTCGGCGACATGGCGCCGGCGGCAATCGCGTCGTCCGCCACCACACTCGTACGCGCCGCGAGGGCGCTGACAGCGGGATCCGAGATCTGCGGCCGCTGGAAGGTCGCCACATCGACTCTGCCGTGGATGAGCGCCGCCGCGAAGCAGTAGCCGGCGTTGAACTGGGCGTGGATCGTCGAGTCCCGGTCAACGTCGTAGGGCTCGCCGACGATCTTGTTGTTTACCTCGCTCATGCCGATGACGACGCTCTCGATCTCCGCTGGGCTCAACCCTTCTCGGTGCAGCGCTCGACCGATGGCGATCGCGTTATGGGTGCATCGACAGCATGGATAGGGCTTCATGCTGTGCGTCATGATTTCCCATGTCTGTCCGAGATCGCGCACGAGGGCGTCGGGCAGCACCTCGCCACGCTCGTAAAGCTGGAACAGCCCGGCTTCGCCCTCGAGAAACCGCGTCGGCCCGGTCAGCCCTGCCGCGGCGAGAAAGGCAGCGGTCGTGCCGTTGCGTGAAGCAAAGCCTGCTCCCAGTCGCTTCGCCAGAACGCCGTCGTTCAGCGCCTGACGCGTGCCCGAAGCCTGATGATAGGCAAGCCCGACTGCGTCCGAGAATTGCCCGCCGCGCAGACCCAGCACCCGGGCGGCCGCGGCCGCCGCGCCGAGCGTGCCCATGACGGTCGTCGGATGCCAGCCTCGGGACATGCTGTTGGGCGCGGCGAGCCCGAGGCGCGCCTGCAGCTCCACCCCGGTGGCGAGCGCCGCGATGAGTTCGCGCCCGCTGACGCCGCCCCGCGCCTCCGCTGCGGCCAACGCCGCGGGCAGGATCACGGCGTACGCGTGCACGCGGCCGGGATCGTGGTTGTCGTCGAAGTCCAGCGCGTGCGCCGCTGCACCGTTGGCGAGCGCGGCTGTCGGCGGCGATACCCGTCCCTTGCCGATGAGCATCGTCGAGGGGCCGGCGCCTTCCCAGCCAAGAAGGAGACGGTTCACCTCCGGGATGCCGGGGGCTTCGGCGGCGGCGGCGATCACGCCAAGGGTGTCGAGCACGAAGAGCTTGATTCGCTCCACCACCGAAGTGGGGAGACTCGAGTAACTCCAGTTTTCGTATACGGCCATCAACTCGCGGCTGAACCCGTCGGCGGGCGCATCCTGCCCCGTGGCCGACGGCTCGACCGAGAGGCCGGGCTTCGACGCAAGGCTCATTTTGGCGGCTCCCTCATGGCTTGGCTCGAACTATATAGCGGTATGCATCAGTTGCGGGGCAGGAACAATGCTGCGGCGGCCGCCGCAACACCGGCGAGAATCAGGACTGTTAACGCCACGCCGGTCCAACCTGCCAGCTGCAAAGCGATGCCACCGAACCAGCCGATGATGCTCGATCCGGCGTAGTAGAACAGGTTGTAGAGCGACGAGGCCTGTGCCTTGCCGACGGTGGCTCCGCGGCCAGCCCATCCGGTGGCGATCGCGTGGGCACCGAAGAAGCCGACGGTGGCTACCACCAGGCCGACCAACACCAAAAAGATGTTGGCGCACAATGTAATCAGCACACCAGTGATCATGATTGCGATCGATGTCAGGAGAACCGCTTTGCGGCCGAACCGAGCGGCCAGGGCGCCTGCGCGCGGCGCCGCAAAGGTACCTGCAAGATAAGCGAAGAAGATCAGGCTGACCACCGTTACCGGCAGGTGGTAGGGCGCGGCAGTCAGCCGGAATGCCAGGTAATTGTAGATCGCCACAAACCCACCCATGAGCAGAAATCCTTGGGCGAAAAGCGTTAGCTGGCGCGGTGACCGCAGGTTTACCAGGAGGCGGTGGGCGAGACTGCCCTCCGGGTTGGCGCTGAGCCCGTTCGACGGCGTGAAACCGCGTGACTGCGGCGCGAGTTTGACGAAGCCCACCGCAGCGACGGCGCACAGCACCGCGACCGCGAACACGCCGACACGCCACGTCGCGATGTCGGTGATCGGGCCGGCGACCACCCGGCCAAGGAGGCCGCCGAAGCTGGTCCCGGCGACGAAGGTACCCGCCGCGCGAGCCGCGTGCTCGGGAGCTATTTCTTCAGTGAGGTACGCGATTGCGATGGCCGGTACCCCACCGATCACCAGCCCCTCCAGCAGCCGTCCGGCAAGCAACAGGTGAAAGCTCGGTGCCAATGGTGTGAGCAGACCGAGCACGCTTGCCGTGATGACCGACACCGACATCGCCTTCACCCGGCCGATGCGGTCGGCAATCATCGACCAAGGAATGACACCGATCGCCAGGCCGATCGTGGAGGCCGACACCATTAGCGCCGCAGAAGCCGCCGTGACACCCAGGTCGGTAGAGATCTGCGGCAGAACGCCCTGCGGCGAGTAGAGCTGGGCAAACGTGGCTATCCCCGCGCAGAACAATGCCGCTAGCAGGCGGCGGTATTCAGCGGACCCGCGGCTGTGGCCAGCCCAGGGTTGCTCGCGGCTGAGGGAGGTGGATTCCATGACCAAACTTTCGCTTTTCGTGCGCCGTGTTTTTCGGAACTTTCATCCCGAAAATTACGGACACACGGGCGGAAAGCCACGCTTGTGCGCGCAAACGCTACATCGCGGCGAAACTCACCTTTTCCGCATTGTGCTCAGCGGCGATGGTGGCGGCCCTGACCAAACAATTACCCGACATTCGCAAACGTGTAATAGTTGACGATCGGGTAAATACTCGGGGAGGAAGTGGTGATCAATGGCTCAGTCATCGGGTGAGGCAGCTACCGAGGGGGCAAAGCGAGAGGTGATGGTTGACGCCGCAGTGCGCGTCTATCCAGGAACGTCACGCGAAGTCCACGGATTTGTCGTCGAGGACTTCGGTGACGTCTGTGGTCAGCCTGTCGATATCGGCGAGCATCACATTGTCGACGCCGCCAGGCGGTGGGCGGTCCAGCTATCCGATGGCACCCTGGTGTTCGTGGACGACGGCGACATCGCGTCGATCGATTGAACGCCTTGCTATAGGAGCAGGAGTTACGGCGGGAAAACCTTCTTGATGGTCCCGTCGGGGTTGACTTGCATGAAGCCTGTCCCTGGCGCCATGGAATGTACTGCCAACTCAATGCCGCAGCCTTCGGCGCCCATCACCAGCATGTAGATCTCAGAGCTGTCAGGCGCACCGAGGGCCTGGGGCGCACCGGCCAACGTGGCAGCCAGAACAACCCAGCAGGGCGTCAGTCATCATTGGAGTCACCGCCAGCGGACTGGCGAACCATCCTCACCCAGATCGGCTCGGACAACATCAATGTCATCATTTTTGTTGACGCTTCAGGCGGAATGCGTTGTCGGACGAGCGGCGTCGTCAGAGAGGAGCCACGTCAGTGGCCACGCCACCGGGCTAGCCCTGATGAGGTTGTGCTGCTCCATCTTCGGCGAAAGGGGCTGCCCGGCTTCCCCTTTTGCGCTATGACACAAGACGGGAGGACATCTGATGAAGGCAGTCCGCAATGCCCCACCCACGGTTGAGGTTGTCGATGTCGACGAGCCGGATGGCGTGGGCGAACTCGTACGTGTTGCGGCAACGGGCATTTGCGCCTCCGACCTGAAATACCTGCGATACGGCAGCACACAGATCGCGGGCCACGAGTTCGCCGGCGTTCTGGAGGACGGCACAGCCGTGGCGGTCGAGGGCTTCTTCGGCTGCGGGAAATGTGAGCAATGCGAGCAGGGCACCTTCAACATGTGCTCAATGGGGCCAACAGCACCCGGAATGTTGAGTCCGGGCGGCATGAGCGAGTGGTTCCGGGCTCCGAGCCATGTGCTCGTGCCGCTGCCGCCCGGGCTCGACGTCGCCGACGCGTCGCTTGTGGAGCCGGCAAGCGTTGCGTGGCACAGCTGCCACCAGGGTGAGGTGGGGCCGCAGAGCCGGGTAGCCGTTGTCGGCGCGGGAGCGATCGGAATTCTTGCGGCCGCGTCGGCCCAACAGATGGGTGCACCGGAGGTCGCAGTGGAGGCGCGCCACCCGCATCAGCACGAAGCCCGTGAGAGCATCAACGCCGTTGTGCCGACGACTGGGTATGACGTGGTGATTGAAACCGGCGGCAGCGAGAGTGCTCTGCGGCGCGCCGTCGAGTTGGCCAGGGTTGGCGGCACAGTGGTGCACCTCGGTGCGTACGACCCCGGCACGGTGTGGCCGATGGACGCCGCGTTCAGTAAAGAAGTCGCCTTGCGTCCCTCGCTGGGCTATTGCAGCCATTATCGACGCCGAGACTTTGCCGAGGCGGCTGACCTGCTGGCCGCCCGCCCGGAGCTCAGTACCACCTTGATCACCCACCGGTTCCCGATAGATGACGCCGTGGAGGCTTTCCGAGTGGCGCAAAACAAGTCGAATGGCGTGTTCCGCGTGGTGGTTGAGCCCTAGCCGAGCCCCCGCTCCAATTTTGGGTTTCGCCTGGCTACCAACAGGTAACCTACTGCACCGTAGGTTTTTGAGCGCCCGCCCGGGGGGTGGACCTAGCCACGGAGGAATTCATGACTCGTGCTTCAAAGCCCGAATCTGCCGCAGCGGAGCGCCTGCCTAACCACGTTCACATCGCGATCGTCGGGAGTGGCTTCTCTGGTGTGGGTGCCGCAATCAAGCTGGACGAAGCGGGGCACCACGACTTCGTCGTGCTGGAACGCGGTGAGGATGTCGGCGGCACGTGGCGCGACAACACCTACCCGGGCGCGGCGTGCGACGTGCCATCGCATCTCTACTCGTACTCTTTCGCGCTCAACCCCGACTGGACCCGATCGTTCTCGACCCAACCCGAGATCGAGGAATACATCCGCGGGGTCGCGCGGCGTTCAGGCGTCCTCGACCGTCATATCTTCGGATGTGAAGTCACTCGAGCGGCCTGGCAACAACAGCACAATCGGTGGGAGCTTTCGACTTCGAACGGAACGATGACCGCCGACGTTTTGATCGGTGCTTTCGGCGCCTTGGCCGAACCATCGCTGCCCGGCATCTCCGGCATCGACGATTTCGACGGCGAAGTGTTCCACTCGGCGCAGTGGAACCACGGCGCAGACCTGACCGGTAAGCGCGTCGCCGTCATCGGCACAGGTGCGTCCGCGATTCAGCTCGTCCCAGCCATCGCCGACAAAGTGGCGCACATCGACGTCTACCAGCGCACCGCCCCCTGGCTCCTGCCGCGATTCGATCGCGCATTCAACCGCGTCGAGCGGTGGGCGTTTCGCAATATCCCTGCGACGCTGCGGTTGGCCCGTTCGGCCATCTACGCTGCGCGCGAGACCCAGGTCGTCGGGCTGGCCAAGAACCCACGCATGATGAAGCCGTTCGAGTTGATTTCGCGCGCCAAGATCCGCACCGAAATCAAGGACCCAGAGCTACGGCGCAAAGTGACACCGAACTTCCGCATCGGGTGCAAACGCATGCTCATCGCCAACGACTGGTATCCCACCCTGGACCGCGAGCACGTCGAACTGGTCACCGACGGTATCAGTGAGGTCGAGGGGCGTCGGATCATCACTAAAGACGGCACCGCACGTGAGGTCGACGCCATCATTGTCGCGACGGGCTTCCACGTCACCGACTCCCCGATGTTCGACGTCGTCTGCGGCAACGACGGGCGAAGCCTCAGCCAAACGTTCGCCGATAAGGGCATGCGCGCTTTCAAAGGCACGACCATTGCGGGATTTCCGAACATGTTCGTGCTCGTCGGCCCGAACGTCGGACTGGGCCACACCTCGATGGTGTACATGATCGAATCCCAGATCAACTACGTCGTGGACGCCGTCACCACCATGAAGCGTCGCGGCATCAGTCGCGTCGACGTCCGGCGGGATGCCCAAGACGCCTACAACGATGAACTGCAGCGCAAACTCGGTGGATCGGTGTGGATGACCGGCGGCTGCGCCAGCTGGTATCTGGACGCCCACGGCAACAACACCACCCTGTGGCCTGACTTCACGTTCCGCTTCCGCCGGCAGACCAAGCGCTTCGACATCGACGCATACGAGACCGCACCACGAGGGAGCCTCACGTGAGTTCGTTTGACGGCAAGGTCGCGGTTGTCACCGGCGCCGGCTCGGGTATCGGCCGAGAACTGTCGATCGGCTTGGCGCGGCGCGGAGCCCGTCTGGCGATCTCAGATGTCGACGAAGAGGGCCTGAACGGGACTGCCGAACGCTTGGCCGCGCTTAGCGCGAAGGCGCATACGCAGGTTCTCGATGTCAGCGACCGCTCCGCGGTCCAGACCTATGCCTCGTCGGTGGTCGCGCATTATGGCGTCGTGCACCAGATCTACAACAACGCCGGCGTCGCCGGCGGCGCTGTGCCCGTCATCGACTGCGACTACGACACTTACGAGCGGATCATCGCCATCAACTTGTGGGGCGTTATTCACGGCACCAAAGAGTTCTTGCCGTATCTCATCGAGTCCGGAGACGGGCATGTCGTCAACATCTCGAGTTTGAACGGGATCATGGCACAAGCATCGATGAGCGCGTACTGCACAACCAAGTTCGCTGTTCGAGGATTCACTGAATCGCTTCGCGCGGAGATGCTTTCGGCCGGCCACCCGGTACACGTCACACTGGTGCACCCCGGTGGCATCAAGACCAACATTGCCACAGCCGCGATCACGGAGGCCGAGAGAACCGGAGCGGAGATCACCGAACAACAACGGCAACGCGCAGAGGCCTACAACGAGAAGCTGCTCAAGATGTCGCCGCAACGGGCGGCTCGCATCATCCTCGACGGAGTCGAGGCCAACCGCACGCGCGTGCTGGTGGGCAAGGACGCCAAGGGAGTCGACCTCTTGGTACGGCTCGTGCCGCGTTCTTACAACAGGCTGGCGATGAGGTGGGAAAAACGTACATTCCGCGGGTCATGAGCGCGGCGATGCGGATGCCCACTTCTGAATTTCTGTCCGGATTGGGCTGACTCCCCACTCTTGTCTGTATGGACAGCTATAGCGCCTCACCGCCGCCCGTCCACCCGCACGGCCCGGGGTGGGGATATCCGCCTCCACCGCCTCCGCCGCCCCGTGTGCTTCCGAAGGACGCCTACACCCCGTGGGCCAACCGTCTGCTGGCCTTCCTCATCGATTGGATCCCTTTCTGGATCATTCTCGGCGTGCCCTACATCGTCGAAGGCATCGAGTACGACGCGAATTGCGCAGCCTACGACACGTACTGCGACGGGCTGACAGACCGTTGGGCGATTGTCGTGCTGATTGCGATAGTCCTGCTCGCGGTCTACTTCTTCTGGAACTTTTGTTACCGACAGGGCAAGACGGGGCAGAGCATCGGAAAGTCGATGCTGAAGTTCATGGTGATCAGCGAGAAGACGTGGCAACCCATCGGCTTCTGGCCGTCGTTCCTGCGCCAGATCGCCCACTACGTCGACCAAGTCATCTGCTACATCGGCTACTTGCTCCCGCTGTGGGACGACAAGCGCCAGACGATCGCCGACAAGATCATGAGTACCGTCTGCGTGCCGGTGGGTACGCCGCAGCCGTCCCCGCATCGCCACTCTGAAGCGCCTGATGAGTCGCGCGCCGTTCTAGGCCCTTTGCTCACCGACTGCGATGTTTGAGGTGTGAAAAGTAGGGGGTATCACCTGCTGACGGGTTCAGATCCGAGCCGCGTGATCCAGATCAGCGGAACGGATAGGGGTATCCGTGATGTCCCAGTCACCCACGGACTATGCAGAAGTGACGGAAATGTTCCGTCACCTCAAATCACTTGACGCAGCCTCAGAGGCCTTTCGACGCCAGCGCGAAGAGATCATCGAACAATGCCTGCCGCTGGCGGATCACATCGCCCGTCGATACCGCGGCCGAGGCCAACCACATGACGATCTCGTCCAGGCGGCACTCGTCGGTTTAGTCGCCGCCGTCAACCGCTTTGATGTCGATCAGGGGGCTGAATTCGTGTCGTTCGCCGTACCGACCATGATGGGCGAGGTACGCCGACATTTCCGCGACTATGGATGGGCAGTCGGCGTGCCCCGCCGCTTCAAAGAGTTGCAGCCGCAATTAATCAAGGCTCGCGCAGATCTATCCCAACAGTTCGGTCGCGCACCGAACGCCACCGAAATCGCCGAGCATCTTGGCATAGAGCGGCAGTCGGTGATCGAGGCAGAAATCGCCTGTAATCATTACTCCACCCGGTCAACCGACGAGGAGTTCGGGTACGACGGCCAATCAGAGCCGTTCGGAAACACCCTGGGCGATGTCGATCCCAGGCTGGACAAAGTGCTCAACATCGAAACGGTGCGCCCCTTGATCGCTGCACTACCGGACCAGCAACGCACCGTATTGACGCTTCGATTCTTCGAAAACTTGACACAAACCCAAATCGGCCAACGCATGGGATGTTCGCAGATGCACGTCTCCCGCCTGCTCGCCAAAGCACTCGAGACTCTGCGCCGTCAGGTTCGTGATCCTGACCTCGCGGTCACCGCATGACGGCGCTCGGTCGGACGTCGCTCTTCATGTGACGGTTTCACGGCTTTGCTGACAGGGCATAGCACCTATCAGTGGGAGGCGACTGGGGAGGGATGCCTCAGCGCCTTCCTGCAAGGCGGTCAATGGGGACCATCCCCTTTGTTAAGACGCTAGCGTTGCCCCGCTGACCGTCGCCCCTCACGAAACTGCGTCGATTGAGCGAAAAGGCCTGGTCCCATGAAGCCTCGTGATGAACCGTCGGCTCGGTGCCCGGTCTGTGGCAGGCCAGCCAAAGACGTCGAAGTTTCACTCGATTTTTGGCGCGGCGCAGCCGAGCCAATCACCATCGTTGCGTGTGAAGACTTCTCTTGCGATGCGTACTACCCCACAACTCGGCGGAACGACTGACCCGCCCCGAGTGACGGTTGTTCCTGATCGCGTCTCTAGCTCGACTTTTTGCCGCCTGACTTTTTTCCGCCCGACTTTTTACCGCCCCTGCTGGAAGCGCCAGCCGAATTCGAAATCGCCGCGGCCCGCGACTTGCTCATGCCCTTCTTGCGCAAACCCTCATACTGCTTGTCGTTCTTGACGCTTGATCCATGATCCTTGGTCATTTCTGCTCCTCAAGACGGTGATCGCGGAATACCCGTTTCGGACGACCAGAACACTCTGCGAAGCCGCGTACTCGGCTCGTGGCTGGGTAACCGAAGCGCATGAATCAGTCGCGCGCGCCACTGCTGGATGCATTGGTGGATTACCGCACCTCCAATCGCTACGGTTTCACCCCGCCCGGACATCGCCAGGGCCGCGGCGTTGATGCCCGCGTGGTAAATGTTCTCGGCGAACAACCCTTCCTGAATGACGTGCTGGCAACCGGGGGGCTCGACGACCGCCACACGTCAAACAAGTATCTGAAGGACGCCGAAGACCTGATGGCTGCGGCAGTGGGGGCCGACGCCGCCTGGTTTTCGACCTGCGGGAGTTCGCTGTCGGTGAAGGCGGCGATGATGGCCGTCGCCGGCGGAGATGGCGGCCTGCTGGTCGGCCGTGATAGCCACAAGTCGATCGTCGCCGGGTTGATCTTCTCCGGCGTGCAACCGCGGTGGATCAGTCCGCGCTGGGACGCCGAGCACCACTTCTCCCATCCGCCGTCGCCGGACGACTACCGCCTGGCATGGGATCGGCATCCCGATGCTGCGGGCGCGCTAGTGGTCAGTCCTAGTCCCTACGGCACTTGTACAGATCTGGCCGGTATCGCTGACGTCTGCCACGAGCGTGGAAAACCCCTCATCGTCGACGAGGCGTGGGGTGCGCATCTGCCCTTCCACGAAGATCTGCCGACCTGGGCGATGGACGCCGGCGCAGATGTCTGCGTGGTGAGCGTCCACAAAATGGGCGCCGGATTCGAGCAGGGCTCCGTCTTTCACCTGCAGGGCGACTTGGTAGACCCGGACCGGCTGTCAGCGTGCGCGGACCTCCTGATGACGACCAGCCCGAACGTGATGGTGTACGCGGCCCTCGACGGCTGGCGACGGCAGATGGTCGAACACGGTCACGAACTACTGGGAGACGCCCTCAGTCTTGTTGGCGGCCTGCGCGACGAAATCGAGACGATCCCTGACATCACTGTCCTCGACGAAGAGCTCCTCGGGGTAGAGGCTTCTCACGATCTTGATCGCATGCAGATTCTCATCGACGTGTCAGCGACAGGCACCTCCGGCTACCAAGCCGCCGACTGGCTACGTGAACACCGTCAAATCGATGTCGGCATGGCCGATCACAGGCGCATCCTGGCCACCATGTCTTTCGCCGACGACAAGGCCACCGCCGAGCGTCTCCTCGACAGCCTCTGGGAGTGGCGCAAGGCAGCACGTGACTTCGATTCGCCTTCTCCGATTCGACTGCCCTCACCGTCGGAAATCGAATTGGAGACCGTTCAACTGCCTCGCGACGCATTCTTCGGACCCGTGGAAATGGTTCCCGCCGACAAGGCAGCGGGACGCATTGCCGCCGAACAGATTACGCCATATCCGCCAGGCATTCCGGCTGTCGTACCCGGTGAACGACTCAATGATGCGGTCATCGACTATCTGCGCTCCGGTTTGGACGCGGGCATGATGCTGCCTGACCCTGCCGACCCCTCGATGCAGACCTTCCGCGTTGTCGCGAAATAGCGTGAGGGCCGACGCATGCTCTCCGACAATGGATCACGGCACCGCGCGCTTACGGACGACGATTGTGGGTGATTGCGCCAAGGTTTGACCCACAACGCAGTAGCGTTCCGTCAGCTCACCCAGCTTGGCCAACGTCGCTTCATCGGCATCGGTCTGCAGCTCGGCGACAATGCTGACTTCCTGCACACCGATCGGTACGTCGCGGGAGATACCCAAAGTGCCACGGGCGTCGAATATCCCGGTCGCATGCAGGTCGGCGTCGACGATATCGATGCCCATGGCCGTCGCGACGCTGCGCATCGTCACCCCAGCGCAGGCGAGCAGGGCCTGCAACAGCATGTCGCCGGAGCAGGCGTCGCTTCCGTCCCCGCCGGTGGCCGGATGCAACCCCGCACGGACGGGGCCCGACCAAGTCTGGACCGACGCGGTGACACCTCCGGTCTCGAAGGAGGCTGCGGCTTCGAGCGGCGTGGACGAGCTGAGCGGATCATCGCGGTAGAGCTGCTTGAGCGGTGCCTGCAGTTCCCGAAGCTTGGCTGCGTCCATCCGGCCATGGTGGCACCGATTCACCGGGCGGGTCCCAGAACAGCCATTACGCCCTAGATCGGGGTGACCTCGCTTCACAACACTGCCGGCAGCGGGTTCTACGCGACTAGCGAGGGTCGAACTCGGGCACGGATCGGGCCACCGGCAATCATGGTGAAGTGCAATGCAAGCGGGAATTCGTCATCAAGGGAATGGATTTCGACTCCACGGATAACGGTGGCCAATGCGAGCGTGACCTGAAGCATGGCGAAATGGTCGCCTATGCACGACCGAGGACCGCCGCCGAAGGGCAGGTACTGCCAACGATCGAGCGCCTTGAAGTTTTCCGAGCTGAACCGCTCGGGATCGAATCGCAGGGGGTCTTCCCATAGTGTCGGATCGTTTTGTACGGCCATTCGCCCGACGATGAGCATGGTCCCCTTCGGCACCAGGTAGCCGCCCACCTCGACGTCGCGGGTTGCCATGCGTGTCCCCGTCGGCGCCGGAGGGCACAGGCGAAGCGACTCGCGGATCACCTGCACCGTGTAGCCCAGCTGCGGAAGATCGTGCGGCGTCAGCGGCCGATCAGGCAGGGCCGCAACTTCTGCCGCGACGCGGTCCTGCCAGTCGGCGTGCCGGCCCAGTGACCACAGGGCGTACGTCAAGGTCGTCGCCGTGGTGTCATGGCCAGCGAAGATAAAAATGATCAGCTCGTCGCAGATCTCTTCGTCCGACAGCCGCTTTCCGGTTTCCGGATCCTCGGCAGCGAGCAGCGCCCGCACCAGCGGCGCGACCCTTGTCGGATCCGCACGACAGTCGTGCACGATCTGCCGCGTCAGAGTTTGCAGTTTGGCGCTTGCCGCCCGCGCGCGCCGACGTGCGGGAGTCGGCAACCAACGCGGGGCGCGCAGCGGACGCGTCGCACGCGCCATCGCGTACGTCAACGCGACCCGTAGCGGCTCGGCGACCTCGTCGGCCCGGCGTTCCAGATCGAGCCCGAGCACGGCGCCGCCGAGGGCGCGCAATGTCAGCCTGCGACACTCGGCGTCCAAGTCGATCTCGGCATCCTCACGCCATCCGTCGCGCACCGCCTGTGCCGCCTGCGCCATGTGACCACCGAATTCGTTGACACGCTGCTTGGTGAACACCGGCTGAAGGGTGCGCCGACGTGACTTCCACGGCTCGAACGGCAGGTCGGCCAGGTTGGCGCCAATGATGTTGCGCATCTGGTCGAAGACCGGCGTCGTTTTGTCGACGGAGTCATCCTTGATGCTCAGAATGTCGCGAATCGCGCCCGGCGAGGTGGCCAACACCATCGGAGGCATCAACCAGCGCGGCCCCAAGGTGAAAGCCGTCACCGGGCCCCCGGCATCGCGGAGTCTCTCGGTCCCATGGCTGAATTCCCTCACCGCTGCGAGGCGCTGCCGATAAGGCAACGGGTTCATCGGCGGCCGAGGCAATGACTTGCGCCCATTGCCTGCACGGGCCGGAACCTGAACCACGTTTTCCTCCTGGACAGCGCTGCGCGTGCCGCTCAACGAAGCTTACGCAGGCTCAGTAACCTGGCATGCTGTCCCGTGTCGGCAAGACTGACAGCCACCCCCGAAATCCAGGAGAGGTTCGCGGTGACAGTTCGACCGTTGTGGCGGATACCGGGGATCGTGGTACGCGACCGGGTCCACCCTGCCGGGCGCGAGCGCACTCCCGAGCCGATGGTGATGGACGATCCGGAGTCTGTGGCGCACTTCCACGCCGGCGGTGCATCCAACCCGGGTATGCGAGGGGTCTATGACTTGTGTGCCCGCGCCCTCGATGCGCTGCTGCCGTCCGGCGGCCATCTGTTGGACCTCGGCGTCGGGTCAGGCCGCGCGCTGAGCGCCGTGTTGCGTCGACGGCCCGATGTCCGGGCGACGGCAGTCGACCTTGCCCCGAATATGCTGTCCACGGCACGCAAGCTGTTCGACGAAGAAGGCCTTGGCGACCGCGTCGACCTGGTTGAGGCGGATATCACGGCGCTGCCCGAGCGGATCACAACGACGCCGTGGGACGCGATCTCGTGCATGTGGACGCTGCATCAGTTACCGGATTTCGACGTCCTGCGCGGTGCCCTGAGCCAGATCGCCGACGTACAGCGGCGCAGCGGCGCAGCAGTGTGGATCTCCGACTTTCAGCGTCTGCGGGACCCGGCGGCTGTTCCCAACATGTTGGGGGTCGTCGACCCCGCCTCTCCAGAACTGCTGCGCCACGATGCAATTGCGAGCGAGGCAGCGGCGTTCACCTTCGCCGAGTTATCGAAGGAGCTCTCCGCATCCGGACTGCGGGGCATGCACTCCGGCCACTCGACACCTCTTCCCTATCTGCAGGCGTATTGGATGTTCGGTGCTCGCGGCAAACCGGATGCCATGAGTGAGACGCGGCACAATGAGCTACGCGGTCAGGCCCGTCGGGAGGCGGCGCTGTTGCGATGGGGATTTACGGCTAAACCGTTCTGACGCGAATTCAGTTGCGGTGCTGTCGGACTCGGCCCGGACTGCGTCGGCTGGGGACCGACGCAGGCGGTGCGGTGGTGAACCGCAGCACCAGGACAATGGCCTCATCGGGATCAGTGGCGGCGAGGCGCATGAAATCGCTCTGCAGCTGATCTAGTTCGTCTGCAAAGCCAGGAGACAACTCGGCGAGGTCTGCCGCAGTGCGAGCATGCAAGAACACGGGTGACAACGGCTGGACGCTGAGACCTTCACGCTGGCCGATCATCCATACCGCTTCGACGGCAGACCCGCCCCTGGCGTAGTCGGCAAGACTGTCTCCGGTCACGGTGATGACCGCCAACGCTGAGCTGGCGAGAACCCGGTCGCGCATGTCGTCGCCCAGCGCGCTGCCGGCGTTCCATTCCGCAAGGTGGGCCATGATGTCGGGCCGGCGCAAGAGACCAAATTGTGCCAGGTCGGTGACATCGAGCTCGAGAGTGCGTACGTCGATACCGGTGTCGGGGTCAGGATCCCCCGGCCAGCGAAGCTCCGAAATCATCTCTTCATGCAGTTTCGGCGTCAGAAATCGGATGCGGTCGGCCGCACCGAAAATCGCTGCGACCCGGCCAAGATCGGCACGTTCGGTAATCAGGTGAAGACGCGCACCCTCGCGCTCGGCGGCGGCGGTGAGTAACTTGATCGTCTCGTCGTCGATTGGTTGAGGCGTCCCGTGACGGCGGTTCGTGCCGCGGGTGAGCATTGCGTCATACAGTTCGGCCAGGCCAACATCGTTGCCGTTGCCGAAGGTCATCGTGGCCTGCAGTGGGGATCCACCTACGTCTTCCACGACGCTCACTGGACCGAGTACCCCACGAGCCGCGGCGGCGACCCTGATGTTGAAGAGGGCGGCACCCACTGCCACAGCGCTGCCGCGGAAACCGGCGTCCATCGTCGACGTATGTTCAGCGGCCACGCTAACGGTGACTTTCACCGGATCCGCATCGATAACCCATGGCTGCATGTTGCCGCCAGAGGGTGCGCGCATAGCGGCAGCGACAACGGTGTCGGCAACTGTCGAGGGCACTGGGGCATCGGTGGACTCGCCTTCGGGCGCCGCGCGATACACGGTGATCTCGGGTTGTTCGAGTCGACTGAGCGCCCGGCCGACATCGATGCGGCACCGACCTGATCCTTGAGATTCGCCCAGACCGATTCTGCGCACAGCTTCTGCCACAGACGAGGCGCCGAGGATGACTTCGGATGCCAACTGGGGCCACGTCGACAGCGACCGGTCGATCTCGATCAGAGACGCGGCCGTGCGCGGCGATATTCGTTCAGCTTCAAGGTGGCGCAGCATGTGCGGGATCTTTTCCCGGCTACTCATGCCAGGCAGCAGCCCGACATCCAGCTGGCCCAGCAGTCCGTGCATGATCGGACGCTCAGGTTCCTCATCGAAGCGTTCCACATCGACCATTCCACGGTCACTGGTCGCCATCAGTACCGGAATACGCCGGTCACGGGCGCCGATGCGGACGACGGCCTTCATGTCGAGCGAATCACACTCCTCGACGACAATGTCGAGTCCATCCAGGAACGCGTCGACCGTCTCGACGGTGAGCCCGGCGTCGAACACCTCCACCGCCAGGTAGGGGTCAAGCTCGGCGATCTTACGTGCGGCGACGTGAGCTTTGTTGAGCCCAAGGTCGAAGACGGTGGCCGGGACCCGGTTCAGATTCGACAGTTCCAGGCAATCGAAATCAGCCAGCCGAAGTGTTCCGCACAAGCCCGCCACCGCCAGAGTGTGAGCGATGACGTGACCGACACTGAGGCCGGCGACACCGATCGTCAGCGAGTTGAGCCGGGCCTGTTCTTCGGTGGTGATGATGTTTCTGTTGCGATCGAGTCGCAGCGCCCGAAACCCGCGCGGGCCCAGCACCGAAACGGCGCAGCGCCGCCACGGATAGTAGGCCCACCGACCCGGTTCGGCGAGGACGTCCTCATCGGGCGCCGGACGGAGGCTGCGCAGGCCTGAAAGTTGTGCGTTGCGGTGGTCAAGGAATTCCACAGTGGGGTCTGCTCGTAACCGCTCCAACACCGCATGATCCGAAGGCTCATTCGGATCCAGAACCTGCGCCGTGAAAGAGTTGGCGTCGGGCTCGGTCACGGTGCCCCCGTCTCGCTGTTAAGCGCCACAGTGCGCATCGATGGCGCTTCTTGACTCAGCGGCAACTGTACCGTTCGACTCGATCGCCGCTGAAGTACCTTCCTAGACCCCGCGCTCGACGGGTAGCAGTCCGCGGTCGACGGCGCCGACCAGTGCGGCGTGGTCGGCTTCGGTCTGATCGGCGTAGCGCCGCGCGAACTTACACAATGCCTTGTCGACCCGGTCGGAGCTCCCCATGTACCCGGCGATCATCGAGGCGCCGCTGGTCCTGGCGTGCCCCTTGGCGAGGAGCTGACCCACCACTCCGGCGTAGTCAGTCAGCGCGGCCGCATCCATTGCGTCTAAAGGTATGCGTCCCTTCATGTTTCGGAACTGTCGCACGTAGTATTGCAGGCCGTCCATCGTGGTCCACCCCAGCAATGGGTCGCTCACCGTCTGCAGTGACTGTTGGTATTCCACGACCCGCTGCCCCTGGTGTGCGTGCCATGCCGATTCACCGTGCACGTAGCGCCCAAGCACCGATCGGCGAGCTTGCTTGAGCTGTAGGAAAACAACGTCTGATTCCGATGAACCCTCCAGCAGCGCCACGTAGGCGCGCAGGCCGACACTGCCCACCCCGACGACCTTGTGTGCAGCGTCGAGCAACGTGTAGCCGCCGAGAACACGTCGCCAGTACGAGGGCAGAGTTTCGAGATACTTGTCGAGTGCCTCCGCAAGTAACTCCGATTCACGCGGGGGCAGCCGCGTGATCAGGGGTGGTTCCTCGACAATCTTCCGCTCGCCATTCACCTCATGGGTGAAGCGCGGCAGCGCCCGGTCGCCTGTGCGGTGACGCGCTCGCTTCGCCGACCGCACGACCTGTTCGCTGAGCGGGCCCGCCGTCTCGGCTGCCAGCCTGTCGACATCAAGCCGAACGAAAGACCTTGTGAACAACGGCAGGTCGGCGAGCCGCCGCAATTCGTGGCGATACGAGGCCACACAGGCCCGCACCGCGTTACCGCAGTGGTCTTCCGACGTCCCGTTGTGGCGCCCGGCGACCCAGATACTTGCGGCCAACCGCCGCAGGTCCCACTCCCAGCCGCCTGGGTGCGCCTCGTCGAAGTCGTTCAGGTCGATCACCAGATCCAGCTCGGGGGATGCGTAGAACCCGAAGTTGCCGAAGTGCGAGTCACCGCACACCACCGGTGTGATTCCCGTTGCAGGCAGATGCGCAACGTCCTCGGCCATCACCACCGCGGTTCCGCGAAGAAATCCGTACGGCGAGTCGACCATGCGACCGACCCGGATCGGGATCAGCCGCTCGACCCTCCCCTGGTGACTGACATTGATCAGTTCCACAGGGTCGGGGCGGTCAGACGGCGCCGTCCAGTCGGCTAGCGACTTGCGCGGCACCCGCTTACGCAGACTTTTGCCAAGGGCATAGCGCTCGGCCCGGGTTACCGGTCGCTGTCGCAACGACCGATACGCAGTGCCGTCGGCATCGGCGAGCACGGTGTGCCCGCCGGCAGCTGCGATGCCATCCATATCGGCTGGATACCCCGTTCGTTGAGTGGTCCGTAGCGGTACCACCACCCAATGTTCACTACGGCAGGACCGTGTGTCAGGAGTTTTGTTCGATGTAGTCGTCGGCGTCCTTGTCCTGGCTGTCGATCCCCTCGCTGGCCTCGTGCTCGGCATAGAACCGCAGCCACCGCATGCCCAATTCGTGGCGCAGCTCGAGCGACGCGCTCTTGATGAAGTCCGGCATGGCTTCACGCTCTTCCTCATCGAGATGCTCACCATTTTCCTTGCGTGCTTGAATCACGGCCTCGAACCACTTGTCGGTGCCTGGCTCGTGCCGACGCGAGGCGCGCACCGCATCTCGGATCGCGTTGTGGTCGGTGATCGCGTCTTCGGTTTCATCCTCCGGATCGCCTTCAGGATTACCGGGGTGGTCTCGACCGCCGTGCTTCAGCAACGCCGGATAGAAAACCGTCTCCTCGGCGTCGGCATGCGCGTCGAGGCGCATGCTCAGGACATCCCACACCGCCGCGAGCTCGTCCTTGGACTTGGCGTCGTCGAGCCGGAAAAACTGACGACGCAGCCAATCGTGGTCGGCGTAAATGAGGTCGATGATGTCAGCCATGCGGGGAGTATTAGCCGTAAAAGCGCAGATCAAACTGGTCCGATGGGCGGCGACAAACATCGGATTGATCGGTTCTGATATGACTGTGTGTTGAATACAATGCCGCAGGGAGGAGTCCCGCCGTGGTGCCCAACTGGTGCGTTGAGCGGATGATCGCCTGGTGAGCGCCCCGACAACCGAAGTCACCCGCGCCGAGCAGCCGCGCAAGAGCGGCATAGCCAGGTGGATCCGGCGGTTGGCGGTCCCTATCATCGTCGGCTGGATAGCGCTCATCGCAGTGCTCAACGTGTCCGTGCCGCAGCTCGAAGTCGTCGGCAAGATGCAGGCGGTGTCGATGTCCCCCAAAGAGGCGCCGTCAGTCGCCGCGATGATGCGCATCGGCAAGGACTTCGAGGAGTTCGATTCCGACAGCTCGGCCATGATCGTCCTGGAGGGCGACAAACCCCTCGGTGAGGACGCCCACCGGTTCTACGACGACATGATCGCCAAGCTCCGGGCCGACACCAAGCACGTCCAGCACATTCAGGACTTCTGGGGCGACCCGCTGACAAGAGTCGGGGCGGAGAGCGAAGACGGCAAAGCCGCGTACGTGCAGGTGTATCTCGCAGGCAACATGGGTGAAGCACTCGGCAATGAGTCGGTCATCGCGGCTCAGAAGCTCGTCGACGGATTGACTCCCCCGCCCGGGGTCAAGGTCTATGTCACCGGAGGGCCCGCGCTGCAGGCCGACCAGGAGAACGCCGGCAACGCGAGCATCAGGATCATCGAATTCGTGACGGTCGGCGTCATCGTCTTCATGCTGCTGTTCTTCTACCGGTCGATCGTCACCGTCCTGCTCGTGCTGACGATAATGGTGTTGAGCCTGTCGGCGACCCGTGGTGTGGTGGCCTTCCTCGGCTACCACGACCTCATCGGGCTATCGACGTTCGCGACTCAGCTCTTGGTGACCCTCGCGATCGCCGCGACAACCGACTACGCGATCTTCCTCATCGGCC
The DNA here is from genome assembly GCA_963822305.1 of uncultured Actinomycetota bacterium. Classification (GTDB taxonomy): domain Bacteria; phylum Actinomycetota; class Actinomycetes; order Mycobacteriales; family Mycobacteriaceae; genus Mycobacterium. The sequence continues at coordinate 11,971 of CAWGHF010000002.1, read as the reverse complement.
GCTACCAGGAGGCCCGTTCGATCGGGCAGGACCGGGAGTCCGCGTACTACACGATGTTTCACGGCACAGCGCACGTCGTTCTCGGCTCAGGGATGACGATCGCAGGCGCCACCTTCTGCCTTTCGTTCACCCGATTGCCCTACTTCCAAACGCTGGGCATCCCGCTTTTTGTCGGCATGATGGTCGCGGTACTGGTGGCGCTGACTCTCGGGCCCGCAATAATCACCGTCGCGAGCCGCTTTGGACTGTTAGAGCCCAAGCGCGCCATGCGGATTCGATTCTGGCGGCGCATTGGTGCCGTCATCGTCCGGTGGCCGGGCGCGATCCTGACCATGACCATCCTTCTCGCCTTGGTCGGCCTACTCACCCTGCCGGGTTACCGGCCCAGCTACAACGACCGCAAGTACCTACCCGCCGACCTGCCTTCGCAAGAGGGGTTCGCGGCGGCCGAGCGACATTTCCCCGTTTCCCGGATGAATCCCGAAATGTTGCTCGTCGAAACAGATAAGGACCTTCGCAATTCGGCGGACTTCCTCGTGATCGAGCGGATCACCAAAGCCGTGACGAAGGTGCCCGGTATCGGGAGGGTGCAATCGATCACGCGCCCCGAGGGTAAACCCCTGAAATTCAGCACGATTCCGGCACAAATGAGCATGAGCGGCACCTTCCAGGAGATGAACCGCTCGTACATGCAGAAGACCATGGACAACATGTTGGTGCAGGCCAACGAGATGCAGACGACCATTGACGCGATGACCAGGATGAGCGCGTTGATGGGACAGATGACCGCCATCACGCATTCCATGGTGCAGAGGATCCGGGACACGACGATCGACACCATGGAATTGCGCGATAACATCGCCGATTTCGACGACTTCTTCCGCCCGATTCGCAACTATCTGTACTGGGAGCCGCACTGCTATGACATCCCGGTGTGCCACACGTTGCGGGCGATCTTCGACGCGCTCGACGGCACCGACGCCTTGACCGATGACATCCAGGCGCTGCTTCCGGACTTGGAACGACTCGACTCACTGATGCCGCAGCTGCAGGCGATGCTGCCGCCACAGATCGAGACGATGAAGAAGATGCAGAGGATGATGCTGGAGATGCACTCGACTCAGTCGAGCCAGCAGGATCAGCAGCACGCCATGAACGAGAACCAATCCGCAATGGGTGATGCGTTCAACGACTCCCACAACGACGACACCTTCTACCTTCCGCCGGAGATTTTCAACAACGAAGACTTCAAGCGCGGCATGGACAATTTCATCTCGCCGGACGGCCACGCGGTCCGATTCATCATCTCCCACGAAAACGACCCGCTAGACGCAGATGGCATCGAGCGCATCGACGACATCAAGAACGCTGCATTCGCCGCCATCAAGGGCACCCCGTTGGAGGGATCGCGGGTCTACCTCGGCGGCACCGCGTCCACTTTCAAGGACATGCGGGACGGCAACAACTACGACCTGCTGATCGCCGGCGTCGCCGCGCTCGCACTGATCTTCGTCGTCATGCTCATCATCACGCGCAGCGTTATCGCAGCCGGCGTAATCGTCGGCACCGTGGTGATGTCGCTCGGCGCGTCCTTTGGGCTGTCGGTTCTGTTCTGGCAGCACCTGATGGGCTTGGACTTGGAGTTCATGGTGATGGCGATGGCGGTCATCATCCTGTTGGCAGTCGGCGCGGACTACAACCTGTTGTTGGTGGCGCGGATGAAGGAGGAGATACCGGCCGGCATCAACACCGGGATCATCCGAGCCATGGGTGGCAGCGGATCCGTCGTGACCGCGGCGGGTCTGGTGTTCGCGTTCACCATGATGTCGATGTCGGTGAGCGCCATGGTCGTGGTCGCCCAGATGGGTACGACGATCGGGATGGGTCTGTTGTTCGACACTTTGGTGATCCGGGCATTTATGACGCCCTCCATTGCGGCGCTCCTCGGCCGATGGTTCTGGTGGCCGCAGATCGTTCGTCCTCGACCTGTACCGGCAAAGTGGTAAGGCGTTCCGCAGCAGGACAGTGTCAGTGGATCGAGGATTAGTTTGCGCGGAGAGGAAGGTCGAGTCGACCCAACTACGCATTTTCGCGAGAACGGTTCAGCGCTTGACCTTCAGTGTCTCCGCATCGCACGAGATCACCTCGAGCCAGAAGGGCTTGACCCGATTGTTGTTGACGTCGATGCGGACTCGGCCGGGCGCCTCAATCGTCCACCGGCCGTTCGACACTTCGGTGCCGTCGCCACGTCCGATCCCGAGGTAATGAAACTCCCCGCCCGCCAGAATCTCGAAGCCGTCCCGGCCCTCCTCTCGCGGGAACGGGTAGTCAGCGGGCCGATAGACCAAGACGTCGGGGGTGTCCTCGTCGTGAGAGTGCAGCCACCGCCCGACCAGGCACGGCTCTAAATCCCCCGTGCCTTGTCCGGCCCCGCTTGTGCCCGGCGGCAGTGGAGTTCCACATGATCCGGCACAAAGCGGCAGGCAAACCAGTCCGAGCGCGACCACGAGATTGGCGAAGGCACGGCGGGAGCCGTCACCTTTTACCGACAACGAACCGCGGGTGCCTTTCGACACGCCACCCTCCAGCCACGTACCCAAAGTTGTCGATGACCTTCGTCAGTGCCTTGAACGTGGCGTTGCCGTTGTTGAGCGACTCCCACACGCCGGCATCACCGAAGCCGACAATATCGGCCCGGCCATCACCAGTCAGATCGGCCAAGAAACGCGGATGCTTCTCCACCCGCCAACCGCCAGCCACATAGGCGAAATTATCGATCACCTTCTGAGCCGGCATGAACGAACCGTCGCCCTTATTCAGCGACACCCACACCCCGCCATCACCGAAGCCGACAATATCGGCCCGGCCATCACCAGTCAGATCGGCCAAGAAACGCGGATGCTTCTCCACCCGCCAACCGCCAGCCACATAGGCGAAATTATCGATCACCTTCTGAGCCGGCATGAACGAACCGTCGCCCTTATTCAGCGACACCCACACCCCGCCATCACCGAAGCCGACAATATCGGCCCGGCCATCACCGGTCAGATCGGCCAAGAAACGCGGATGCTTCTCCACCCGCCAACCGCCAGCCACATAGGCGAAATTATCAATCACCTTCTGAGCCGGCATGAACGAACCGTCGCCCTTATTCAGCGACACCCACACCCCGCCATCACCGAAGCCGACAATATCGGCCCGGCCATCACCGGTCAGATCGGCCAAGAAACGCGGATGCTTCTCCACCCGCCAACCGCCAGCCACATAGGCGAAATTATCAATCACCTTCTGAGCCGGCATGAACGAACCGTCGCCCTTATTCAGCGACACCCACACCCCGCCATCACCAAAGCCGACAATATCGGCCCGGCCATCACCGGTCAGATCGGCCAAGAAACGCGGATGCTTCTCCACCCGCCAACCGCCAGCCACATAGGCGAAATTATCGATCACCTTCTGAGCCGGCATGAACGAACCGTCGCCCTTATTCAGCGACACCCACACCCCGCCATCACCAAAGCCGACAATATCGGCCCGGCCATCACCGGTCAGATCGGCCAAGAAACGCGGATGCTTCTCCACCCGCCAACCGCCAGCCACATAGGCGAAATTATCAATCACCTTCTGAGCCGGCATGAACGAACCGTCGCCCTTATTCAGCGACACCCACACCCCGCCATCACCAAAGCCGACAATATCGGCCCGGCCATCACCAGTCAGATCGGCGTTGTGATGGAACTGGGTCGCCAAGACATGCAGGTTGTCGGCGGGCACTCCAAACGTCATCGTCGGGCCCGACGCCGATACGTCGCTAATGTTCAGTCCCGAGTTGCTGCCGTCCCACCATTTGGCGCTGGGGCTGGTGCTGTCGGAGAACTGAGTAGCGTTCGGCGACGCGTAGAGGTCCTCGCTATCGCCGGTGTTCGCATTCTTCTCGAGATCGACGCGATTGTCCGCCTGCACCAGCGAGCACTCGTAGTGCATGGCAGCCGTCATCTGCTGGTTGCTGTTGCTGCCGGTCTCATCGACATGCCAGATCGCCAATCCGGCGTCGGGAAGGAACGTATCCCTGCCTGCCTTCTGCCTGTTCTCGACAATCATGTACTCCGTCGCGTTCTTGTCGTAGACGTAGAAATCGTTGTTCGCCGCCGACAGCGTCGCGGCGACCCCCGGGGCGAGGGCGACGACTTTCGTCGCCCAGCCCGATTGATTCTTCAGATAGGCGCCGATCTGGACCGGGTTCTTGTTGTTGCCGCCGTAGCACATGAGGCAGTAGTGACCGATCCCGGCCGAATCCGACTGATAGTCATACAGATCGGGGTAGTCGCAGATCATGTGGCCGTTCTCGTGGCAGAACGTGCGCAGCGTGAGTTCGCTGCCCATATTGGTGATCTGGTAATCAGACAGCTTCTTTCCCCCGCCGACATCGAACGGTGCGTTCAAAGTCCACGAATGGGGCCAGAGACCCTCCGACCAGTTGTTTACGGTCGGGCCAACGTAGAACACGTTCAACGCGTAGATGAAGCCGCCGCTGTCGGCACTGAGTTGACCAAAGTTGAAGCCATTGGCTTTGAGCCAGTTCAACGCCTCTAGGATCAGCTCCTTTGCACGGGTCCCGTAGGTAATCGTCGGGTCCGTGTAGTACGAGCGGTTGTGAGCGGCCGTGTAGTACGTCGTCACCGCGTTGGTGTAGGTCAGCTTTCCCCGCGAATTGTCAAAGAAGTAGTCCCGCACCGAGCCACTGTTTCCAAACCCGGTGTAGCCAGGTTGATTGCAGAAGTTCATCACTTCCTGCTGAGAGATCGTGTCAGCCACGTCCGGGAATCTGATGAGCACGCACAAACCGACATAGTTGCCAACCGTGACGGTCTCCTGCGGAAGCGCATCCGGGGCTGTCATCGGCGGCACAGACCGGAGCTGCGCCTTCTTCTGGTCGCGGCGCGTCTCCCATCGCCTTCTCTGTCCCTGCTGGAGCGGTGAGCTGAGAGCCTCCCGTCTCGCAGCGTCTCGACGAATCCGAATGTGGCGCTGCAGACCCAGACTCTGCGGATCGGCGTCGCCAACATTTGGACCCGCTGGCACGAGCTGGTTCTTGTCGCTGGACAGCGTCGCGTATTTGTAATAACCCGTGTCAGCATCCTTGACCACCGTGTAGCCATCCAGAGTCTCAAAGACCGCATAGTCCTGGTTGCCGGACCCTCGCACGCGGAGGGTGCTGCCGTCGGGATTGGTGAAGGTGAATTCCTCTTCAACGAAAGGTGTGCTCATGACGTCATCCCCCTTGATCGGTATAGGTCATTGCGGAGATCACCATGGCAGCGTGCGAGTACTGCGGCACGAGTACTGGACTACTCGATTCTGTGTGGCTTGTCGCGTGTCGACCGAGCCACACTGCTCCAGGCCGCCGACGGTTGGTACACCCGAAAGCACGCGAAGCGACGCCAATTTTCCTGCGGAAACGCGCGACGTGTTGACCGCGTCAACGCCTCCCCGATGGACATTCCTCCTCCCCCGCCCAGCGTTCCAGCCATAGACCGGTCAGCTGCGAGTCAACGGCATCAGCGGTTGCAGGCCGCGACGTTAAATGGTCGTGGGAAGCTACTCCCGCCTGACAGCGAAGTTAAGGAGGCAATGGTGCAGTACTTCGTCCAGTTTGACGTCCACCAGCCGGTCGACATGAGCCGCGAAGAGTTATTTGCGATCTGGCTCGAGGAAGCCCGCGCGGCACAGGGTGCCGTCGATGCCGGGGCAGTAACCAACCTGTGGAAAGTCGTCGGCCAGCGCAGCGTCTTCGCCGTGCTCGACGTACCGGACCACACATCGCTCGACCAGGCGCTCGAGTCGCTACCGATCATCCAGAAGCTCGGCAGCTCGGTGGACACGCGCGCTTATCCGATCCGGCCTTACAGCGAATGGGCCGAAGAGCTGCGCGTCGCGGTTGAGGGCGAGTAACGCGAAAACGTCGAGCTACCCGAAAGGACTTGTGATGAACTGGAATTCGCTGAAGGACAACGGCGCGAAGTTGATGAACCTGGCGCACCGGCTGGTCCTCACAGCCAGCGGGAACAGACTCTTGGCCAAACCGTTCGGGATGCCGTTGGTCGAGCTCCACACCACGGGGCGCAAGTCGGGGTTGCCTCGGTCCTGCTACCTGACCACGCCTGTTTACGACTCCGAGCGGGTGGTGCTCATCGCATCGAAGGGTGGGGATGACCGCAACCCTGACTGGTACCGCAATCTCCAGGCGAACCCCGACGCCTTTCTGGTGATCAACGGCCAACGGCACGAAGTCCGTGCGCGTACCGCCAGCGCAGAAGAAAAGGCCGAGTTATGGCCGAAGATCGTTGCGTCATACAAGGGTTACGCCGGCTATCAGCAACGGACGGATCGTGACATTCCGGTGGTGATATGCGAGTTGCAGAACTGAGGACGATAGCGGTGTCAACGGCATGGGGTTCCGATGGCAAGCGACACATACCAAGTGGCGTCTACGAGCGTCGCATCGGCTACCGGATCGGGAGGCCGGTGACAGCGCGTGCGATCACCAGTCGCTGTATTTCACTGGTGCCTTCGAAAATGGTGAAGATCTTCGCGTCGCGGTGCATTCGCTCGACGGGGTAGTCGCGGGTGTACCCGTTGCCGCCGAGAATCTGGATGGCCTCATCGGTGACGTAGACGGCGGTTTCGCTGGCCACGAGTTTGGCCATCGAGCCCTCCGCTGAATCGAAACTCTTGTTGTTTCGGGCCATCCACCCTGCCCGCCATACGAGCATGCGCGCCGCGTCGATACGGCTTTTCATGTCGGCGAGTTTGAACGCGATCGCCTGAAATTCCCCGATCCGGCGGCCGAATTGTTCACGCTGGCAGGCGTAGTCGAGCGCGTACTCGTATGCGGCGCGGGCAACTCCCACTGCCATTGCACCGACGCTGGGCCGAGTCCGCTCGAACGTCTTCATCGCGGCCTGCCCGCCCGTCGATACTCCGGACCTGGCGCGGCCGATGCGCTCCTCGAACTTCTCCCGACCACCCAGGATCATGTCCTCGGACAAGCGAACGTTGTCGAGTACGACTTCGGCGGTGTGCGACGCGCGGATACCGTGCTTCTTGAATTTCTGGCCCTGAGACAGTCCCCCGGTGTCAGGCGGAATGACGAATGTCGCCTGGCCACGCGAGCCGAGGTCGGGATATACCGAGGCTACGACGACGTGCACGTTGGCGATCCCGCCGTTGGTCGCCCACGTCTTCGTCCCGTTGAGAACCCATTCGCGGGAGGCTTCGTCGTAGCGCGCCCGGGTGCGGATTGCGCCGACGTCGGAGCCGGCGTCGGGCTCCGACGAACAGAAAGCACCGAGTTTCGGATCGCCGGCCGTGCCGAACATCTCGGGTAGCCACCGGCCGACTTGTTCGGGAGTGCCGTTGCCCGCCAGTGCTGCAGCGGCGAGGCCGGTGCCCAGGATCGACAAGGCGATGCCGGCGTCACCCCAGAACAGCTCTTCGAACACTGTGAGCATGCCGAGCCCGCTCGGTTCGGCGGCTTGCTGAGCGAACAATTCCGGGGAATAGAGGCCGACTTTGGCGGCCTCCTGGATGACGGGCCAGGGCGTTTCCTCCCGTTCGTCCCACTCCGCGGCGGCCGGGCGGACGACCTCGGCGGCGAACTGGTGAACCCAGTCGCGCACCTCGATCACGTCATCGCTCGGTTGTAGAGAGAAAGTCATGTCGAGCTCCTTCGCGGTATGTGTCTTCGAAAAAGAGTGGGATTGTTATGGCTGAGCGAGCGCGCTGACGGTCTGGAAAACCCACGCCTCGAAGAACCGATCATCGTCGACATCGCCGGGGGTATGTCCAGTCAGCGCCCGAAGAGTGGCGGCGTAAGTCAATGACGAGATCGCGACGGCGGCGGTTGCCTCAGGGTCGGGTACGTTCGTGATGCCTGCGCGGTTGGATGCGGCGAGCTCGTCGGTGAAACGTTGATAAGCGTTGTCGGTGATGACCTTCCACGTCTGTTCGTTCAGATCGCCGAGCTCATCGGATTCGCGCAGCATCACACGTAGCACGTCTTCGCTCTCAGCGAGATTGTCCCGGATAAGTTGACCGGCTCTGCGCACGGCTTTCTCGACACCGGCGGGTGATTCCGCGTCGTACTCTTCGCGCGCGGCCACGATGCTGTCAATGCGGTGCGCGACGGCGGCTTCCAGTAGCGCGCGTTTCGATGCGAAGTGCTTGTAAAGGGCGCCCGAGCCGGGGGCCAATCCTGCTGCCTTCTGAACTCACTCACCGTGGCGCCTCCAAATCCGCCTCACAACACCCGCGGCCAGATCACGAGGCGGCGATTGCCCCGGTCTCGACTTCACGTATCGCGGTGCGCAGTCCGCGGCGTCTGCCGGTGGCGGGATCGATGCCAAAGCTCTCCCGCATACCGTCACGGATCCGGAACTTCAGTTCGGAGTTCGTCTCGGGGGCGTTGTCGGAGGTGGCCTTGAGTAGCTTGTCGGGCAAGGCGAGTTTGGCGATGGTCAAGAACGACTGCATGTATTGGCGGCCCAGCGATCCTGTCGTGTATGGCAGGTCGTACTTGTCGCATAGTGCCCGTACCCGCTCGCTGATTTGGGCGTAGCGGTTGCTCGGTAGGTCTGGGAACAGGTGGTGTTCGATCTGGTAGCAGAGATTGCCGCTCATGAACGCCATTAGCGGGCCGGCGTGAAAGTTGGCCGATCCCAGCATCTGTCGCAGATACCACTCGGCCTGGGTTTCGTTGTCGAACTCCTCCTTGGTGAACTTCTCCGCGCCGTCCGGGAAGTGCCCGCAGAAGATCACCATGTACGACCAATAGTTGCGGATCAGGTTAGCGACCGCATTGGCGCCCATCGTGTGCTTCCAGTTGCGTCCCGCCAAGGCGGGGAACACGATGTAGTCCTTGCCGACCTGCTTGCCGACCTTCTTGCCGATGATCTTCAGATCTCTGAGCACCTCACCCTTCGACTTCTCGCCCTTACGGAATTTCGTCGTCTCGAGACCATGGGCTGCGACTCCCCATTCGAACAGCGTCCCTAGTGTCAGATTGATGAGGGGGTTGAAGATCATCCACTTCTCCCAGCGCTGGTCGCGGGTGAGACGCATGATGCCGTAACCGATGTCGTCGTCGAGTCCGACGACGTTGGTGTACTTGTGGTGGATGAAGTTGTGCGACTTCTTCCAGTGCTCACTCGGTGAGGTGGTGTCCCACTCCCATTCGGTGGAGTGGATCTCGGGGTCGTTCATCCAGTCCCACTGCCCGTGAATGATGTTGTGCCCGAGCTCCATGTTCTCGATGATCTTGGCGGTGCCCAGCATGGCAGTCCCGACGCCCCACGCCACCTTGTTGCGGCTCGCGAACAAGACGGCTCTTCCGCCGGCCGCCAACGCGCGTTGCAGCTGAATCGCCCGGCGGATGTAGCGGGCGTCACGCTCACCGCGTGATTCCTCGATGTCAGTCCTGATGGCGTCCAGCTCCCGCGCGAGTGCCTCGACGTCCTCGGGCGTGAGGTGTGCGTACCGTTTGATGTCGGTGATGGCCATGAATCCCCCTAAATCTTGAGCGTGCAGTCGCCGGACGCGGTCGACACGCACGTATTGATGCGATCCCCCGCTCCGTGTTCGTCCCCGGACCGGAAGTCCCGGACGTAGCCGTCTTCCAGCGGGAGGACGCACGTCTGGCAGATGCCCATCCGGCAGCCGAACGGCATCTGGATTCCGACCTTCTCCCCCGCCTCCAGAATCGAGGTGGCGCCGTCGATCTCGATGGTCTTGTCCGAGATCGCGAAGGTGACCGTGCCACCCTCACCACCCTTGTCGGTGCGGGCGATGGCGAACCGCTCCATGTGCAGATCGTCGGACCGTCCCGCGGCATCCCACACCGTTTCGACCGCGTCCAGCATGGGCGTGGGACCGCACGCCCACGTCGGCCGGTCTCGCCAGTCCGACACGAGATCGTCGAGGTTCTCGAAGTCCAGCTTGCCGTCCTGCTGGGTGAGCTGGAGGTGCAGCTTGTAGCCGGGTTGGCTGGTTTCCAGGTCCCGCAGTTCGTCGTGGAAGATGACGTCCTCCGCGGTCGGCGCGGAGTGCAGGTGCACGATGTCTGGGCTCTGCCCGCGCACGGTTAGAGAGCGCAGCATCGCCATCAGGGGGGTGATACCGCTGCCTGCGCTGACGAACAGAATCTTCGGCGGTGGCGGGTCGGGCAGCGCGAAGTCTCCCTTGGGGGCCGCGAGCCGAACGATCGTTCCCGGTGTGACGCCGTTGACCAGGTGCGAGGACAGAAAGCCTTCGGGCGTTGCCTTGACGGTGATCGTGATCCGTTTCTTATCCCGCACCGGCACGGAGGTCAGAGAGTAGGAGCGCCAGTGCCATCGGCCCTCGACGCGCAGGCCGATCCCGACGTACTGACCGGGCCGGTAGTCGGCCGAGAATCCCCAGCCCGGTTTGATCGTGACCGTGGCGGAGTCCGCCGTCTCGTTGCGTACGTCGATGATCTCGCCGCGAAGCTCACGCGCCGTCCACAGCGGGTTGAGCAGTTTGAGGTAGTCGTCGGGTAGCAGCGGCGTCGTGGCTCGCGCCGCCAGACCGCGCAGGACGTTGATCTTCGGGGTGATCGCGGTGTCGATGTTCTGCGCCGGTTTGATGCTCCAACGCGCCACGTCGCGCAGTCTCGGAGTCATCGGTGACCTGCCGGCCAGGGCGGCGTGGTCGTCATACTCGATTGGTACCCCGGGGTGATCGAGTTCACACTTTGCGCCCATCTAGTCGTCTATTCGACAGCACCTATGGCGAGTACCCCAACGAAGACAACATTTTGGACGACGCACGTCACGGCGCCCGTCGGCACCCGCGGATCGTTCCGCGCATCCTCGGTGTGGCCGAGCCGATCAGGTTCCCACCTGGTAGCTGTTCGGCGATGACCGAATTATCCGAGTCGTGCGTCGCGCAGAGCTTCCCGCGTTAGTCTTTGCCGATGATCGCGGGCGACAAGGCGCCTGACTTCACTCTGTACGATCACACCGGTCGGCCTCGGACACTGTCCGCGCTCCTTTCCGATGGGCCGGTTGTGCTGTTCTTCTTCCCGATAGCGTCGTCACCGATCTGTACAGCCCAGGCTTGTCATTTTCGGGACCTGAGCAGCGAATTCGCCACGGTGGGCGCCCAGCGGGTGGGCATCAGCACCGACACCGTCGACAAGCAGGCCCACTTCGCCCAACAGCGCTCGTTCGACTATCCGCTGCTCTCCGACGCGGACGGCGTGGTGTCCGAGCTGTTCGGGGTGCGCCGAGGCAGGCTCGCCAAGCTGCGTAAATCCGTCGTGGCGCGTGAGGCGGCCCGGCGGACCCGGCACACTCGGCGCCGTGGCCTGCTGGCCCGGCTGCTGCCGGTCAGACGGACCACATTCGTCATCGACACCGACCGCACCGTACTCAAGGTCATCTCCAGCGAGCTGCGCGCATCGGTGCACGCCGACCAGACCTTGTCGTTCTTGCAGAACCACAACGTGCCGCATAGTTCGCCACATGTCCGGGAGAAGCACACCGACGCGCATCAGCAGTCGGAGGGCAAGGGCGGACCGATCGACTTGTTCACAGAACCGGAAACCACGGACGAGCCGAGCCTGGTCCGGCCATACACGCTGACGGCAGGCCGTACCGACTCTGGTGTCGAACTGCCACTCGACGCTCCGGTCGAAGCGCTCAACACCACAGCGAAGCCGCCGCGCTGGCCGAGAAATGATGTGCGGGGCCAAATCCTGACGTGTTGCGTGCACAGCCTCTCGGTCGCAGAGATCGCCGCTCATCTGTCCTTGCCGCTCGGTGCGACGCGGTTCCTGGTCGGCGACCTGGTGACACAGGGTTATTTGCGGGTGCACGCCACCGCCGGTGACTCGATGACAATCGACGAACGACGTGAACTGATAAGAAGGACCCTGAGTGGCCTACGAGCACTC
>CAWGHF010000001.1:0-110540 GCA_963822305.1 uncultured Actinomycetota bacterium | reverse complement strand
GATGTCGCAGAGCTGACCTACGACCGCCCGGGAAGATGTGAGCGAGGTTGCCGGCTTAGACCCAGAATTCGTTCATGGGTTGGGCATACTTGTCGTTGTTGGTCAGCGGGGCGATGCCGAGCGAATCCTCGATGGTGCGCTGCAGGCTGTAGTGGTTGTAGTAGTCGTCGGCGACGAATGCGCCCGCGCGCATTCCGTTCGGGTTGGTGACGGGATCGTAGGTAGCCCCCGGTGACGGGATGACGACCATGACGATGTGATTGCCTTCGTTGCCGACGCCGGTGGTGATGTTGTTGTAGTCCTCGTCGAACGTGACGAAGATGGCGCTCTTCACATTTGGGTCGTTCCAGGTCTCCGACGCCATGATGGTGGTCACCTGGTCCTCGAGCCACGCGTCACCCGCCGCGACGTTGTACTGGTGTGCCGGGTTGATGAAGCCCAGCGCCCAATGGAATATGCCGACCGGGAAATCGGTCGGGCCCTCCATGTTTGTTTCGTCGTCAGCGGCGAACCACACGAAGTTCGGGGCCGTGGCGGGGTTTGCGAGATCCTGTTCCATCTGCGAGATGTCGAACAGGTGCGTCGCGACCCGACCGGGGTCGTTGTAGATGTCGGTGAAGGCGAGGAACGGGAGGCGGTCGGTGGGCGTGCTGTAGCCGCCACCGCCTTCCATGTAGCCGGCCCAAGTCTTGTACGGCATTACTCGATGCTGTCGGCCAGGTTGGGCGTGCCAACGGGGAAACAGTTCGACGGGCAGTTGTAGTTGAAGCCGAAGTCCGACCCGCCGATGATCGGGTAGTAGTTCGGGTCGCTGGGGTGGGTCACCCCGTAGTAGTTGGATGCGTATCCGTAGTTGTCGATCAGCTCATTGATGTACGGCGCGTTGGGGCTGCCGATGATCTGGCCGGTGCCCTTGTTCTCCAGGTAGACCATGAACACGTGGTCGAGCTTTCCGACGTTTGACGCGGGTGGCGCCAGGGTCCCGGGGGTGAGGCTGGGATCGTTGACTGTGAACGAGAGGTTGTCCGCGTAGGCGTTGTTGTAGTTGCCGAGCACCGGGTTTTGGTCGTCGAACGTCACCACGACCTGCGCCCTGCGGGTGCCGACCGGAATTGCGCTGGATGTGGTGCGGTGGATGAACCCGGTGGAGAACAAGCGGTCCCACGCCGTGACAGGCTGCAGGTGGCTCGTACCCAACGTGTGCCCGTTCTCGTCGAGGAAGTTGACGGTGACGGTCGACCTGGACGGGTCGATCAGGAAGCCCCCCAGGTCGCCACTGAGCGTGTAGGTGCCGCCGCCGGCGTCGATCAATCCTTGTGCCCCGCTGAGGTCGACCGTCTGAGTCAGGGTCGAATCCGCGACGGGGCCACCGCCGAAGAACTGCTGGCCCTCCGGAGGAGTCGGGATGGCGCTGTCACTGCTGGGGAAGGCCAGCAGGCCGGGCAGCACGGGGCCCGGCGATGCGGTCGGCACGGGGAAGCGGCGCTGGGTGCCGTACTGGATCACCGTCGGTGTGCCGGTTTGCGTCCAGCCCGGCACGGTCACTGCGGCGTAGCCCGACAGCGACGGGTCGCCGACCTCGGCACCGGGGTTGACCAGCAGATTCGGACTCTGATTGAGGCTCGACGTGGTTTGGCCGGATGCCGCAGTCGGGAGGAATGGCCGCTCGAACTCGTTGCGAACGAACGCAAATACGGTCCACAGCACCGGAGACTGCGCGGGGCTTCCCGGGCCGAACGGCGTCAGGGCCACGTTCAGGACGGCGCCCGCCACGTGAGCGACCACACCCACCAGGTGGGTGTGCGGTTCCTCCAACACGTCGCCCAAATCCGGAGGAGGGGAAGGTACGACGGGCGTGGGCGGCGCAACCAAGGACTTCATCGCCGGGCCGGTGGCGTCGGGCGCGAGGGGCGGCGTCGGCACCGACAGCCCGACAATCCGGGAGAACCGGACGGCCGTGGGAGCGCCGGACTGATCGGCGTTGCGGGCGGGGACCGTCTGGGTCGGCGCGCCGTCGCCGAGAACATGCAGAGGCCGTTTCGGCGCCTTCGGCAGCGAAAGGCCCGGATCGTCATCGCCGCTTACCGGCAAGCCCGTGGTGACGGCCGATTTCTTGGCGCTGCTTCCATCGTTGGTTGCGGAGCGGGCACCGCCGGAGCTTCGCAGCACCACCACCGGCGCGCCCCGGCCGCCACCGATGATCTTCGACACCGCACCGGCCACGCGCGAGGCCAAGTCGGGTCCTAACAGACGTAAGCCGTTGTCGGCCAGGTGGTTCGGCGATAGATGTGCGCCATCCTCTGTTGACGACGGCGTTGTCGTCGGAGAAGAGGGAGGCGAGGGATCTGTCGGTGAGGTTTCTCCCGGTGTCGGGGATTCCGAGCCCGTGTCCGCCGGCAGGCCGTACGCGATTCCTGGGGTGGCCACCGCCGACCCCACGCCCAGCGCCACTGCCAGCGCTCCGATGTAGCCGACGTACCTGCCGTAACCCATGGTGCTATCCGTTCACTCATACGGGCCGCACAGACGAGCGGTAGTCATTCAGTAGATACCTCCCAGCTATCTCGGGCGGCGATATCGCATGAGTTGAAGCCGGTGGACCGGCATGCTTACCGGAATGGCCACCGTCCTGATACCGATTCCGGACACCGACTTCGACCCCACCGAGGTGGCGGTCAGCTGGCAGGTCCTCGCAGCTCACGGCCACACCGTGGTGTTCGCCACCGAAAGCGGCCGACCGGCTGCCGCCGACGACATCATGGTCTCCGGCCGCGGCCTCGATGTCTGGTCGAGGGTGCCGGGCCTGGGCAGGGTGGCCTTCGTCGGGCGATTTCTTCGCGCCAACCGCGATGCCCGCACTGCATACGCGCAGATGCTGGAATCCGCGGAGTATCAGCACCCCATCGCCTGGACCGACGCCGGACTCGACGACGTCGACGCTCTCCTTCTTCCTGGCGGCCACCGCGCGCGCGGGATGCGCAGCTACATCGACAGTGAGGTCTTGCAAGCACTGGTGGTCGAAGCATTCAGACGCGACATGCTTGTCGCCGCGATCTGTCACGGCGTGCTCCTCGCAGCCCGATCCATCGATGAGTCGACGGGCCGCTCTGTGCTCTACGGCCGCAAGACCACCGCGCTCACATGGGATTTCGAGCGACGCGCGTGGCAGCTGAGTCGGGTCACGCGATTCTGGGATCGCGACTATTACCGAACCTATTCGGAGCGGCCGGGCGATCCCGATGGCTACATGTCTGTGGAGGCGGAAGTCACTCGCGCGCTGGAGAATCCCGGCGATTTCTGTAATGTCCCCAATGACTCCCCGCACCGACGCGCGCAGACGTCGGGGATGGCGCGCGACACCGCGACCGACTCACGACCGGCGTTCGTCGTCGACGACGACACCTACATCTCCGCGCGGTGGCCGGGGGACACGCACACCTTCGCCGCTGCCGTGTCGGCGAGACTGCACGAAAAGCCCTGACGCGTCAGAACTTTGCGACCGCTCCTGCATCGATCGGCAGTGCCGCCCCGGTGATGTACTTCGCCTCGTCGGACGCGAGGAACAGCACGGCATTGCTGACCGCTCGTGCCTCGATCAGAGGCGCGGGCAGCATGTGGAAGTGGCCGATCACCGCGGCCGCGTCGTCCATCGTCGGCTCGGCGAGGTCCGGCCGCAAGGTGCGGTGGAACCATTCGTTGTCGAGCATCGGCGTCAGGATGTTGCCGGGGTGGATCGAGTTCACCCTGATCCATTGCGGTGCAAGCTCATTGGCTAGCGAGTTCATCAGCCCGACGACGGCGTGCTTGGCCGACGCGTAGCCGGCCATGTAGCCCCCGCCGCGCAACCCGAGCATCGAGCTGACCAGGATGATCGATCCGCCGCGGCCATCGGACATATGGGGCAGTGCCACCTTGGTCGTATGCATCACGCCGGTCAGATTGATGTCGAGCATCGTCTGCCACGCCGACTCGTCGATCATGGCGACGGGGGATGGCGTGCCGCTGATACCGGCGTTGGCGACGACGATATCGGGGCGGCCCAACTCGTCCACTCCCCGTTGAAGGGCGGCGCGTAGTCCATCGAGGTCCCTGACGTCTGCCTTGGCGGTGACGATGCGCCGGTCCAGCTTCTCGACCAGGGCCGCGGTCTCGTCGAGGTCGGCTTCCGTGGCTCCGGGGTAGCCGACGCTGTCGATGTCGGTACACACGTCGACGGCGATGATGTCGGCGCCTTCCTCGGCGAGCCGGATGGCGTGTTCGCGGCCCTGGCCGCGCGCCGCTCCGGTGATGAACGCGACCTTGCCGGCCACCCTGCCAACTGCGTTCGTCATCGTCGCCTCTCGTCCAGAACGGTTACAGCCCCTATACCTTGCATGAATCACCGGCGGTATGGGTACCGTCACGTCGATGAAGCTGATCTCGCCGACCGACTCGATGTTCCTCATCGGCGAATCCCGTGAACACCCGATGCACGTGGCTGGCCTGCAGCTCTTCGAGCCCCCCGAGGGCAGCGGCCCCGACTTCATCCGCGATCTGCACGAGAGGATC
The DNA here is from genome assembly GCA_963822305.1 of uncultured Actinomycetota bacterium. GTDB lineage: Bacteria > Actinomycetota > Actinomycetes > Mycobacteriales > Mycobacteriaceae > Mycobacterium. The sequence goes on along the minus strand of CAWGHF010000001.1, from coordinate 105,992 downwards.
GTCAAGAACGACGACTTCCAGCCGACGTTCAGAAAACATCCCGGCAGAATGCTTGGCGGCATCTCCAACGTCGCCTGGGCGTTCGACGACGACGTCGACATCGACTATCACCTGCGCAGGTCGGGATTGCCGCGTCCCGGCCGCATCCGCGAGTTGCTCGAGCTCGTGTCACGGTTGCACGGCACACTGCTCGACCGGCACCGGCCGTTGTGGGAGGCCAGTCTCGTCGAAGGCCTCGACGACGGCCGGTTTGCGATCTACACCAAGATCCACCACTCGCTGCTCGACGGTGTCTCGGCTCAGCGCCTCACGGTTCGCTCGATGACGCCCGATCCCGCCGACCGGGAAATTCGAGTCCCGTGGACTCTCGGCCCGAAGCGCAGAAGCAAGGACTCGGGGCAATCGCGTTCGGCACTGCAGTCGATCACCGGAGCGGTCGGATCGATTGCCTCGCTGGCTCCTTCGGGGCTTTCGGTGGCCAGAGCTGCGCTCTTGGAACAGCAACTGACCCTGCCGTTTCGCGCGCCCAAGACGATGTTCAACGTGGCGATCGGCGGAGCACGCCGCGTCGCCGCGCAGTCGTGGCCGCTGGCGCGCATCCGCGCCATCAAGTCCGCAGCCGGCGTCACCGTCAACGACGTCGTGCTGGCCATGTGCGCGGGAGCGCTTCGCGCCTACCTCATCGAACGCGACGCTCTGCCGGACACACCGCTGGTGGCCATGGTTCCGGTCAGCCTCCGCGCGGCCGACGAGCAGGACGCGGGCGGCAACATGGTCGGCACGATTCTGTGCAATCTGGCGACCGACACCGCCGACCCCGCGAAGCGGCTCGACGCGATCAACATGTCGATGCGCGACAACAAGAAGGTGTTCGCCGAGCTTCCCCGGAGCCAGGCGCTGGCGTTATCGGCGTTCCTGATGTCCGGCATCGCACTCGCGTTGGTGCCCGGGTTCGTGTCGTCGGCGCCGCCGCCGTTCAATATCGTCATCTCCAACGTGCCCGGTGCGCGCGAACCGATGTACTTGAACGGGGCCCGGCTCGACGGCAATTACCCGCTGTCGATCGCGTTGGATGGGCAGGCCCTCAACATCACAATCACCAACACCGCAGACAACCTCGACTTCGGCCTCGTCGGGTGCCGCCGAAGCATTCCGCACCTGCAGCGGCTGCTCATTCACCTCGAGGACTCGTTGAGCGATCTGGAGCACGCCGTCGGCACCGCAACCTGACACCGTTTGAACCGCGTTGGCCGACGCCTCGTATTCAGGCAGTGGGACCTGTTAACCAACCCGGCTGGCAGCAGCCGGTGGCGTCGCCACCACCGGTTTATGTCTACGCGCCGCCGACCAATGGAATGGCGATCGCCGCCCTGATTCTGGCGTTCGTGTTCTATCCGCTGGGCATCGTCTTCGGACACCTGGCCCGCCGCCAGATCAGCCGGACCCACGAGGGCGGACGAGGGTTGGCCACTGCCGCCCTGATCATCGGATATCTGCAGTTCGCCGTGATGGTTGGCGTCATTGTCGTTGCCGCCGTCCTGGTCGGCCTTGGCGCTCAATAGGCATCGTCAGCGCAGCCGCGGCGGGACGAGGAACAGACCCGAGATCCTCGACTGAGACACTGGCACTCGTGTTTTGGCATCACCTGGCTCGAGGGATCGGTCTCGTAGCGGCCGGCGCCGTGCTGGTCACGTCGGCGAGCTGTTCGTCATCTACGTCAGGTAAGGCGGCAGGGCGACCGACCGGCGACTCCGCGGCCGCAGGTGGTTCGGCGAAGGTTGTCGTGGAGGGCCGACCTCGCCAAGTCACGGGGGATGTCATGTGTGTCGTGGGGCCGACGGGGGAGCTGAACATCACGGTCGGGACGGTGCAGACAACTGGTCCAAGCCCTGCGCCCCCGCCGGAACTCATCGCAGACCTGACCCTGTCAGACGGCCCGCCATACGTGTCGCTGCTGGCGATCAATCTTGCCGACATCAATCTTTCGATTGGGCGCTACAGGCGCGTCGATCAACCGACGGTGATCGCAGAAGGCAAGAGCTACCGGATCAGCGGGCAGGCTGCAGTCGCTGATAAGCCCGACCAAGAACCCGAGTACAAGCAGTTCGAGGTCGAGGTCACGTGCCCATGACCATGCCGCCCCGCCGACATTCCCGTACGTAATCCCAATGACAGTGGCTGCCGCCTGAGATCATCGTTGACGAACCAGGGAGTTGATCGAGCTGAACTCTGCACAACGGGAATTCACGGCCTACGGCCCATCGCACTTGGTGGTGCTCGCGCTGTTCGTGGTCGGTGCGGCACTGCTGGTCTGGGTCGGACGTCGGCAGTCCGAGTCGCAGGCCCGGCTCTTGGGCCGAGGCTTCGCGCTTGCAATCGTCGCAGCATTCATCGTGGCATTCGTTTACAAACTGATCCGGCCAGACCTCGACACGTCGATTCCGCTGCAGCTGTGCGACATCGCAGAACTCGCCGCGGCGTATGCGTTGTGGTCGCAACGGCATTGGGCGTTCGTGCTCGCCTACTACTGGGGCCTCGTGCTGAGCTCGCAGGCGTTGATCACGCCGGACATCGGCACACCGGAGGAAGGTGCGCCGGATTTCCCGCACCATCTCTTCATCACGTTCTTCACGCTTCATGTGCTCGTCGTGTGGGCGGCCATCTACCTTACGTGGGGGCGTCGAAACCGGCCGCGCTGGCGCGACTACCGCTTCGCGATCATCGTGACCCTCGTGTGGGCGGCGTTCACGTTCACGTTCAACGCGATCACCGGAACCAACTACGGCTACCTCAACAGGAAACCCCCCACTGCGTCAGTGCTGGACGTATTGGGTCCGTGGCCGGTGTATCTGCTGGCCGAGGTATCGATCGTCCTCATCGTCTGGGCCCTGATGACTTGGCCGTGGCAGCGGACACGGCGAGACGCCAACGAAAGTCCGAGTGTGGCCGCCTGATCTTGCCGTGAGCAGCGGTCAGCGCTCGATCATCTCCATCTGCGCGTCGGTGTGGTGGCCACCCGCCGCCGGTGTGAGGTCGTCGAGCCGCTTCATCTGATCGGCGCTCAGCACGACATCGTCGGCGGCCACGTTCTCCTCGAGCCGCGCGACGCGACGTGTTCCCGGGATCGGGGCGATGTCGTCGCCCTTCGCCAATAGCCAGGCCAGGGCGACCTGTGCCGGAGTGACGCCGGCATCGGCGGCCACTGCAGCCACCTCGTCCGCGATCGCCAGGTTGCGTTGAAAGTTCTCGCCGGTGAAGCGTGGATTGGTGCTGCGGAAGTCGGTCGAATCGAACTGGTCGGTCGAACGGACGGTGCCGGTCAAGAAGCCCTTGCCGAGCGGGGAATACGGCACGAAGCCGATACCGAGTTCGCGCAGCAGCGGCAGCACCTCGGGCTCCTGATCGCGGGTCCACAGCGAGTACTCCGACTGCAGTGCGGTGATCGGGTGCACCGCATGTGCGCGACGGATCGTGTCGACCCACGCCTCTGACAGCCCGATGTGGCGGACCTTGCCCTCGGCGATCAGTGCGGCGACGGCGCCGATGGTGTCCTCGATCGGGGTGTTGGGGTCGACCCGGTGTTGGTAGTACAGGTCGATGTGGTCGGTGTCGAGCCGTCGCAACGAGCCCTCCACGGCGGTGCGAATGCTGGCGGGGCTGCTATCGAGTGCGCCTTGCTCGCGACCGGAGTGCGAGATCATGCCGAACTTGGTGGCGAGCACGACGTCGTCCCGGCGGCCCTTGATGGCCTTCCCGACGAGTTCTTCGTTGACGTACGGGCCGTAGACCTCGGCGGTGTCGATGAAGTTCACTCCAAGGTCGAGCGCCCGGTGGATGGTCCGGATGGATTCGGCGTCATCGCTTCCAGCTCCGGTGAACGCGAATGACATGCCCATGGCGCCCAACCCGATTCGTGAGACGGTCAGGTCGCCGAGTTTTGCTGTCTTCATGATTTCTCTCCTTGTTCCTAGGGCTGGATCAAGACTTTGAGCGACTCACGCTCTGCCATTGCCTTGTACCCGTCGGGCACCTCGTCCAGACCAACGGTGCGGTCGAAGACCCGGCCCGGCTCGACGGTGCCGTCGAGAATGTCGGGCATCAGCTCTTCGATGTACGCCCGGGCCGGAGCGGCGCCGCCGGCGAGGGTGATGTTGCGCATCATGGTTTGGAAGTTCATGGGGGCATTCGTGTACTGCGAGACCCCGAGCCGGCTGACGACGCCGCCGTCGCGGACCACGTTCAGAGCGGTTCCCAATGACGCTTCGGTTCCGACGCATTCGATGACGGCGTGAGTGCCGTCGCCACCGGTGAGCTCACGAACTCGTTGCTCGCCCTCCTCGCCGCGCTCGGCGACGACGTCGGTGGCACCGAATTCACGACCCAAATCGGTACGGTCGGTGTGGCGTCCCATCAAGACGATCTGCTCTGCGCCTAGTCGCCTCGCGGCCAGCACCGCGCACAGTCCGACCGCACCGTCTCCGACGACGGTGACCGAATGGCCCGGTCGAACCCTGGAGGTCACCGCACCGTGATGGCCGGTGCAGAACACGTCGGACAGCGTGAGCAGCGACGGCATCAGTGCCGAGTCCGGGGCGACCGGAAGTTTGACCAGCGTGCCCTGGGCCAGCGGGACCCGCACCGCTTCGCCTTGCCCGGCATCGAGGCCAGGTGCGCCCCATCCGCCGCCGTGGCGGCACGATGTGTGCAGACCCTCGCGGCAGAAGTCGCACGTGTTATCCGCCCACACGAACGGGGCCACGACCAGATCGCCGGGAGCGAAACCGCTGACATCGGATCCGACGTCTTCGACGATGCCGATGAACTCGTGGCCCATTCGGCGGCCCTCCTCTTTGAAGGGCATCGACTGGTAGGGCCACAGGTCGCTGCCGCAGATGCAGGCGGAGGTGACGCGGACGATGGCGTCGGTGGGCTCGTGGAGGACCGGGTCGGGCACACTTTCGACGCGCACGTCTTCGGCCTGATACATGACGGTTGCTCTCATGGAACCCAGTCAACGTTGGTTTCCTGTGGGTTGGCAGTGACTGCCGTTCCAGGCAATGGCAGTACCCCTCACGCCGCGCGTGGCGCGCCTACCGTGGGGGCATGGCCTCGATGGATCTGCGGAGCGAAATCCGGGAGTTCTTGAGCTCCCGGCGTGCGCGCATCAGTCCGTCGCAGGCGGGGCTGCCTGCGTACGGCGGCAACCGCCGGGTCAAGGGCCTGCGGCGTGAGGAGGTCGCGATGCTCGCCGGAGTCTCGGTGGACTACTACGTCCGCATGGAGCGAGGCAGTTTGGCCGGCGCCTCGGAGAGCGTTCTTGATGCTCTCGCATCCGCGCTGCAACTCGATGAGGCCGAGCGCGATCACCTCTATGCGCTCGCCCGCGAGTCCGGCACGGGCACTCGCCGACGCACGCGAAAAGCGCAGGGCACTATTCGACCCGCCTTGCAGCAGGTGCTCGATGCCATCACCGACGCGCCCGCCTGGATCCGCAACGGGCGTCACGATGTACTCGCGATGAATCAGCTCGCCAGAGCGCTCTATGCCCCCGTGCTTGCCGATCCGCGCCGGCCGGCGAACACAACGCGGTTCGTCTACTTGAATCCCGAGGCCGCCGAACAGTTCTTCGTCGACTACGACCAGATCGCCAGGGACGCGGCTGCGATGCTGCGGCTCGAGGCGGGCCGCAACCCGCATGACGAGGATCTGATCGCGCTGGTTGGTGAATTGTCCACTCGCAGCGAACTATTCCGCCAGCGATGGGCCTCCCAGGACGTGCGATTTCACCGCTCGGGCCGCAAGCGGCTGCGCCACCCCGTCGTCGGCCAACTCGACCTGGACTTCGAAGCGATGGAACTGCCTTCCGAGCCTGGACTGCAGCTCAATATCTACACGGCAGCCGCGAACACACCGACTGCGGACGGCCTCAAGCTCCTCGCATCCTGGGCCGCCAGCCAGGAAAGCATTCCCTCCGAACACCTTTCAGGCACAACGGCTGAGGAATGAACCGTCGCGGATTCCTCAAGAGCCACCTGGCTCTTGGAGCGGGTGCAGTGATCGGCACCCAACTCGCCGGATGTAGCTCGCCTGGCGCGCCGCCGCACGCAGCGCCCGCGGCCGCTTCTCGATCAAAGGTGCTGCTCGCCTACTTCTCTCGGGCGGGCGAGAATTATCACTACGGTGGTCGGACCTACCTGGAGGTCGGCAACACCGAGGTCGTGGCGCAAATGATTTCATCCACTGTCGGGCTCGACGTCCACAAAATCGAAGCCGCAGATCCGTATCCGGAGAGCTACCAGGCGACAGTCGAACGGAACGTGCGCGAACAGGATGACGACGCTCGTCCCGCGATTGTGGGCCCGTTACCGGCAATCGAAACCTACGACACTGTGCTTCTCGGCAGCCCGATCTGGAACGTACGGCCACCGATGATCATGCGCACCTTCGTTGAAGGGATCGACTGGAGCGGCAAGACGATCTATCCGTTCGTCACCTATGCCGTCAGCGGAATAGGCAGCACCATCGACGATTACACGCGTTTGTGCCCTGGAGCAACGATCGGGGAAGGGCTCGCGGTTCGTGGTGAGGAGGTCCGCGATGCAAGAGCCGATGTCATCACGTGGCTGCGCAGCGCCGGGCTAGGGGTGAGCGGCTAGGAACGTCTCGTTCGATAGACCGGCGGATAACTCGTCGACGTCGAAGGGCCGGTCCAGCAGGTCGTGCAGTTCCTGGCGGTCAGTGAGAAGACTGATCTCGAAAGTCTGCCGCGCAATGAGCCGTCCGATTCGCGGGTAGAGGCGGCGCATGATCGCCCGCTCGGCGGGGGTGCAGCGTGCGGCGCAGTACCCGACGTGACCTACTTCGTCGGTGAGGATCTCGCTGTAGAGCCGCTCGATCCGTGCTGCCACCTCGGGCTCGTCGGCGAACAATTCGACGCCGATGCGACGCAGCTCGTAGAACATGATGCAGCCCGCCATTTCCGCGGCGCCAACGAACATGAAACCTATTCTCTCAGGCAGAAATACAGCGGTTTTCACGAACTGACGCATCACGAGCGGCGGTGCGACCACTTGAAACGGCAGATCGAAGATGTCCAGCACGTAGGCCAGCAGGCGGGTGTGGTAGTGCTCCTCGAGCTCCATGTACACCCGCTCGGGAGGGACATCGTCGCCGCTGTTGTGCCCGTAGGTTTCGCCGAGGCCGACGCCGAAACGTTCGGCTTGGTTCAGCTTTGCGGTGGCCAACAGGAACAGCATTCGCCGGTCGATATCTGATTCCGGACGCCTGCGGCGCAGGTTCCGCGCGAATACCCGCCGATCGATGCGATGTTTCGAACGGACAGGATCCGCTTCCAAAGTGGCGAAGAATTGCTCCCGGCTGGCCAATCGTCGATTCAGCAAGTCGGCTTCACCGTCGCGGCGCTCCAGGTAAACGCGGTAACCGTCAATTCCTGTCTCGTTCATCGTGTTTCCATTCCCTCGACCATCGTCGTCACATACCGATCCATCAGAGCCGCCCGCGTCCTGGACGAGCTCTTATCGGTCGCCAGCAGCGCGAACAGCCCCGTCAGGAAGAACACCCCGAGTTCACCCGGGTCTTTGTCCCGAGCTACCCGCCCCGCGCCCTGAGCTTCTGCGATCGCGGTTATCACGAACTCGGCAAGTGGATGCGCACTCAACTCGTCCTCTACCGGGCGAGTCGAGGAGAAATGCAACCCCAACATGTCCCGAAAGAACACGGGACCCAGCCGCCGCTCCGCGGCCAGCACCTCGCGGACCAACAGCAAAAGCACCGACGACAGATCTGTCGGCGCCGACTGACTGGCGCCGAGTCGGGACACGATCTTGGCTTCCTCGGCCCGCTCCACCTCGATGACCACGTGCTCCTTGGTCGGGAAGTGAAAGTAGAACGTTCCTCGCGACACCCCGACCTTCGCAGCGATAGTACTGACGTCCGCACCAGCCAATCCGGACCGGCTGATCTCTGCTGTCGCGGCGTCGAACAGTCGGGCGCGCGTCTCAAGCCGCTGGGCCTCGCGCGCATTGACAACCGTCGGTGCAATGTCTGCCATAGATGTCTGCAAAGGCATGTCAGGAACGTACGACACCTCGCTGGCGGGTGTCAATGACAGTTGTCAGCGAGAGTGGGCGTCCAGGGCGAATCGTCGGATCCGCGGTGATCGCCTAAACTTACTCACGAGTAAGAAGAGGGGACTTCCGATGGTGGGCGAGACCGGGGCTTCTGGGGACGAGGCGGGCTCTGGCATCGAACCGGCGATCGCGCCGAGGGTGCGCCGAACGTTCGGACTGCTCGAGCGTTTCGCGCCGGCGGTGGGGTCGAGATGGGCCGTTGAATTGTGGTGCACTCCGCCGGCCGTCGAGATGAGTCTGCGCATGCCGCCGGGGGTCTCGGCGGGTGAGCCTGTCGAGGCCACCTGGTCCGGCCACCGGATCGCCGGGGAGTCCTGGGGAGACGGCCCCGCGGTGTACTTGGTGCACGGCTGGGGTGGATGTCGCGCGCACTTGGGAGTCTTCGTCAAACCCCTCGTCGAGGCGGGGCATCGGGTCATCGCGTTCGACCTGCCCAGCCATAATGATTCCGATCCGGGGGCGCTCGCACCCGGCCGCACGACGATCGTCGAGTGCGCCGAAGCGGTGCGGGCATTCGTGCGTGCACACGGCCCGGCGCGCGGGATCGTCGCGCATTCCCTCGGCGCCAAGGCAGCCGCGCTCGCAGTCTCAAGGGGGATGCCGGCAGAACGCCTGGTGTTCTTGGCCCCGATGGGCGACTTCTCCTTGTATCTCGATCTATTCGCCGATAAGCATGGCTTCGGGCCGCGCATCCGCACTGGCCTGCGTCGCCGCCTCGACAGGCGACTGAACATGCCGCTGTACGACACCGACATCTCCGCGGTGGCGCCCCGTATCAACAATCCGCCGCCGCTTCTGGTGGTGCACGACCCCGACGATCCCGACAGTCCCTACGCAATGAGCGAGGAAATCGTCGGTACTTGGTCCGGCGCGAGCCTGGTGACCACCCGAGGGCTCGGGCGTCTGGCGCACTACCGAATCCTGCGGCACCGCCCCGCGATTCAGGCCGCCGTCGATTTCATCGGCTGTGCACCCAGCCGATCCGACGAACCGGCTGTCGGGCAACGGCCTGCGATACGGCACTCGTGAGCGCGTTCAGCCCGCGTCGCCTCCTACGCATGACCGGGCCGGCGACGTAGCCGCAGACGAAACCCAGGAGGAAGACCCGGCGCGTGCGTCGCTTGTTTCGCCGTGAAACAACTGACCCGATGAATCCACATGTCGCTGACAAGATGGCGACGACGAGCAGCAGAGCGAGCAGTTGTGCCGGTCCGAGCGGCCCCATATCGCAACCTCCGGGCCGTCTTCCGGGTCGGCCGCTTGCCCGATCAAACCACCGGTTCGACCGGGGAAGCGTTGTCGACGACGTTTCGTGACCAAAGCGAGCACGAAGCGTTAGCCGCTTCGAGCACGAAGCGACGTCCGACAGGCGCGGTTACTTGTTTTTATTGCCTCCGGGCCGCGGCGGTGGCGGCGGCTTTGCCTTGGTGGTCGGGGAGAACTTTCCGCCCTTTTTGGGGTCGTAACTGCCCTGTTTCGAATCAGCCATGGTGATACCTCTCGCTTGTCCCACCACCATCGACGGTATCGGATGAAAGCTGCGCCGGTGCAAGAACTGCGGCGGTGCTTGATGACGCGGGCACACGCTTGAGGTCATGTTCGAGGGCTACGATTCGCCCACCATGCCGGCGTCGCGGCCGCACTGTCCGTCCGCGCGGACCGTCCGCTGGACGACGTGGACATCTCCGCGGTCCAGGCGGAACTGGTCCGCCAGGACGTCCGGATCAGCTGATGACCTTGGACCAGTTGGCCCCGAGGTAATCCGCCATCTTCTTGCTCTGCTCGTCAGTCGGGACCACTGGAGCGCCCTGGACCGTCGGAAGCGCCTTGAGCAGGTTCGCGTCGACGGTGCCGGCCTTTTCCATCGCATCCGCGCGCACCGGTCGGGCGAGGCCCTTCAGGAAGAGGTTCTGACCCTCGTCGCTGTAGAGGAACTCCTGCCAGAGACGGGCTGCGGCGGGGTGGGGTCCGTCCTTGTTGATCGCCTGGAAGTAGTAGCCACCGACGAGCGCATTGGACGGCACGAACACTTTCCAGGTCGGGAGCTTCTTGGTTTCGGCAGAGTTCAGGTAATCCCAGTCGATGACGACCGGCGTCTGGCCCGATTCGATGGTCGCCGGGGTCGGGTCGACAGGGACGAAGTTGCCGGCTTCCTTGAGCTTCACGAAGAAGTTGACGCCTGGAGCGATGTCGTCCACCGACCCGCCGTTGGCGATCGCGGTCATCAGCACTCCGTTGGCGGCCGCGCTGGCCGTCGTCGGGTCGCCGTTGAGGGCGACCTTGCCCTTGAACTCGGGCTTGAGCAGGTCGTCGACGGCGGTGACCTCCGGGACCTTGGCCGAGTCGTAACCGACGGACACGTAACCGCCGTAGTCGTTGACCCAGGTGCCGTCCGGATCCTTGAACTGCGCCGGGATGTCATCGAATGTCGAGACCTTGTACGGCGCGAACATGGCGGTGTTCGCCAACGCGATCGCCTGTCCCAGGTCGAAGACGTCGGGCGCGGTGCTCTTGCCCTTCTGCTGGTTGGCGGCGTTGATCTCGTCCTGGCTATTGGCGTCGGGCTGGGCGGAGTTCACCTTGATGCCGTATTTCGAGGCGAAGGTGTCGATGATCTCCTTGTAGTTGGCCCAATCCGGCGGCAGCGCAATCACATTGAGTTCACCCTCGGCCTTGGCGGCCTCGACGAGGCCGTCCATCCCGCCGAAGTCGGCCGCCGAGGTCGCCTGCTTGGCGTCGACGCCGGACTCTGTCTGGTTGCCGGTGCTTTCTTTCTCGGGGGGCGCACACCCGGCCAATCCAATGACGACGAGAGCGGACGCGGATACAGCTGCGAGGAGCCGTGTTTTGGTCATTGCCGAACCTTCCGATGGCAGGAGGGGCCGCAGTTGCGCGACGGTTACGGAGGCTTATTTGTTGCGGTGAATCGGTCCAACTTGGCGTTGAAAACCCTATCGCGGCGTCCGATCGTTGGGAGGAGGTTCTGGGTCACGGGGCGCTACGCCGTCGTATATGTCCATGTCAGAAGCTCAGCTAACGGCGTAGGCGAAGTGATACCTTCCGACCGTGGACGACCAAGCCGGTCAGGATGCCGTCGACGTCGCATTGGCCCTGCTGGCAGAGCAGGGCTTCGACGCCACTTCGATGGCGCAGATCGCCGAGGCAACTGGAATCCCGGCCGACGAAGTCGTGCGGACCCTCGGAACCAAAGAGACAATCATTTTGAAGATCGCCGAGGACATGCTCGGTTCCGTCGTCAAAGCCCTGGCCGACATCGACCCGGATGTTCCGCTGGTCGATGCGCTGATGACAGCGCATTCAATGGTGGTCGCTGACATCGTCGCCGAAACCGGTCCGGTGCACCCCGAACGCATGCGGCGCATGGGCAAAGCGATCACGTCGTCGCCCGATCTGCAGAAAAAGGTGGCCGCTCAGCGGGTGGACATGCTGACCGGCGTGCTCGCCGACCGTTTCGGTGCATCGACAACAGATCAGCGTGTGCAGTCCGGGCTGAAGCTCTGGTCCGCCGTGCTCGCGGCAACCTACCTGGATGTGCTGGACAAGCACGGCCGCTTTGACCCGTCAGTCGATGAGGAGTCGCCAGAGTACATGCGCAACAGGCTCAATCGGGCTTTTCGGATAGTCACTGGTCGAGCGACAGGGGCGTAGCCGGCTGCGACGTTAGGCCTTAAGCGCTCAGTGTTTCCAGCCCGAACATAGCGCGGCGCTTCTCAGGCACGAGGTCAAGGTAGTCGCGATGACCGGCGATGTACCTCTGGACGAATGGGCAGTAAGGCTGCACCGCCAATCCCTCCGCTCGTGCGGCGTCCAGTGCGGCCCGGACAAGCACTGTTCCCAGGCCTTCACCCTTTCGCGCTGGGTCGATCTCAACGCGGATCAAGGAAATGACGCCGGGTCGGCGCCGGTACTCGGCGAAGCCGACAACGGTTCCGTCGACGGCGATCTCGAAGCGCCTGCGGTCGGCGACGTCAGTGACGTTCATGATTGCGAACCGAGCTGAAGGTATCGGTGCAGCAGCGCGATCGCCACGCCGCCCTCACCGACGGATGCCGCCACCCGCTTCACTGACCCGGAGCGGATATCGCCGACGGCGAAGATCCCTGGCGCGCTCGTTTCAAGAGCGAACGGCTCGCGGTCGGCCTGCCATTCTCCAGCTCCCGTCGCATCGGATCCGGTCACGATGAATCCGTGCTTGTCGCGCGAGATCTCGGAGGGTAACCAATCCGTGGCCGCTTCGGCGCCGATGAGAACGAAGAGCACCTTCGCGTCCCTTTGAGACTTTGTGCCGGTCGTTCGATCGAGGATTTCGATCGACCCCAGTTGTTCATCTCCCTGCGCGGCAACAACTTCGGAGTGTGTTTCCACCCGGATATTCGCTTTCGTTGCGATCTGCTCAATGAGATAGTGCGACATGCTCTCCGCCAACGATTCGCCTCGCACGAGGAGCGTCACCGACCGGGCGTGAGTGGAGAAGAAGATGGCGGCCTGCCCGGCGGAATTGCCCGCGCCGATCAGGTACACATCGTTTCCCTGCGCCAGACCGGCATCGCTGGGCGCCGCGCCGTAGTAGACACCGGCGCCGACGAACCGATCGATCGAATCGACCGTCAGACGGCGCCATTCCACACCCATCGCGAGAACGATCGACTTCGTCCTCAAGACGTCGCCGCCGTCCAGCGTGACGGTCATCTCGGTCGGGTCGATGCTTTCGACCCGGCGGGTCACCACGATCTCGGCCCCGAGCCGTTTCGCCTGTTGCAGTGCCCGGCTCGCGAGTTCGTCACCGGAGACGCCGTAGGGGAACCCTGTGTAGTTCTCGATCCGGGTCGAGGTGCCGGCCTGGCCGCCAGGGGCGAAGGATTCGATCAGAGCGGTCTGTAAGCCCTCTGAGGCCGCATTGACCGCCGCAGTGAGACCCGCGGGGCCTCCGCCGACGATCACCACGTCGTAATGAGTACGGCTGGGCGTCACCGTCAGGCCGGCGACCGTGGCAACGACGCGCATCGTCGGGGTGATCAGCTGAGTACCGTCACGGAGTACCACCACCGGATACGGGGCGGCTACGGCGGTTTCGCTTCCGGTGCGTGCGACAGCGGTGGGATCGTCCGCGTCCAGCCGCTCGTAGGGAATCTGATTGCGATGCAGAAAGCTGTCACAGTTGTGAACTCCGGCATCGATGCGCGGGCCGATCACGATCATTGCGGACTCGGGCGGCTGTGCCGTGGCGCTCCTGAGCATGTCTATTCGCTCCAGCGCCAAAGCACCGACCGCCGCGGAAACCTCGGGGGCCATAGCCGCCAACGTATGGAACACCTCGGAGGTGACCTTGACGACGCGCGTCGGCTCCACGGCCCGCATGCTGGCGGGCAACGGCGTACCGAGGGTCATCGGGACCTCGCCTCCGATCTCACCCGCAACCCGCACGCCGATTACCTGCTCGACGCCGTTCACCAGCTTGGTCAGCTCGGTCTTTCCCTCGACCACGGCGGCCAGAAAGCGAGCCTCGCCCTCGTGGCCCACATACTCGCCGGGGACGAGGTGGAGGTCCTCAACGGCGCCGGCAAGGTACTCCAGCTCTTTCTCCTTGAGCGCCGAGAACAGCGGAATTGTGCCTAGCTCTTCGATGGTGAACATGGTTGCCTCCCAACCTTTCGAGAACGTGCTATCGAAAGGTTGGACCTGACGCCCAAGACGGCACATGGGGCATTCGCCTCAACATTGTTTGAATTCACCGATAGCAGCGCTGAACTGCGAGTCGTGCCGCATGGGCCGACGAAAACAAGCTGTGGTAGACACGGCGTATGTCCCCGTCGAGCCGTCAACTCCGTTGAGGATTCAGCGTGCACGACGGACGAGTGCTGATTCCCGGCCAGACGTGCTGGAGCGTGGCACGCGCTGATCAGTTCGCCTGCATCATCGATGCGGCCGATTACTTCAAGCACGTCAAGACGGCGATGTTGCGCGCCCAGCACCGAATCATGCTGATCGGTTGGGATCTGGACGCCAGGATGACGTTCGAGCGGGGCGAGAAGACATTGCCCGGCCCCAACCAGCTCGGCGCCTTTCTCTACTGGATGCTGTGGAAGAGACCCGACCTCGAGGTCTACCTGTTGAAGTCCAATCTGCGGTTACTGCCGGCCTTCGACGGCATCTGGTTCGGCCTCACCCCGGTGTCGTTCGTCAATCAGTTCACCAGCAAGCGAATGCATTTCGCCATCGACGGCGCCCGCCCGATGGGCGCCGTGCATCACCAGAAGATCGCGGTCATCGATGACTCGGTGGCGTTCTGTGGCGGCCTCGACCTCACGGTCGACCGCTGGGACACAAGCGCCCATGACCACGACAGCCGCGGCCGCCGGACGGTGGGGCTGAGCTACGGTCCGCGACACGAGGTTGCGGCGGCGGTTGACGGTGAGGCCGCCCTTGGACTAGCTGAACAAGCAAGGGAGCGATGGGAGACAGCGACGGGCCAGTCGTTGGCGCCGGTCGACGCCCGGCACGTCGCTTGGCCGAGCAAGCTGGAACCGACTCTGCGCGACGTCGATGTCGCAATCGCGCGCACCCTGCCCGAGTTGGACGGTCGCGATGAAGTCCGGGAGGTGGAGGCGCTCAACCTTGCGGCCATCGCGGCGGCACGGCACACCATCTATCTGGAGAACCAATATCTGGCCGCCCGACGCATCGTCGATGCGCTGGCCGCTCGGCTGAAGGACGATGACGGTCCGGACATCGTCATCGTCCTTCCCCGGAGAGGCGCAAACCGGCTCGAGCGGGAAACGATGGACGGCGCTCGCCACCGGCTCATCCAGCTGCTGTGGGAAGCAGACGAGCATGGCCGATTGGGCATCTACTACCCGGTGACCGACGGCGGCGCGGCGATCTATGTCCATTCCAAAGTCATGGTGATCGACGATCGGCTGCTGCGGATCGGCTCATCGAATCTCAACAACAGGTCGATGGGGTTCGACAGTGAATGCGACATCGCTATCGAGGCGGACTCCGAGGATGATGATATCCGTCCCCAAATCACCTCCGTGCGCGATCAATTGGTGTCCGAGCACCTCGGCGTGTCAGTCGACGAATTCTCGAAGGCGGTGGTCGGGTCGCGCTCGCTTCTGCGGGCGGTCGAGGAGCTTCACGGGGACGGCAAGACGTTGCGGCCCTTCACCGAGAAGACAGTGTCCGGTGAGGCCAGCCCACTGGCGGAGAACGATCTGATGGATCCCGATCATGTCCCGCGGTCCCTGACCCGAAGCGTGCAACGGTTCATCACAGGGCTGAGGCCCGGCCGCTGATCGGTTTATCCTCGCTGGAGTTGCGGAGCGGCGAGTTCCCGCAGGGCGGACAGGAACAACTCGTCCATCCGCGGGCTCAGGTCGGCGAGGGACTCGGCGCTTGCATGGCTGGCCGAGCCAAACACGCGTTCCAGAGCCGTGGTGGCAGTGGCGGCACCTATCGAAAGGCAAAGGCAGGCAATGCCGTCCGCCCGGAGTTCTTCCAGCGCTTTGTACGCATCGGCCTCCGCGTAACGGCCCTCGTAGGCGTCGTCGTAGGGGAAACCGTCCGACAAGAGGAGCAGCAGCCGGTTCGGGGTGCCAGCCTCAGCCTTCAGAATCTCGCCTGCCCCACGGATGCCGGCGCCGAGACGCGTGTAGCCGGCGGGCTGTAGCTGCTTGAGGCGGGCTCGCCCGACGGCGCCGAATCGTTGACCGAAGGTTTTGATCGCCGGCAAGTGGACAGCGTGTCGCCCGTGAGATCTGAACGCGTAGACCGCGACGCGGTCACCGAGCTCCTCGAGCGCCGCTGCAAGGGTAGCGGCCGCCCGTCGTTGATGGTCGTGCACGGCGAGGCCGTCCGGATCGGTGTCGGTGGCGGATCCGGAAGCATCGAGCAATACGAGCACGCCGAGGTCGCGAGCCAGCTTTCGGCGTTCTGCGTAAATGTGTTCCGGTGGCGACGAGCCGGTGCGCAGGTCTACGAATAGATCGATGAGCGCGTCGATGTCGAGCTCGTCGCCATCGGGACGGGCGCGGAGAACCTTCGGGCCGAGGCCGACGCGTGACAGCCGTCGCCGGAGTACCTCGTCGTGCGGAATACCGGCTGCCGAGACATCCACGGCCGCAGTGAGTGGGAACTCGATGACCCGGCACCAGTCAGGCCGATAGCGGTTCTTGAAGACATCCCATTCCGGATGCAGTGCACCGACGACGCCGAGAGCAGCGCCCGGCCTGCCATCATCGGTGAAACGGATCCGCGTAGGAAGAGGCCGCGCATTGGGGCCGGCAGCGGGCGCCCGCCGAATGGCGCCAACCTGCAACTCTCCGCCGGCTGCGTCGTCGCCGCGGGCGCGCGAGCTGCCGAATAGTTTGCGGAGGAAGTCCGTGACCGTCCGCGAGTTGACGAGCGGACTCTCGAACAGTTTGAGGATCTTGCTTTCTCCATCCAGCTCGACGTCGTCGTCTTCGTCGGTGTCCAACAGGTCGATGACGTTGAACTCCAGCCGCACATCCTTGTCCGTGGCCTGTGTGCCTGGTCCGACCGGTGGCGCCAGCAGTTGCGAGGGTTTGATCACACCGAACCACTCCTGGCGCATCAGCGACTTCTGTATGGCCCCTTGCTATTTCGAGTGATTCTTCTGCGGTCGCTGTGCTCGCCTCTCCATTAGGGCGTAGCGCGTCAGCGAGTGGAAGTGTCTCGGCGAGTTCGGACAGTACTCGGCGGCCTTCGAGCGCCAGGTAGCGGCGCGCCGCCGAGGGGCGTCGCCGTAGAGCCCTCGCGAATGGCGGATCGAGGCTTCCCGCGCCGAGCAGAGCACTCTGCATCAGTACCTCGCGGCGCTGCTCGGCTACCTGATAACCGGGAGAAACGAAAATGACCTGACCGTTGGTGTAAGCAGGCTCGCCGACTGGCGCCTCCCCGACATCGACAGCTCTGCCGGCGATTAAGGAGGCGAGCAGTCGAAACCGCTCGGGGTTGTCCGGAACGGAGGGAGTCACGCTTGGGGCAGCACGGCGTCGGCGAGCTCGCCAAGCGCGCGGATGACATCCGCATCGTCCGAGAGCACCTTGACGATCGCCGACTGGACTGCGCTGCGCAGGCTGAGCCCTTCGGCGATGAGACCGCCGGCGAGGATCAACATCCGGGTGGAGGCCACTTCACCCAGCGGTGAGCCATCGCAGAGTCCGGATGGCGTTGCCGAGCTTGACCAGAACCTGTGCGGTGGCGAGATCGATTCCGGCTTCGTGGGCAACGACCTCCATCTCCGTTTCGTACGGAGGGAAGTCGAGTTCGATCGCGATGAAACGCTGACGGGTCGACTCCTTGATGTTCTTCAAGACACTCTGATAGCCGGGGTTGTAGGAGATCACCAACTGAAATCCCTGCGCCGCAGGCACTGTCGTGCCGAGCCGATCGACCGGAAGCTCCCGGCGGTGATCGGCAAGCGGGTGGATCACGACCGTAGTGTCCTGGCGCGCCTCCACGATCTCGTCCAGATAGCAGATGGCACCCTGCGCGCACGGCCCGCGTCAACGGCCCATCCACCCATACGGTTTCGCCACCTTTGAGCAGGAAGCGGCCCACCAAATCCGCCGATGTCATGTCCTCGTGCCCCGCAACGGTGATCACGTCGCGACCTAGCTCGTGGGCCATGGCCTCAACGAACCGGGTCTTTCCGCATCCCGTTGGACCCTTCAACAGCACCGGAAGGCCGCGACGGGCGGCCGCTCGGAAGACTTCCACCTCGTCGCCGACCGCGCGGTAAAACGGTGCGTCCGAACATAATTGGACGGCGTGCCGGCCGTCGGTCCGCAACTCAGTTTCCTCGTTGGAAGGGCACCGTCGCCGGAAGCTCCGCGCCCTCCGGGAGGACGAGTTGACCGTCGACGTTGATGAAGCCGGACCGTTTGGTGGGTATCGGCAGCGTCGGATCGGGGCAAGGTACGTCGGTTCCGTCGCCGCAGATGCCTCCATTGAAATAGGAGCGCTTCAGGTGGTCTTCGGGCCAGGGGTCGGAGTGCATGCGCGATCCACTGCGCAGGCACGTTGTAGAAGAAGAAGAAGCATCCGCTGACCGCGGCGAAGATCGCCAGGAACCGGACGAATTGCTGCTTCACGGTTCCGCCCCGGACGTGGTCGAGTCCGCGTTCGACGACGGTACGGCCGCGATCGTCGGTGAAGTAGCGAAGACAGCACATCGCGGTTTGAACGCCGCCCCACATCAGGCCTTCGTAGATCGGCCACTGGTGATAGGTGCCGGCGAATAAGGACACGGAGCGAATTGCGCCGGGGTATGTGTAGAGCCCGAACGGCAGCATGAAGCCGGCTTCCATGACGAAGTCGAGCACAAACGCGAATGCGTAGGTAACCAGGATCAGCCGAAGGTTGCTGATGTTGGGCCAGCGCGCCTTGATCTTGCGCATCACCCAGCAGCCGAAGATCGTGATGACCAGTACGCCGGCCGTGTACCCCGGAGCATTGATCAAAAGCGGTTCGGCGACCTGGCGACC
Source organism: uncultured Actinomycetota bacterium (assembly GCA_963822305.1). Classification (GTDB taxonomy): domain Bacteria; phylum Actinomycetota; class Actinomycetes; order Mycobacteriales; family Mycobacteriaceae; genus Mycobacterium. The sequence continues at coordinate 87,313 of CAWGHF010000001.1, read as the reverse complement.
CGGTTCCTCGGGTGAGACCCACCCCGGAATGTCCGACGACCACGAACCCCGGTTCCAGAGCCAGGTGTTGTAGGTGCACCACGTGTTGAAGTAGTTGAGCAACGGGTCCTGAAAGAACATCAAACCCATTGAGACCAAAAGCATGCCGTCGAGCGTGATTCTTCGCTCCCGCACCCAGGGCCGGACGATGAACCACCAGATCGCGATCGGCAAGAGGACCCACATGAGGATGGCGTTGAACGTGAGGAACGCCTTCATGTACATCGGCGGGTCGGTCGTCCCGCCCGGCACCCGCTCGAAGTAGGGCCCGGTGATCCACCGAATCCACACGTACAGCTGAAGCACCAGGAGTGCGCCACCGACGGCGGCCCAGATCGTGACCGGCTTTACCTTCGCTTGAACGTCGGCATCGAGCGCCGCTGCTCCGCCGAGGGACTCCGTGAGGATGGGCGCCTTCTTCTTGTTCGACAGATCGCTCACGAGACTCTCAATCGACGTTCGTTCAGTCATCGGACCGCGCCAAGATACCATTCGAGTATCTGAGCATCCAATAGGGTCTCTAGGATTCTGTGGCAGAATCACCGCATGGTCGAGCAGTGGACGCGGGAGCGACGCCTCGAGCGCACGCGTTCACTCTTGCTGGATGCCGCCGAGGAGGTGTTCGCCGAAAAGGGCTTCACGCCAGCAAGTCTCGATGACATCGCGCGCGCTGCCGGCTACACGAAGGGCGCCATCTACAAGCACTTCGCGACCAAGGAGGATCTCTTCCTTGCGGTGAGTGACCGGTACTGGCGGCGTTACTTCGACAATTTCGCCGACGTGCTGTCGGCGGCGACCGAAGTCGGGGCGGCAGAACTCGACGCCATCGCCCAGCGGTGGCGTCAGCTGAGCGTCGACCGCGGAGCCGAGCATGCCGCGCTCGGCCACGAGTTCACCCTCTACCTGCTGCGCAACCCCGACGCCCGAGAACGCGTGGCCGCGAAGAGATCAGAGGTCGTCGACGATTTGGCGAAGTTCATCGTCCGCGGCATCGACCAGATCGGCGGGTCGCTGCTCATTCCACCGTTGACATTCGCCCAGGTGCTTGTGGCCACCAGCGACTCGGTCGTGCTGGGCAGTCAACTCGACGACGTCGACCTCTACCGGCCGATCGTGGAGATGTACGTGTCGGTCATCAAACTGCCGTGACTTCTGGCATGACGCGCCGCTTCGTCGTGGCCAGCGGCGGCACCGTCGCTGAGATCGACGCTGCCGATCTGCCGGAGCCGGACCAAACCCCGCTTGCGGGCTCACTTCGATTCGAAGTCGTGGCACTCGACCCGCGCATGGCCCCGGTGAGGGGTTCGAGCTGCTGATCTATGTCAACGATGTAGAGATGACCCGCATCGGGGCGGGAATGGGTATGGACCCTCGCGACGTGGTGGTCCCGACGAACAAGCTGGTGGCAACCGCACAGCCGCACACCGCTCCCGTAGCCCGCTGCGACTGCGGTCATTACGACTGCGGCAGCACCGATGTCGAGATCACGCGCCGCGGCGGCCAGGTGTACTGGGACTGGCAGCAGGCGACACCCATCGACCGCAGCGTGGTGTTCGACGCTGTTCAATACGATCGCGAAATTGCCCGGATCGCCGATGAAGTCGTCTCACAGTTTTCGGGGCAAAGCGACTAGCCCGACGTCCCGGATGCGGTGGTTGCGATGCCGCCGTCGACGGGGATGATCGCGCCGGTGAGATAGGAACCCGCCCGACTCGCCAGGAATACCGCGATGCCGGCCATGTCGTCGTCGCGTCCGATGCGGCGAAGCGGCGCTGACGCCGCGATCGAGTCTCCGAAGGCATCGAGTGTCGCGGCCATCATCTTCGATCTGAACGGACCCGGCGCCACCGCGTTGACCGTGATGTGTTGCGGTCCCAGCTCGCGGGCGAGCACACGCGTCAGCTGATGCACCGCCGCCTTGCTGGCGGCATAGGAGTAGACGGGCAGCTGACTGACATGGATCCCGTCGATGCTCCCGACGTTGATGACCCGGGCCGGATCATCGGCCGTGCCGGCTTGACGCAGAGCCGGCAACAGCGCCTGGACGAGCCAAAACGGCGACTTGAGGTTGAGGTCGAGCACCTTGTCCCACGCCGAGTCGGGAAAGCTCTCCAGCGGCTCGCCCCAGGTGGCGCCCGCATTGTTGACGAGTATGTGCAATCCGTCGGTGTTGGCGGTGACGAGGTCGGCGAGCCGGAGGCACTCCTCGTGCTGAGAGAGGTCTGCCGGGATCGCCATGACGTCGCCGAACTGCGCCAGCTGCTCCGCGGCGCTTGTGCAGGCCTCAGCCTTGCGTGAGCTGATCACCACCCGCGCGCCGGCCTGCAGCAGGCCGCGCGCCATCATCAGGCCGATGCCGCGAGTGCCACCGGTGACGAGCGCGTCTTTGCCGGTGAGGTCGAAAAGCTCTGCGTGCGTGCTGATCTGATCGTCTGTCATTCGGTTGCCTGCCTATGTGGTTCGGATCACCGATAAAGTCCGCAATCTGCGGCGTGCTCTACGCAGAGCTCTATCAGTCTAGGTAGTGGCGTTGACCTTCTCCGTCGAACACCAAGGGACTGGTCAACCAGTTATAGGCTTATCTGCAGGCATTGGGAGGCTCAATGAGCTGCTGTCACTATCAGCCCACCGGTGATGGACTGGAAACGGCGTTCACGGTTGACGCATCCAGGATCACGTTCGGCCGAGGCTGCCTCGAGGAACTCGGCGACCGCGCTGCGGCTCTCGGCATGGCCCGAGTGGTGTTGTTCTCCGATGCCGGGGTGGCCGCGCTGGAGTTTTTCGACACGGCGCAACGCTCCCTGCGCGCGGCGGGCATCGACGTCGTTCCCTACACCGAAGTCCATGTTGAGCCCACGGATGAATCATTCGCGCGGGCAGCGGCATTTGCGTCGGAGGCAGAGCCCGACGGCTATGTGTCCGTCGGCGGCGGCTCGGTGATCGATACCGCCAAGGCCGCCAATCTGTACGCCACCCATCCGGCCGACTTCCTGTCCTACGTCAATGCTCCGATTGGTGATGGAACGGCCGTGCCCGGCCCGTTGAAACCGCACATCGCCTGCCCGACGACGTCGGGCACCGGCAGCGAGGTCACCGGCATCGCGATCTTCGATCTGCTGTCCATGTCGGCCAAGACCGGCATCGCTTCCCCCGCGCTGCGTCCGACCGAAGCACTCGTCGACCCCGACTGCACCGACACTCTGCCCGCTCCAGTCGTCGCCTGCTCAGGACTCGACGTGCTGTCGCACGCTTTGGAATCGTTCACCGCGCGCCCCTTTGTTCGCCGGGGCGCCCCCGATCAGCCGAGTCTTCGACCGATGAGTCAGGGCGCAAACCCGTGGAGCGACCTGGGAAGTCGCGAAGCCATGCGGTTGCTCGGCACTTACCTGGAACGGGCGGTCAGCGACGCGTCGGACCGCGAAGCGCGTGAGGAGGCCATGTGGGCCGCCACCCTCGCCGGCATCGCATTCGGCAATGCGGGCGTGCACATCCCGCACGCCATGTCCTACGCGGTGGCCGGGCAGGTGCGCGGCTTTCATCCCGACGGTTACCCCGGATCTGAACCCATGGTTCCCCACGGCATGTCGGTGATCCTCAACGCTCCCTCGGTATTCCGTTTCACCGCGTCCACCAATCCGCAACGCCACATCGAAGCGGCTCACCACCTCGGTGCCGACGTCAGCGACGTCACCGATGACGAGGCAGGCACCGCCCTGGCCGAGCATCTTGTTCGAATAATGCGCGCAGTCGGCATGCCAAACGGGCTGTCTGCCGTGGGTTACGGGGACGCTGACTGCGCGGCGTTGGCCGACGGCACCTGGCCTCAGCAGCGGCTCCTGCAGAATGCGCCGATCCAGAGCGACAAGGCGTCGCTGGCGGAGATGTTTCAGGGTGCGGTCAGCTATTGGTGAGTTGACGTCAATCCGCGGTCTCGGCGACCAGCACCTCGGTTTTCGCACGACGAGATACAGCCTTGGGCACGGATCCGAGCAATCGGCCGGCGACCGAATTGACTCCGACGTTTCCGACCACGAGTAGGTCGGCGTCAACCTCGTCGACCAGATTTACGAGCACGTCGATCGGCGCTCCGGCGATCGCCCGCTCTTCGACGTCCTTCGCCCCGGCAGCCCTTGCACGGTCGGCGGCTTCGCGGAGCATCCCGTAGACCGGCGCGTTGCCCTCGGTCCGGTAATTCTCACCTTTGAGCTGGTCGGGCTCGCCGGAATGGTGTTCGTCTTCGGGCAGGAACGCCGTGGCCACAATCAGTTTTGCGTCGGCCTTGGCGACGATGGCCGCCGCTTGATCCACCGCACGCAGCGATGAGTCCGAACCGTCGGTGCCGACCACTACGACCTTGTAATCGCTCATCAACCCCTCCAAATCCGATACCGATTACCCGCGCACGCTCGGTTCCATGCGTTTTCGCGGAGAATGATGGTTACGTGACGCACATGTCGACGAGGAGGTTCGATGCTTGCCGAACTGGGCCGTAGGGCGGATGCCGCCCTCACGCGAGGGACCGACGCCGCCCATGAAGCCGCACATGCCACGGTGTTTTACCTGCGGAGAATTGTGGGTGCGGTTTCTGGGGCGGTCACCCGCGTGACGCATGAAACCCGAGACCTGGCGTGGAACTACCAGGATGTGGCGGCCGACCTACGTCGACCCAGCGACGCGGGGACGCAGGTGCATCAGGACGAGCTTCCCGAGGAGAATGCTGCGGCCCGTGTTGCGGGTGGTCAATTCGGAAGAGTAGGCCCGTTATCGGGACGAAGCGGCCGCGAAGCTGAGCTACTCGGCCGTGTGGACGATCAAGATGTCGATTCGCGCTTTGCGTGCGACTTCGGCGGGTACCGAACCCAACAGCCGTCCGGCGACTGAGTCAAGGCCGACGTCGCCGACGACGAGCAGGTCCGCCTTCACCTCTTGGACCAACTTCACCAGTGCGGGGACCGGCGCACCTTCGATCGCGCGCTCCTCGACATTCTGAGCGCCTGCGGCTCTGGCCTTGTCGTGCGCCTCGCGAAGGATCCCGTACACGGGCGCATTGCCGTGCAGGATGTATTGCTCGCCGCCGAGAGAGTCCGCGGCGCGGGTGTCGGACACGTGATCGTGCGACGGTGCTCGTGACCAGCCGCCCTTCTCGACTGTCTCCACGTGCGCGCTGGCGATGATCAACTTCGCGTTTTCCCCGGCGGCGACCTCGCCCGCGCGTGTTACCGCGCGCATTGAGGACTCTGACCCGTCGGTCCCGACCACCACGGTCCGATATCCGTCCACCAGGAGACGGTAACGCCGGCTGGTCGACTATGGACTGAATTCGGCCGTTACTTGCCGGTGCGCTCGCGGTGCTTGCAGCCCGGCCAACAGCACGGCCGGCGCATGCCTTCCTCCAGTTCCTCCTGGGTCCGCCGGATGCGGCGCTCTCGCGTCTTCTCCTGCTTGGCGTCCTCGACCCAGCAGATGAACTCGTTGCGCGCCAAGGGCGTGATGTCCTTCCATGCAACGAGTGCAGGGGAGTTGCCGATCAGCGCTTCTCGCAGGTCTGCCGGCAACTTGTGCACCACGCCGCCTGGCACTCGCTGGCTGCTCACGGGGTCAGGGTAGTCGCAGACCGTTCCTCGACGTCGCGGTCGCCGCCCATCGCCGCAGCGAGACCGCGGAGTCGGCGTTCGCACGACTCGAGGACACCGAGATCCACGTCCGCCGCGCCGGGCTTGCCATTGTGGTACTCGAACGGATTGTCGATGTCGCGGATCATCGCGATTGCGTACACCAGCAGGTAAGTGATCACGCCGACCACCAGCAGCGTGGGCGCGAGCTGTCCGACCGCAGTGATCAGGAGGAGTACCAGGATCATCAGCCCGGTGACTTCGGCGATCAGATATCCGGCCGACACATACGACGTGCGGCGAATCGTGTCCATCCGAATCACCACCCTGCGAATGTTGGCTTGCTCTGACTTCAGGCGAGTCGTAAAGCCCGCCTGAATCTTCGGCGCGAAAACAATGAACAGCGGATTGAGCCGACGCAGGAGATCGAGCACATCGTCGAAACCATCGCCACCTAAAAGCCATTCGTGGATCGAGACGCCGATGTCTGCCAATAGCGAGACGCACTGGCGGGCCTCGGGGAGTTTGAGTTCTTCGTCCATTATCAGACATTCATCGGCGATCGAGTCCAGGCTGCCCACCACCTCGCCGGGTAGCCGTTCGGCCTCCTTGAAGTCGGCGGCGGTGCCGCTGAGGATGAAACCGACGATGAAGACCTCGGCGGCGATGACGCCGCCGAGCAGCGGGCTGAGCTCGAGGTGTTTGAGCGGACTCATGTCGTACAACCACTTGAGCAGGACCATGACGGCGGCCACGGGCAGCACCTGAAGAAGCAGCCGGGGATTGCCGCGAAATAGCTTCGTCATGCTAAAAGGGTGCGCCATCGCGCTTCCTTTTGCTCGATTTCGCACGCGCAAAGTGTCGTGTCCCAATAGGGCAGACAACCAATTGCACTCGGCGACTCGAAGGCGATTTCAGCCGATCGGGGGACCAGTTTCGGGTGGCGCGGCGCGAGGGCGCATAGCGTCGCGCCGCCGATACAGGCCGGCCCGCCACGGTGTAGGTGGCGGGCCGACTACAGCTCGCTGCTGAACTGCAAGAGTCACGGACCATTTGGACTCCGAAGAGCAGACTAAGGACAGACGGGGCGGCGAGGAATCGGGTGTTTCCCTATATTTTCTGTTCTCGCGGGTGAGCACGGTCTCACAGGAACTCACTGGCAGACGTCCTAGATTGAACTTTCGTGATGACATTGCACGACAGCACCGTCCGCGGATTCGCCTCCGACAACTACACCGGTGTGCACCCCGAGGTGCTGGCCGCGATCGCCGACGCCAACGACGGGCATCAGGTCTCCTATGGCGAGGACGTGTACACGGCCCACCTGCAATTGGTGTGCAAACAGCACTTCGGAGAGGGGGTCCAGGCCTTCCCGGTGTTCAACGGCACCGGTGCGAACGTCGTCGGTCTGCTGTCGATGCTGCCCCGCTGGGGAGCGGTCATCTGCGCGAAGACGGCGCACATCCACGCCGACGAGGGCGGCGCACCGGAGAAGGCCGCCGGTATCAAGCTGCTCCCGGTCGCCACGGCCGACGGCAAGCTCACACCGGGCCACATCGCCGAGGAAGCCTGGGGGTTGGGCGACGAGCACCGCGCGCAGCCGCTCGTCGTCTACATCACCCAGTCGAGCGAGCTCGGCACCGTCTATACGCCCGACGAGATCCGGGCGATCACCGACTACGCCCACGAGCGCGGGATGCGCGTGTTCATGGACGGCGCCCGCTTGTCGAACGCTGCCGCGTCGCTGGACCTGCCGCTGCACGCCTTCACCACCGACGCGGGCGTCGACGTCGTCACCTTCGGCGGCACGAAGGACGGCGCGCTCGGTGCGGAGGCGATCCTGGTGCTCGACGCCAACGCTTCTGACGGGCTGATCTATCTACGCAAGCACCAGATGCAGCTCGCATCGAAGATGCGATTCGTCTCGGCGCAGCTGCTCGCGCTGCTCGACGGTGATCTGTACCTGCGCAACGCGCGACACGCGAATGCGATGGCCGCGCGGCTGCGGTCGCGGATGGAGGCGGGTATCGCTGACGGCAGCATCCGCGGCGTCGAGTTCACCCAGAAGACGCAGGCGAATGCGGTGTTCGCCCGCTTGCCGGCGGGTGTCGCCGATCGGCTGCGCGAGAGCTTCCGGTTCTACGACTGGGACGCGTCCACAGGCGAGGTGCGCTGGGTGTGCAGCTTTGATACGCAGCCGGAGGACGTCGACGCGTTCGTCGCCGAGGCCGCTCGGCTGACGTCGGCCGCCGGCACCTAGCGGCATTCAGGAATCAGGAATTCCGCCGAGGTTCGGTCCGCCGTCGACGGCGAAGGTCTGGCCGGTGATGTATGACGCTGCATCGCTCACCAGGAACAAGATGGCCCACGCCACTTCATCGGGTCGGCCGGCACGCCCCAGCGGGATGCTCGCCGCGAACTGGGCTTGGTCGATGCCGGCGACTTTCCAGGCTTCGACGACGCGCTCGGACGCGATCGCGCCGACCGCGACGCAGTTGGCCCGGACACCGTACCGACCCCACTCGGATGCGGTGACCGTCGTGAACATCTGCAAGGCTGCCTTCGCCGACGCGTAGTGGGCGCCGCCCTTCACACCGTGGATCCCGGCGTCCGACGAGATGTTCACAATGGCGCCAGATCTCTGCGCGCGGAAGTGAACTCCGGCCTCGCGTGTCGCGACATACGCGGACCGGACGTTCAACTCATAGACCGAATCCCATGCCCTCGTAGGCAGGTCTTGTAGCGGACCCATGCGGGTGCCGCCGGCGTTGTTGACCAGGATGTCCAACCGACCCAGCTCGTCGACCGTTCGCGCCACCATCGCCACGACCTGGTCCTCGATCTTGACATCGGTTGGTACGACAAGACATCGACGGCCCGAGGCCTCCTCGATTGCGGCGGCGGTTTGCTCCAGGTCGGTCACCGTGCGAGCGGCGACGGCGACGTCTGCGCCGTGCTTGGCAAGGAGCATCGCGGTCGCGGCACCGATGCCGGTTCCACCGCCGGTGACCAGTGCAACGCGGCCGGTGAGATCGAAGACGTCGTCGTTGACCATTGATGAACCGCCTACGCGCTTGGGTTGGTGATGGGTCTGACAAGAACCTCCTGGGCGGTGCTGGCCACGAGATGTCCGCCCGCGTCGTGAATCAGGCCGCGAATGAAGGCGCGATGCCCGGTGACCGACACAGTTTCCTGCGTATGGAGGTGCCACTGGTCGAACCGCACCGGCCGGTGCAACCAGATGGCGTGGTCCAGGCTCGCGGCGGCAAAGGATGCGTAATCGACCTTGTCGGGATGGCTACGAGAGGCCATGTCGAGCAGCAGGTAGTCGCTCGCGTAGGCGAGCATCGCGCTGTGAACTGCCGGCCGATCACCGATGTCTCGCGGCAGGCGCATCCAGTGCGAGCGCGGTCCGGCCTGCTGCGCGCCACCCATGAAGGTGGGTGGCTCGGCGATTCGCATCTCCAGTGGGGGTGGGATGTCGATCCAGGTCTGCGACCTGTCTCGCATCTCGGTCGGGACGTGCTGCACCCAGTGCTGCAGTAAAGGTGCTTCGTCGGGCGGTGGCACGTTCAGCGGAGCGTGAGCGAGTTCGGGTTCTGGGGGATTGGTGTGAAAGGACGCGATCGCTGTGAGAATTCTGCGGCCGTCCTGCACCACGTCCACGTGCCGGGTCGCCATGGAACGCCCATCGCGCACCCGATCGACGACGATGTCGAGCGGCAAGTCCGACGCGCCTGACTGTACGAAGTAGGCGTGCAAGGAATGCGGCACATGGTCGTTGACCGTTGCGGTAGCGGCATGCATGGCCTGGGCAAGGAGTTGGCCGCCGAAGGTGCGGCCGAAGCGACTCGGTTCGTTGTGAGCCCGAAACCGATCCTCACCCCGTGGCTCCAGCTGCAGCGCGTGCTCCAGATTATCGAGCGCTTCCAGGACGGCCGTCTCCATCGGCGTGCCGGTACCGCGCAGCGGACCTGTCAGGTCGGCACCGCCCACTGCGTCCTCCTGTGTCCTCGGTTGATGGTTGCGCCGGTCGGCTCTAAGACTTTAGAGTCTATAGGTATGGGGTTGGCGCTTGGATGAAGTCCGCATCACTGCCCACCGGATTCTTCGGGCACCCGGTAACCCTCGCGCGTCATGATCCTGACGGGGTCGCTGCCGTCCCAACCGGCGCAGGTGTCGGAAATCGCGCGCAACTGTTCGAGAAAGCGCGGGGTGCTCTCGACGACCTCCGTGTAGAACCCGAAGTCCGCCGCGGTGTCGACATATGCGACACGGAACTTGCCGCCGAGACTCTCGGCGGCGATCTCGTAGCCGAGCGCCTCGAAGTGCGCCTTCTTGGCGTCGTAATTGCTTGTCACCGTGGCTATCTGGTGAAAGGCGGAAGCGCCCCCGCGGCTCCAGTCACTGAAGATGCTCGGCGTCTTGCAGTGCTGTTGGATCAACTCGATCTGCACCGGGCCGGCTTGCGCGACGGCGACCTGGATTTTGACTGTGCGGGGCTCAGCCCCGTAGTTGGCATGTTGTTCGACCACCGGCAGGACGTGAAACGGCCCCACTCCGAAGGTCCGCGCCCAGGAGGCGGCGGCGGCGAATACATCGTCGACGACATGACCGAGTTGGAAGAACCGGAACTCGCCTTCGGGCCACGGCTGCTCGAACAGCGGATGAGCCGGCGGCGTCACTGCGTCGGTGTTCATGCCGGGGATCATGTCACGACCGGTATGCGCCCATGCTGAGTGGCGAAAAGGTTCTCGTCACCGGCCCCGGCGGACGGATCGCCTTCGGCATCGCCAAGACGCTGGCGGCCGACAATGAGGTCTGGGGCATCGCACGCTTCTCCGATCCGGCGGTGCGTGCCGAGGTCGAGGCGGTGGGCGTCAGGACGCAAACCGTCGACCTGGGCGATCCCGACTTCAGCGGTCTGCCTGATGATTTCACCTATCTGTTGCACATCGCCGCCGACTTCAGCGAGGACTACGAACGCGGCTTGCGTGTCAATGCCGAAGGCACCGGCCTGTTGTTGTCGCACTGCCGAAACGCGAAGGCCGCGTTGGTCATGTCGACGGTCACGGTGTACAAGCCACACCCTGATCCCTGGCACGCGTTCACCGAAGACGATCCGATCGGTGATGCCGGGTTGCCCAGTCCGCAGCCCTACTCCATTGTGAAGATCGCCGAGGAAGCCGTGGCGCGGTACTGTGCTCGCGAGTTCGACCTGCCGGTCACCATTGCCCGGATGGGCAGCGCATACGGTGATCGTGGGGGACTTCCGCTGTGGCATCTCCGGGCCATTGCGGAGGGCAAGCCCGTCGTAGCCAGATGGGATCCGTTGCCGTACAGCCCCATTCACTACGACGACATCAACAGGTTCGTCGCACCGCTACTCGACGCGGCAAGTGTTCCCGCCACGGTCGTGAACTTCGCGGGCGACGTGCCCGTCACCGTCCAGCAGTGGGCGAACTACTTCGCCGACCTGCTGGGTGTGCAAGCAGAGGTCCGAGTCGAGGTCGTTTCCGGCGCATCGGTCGGGTCGGTCGGCGACCACGCCAAAAGGATGTCGATCACAGGACCGTGCGCCGTGGACTGGCGGGACGGCTTTCGGGCCATGGCCGCGCACCACTACCCCGATCGCGTGAAGGAGCGCTGAATACATGCGCTATCCCACCGCTGATCGGCTGCTGCAGCAGGCAATTGCGGAAAGCGGCCACGAGGACTTCGGCCCTGGTGACTTCCGTGAGGGTTTGGAGGTACTCCTCGACAGCCTCGAACGCGATGGCGACCTGCGTCGCGACACCGACGAGGCGGTGATCGGCGACTTGCGGCGCAGGCTCGTCAACCGCCTCGAGGTCGAGGCGTGGTACGTGCAGCACCCCGATGTCGAGGACGTCACCATCAGCGGTCCGATCGACATCAACGGACTGCCTCGCACCGGAACCACCGCGCTCGCCGACATGTTGTCGCTCGATCCGCAGTTCAGGTGCCTGCGTGGCTGGGAGCAGACCAAGCCGGTGCCGCCCCCCGTCGTCGAAGGCGAAGCCGACGATCCGCGGCGCCTGGCGTTTGTGCGCAGGCACGAGGAGCGCTCCGCTGCGGATGCGTCGATGCATATCTTCGAGGTCGACGCCACGATGGAGGACACCGAGATCCTCGGGATGGCTTTCCACGGCCAGCAGATGACGCTGCCGGTGGCGGGCTACCGAAAGTGGTGGCGCAGTGCAGATTTGACTGACACGTACCAGTACCATCGACGGGTGGTGAAGCTGCTCGGGTCGAAGCGGCCACCCGAGCTGTGGCTCTTCAAGGCGCCGCACCACAAGTTCCACCTGGAGGCGCTTGCCCGCGCGTATCCAGACGTGCGGTTTGTGATGACACACCGCGACCCGGCCAAGGTCGTCCCGTCCTACACGAGCCTGGTTTCGACGATATTCCCGCCCGCAGCGGGCCCGCGCGATCTGCAGTCACTCGGCCGCGAGGTCAGCGACCATCTGCGTGAGGGCATGCAGCGGGCGATCGAAGAACGCGGGCGCATCGGCGACGACCGGTTTCTCGACATCCACCACCGCGAACTCGTCACGGATCCGAAGGGCACGATAGGTCGTGTCTACGACTGGCTGGGTCTCGAGCTCACTCCGGCCGTCGCACAGATCATCTTCGAGTGGCAGGAGGCGAATGCGATGGGCGCAAAAGGTACTCACCGTTACACCGCTGAGCAGTTCGGCCTCGACGCCGATCGGATCCGATCCGAGTACGACTTCTACATCCGCCACTTCGACGTGGCGGTGGAGGGATGACACCATGACGGCATTACCCACTTGGGACGCTCAGATGGAGGCGCTCAAGGGCGTTGCCGATCACCTGCTGGCGACCTGGCGCCCCGATGGGGCATCAGAAGCCGAAGCGCAGGACATGAACAAGCTCGCGCTGTCGATCCTGGCGTGTGGCTACTTCTGCAACGTCTACACCGACGCCCGGCGGCCGGTCTTCATGCCGCTCTGGAACTTCGCCTGCAACCAGGGCGGACCCAACCCCGACTACGTGTATCTGAACGCCGAGATCGACGGGTCCGGCGTTTATGAACTCGTCGGCCGGCGGGGCACCGTCCGCTTCGTCGAGATCACTCAGCAGGCGCCGGGGATGATGACGAGCCTCAAGGGCGTCGAGCGGAAGATGAAGTTCAACGCCATCACCCATGACCTCGACGATCTGACCATCGCCGAGGACGGCTCCTTTCGGGTGGTCCTGAGCGTCGAACGACCAGCGGGCCACGACGGCGACTGGTGGCAGCTCAACCCCGAGGTGGGCAAGCTGTTGATGCGAAAGTGCGCGTGCGACTGGAATACCGAGATCGACGCGCAGGTCGCCATCAACCGGCTCGACGACGCAGGGGAGGACATGCAGCCGGCCGAAATCGCCAGGCGCTTCTCGGAGATGGGCGACTGGATCAAGGGCATGATCGACTTCGATATGGAGCTTGTCCGGTACTACCGGGAGCATCACGGCATCAATGTCCTGCTCCGTTCGCAGTGGATCCAGCAGGGTGGCGGGCTGGCCACCAAGCAGGCGTACTACGACGGAATTCATGAGATCGGCGATGACGAGGCGCTCGTCGTGGAGTTTCCCGTGCCGACCGACTGCTATTACTGGCAGATCCTGGTCGCCGACGATCGCTTCTCGACCGTCGATTGGGTGAACCGGCAGTCGAGCCTCAACGACGCGCAGGCGCGGATCGACCCCGACGGCTGGTTCCGGGGCGTGGTGTCCAAACAGGATCCAGGCGTACACAATTGGCTCGACAAGGCGGATTGGCCGTGGGGCATCCTGCAGGCCCGCTTCTACCGGGCCGAAGAGTACCCAGAAGCGAAGGTGACGAAGGTACCGGTCGCCGAGGTGCTCGAGCACTTGCCAGAAGGCACTGCGGTTCTCACGCCCGCGGAGCGAGAGGCGCAGCTGCGGCACCGCCGGACCGGAGCCCAGCTCCGGCGAATCTGGTGACGTCTGCGGCGTTCTAGGGCCGTGGCTTTGCGCTGAAGCGGCTGTGGGCGGCTGCGACGCCGTCCGCGATGCCGATGAGCAGGACGTCCAGTTGCTCGGCGCTGGTGATAGACCGATCGCCTGCGATGAAGCTCATGTGCACGCCGCTGACGAAACTCATTGTGGCCGTGGTTTGTTCGTCCAGCACCTTGGGGTCGGGGTCATCACCCGAGTCGGAACGAGACATGATTTCTCGGCGGTGCAACTCGGTGAACATTTCGCTGTTGTGCCTGAACGCCTCGGCGAGATCCGGGTCGCGGTTGGCCTGGAGAAGGAGTTCGAAGCGTGCCTTCGTCCGGGTCAGACGTGGTTCCTCCGCCGAGAGCATGACCATGGTGGCGAGCCGGGACGCGTGCCCCGAAGTCAAGCTGTCGCCGCTCTCGTTCGGGTTGGCGACAGACATCAAGTCGGCTAGATCCAGCTCGGCGAGACGTTCGGCCGTGGCCCGCAGCAGCGCCGAGCGGGTGCGGAAATAGAACGACGTACTGCCGTTCGGCACTTGGGCGTACCGGTCGACCTTCGGGTGGCTCAAGCCCTTGGCGCCCTCAGCGGCCAACAACTGAATTGCCGCATCGCATAGATCGCGGCGGCGTTCTTCAGCATTGGGCTTGCGTCGTTTCTGAATACGAGCATGTTATCCGCCCCGGTCAGCACGACACCGAACAGTTCAGCACCGAAAATGTCGATGCCATCAACTCCTTTCGGCGGACGCTTAGTGTCGCGGAATGGATCGCATCTGGCAGTGGGCGTGGGATCGGTACGGAGCGAGGTACTCGTGGGCGATTTGCGCGGCCGCGGTTCCTCTGGTGCTGATGGTTTATCTCGTATTTTCGTTTCTCATCGTCGCCTACGAGAACGGCGATCAGTACGTCGAGGCGGCAGGCGTCACGGTCGTCACCGCGCTGGTGATGTCGTACGCAGCGATCCTTCCCGGCGTGGCCGGGATCAGGTCCGCTGAGCGCTGGGCGGCGGGCGACGAAGGCGAGCGCGCGAGAACCTTGGGCGCCACCTACACGTGGGCGCGGACGGCCGTCGCGCGCGCCGTGGGAAGTAACGCTGTGTTGGGCGCCCTGCTGGGGGTCGTTGTCGGTGCGCTCGCAGGGTCGACCGAGGCACGGCTGCTCCAGTGGGCAATCGCGGGTGGTGTTGTCGGAATCGCGAATCAGCTGGTTGCAGTACATAGTTTTTTCGAGGCGGCGCTGCGCCCGGCCAGACTGGCCATCGCCGGTGACACGGCGATCGGTGATTCCTTGCCCCGTTCTCGCCCGACCTTCGCCGCTTGGTCAAACGTCGCCGTGCTCGCGGTGGCGTTCAACTTCGCCGTCGCGGGCGCGATGCTGGCCACCGTGTTTGTTCGGACCCGTGAGGTTCCGGTGCTTTGCGTGGTCATCGCTGGCGTGCTGGCGCTCGTGTTCGCGCTGCCGGTAACCATCGGCTCCACGTTGGCACCGTCCCTGCGACCCCTTCGCGACCTCGCGCAAGGCACTGAACGTGTCGCCGCAGGCGATTACAGCCAGCGTCTGCCGGTGGTTCAGGACGACGATCTTGGCGCACTAACCGCGTCGTTCAACCGGATGCAGGCGGGTTTGGCTGAGCGGCAACGACTTCAGGCGGCGTTCGGCACCTACGTCGACCCGGGTCTGGCGGCGCGGCTGCTCGAGCAGGGCGATGACATCTTCACCGGTGAGCGCCGCGAGGTGACGGTGATGTTCGTCGACATCCGCGACTTCACCCCGTTCGCCGAGGCGAACACCGCCGAGGACACCGTCGCCCGCCTCAACGCTTTGTTCGAGATCGTGGTGCCTGCCGTCGTCGACGCCGGTGGGCATGTCAACAAGTTCCTCGGCGACGGCGCGTTGGCCGTGTTCGGCGCCCCGAACGAGCTGGCGGATCACGCTGACGCCGCGGTGAGCGCCGCGGTGGTGATTCGACCGCCTGGTCGCCGAGCGGTTCGGCGGCGCGCTTCGGATCGGCATCGGGATCAACACCGGGGTGGTGATTGCGGGCACCATCGGCGGGGGCAGCAAGCTGGAGTTCACCTTGATCGGCGACACCGTCAACGTCGCTGCCCGCGTCGAGCAGCTGACCAAGACCACCGGCGACACGATCCTGCTCACCCAACAAACCATCGACGCTCTGCCGTCTCAACCGACCGGGTTCACCGACAGAGGAGCCCACGCCCTGAAGGGAAAATCAGCCGGCGTGCAGATCTTCGCCCTCGACCGATGAGATTCGAGTGTGAGACGGGTCTGAACGGTTGGAGACCAATACCTCCACACCGAATGCAGGTAAGGAGACGGTGACGTGACTCTGGCGTCCAATCCGCCGATCGTGTCGGCGCCCGAATGGGAAGCCGCCCTCGGCGACATGCTGGTCAAGGAGAAGGAACTGACCCGCGCCCGCGACGCGCTGGCCGCAGCGCGCCGACGGATGCCCTGGCTGGCCGTGGACAAGGTCTACGAGTTCGACGGGCCCGACGGCAAGGCCAGCCTGCTCGACCTGTTCGCAGGGCGTCGCCAGCTCATCGTCTACCGCGCCTTCTTCGAGCCCGGTGTGCACGGGTGGCCTGATCACGCATGCCCGGGTTGCTCTCTGCTTGCCGACCAGGTCGGTCACGTCGCTCATCTCAACGCCCGCGACACCACGCTGGTCTTCGTGTCCCGCGGACCGCAGGCCGACATCGAACGGCTGAAGGCGCGGATGGGGTGGGAGATGCCGTGGTACACCATCGTCTCCGAATCGGGCGATGCGTTCGATGTCGACTTCGGTGTCGACGAATGGCACGGGACGAACGCGTTCGTCCGCGACGGGGGGCGTGTGTACCGCACCTACTTCATCAACAACCGCGGTGACGAAGCGATGGGCAGCGTCTGGAGTTACCTCGACATCACCGCGCTGGGCCGGCAGGAGAACTGGGAGGAGTCCCCGGAGGGGTACCCACAGAGCGCCCCCTATGAATGGTGGAACTGGCACGACGAATACGGAAGTCGCGAGCCGTCGAACGGCGACGCGGGATGATCCCTCACGCGGCTGTGATCGGACGCCGCGCGTGCGCGTTACTTGCCGCGTGTTCGGCTGTGCTGCACGGGATTACAGTCTTGCACACTGATAATCCCGCAACCGCGGTGTTGATGGTGGGAATGGCGGCCGCATGCCTCTACTGTGCGCGGGAGCTCTGGGTCCGTGGTGAGGTTCGGACGTGGGTCCTGGTCGCAACGATGAATATAGCGATGATCGGGATGCACGCGCCGTTCGCTTCAGGCCATCAGCATGGCGGCGGAGTGGCCGTCGCCGCGATGCCGATGCACCCTTCAGGGGTGATGATTTTGGCGACGGCGCTGGCCGCGGTCGAGGCGGTGATTGCGACCGCCGTTGTGTATCAGCGCAGCCGACACAATCGTGTGCGAGTCCTGGCGGCGGTTAGAAGTAGTGTCGCCGACCGCCTACCGCGCGTCCCGTTGAGCCCAGGAGCGCCAGAATGACACCCACGACGACCAGAATGATTCCGATGGTCCACAGAACTGAGATTTTGAGCAGGAATCCGGCGATGAGCAGGATGATTCCTAAAATGATCACGGCAGAGCCTTTCTAGTCAGGGGCCGCCCCGTGCGCTCGGAAGCGCACGCGCCGAGCGATTGCTCGACAGACGCCAGTCAACACCCCTAGGGAGGGTGTATCTACACCCCTAGGGAGGTAGTTCAGCACATTGGCGACCGGCACATGACCGGGTTGAACGCTTAGCGGTCTGGTGCTTTCCGGGTCGTTAGGCGCGTGGCCGTGAGAATATCGCGGGGATGACGGTGGTTCTCGCCCTACGCTGTGCCGACGGAGTGGTGATGGCGTCGGATTCGCAAATCACCGACTCGGCGAGGGGGCTGAGCTACCCGGCGCAGAAGCTGCACCCTCTCGGCTCTCACGCCGCGTGGGGCGGAAGCGGATCGCGTGCGGTGCTCTACGACATCGAGCAGATCTTCAACACCGAGGCCGAAACGGTTGTCGAGGCCAAGGACATCGGACACGCACTGCAGGAACGATTGCTGCCGGTGTTCAAGCGTCATTACGCGAACTTCATCGAGGATGTGCCCGCGCAGAAATCCGCCGGTACGCCCGCCACCTACGTCCTGGCCGCGGGTTACTCCGGGGACGTACCGTTCATCGTCGATCTCGACCCCAACGGGCTGATCGGGCATTACGAGGAAATCGGCTTCCAGGCCGTCGGCAGCGGTGCGGCGATGGCCCAGCAGGCACACGCGCTGTTGGGGCACTTCCGAATGACAGAGCGGGGTGTGGACTACGGAGTGGTGGCGGCGTTGCGCGTGCTCGATGCGCTGGACGCGACATCGCCGAGCGTCGGTGCTCCCATGGACATCTGTCGTATCACCTCTGACGGCGCTCGACACTTCAACCCCGACGAGGTCGAGGACGTTCGTAATCAGGTGAGACGGTGGGTCGAGTTGGAAAACCGTTCACTGGACCAGCTTTTCGACTGATTTTCAGGCACGGCTCGAACCTAGAAGTTCTGCACCCCTAGGGAGAGTCTTCCCGGCGAACCGCACGCAGAGCATCATCGAGGGTGGGATAAAGCGCAAGGACGGCGTCGATGCCGAGGAGCCTGATGGGCCTGCTTGTAGTGGCCCCTTCGGCGACCACGGCGAACCGAACTGCCATCGCATCCGCCGCCTCCTGAGCCGCGACCAGAACGCTCATCCCGACGGAGGCAAGAAATGTGACCTCCGTGAGGTCAATGATGAGTGCGGTCGCGGATTTGGCCAGCGCCTCGCAGATGGCGCGGCTGAGCTGCGGTGCGGTGAGGATGTCAACCTCGTCGTTGACCGACAACACCACCAGCCAGTCGATCCAGCTTTCGTGAATCTCGAAGCCGTGACGGTGAGTGGCGGACTGGGCCGGCTCGCAGAAATGTTCGACCATTTGAATCCTCTTGATCTTTCGAGGATGTAGCCGTCGAGCGGTCGCTCGAGCTCACCTCAGTCAACACCCTTAAGGGGGGTGTGGTTACACCCCTAGGGAGGTACTTTGACGTGCATGGTTTCCCGCGCGAAAGGCCCGATCACCGTAGCGCTGGTGGACGACTACGACGTGGTGCTGATGGGCGTGGCCAACATGTTCAATCAGTATCGCGACCGCGTGGTTGTCGCCGAGCTCGACTCGAATACGCCTCTCGACGACGCAGTCGATATCGTCCTGTACGACTCGTTTGCTCAACCGGAATCGGACCACGAAGAGATCGCTGTTCTGGTCGCCAATCCACGTGCCCGCCGAGTGGTGGTGTACACGTGGAACTTTCATCCGGACCTCGTCCGGAGCGCCCAGCAACAGGGAGCGCACGGCTATCTCTCCAAGACGCTGCCCGCACGAGAGCTGGTAGCCGCACTCGAGGCGGTGCACGCCGGAGAGACGGTCATCAGTGATGTTCCGCCGCGGGCGCGCAGCGCAGTCGGACTCGACTGGCCAGGCCGAGGCGAAGGCCTCAGCGATCGGGAGTCGGAAATTCTGGCGTTGATCACCCAGGGAAAGAGCAATGCAGAGATCGCGACCCTGACATACCTGAGCCCGAACACTGTGAAGTCATACATCCGCTCGATATACCGCAAGATCGCCGTCGGCAGCAGGACTCAGGCTGTCTTGTGGGGCGTAGACCACGGCTTCACACCCGACCATCACCGCATCGAACACTGGCGAGGCGGTCCGTAAACGGACGGCCTACCGGATCGACACCAGTTGATCTACGAGCGTCCTTCGGCAGGTCGCCATCAGACGTCGCGGTAACCATCATATTCGTCAGATTGATGGAACCTTTGTGGTTGTCCAGGAAGGCGGTATCAGCTGCATCACGCCCGGTGGCGATACGGACGAGGGTCTGTCGCGGTGCAAGGCACGTCGCATCGACCACCCGCCAATGCCCGTCGACGAACGCTTCCGCCACTGCGTGGAAGTCCATTGGTGACAGGCCGGGCGCGTAGACGGAGACCAGGCGCGCCGGAACGTTGACCGCGCGTAGCAATGCAACGACCAGGTGCGCGTAGTCACGACACACCCCGTTGCCTGCAAGGAGGGTGTCCACCGCTCCGTCAATCGGATCGCTCGAGCCCGGTACGTAGTTGAGCCGGGTGCCCACCCAGGACGACACCTCCGCCAACAGAGTCGCCGAGTCGGCATGAGCGCCGAATTCGGTTGTGGCGAAACCGTAGAACTTGTCGGCCTCGGCATAGCGGCTGGGCCACAGGTACATCGACAGGTCGTAGTCGGAGACCGGAGCCGGGGAGGTTTGGCCGACAATGGTCGCTTCGTAGCGGACTTCGAGGTGGCCGACATGTGCGTCGAACTTGTGAATGCGGTTGCCGTGCAGGCCGGTGATCTCCCGAGCCTGCACCGGATGTCCGTTCAACACGAACGACAACGTCTCAGAAACTTCCGCCTCCGGATGCGGCGCAACGGCGATCTGAAAATCCAAGGTCGTGTCCGCGTCGATGTCCACGTCGAGTTCTGCGCTGACTTGCCGTTTCATCAAAATGACACTATCTGGGTACGGGGCAACGCGCTCAGGGCAGCCGTCGGCCCAGCGGCAGGTGGGTGACGTCATAGACGCCAACCCACCCGTGCACTTTCTTACTTGGTTACCGACCCGTTGGCCGCGATCTCGACCTCGGCGGTGGCCTGGATGAGCGCCAACAACTCCTTGTCCAATCCGGGGGAGAACTCCTCGCGTCGTTCCGGCGCGATGGTCATCGGGAACCCCTCGGGCATGACGGCGGTGCTGAGTTCGGTTCCGTCGTTCGACGGCGATGCCCCTCGGTACAGCTTCGCCGCCTGACTCTCGTCGTCGGCACTGAAGGTGTACTGGATGCTCTGCAGGCCCAGATCGAGAAGTTTCTTGACCTCTGGGAACTGCTCGGCGTTGGTCTTCGGGATCGGCAGCGCCGCGCCCCAGTTGACCCCGAGACTCTCCAGGGCTTTGGCGAAGGCGTTCTCATGAGCCTGGTCGCGGACGATCAGATACGCGATTGTGGACCGGGCGGTCTTGTTGTCGGTCATCTCGTAGATCCGGCACTTCTGCAGTCGCCCTGTCGACTCCAACATCAGGTTGTACAGCAGGTCGAGCACCAGATTGCCGCTGTTGTAGACGTAAGACCCGCTCCACGGATTACCGGCCGCGTCGACTGGGAGAGCACCCTGCGCACCGACCAAATAGTGGTGAATATTGCTGGTGTCCAACGCGATCTTCAATGGCGTCGCGCCCTTGGCGCCTGGCTTGTCGACCGCATCGGTCTTCCTGCCCTTGTATTCGGGGGAGCCGTCAAGCAGGCGCGAGATCGTCGTCCCGATCAATTCCACATGGCTGATCTCTTCGGTTCCGACACCCTGCAATAGGTCCTTGTACGGCTTTGATGCCGCGTCACCTCGAAAGTTGATGCTCTGAAACAGGTACTGCATCATCGTCCGCATTTCGCCGAACTGGCCGCCGAGTCCTTCCTGAAGTGCATTGGCAGCGGCTGGATCTGGCTCGTCGACGACGATCTCGTTGATGAGTTGTTGGGTGTGCAAGTACATGAGTTCTCCTGAGTGACCTTGTGCGCGCCTGCGACGGCGCGCTTTGTGCGTTCCGCTGTCAGCGGATGATGCCGTCTGGCGTCCTGCGATCGGTGCCGACGGGCCGGCCGGTGTCACTGCGAGTGCGCCCCAGCGTGGCGCCGAGAGCGATCATGGCGACTGCGAGCCCGAGGTGCAGCCAATTGTCGGCGTCATTGACTGGAACGAAGTTGGCCGAACTGTCGTGATCTATGACCAGGCCGTAGATGAACAGCAGCAGATACACGACGCCGCCACCGATGAGGTACGAGCGGGCACGGTTGAACGTGCGAGCAAGAACAACTCCGGCGACACCGAATGCCAGGTGCACAAGGTTGTGCAACACCGACACGTTGAAGATTCCGAGAAGTGCGGCGTCGGAGTGATGGCCGGCGAAAGTGAGCTGGTCGTAGTTCGAGGTGATGCCGGGAACGAATCCGAGCACGCCAACGAGTAGAAAGACTGCGCCAACTGCGAGAGCAGCTTTTTGCACCGGCGTCGCGAACTTGGACGTCGAGTCGGGCGTGTGAACAGGTGAAGACGCGGTCATTGAATCGCTTCCAATAGGGGTTTACCGACGAGTGCTCCGGTTCTGGAAGCTAACGGCTCCGGTTTGATACCCCACCTATAGCCACGCAAACGTCGTTGCGGGGAAATGATTTTGGGTTTGACGACCTCGTCACAGGTCGGTTGTCTGCTGCCCGCTTGGGTACCCGGTCACCACGGCGCATTTCGCGTCGACCCAATGACGTCAACGCCGAAGGGGCGATTTTCCAATGACTACCCATGGCACCAGCACTGTGCTGGCGCAACTCCGTACTGTGCTCGATTTGACCAACACCGAGATCCAGGTCGCCGAGACCCGGGTGGGCCAGGCCCGCACCGAAGCCGTCCGCCGCGAGCTGACTCAAAATGCGGCGAATGGCCGCGCTCGAGCGGAGGCATCCAAGCCGCCATCCGCGATCTTGGCGGATTCCCCGACATCGTCGGACCGCTGCTGGGCCGTGCGGCTGCCGCGGTCAAGGCGCTGACCGAGCAGGCGCAACCGTTCGGCGAGGCGCTTCTCGGAGACCTCGCGCTGGAGCACCAGCTTCTTGATCGGGCCCGTTACATCAAGGCTCTGGCAGTCGCGAACGGCAGTTCTGACGTCGAGAAGCTGGCCGATCGCCTGATCGTCGCCCATACCGCGACTGTCGAGTGGCTCACCACGGTGCTGGCCGAGGATGCGCTCGGTGGCCCGGCCGCGCTGCAACGCACCCCGATACAGGCAGCGGCCGGTGTGGCAGTGAAATTGGTGAACATTCCCATGTCATGGTCAGCGCGGGGACTCGATCGCGCTGTGGAAACCGTGCGCGCCGCCCCGCCGGCTCTCGGCGAGCTGCTGAGCCGCGGCGCCCACGCAGGTGATGTCGCGACCAAGACGCTGAGTGCGTCACGGGACGCCGCGCTGGCGACCGCGGAGCGGATCACCCGGCGCGAGGGCGCAGACCAGGCAGCTGATGCGCTGCATTCGATGCGCAGCGCAGCGGGAGTGCTCGACGCCGACGAGCTGCCCATCACGGACTACGACGCGTTGAACGTGTCCGAAGCGGTGGCCGAAATCAAGGACTTGGCCACCCCTGCGGACGTCCGCGCCATCCTGGCCTACGAGGAGGCGCACAAGAACCGGCACGGTGTTGTTTCCGCCGCCCAGACGCGCGTCGCAGCTATCGCGCAAGAGGTCGTCGGCATCAGCTGATCGAGCGGGCGCGAAGCCCTGTCCCAACGCGAATATCCCCGCGGTCGATGCAGGCCGCGGGGATATCCCTTTGTGGATCAATTCACGCGACGGACGACCGTTTCCACCCGCGCCGCCGGGGTACTCGACCCGTTCACCTATCTGGGAGAGGACGTTGCGATGAAGGCAGTCACCTGGCACGGCAAACGGGACGTACGGGTGGATACCGTCCCGGATCCCAAGGTGGAGGAGCCGACCGACGCGATCATCGAAGTGACGTCGACCAACATCTGCGGGTCGGACCTACACCTCTACGAAATCCTCGGTGCGTTCATGAAGCCGGGCGACATCCTCGGCCACGAACCGATGGGAATCGTGCGCGAGGTTGGTTCCTCAATCACCAATCTGGCGGTGGGCGACCGGGTCGTCATCCCGTTTCAAATCTCCTGCGGGAATTGCTATATGTGTGATCAGCAGCTCTTCACCCAATGTGAGACAACGCAGGTTCGCGACCAGGGCATGGGTGCTGCGCTGTTCGGCTATTCCGAGCTCTATGGCCAGGTCCCCGGCGGCCAAGCCGAGCTGCTCCGCGTCCCACAAGCTCAGTTCACCCACATCAAAGTCCCGGACGGCCCACCGGACTCGCGGTACGTCTACCTCTCCGACGTCCTGCCGACGGCCTGGCAGGCGGTCGCCTATGCCGATATTCCCGACGGGGGGCTCGGTGACGGTCCTGGGACTCGGACCGATCGGCGACATGGCTGCTCGGATCGCAGCCCACCTGGGCTTTCAAGTCATCGCCGTGGACAGAGTGCCCGAGCGGATCGCGCGGGCTCAGGCCCGCGGCGTGCACACGATCGATCTCAACCAGCACGACGACGATCTCGGAGACGTCATCCGCGACATGACCGCGGGCCGTGGCACCGATTCGGTGATCGAAGCCGTCGGGATGGAGGCGCATGGTTCGCCGGTTACCAAGATCGCTCAACAGGTCACCGGGCTTCTGCCGGACGCGGTCGCCAAGCCGATGATGAAGAAGGCTGGGATCGACCGCCTCGGCGCCCTGTACTCCGCCATCGACATCGTCCGCCGCGGCGGCACCATATCGCTCATCGGCGTATACGGCGGCATGGCCGACCCCCTGCCGATGCTGACCTTGTTCGACAAGCAAATTCAGCTGCGGATGGGTCAGGCGAACGTGAAGAAGTGGGTCGATGACATCATGCCGCTGCTGACGGACGACGACCCGCTGGGCGTCGATTCCTTTGCGACGCACACGATGCCGCTCGATGCGGCGCCGCAAGCCTACGACATCTTTCAGAAGAAACAGGACGGCGCCGTCAAGGTCATTCTCAAGCCATAGCGTCACGCGAATCGCCTGAACGGAAGGTGGAGAAAATGGGGTTTCCCAAACAGCAGCAAGAGGTTCCGGGCGTGCAGTCGGCCATGGATCCAGTCCCGGACTGCGGTGAGAACAGCTACCGCGGGTCGGGTCGGTTGACGGGGAAGCGGGCGGTAATCACGGGAGGCGATAGCGGCATCGGTCGTGCGGTGGCCATCGCTTTCGCGCGTGAAGGCGCAGACGTCCTGATCTCCTATCTCAACGAAGACGACGACGCGGCGGAGGTGGCCCGGCTCGTCGAGGATGCCGGCCGCAAGTGTGTTCTGCTGGGTGGCGACCTGGCCGACCCGGCGCACTGTCGTGCGGTAATCGACCGTGCCGCTGCTGAATTCGGCGGTATCGATGTGCTGGTAAGCAACGCGGCATTCCAGATGACCCACAATGACCTTACCGAGATCAGCGATGAGGAGTGGGACTACACGTTCCGGCTCAACGTCGGCGCCTACTTCTACCTGGTCAAGGCTGCGTTGCCGCACATGGGTCCGGGATCGTCGGTAATCGGCAGTTCCTCGGTGAACTCAGATATGCCGTCGCCGACGCTGGCGCCCTACGCGGCGACCAAGGCCGCGATCGCGAATTTCTCAGCCAGCCTGGCCCAACTGTTGGGGGAGAAGGGCATTCGGGTGAACAGCGTTGCGCCTGGACCGATCTGGACTCCGCTGATTCCGGCCACCATGCCCGAAGAGAAGGTTGCCAATTTCGGTGACGACACACCGCTTGGCCGGGCGGGCCAGCCCGCTGAGCTTGCGCCCGTGTACGTGATGCTGGCCTCCGACGAAGGCAGCTACATCTCCGGTGCACGGGTGGCGGTCACCGGAGGCCGGCCCGTTCTGTAGGGACGTCTCATTTCGTGCTTTCCCGATGTTCGACTCCGACCGCCGAGGCCAGTTCTTTGCGTGCACGGCGCAGCTCCGGATTGTCCTCGCCCAGTTCATCCATCAGGTCAGCGAGTGCATCGGCGATTGCATTGAGCTTGCGCTGAGTGGCGTTCTCCGCGCGTGTTTCGGTGTTCTGCAGCAGCGCCACCAGAAGGAACGTGATCGTGGAGGTGAAAGTGTTGATCACCAACGCCCAACCGTCAATGCTCGGCCACAGCCAGAAGGTCGGCACCCATATCAGCACCAGTACGGCGCAAAGACCGAAGAACCACGCCTTCGACACTCGCTCGCTGGTATAGGTGGCGAAACGGTCGAACATCGAGAGACCTCGGTCGACATGTGATGGCATCTTCGCAGAATCGTCGGACTTCGCCATATGCAGCTCCGGTGTCGACGTGATTTGGTGAGCGCCAGTCGTGGTCAGTTGTTCTTCGCCCGTTCGGACTTGCGCTTCTGCTTTTCGGCATCGGCAAGCTCTTCGACCCGGTCGGCCTGCGCGCGCTTGCGTGCGGCTTCGCCGCGCTTGACCTGAGCATCGTCCAGTTTGGCCTTGGCCGCTTCGGTGGCGTTGGTCTCTTCCGCCCGAATCTTGGCTTCTTCCTGACGCTTTGCCGTCTGGGCGGCATTCTTGCGCTGCGCCGCGAAGTCGTCGGCCTGCTTCTTGGCCGCTGCTGCACGCTTCTCGGCGGCGTCATCTGCCGTGCGTTTACGCTCTGCGGCGGTGATCCGCGCGTCGATGGCTTCCTGCTCCGTTGCGTCGCGAGCCTCTTTGATGTCGGTGACCACGTCGTCGTGCGTGGCGTCCAGCTTGGCGTCCGCCTGCTCACGCTTCGCGGTCGCTTTCGCATCGAGCTTGGCGGCACGGCTGAGGGCATCGCTACGCTCGACGAGCGCCGTTCCTCGTTGCGTCAACTTCGGATCGCCCAGCAGGTTGCCGATTGCCGCGTCGACTGATCCCAGCGAACGTTCGTAGAACAGCCGGGCCGGCGCTTCCTTGTCAATCCGGGCGGCCATCTGGTCCTCGATCAGCTGGAACGGAATCCGAGCGATCTGGTACTGAAAGCGCAACACCGCGAACGGGATTTCTGCGAGTTTCATCAAATACTCCTATTTCTCGCCGGTGCTCAGGGCAGGTCGGCTTGGTTGGTCATGGTGTCGGCCTGGCGTCTGATGCGGTCGGCCTCTTCTTTGGCATTGTCGGCCGCCTGAACCGAGCTCTGATGTTCTGCGGCGGCATCCACGGCCTCGTCGGTCGCGGCCTTGATTTCTTCGCGCTCCGCGTCCTTCGCCTGCTGCACCTCGCGCTGTGCGTCGAGTTCGGCCCGCATCTTCGCGCGCTCGGCGTCTCCCTCCGCATCCTGCTCTGCTGCGCGCTTCTGCCTGGCCTGGTCGTTGCGCACGTTGTACTCCGCGGCCCTTGTTTCGTCGTTCACCGCGGCTCGCGCTTGAGCGCCTTCCTCCCGGGCTTTCAAGGCCTGCGCACGCGCCTGCTCCGCCTCGGCGTCGGCGATGGCGTCGACGCTGTTGGCATCCTTGCGATCCCGGGCCTGGGTCTGCTCGAGCTGGCCCTCGGCAGTCAACGAGTCGTTGCCGGTCATGGCGCCGACAACTTCTTTCGCCTTGCCTTTCACCGAGTCGATCAAGCCTTTCCGTGCCTGACCGGACTTATCTTGCTCAGACATCTGAGCCTCCTAAATGAAATCAATCGACGACTCCGACGGGAGCGTGCGATGGGTTTACGTAGATCGGTCCATGGCGACCAGAATCGTCCGCGGACCAGCTAGCTCTAGTCGTGAAGCGCGGACCCGCCATGGCTCTGGGCGGCTTCAGCTCGCAGCCATCAGTTACCCCGCGTCGATGGGGCCAAACCTGATGGTCGTCCCGAGTCCGAAAGTGGTTTCCGCTCAGACGAGTTCCGGTACCCGAACCTGCCTGCGTAACGCGTCCAAAGACCGGGCCAGCAGGCGCGACACATGCATCTGCGAGATCCCGACCCGCTCGGCGATCTGAGTCTGCGTCATGTTCTCGAAGAATCGGAGCGTAAGTACTGTCCGCTCGCGTTCGGGCAGTGCCGCCAAGAGAGGACGAACCGTCGCGACGTCGAGAACCTTGTCGAGGTTGGCGTCGAGATCTCCGATTGTGTTGGTGACCGATCGTGCATCGTCGTCGTCACGTGCCCCCGCCGGGGCGTCGGAGGACAGAGTGGAATAGGCGCTGGAGGCGATCTGTGCCTGCACCACCTCATCCCGGTCGATTCCCAACTTGGCGGCGATTTCGCTGGCTGTCGGCGCCCGCCCCAACTCGTGGGATAGCTCCTCGCGGCACCTCTTGAGCTGCGCGTTGAGCTCTTTGAGCCGACGCGGGACCTTGACCGACCATCCGTGGTCGCGGAAGTGTCGGCGAACCTCGCCCATGATGGTCGGCACGGCGAACGCGACGAATTCCGCCCCGTTGTCGACGTCGAATCGGTTCACCGCATTCATCAGGCCCACCCGTGCCACCTGGACGAGGTCGTCAAGAGGTTCGCCGCGGTTCCTGAAGCGGCGCGCGATGTGGTCGGCCAAGGGCAGGCAGCGCTCGACGATCGCATCCCGCTGCCGCAGGTACTGAGTTGTCTCAAGGTCGAACGTTGCGAGACGGCGGAACATGTCCGTCACGTCCGCATACTCGGAACTCGGCTTTGAAATCATTGGACAACTCCCATTCACCGCCGACCCTGATGTGGACGGCTCGGAGCTGAACCTGCAGAAAATTCTGCGAGATTTCGGCAAACCTCGCGAACTCGACTCAAGACTACCCATTATGGGCCGATTCCATACCTTGCCGCGATTAGGCGCCCGTACCACGAGAAACGCCGATGGCCAGCACTGCCGCGTCGTCCTGGACACCGGAGCCGAGGCCGCTGAGTAAGCGATGGACGGCGCCCACGATGGCCGACGCTGTCGTCGGAGAGTGTGATTTCGCAAAGCGCAGCAGCGCGCCCTCATCGTCGTAACGCTCGTGACCGATCCCGGTACTGGCTTCGGTGAGCCCGTCCGTATACAGCATCAGTGTGTCGCCCGGACCGAGACGGAACCGGCTGGCGACGAAGTGTGGCTCGGCCGTGATGCCGACTGCCTGACCACCGATGGTGTCGACGTAGTAGGCGCTGCCATCGGCGTAGAACAGAAGTGGCGGCGGATGGCCTCCGCTGGCAAGCTCGACATCAAATCCGTTGTCGCACTGCGTTATCTTGCCGTAGATCACCGTGCTGAACCGATTGCGAACATCTCGCACTTCTTGATTGATGACGATGTTGAGGTTGTGCAGCACCTGCACCGGATCATCGTCGAAAACGGCCGCGGCGCGCAATGTGTACCGGATCAATGCGGTCACCACCGCAGCGTCGACGCCCTTACCCGCGACGTCGCCCAGGAAGAAGCCCCACGTCGTGCGCGACAGCGGGAAAAGGTCGTAGAAGTCGCCGCCGACGTCGTCGTCCGACGCTGTGAAGAAGTAGTCGGCCGCATCCAGGCCCTCCGGAGGGGAGAGCAATGGCGGGAGCAGTGCACGCCGCAAGGTTTCGGCGAACACCCGAACCCGCCCTTGCTCGACCTCGGCCTGCTTACGCGCCTCCAGGAGCTCCACTTCGTAGGCGCGGCGGTCGGCGGCGTCCACGACCGTGATCTGCAGCAGTTCGGGCCTGTCATCGGAGTCGAGCTTGACGTTCGCGGTGAGGAACATCGGTAGCCGACCCCCGTCGGCGGTCACGGCATCGACGGTGACACCGTTGAGATCGCCTCCCATGTGCAACAACGGCCCGAAATGAGTGTCGTAGAGAATTCGTCCGCCGACGGTCAAGAGATCGCTGAACAGCTCTGCCGCGCAACGCATCTGGCTCATAACCCAGCCATCTCGCCAGTGTGGCGTTCGCGCGGATGATGCGTCCGTCCGGCCGGGCGATGACGTGACCGCTCGGAGCGCTGTCCCAGAAGTCGACGATGCCGCGATCGGTCACGTTGCCCGGGCGAAAGACCGCTATCGCCTCAGCGGTTCGGCTGGGGCGCTGACTTGGGGCAGTGGCCTGTCGCATCCAACGTGACCAACTCGCTCCCGTCGATGTGCGCGTGAACGTAGGCACCGACCTCGCGAGGGGCGATCGCGTCCTGGCTGCACTCGATCACCAGGGTGGGCAGCGATATCCGGGGCAGATCGGTCCGATTGTCCGAAAGGAAGGTGGCGCGGGCGAACACCCGGGCGTGCTCAGGATCGTTCCGGCAGAACGTCTCGGCCAACTCGTCCTGCAGGTCGGGCCGGTCCGGCGTCCCCATGATGACCGGCGCCATCGCGCGGGACCAGCCCAGGAAGTTCTGCTCCAGGGACTCCAGTAGGTCATCGATATCGGCCCTGGAGAAGCCGCCGCGGTAGTCGCGGTCATCGATGTAGCACGGTGACGGCGTCAGCAGGACAAGTTTGGCGAACCGGCGCGGATCCTCGATCGTGGCCAGCGCGCCGATCATCGCCGATACCGAATGCCCGACGAATACGACGTCACGCAGGTCCAGTTCGTCGACGATCTCCAGGATGTCGGCCGCGTAACCGGAGAGCGACGCGTACTTCGTCGGGTCCCACGCTCCCGGGTCAGACGACCCGGACCCGACCAGGTCGATGAGGACCAGCCGGAAATCCGACTCCAGGCGGTCGACGACGAGACGCCAGAGGTTCTGGTCGCAGCCGAATCCGTGTACCAACAAGATCGTCGGACCATCAGCGCCGACGATCTTGATGTTGTGCCTGGCGTACACATCCACCACATGAGCTTAGTTCTCGCCGGATTCACCAAAAAAGGGCCGCTCGAGACGGCCCTTTCTGGGAGTGCTGCGGTGTCAGGGTTGCTTGGAGTAGCGGAGCAAAAAGGCGACGGACCAGAACACTCCGAGGGCCGCGATTGCGCCCCACCACAGGAGTGACAAGACCAGCCAGAAGCCGGAGTATCCGAGGCCGGAGAGCGTTGCCGCGGCGAAGATCAGCCAGAAGATCTTCCACAACGCGAAGAAGGCGGCGAGGCCGGTGAGGATTCCCATTACCAGGGCGCGCGTGCGGTCGACGCGGCTGACCGATTCTTGTACGCGGGTCAGGATGGTGCTCATTGGTCGTTTCCTTGTCGTCATGCGTCGCCGGGTTGGCGTCGTGATGGCGCAAGTACATCCAGTGCCGGAGGCTACCGATCCCAATAATTCGGTTGCGGTCCTGATCGTGCTGCTGTGCCTCGACGTCGGCCTGCTTGGTCCTCGCAGCACCGGTCTCGCGCTCAAACAGGTCCAACAGAAGTAGCCCTCTGCGCTTTCGGTCGCCGTGCTAGACGGCAGCTAGCGCCTTGGCATCCTCGTCGGCGAAAGTGTCCTCGAGTTGCAGCGGCGAGTAATCGATGTCGATCTCTTCGAGGGGGCGCCCCCTTGCGCTGCTGATCGTGCCGAATCGCCGCATGCCCTTGTCGGCGGCGTACTGCTGGAACTCGTCCTTCTCGAGGTTGAACGGAACCACGTCGTAGAGGTCGTAAGCGTCGTCGGTGTTCTGCAGGGCCAACGGGATCAGCTCGTTCATACGCGCCTCGAACACCCCCCAGTTGGCGTCGTCTGCGGCGACGTGGCGCCTGCAGGTGAAGGTGCCCCACGCCATATGACGCCGCTCGTCGTCACCGATGCGTCGCACCAGTTCCTGCATGCCGGGCAGAATCTTCGTTGTCCACGCAAATCCGGTGCCACGCATAGTATCCCGTCAGGGCCATCATGCCTTCGATTACGTGGTTGTAGGTCGCCGACGCGCGCACCTGGGCGGCCGGGGACGGATCGTTGACAAGGAGTCGAGGGATTTCGGCAGCTCCTCGTAGAAGATCTTCCGGTAGGTGGGCAGGTCGTCGAGGAACACCTGCAGGTCGTCGGTGACGCCGACGGCATCGAGCCACAGGCGGAATACCTGGGTGTGCTTGGCCTCCTCGAATGCGAACTGCGTCAGGTACATCTCGTCGCCGAGCCGCCCCTCGGCACGCATCGCCGCCATGAACGGCTGGATGTCCTGGGTGACCGCTTCCTCGCCGGCGATGAACTGTGCGCACAGCCGAGTGGCCCATTCGCGCTCCAGTTCGGTCAGTGCCTCCCAGTCGGCCCGGTCGCGGGAGAAGTCGATGTCGGCGGGATTCCAGAACTTGGCGTTTCCGCCGGCGAACAGCTTGAGCGGCAGGCTGTCCCAGTTCAAGCCGCCCTCGGCGAGCGAGTGAGAGCGTGTCCGTGAAATTGTCATCCTTTGACCTCCTTGGTCATCATTTGGGCTGGGCTGTTGGATGAGAATGCGTCCGCCAGGACCGCGACGAGTCTGCGCACGGCGAGTGCGGGCTGCTCAGGAGTGGGGTCGTCGAGTCCGAGGATGGGATCCATCCCGCGCACGTAGGGGGCCAACGCCATATGCGGAAAAATCATCAGCAGCAGTGACAACAACGCGTCGGTATCGCAATCCGCGCGCAGGTCGCCGCGAATGTGCGCTTCGCGCACCAGCGGCCGCAGGACTTCCAGGTAGTGGCGGTGGATCACGGTCCGCACGCTGACGCGGGCATCTGTGTCGACTTCGAAGCTCGATGCGGCGTGTAGTGCGCGGTCGCGCGGATGATCGGCGAAGTACGCCACCCAGGTGTCGAGGAGGTCGGTCAGAAACTCGAAGAACGGCCTGCTCGGATCGAGCTCGCGGATGCGGTCCTCCATGTAGGAGCGCACCCGCTGGCTGCCGACGTCGGCGATGTAGGCGAACAGGTCACGTTTGTCCGCGAAGTACTGGAACAGGCTGCCCTTGGCCACGCCCGGCCCGCTTCGCGATGACGTTCAGGCTGCCTTGCGAGAAGCCGTGCGCGCCGAACTCGGCCTCCGCGGCTTCGACCACGGCAGCGCGTCGGCTCGGATCCACGCGAGCCCATGTCACCGTTGGCATCGGGACCTCCCAGGGGTCGATGACCACTGGTCATATTACTGTGAGCCACGTCACCGTCAAGGGTGAATCGGCATCAGGACGACAGCAGCATGCACCCTGCGATCGGCCCGCCCCCTGCGGCCGCGACCGCGACTTCGGGCCGTTTCGCCAGCTGCCGTTCGTCGGCCTGACCGCGCAACTGAAGGCATGCCTCGTGCAGCAACCAGTAGCCGTGCATCCGGCCCGCGGAGAGTTGGCCCCCGTATGTGTTCAGCGGCAGCGCACCGTCCAGTGCAATGCGCGTGGCCCCATCCACAAACGGGCCCGCCTCACCGTCGGCGCAGAAACCCAATGCCTCCAACCACGCGAACGTCAGAAATGTGAAGCCGTCGTACAGTTCGGCGACGTCGACATCCGCCGGCGTCAGATCTGTGCGCGACCACATTTCGGCGGCCGCTTCCACCGAGGCCATCTTCGGGAAGTCGTCCCGGTGAAACCACCCACCCGAGCCGTACGTCCCGCCGATCGCCTCCACCGCTACCGCCCGGTTCGGGCAGTCGGCCGCATAGTCGGCGTGTGAGACCACCAGTGCGATGGATCCGTCGATCGGAATGTCGCAGTCGAACAACCCGAACGGCGTCGACACCGGACGCGACGACAGATAGTCGTCCATCGTCATCGGCTCCCGGAAGGCTGCCCGCGGGTTGAGCCCGGCGTTGCGCCTGCTGTTGATCGCCAGCCAGCCCAGCTGCTCCTTCGTCGTCCCGTATAGCTCCATGTGACGCCTGCAGTGCATGGCCAGCCAGTTCGCGGCCGAGTAGGAGTGGGCGGCCACCAGCTCGTCGATGTCTTCGAAGGGCTTGAGCTTCCTTCGCGTCCCGGGGGCGCGCGGCTCGACCGGCGGCGAGGCCAGCGGATTGAGCATCGGCGACGCCTCCTGGTTCATCGAGCCGCCCAGCATCGCGACGGTCCGGTAGACCAGGACGTGTCTTGCTCGCTTCTCGGATACCGCAAGGCAGGCCGACATGACCGGAATGAGCACACCGCCGGTGCCGAACCCGTAGCCGATCTCGGTGGCCTGGATGCCCAGTGCCTCAACCACTTCGGCCACCGGGGTATCGCCGAACGTCGCGATCCCGTCGATATCCGCCGGCGTCAGTCCGGCGTCGTCGATCGCTGCGCGCACAGCCTCCAGCGTCAGCTCGACGCCGGGGATACCGGTGCGGCGGCCGATCCGCGAAATACCGAGGCCGCTGATGATCGCGTCTTTCTCGAAGTGGCTCATCGCGCTCCCCGAATGTCTATTTTTGTAATGACAGTCCATCGGACTGTACTTTCCTTGGCATGGCAGACGACGCCCCGCCCGCGATACCGGCCCGGATGCTGCCGACCCTCACTGACCACAACCGGGCGTTCTGGACCGGTGGCGGCAACGGACAGCTGTTGATCCCGTGGTGCGAGCACTGCCAGCTGTGGGTTCTGCCACCAGGCGCGGATTGCCCCGACTGCGGAGGTGCGCTGGACGCGCGTCCGGTCTCGGGTCGCGGGACTGTGTTCACGTACACGGTCAACTACCAACCGTTCCTACCGGCCGTGCCCGTTCCCTACGTCATCGCGATTGTTCAGTTGGATGAGCAGTCGGACCTGCGCATCGCCGCGAATATCGTTGACTGCGAACCGGATTCGGTTCACATCGGCCTACCCGTCGAGGTTCGTTTCGAACGCCACGACGTCGACGACGACAGAGTCTTCGTCCCGGTGTTCGCACCGCGATCGACAT
Source organism: uncultured Actinomycetota bacterium (assembly GCA_963822305.1). GTDB lineage: Bacteria > Actinomycetota > Actinomycetes > Mycobacteriales > Mycobacteriaceae > Mycobacterium. The sequence goes on along the minus strand of CAWGHF010000001.1, from coordinate 53,328 downwards.
AGCGGCACGTCGACATCTGGTTTCCCTTGGCGTACACAGGGAACAGGCGATACACGTCGAGGGGGGAGTTTCAATGCGCCGGATTGTCGCCTTCTTTGCCGTGCTGCTGTGCTGCGGCGTCTACGGCGGGACACACGCATTGGCAAGCGCCGGCGTAGACACCCCAGGTGTGCTGGAGTTCGGGGGCCTGAACCGCACCTATCAGCTGCACGTCCCGACGAACGTCGAACGTCCAGCCGGCCTGGTGATCAACCTGCACGGTGCAGGGGAGACCGGAGGCGCGCAGGCTTCGTTGACGAACTACAACGCCGTCGCCGACCAGCACGGGTTCGCCGTGGTGTACCCGGACGGCATCGACTACAGCTGGGCTGACGGTCGTGGGGCATCGATACCCGACCGCCAGGGCGTCGACGACGTGGGCTTCCTGGTGGCGCTCGCCGATCGGCTCACCGACGATCTCAACATCTCACCCGGCAAGGTCTTCGCGACGGGATTGTCGGCGGGTGCCTTCATGGCGACGCGGCTGGCGTGCCAACGCGCCGACGTCGTCGCCGCCATCGCGCCGGTCGCCGGGTCCTTGGGTTCGGCAGTTCCCTGTGCCCCGTCGCGCCCGGTGTCGGTCTTCGCGACACACGGCGTTGCGGATCAGGTAGTGCCCTACGCGGGCGGCCCGATGGTGGGTCGCGGCGGCTCGAGTGACATCGTCGCGCCGCAGGCGATGGTCGCGCGGTGGCGCGATCTGGATCGCTGCCCAGCCGCTCCGGTCGAGGACGTCCCGGGCCCCGGGGTGCACCGCTTCACGTCCGCGGGCTGCGCCAATGGCACAGAAGTCGTGTTTGTCGGCGTTGACGGCGGCGGCCACGAATGGTTCGGCGGCGCATCGGACGTCAGCGCACAGTTCTTCGCCACCCACGCCAGGTGAGCTCTTCGCGGTAATCTGCAACGCAATGACGGAGACGCGATGAGCGCCGGCCTGTTCGGGCTCCTTGACGACGTGGCCGCGATTGCGCGGATGGCGGCCGCCTCGGTCGACGACATCGGCGCCGCGGCCGGGCGTGCGACGGCCAAGGCCGCCGGGGTCGTGATCGACGACACCGCGGTGACCCCGCAGTACGTCCACGGCATCGCCGCCGAGCGTGAGCTGCCGATCATCAAGCGGATCGCCGTCGGGTCACTTCGCAACAAGCTGCTGTTCATCCTGCCTGCGGCATTGCTGCTCAGCCAGTTCGTGCCGTGGCTGCTGACCCCGATCCTGATGCTCGGTGCGACCTATCTCTGCTACGAGGGCGCCGAGAAGGTGTGGGGCCGCATCAGCGGGCACGACGCCCACGCAGCGCCGGTCGCCGAGAAGGGCGAAGACGCCGAGAAGTCCATGGTGACCGGGGCCATCCGCACGGACTTCATCCTGTCGGCCGAGATCATGGTGATCGCCCTCAACGAGGTGGCCGACCAGGCGTTCCTGCCGCGGCTCATCATTCTGGTCATCGTCGCTTTGGTAATCACGGCGGTGGTCTACGGCGTCGTCGCAGGCATCGTGAAGATGGACGACGTCGGGCTGAGCCTGACCCAGCGCTCGTCGGCGTTCGCGCAGCGTGTCGGTCGCGGGCTGGTTGCCGGGATGCCGAAGCTGCTGTCGGCGCTCTCGACGATCGGGACGGTGGCGATGCTCTGGGTCGGCGGCCACATCCTGCTCGTGGGAACCGACGAACTCGGCTGGCATGCGCCGTACGGTGTCGTTCACCACTGGGAGGAAGCCGTCCACCACGTAGGAGGCGTCGGGGGCGTGCTGGCCTGGCTGATCAACACCGCGGCTTCGGCGGTGATCGGCTTGGTCGTCGGAGCCGTCGTCGTCGCGATCATGCATCTGGTGCAGCGTGTCAAAGGACGCTCGCGGCAACCGTCCTGATGGAACAATTGCACCCATGACGAAGCCGGATCCGGCCCGCCGTGCCGAAGCCGAGCTGTCCGCCGCCGCGGTTCCGCACCTGAATGTGGGCAGCTTCCGCTTCTGGTTCGTCGGACAACGATGGGAATGGTCCGACGAGGTGGCCCGGATGCACGGCTACGAACCGGGCTCCGTCGTGCCCACCACCGAGCTGCTCCTCTCGCATAAGCATCCCGACGACCGCCAGCACGTCCAGGACCAGCTCGACCACCTGCTGCATTTCGGCGGGTCGTTCTCGAGCCGCCACCGATTCATCGACACCGCGGGCCGCGAACACACCGTCATCGTCCTTGCCGACCGGATGCTCGACGCCGACGGCGCGCTGGTGGGCAGCGAGGGCTACTACGTCGACCTGACGGACACGTTCCACCAGGCCCGCCGACAGGCGCTCGACGACTCGCTGCCCGAACTGTTCGAGGCGCGCGCGGCGATCGAACAGGCGAAGGGCGCGCTGATGCTCGTCTACCGCATCAATGCCGAGGCGGCGTTCGAGATCTTGCTGTGGCGTTCGCAGCAGACCAACACGAAACTGCGGGCGCTGGCCTCTCAGGTCGTCGCCGAACTCGACACGTTGCGGTATGAGCCGGACAGTTTGCGACGGGAATTCGACCATTTGCTGCTGACGGTGCACGACCGCGTCGGCACTACTCGCGACGGATAACTTCCCCGAATTTCTTAGCCGAGACCGCGCGAACCTGCAGGTTTCCGCCCCACTCGAGCGTTCCATTTGGCTTAATGTGAATTCAGGAGGTGATTGGCTCGTGCCGTTGTTGGAAGTCAAGCAGGACGTTCGCGACTCGGCGGTCATCGTCTCCGCCGGGGGTGAGATCGACTCGGGCACAGTCGACACCCTCGTCACCCATCTCGACGCAGGCCTCGAGGCCGCCTCGGATCATCCGACCCGGCTGCTCGTACTCGAACTCGGAGATGTGACGTATTTCGGAAGCGCAGGGCTCAACGCCGTCCTCGGCTGCTATGAGCGGGGGCTCTCCGACGGTGTCTCCGTGCGCGTGGTGGCCAGCAACGCCGAAGTGATCATGCCGATCGAAGTCACCAAGCTCGACAACGTTCTTCGGCCCTACCAGACCGTCACGGACGCACTCGGCGGATCCGACGAGCCGCAATGACCGAAGACGCTGAACGCGGTTTACCCGCCGCGGTTTTCGGCGCTGACCCCGATGTCGGCCGCGATCTCGCCCAGGTGGATTGGGCGGCCACACCGCTGGGCCCGCCGTCGAGCTGGCCGCTGAGTCTGCGGACCGCGGTGAGCATCCTGCTGTCGTCCCGGTTTCCGATGTGGATGGCTTGGGGTCCCGAGCTGACCTTCTTCTGCAATGCGGCCTACCGCCGCGACACCCTCGGCCGCAAATATCCGTGGGCGCTGGGCCGGCCGGCCAACGAGGTGTGGTCGGAGATCTGGGACGACATCGGTCCGCGCATCGATCGGGTGCTGTCGACGGAACAGGCGACCTGGGATGAGGGGCTGCTGCTCTTTCTGGAGCGGTCCGGCTACCCGGAGGAGACCTATCACACGTTCTCCTACAGTCCTCTGCGCGACGACGAGGGCCGGGTCGTCGGCATGCTGTGCGTGGTCAGTGAGGGCACGCACCAAGTCATCGGTGAGCGCCGGATGGCGACGCTGCGGCATCTGGGGTCAGACCCCAGCGTGATACGCACCGAGGAAGAGAGTCTTGCGTTCGCTCATCGTCAGCTGGGAAAAAACCTGCGCGACTTGCCGTTTACGCTGACCTATCTCTTCGACGAGGGCGGCGACGCCCGGCTGACGGGAACGAGCGGGATCGCCGCCGGACACCCGGCTGCCCCTGTGGTGTTGCCTGCTGACGGCGCGGCGATCTGGCCGGTGCGGCAGGCTGCGCAGGGAGAATCTGTGCTGGTCGAACTCGATGGCGTTCCGTTTGCGGATCTGCCGACCGGGGATTGGTCCGAACCACCGATGAGGGCACTGGTGGTACCGCTGATGGAGCAGGGCGGCACATCCCGCGGGTTCCTGGTGGCAGGGTTGAACCGGTATCGCCCGGTGAATGAGAAAAACACCGGGTTCGTGAGGCTGGCCGCGGCGCATATCGCCGCGGGAATCGGCAGCGCCCGCAGCTACCAGGCCCAGCAGAGGCGTGCCGAAGAACTCGCGGAGCTTGACCACGCCAAGACCACGTTCTTCTCCAACATCAGCCACGAATTCCGCACCCCGCTGACGTTGATTCTCGACCCCGTCGCCGAGCTTCGCGGCCGGGCCGGCGTCGACGATGAGATACGCGAGGATCTGGATATCGTCTGGCGCAACGGATTACGCCTCAGCAAGCTGGTCAACACGCTGCTGGATTTCTCCCGCATCGAGGCCGGCCGCGCGCAGGCCCGCTACGAGCCGGTGGACCTCTCGGCGGTCACCGCCGAACTGGCCAGCGTCTTCCGATCGGCGGTTGACCGCGCCGGACTGCAATTCGTCGTCGACTGCCCCACGCTGGACGAACCCGTCTACGTCGATCGCGACATGTGGGAGAAGGTGGTCCTCAACCTGCTGTCCAACGCGCTGAAATTCACCTTCGACGGGTCCATCTCCGTCCGCGTGCACCGCGAGGCGCGGCGATGCGGTTGTCACCATCGCCGACACCGGTATCGGTGTGGCCGCCGACGAGATGCCGCGGCTCTTCGAACGGTTCCACCGCATCGAGTCAGCCCACGCGCGCTCCAACGAAGGCAGCGGAATCGGACTGGCCCTGGTGCAGGAACTGGTGAGTCTGCACGGCGGAACAATCAGCGCCGACAGCGTAGAAGGTGCGGGCACCACGTTCACGATCCGCCTGCCGTTCGGCTCGGCACACCTGACAGCCGATGCGGTGGCGTCGACCGGGGGTTCACGCGCGGCCTCCGGGGTGGCGGAGCCGTACCTACAGGAGGCTTTGCGCTGGATTCCCGGCGACGACGAATTCGTTCCCGCCGAGGTCGCCGAGTCGGCGCTGACACCCGACAATGCGAAATTCAAGGTGTCGGGCCGCGACGCCCCGGCGCGCGTTGTCATCGCAGACGACAACACCGACATGCGTGAATACCTGGCCCGCCTGCTGAGCGGTGCCGGCTACCAGGTCGAGGCGGTCACCGATGGCCGACACGCCCTGGAGTTGGTCCGCGCTGTCGTGCCCGACCTGGTCGTCAGCGATGTGATGATGCCCCGGTTGGACGGACTCGAGCTGGTAGCGGCGCTGCGGGCCGATCCCCGCACCGCGGCCGTGCCCGTGGTGCTGTTGTCGGCCCGCGCCGGGCAGGAGGCCTCGATAGAAGGGCTGCAGGCCGGGGCCGACGACTACCTCGTCAAGCCGTTCGCAGCCGCCGAACTCCTCGCCCGGGTGCGGGCCAACATCGAGTTGGCGAGGCTGCGAAATCACCACGCCCGCTGGCGTACCGCCCTGGTCGACTCGCTGCAGGAAGGTTTCTTCATCTGCGACGAGCAGGGCGCGGTGATCGAGATCAATTCCGCGTTCACCGACATCCTGGGTTACGGTCCGGACGGCCTGCCCTACGAACCGGTCTTCCCGTGGTGGCCACCGGCCGACACGGACCCCGATGCTCGCAGGCAGGTCGAGGAAGCTTTCGCCGAACTGCTCGACGAAACACACGGCAGCTTCACGATTCCGGTGAACCACCGAGATGGGCACCGGTTGTGGGTGACCGTCACGTTCAATCACGCCGAAGACCCCGAAACCGGACATCGCGTCATGGTCGGCACCTTCCGCGATGTCACCGCCGAGCACTACACCGTGCAACGCGAGAGCGCGCTTGCCGCGCTCAACCAACAGCTTTCGCAGGCTGACACGCTCGATGACGCTGTGCGCGCGGCCGCCGCGGAGTTTCGCGGGCTGTGGCAGGCGCGCCGTGTCCTGGCGGCCACCTGGCCGAGCGAAATCTCTGAATTGGTCGCGCCCCAACTCATGTGGGTCGGCGAGCCGGCCAACTGGGCCGACCTGCCTCCGGCCACCAAGCAGATGATCAGGTCGATGGGTGAAGGCGATCTGCTCATCCCGGACACCACACGACCGGGCAGCGCGGCCATCGCATTGCAACACCCGCAGGGCGTGCTGGTGGTGCACATCGAGCTGGCCGAGCGACGGCCGTTCACCGCCGAGGACAAAACGCTGCTCACGGTGTTGGGCGGGCGGTTGGGACAGGGTCTGCAGCGGGTGCACCAGCTCGACCAGCAGCGGGAAACGGCGTTGGCGCTGCAGAACGCGATACTCGGGCCCGCCCAGCTGCCCAGCGGGTTCGCGGTGCGCTACCAGCCGGCCACCCGCCCGCTTCAGGTCGGCGGCGACTGGTACGACGTCGTCGACCTGGACGACGGCCGGATCGCGTTGATCGTCGGCGACTGCGTCGGCCACGGCCTGGCCGCCGCCACGGTCATGGGTCAGCTGCGAAGTGCTTGTCGCGCACTGCTTCTGGAGCGCCCGAATCCGAGTGCCGCGCTGACCGCACTGGACCACTTCGCCGCCCGGCTGCCCGGTGCGCGATGCACCACCGCCTTCTGCGCGGTGCTCAGCCCCGACACCGGCGAGCTGGTGTACTCCAGTGCAGGACATCCACCACCGATCATGGTGCACGGGGACGGCACCACGCGCCTGCTCGACGGCGCCCGCGCCACGCCACTCGGACTGTCCTTCGACCCGTCTCGCCCGGAACATCGCGAGACGCTGCCCCCTCGGTCGACCCTGCTGCTCTACACCGATGGTTTGGTGGAGCGCCGCCGCGAAGCCCTCGACGCCGGTATCGCCCGCGCCGCGGACCTCGTGCAGGAAAACCGTGACACCGGCCTCGACGATCTGGCCAGGGAGGTGATGTCGCGGCTGGCGCCCAGTAGCGGCTATCAAGACGATGTTGCTCTTCTTCTGTACCGCCAGCCCGCCCCTCTCGAGGTCGAGTTTCCCGCCGAGGCAAGCTATCTCGCCGAAACCCGCGCCGCCCTCAAAGACTGGCTCGGCCGGGCCGGCGTGGACGACGACCAGACGCTGAAGGTGCTGATCGCTGCGGGTGAAGCGCTTGCCAACGCCATCGAGCACGGCCACCGGCACCACGCCGAAGGCACCATCAGCCTGCGTGCAACGGCGCTGGCAGACCGGCTGCAGGTCACGGTGATCGACGCCGGTTCATGGAAGCCGCCGGTCGCGGCGGCGCATCGCGGACGCGGCATCTCGCTGATGCGAGCTTTGATGCATGACGTCACGATTCAGCCCCTCGCCAGCGGCACGACGGTGCATATGCACGCAAGGATCGCGTGATGGCCACCCTGCTGAGCATCAACACCGACCGACGCGAGGACGACGGCACGTCGGTGGTGACCGCAGCGGGGGAGATCGACCTGACCAACATCGATGCGTTCGCCGCAGCCCTCGACAACGCGCGCACGGAGGCGCATGATGGCGCGCCCGTCACCGTCGACCTCAGCGGCGTGGAGTATCTGGACAGTGGCGGCATCAACGTGTTGTTCGCCCACGCCAATAACATTCACGTGATCGCCAATCCGATCCTGATGCCCGTGCTGAAAATCAGTGGCCTCACCGACGTTGCCTCGGTGGAGTCTGCGGGCCCGCAGGGAGACTAGGCCGCGGTCACCTTCGCGGCGAGCGCCTCCAGCTTGGCGTCCAGCTGCAAGGCGGCCGCGCGCAGCGCCTCGTTCTTCTCGACCACCATCAGCGACGACGGCACCACATAGGTCAGCGAGCTCCGATCGTTTTTCTCCTCGGCGATCAGGAGTTCAACGGGCGCAAACAGTCCCGCGGTCACGTCGTGGCGCAACATCGTGATCGCGATGAGCGGATTGCCGATCACCACGCGCAGGACCTTCCGGTCGATGCCCGCCTTCTTGATCCAGTCACCGTGGTTCAACAGCGCGAACAACATGAAACCGCTTGGGCCGGCGTGCGATTGCACTTCTCGCTCGTAGGCTTCCCAGCTCTCGAGCCGTGCTGCGAAGTCGTCGATCGGTACCGGCTTGTCGCCGACGTCGTCGAGCAACGCAGCGACGACATCCTCGAATCTCTGCGCGCTGTCGAATCGCACACGTACGCCTTCGAACGGAATCTGGTGCTCGTGCCTGTCATCAGTCGCCCCTTCTCCCGCGAACGTTCCGTACCGCTCGAAAAATCTGCGATTCTTCGAGCGGTAACGAACGTTCGGCAGTGGGTATTCCTGAGTACAGCTAGCTGAACTCAGGTGGTGGTTCTGATGCGCGGCGACAGCTGCACGATCTCGGGCACCACGCTCGGATTCGCATGGGCCGTGATGACCAGGGACACCAGCGTGTTGGCGACGTCGGTCAGCGTCGACATCTGTGCAGGCAGTTGGCCGTGTTCCACCCATGACCGGAAGAGCAGCGACAGCAGGTCCCGGTCTGCGCCGCGGAGAATCTCGGTGTCGGCGGTCGGACCGATCCCGACGCGCACGATCGAGAGTTCCGGGTGTTCACTGCGCCACGAGTGCAGGATCTCGTCCAGCGCGGCCTTGCTTGCGCTGTAGGCGGAGACACCGGCACGGGGACGGCCGACATCGTGGCTCGACGCGATAAGCACAACACCGTTCTCGGACAGATGGGGGAGCGCGGCCCGCAGCACATTGTTGGCGCCGACCGCGTTGACGGAGAACGCGTGCACCCAGGTGGTCACGTCGGTGTCCTCGATCTGGGCGAAGGGCACGACGGTGCTGGTGAACACCACGGCATCGAGGCCGCCGAGCGCTTCGGCCGCATCGCCAACGACCTTGTTGATCGCAGGGGCGTTCTCGACGTCCAGTTCGAATGCGGTGCCGCCGACCGTGTCAGCCAGCTTGGTCAGCAGGTCCATCCGTCTCGCCGCCACGGCCACCTTGGCGCCGAGTTCGGCGGCACTTTCGGCGACCGCGTGGCCGATGCCGGAAGAGGCGCCGACCACGAGGAGGCGCAGGCCCGAGGCATCCGTCGGTCGACCGTCCATTGTCACTGCCCTTCGCTCTCGGGTGTTAGGTCACCCTTCGTTGGTGGGACAGTACCTGGTCCATCGGCCACGCCTCGATGACGCCCACGCCAATGCCGGTAGCCGCGGTGGGTGGCGAACGCCCCGATGACTGCCGTCACGCACCAGATGGCGACGGCCACATACGCCAGCGGCGACGACAGATCCCCGATCGACGCGCCCAGCGCGGTGTAGACGAACGCGCGTGGGACCGATCCGATGAACGCGCCGACGGCCATCTGCCACAGCGGTACGCCGAACGCACCGAACGCGTACGAAGCGAGCGCGTCCGAAACGCCGGGGATGAACCGCTGACCGACCACCGCCCACAGGCCGCGCCGCTGGATCAGCTGATCCAGCCGGTCGGCGCGCTGCGACCCCAGGAGCTCTCGTGCGCTCTGCCTGCCTGCGCGCCTGCCGATCAGGCTGGTGATGATCGCCGTTCCCACGGTCGCGCCGAGGGTGACGAACAAACCGAGGACGGGCCCGAACAGCACACCGCTGCCCGCCGCCAGAATCGGGCCGGGTACGAAGATCGCGCCGAGCGCCGCCGACACCACGACATAGGTCAGCGGTGCGGCGGGACCGGTTGCGGCGACCGTGCGCCGGACATCCTCCACGTCGACCACGCGCGTGACCGCCACCAGATAAAACAGCCCGAGCAGGAACGCCGCGAACACGGCGAGCCGCACGATGTGGCGTCGTCGGGAGGTGGCGGTGAGGCCGTCGTTGTCGGTCATGCTGGACGCGATTCTTCCGCACGCCGCGTAGGGTCCGTCGCTATGACCGGCGACGACCGGGTAGCTGTCTGGCCCGCCAGACGGCGTCCCTCCTATCAACGACTGGAATCGGCTGCTCGACGGCAAGGTGGCCGTCGTCACCGGCGGCGGCGACGGCATCGGCGCGGGGATCGCCCGCCTGTTCGCTCAGCACGGTGCATTTGTCGAAGTGGCAGAGATCGATCGGGAGCGCGCGGACCAAATTCGCGATGAGGTGACCGGCGCGGGCGGACGCATCCGGAGCCATGTCGTCGATGTCACCCTCGACGACGATGTCGCGCGCCTGGCCGAGGCTGTGTTGACCGAGCACGGGCGGGTCGATGTGCTGGTGAACAACGTCGGCGACTATCGGCCGCTGGTGCCCTTCCATCGATCCACCCCGGACTCGTGGCAGCAGATGTACGACATCAACCTGCGGCACGTCTTCGCCGTCACGAGGGCGTTCGTGCCGTCGATGATGGCGGCGCACCGCGGCAGCATCGTCACCGTGCATTCGGTCGAGGGCATGCGCGGATACCCGAAGGACCCTGTCTACGGCGCGATGAAGGCGGCCGCCGCGCACTTCACCACCTGTCTGGCCGTCGATCTCGGACGGCACGGCATCCGCGTCAACGGCATCGGTACCGACCTGGCGCAGACGCCGCAGGTCGACTACCTGACCGGTTACGAGGACGTCGACGACCTGTGGTCGTCGTGGGCCCCCGTCGGACGGGTGGGCTGGCCCGAAGACCAGGCGCGCGTCGCGCTGTTCCTCGCCTCCGACCAGTCCGCATTCGTCACCGGGCACAACATCCCCGCCGACGGTGGCACGAAAGCCGGTGGCGGCTGGCTGTTTTCACCGCGAGAGAGTCGCTTCGTCAACCGGTCGAGGAACCTGTGAACGCGCCCGACGAGACGGTCGACGTCCTCGTTGCCGGCTCCGGTGGCGGCATCGCGGGTGCCTACACCGCCGCGCGTGAAGGGCTTTCGGTTGCTCTCGTCGAGGCGACCGATCAGTTCGGCGGGACGTTCGCGTATTCCGGCGGGGGCGGAATGTGGTTCCCATGCAATCCCGTACTCGTTCGTGCGGGCAGCGACGACACCATCGAGGAGGCGCTTCGCTATTACCGCAGCGTCGTCGGTGACCGCACGCCCGCCGAATTGCAGGAGACCTACGTTCGCGGTGGTGCAGCGCTGATCGAATACCTGGAGAGCGACGAACACTTCGGCTTCAAGGTCCTGCCGTGGCCGGACTACTACAGCTCAACGGTCGGTGCCCGCAACGACGGGATGCGCCACATCGTCTCGAAGGCGGTGCCCGACAATCGCCTCGGCCGATTCCAGGGACTGGTTCGTGGACCGCTGGACCACGAACGGCTCGGTGCGCCGCAACCCGATCTACTCACCGGCGGTCGGGCCGTGATCGGCCGTTTCCTCTGGGCGATGGCCGACAATCCCGCGGTCGCAGCGCATCTGAACACAAGCGTCGTTGAGCTGATCGTCGAAGACGGCCGCGTCGGCGGCGCCGTGGTGGAGACCGATGGCGCGCGGAGGGCTATCCGGGCGCGCCGCGGGGTGCTGCTGGCCGCGGGCGGGTTCGAACAGAATGACGAGATGCGGGCCGAATACGGTGTTCCCGGAGCGGCATTGGACACCATGGGCGCGCCGGGCAACGTCGGGCTCGCGCACCGTGCGGCGATCGCCGCAGGCGCGAGCACCGACCTGATGGACCAGGCATGGTGGTCGCCAGGGTTGGTCCACCCCGACGGCCGGGCCGCGTTCGCGTTGTGTTTCACCGGCGGGATCTTCGTTGATCGGGCCGGGCGCCGGTTCGTCAACGAGTCCGCCGCCTACGACAGATCGGGCCGCGAGATCATTCGGGCCATCAGCGAAGGCACTGTTGGCCCGCACTACTGGATGATTTACGACAGCCGCGGCGGAGAGCAACCACCGGTCATGGCACCCAACGTGTCGTTCTCACCGACGGGTGACTACATATCCGCGGGGCTGTGGCGGGCCGCGGACTCGTTGGCCGAGCTGGCACAGCAGATCGGCGTTCCCCCAGACAATCTCGTCGATACGGTGCGCCGCTTCAACGAACTCGCTGGGCGAGATGACGACGAGGACTTCGGCCGCGGCCGAGAGTCGTTCGACCGGGCGTTCACCGGTGGCGCGTCTCCGCTCGTGCCGATCGACACCCCGCCCTATCGGGCAGCGGCGTTCGGGATATCGGACCTCGGGACCAAGGGCGGGTTGCGCACCGATGTCGACGCGCGTGTCCTGGGCGGGGACGATCGGCCGATCCCCGGCCTCTACGCCGCGGGAAACACGATGGCCGCCGTGTCGGGTACGACATATCCGGGCGGCGGTAACCCGATCGGTGCGTCGTTGTTGTTCAGCCACCGTGCGGCGATGCACATGGCGGTCGAAGGGTGAATCTCGAAGAACTGCACTGGTTCGTCGTGCTCGCCGAGACCGAACACGTCACCGAGGCCGCCGCCGAACTACAGGTCAGCCAGCCGACGTTGTCGCGTGCCCTGCGTCGATTCGAGCGCGAAGCGGGCACACCGCTGTTCGACCGGGTCAACCGCCGGCTCCGGCTGAACGCGTACGGCCAGATCATGCTCGAGCACGCGAGGCGCAGCATCGCCGAGATGAAGTCCGCCACCGAACGCATCGCCGCCCTGCGTGACCCGGACACCGGCCGGGTTCGGCTCGCCTTTCTGCACTCGTTGGCGAATTGGTATGTACCCGAGCAACTGCGACGCTTTCGCGAATCGGCCCCCGCGATCGGGTTCGATCTCTTTCAGGGGCCCGCACACGAGATCACGCGGCGGGTAGTCGACGGCCAGGCCGATATCGCCATCACCGCACCGCGCCCGCAGGCGGCTGGTTTCGTTTGGCGCCGGCTGTATGTCGATCAGCTGTGCCTTGCCGTCCCGCTACGGACACCGGCTCGCGGGCCGCGCGACGGTGAGGTTGTCGGCGGCGGCGGGCGAGCCGTTCATCGCGCTCGGCGAGCAGGCAGGGTTGCGACAGCTCACCGACCAACTGCTGGCAGACGACGGCGTCGACCCCGACATCGTGTTCGAGGCCACCGAGATCCCCACTGTGGAAGGGCTGGTCGCTGCCGGTTTCGGTGTCGCCGTCATTCCCATTCCGCGAGACGAAGGTCAGTCCAAGACTGTCCACGTCCCGATTTCGAACGCAGGCGCCAAGCGCGAGGTGGGTTTCGTCTGGGACAAGGCACGGGATCTGCCGCCGCCTGCGAAGCGTTTCGCGGAGTTCCTCAGCAATGATGCGTCGGACGCATGACAAATGTAAAAACTATGCATTGGACACATTAACGCAGGTCTCATAATGTCCCTGTCCATGACCATCCAGCAGACTTCCCCCCAGGTGTGGGCAGGACACAGCCGCGGTTCAGCCGCTTACGGGCGGCTACTCGCCGCGCTCTTCTGCGCGGGGGTGGCGACTTTCGCCCAGCTCTACTCGCCGCAGGCCGTGCTCCCGCTGATCGCGGCCGATCTGCACATCGGCGCGGCGACCGCGGCGCTGACGATCTCGGCCTCCACCATCGGCCTTGCCATCGGCGTGATCCCCTGGTCCACCGTCGCCGATCGGATCGGTCGGGTGAGGGCGATAACGATCTCGGTCTCGGTCGCGGCCGTGGTCGGTCTACTCGTCCCGTTCGCCCCCTCCTTCGAGCTCCTGCTAGCCGGGCGATTCCTCGAAGGCTTGCTCATCGGCGGTGTCCCCGCGATCGCAATCGCATACCTCACCGAGGAGATCGATCCCGCGCATGCAGCCAGGGCGGCGGGCACCTTCGTCGCGGGCACCACCATCGGCGGCCTCCTTGGCCGGGTGGTGTCCAGCCCGGTCGCGCAAATCGCCGGATGGCGCATGGGTATCTTCACCGTCGCGGCGCTGTGCTGTGTCGCCGCATTCGGTTTCGTCAGGCTGGCCCCTCAACCGTTTGGCTTCGTCCCGTCGAGGGAGTCCGGCGCCAATCCCGAAGGCACCCTTGTCCGTCGGCTGACCGCCAACCTTCGCTCACCGCGACAGCTAGCCCTCTTCGCGCAGGGGTTCCTGCTCATGGGCGGATTCGTGGCGATGTACAACTTCCTGGGATTCCGGTTGATGGGGGCGCCCTTCCATCTGTCTCCCTTCGTCGTCAGCCTGGTCTTCGTGGCCTATCTCGCCGGGACGTGGGCGTCGGCTCGCGCCGGTGCCGAGGCGACGCGGTTCGGGCGCAAGCGCGTGCTTCTGGTGTCCGCGGCGATCATGGCCGCAGGAGTCGCCATCACGCTGAGCGACAACCTCGTCGTCGTGCTCGCAGGCCTGTTGATCGCCACCGCAGGCTTTTTCGGTGCGCACTCCATCGCGTCGGGCTGGACAGGCCGGTCGGCGCCAGTGGGTAAGGCGCAGGCCTCCTCGCTGTACAACCTCTTCTACTACGGCGGTTCGAGCGTCTTCGGCTGGTTCGGCGGTGTGGCCTACGACGGGCACGGATGGGGTGCGGTCGCCCTGACCATCGTGGTGCTGGTAGTCATCGCAGCGGTCGTAGCCGCGGTGACCCTGCCCGAGAACTAGATCCCGGTCCACCGGCTCAACGCAGCACTCAGTGCTCCGCGGTCCGAAGAGGCGCCGGCCCAGGCGATGTAGCCATCCGGTCGAACCAGAACCGCCGGCCCCGCATCGGCGCGCTCGGCTTCGACGAGCCCCGGAATGTCGGCCGATGCTGCTCCGTGTTCGCGGATGAGGACGAAACCCGCGAACCGCTGCAGGTGCGTCAGCGGTCCTTCGAGCAGCGGTATCTCCGTCGCCCTGGTGCCGACGAGCGGGTTCTCGCCTCGCCGGTGCGCGTACCGCAACTCGGTGCCTGCGAAGCTGCCCGCTACGGCATCGCGGACCCGTGGCATGCGCAGCAGCCTTGGCGCGAGCAGATTTCGTATCCCACGACCGATCCGAGGATGCAGCGTTGCACCGCGCGCCATCAGGCCGGATTGACGGAGAACCCGCCTGCCGATGGGATGACGTTCGCTTTGGTAGGTGTCGAGCACATCCTCCGGAGCACCGCCCAGGACCGCGTCCAGTTTCCACGCCAGGTTCACGGCGTCCTGTATCCCGGTGTTCATGCCCTGCCCGCCCATCGGCGAATGAACGTGTGCGGCGTCGCCCGCGAGAAAAACACGGCCGTGCCGGTATTCGGCCACCTGGCGCTCGTCGCAGTGAAACCGCGACAACCAACCGACCTCGCGCACCCCCAGATCGCGGCCCATCGCGCGGGTGAGCACATCGGTCACCTCGGCGGGGGAGGCTGGCTCGGTGTCGGGTACCTGATGGTGGCGATCCCACACCATCGCCCGGTACCACGCGCCGTCGTCGTCGCCTATCTCACCGATCCAGCGCCCTAGGATCCGCGAAATTGTCATTCACAGCAATATTCCGCTCGGCTGTGGTTGCGTGGACGGCAGACGTCCCAACGCAGATTGAGGAGCCAACGCATGTTGCAGTCAGGCCAAACCATGCGGCGCGCATTGGTAGTAGTTATCGGTACAGGAGCGACGGCCGGTGCGTTGTTCGGCGTCGCCTCGACAGCGTCTGCTGAACCGCCACCACCCGCTCCGCCCGGGTGCTCGGCCGGCGATTTGGCACAGGTGTCGGGCGCCGTGGGGACGGCCATGTCCGGCTATCTGTTCTCCCACCCGGAGGTGAACGATTTCTTCACCAGCCTGCGCGGGCTACCGAACGAGGAGCTTCGCGCCAACGTCCAGACCTATATGGACGCCCATCCCCAGACCGAATCCGAGATCACCGGGATTCGGCAACCGCTGACCGACTTGAGAACTCGCTGCGACGCCCCTGCGCCGGTACCGGGCGGGTAAGGAGTACAACCCATGAGTCTTTGGACAAGGACACGTACCGCCATCGCAGCGACCGTCCTGGCGTTCGCAGCGCTCCCGGGGACGATCGTCCTGATTCACACACCCGGAGTCGCCAACGCCGACGTGTGCGCCAGCGTCGGTCGGCGCGTATCGGTGGGTGGGTGCGCCAACATCGCGGACGCGGTCGCACCTTATGTTCCGCCGCCGGCTTACTACGCTCCGATGCCTTATGACCCGCCGCCGCCACCGAACGTCGCCGGGTGTGTCAGCTACAACGGCCGGTGGGTCAATGCCGGCGGATGTAATTAGCCCCTTCGCCGTCGCACCCACACCTACTGTTACGTCGTGGAGTTGCTGCTGGGAATCGACATGGGCACGGGAAGCACCAAGGGGCTTCTCGTCGACGCGTCCGGTGCAGTCGTGGCTTCGGAGACGATTCCTCACGCGATGCAGTTGCCCCGGCCGGGTTGGGCCGAGGTCGATGCCGAGGAGGTGTGGTGGCGCGAAGTCTGTGACATCAGCAGGAAGCTGACCTCACAGGTGCCGTCCGATTCGAGTGTGGCCGCGATGTGCGTCAGCGGTGTCGGCCCATGTCTCGTGCTGTGCGACGACACAATGCGGCCGCTGCGCCCCGCCATCTTGTACGGCATCGACACTCGCGCGTCTGCCGAGATCGAATTGCTGACAGCGGAATTGGGCGCCGATGCCATCTTCGAGCAGGCGGGCACGGTGCTCTCGAGCCAGGCCGTGGGTCCGAAGCTGGAATGGGTGCGGCGCAACGAGCCGGAGGTCTTCGCCAAGGCGACGCATTGGTACGGCTCCAACTCCTTCATCTCTGCCAAGCTCACTGGTGAGTACGTGATGGACCACCACACGGCCAGCCAGTGCGACCCGCTGTACGCCACTCGGCACTTCGACTGGAATACCGAATGGGCACAGCGGATTTGCGGACATCTTCGGATGCCGCGATTGGTCTGGCCCAGCGAGGTTGTCGGTACCGTGGGGCAAGCAGCCGCCGCGGCCACCGGGATACCCGCGGGAACACCGGTGGTTGCGGGGACCGTGGATGCCTATGCCGAGGCCTTCTCGGTCGGCGTCCGGAAACCGGGCGACCGGATGCTGATGTACGGCTCGACCATGTTCCTGGTGCAGATCATCGATTCCTACTTCAGCGATCCGGTGCTATGGACAACGGCAGGGGTGGAGCGCGACACCCTTGCGCTGGCAGCGGGCACGTCGACCGCGGGCAGCCTGATCGGCTGGCTGCAGTCGGTGACCGGAGGTGCGTCCTTTGAGACGCTGATGGCCGAGGCCCGCGCTGTCCCGCCCGGCAGCCAAGGGCTGGCCGTATTGCCGTACTTCGCAGGCGAGCGCACGCCCATATTCGACCCGGACGCTCGGGGGATCTTCGCCGGGCTCACCCTCCGGCATGGCCGTGGACATCTGTTTCGCGCTGCCTACGAAGGCATCTCGTTCGGTATCCGGCAGATCCTGGAGCACTTCGACGGGGCTCAGGACGCGACCCGAACCGTGGCGGTCGGCGGCGGACTGAGTGATCCGCTGTGGCCTCAGATCCTGACCGATGTCACCGGTCGTCCGCAGCTCGTTCCCGAGCAGGCGATCGGCGCCAGCTACGGCGACGCGCTATTGGCCGCGATCGGTGCCGGTCTGGTGCCTCCCGAAACCGATTGGGCGAAGATCGCCTCGGAGATCACGCCCGAACCAGCCGACTGTGCGCGTTACAACGACCTCTACCAGACCTGGCGCGAGTTGTACCCGGCCACGGCCGATGTGGTGCACGGGTTGGGGGTTATCGATGGCCGATGACCTTGCTTCGGGATTCCAGAGTGTCGATGCCGCTTCGGATTTCGAGGTGTTCGCCAGTTGTCTGACACTCATCGACTCGCTGCCGTTTTTCGCCGAGTGCAAGCGCGAAAGCTATGACCTGCTCGCCGCCACCCCGGGCAGCAGGATCCTGGAGGTCGGATGCGGACTCGGCGACGACGCCGCGGCGTTGGCGAAGCGCGTCGCACCCGGCGGTTCGGTGGTCGCCGTCGACGGCAGTCAAGCGATGGTCGAGGCGGCCCGACAGCGCCACGGCGACATCGCAGGCTTGTCGTTCGACGTCGCCGATGCGAGTCAATTGCCGTACAGCGACGCGACCTTCGACGGCTGCCGAATCGACCGCGTTCTTCAGCACATCGCCGACCCCGCGGCTGCGATTCGCGAGATGGCCCGTGTCCTGCGGCCCGGCGGGGTCCTGGTCGCGTTCGACAACGACTGGGAGACGCTGACGGTCGACTCCGCGAATCGGGTGCTCACACGCACGATCCTCAACACCTGGTGCGACCGCTTTCCGTCGGGCTGGATCGGCCGCCGGCTGGTACCGCTGTTTCTCGACGCCGGTCTCGAGGACGTCGAGACGCATCCGAAAACCCTCGTTTCGAGAGACCTCAGCGTCGCCGACCGCGTCTTCAGCTTCTTCGCGACGGCCGAGGGCCTGGTGAACGCCGGAACCATCAGCCGCGACGACGCCGACCGTTGGATTCGTGAGTTGCGAAGCGCCGAGGCGAACGGTCGGTTCTTCACGTCGTACACCGGTTTCCTGGTATCCGGAACTCGTCCCGGAGGGCCTACCCGCCCGGCATAGTGGCCGAGGTGTTCAAGCAAGTGTGTTTCTTCCGCAAGCGCCCGGATATGACCATGGACGAGTTCATCGACTACTACGAGAACCAGCACTCCCGGCTGTCCGAGCGGCTCAACCGGTCGCCCTCCATCCCCAATGCCGTGCGATATGTGCGGCGATACCTCACGCCGGAGCGCAATCCGGTGACCGGCGAGGTTATCGACCCCGGTTATCACTGCATCATGGAGATCTGGTGGAACAGCCGCGCTGATTTCGAGAACTCGCAGCGGGTCATCGCCGACCCGGACCGGCTGCCGTCCATCCTGGAGGACGAGGCGCAGCTGTTCGAAACGCACAGCAACCCGATGTGCTCGGTGGTGGAGTACGACTCGCCGATGGGTCCCGGCGGCGAGACTCCCCGCGTCGAGCTTGTCTACGAAGACTGAAGGTCGGACTCCTGGAACACGTCTATGGTTTCGACGGGCGTCATCATGATCACCGGAATGTGCCGCGCCGTCGACCTCTGATAGGTGATGTACGGCGGGTAGACACTGGCCATGAAGTCCCAAACCTTGTGACGCTCAACGTCTTCGGGCTCGCGCCAGGTCGCGCGGAAAGCCTGGGTGGCGATCTGGACGTCGATGTACTCGCTGGCGCGAATGTTGAGATACCAATCCGGATGCTCGTCGGCGCCACCCTTCGACGCGACGACGACGATTTCGCCGCCGATGTCGCCGTAGATGAGCGGAACGATGCGCGTCTTGCCGGACTTGCGACCCCGCATTCTGATCAGGCAGTGCGTGGTGAACACGTGTCCACCTATCTCGCTGATGTCCATGACGTGGCCCCGGGTGCCACCCGATTGCAGGTATACGTCCCGGTGTTTGGCCATCCAGTCGCGGCGCTCTTGCCGGATTGCGGCGGATGAGTCATTGCTCATGGCACCATCTTGCACGTGACCGAGGGAACCGCCCCAGCGATTACTGGGATCCATCATTTCTCTGTGACCGTCCGCGACATCGAACCCAGCGTGGCTTGGTACCAGCGCGTGTTTCGCGCGCAGCGCGTGCCGATGACGTTTCCCCACTACGAACGGGAGGACACCGGTTACGGAGTGTTGCTCCTCGAACCGCGGTCTGGACTGGCGATCGGACTGCACACGAACACCGGCAACAACGGTGCGCCGTTCGACGAGGCCCAGACCGGGCTTGACCACGTAGGGTTCAACGTGTCCGGCCGCGAGGAGTTGGAGGCGTGGACGGCGTGGCTCGACGAGTTGGGCATCGAGCACTCCGGCATCAGAGCCGGCAATGAGCCATTCCCTTTTGCAACAGTGGTTTTCCGCGATCCGGACAACATCCAGCTGGAGCTCTTCGCGGTCCTCTGATCGACTAGAGAATGTCGTTGATGTCGTTCTTCAGCGCCTCGGCATCGGTGCCGAAGACCGCCTGGACGCTGTTGCCGACCTCGATGACACCGGCGGCGCCGAGCCTCTTGAGTCGAGCCTGATCGACGTTGCCCTTGTCTGCGACCTCGACGCGAAGCCGCGTGATGCAGGCGTCCACGTTGACGAGGTTGCCCCGGCCCCCGAACGCCTCGATCACCTGTTCGGCCTTGCTGTCGGCCGCGACCGGTGCGGCCACGGTCGCGGTGGCCACACCGCCGCCACCGGTCGTCACGGCGGTCGCCGATCCAGCGCCCTCGCCTAGGTTCGCTTGCTCTTCGGCCTCGAATTCATCCTCCGGTTCACGCCCGGGAGTTCGCATGTTCCACCGCGTGATCGCGAATCGGAAGAGCAGGTAGTAGACGACGAAGAACACGACGCCCATACCGATGAGCAACGGGATGTTCTTCGCCGCCGGCGCTCCGCCCCACAGAATGAGGTCGATCAGCCCGGCAGAGAACGAGAAGCCCAGGTGGATGTCGAGCAGGTAGGCGATGGCCAGGGACAGGCCCGTCAGCAGCGCGTGGATGATGTACAGCGGGAACGCGACGAACATGAACGCGAACTCGAGTGGCTCAGTCACGCCGGTCAGGAACGCGGTCAGCGCCGCCGCCGACAGGATGCCGACCGCGATCTTGCGCTGCTTCTTGTTCGCCATGTGGATCATGGCCAGCGCCGCAGCGGGCAGCCCGAACATCAGGATCGGGTAGAACCCGGACGTCAGGAGCCCGGCGGACGGGTCGCCTGCGGCGAATCGGGTGAGTTCTCCGGTGACGACCTTTCCGCCCTCAGGGGGTTGATAGTCGCCGTAGAGGAACCAGATGTAGGAGTTCGGAATGTGGTGCAGACCGAGCGGGATCAGCATCCGATTAGCGAACCCGTAGACGAACGCCCCGAGGGCGCCCGAGCCGCCGATGAATTTGCCGAGGCCGGTCAGCCCGGCGTCGAAGATCGGATAGAAGTAGCTCATCGCGAACCCGAGGAACAGGCAGGCCACCGACACCACGATCGGGACGAACCGCCTGCCACCGAAGAATCCGAGGTACGAGGGCAATTGAATGGTGTGATATCGGTCGAAGAGCCACGCGGTGAGCAGGCCGACGAAGATTCCGGCGAGCACGCTGTAATTGATCAGGGCCTGGTCGCCATTCTTGTCGACCTCGCCGGCGAGCACTATCGGCGACATGGTTTTGAATACGGCCTGCACCACCAGGTAGCCGACGACGGCGGCCAGCGCGGTGGACCCGTCGGCTTTCTTGGCGAATCCGATCGCGACGCCGACCGCGAACAGCAGCGGAAGATTGTCGAAGATGGCGCCGCCGGCCGCGCTCATCGCCTGGAAGAACGGCCCGATCACCGGAGCCTTGATGCCGCCCAGCAGGTCCGGTTGGCCGAGGCGGAGGAGGATCCCGGCCGCCGGCAGCACCGCAATCGGCAGCATCAGGCTCTTGCCCAGCCGCTGCAACTGCGCAAACCCGGGAATGCGCATACCCGACTTTTGCTGGACCGCTTGAGGTTTCGCCGCGTCGCTCATTACCCGGTCACCCTTCTCTGCTGCAAACGTCACTGCCGTCGAAGCTGAGCGGAAGCTTAGACGAGAACCCGCGAAGTTGAGACCGTGTTGCGAGCACACTCGTATTGTTTGGTGGGTGAGCAAGACGCTGGTCCTGACCCCGGTCGCGGGGCGCGCAGTTCGGCTCGAGGACGTTCCCGACCCGGTGTTCTCCCAAGGCATGGTGGGCTACGGGGCAGCGGTCGACCCCCCACGCGGGGTTGTGGACGCCGTCGCCCCGGTCAGCGGCAAGCTCCTGAAGCTCATGCCGCACGCCTACATCGTCATGACTCCGGAGAACGTCGGCGTTCTGGTCCACCTCGGTCTGGATACCGTTGCGCTGAACGGCGAAGGTTTCACGACCCACGCCACCCAGGGTGACGATGTCACCGCCGGGCAGCTCATCATCACCTACGACGTACCCGCCATCGAGGCCAAGGGCCTCAATCCGATTGTCCCCGTTGTGGTCATGGACGAACGGGAATCCGACAATGTCGTGGCGTCGGAGGCGGTGACAGCGGGCGCGGATATCGCTTCCGGCGCAGAGCTTTTCACCGCGACGAAGTAAATGGAAGTCGTCGTCCTGGCCGACGCCAAGGAGATTGGCGGCGTCGCCGCCGACGCCATCGCGTCACTTCTGAGCCGGAAACCCGCCGCCGTGCTGGGGTTGGCCACCGGATCGTCGCCGCTGGCGATCTATGACGAACTGGCGGCTCGATGCGACGCCGGGGCGATCTCGTTCCGGCAGGCACGCGGATTCACCCTCGACGAGTACGTAGGCCTGCCCGCGGACCATCCCGAGCGGTATCGGACCGTCATCGAGAAGGTGTTCGTGTCCCGGGTCGACTTCGCCCCGGGAGCCGTCGAGGGACCCGACGGCCTCGCCTCCGACATCCCCGCCGCATGCGCGGCATACGAGGACGCGATACAGGCCGCTGGCGGTGTCGATCTGCAGATCCTCGGGATCGGCACCGACGGACACATCGGATTCAACGAGCCGGGCTCCTCGCTGGCATCGCGTACCCGGATCAAGACGCTGACCAGGCAGACCCGGATCGACAACGCCCGCTTCTTCGACGGCGACCTGGACGCCGTGCCCACCCACTGCCTCACACAGGGCCTGGCGACGATCATGGCAGCCCGGCACGTGATCCTGGTTGCCACCGGCCGGAGCAAGGCCGAAGCCGTTCACCATCTCGTCGAGGGTGCAGTGAGCGCCCTGTGGCCGGCGACCATCCTGCAGCACCACCCGCATGTCACGGTGCTGCTCGACGACGCCGCCGCCCGTCGGCTTCAGCTCGTGGACTACTACCGCGAGACGTATCGCTCGAAGCCGAATTGGCAGGGCATCTGAGGCGCCGCCATGCTGATGACCGCCGACACCCTGCTGACCGGTCGAGAATTGTTGCGGCCCGCATGGATTGAGGTTTCGGACGGTGCTGTGTCCGCGGTGGGCGCCGGTCCTGCGCCCCGACCCGCGGATCGCGATCTCGGTGGCGCGACGGTGACGCCGGGCTTCGTCGACACCCACCTGCACGGCGGGGGAGGGGCGAACTTCTCGACTGCTGAACGCGTCGACACGGCCACGGCCGCGGCGTTTCACCGCAGGCACGGCACCACCACCCTCGTCGCATCCCTGGTCACCGCCGGGCCCGAGGACCTGCTGCGTCAGGTCGCGGCGTTGGCCGACGACGTTCGCTCCGGCGTGCTCGACGGAATCCATCTGGAAGGGCCGTGGCTCTCCACGCAGCGGTGCGGCGCCCACCAGCCGTCGCTGATGCGGGATCCCGACCCCGCCGAGATCGACCGCGTTCTCGAAGCGGGCGGCGGAACCATCCGCATGGTCACCATCGCGCCGGAACGCGACGGCGCCGTTGCGGCGATCCGGCAGATCGTCGACGCCGACGTGGTGGCAGCCGTCGGCCACACCGAGGCGACGTATGACCAGACGCGGGCCGCGATCGATGCGGGCGCGACGGTCGGCACGCACCTGTTCAACGCGATGCGCCCGATCAACACCCGCGAACCCGGACCGGTCATCGCGTTACTCGAAGACCCAAGGGTGACAGTGGAACTGATCACCGACGGTGTGCACGTCGATCCGGCCCTGTATCGGCACGTGTGCCGAAGCGCCGGACCGGACCGGGTGTCGTTGGTGACCGACTCGATGGCGGCAGCGGGCATGTCCGACGGCCGATACTGGCTTGGGCCGCTGGCCGTCGACGTCGTGGGCGGGGTGGCGCGGGTCGCGGGTACGGAAACCATCGCGGGCAGCACCGCGACGATGGACCACCAGTTTCGATTCGCCATGCAGCACGGCGGATTACCACGCGACGACGCGCTGATGGCCGCGGTTCGTCAGGCCTCGATCAATCCCGCACGGGCGCTGGGCTTTCCGCCTGCGGAGCTGACGGCAGGCGCGGATGCCGATCTCGTCGTGCTTGACGCAGAACTTGCCGTGACGGGCGTGATGCGAAACGGATCGTGGGTCGGTTAGGCGCGCGCGCAGCCGCTGTCATCTGGCTCGTCGGCGCAGCCGTCTACCTGGTCAGTGAGGCGATCGCCGCCGCCAGCTTCCCCGGCTACAGCTACATCGCCGATTACATCAGCGATCTCGGCGCCGCTGCGGTCATGAACATCGGGGCGTTCATTCTGCACGGCTCGTTGTTTCTGGTCGGCGCCATCGTCATCTCGCGCGCCTGCCCGACTCTGGGCTGGGTCGGTTGGAGTTTCGTGCTCGCGGCGGCCGCGAACGCGATCGGCAACATCTTGGTCGGCACCTTCAGAAGCGGCATGCCCGTGACGGCCGGTCACGTCAATTGGCACGCGATCGGTGCCGGAATGGCAATAGTGGGCGGCAATACCGCGGTGATCATCGCGGGCTTCGGCAGTGGCCGAATCGGGGCACCACGAAGCTACCGCCTCGCGAGTTTCGGCATCGGCGTAGTCGGGATCGCGTGTCTTCTCACCCTGATCATCGACGGCGCCAACGGGTCTCGCGTTCTTCCCGTTGGCGTGGTCGAGCGCGGTTCGGTGTACTCGATCGTTGTCTGGGAGATCATGACGGGGATAGCGATTCTCTGTCGTCGACCGTCCTCAGGCTTCTAGGCGCGAGCCGTGTTCTCCACGATGATCTCGCGCGCCGCCTCATAGAACGCACTGATGAGCGTGGAGTAGGACAGCTCGAAGGGGTAGATCATGTGCACCTCGAGCGGTTCGAGACTCCACTCCGGCAGTACCGGCACCAGGCTGCCCTCGCGCAGCTCAGTGGTGCAGATGATCTGTGAGGGCATCGCGCCGATGCCGAGGCCCTGCAGGATGTACTGCTTGCACACCTGAAAATTGTTGGCGCGCGCCCGCACCGTGGGCGCCAGCTCGTGTTGCCGCTTGTTCTTGCGACACGGTCAGCTTGCGTGGGCCGGCGAAGCCGAAGTCGATGAAGGGCAGCGTGTTCAGCTGCGTCGGATCGGTGATCGGCTCATCGAGGGCCCCCACGAAGTCCGGTGACGCGCAGAGAAAGAGCTCCAGGTCGAACACCTTGCGGGCGATCAGCGTCGAATCCTGCAGCGGCCCGGTTCCGAAAACCACGTCGAATCCGTCCTTGATGGGGTCGACCATGGTGTCGACCAGCCGGATGTCGAGGCGTGAGTGGGGGTGGCGCTGCAGGAAGGTGGCGCCGACCCTGGATGCATAGTCGATGCCGACGAAGACCGGTATCGCCACCTTCAGCTCGCCCTGCGGCTCCTGCCTGCTGCCCTCGACCAGCGCGCGGACGCCGTTGGCCTCGGTCAGGATGTTCACGGCGTGGGCGTAGATCTGCTCACCGAGGTCGGTGACGGTGAGCTGGTGTGTGTTCTTGCGCAGCAGCTTGATGCCGAGGTCGGATTCGAGCTTCGTCAGCTTTCGGCTGACCGTCGACTTGGGCATCCCGAGCAGTGCGGCGGCCTTCGACAGGCTGCGGTTCTCCACCACCTTGCCGAATACCAGCAGGGCATCCACGTCGAAGGGCAGGTTCTGTTCCATGGTGTGTTCCAAATATGCAACAGGGTGTTGAGGTTTTGCATCTGTTTCGAGCAATTCACCAGCTGTTACGTTCGGCCGGGAGGTGGGCCTCATGAGTCACAACAGCCTGGTGACCAAACCCGCAAGCGGACATTGGACCGACGCCTATCCCGAACTCGGCCGCGGTCCGGTTTCGCTCGAAGACTGTGTATCCGAGGATTTCTACGAAAAGGAACGCGAACACGTCTTCAAGAAGACCTGGCTCTACATGGGGCGGGTGGAGCGGGTTCCGAAGTCGGGAAGCTACTTCACCCGCGAGCTGAGGTTCCTCAACACCTCGATCATCATCGTGCGGGGCAAGGACGACGTGATCCGCGCCTTCCACAACATCTGTCCGCACCGCGGCAACAAGATGCTCTGGGAGGACGACCCGTTCCAGGAGGTACAGGGTCGCGCGCCGCTGCTGTACTGCCGTTTCCACGGCTGGCGCTACAAGCTGGACGGCTCACTGCACTCCGCGACCCGCAAGGATCTTCTGCTCGACTTCGACGCCGACAGCTGCCGGGTGCCGGCCATCCAATGCGAGGTCTGGGAAGGCTTCATCTTCATCAACCTCAACCCGCACAACACCGAGCCGGTGCGGTCGTTCCTCGGCGAGCTGGCGCACGGCATCGAGGGCTACCCCTTCGAGGGGCCGCACAAGGTCTACAGGTTCAAGGCCGAACTACAGTGCAACTGGAAGATCTTCCTGGACGGCTTCGCGGAGAGCTACCACGGGCCCTACCTGCACGCCTCATCGTTCGGCGCTCTGACCGCGGAGGCCAGAGATGCGTTCGACCAACCGAACCCGTTCACCGATGCACTGGCATACCAGCTCAACGGCCCGCATCGAATGTTCTCGTTCTCCGGTGAGCCGTCACAGAAGACGCCGTACTCCAAGCCGATCGAGTGCGTCTTCGAGGCCAGCGCGGCCGGACCCTGGAACAAGCGGATCGACAAGGGGCCGATGCCGCCGGGAATCAATCCCACCCGGTCGGAAAAATACGGCTTCGACTCGTATCAGTTCTTCCCCAACTTCGTGCTGATCTTCGGTGCCTCCGGTTTCACCGTGCACACACACTGGCCCACCGGACCGCACTCGCACATCTTCGAAACGGAGGCGTATTACCAGCCGCCCACCACCCACAAGGAGCGATTGGGGCAGGAGCTGACGATGACATTCCTCAACGACATCATCCTGGAGGACGCCAGCCCTTCGGAGGGGTTGCAGGCGATGCTCAACAGCGGAGCCCTCACGCATTTCACGATGAACGACGAGGAGATCCTGCTGCGCCACCTGCACAAGACGGTGGCCGACTATGTCGAGGCGGGGGAGGCCGGCCGATGAATGCGACTCTGCCGCCGGAGTTCTCGCAACTCGAACACCTCGTCGGTGAATGGGCCATCGAGGATGGTCATGACCGCTATGTGAAACGCGTGAACAGTTCCATGGACGAGATCAAGGCGTTCTACGACGCGGTGTTCCCGCACGCCGAGGAGGCGGTCGCCTACATCGACAAGTTCGACTACTCCGAACCGCTTCCTGAGGACGTGGCGAATCTGCGCAACCTGCTGTACTCGCTGATCACCGTCTCGCTGGCGGTCGAGCTGTGGAAGCAGCCACGCGTAAAGCATTCGGCCAGCACGATTCTCACGAGGGTGAGCTGACATCATGGGGCTCACCTCCGCACAGCTGGACATCATCGACCTCAACCCGAGGATCGGCAGTGAGATCAGAACCGACCTCGACACGCTGCTCAGCGGCCGTGAGGCCGGGAGCATTCGGGCCACGCTGGAACAGCGCGGCGTCGTCTTCTTCCGGGGTCTGGACATCGACGACGAGCAGCAGGTCGCGATCGCCAAGACGCTCGGGGCGATACCCGAGAACGAGGGCCAGGGCGGCATTT
This sequence comes from uncultured Actinomycetota bacterium, assembly GCA_963822305.1. Classification (GTDB taxonomy): domain Bacteria; phylum Actinomycetota; class Actinomycetes; order Mycobacteriales; family Mycobacteriaceae; genus Mycobacterium. Next base: position 26,175 of record CAWGHF010000001.1, on the reverse strand, counting down.
ACAAGATCTCGCTCGACAAGAACGTGAACCAGCGAGCCGAATACCTGAAGGGCTCGATGTTCTGGCACTTCGACGGGTCTCTGCAGCCCTACCCGAACCTCGCGACCCTGTTGCGGGCCATCAAGCTGTCGGACACCGGCGGCGAAACCGAGTTCTGCAACACCTATGCGGCCTATGACGACCTGCCGCAGGCCGACAAGGACCACATCGCCGAACTGCGTGTCGTGCACAGCGCGGAGCGGTCGCAGTACTACGTCCGTCCCGAGATGAGCCACGACGAGATCACCTTCTGGCAGAAATCGCCCACGAAGGCGTGCCCGATGGTGTGGACGCACCAGTCGGGGCGCAAGTCGCTGTTGCTCGGTGCCACCGCGGACTACGTGATCGGACTGCCGGTCGAGGAAAGCCGCGCGCTGCTCGCCCGCCTTCGCGACTGGGCCACCCAGCCGCAGTACGTCTACCGGCACGAGTGGCAGCCCGGCGACCTGCTGATGTGGGACAACACCGGCACGATGCACCGGGTGCTGGAGTATCCCGTCGACAGTGGCCGCCTGATGCACCGCACGATCCTCGCGGGCGAAGAGCCCCTGAATTGAAACTCGCCATCGCCACACCGGTCGTCACCAACGTCGCCGGGGCGCCGTTGACTTGGGAGCAGGACGCATCGATCGAAGAGGTCGGTCGCGTCGCCGAGACCGCGGATCGTCTTGGCTACCACCATCTCACGTGCAGCGAGCACATCGGGATCCCCGCCACCGAGGCAGGACGCCGTGGTTCTCGGTATTGGGATCCGCTCGCCACGCTGGGCTATATATCGGCGCGAACCAAACAGATCCGGCTGGCGACCATGACCCTGGTGCTCGGATACCACCATCCACTCGCGATCGTAAAGCGCTACGGCACACTCGATCACGTCAGCGGCGGCCGGGTCATCCTTGGCGTCGGGGTGGGGACGCTCAAGGAGGAGTTCGACCTCCTCGGCGCACCGTTCGACGACCGCGGTGATCGTGCCGACGATGCGCTGCGGGCATTGCGGGCGGCATTGGCGAGCAATGAGCCGGTGTATGCCGGTAAGTACTACTCGTTCGGCGGACTGACCGTCGACCCGTGCGCGCTTCAGGAACGCATGCCGATCTGGATCGGCGGCCGAACCAAACGCTCGCTACGGCGCGCGGTCACGCTAGCCGAGGGTTGGTGCCCGTTCGGTATTCCGCTGGATACTGCCGCGGAGTGGCTGGGGGCGCGGGAGCTTCCGCCCGGTTTCGAGGTGGTGCTGCCCGCCGACCGACCGCTCGACCCCGTCAAAGAGCCCGAGGCGACGAAAGAGACACTGGACGCCATGGCCGCTGCGGGAACGACGATCGTGTCTGCGCGGTTCGTCCACCACTCGCTCGAGCACTACCTCGAGCAGATCCACGCACTCGCCGAATTGATATGGCACCTAGCGGGGAGTCACTTCTCTCCGCGAGCAGACGCAAACTCGCACAAAATGCGGGAGAAATATGCGATTTTGCGTCTGCTCGCGAGTGGAACTGTCAGCGCGCGCGGCCCGGACGGTCCGGAGCGAATCCGCGCACCACGTGCGCTCGCACGAAATCGGCGACCACCCGCGCGTCGTCCAAGTCCAACGTCGCCGACGGAGTGCTGAACAACGAGAACAGCATGCGTGCATACCACTCGCCGGCCGCCACCACGTCGAGGTCCTTGCGTACCTCGCCGGTGAGCTTCGCCGCGGCGAGGTACGGCGCCAGGAACTCACCGCACTCACGGAGCAGCAACGCAGCGTTCTTTGTGAGCAGCAGGCTCACCTCGTCCTCGTCGAAGTAGTCCTCCGGCTCGATGAACCGTCGGGCTCTTGTCACGAAGACTCCCGCGAGAACCAATTGGTCCTCCAGCGTCTCGCCTTTGCGCATCGCCGTGGCCATCTCGCGGTAGAACTTCTGCGAAGCGCCCTCCGCGCAGGCCTCGACGATCTCGGCCTTGTCGCGGAAGTACTCGTACACCGTGCTGCGTGAGACATCGGCGGCCCTGGCGATGTCGACGACGGTCGTCTTGTCAAGGCCGTGCCGACGGAAGCAGTCGAAGGCGGACTCGATGATGAGCTGGCGGGTATCGGTCGCGGTCGACGCTGAAGTCATGGCGGCGTTGTCAATCCGTCGCGAGGATCAGTGCGCTCGTCGGTACACCCGTTCCGGATGTGACCAGCACATGCTCGACGTCGTCGACCTGGTTGTAGGAGGTGCCACGCACCTGTCGAACTCCCTCGGTGATGCCGTTCATTCCGTGGATGTACGCCTCGCCGAGCAGACCGCCGTTGGTATTGATCGGCAACTCTCCGCCGAGGGAGAGTCGTTCGATCGTGGCAAAGTCCTTGGCCTCGCCGCGCCCGCAGAAGCCGAGCTCCTCCAGTTGCGCGAACACGAACGGAGTGAAGTGGTCGTAGAGGAATGCGGTCTGGATGTCGGTGGGCTTGAGTTCCGAGTCGCGCCAGAGCTTTTCGGCGACTACGCCCATTTCGGGTAGACCCGTGATGTCGTCGCGATAATAGCTCGTCATCATCTCGCCCTCGGCGGCCGCGCCCTGGACCGCGGCGGTAATCACCGCGGGTGGCTGGGGAAGGTCGCGCGCACGCTCGGCGCTGGTGACGACGATCGCGACGCCACCGTCGCTTTCCTGGCAGCAGTCGAGCAGGCGCAGCACAGGTTCGATGACCCACCGCGAGTTCTGATGGTCCTCGAGCGTGATCGGCCGTTCGTAGAACCAGGCGTCGGGATTGCGTGCCGCATGCGCGCGGTCGACGACGGAGATCCTGCCGAAGTCCTCATTCGTGACGCCGTAGGTCGACATGTACCGCTGGGCGTGCAGCGCGACCCACGCCGCGGGCGTCAACAGGCCGAACGGCGCGTAGTTCGCCATGAACAGCGGCGTTTCACCCGTCGGCCGCGCTCCCGAGCCGCCGAACCGGAACCCGGACCGCTCGTTGAATGCGCGGTAGCACACGACGGCGTCGGCCGTGCCCGTCGCCACCGCCATGGCCGCCTGCACCACCGTGCCCGCCGCAGCCCCGCCGCCGTGGTGCACCCGGCTGAAGAATGTCAGGTCGCCGATGCCGACGTTTCGCGCGATCTCGATCTCGTCGCTCGAGTCCATCGTGAAGGTGACCATGCCGTCGATGTCGCTGGGTTTCAGCCCCGCGTCGTCGATCGCGGCTTTGACCGCCTCGCAGGCGAGTTGAAGCTCGCTGCGGCCAGACTCCTTGGAGAATTCGGTCTGGCCGATGCCTGCGATTGCGGTCTGGCCCGAGAGGGGGCTCATTCCACCCTGTCCTCGAGCAGGCTGACCGTCGCCGTCCCCGACACGTGGTCCCCGAGACTGTTGGTGCCCCTGAACTCGACCTCGATGAGCCCCTCGCCGTCGGTGCCCTCGGACTTGCCGGTGACGGTGCCGGTGAATCGCAGCGGATCGTTGGGGAACGCGGGCACACCCAACCGAATCGCCAACCTCTTCACCATCGCTTCCGGACCGGCCCAGTCGGTCAGGAACCGCACGCACAGCCCGTTGGTGGTGAGGATGTTCATGAACATGTTGGGTGAGCCCTGCTTCTTGGCGAACTCCGGATCGTGGTGCACCGGCATGAAGTCGCGCGACGCGATGGCTCCTGCCACGATGACCGTTGCGGTGACGGGGATCTCGAGGGGAGCCACCTCGTCGCCGACATTGATGTCGCGCCAGTCCAGTGTCGTGGTGCGGAACTTGGTGGTCATAGGTCTCCTTCTACGTACGTGGCGCCGAGGCGCGCCAGCTGCGCCGAGGCCGAGCCGAGCGCCAGCTCGTTGTGCTTGGCCCACAGGAAGTAACGGAACAAGGGATAGGTGGTGTCGATGCCGATACCCCCGTGCACCTGCTGGGCGGTTGCCGCGACGCGCGAACCCGCCTCGGCCGCCCAGAATTTCGCGATGCCGGCGTGGCGTCCCGGCGGCCCACCCTGATCGAGGAGCCACGCGGCCTGCCACATGGTCCACCGGATCGCCTCGACGTCGATGAAGGCGTCGGCCATCCGTTGCTGCACAGCCTGGAAGCTGCCGATCGGCCTGCCGAACTGTTCACGTTCGGTGGTGTAGGACGCGGCCATGCGCAGCGCGCGCTCGGTCACGCCGAGTTGGATCGCGCACAGTCCGACAAGTGCACGGGCATAAAGCGATTCGAGGATTTCGCGACCGTCGCCGGGAAGCCGATCGGCTGCGACCGCATCATCGAGGATGACGTCGGCGTGCGGTTCGCCATTCGTCGTGACGACAGGCCGAATCCCGACGCCGTCGGAGTCCACGTCGACGAGGAAGACGCCGACGTCGCCGTCGTCGAGCGAGGCTGGGATGAGGATGGTGCGTGCGATCTGTGCCGCGGGCACCAACTCCTTGATGCCGTCGAGGCGCCAGCCGTCGCCATCGCGACGCCCCGTGGTCGCGGGTCGGGTCGGGTCGGAGCGGCCCGGCTCCGCCAATCCCGCTGTGAGTAGCCATGAGCCGTCGATGACGCCGGGAAGGTACCGCTCCCGCTGTGTCTCATCGCCGTAGCGGGCGATGGTGTCGGCGCCGAGAAGCAGGGTGGCGTAGACCGGCACCGGCGCGACGCTCCAACCCACCTCCGCCAGTAGCAGTGCCAACTCCACAAAGCCCTGACCGCTGCCGCCCACGTTCTCAGGCAACGAGATTCCGAGCAGGTCGGCGGTCGCCAGTTCATGCCACAGGCCGGCATCGTGGCGCACATCGCCGCCTTCGAGCACGGTGAGGTGTTCGGGGGTAGCGCGGTGCTCGAAGAGCTGACGAGCGACCTTGGCGACCGTCTCCTGGTCCTCGGTGAAGGTGAAGTCCATTCGCGTGGCCTATCGGGCCGGACGGAACTGGTGCAGCACGACGTCATTCCCGTCGATGGTGTCGAACGTCTCGTAGAAGACCTCGACGGGCATGCCGACTTCGACGTCGGCCGGCGCGATTTCGCGCAGATTCGACACCAACCGCACTCCTTCTTCGAGTTCGACCAGCGCGACGATGTACGGGTACTCCATCAAGGGCATCGGGGGGTGTTGCGGCATCACGTAGCTGTATACGGTGCCGCGACCGGTGGATTCGATGGTGTCCCAATCGAGCGATTGACACGTCGGGCACATCGGCCGTGCCGGCTGCCGAAGCGCCTGACATCCTGTGCATCGCTGGATCAGCAGCTTGTTCTCGCGGCACCCATCCCAGAAGAACGCGCTGTCCGGGCTGACCGTCGGTGCCAGTCTCGTCGCCATCAGCTGTTCGCCTTGAATCGGAACACGCGGAACCGCTGCCGGCCAAGGACTTCACCGTTCTGGTCGGTATAGGTGGACAGCCACGTGACGAAGTGGCCAGTACCAAGGGAGGTTTTCTTCTCGTCGGAGATGTCCTCGTACACCGTCGTCACCGAGATGACGTCACCGAGGCGCGGGTAGCGTTCGATCTCGAACTCCGAGTTGGTCGCGACGATCCCGGTGAACCCGGCTTCATTGATGAACTCCGCCGGGTTGTTGTTCTTGTCGATTTCAATCGGAACACCGCCGCGTTCGGCGATTCCCTCGATCTTCGGGGCGGGCATCGTCCACGCCTGCAACATCACCGGCGGAGAGACGATGCCGCCGAACCTCGACTTCTCTGCGAACTCTGGATCGAGGTAGACCGGGTTCATATCGGCGAGCGCATAGGCCCAGTGCCGAATCATCGGCTGGTTCACCGGGTCCGGCGCAACGGTCGGCTTGCCCGATCCGCCGGTCGGCTGTCCGATGAGCGCATCGAGCTTCGTGCGAAATTCGGTCTTGTCCGACGTCTCTGTCACTTGGCATCCCCATTCTGTGAAGCCCGAAGGTCACGTGGCGCGCGAGGCATGAAAAGCCCTGCCATCGCGATGATGTCGCGCTGAAGCTCGTTGGCGCCGCCGCCGAAGGTATTGATGACCGCGATCCGGTACGCCGATTCGAGGGCACCGCGCAACGGTGCGTCTTCGCCTTTTCGGGTGCCACCGCGGTCCAGCACCTCGAGCAGTTCGCGGGCCACCTGTTGCGTCAGCTCGGTGCCGAAGACCTTGACCGCCGACGCCTCGCCCATCCCGAGCGCGCCCTTGGTCATCGCCGCGTTGACGCGCAGGTTCATGATCTTGTAGGCGGCGACCTGTGCCTCGACTCGGGCCAGGGCCTGCTGGACCCATGGCTGGTCGATGACGCGGCCGTCGTCGAGTTCGGTGGTCTGCGCCCACTTCAGTGTCTTCTCGAACAGCGGTTCCAGCGCACCCATATTTCCCAGCGCGGCGCGTTCGAAGTTCAGCTGAGTGGTGATCAGCCGCCAGCCTTCATTTTCGCCTCCCACCATCGCACTCGCGGGCACCCGCACGTCGTCGTAGAACGTGTAGAACGTGGACACACCCGGCATGGTGTGCAGCGGCTTCCAGGAGAATCCCGGCGACGAGGTCGGCACGATGAAGATCGAGATGCCCTTGTGCTTCTTGACCGTGGGATCGGTGCGCGCCGCGAGCCAGACGTAGTCCGCGTACGCCGCACCGCTGGTGAACATCTTCTGGCCGTTGATGACGTAGTCGTCACCGTCGCGCACGGCGGTGGTGCGCAGCGACGCCAGATCGCTTCCCGCCGACGGTTCGGAGTAGCCGATCGCGAACTCGACGGTGCCGTTCAGAATCGGGGGCAGAAATTTCTGCTTCTGCTCCTCGGTACCGCAGTGCGCCAGCGTCGGCCCGACGGTGTTGAGGGTGACCAGCGGAATGGGGGTGTTGAGTCGCTGTGCCTCTTCGAAGAAGATGAACTGTTCGAGCGCGGTAAACCCCCGTCCGCCATATTCTTTGGGCCAGCCGACGCCGAGCAGGTTGGCGGCACCGAGCGCGCGGACGCACTCCTTGACTACGTCGCCACCTTCCATGCGGCCGGCGACGGCGGCGACGCGTTCGGGCGTCATCACCGTCTCCAGTGAAGACCTGATCTCGCTGCGCAGCTGCTTCTGCTCGGGTGTGAAGTCCAGATGCACTGTTCAGCTCCCCGATCCGAGGCGCACGGGCATCCGCTTGACGCCAGGCACCATGGTGGCCCGCATCCGGTCGACGCCGCCGACAAGCTCGAGATCGGGGTACCGCCCCAGCAGCACCTCGAAGAAGACGCGGGCCTCGAGCCGGGCCAGCTGAGCTCCGATGCATGAGTGCTCGCCGCAGCCGAACGCGATGTGGGGGTTCGGATGTCGAGTGATCTTGAAATCCTCGGCGTCGGAGCCGAATATCTCTTCGTCGCGGTTGGCGGAGCCGTAGAGCATGACGACCACGTCGCCCTCGCGAATGAGCTGGCCGCGAATCTCGACGTCGGCGGTTGCGGTCCGCGCCATGTGCGTCACGGGGGTGGTCCAGCGCAGCATCTCCTCAACCGCGCCGGGGATCAGGGACGGGTCCTCGACGAGCTGCCGGCACTGGTCCGGGTGGTCGATGAGCGCCAGTGTGCCGAGCGCGATCAAGTTGCGAGTGGTCTCGTTACCCGCCACCAGAAGCAGGAAGGCGAAGTTCAATAGGTCTTCATCGGTCAGCGTGGCCCCGTCGACCTCGGCGGTGGTCAACACCGACAGCATGTCGTTCCTCGGCTCGGCGCGCCTGGCGGCGATGAGCTCCTGAAAGTATCCGAAGAGCTCGCCGACGGCGACGAGCGCATCCATTTCGATCTCCGGATCGGCGTTCCCCGTGCACGCGTCCGACCAGCGGCGGAACCGCTCCCAGTCGTCGGGCGGCGCACCCAGCAGTTCGGCGATCATTCGGGTCGGCAGGGGCGCGGCGAGTTCCTCGGCGAACTCGTGGGTGGAGCCGGACGTGACGTCGTCGAGGATGCCGTAGACGATCTCGCGAACCTTCGGCTCGAGGATCGCCACCTGGCGTCGGGTGAATCCGGTGTTGATCAGTTTGCGCATCTGACGGTGCCGCGGCGGATCCGTGAAGATCAGGTTGCCCTCCTGCACCGGGTTCGGCATCACCGGGTCGGGGATGGTGATGCCCTTCGTCGAGGAGAACGTGTTCGGATTGGTCGACACATGCCGGATGTCCTCGTACTTGAGCAGCGCCCAGAACTTGGTGACGTCGTTCCAGCACACAGGAGCGCTGGCACGCAATTCCTTGTACGCGGGGTAGGGATCGCCGATGAAGAAGTCGGGGGAGTGCAGGGGGAACGTTGTGGGCAAGCCGGGCCTCCCTGACATTGTGTCGGACACTTAAAGCCAAAGTGTCTGATCCTAACTGTCTACTCGCCGGTGATATTGCTGTCAATACACGTGATTGACGTTATTGGTCCGACAGGTGTAGACCATGTGTTGACCCACTGAGCTCAGTGAGGAGCCCTATGGCCGATCCGCTTCGATTGGTTGACGACTACCCGCTCTACATCGGCGGGGACTGGATCGAGCCACGCAGCGGTCGCTACGACGACGTCTCGCCTGCCACCGAGGAAACGATCGCGCACGCTCCCAACGCAGACCTCGACGACGTCGACGCCGCGATCGGGGCCGCGCGGCAGGCCTTCGACGAAGGGCCGTGGGCCAACGCCACACCCGACGAGCGTGCCCGCTGCCTCGGCCAGCTGGGCAATGCGCTGCTGGAGCACGCCGACGACTTCTTCGCTCTGTCCCAGGTCGAATGGGGGACCCCCACCAACGAGCGGCTGATTCAGGTCGACGGCCCAGCCTTTATGGCCCTGCACGCGGGCGAACTGGCCGCACAGTTGACCGACGAGCCGATCGATGCGTACGGAGCGGCGGGAACCACCCTGCTTCGCCATGAGCCGCTCGGCGTCGTGTCGGTGCTCACGCCGTGGAACTTCCCGCACAGCCTCAACGTCATGAAGGTGACCAACGCGCTGGCCGCAGGCAACACCGTCGTTCTCAAACCGTCGCCGCTGACGCCGCTCGCCGGCCTCGCGCTCGCCCGAATCATCGACCAGCACACCGACATTCCGCCGGGTGTGGTCAACGTGGTCACCCCGAGCGGTGTCGATGCCAGCAAGCACCTCACCACCGATCCCAGAATCGACATGGTCAGTTTCACCGGTAGCTCAGCCGTCGGCAGGCAAGTCATGTCCGCGGCGGGCGCAACGATGAAGCGGATCCTGCTCGAGTGCGGCGGCAAGTCAGCGGCCATCCTGCTCGACGACGTCGACGTGACCGATGAACTGGTGCAACGGATCCTGTTCGACGGATGCTCGCTGCACGCTGGGCAGGCGTGCATACTGCAGAGTCGATTGCTTCTGCCGGAGCGGCTTCACGACGACGTCGTCGAACGACTCGTCGAGGCCGCGCAGCACGTGCACATCGGCGACCCGCGGGACCCCGAGGTGCAGATGGGTCCGCTCATCAGCTCACAGCAGCGGGACCGCGTCGAGGCACTCGTCGCCGCGGCGCTCGACGACGGCGCCGCGCTGGCCTCAGGCGGGCGGCGTCCACCCGGCCTTGATTCCGGCTTCTACTTCGAACCCACGATCCTGACCGACGTCGACGCCGACTCGCGAATCGCGCAGGAGGAGGTGTTCGGGCCGGTGCTGACCGTCCTTCGCTACGGCGACGACGACGAGGCGGTTGAGATCGCCAACAACTCTTCCTACGGGCTCTCCGGCGCGGTGTGGGGCACCGACGTCGATCGCGCGGTGGCCGTTGCACGCCGTGTCCGCACGGGCCAGATCGCGGTAAACGGTTGCATCCCGGGCGATGCACCGTTCGGCGGGTTCAAGCAGAGCGGCCTGGGACGCGAGGGCGGCGGCCTTCCAGGGCTGCACCGGTACATGGAGCCGAAGGCCATCGGGATACCGGTATGACGGGTGCGCTCGCAGGGCTTCGCGTCGTGGAGATCGCCGGTGACATCGCCGGGCCGTACTGCACCAAGCTGCTCGCCGACCTCGGCGCGGAGGTCACCAAGATCGAGCCCCCGACCGGAGACCCGCTGCGTGAGTGGGGGCCGTTTCCCGGCGGCGTCAAAGATCCCGACAACGCTCCGGCCTGTTCGAATACCTCAACGCCGGGAAGCGTCGGGGCGACAATCGATCTCGACGGGGACATCTCGGGTCTGCGCGAACTCCTCACGGAGGCCCACCTGCTTGTCGACGGGATGCCGCCCGGGACGCTGGACCGGATCGACCTCGACACGGTGGCGATGCAATCATTGCGCCAAGGACTCGTCGTCGTCCGCATCTCGGATTTCGGTCAGCACGGACCGCTGCGAGACCGTGTCGCCACGCCGCTGACGATGCAGGCGGCTTCGGGCTGGATCAACGTGAGGGAGCCGGACCGGCCACCGGTGCAGGCCGGCGCACGGATCTCGGAGTACGTCGCCGGGGGTTACGCCGCTCTTGGTGCGCTCACCGCGTTGAGGAACCGCTCGTCTGACGCGGCGATCGTCGAGGTGGACGTCTCAGTGCTGGAGTCGCTGCTGTCGACGCTTCCGTATCCGATGCTGATGGCCGAGCGGATGCGAAAGCTAGGGCTGCCGCGCAACACTCGTGCAGGGGCGATGCTTGGCATCGTCCGCGCCGCCGACGGATGGATCGGAATCAACTGTCTCACGGGTCAGCACTGGCTGGATGTATGCGCGATGCTCGGCCTGACCGAATACGAAGAGCAGAGGATCCCCATCATGTTGGGCGGGCCCGAACGTGGCGAGTTCTTCGAGAAGGCCCAGCCTTGGCTGTCTGAGCGAACGGTGACCGAGATCGTCGACTTGTGCCAGGCGATGCGAATCCCGGCGTCCCCCGTCAACGACGGGGCCATCGTGATGGACTGCCCGCAATACCGTGATCGCGGATTCTTTGTCGACGCGGGTGGCGACGATTGGTCGTTCCAGCGCCCAGGCACCCCGTTTCGCCTGTCGAGGACCCCCGCCACGCCGGTTCGGCCCGCGCCCCGTCTCGGCGGGACCGCCAATGCCGTTTCGCCACAGTCTAAGCCGGATGAGCGCTCTTCCTCTCGCGCAGATCCTGGGCTGCCGTTCGCGGACCTGAGAATTCTTGATCTGAGCACGTTCTGGGCGGGCGCCTACCTCACCTGCTATCTGGGTGCCTTCGGCGCAGACATCGTGAAGGTTGAATCAATCCAACGCCCTGACGGGCATCGGTATTCGGGCGCATGGGCACACGAGGGTGACCGTTGGTACGAGCGCAGCGGGATGTGGCAGGGCACCAATCTGAATAAGCGAGACATCACACTCGATCTGACGTCCGCGGAGGGTCGTGATCTAGTTCGACGTCTGGTCCGCGATGCCGATGTCGTGGTCGAGAACTTCTCACCTCGGGTCGTCGAGCAGTTCGGGCTGGATTATGAGTCGCTGGTCGAACTGAAGCCCGACGTGATCATGGTTCGCATGCCCGGTTACGGCCTGTCCGGACCGTGGCGCGAGTACGTAGGTTGGGCAGCGAACTTCGAGCAGACATCGGGGATGGCGGCCGTCACCGGCTACCCCGATGGCCCACCGTGCGTCCTACAGGGGCCCGCCGACCCGATCGTCGGAGTGCACGCCGGGGTGGCACTGCTGGCGGCGCTCGAGCACCGGCGCCGGACCGGTGAAGGTCAACTCATCGAGATCGCGCAGATCGAGGTTGCGGCGTGCCTCGCGGCCGAACCCGTGATCGAGTACTCGATGAATGGTGTGGTCATGCCGCGTGAGGGCAACCGTCAGCGTGGCTACCTGCAGGGCGTGTACCCGACAGCCGTGGATGGCGAATGGGTGGCGATCTCCATCAGCGACGACGTCGGGCTGGACCACGATGTATTCGACGAGGCGGTCGCTGCCTGGACCAAGACGCTCACGCCCTCAGAGGTGGTCGATATCCTTACGGCACAGGGAGTTCCGGCCGAACAGGTGCTCACCGCCGATCGAATGTACGACCTCGCGCAGCTTGACGCCCGTAGCTTCTACCAGGAACTGAAGCACCCGATCACCGGCGTCCACCGTTATCCGGGATGGCCCTTTCGCATCACGCCGGGGCCTGTCGGCCAGCATCGGTTACCGCCGCCGACGCTGGGGCAGCACAACGACGAGGTGCTGCGCGGCCTTGGTTTGACGGACGCCGAGATCGACAGCCTGCGCGCGCGAAAAGTGATCGGCGAGAGGGCGCTCAACGGTTAGCAGTGTCGACGAGCGACCAATACCGTCTGCTCGCGTTCTGTCATCTCGTTCGACGTGATCGCGCCGAACGCGGCGGCGTCGCGCGCGAACCGGGCCGGGGCATCGGGCAACGCATCCGGACCCTGCAGCCGGAAGCAACTCGGGGCGAGTGGGCCGAACAGCAGGGCGCGGCGCAGGTGCGGCCAGTCGTCGAGGTTCGGTTCGACACCCGCCGCCCTGGCGAAAGCCAACGCCGCCAGGTTCATTCGGGTCTTCTGCGACGTTCCGCGCCGTGCTCGGTAGGCCTCGATCGCGGACCGTAGTTCGGCCTCGCTCGGCCCGGGGATTGCGCCGCCCCACGTGTAGGCGATCCACCTGGCCTGAAGCTCCACCGGCACGAAGAGTCCACCCGACTGATCCCACATGCCCACGAACGCCAGGCCGGGGAGATCCGGGTGGAAGGTGTAGCGGTCGGCATCGAGGTGGACGGTGTCGATGTCGACGATCGTCCTGATCTCATCGCTGAGGAACGGGAGGTCGAGTTCGAAGCCGGTGCCGAAGAGGATTCCGTCGAACTCGTCGGCAGTCCCGTCCGCGAAGGTCACACGTCTTTGGTCGACCGATGTCAGCCACGGCCGCACCGTGATTCGGCCCTCTGCGACCAGCGGCAGGTACTGCTGGGCCAGGGTGACCCCGGCGGCGAAGAACGACGGGTCGGGTGCAGGCGCACCGTATTGCTCCGGGCTGCCACCCGCCTCGACGACGATCTCCTTCAGCTGTCGATCGATTTCGGCTGGCGGGAGAACCTCGTTGGCGAGGGTGCCGTACCGCGTGAAGATCCGTGAATCGGAGGGCACGCCCGCAGCGAACTTCGGCAGGACGTACCTTTGGCGCCGCTGAGTGACCACCACCGATGTGCCGAGTTGCGCTAGCTCGGAGGCGATTTCAAGTGCGCTGATCGCGCCACCCGCGACGAGAACATGTCGGCCGAGATAGGGGAGGGCATCGCGATATTGGAATGTGGACTTCACACCTGCTGGGCCCGAGAACGTGTCCAGTCCCGAAACCGGTGGCGTGAAGGGCGATTGGAACCTACCGCTCGCCACCACAACGCGTTCGAAGGATTCTGTCGTGCCGGAATGTTCCACCAGCCAGCCGCCGTCGCCGCGGCGTCAGAATGTCGACTCGGGTGCCGAACCGGATGCGCGACGTCAACGCGAATGTCTCGGCATATCGGTGCAGGTACGCGAGGATGTCGCGGTTCGACGGGAAGATGAGATCGTTGTCGTGCTCCAGGTCGCTGAACGACGTGAGAATCCGGCTGGTGTTTGTGTGCATGGTCGGCCAGACCCCGCTGATACCGTCCAGCCCGGTCCACTGCCCGCCGAGCGTCTGGCTCTGCTCGAAGATCGTCGGCTCGAACCCCTGCGACAGCAGCCAACGCGCCGAGACGAGGCCTCCTGGGCCTGCGCCGATAACGGCAACGCTTCCTGTCATCTCCCGAACTGTCGCACATAGGTCAATTACGCTCAATGACGTGCCGGAAACGTCGTACGCGCCCTGCGGCGACCTCAGCCTCGCGTATCAGGTGTTCGGCGACGGTCCCGTCGAGTTGCTGTACGCCGGGTCCTTACGTCAGCCACGTCGAGCTCTTCTGGACGCTGCCCGAGTACGAGGCGTTCATGGATCGGCTCTCGACGTTCTGTCGGGTCGCAGTATTCGACAAGGCAGGGGTGGGGCTGTCGGATCCTGTCCCGAAAGTTCGCACGCTCGACGATCGAGCTGCGGAGATCGAGGCCGTCATGGATGCTGTCGGCTTCCAAAAAGCCGCCCTCATGGGGATCAGCGAAGGCGGTCCCGCCGCAATGACCTTTGCCGCAACACGACCGGAGAGAACGCAGGCGTTGGTTCTCATCGGCACCTGTGCGTACGCAGGCGCTGGACTGGACCATGCTCGAGAGCGATCCGGCCGACATACGCGACAGCGTTCTCCGCCAGCTTGGAGAGAAATACACACCGTCAGTCGATCAGTTCGCACTCGCACTGGAATTCGGCCGCAACGTCCGCTCAGCGTGGGGTAGCGGCGCTGCGCTCAAGGCACTCATCCCGTCGGTCCCTTCGGTACGTCAGCTCGGAATGTTGGAGCGCATGAGCGCCAGCCCGGGGATGGCTCGAGCGACGCTCGAGGCGGGGTTTTCTATCGATGTCCGACCTATTCTGCCGACGATCGGCGTGCCGACCCTCGTTGCTCATGCCCGGGAGGATCCTGGTGTTCCTGTGCAGTTCGGCCGCTACCTTGCCGATAACATTCCCGGTGCGCGGTTGCTCGAGGTCGACGGCAAGGACCACGCACCTTGGATGACCGATCCCGATCGGGTCCTCACCGAGGTCGAGGGGTTCCTCACCGGTGGCCACGCGGCGCCGTCACAATCGCAGCGTGCCCTGCGCACGGTGTTGTTCACCGACATCGTCGCGTCGACCGAGCGCGCCGCGGCGTCGGGGGATGAGCGATGGCGTGTCGTGCTCCAGCGCTTCGGCGAGATCACCGCCGAAGCCGCGCACCGATTCGGCGGGACGGTGGTCAAGAGCACCGGCGACGGCCACCTCATGACATTTGACGGTCCTACCCAAGCGATCCGGTGTGCGGAGGCGCTGCGTGACGATGCCGAAAAGCTGGGTATCGAAATCCGCATCGGCATTCACACCGGTGAGTGCGAACTCATGGACGCCGACATCGGAGGCATCGCGGTACACATCGCGGCGCGCATCCTCGGCCACGCGGGCACCGGCGAAATCATTGTCTCCCGCACGGTGCGGGACCTCGTCGTCGGCTCGGGAACCGGTTTCGAGGACCGTGGCAGCGTCGAGTTGCGTGGTGTGCCCGGAAGCTGGGAGCTGCTGGCGGTCAATCGTCATGGTGCGCATGCAGGTTCGGCCGAGGCGCAGCTGGCATCGACGCCCACCCCAGGCCCTCGAAGCTCAATGCGTCGCTCGGATCGCGCCGTTGCGGTGATGGCGAAGCGGACGCCGTGGATACTCCGGGGATGGCCCGCCTGGCACCGGCAACAGGAAGTGGCAATGGCGCGTAAACCAACGATCTCGCTGTACTTGCGCACATACAGCGACGACCCGAACACCGACTGGAACGCGACCCTCGACTTGGCGCGCGCGATGGATGCCGTCGGCGTTGATCGCGTCGTCGTCTCGGATCATCTGGTTTTCGGCGAGAACCTCGACGCCTACAGCGATCCCGCGATCGGCGGGACCAAAGGCGGGCGGCAGCCGACCGGGCCGGACGGCCACTGGATGGAACCGCTTGTCTTCCTGACCGCGGTGGCCGCCACGACCACCCGCATTCGACTGGGCACCGCGATCCTGCTCGCGGCGCTGCGACGGCCGGCCGTGCTGGCCAAGCAGTTGGCGACGATGGACGTCCTGTCCGGTGGTCGCGTCGACCTCGGTGTTGGCGTCGGCTGGCAGCGCGAGGAGTACGACGCCGTCGGGTTGTCGTTCGAGGAGCGCGGACGCCTCCTCGACCACACGTTGGAGGTCTGCCAACTCCTGTGGACGCAGCAGCGCGCCGTGTACGACTCGCCCGAGCTGTCTTTCGACGGCATCCACCAGATGCCAAAACCGGTGCAGGCCGGTGGAATACCCGTCTGGATCAGTGGCACGGTGAACAAGAGGGTGGCCCGCCGACTGAGCAGATTCGGCACCCGGTGGATTCCGTGGGGTTCGGACATCGTCAACCTCGAAGAATCCGTTCCGGCAATGAAGCAGGCGATCGCCGACGTCGGAGGCGATCCGACCAACCTCGAGGTGCAGGGCACGGCCGTGTTGGTGAAAGGCGCGACGGCGCCATCGACGTCGACGCTTCCGTTGCCTCGGTGGCGAAGCAGGTGGCCGCTGGAGCCACCGACATCCGCTTCGGCGGATCACCCCCGAGCGATCTCGCACAGGCCACCGAGCAGTTGTCGCAGTTGGTGACCGCATTTCGCGATGTGACCCGCTAGTTCTATGTCTGCAGGAAGGGCGCGAACCGGTTGTTGAAGCCGGACTGGCGCGATTCGATCTGCTCCTCCCGCTGCGCAGGCGTGACGAAGACCGTTCCCGGCGGCAGGACGCCGGGGTCGTCCAACTCGCTGATCTTCACGACCTTCGAACTCACGACGTCGGGGCTGGCGTTGCCGAGGTCCTGGAACCGGATGGAGAACGTGCCCTGGTTCAGGCCGCCGGTCGAGACCCAGTTGTACGCACCTGGGATCGGCCTTCGAGATCACGATCGTGTAGGTGCCGTCGTTGCCGTCAACGTCTTCGGGTTTGGCCTGCGCGCTGTTGAGGCTGGTCTGCTGATCCCAGTAGTTGTCGGTGATCGTCCAGTCATTCGTCACCGGGACAACGAAATAGCCTGCGTCGCCGGGCTCGATCGTGACGACCAACGCCTCATCGTCGGCCAGGTCGAAATAGCCTGCGCTCTGCAGCTGAGTGGACAGGAACGCAGCGTTACTGGTCGGATCGGTGAACGACGTTCGGCTGCCTGCGCTCGCCCGTCGCGGGATCGATCGTCGCCACCCTGATGTAATCGCGTTCCATCTGCAGACCGATGAGCATGATCACCGATGTCACCGCGCCCCGCAGCAGCGGTGGCGGATCGGGCAGCGGCGGAATCAATGACACCAGCTGCGTCAGGGTGGGATTGTCGGACACCGCAGGTCCGATGAGTGGGATGGCGAAGATGCCCAACTGGGCCAACAGGCTGTCGGGCGGGCCGCTGGTGCGCTCGATCGACAATGTCATCGGCTGCTGAGTGTTCCAGTCCGACAACGTGTCTCGCGCCGCGATCAACGTCGAGTCCGACGTCAGCTGCATGTAGTTGCCTTCGTAACCGGCCGGTCGCGGGTCGCCGGAGACGAGGATCTCGAACGTGCCGTCGTCGTTGACGACGAGGTCGTCCTGGTTCAGGACCGCCGCGGTGTTTCCCGACAACCCAGTCAACAGGCTGAACGTCGTATCGGCCGGCAGCTTTGGGTTGCTTTCGGGATCCTCGGGGTTCCAGTCTTCGAACTTGCCCCTGATGACATACGTCGACGTCTTGTTGACCGCCATGAAGCGGTAGACCGTGTCCGGGTTGTCGTAGAGGATGCGTGAGCCGCCGACGGTCTGGCCGTACCAGGTGTGCGGCGGCGCGACCTGCATGACCGCACGCGGCGTCATCGGATCGAGCAACTGCTGCTGGAACGCCGCCCCCATCGCGTACTCGTCGACGGACCTGCTGAGCTGCGCGAGGTTCTCCTCGTCGGGACCGCCCACCTCGTTGTATTCGCTCAGCGCCGTGACATACCAACCCGCCGTGAGGACCAGCTTCGTCAGCTGAACGGGCAGCGTGTTCACGGTTTCGGTGGCCGTTTCCTCGGCGTCGCGCTGCTCCGGGGTGCCCAGCGGGCTGACCGCCTGGGTCGTGACGGATTGAGTCACCGCCGCGGCTGCGGGTGCGACGGACTGCGGCGTCCTGGCCGGGGTGACGGCGTGTTCCAGCTCGCGGCGCACGAAGGCCGCGACCGCGACGAGCGCAGGGTTGGGTGCCGGTTTCGGTGCCTTGGGCGTGCTCGTCGAGATCTGCGAGACGACGGAGTTGGTCGCTTCTTGAGGTTCTTGGGTCAGTCGCGACGACATACTCGTCTCGCGGGTCCGCAGTCGGCTTGTGACGTTATCGCGCGTCGACTCCGCCCTCTCTCTGGCCTCGTTGAAGCGTGTATGCAGTTGTTTGACAACCGATTTCACCGGGTCGTCGTCGTTGGTGGAGGATTCCGTCGAAGCGGACTCCGAAGTGGCCGATGCTTTCTCCGCGCCAGAAGTCTGGCCGTCGTCGGCCGAGGCGACTCCAGGGTGGTTGGCGATCGCCACACCGATCCCGAGGGCGACCGCCAGCCCTCCGACCCTGCCGATGAATCGGCCGTAGTGCGTGTCGGTCGACTGGCTGCACGGCGTCTTTGCCATGGACATGCCCTTTCGTGGCGGCCCCCCGCTGCCGGTACCGTAGTCACGTGACTACGGCTCGCGCAAGCACCAGTTCACGGCGCGCCGACGCGCCGGTCGGCAAGGAAGAGGTCGTGGCGGCCGTGCTGCGGTCCGCGGCCGACTTGTTCGCCGAGCGGGGGCTGGCGGCGACCTCGATCCGGGATATCGCGGCGCGCTCGCGGGTGAACCACGGCCTGATCCATCGTCATTTCGGCAGCAAGGACGGGCTGGTGGCCGCGGTGCTGGACCATCTCGGCCAGCACCTCGCCGAACTTCTCGCCAACGACGCCGAAGGGAGCGCGGTCGCCGCAGCTGTCGACCGCCAGCTGCGCGTTCTCGCGTATGCGTCGCTCGACGGCTACCCGATCGGCGAGCTCCAGAGCCGCTTCCCGACGATGGGGGTTCTGCTCGACGCGGTGCGACCTCAGCACCCGACCGATCTCAGCGCGCGACTCGCCGCGGCCCACACGATCGCCCTGCAGCTCGGTTGGTGTCTGTTCGGCGACTTCCTGCGCGCATCGACGGGTCTCGAGGATATGGACAACCGCACCTTCGTACGCTCTATCGGGGAGACGGTCGCGTCGATCCTCGGCGCGCAGTACAGGGGAGGTCAGTAATGCGGGTCCCTCGCGCAGTGGCGAAATTCAATAGCCGGATCACCAATCCGCTCGCGCTGAAGCTCGGCCTCTGGGCGCCGACGCTGGGCTCCCTCGAGCACGTCGGACGCAAGTCGGGTAAGCGATATCGGACACCGCTGAACATCTTCGACACCGACGACGGTTACGTCATCCTCATCGGATATGGAACCGAATCCCACTGGGTCAAGAATGTTCTGGCCGGTGGACCCGCCACCATCCACAAGCATGGCAAGACGGTTCAGGTCGGCAACCCTCGGATGGTCAGTAAGGCCGAGGGCGAACCGCTGGTGACATCCGCCAAGTTGCTCTACCGCCTGCATCCCTACAACGAGGCCGCCTTGGTGGTGACCGCCAGCTAGGCGGTCTTCGTGATGGCGAGCACCTCGGCGGCGGGCAGCACGGCGAGGACGTCGGACGCGGCAAGCAGTTTGGAGCCTCGAATCCCGCTCCCGATGATCACCCGCTCCTGATCGGCGACGTTCTGATCGACCAGAATCGGCCAGTCCGCAGGCAGCCCGACCGGGGTGATGCCGCCGTACTCCATTCCGGTCAGCGACACCGCGGTGTCCATGGAGGCGAACGAAATCTTGCGAGCGTCAAGGTGTTTGCGCACGATGCCGTTGACGTCGGCTCGGGTGGTCGCCAGCACCATGCATGCCGCGTGCCACACGCGATCTGCCCGCTTGGCCTCGACGACGACACAGTTCGCCGAGATATCCAGCCCGACGCCATAGTGCTCGCAGAAGGCCGCGGTATCGGCGAGGTCGGGGTCGATCTCGCTGACCCACAGCCCGTCAGCGCCCGCGTGGTCGATGTGGCGGCGGACGGGATCGCCGACCAGGTTCATCGCCTCACTGACGGGAACGAACGTCAGCTTTCCCACATCCACTCTGTCCACGTCTGCGCTCTATCCTTCCGTGCTGCTGAACCGCTCACCGATGTAATCGAGCAGCCGCGGGTCGGCGGAGGTGAACCGGTCAACCTCTTCACCGCCGTCGCATCGCAACAACGCGACCGTCACCCGATCCTGTTTGCGGGAGACGATCGACCAGACGGCGCCCGAGTCCTCCCATCGTTGAAGTTCTGCGACCCGATCGCTGTCCATGCCTTCACGATTCCATGCTCACGTAGGCTGCGGCCGTGAGTGCGGCATCTGCCGTCGCGGTCGCGGCGATCTTCGTGTGGCTGGGCATGGTGGTCGCGATCTCGTTCATCGAAGCACCGCTGAAGTTTCGTGCCCCCGGCGTCTCCCTGCAGATCGGTCTCGGCATCGGCCGCTTGGTCTTTCCGCGCGCTGAACGGCTGTGAACTCCTGCTCGCCGGCCTTCTGGCGGTGGCTTTCGTCGTCGATCCGCCTGACCGTCGGGGCGGCGGTGGCCGCTGTCGTCGCGATGGTCACGCTCCTGGCGCAGGTGCTGCTGGTGCGGCCGCGGCTCACCAGACGGTCGGATGCCGTGCTCGCAGGCGGGGAGGGGCCACGCTCGCGCGCGCACTGGGTGTACATCGGGCTGGAGATCGTCAAGGTCGCCGCGCTGCTCATCGCCGGTGTCCTGCTGCTGACAGCGTGAGACGATCGCCCGATGCGGCTGGGATTGCATGCGCTGGGCATCGGCAATGGCGCAGACCGCGCCGTCATCGACGCGGTCGCGTCCGCCGCCGAAAACGCAGGGTTCGCGACGCTGTGGTCGGGTGAACACGTCGTCATGGTCGACGAGTCGGCGTCCCGCTATCCGTATTCGGATGACGGCCGGATCGCCGTGCCTGCGGAAGCCGACTGGATCGACCCGTTGATCGGGTTGAGTTTCGCCGCCGCCGCCACCACGACCATCCGGATCGCCACCGGTGTGCTGCTGCTGCCCGAGCACAATCCGGTGCTGGTGGCCAAGCAGGCGGCAACGCTTGGACACGCTGAGCGGGGGCAGCCTGACACTCGGCATCGGCATCGGCTGGTCGCGCGAGGAGTTCGACGCGCTCGGCATCCCGTTCGAGCGGCGGGGCGCACGCACCAAGGAGTACGTCGACGCGATGCGCACTCTGTGGCGCGACGACGTGGCCTCGTTCGACGGCGAGTTCGTCCGCTTCGACTCCGTTCGGGTCAACCCGAAGCCAGTGCACGACCGCCGCATTCCGGTCGTGCTCGGCGGCAACAGCGATGCGGCTCTGCGACGCGTGGCGACATGGGGCGACGGCTGGTACGGGTTCAACCTCGACAGCGTCGACGCGGTCGCCGAACGTGTCGACTTCCTACATGGGCTGTGTCGTGAACTTGGCCGCGATCCCGCCGACCTAAGTCTTGCAGTGGCGCTGCGCGATCTGCAACACGATGACGTGCCGGCGCTGGCCGTGTTGGGCATCGACGAGTTGGTGCTCGTCGAGGGCCCGCCGGAAGACGCGCGCGTCGCCTCAGACTGGGTAAGCACGCTCGCAAACCGTTGGATGGCGATTCTGATCTAAGCGGTCAGTAGTCGTACTGCGCCAACCCGGTGCCGCCGACGCGCTTACCGTCGTCGACCGACACGAGTGCCGGAACGAGCTCGCTGGTCACCAAACCGTGCTTGCTGGTGAGCTCGTCGATGATCTCGAAGCTGGCCGCGATGCGATCAGGGGCGTCGACGACGATGGTGGTCACCGGCACCCGGCGGGCCAACTGAATCCACTTGTCGCCGTGCGGTTCGTGATCACCGTGGAATCCCCAGATGCCGCGCAGCACCGTCGCGCCATTGGCCGACCGCGAGTCGAACAATCGTCGGACGATCGCCCGGTGAATAGGCACGCCGTCGTGCAGCGCCGCCTCGGACGTGTAGACCATCAGCTTCTGCCACAGCGGCCGACCCTGTTCGTCGGTGGAGGGCAGCGCCGTCGGCGCGGCCAACAGCTCGCCGTCGCGTTTGCACAGTTGCGCACGTTCGATCGTGAAAAGCGGTTCCCGCAAGAGGGTTTCGAGTTCGGGCAGCGCGTCGGCGACCTGTCGGCCGGTACCGACCGCGATGATCATCACCGGAACACCGATGTTGCGGCTGAAGAAGGCAGCCCGCTTACGCTCACCGCGCGCGGTGCCGTCGACGCCGAGAAACACTGATGCGCCGGCGAATCCGAGTCGGTGCAGCACCTCACACACCGCGCGGTAGGCGGGTCGTCCGTCGACGCGGTCCTGGCGGCCGACGTAGACGGTGAGCTTGGCGGCGTCGGGTGGCGGCGCTGACCCGCCGAGGTGTGCGCGTTCGAGCGTGACGAGGCCGCGGGACATCATCGCGGACACCTGGTCGGCGAGCCCGGCCATCTTGTCGGCCGTGTCCACCGCTGCGATGGCGATGGGCGAGTCCTCCGACAAGCTGAGGGATTGGTCGCTGCGCAGTTCGTGGTGCGGGCCGAAGCTGGCGATGCCGCGCAGCACGACGCTGGTGGCGACCGCGTGGTCGGCGTACAGATCGAGAAGGGCGTCGGACAGGAACTGATCTCCGTGCCGCAGCCGCTCGGCGAAATATGAGGTGAGCTTCAGGTAATCGGTCACAGCGCAGCTCCGATCGACTGACCCAGCCACGCCGCGGCCAGGCCGAGCACCACACTGACCGCGATGTTGGCGAACGCCGCGACGACCTGCCGCTCCTCACCGAGGCGCTGCGTCTCGAGCATCCATGTCGAGAAGGTCGTGTAGGAGCCGACGAATCCGGTGCCCGCCAGCAACGCCATATGCGGGCTGAGTGCGAGCCCTGCGAAGAAGCCGAGCAGCAGCGCACCGCTGAGATTGACGACAAGCGTGCCGAACGGAAACGGTCGCGCGATTCGCTTGGACACGGCACGGTCGAGCTGGAACCGCGCCACCGCGCCGACCCCGCCGAGCAGCATGACGCCGATCCAGACCGCAACGGTCATTGGCGCACCCTGACCCGTCGCGTCACGGCGGTCGCGACGTAAACCGCGAGCAGGCCCGCGGCGATGCTGGCAAGGGTGTAGCCGACGGCGAGGCCGTAGTGGTGGTGCTCGAGCATCTTGATGGTCTCGACCTGCATGGTGGAAAACGTCGTCAGGCCCCCGCACAGGCCGGTGCCCAACAGCGGGCGCCGATAACTCGACGTCGGCAAACGCTCGAGCAGCCTGGTGACGAAATAGCCCAACAGGAATGCGCCCACGATGTTGACGATGAACGTCGGCCACGGCCAGCGGCCGGGGTCGGGTGCGGCTAACGTCTCGAGGCCAGCCCGGGCCAGTGTGCCGACCGCTCCGCCGACGAATACCGCGGCCAACTCCCGTCGGTCGAAACTGAACACAAGCCAAAGTAACGCCGTCAAGCTTCCGGACCCGCGTACGGCACGAATTACGGAGGAGCAGAATCGGGAGCATGGCCGCCAATCCCCGCGCCGGCAAGCTGGCGCAACCCGAAGATCTCATCGATGTGGCCCAGGTGGTCACGGCGTACTACACCGTCGAACCCGACCCGGACAACATCGACCAGCAGGTGGCCTTCGGTACCTCCGGTCACCGCGGATCGAGCCTGGACGCGGCATTCAACGAGCCGCACATCCTGGCCACCACCCAGGCCATCGCGGAGTACCGGAAGGCGCAGGGGACGTCCGGTCCGCTGTTCATCGGCCGCGACACCCATGCGCTGTCGGAACCGGCCTGGGTGTCGGCGCTGGAGGTGTTGGCCGCCAACGACGTGGTGGCGATGATCGACTCGGCCGACCGCTATACGCCTACGCCCGCCGTCAGCCACGCCATCCTGTCGTTCAACCGAGGCCGCGAGGGTGACCTGGCCGACGGCATCGTCGTCACCCCGTCGCACAATCCGCCCCGCGACGGCGGATTCAAGTACAACCCACCCAACGGCGGGCCCGCCGACACCGATGCGACGGGCGTGATCGCCAAGCGAGCCAACGAGATCCTGCGCGACGGGCTCAAAGCCGTGAAGCGCGTGCCGCTGGCCCGTGCCCTGCAGACGGCGCAACGTCACGACTACATGAATGCCTACATCGATGACCTGCCGAACGTGGTCGACGTGCACGCCATCAGCGCGGAGAAGATCCGCATCGGCGCCGACCCGTTGGGCGGGGCGAGTGTCGACTACTGGGGCGCGATCGCCGAACGGCACAACCTCGAGCTGACGGTGGTCAACCCGCTGGTCGACGCCACGTGGCGGTTCATGACGCTGGACACCGACGGCAAGATCCGGATGGACTGCAGCTCGCCCAACGCGATGGCGTCGCTGATCGCCAACCGCGAGTCGTACCAGATCGGGACCGGCAACGACGCAGACTCCGACCGGCACGGCGTCGTTACCCCCGACGGCGGTCTGCTCAATCCGAACCACTATCTCGCGGTGGCGATCGAGTATCTGTACACCAATCGCCCGGACTGGCCTGCGTCGACGGCGGTCGGCAAGACCGCGGTCAGCTCGTCGATCATCGACCGCGTCGTCGCCGGTCTCGGCCGCAAGCTTCTCGAGGTGCCCGTCGGTTTCAAGTGGTTCGTCGACGGATTGATCAGCGGCACCATCGGTTTCGGCGGCGAGGAGAGTGCGGGGGCGTCGTTCCTGCGCCGTGACGGATCGACGTGGACCACCGACAAGGACGGCATCATCCTGGCGCTGCTGGCGTCGGAGATTCTCGCCGTCACCGGCTCTTCACCGTCGCAACGCTACGAAGCGCTGGCCGAAAAGTACGGTGCGCCAACCTATGCGCGTGTCGACGCGCCTGCCGACCGCGAGCAGAAGGCGCGACTGGCCAAGCTGTCACCGGAGCAGGTGACGGCCACCGAACTCGCCGGCGAGGAGATCACCGCCAAGCTGACGACGGCGCCGGGCAATGGCGCACCGCTCGGCGGTTTGAAGGTGACGACGGAAAACGCGTGGTTCGCGGCGCGGCCGTCGGGCACCGAGGACGTCTACAAGATCTACGCGGAGTCGTTCAAGGGACCCGAGCATCTCGCCGAGGTACAGGAGGCGGCCCGCGAAGTGGTGAACAAGGTCATCGCGTGAGTTCGGAGGGGGACTGCGCACGCGAGGAGCAGAGCCACCTGAGTCTCACTGAGACAACCGAACCCAAAGAGCCACTGCCGCGCGAAGTCTGGCTGCTGATCGCGGCGAACGTCGTCGTTGCCTTGGGCTACGGCGTGGTCGCCCCGGTTCTTCCGCAGTATGCGCGGCACTTCGGTGTCAGCATCAGCGCGGCGACATTCGTCATCACGGCGTTCGCGCTGATGCGTCTGGTTGCCGCGCCGCCCGCCGGGTTGCTGGTGCAACGGGTGGGGGAGAGGCGGGTTTACGTCAGCGGTCTGGTGATCGTTGCGTTGTCCACCGGTGCGTGTGCATTCGCGCAAACGTATTGGCAGCTGCTGCTTTTCCGTTCGTTGGGCGGCCTGGGATCGGCGATGTTCACGGTGTCCTCGCTCGGCCTGATGATCCGGATATCACCGCCGGACGCGCGTGGGCGCGTCGCGGGCATGTTCTCGTCGGGCTTCCTCATCGGGTCTGTCGGCGGACCGGTACTGGGCAGCCTGACCGCGGGCCTGGGACTGGCGGCGCCGTTCCTGATCTACGGCGCCGCACTGCTGGTGGCCGCGGCGGTAGTCTTTGTGAGCCTGCGCAATTCCGCTGTGGCGTTGCCGGAATCGACGTACGGAACCCGCTGTCTCGGTGCGGACTGTGTTGCGCCACAGGGCATACCGCGCCGCACTGTTCTCCAACTTCGCCACGGGCTGGGCGGCGTTCGGCCTGCGCATCGCGCTGGTGCCGCTGTTCGTCGTCGAGGCGCTGGGTTACAGCGCGGGCTTCGCGGGATTGGCGCTGGCGACGTTCGCGATCGGCAACATCTTGGCCGTCATCCCCAGCGGGTATCTGTCCGACCGGGTCGGGCGCCGCAAGCTGCTCATCGTCGGCCTGACGGTGTCGGCGGGCGCGACGGTGCTCGTCGGCTACACGTCCTCGCTGACGGTGTTCCTGGCGGCGGCCCTTGTAACGGGCGCGGCGACCGGCGTCTTCGTCTCTCCGCAGCAGGCCGCGGTGGCGGACATCATCGGCAACAAAGCCCGCGGCGGAACGGCCGTCGCGACGTTCCAGATGATGGCCGACCTGGGGTCGATCGTCGGATCACTTGCCGTCGGCCAGGTGGCCGAGCACGGCTCGTTTGCGATGGCGTTCCTGGTCAGTGGCGCCATCCTGCTGGTGGCCGCAATCGGTTGGGTGTTCGCGCCGGAGACGCGCGGCCTGCCGCCGGTTAGGCCGACGCCGATCCGGGCGATCGGCCCAGAGGCCGGCGGAGAAGTGCCGTGAGCAGTGGTTTTGAAGGCTTCCTGCAGGTGGTGTAGCTTCGATGAGCACAACTTCACGGGGCTATGGCGCAGCTGGTAGCGCACCACACTGGCAGTGTGGGGGTCAGGGGTTCGA